>JBFPGZ010000046.1:0-109082 GCA_041083665.1 Leptothrix sp. (in: b-proteobacteria)
GTCCAGCCGGGCACAGTGGCGGAACATCAGCAGGCGCAGCGCGCCGGGCGGCGCCTCGGGCGCGGCCAGCACCGCCGGCCGGCCGAGCTGCAGCGCCACGCCCCACTCGTAGTCGGCCAGCAGCACGGCGTGCAGGCCGCCGCGCAGATCGGCGTCGGCTGCGGCCCAGACGGCATCGAGCTGGCGGGCGTCGGTGCAGCGGTGCTCGCGCACCAGCTCGGTGTAGAGGCGACTGCGCGGCGCGCTCGGGCTGGCGGCGCAGTCGTCCAGCAAGACAAAAACAGCGTCCATCGGCGTGATGGTGGTCGGTGCCAGGCACCGCACAAATGAACACGCCGCCGGGCCTGGGAAGGCCGCGACGGCGTGGAAGGGAGCAGCACTCTGTCAGCCGCCGACCGCGAGGCCGGCAGCCGAGGCTCAGGCGTGCTCGACCGGCTGCGCTGCGGTCTCGAACGGCAGCGTCATGCCGGCCAGATCGCGACGGGTCTCGACCAGCACCAGCGGGCCGTCATCCAGCACGATGATGGGACGCGGCTCGCGCGGCACATGCACCGGCTTGGGCTGGGCGGCAATCGCTGCCTGCACCGCACGGACCTTGTCGGCGTCGCTGTTGACCCACTCCAGGCCACCGGCCCGGGCGATGGTGTGCAGCGTGTCGATCGGCAGCACGAAAGGCTGCGGTGCCAGTTCGACCGGCGCAGCAACCGGGGCCGGTGCAGCCGCCACCACGGCAACCGGCTCGGCCACCACCACCGGCGGCAGCTCGGCCACCGGCGTTTCAGCGACGGCTTGCAGCGGGGCTTCGGCCACGGTTTGCAGCGGCGCTTCGGCTTGGACCGGCTCGGCCGCAGCCACAGGCGCACTCACCGGCTCGCTCGGCTGGGCCAGCTCGACGGCACCGGCGACGGCAGCCACGGCCACCGCACCCGAGGCCAGCTCGGCCACACCGGCGTCAGCCGGGGCGTCACCGACAGCAGCCTCGTCACGCGGACGGCGGTTGCGACGGCGACGACGGCCTTCTTCACGCGCTTCCTCAGCCTGGGCATCCAGACCGTCGGAGCGAGCTTCAGCCAGCGCGGCGGCTTCCGGATTGCCGTTGGCATCCAGCGCCAGCGGCGCCTCGACACCGGCCGGCGGCGTCAGGCCGTCCTGGCCTTCCTGACCTTCGGCACGCACTTCTTCGCGATCACGGCGACCACGACCACCACGGCCACCACGGCGACGGCGGTTCGCAGCGTCGCGCTCCGACTCGCCCTGGCCGGCCACATCCGGCGGTTGCGGCTGGGTGTCGTCAAAGCTCGGCACGCCGGCTTCAACGCCGAGCGGCACCGGCTCGTTCACGACCACGTCGGCCGCAGCAGCGACACGGCGGTTGTCACGTCCTTCGCGGCCTTCACGCGGTGCGCGCGGGGCCAGCGGAGCGGTGGTCTCGCTGGCGACTTCGTTGACGATCTCGTTGCGGCGGCGGTCGTTGCCTCGGCCACCACGGCGTTCGCTGCCGGTCGGCTCCTTGGCGTCGCGCTCAGCCCGCTCGGGGCGGTTGCCCTGGCCGGCCTGGCTGACGACTTCCGGGGCGCGCTCGGCACGCTCAGCACGTTCGCCACGTTCCGGACGATCGCCACGGCGCGGTTCGCGGGCCTCGCGGCCCTCACGATTGCCTTCGCGGCTGGCTTCACGACTGCCGTCACGGCCACCGTCGCGACCACCACGACCACCGCGACGCGGGCCGTCACGGCCTTCGCGGTTTTCCGGCACGGCCGGTGCAACGCTGGCAGCCACCGGAGCCACCACCACCGGTTTGACCAGCGGCTGCGGCGCGGCGGCCGGCGTGCTGCCGAACAGGTTCTTGAGCCAGCCGAAGAAGCCACCGCCCGCCGGGGCAGCGGCCGGTACGGGGACCACCGCCACCACGACCGGCGCCGCAGCGACCGGCACTGGCACCGACGCCGGCTTGGGCGGCGCGACCGGAGCCGGCTGATCAGGCAGCACGCCCTTGATGATCGGCTCCTGCTTGGGCTTGACGTTCTTCTCGCGCCGAGTGATGCCGACTTCGTCTTCCGGCTCCTCGATCATCGTGTAGCTGGCGCTGAAGTTTTCCAGGCGCGGATCGTCGTGGCGCAGGCGCTCCAGCTTGTAGTTCGGCGTTTCGAGGTGCTTGTTGGGCACCAGCAGCACGGTGACGCGCTGCTTGAACTCGATCTTGGTGATTTCAGTGCGCTTCTCGTTGAGCAGGAACGAGGTCACCTCCACCGGCACCTGCACGTGCACGGCGGCCGTGTGCTCCTTCATCGACTCTTCCTGGATGATGCGCAGGATCTGCAGAGCCGACGACTCGGTGTCGCGGATGTGGCCGGTGCCATTGCAACGCGGGCAGGTGATGTGGCTGCCTTCGCTCAAAGCCGGGCGCAGGCGCTGGCGGCTCAGCTCCAGCAGGCCGAACTTGCTGATCGACGAGAACTGCACGCGGGCACGGTCGAAGCGCAGCGCGTCGCGCAGGCGGGTTTCGACTTCGCGGCGGTTCTTGCTCTCCTCCATGTCGATGAAGTCGACCACGATCAGGCCGCCCAGGTCACGCAGGCGGCACTGGCGGGCGATTTCGTCGGCCGCTTCGAGGTTGGTGCGGGTGGCGGTTTCTTCGATGTCACCGCCGCGCGTCGAGCGCGCCGAGTTGACGTCGATGGCGACCAGCGCTTCGGTGTGGTCGATCACGATCGCGCCGCCGGACGGCAGGTTCACCGTGCGGCTGAACGCGGTCTCGATCTGGTGCTCGATCTGGAAGCGGCTGAACAGCGGCGCGTCATCACGGTAGCGCTTGACGCGGTTCGCGGTGTCCGGCATCACGTGCAGCATGAACTGACGCGCCTGCTCGAAGATGTCGTCGGTGTCGATCAGGATCTCGCCGATGTCGGCGGTGAAGTAGTCGCGGATCGCACGGATCACCAGCGACGACTCCTGATAGATCAGGAATGCACCCCGCCCGCCCTTGGCCGCGTCATCGATCGCGGTCCAGAGCTTGAGCATGTAGTTCAAGTCCCACTGCAGCTCGGGCGCGGTGCGGCCGATGCCGGCGGTGCGCGCGATCAGGCTCATGCCCTTCGGGTAGTCGAGCTGCTCCAGGTTTTCTTTCAGCTCTTCGCGGTCCTCGCCCTCGATGCGACGGCTCACGCCACCACCACGCGGGTTGTTCGGCATCAGCACCAGGTAGCGCCCGGCCAGGCTGACGAAGGTGGTCAGCGCCGCGCCCTTGTTGCCGCGTTCTTCTTTTTCGACCTGGACCAGCAGTTCCTGGCCCTCGCGGATCACGTCCTGGATGCGCGCCGAACGCACATCGACGCCGTCACGGAAGTAGCTGCGCGAGATTTCCTTGAACGGCAGGAAGCCGTGGCGGTCTTCGCCGTAATCGACAAAACAGGCTTCCAGCGACGGCTCGACGCGCGTCACGACCGCCTTGTAGATGTTGCCCTTGCGCTGTTCGCGCCCCTCGATCTCGGTTTCGAAGTCGACCAGCTTCTGGCCGTCAACGATCGCCAGACGCCGCTCTTCCGGCTGCGTGGCATTGATCAGCATGCGTTTCATGCGTGTTTCTCCTGCGCGGGCGGTCATGCCGCCCGACGCTCATGCAGACACCATCACCGGCAGCTCATGGAGCTGCCGGCAACATCACGTCGATGCACGAGACAACGCTGCCGAACCGCAAAGGAATCGCCCTGGACTGCGCGGGCATGGGTCATCAGGGGTTGACCCCGTGGTACCGCAATGGCGCAGCGTTGGCGCGTGCGTGGACCAGAGCAAAACCGGCGCAGACGAGTCGGACCTAATGTGTGATGCCAACCTTCAGGCGGGCAGGGCACAAAGGCCATGTCGGGGGCCCGCATCAGCGGGCGCAGGGGCGGCTCGCGCAAATTCGCGCAAGCGGGGCCGAACCGGACAGTGGCTGCAGGGACTCGTGCATGCAAACGGTGCGTCTCTGGTCGGACGCAAACTGCAGCCGCTTGAGCGGCTACAGCCGAAAAAACCTTGGATCAGTGTTCTGGCTACGTGGACTCTGGCGCGCTGTCACAGGACTTGCCGGCTCACCTTGGGAGTCGGCCCCGTCGTGCGACAACGCACTGCATCACCTGGGACGCCGACCCCGCACCGATCGTGCGCCGGATGGGCATCCGCCACCCCGCTTTGCAGTGCCCGGTAAACTCAGACAAATCAAACACTTACAACGCGAATGTGGTGCGAAAGATTATAGGGGCAAGCTCAGTGCGAAAGACCTCACGAAAAACAGCGGGTTCCCCCCCTGCCAGTGGGTCTGAAAAGCACACCGCGACGGCGCGGTCCGTGCTAGCCCACCAACCGCCAGCGGCGCCGGCGGTGGCGGTAGCCGCCCAGGTGCGCCATCTGGTGGTGGACGAGGGCAGCGCCGGCCAGCGGCTCGACAACTTCCTGCTGCGCGAGCTCAGAGGTGCGCCCAAGACGCTGGTCTACCGCATCATCCGCAGCGGCGAGGTGCGCGTGAACAAGGGCCGCGCCGGCGCCGACACCCGCGTCAACAGCGGTGACGAGGTGCGCGTGCCGCCGCTGCGCCTGACGCAGCCGGATCCGGAGGCCGCTGCGGCCGTACCGGCACGCGAATTCCCGATCCTGTTCGAGGACGAGCACCTGCTGGTGATCGACAAGCCGGCCGGCGTGGCGGTGCACGGCGGCTCGGGCGTGAGCTTCGGCGTCATCGAGCAGTTGCGCCGCGCCCGGCCGCAAGCCAAGTTCCTGGAGCTGGTGCACCGGCTCGACAAGGAAACCTCCGGCCTGCTGCTGATCGCCAAGAAGCGCAGTGCGCTGACCGCGCTGCAGGACCAGTTCCGCCAGCGCGAGACCGGCAAGACCTATTGCGCGCTGGTCATCGGCACCTGGCCGGTGGCGCGCAAGGTCATCGACGTGGCGCTGCACAAATATCTGGATGCGGCCGGCGAGCGCCGGGTGCGCGCCGTCGCGGCCGACCACGCCGACGGCCGCCGCTCGATCAGCCTGGTGCGGGTGGTGCAGAGCTTTGCCGGCTACAGCCTGCTCGACGTCACCATCAAGACCGGCCGCACGCACCAGATCCGGGTGCATCTGCAGAACGAAGGCCACCCGATCATCGGCGATGACAAATACGGCGACTTCACTCGCAACAAGTCGCTGGCACGCGGCGAGGCGGTGCCCGGCTGCCGCTTCGAGCGCATGTTCCTGCACGCGCGCGCGCTGGCCTTCGACCATCCCGCCAGCGGGGCTCGCATCGAGCTGGCGGCACCGCTGCCACCCGAATGCGCGAC
Organism: Leptothrix sp. (in: b-proteobacteria); assembly: GCA_041083665.1. Classification (GTDB taxonomy): domain Bacteria; phylum Pseudomonadota; class Gammaproteobacteria; order Burkholderiales; family Burkholderiaceae_C; genus Sphaerotilus. The sequence goes on from JBFPGZ010000046.1 coordinate 5,301, forward strand.
ACTGCTCAATCTGCTGCCTCGACCGCTGACCGCCTGATCCTGATGAGCCACTCCACCTCCGGCGCGCGCCCGCGCCAGTTCGATCTGATCGTGTTCGACTGGGACGGCACGCTGTTCGACTCCACCGCCCTGATCGTGCGTTGCATCCAGGCCGCCTGCCGCGACCTCGACGTGTCGGTGCCGAGCGACGCCGCCGCCGCCTACGTGATCGGCCTGAGCCTGAACGACGCCCTCAAGCACGCCGTGCCGGGTTTGAGCGCCGAGCGTTACCCCGAGCTGGGTCGGCGCTATCGGCACCACTATTTCAATGACCAGCACCAGCTCACGCTGTTCCCGGGCGTGCTGGGGATGCTGCAGGCGCTGAAACTGCGTCACCACTGGCTCGGCGTGGCGACCGGAAAAAGCCGGCTCGGCCTGAACGCGGCGCTCGACACTTCCGAGCTGCACGGCCTGTTCGACGCCACCCGCACCGCCGACGAGACCGCCTCCAAGCCCAATCCGCAGATGCTGCAGGAGCTGATGCGCGAGTTCGGCGTCGAGCCCGAGCGCACCCTGATGATCGGCGACACCACTCACGATCTGCAATTGGCGGCCAACGCTGGTGCCGCCAGCATCGGCGTGACCTACGGTGCGCACGAGCCTGAGCAACTGCAGCAATTGGCGCCGCTGCTGGTGGCGCACGACGTCGCCGAGTTGCACGCCTGGCTGCAGGCACACGCCTGAAGCACCTCACCCGTCCATCCTGAGCATTGGCATGAGCAGCACTACCTCCAGCCAGGGCGTGGCCCTGTGCGCGTCGGCCGAACTTGAAGAAAGCGGCCGCGCCCATGTATTCGACCTGCTCGAATACGGCCAGCCGGCGCGCGGCTTCGTGCTGCGCTTCGAAGGCCGGCTGGTCGGCTACCTGAACCGCTGCGCCCACGTGCCGACCGAGATGGACTGGCAGCCGGGCGAATTTCTCGACGACAGCCGCCGCTGGATCATCTGTTCGATCCACGGCGCGCTGTATGCGCCGAGCAACGGCCATTGTGTCGGTGGACCTTGCAACGGCAAGCATCTGCAGCGCCTGCAGGTCGGCGAGCAGGATGGCCGCGTCTATTGGTATCCTTGCGCGCACTTCAGCCCCGCCTTTGCCGACGAGTAACCCCGGCCGATCCCCTCCAGAGCCCCTGAACGCGGCGCACGCAGCCCACCATGAGCACCGAACAACCCGACCCGAACGCGCCGACCCCTCCGTCAGGGAGCCTCTCTCCCGGCCCGAGCCCCATCGCAGCCAGCCCCGCCGCACCCCCGGCACCGGAGCCGACGGCCGCCGTCTCGCGCGCCACCCTCGACGGACTCATCGAGCAGTTCGCTGCCGAATATCTGCAGGACCGGCGGCGCGACCGGCGTTGGCGGCGCTTCTTCCGGCTCGGCTGGCTGATCGTGATCGGCGGCATGGTCTGGATGCTGGCCCGGCAGGCTGAGCACAGCGCCTCCCCCACCACGCCGCACACCGCGCTGGTCGAACTGCGTGGCGAGATCGCCGCCGACAGCACCGCCAGCGCCGAATTTCTGCTCTCCGGCCTGAAAAATGCCTTCGAGGACGAAGGCGCGCAAGCCGTGGTGATTCGCATCAACTCGCCTGGCGGCAGCCCGGTGCAGGCCGGCATCATCAACGACGAGATCCTCCGCCTCAAGGCCAAGCACGGCAAGAAGGTCTACGCCGTGGTCGAGGAGAGCTGTGCCTCCGGCGCCTATTACGTCGCCGTCGCGGCCGACGCGATCTACGTGGACAAGGCCTCGATCGTCGGCTCGATCGGCGTGCTGATGGACGGCTTCGGCTTCACCGGCGTGATGGAAAAAGTCGGCGTCGAGCGCCGCCTCATCACCGCCGGCAGCAACAAGGGCATGCTGGATCCGTTTTCGCCGCTGACCGACAAGCAGCGCGGCTACGCCCAGGCGATGCTCGACCAGATCCACCACCAGTTCATCAGCGTGGTGCGGCAAGGCCGGGGCAAGCGCCTGAAGGAAGGCCCGGACACCTTCTCGGGCCTGTTCTGGAACGGCGAAGAAGCCGTCAAGCTGGGTCTGGCCGACGGTTTCGGCAACCTCGATTACGTCGCCCGCGAAGTGGTCAAGGCCGAAGAGATCATCGACTACACGCCGAAGGAAAACGTCGCCGAACGCCTGGCCAAGCGCTTTGGCGCCGCGATGGGCGAAGGTGCGGTCAAGACGCTGCGCAGCCTGCCAGCGCTGCATTGACGCCGCGCCCGCCAATCCTGATGCCATCCTGATGTCATGCCTGCTACCTTGCAGGCATGGACACCTTGCTACTCCTGGCCCGGCGGCGCTGGCGCACCCGCTGGCAGACCCGCCTGATCGCCGCCGCTGGCGCCTTGCTCTGCCTGGCACTGGCGCACGGCATCGCCCGCGCGCTCGACCCGGCGGTCGATCTGGCCAACCTGGCGATGGTGTTTGTGCTCGCCAGCACGCTGGTGGCGTTCTGGCTGCCGGCCTGGGCCTCGGCGCTGTTCACGCTGGCGGGGGTGGCGCTGTTCAACTGGGCCTTTGTGCCGCCACGCGGCAGCTTCAGCGTCGAAGGCCATCAGAACCTGCTGCTGCTCGGCGCCATGCTGGCGGTGTCGATGGCGATCAGCCTGCTGATGTCGCGCCTGCGCCTGCAAGCCGCGCTGGCCGATCGCCATGCCGACGAAGCCCGCCAGCTGCAACAGCTCGGTGAAGCGCTGCGCGCCGCCACCGACCCGCAGGCGATGGCGGCCGCGCTGCACCAGACGCTGCAGCCGCTCTCACCCGACGGCGCCGCCCTGCTGGTGCTGCGCGGCGAACGCCCGGCCCTGGATGACGCGAGCGCGGCCTGGTGGTCCGGCCAGCCCGACGCCGCCGAAACCGCCGGCCTGTGGCTGTGCCTGCGCGGCGGCCGCCCGTTTGGCGCCGGCACCGGTCTGCACAGCGAGCTGTCGGCCTGGTATCTGCCGGTGCGAGGACCGCAACTCGAAGCCCTGCCCACCACACCGCTGATCGCAGCGGGCGCCGACAGCAACCCAACCCTGCTGGCCGCCATCCGGGCCGGCAAATCAGCCGGCCAACCCGCCACCGCCACGCCCGCCATCTGGGGCGCCGCCCTGTTGCGGCTGCCGACCGATGAAGCGCCCGCCGAGTGGCGCGAGCATCTGCAAGTGCTGTGCGACATGCTCGGCGCCGCCCTGCACCGCCACCACCTGACACGCCGCACTGAAGCGGCACAGCGCGAAGCGCAGGCGCAGGCGCTGCGCAGCGCCTTGCTGGCGGCGATCTCGCACGACTTCCGCACCCCGCTGGCCTCGATCCTCGGTGCCGCTTCGTCGCTGGAGAGCCAGTCGGACCGCCTGACTGAAGCGCGCCGCCAGCAACTGCTGACCCAGATCCAGGACGAAACCCGCGCCCTGGCCGCGATGGCCGACAACACCCTGCAACTGGTGCGGCTGGAAGCCGGTCAGGTCGAACTGCACCAGGACTGGGAATCGCTTGAAGAACTGGTCGGCGCGGTACTGGCTCGGGTGCGCCGGCGCGATCCGCAGCGGCGCGTGCGCGCACGGCTCGAACCCGGCCTGCCGCTGATCCGGGTCGATGCGCAGTTGCTGACCCAGCTGCTGGAGAACCTGGTCGATAACGCCCTCAAGTACAGCGACAGCCCGGTCGAGCTGGTGGCCCGCAGTCTGGACGGCCAGTTGCTGCTGGCGGTCAAGGACCGTGGCCCCGGCGTGCCGCCGTCTGAGCGCCAGCACATCTTCCAGATGTTCCAGCGCGGCGCCGGCAGCGGCTCCCGGCGCGGCGCCGGACTCGGGTTGGCGGTCTGCCGCGCGATTGCCGAAGCGCACAGCGGCCTGCTGAGCGTGCGCGCCCGTGGTCACGGCGGCAGCAGCTTCGAGCTGCGCCTGCCGCTGCTCACGGCGCCCGCGCTGGCGGCCCCGGCCACCGAAACCACCACCGAGAGCGGCTCATGATCCAGATCCTGCTGGTCGAGGACGACCGCGAACTGCGCCAGATGCTCGCCTCCGCACTCGAAGTGGAAGGCCACCAGGTGCGCACCGCCGCCTCGGTGGCCGAAGCCCGCGCGCTGCTGCAGCACGCACCGGTCGATCTGGTGCTGCTCGACCTGGGCCTGCCGGACGGCAACGGCGACACCCTGCTGGCCGAGCTGCGCCAGCACCGCAGCACGCCGGTGCTGGTGATCTCGGCGCACCAGTCGGACAGCCGCAAGATCGGCCTGCTGGACGCTGGCGCCGACGACTACCTGACCAAGCCGTTCAGCGTCGGCGAGCTGCTGGCGCGCATGCGGGTGGCGCTGCGCCATCGCGGCACCACCGTCAGCCCGGCCATCACACACTATCAGCAGGATGGCCTGGACATCGACCTCAGCCTGCACCGCGTCAGCCTGCGCGGCGAGCCGCTGCATCTGACGCCGACCGAATACAAGCTGCTGGCGCGGCTGGTGCGCAACACCGGCCAGGTGGTCACGCACCGCGCCTTGCTGAGCGATGTCTGGGGGGCAGAGTTCACCGAGCACACGCACTACCTGCGCCTGTACATGGCACAGTTGCGCGCCAAGATCGAGCTGGAGCCGGCCGAGCCGCGCTTCCTGCTCACCGAGCCCGGCGTGGGCTACCGCTTGGCGGACAGCTGAAACCCTGCAAGCCCCATATGCGTTCCTGACGCCTGCGGCGGCATAAAGTTACACGGTCCCCTCGGGGACGTTTTTTGATCGCACCATGTCAGCCTCTGCCTCGCCCTCGACGCCAGCGCCCTCGGTCACATCACCTGCGGCAGCGCCTGTCAGCCCGCACCGCCAGGGTCTGGCCGCCCTGACACTGGGCGCCATCGGCGTGGTCTACGGTGACATCGGCACCAGTCCGCTCTACACCGTCAAGGAAGTGTTCAGCCCCACCACCGGTGTGCCGCTCGATGCCATGCACCTGATCGGCGCGGTCTCGGCGATCTTCTGGGCCCTGATGCTGGTGGTCACGCTCAAATACGTGATCCTGATCCTGCGTGCCGACAACCGTGGCGAGGGCGGCATCATGGCGCTCACGGCGCTGGCAGCGCAGGCCTCCGACCGCGAAGGCTCCGGCTCGCGCTGGCGCCGCGCCATCCTGCTCACCGGCGTGTTCGGCGCGACGCTGTTCTACGGCGACGCCATCATCACGCCGGCCATCTCGGTGCTGTCGGCGGTCGAGGGGCTGGAGATCGCCACCCCGGCGCTGAAGGCCTACGTGGTGCCGATCACCATCGTGGTGCTGATCGGCCTGTTCGTGATGCAGCGCTGGGGCACCGGCATGGTCGGGCGGCTGTTCGGCCCGGTGATCGTGCTGTGGTTCGGCGTGCTGGGCGCCACCGGCCTGCTGCAGATCCTGCGCGAACCGGCCATCCTGGCAGCGCTCAATCCGCTGCACGCGCTGGCCTTCCTGCACGAGCGCGGCTGGCATGTCTTTGCCGCCGTCGGCGCCATCGTGCTGGCTGTCACCGGCGCCGAGGCGCTCTACGCCGACATGGGCCACTTCGGGCGTTTTCCGATCCGGCTGGCCTGGAGCGTGCTGGTGATGCCGGGCCTGGCGCTCAACTACCTGGGCCAGGGCGCACTGCTGATGCACGAGCCGGCCGCGCTGGAAAACCCGTTCTTCCGCATGTTCCCGGACAGCCTGATTCTGCCGGCGGTGCTGCTGGCCACCGCCGCGACGGTGATCGCCTCGCAGGCAGTCATCTCCGGCGCCTATTCGATGACGCGCCAAGCCATCCAGCTCGGTTTTCTGCCGCGCATGGAAGTGCGCCACACCTCCGTGCACGAGATCGGCCAGATCTACGTGCCGCTGGTCAACTGGATCCTGCTGGTGGCGGTGATCATCGCGGTGGTGGCATTCGGCAGCTCGTCGGCACTGGCAGCGGCTTACGGCATCGCGGTGACGCTGACGATGCTGATCACCACGCTGCTGACCTTCTTCGTGGTGCGTCACGCCTGGCATTACCCGCTGGCGCTGGTACTGCCGGTCACCGCCGCGCTGGTGCTGCTGGACGGGCTGATGGTGGCCTCATGCTCGATCAAGTTCATGCAAGGCGGCTGGTTTCCGCTCGCGATGGGCCTGACGCTGTTCATGCTGATGGCGACCTGGGCGCGCGGCCGCACCCTGCTGCTCGAAGCCATCCGCCGCAACGACCCGCCGCTATTGCCCTTCGTCACCATGCTGGCCGAGGAAAGCCTGCAGCGCACGCCGCGCACCGCCGTCTACGCCGTGGCCAACCCCGACACCGTGCCGCAGGCGCTGCTGCACAACCTCAAGCACAACCAGGTGCTGCACGAGCACAACATCATCCTGACGGTGCGTTTCCACGACCAGCCGAGCATCGCGCCCGCCGAGCAGATCGAGCTGCAAGCGCTCGTGCCGGGTTTCTGGCGCCTCACGCTGCACTACGGCTTCAAGGATGACCCAAATATCCCCGAAGCCTTGAACCGCTGCCAGGCACCGGGCCTGCTGATCGAACCCGCCGCGACCAGTTATTTCCTGAGCCGCGAAACCGTGGTTCCGAGCCCCGGCTCCGGCATGGCGCTGTGGCGCGAAGCGGTGTTTGCCACCATGGCGCGCAATGCCGGCAGCGTGGCCGATTACTTCAGCCTGCCCAATAACGCGGTAATTGAATTGGGGACGCGGGTGCAGATTTGATCACGCTGACACCGACGGCAAGCCGGCCAGCGCCATCGCCAGCTCCGATTCATCGTAATTCTGGTCGGTGAGCTTGCCGGCGAAGTAATCGCTGTACGCGGCCATGTCGAAGTGGCCGTGACCGCTCAGGCTGAAGAGAATGGTTTCGCTCTTGCCTTCGCGTTTGCAGCGCAGCGCTTCCTCGATGGCGCCCTTGACGGCGTGGTTGGCTTCCGGCGCTGGCACGATGCCTTCGGCACGCGCAAACGTGACGCCGGCTTCGAAGCACTGGTTCTGGTGGTAAGCCACCGCTTCGATCAGGCCGAGTTCCTTCAGGTGCGACACCATCGGCGCCATGCCGTGATAACGCAGGCCGCCGGCATGGAAACCCGGCGGTGTGAAAGTGCTGCCGAGCGTGTGCATCTTGGTCAGCGGCGTCAGGTGCGCGGTATCACCAAAATCGTAGGCGTATTTGCCGCGCGTCAGGCTCGGGCAGGCCGCCGGCTCGACCGCGACGATGCGGCGTTTCTTGGCGTTGGGCCCGCCGCGCAATTGCTGGCCGATGAATGGAAAGGCAATACCCGCAAAATTGGAGCCGCCACCCGCGCAGCCGAGTATCACGTCAGGATCATCACCGGCCATTTCCAGCTGCAGGATGGCTTCCTCGCCCATGATGGTCTGGTGCAGCAGCACATGATTCAGCACCGAGCCGAGCGCGTATTTGGTGTCGTCGCGCTGCGCCGCCAGTTCGACCGCCTCGGAAATGGCGATGCCCAGGCTGCCGGGGTGATCAGGATTCTTGGCCAGAATGGCGCGACCGGATTGGGTCAGCGCCGAGGGCGACGCGATGCAGGTGGCGCCGTAGGTTTCCATCACGGCGCGGCGATAGGGTTTTTGGTCGTACGACACGCGCACCTGAAACACCTGCACCTCAATACCGAACAGCGCGCCGGCAAAACTCAGCGAAGTGCCCCATTGGCCGGCACCGGTTTCGGTGGTGAGCTTGCGAATACCCGCTTCGCGGTTGTAGAAAGCCTGTGGAATGGCAGTATTGGGCTTGTGCGAGCCAGCCGGGCTGACGCCTTCGTACTTGTAATAGATCTTGGCCGGGGTGCCGAGCGCCTTTTCAAGGTTGCGGGCCCGGAACAGCGGCGCCGGACGCCATTGGCGCAGCACCTGCCGCACCGGCTCGGGAATCTCGATATAGCGCTCGGTCGAGACTTCCTGCTGGATCAGCGACATCGGGAACAGTGGCGCCAGATCGTCCGGGCCGATCGGCTGCAGCGTGCCGGGATGCAGCACCGGCGGCAGCGGCACGGGCAGATCGGCTTGCAGGTTGTACCAGGCCTTGGGCATCTGGTCTTCGGACAGCAGGTATTTGATCTGATCGCTCATCGGGTCTCCTTGATCGGTGGTGGGCACAGCCGGCCCGCCTCAGTCGGCGGCCAGTGCGAGCCACATGCTGCATCAAGTCGATCGGGCGATCCAGTCAGGACATGCCGTCCTTGACTGTGCGCAAACCCTGCGCCAAAGGGTGCCGATTCAGACCAGCAAACCCTTGCTTTCGATGAAACGGATCACCTCGTCCAAGCCCTGGCGAATCTTCAGATTGGTCATGACAAACGGCCGCACGCCTTGCACGGTCTGGCGCATGCGCTGGGTATCGGCCGCCATCACGGCCAAGTCAGCACCGACGTAGGGCGCCAGATCGACCTTGTTGATGACGAACAGATCGCTCTTGGTGATGCCGGGGCCACCCTTGCGCGGGATCTTCTCGCCGGCGGCGACGTCGATCACATAGATCGTCAAATCGCTCAGCTCCGGGCTGAAGGTCGCGGCCAGGTTGTCGCCGCCCGATTCGATGAAGACGATGTCGGCGTTCGGAAACTTCTCCAGCATGCGATCGACCGCTTCCAGGTTGATCGAGGCGTCTTCGCGGATCGCCGTGTGCGGGCAGCCACCAGTCTCGACGCCCATGATGCGTTCCGGCTCCAGCGCACCGGCCACGGTGAGCAGGCGCTGGTCTTCCTTGGTGTAGATGTCGTTGGTGACGACCACCAGATCCCAGCGCTCGCGCATGGTCTTGCAGAGCATCTCGACCAGCGTGGTCTTGCCGGAACCGACCGGCCCGCCCACGCCCACGCGCAGCGGCGGAAGTTTCTTGGTGCGGCCGGGAATCGAATGCAGATGGCTCATGAGGTGGCGGCGATGGTTCAGAAGTCGAAAAAAGGCTCAGGGCAACCCAGCAAAGCGTGTGCCACAAGGCGCCACGGCAGCGTCGGCCAGCGCTCAACCCGGAGTGGCTGATCGTAGCGCGACAGCACTTTTGAAATTTTTTCGCAAAGCCCTTGCGTACCTAAGGATCTTTCACCATAATAGCGGGCTGTTGGCGCTTTAGCTCAGCCGGTTAGAGCGACGGAATCATAATCCGCAGGTCCGGGGTTCGAATCCCTGAAGCGCCACCAAATCTAAAAAAGCCTTGTGAGTCAACGACTTACAGGGCTTTTCCGTTTTCGTGGTGAGCCGGTCAGTGAGCCGGTTCATGCACAAGCTGCCCCATCTGTACAAGTCACGACACGGCGTCTGGTACATCAGGTACCAAGAAGACGGCCGAGAGGTCAAGCGTTCATTGAAGACCAAAGACTGGCACGTCGCTAGACTGCTGGGCTTGCGTTTCAACCTGTCGTTGGCCATGACGTTTAGGAAATTTGACATCGTGTTCCCGAATGGGATTCGGGTGGAAAACATCAACAGTGATGAAGATGTGGACCGGGTGATCAAGTGGACACGAGCAGAAGGCATAGAGGGACTCTGTGAGCGTCCGGCCTACCTGCGAGACAAAGAGACGAGGCAGGAACAGCCTCGCAAAGCCACCAGAAGCCCACAGGAGCCAAGGACTCAGCAAGAGTCCCTAGGAGCCCTCAGAAGCCCACAGGAGCCCCTAGGAAGCCCCAGGAGCCCGCAGGAGCCAAGGACTCAGCAAGAGCCCCTAGAAGCCCTCAGAAGCCCTCAGAAACGCACCAAGAAGCTTTCAGAGGTGGTGAGCCACTACCTGGCAGAAAAACGCCTGGAGAACACGGAAAAGACCATCAAGGAGAAGGAAACGAACTATGAGGAGTTCATCCGATTCTTTGGCGATCTGGACATCAATCTATATACAAGCGAGCATTCACTATCATTGAAAAGCCGATGGATTGGTGAAAAACAATCCGCCCTCAGGATCAATAAACGGTTGTCATTCCTGAAAGATCTGTTCGCTTATGCGATTGATCATCGACTTTATTTTGATGTGAACCCGTTTCAGAACGTCTTGATTTCCAAGAAGTCAAAACTTCGGGCGAAAGTGGCAAGTTACGAACAATTCACCGATGATGAGTTGAAACTGATTTTCAGTGAAACAGCGTATCGTGAATATATGAACAAGCCAGATTATTTCTGGCTGCCGTTCTTGGCGCTCCATTCTGGTGCACGGATTGAAGAGCTGGCGAGCCTGCAAACTCGGCAGATCAAGAAGGAATCAGAGATTTGGTTCATCGATTTGGAGAAAGGCAAGAATGCCAACTCCATCAGGCGGATTCCATTGCACCGCAACATTGAAAACTCTGGATTCCTGGCCTACGTCGATTCAGTGCGAAGCAATCCAACAGGGCAATTGTTTCCAAAACTGACAGCAGGCATGAATGGATTCTCGAAAAACTGCTCACGTCGATTCGGCTTATATCTTGACAAGATAGGAATCAAGGACGGCAGGAAGGTCTTTCATTCGTTCCGATCGACCTTCATCAACAGGATGTCAGAAACCAATGTCCACGCTGCCCTTTTGATGGGAATCGTTGGTCATTACGATCAAGCGAAAGTTGATTTTTCTTCAACCCATTTCCAAACTTATCAACAAAAGAAACCTCTGAAGATTTTGAAAGAGGCCATCGATAAACTAGAATATGATCTGAACTTGTTTTTCTAATTCCAGCCTATCGGCTTCCAGCGCTTCGCTCGGCAGTGCGGCCTATCGGCCTATTAAATACAAATACAATTTCTAACGAAATGGGGGTTTCTTCCAGCCTATCGGCTTCCAGCGCTTCGCTCGGCAAATACCTTTAAGCCTATCTTCAGCCTATCGACTTCCAGCAGTCGGCTTTGCCTCCTTCGGTTTCATACGCTCTAAGGAGCTTCTGAAAATCATTCCACATGAAAAGGGAATAATCTAAAAAAACAAGCAGGAGGAAGGATCAAATCGAAAGACAACAGAAGCCACCGAGAGGTGGCTTTTGCTTGTCTTCGAAAGGGGTTCAAGGGGGTATCCCCCTTGCGAACGGAAACCTAAACTGCGTAGCAGGGTAGGTTTCCATAGTGAGTGATGGAAACCTGCCTAGGTTTCTTTGGTGAACTTCGCCACTTGATTTGCAAAAGACAAAAACCCTGCTAATGTGAGATTACCAGAAACACAAAAAGAAAGGTCCAAATGGCAAAGCCAAAATACAATATCATAAGAATGGAAAAAATCAAAACGAGAGATCAAATCACTGCAAGCTTCATACACAACATGAGAATTAGAATTCAAAATAATATTGATCCAGATAGAAGCAAGATGAATAGACTACTTGTAAACACATTGAATTCCGATCAAAACAGAGCAAGCAGTTTTCAAGAAAATTTGACAGAATATTATAAATAGCTAGGAATCAAAGAACGAAAGAACAATGTCCTGATGATGGAAGGTGTGATTTAGGCTTCACCTGAATTTTTCCAAGAGGCTGACAAAGAAACGAAAGAAAAATGGGTGAAAGGTCAAATCAAGTTTTTACAAGAAGAATTTGGGGATCAATTAAAGTTGGTGGTTTTGCACGTTGACGAAAAAACACCGCACCTTCATTGCATGATAGGCACAGAACACAAAAGTGTTAAGAAATATAAAAATGGAAGGGGAGTTTTTGAAAAAGAAACGTGGTCACTGAATGCTGACCGATACAACCCCGATTATTTGAGGGGGCTACATGATCGGCATGCAGAAGCAAACAAGGAGTTTGGTTTGTGTCGTGGTGAAATCGGGCTAAAAACCGAACACCAAGACCTGAAAGACTATTATAAGACCGTCAAGAAGGTCAAGAATGAGCTTGAAAATGAAGAGAGTCCGAAAGTAGCGAAGGAAATAGCGGATGAAATTCATAAATCATCCAAACTTGGCTATGTTCATACTGAAAAAGTGACAGAAATTGTCAACAAACGAGTTTCAAGTCTTGAAAGGAAAAATAATAGACTGGGAGAAGTGATAAAAGTTGATTATGCAAGAAAAGCAAAAGTCATAAAATGGAAGGCAGATGAATTAAAGAACAAAGAATCTAATTTAAAAAAGAAGGAAGAAGAGCTGAAAAAATTAGAAGATCAACTAAATTTCAAAAAGCAACGCCATAGTGAGATGTTGGCAGAAAAATTTCAATACGAGAGAACGATTGAAAAGTTTAAGGTGGACATGAAGAAGATGGAAGAAGCCCATCAAGAGGAGATAAAAAAGATGGATTTGGAGATATGGGAATTGAGGCAGCAAATAAAGAAAAATGGCCTGAAAAATTCTTGAGAATTTTACGATATAACGCCCCCAGTGCTGATTTTTAGGATGAATTGAGGTGGTTTATTTTTGAACCAGACAAAGAAAAAGCCACCAAATTGGTGGCCTAATGGCAAAAATCTAGCAATTTAAGTCGTCAGTTCATTTGTGTCTTCTGGTCGAGCCTTGAACATTTTAACCAAAATTGGAAGGGGAATATTCAGATTCGCAAGCTCATCATCCGAAAGACGAGAGAGCATTTTAAAAAATTGATAAAATTGGTAGCTTGAATTGGCGGGTGATTTTTTTACGAAATCTTTGGCCCCTTTCTTGATAATCTGATTTTTTCCAGGAGATTTTGGATACAACTTTATTTCAACAGAAGATCCTTCGATTCTAATATTTTCAATATTTTTCTCAATGAAATCATTGAGATTAGAGTATGATTTTTTGTAGTAATCTCTATCTTCCGGTGTAAGCTTTAGCCCAATCCGGCTTAACAAAATGCCCTCACCATTATTTTTTTTGGCAAGATCATCAATACTGTCATTAATTTTTACTATAAGATCAGAGTCTTTTTGAGCATCAGGCTTCACTACGTCTTCATGATTTACGATTTTTTCGTTCATTGATTACCTCAATTTGACAAGTCACAACCAATCACTTACAATAAAACAAATAAAGGCACCGTAGAGGCGCCTTTTTTCAAAAATCTCGCGATTTTGTCAATGTTCTATAATTAAAGTTGTGCAATAACTCCAATTATAGGTGCGAAAACGAGTGCCATGCTTAAAAAAACACATAGCACTTTTATCTATCGCGTGATGACAAGGGCTCGGTTGATCTTTGTTATTTGAAGTTTTATTGTCATAAAAAACTCTCTTTCTTATAGTTAAGTTTTAATTTTATCAGCAGATTCAACATCAACAACTAAGTATAAACCATGATGAAATCGACTTTTAGTCGATTTTTTCATTTTGGTGCATTCCAACCCGAATTATGAAGTCAGCGTAAGACTTCCAGAGCCATGCCAAGTGAGCCAGAATGTGTCACAATGGTGAGACGGTTTCCGGACCACCTCTGACCGGCCTGGAACGTGCTAAGTTGTTGAAATCGTTAGGCATTTAGGATATTGTTTGGATGGTCCGTGAAGCGCCACCAAAAATTCAAAGCCCTTGATTTCGCAGAGATCAAGGGCTTTTTCTTTGTGGCAAACCGGCTGCTTGGCGGGTTCGGGCCACAATCGCCGTTTCGCTACTTTCGCAGCCCCTGGCTCCACACCATGACTCGCTGTGTACTGTCCTGTTTGATCGCCTTGGCGCTGCTGGCGCCCGTGCTGGCACCAGCGCAACAACTGGTGGCGCGCCAATTTCCCGCCAATGCGCTGCGCGGCGAGTTGCAGGTGATCGATCCGCCCGACGTGCGTCTGAATCGCGAGGCCGCGCGCCTCGCCCCCGGCGCCCGCATTCGCGGCCTCAACAACCTGCTCGCGATGAGCGGAGCCCTGGTTGGCCCGACCTATCAGGTCAACTACACCATCGACACCCTTGGCCAGCTGCGCGATGTGTGGCTGCTGCGTGCCGATGAGCAGCAGCACTTCTGGCCGGGCACGCCCGCCGAAGCCGCCAACTACGATTTCGACCCGGCCGCCCAGACCTGGTCACGCAAGCCCTGAATACCCATGAGCACCGATACCACCGTCCCCACCGGCAAGAAGGTCTACATCCGCACCTTCGGCTGCCAGATGAACGACTACGACTCGGACAAGATGTCCGACGTCATGAAAGCCGCCGAAGGCTATACCCCGACCGATGATCCGGAACAAGCCGACCTGATTCTCTTCAACACCTGCTCGGTGCGTGAAAAGGCCCAGGAAAAGGTTTTCTCGGACCTCGGCCGCGTCAAGCACCTGAAGGCCAAGGGTGTGATGATCGGCGTGGGCGGCTGCGTCGCCAGCCAGGAAGGCGCCGCCATCATTGAGCGAGCGCCGTACGTCGATGTGGTTTTCGGCCCGCAAACCCTGCACCGCCTGCCGCAATTACTGGCACGCCGCCAGAAACAGGGCCGCCCGCAAGTCGATATCAGTTTCCCGGAAATCGAGAAATTCGACCACCTGCCGCCGGCCCGGGTCGATGGCGCCAGCGCCTTTGTCTCGATCATGGAAGGCTGCAGCAAATATTGCAGCTACTGCGTCGTGCCGTACACGCGCGGCGAGGAATTCAGCCGCCCGTTCGAGGAAGTTCTGACCGAGGTCGCTGGTCTGGCGGATCAAGGCGTCAAGGAAATCACCTTGCTGGGGCAGAACGTCAATGCCTATCGCGGCAAGATGGGTGATACCGCCGAGATTGCCGACTTTGCGCTGCTGCTGGAGTATGTGGCCGAGATTCCCGGCATCGAACGCATCCGCTACACCACCAGCCACCCGAATGAATTCACGCCCCGGCTGATAGAAGCCTACGCCAAGCTGCCCAAGCTGGTGAATCATTTGCATCTGCCGGTGCAGCACGGCTCGGACCGGATACTGGCCGCCATGAAACGTGGTTATACCGTGCTCGAATACAAGAGCACAATCCGCAAACTGCGCGCAGTGCGGCCCGACATCAGCCTGTCAACCGATTTCATCGTCGGTTTCCCGGGCGAGACCGAGGATGATTTCAACAAGATGATGAAACTGATCGACGACGTCGGTTTTGACGCCAGTTTCAGCTTCATCTTCAGCCCGCGCCCCGGCACTCCAGCTGCGGCGCTGCACGACGACACGCCGCAGGAGCTGAAACTTCAGCGCCTGCAGCATCTGCAAGCCACCATCGAGGAAAACGTGCGCCGCATCAGCGCAGCCCGCGTCGGCACCGTGCAGCGCATTCTGGTCGAAGGCCCGAGCCGCAAGGATCCGAACGAACTGATGGGCCGCACCGAGTGCAACCGCATCGTCAATTTCCCGGGCGGCCCGAATGCGGCGCGGCTGGTCGGGCAGATGATCGACGTGAATATCCTCAGCGCGCTGCCGCATTCGTTGCGGGGTGAGGTGATCGTTCGCTGATAAGCAGCCGGCGCGCACAGCCCGAAAGCCGTGCGCGCGCTGCAGTCTCCTTGCCACCCGTCTCAGCGCGGGTTCGCAGCGATGTAATCCAGCAGGGCTTCCAGCTTCGGCGAGGTGGGCTGCAGCATGTTTTCCAGCACGCCCCAGCTGCCGTAGCGGCTGGACTGACCGATACCCTGAAAATTCACGAACAGATCGCCACCGGCATTGCGCCAGTCATTCAGTAACTGGGTATAAGCGATTTTCATGCGCGGATCGCGGTTCGCCGTGATGAACAGATTGGTGATACCGGCATCGTTGATCACATTACCCAGACCGACCAGGCTTTGACCGCCTTCGTAGGCCAGCAGCTTGAGGCCTCGCGCCTTGGCAACGGCCGCATGTTGCTGCACCCAGGTGCGGGTTTGCGCTAGCGCACCACCGGCCGGACTGCCGGGCAATTGAGCGCCGGCCTGGATTTCAGCAAACAGCTTGCTCAGGCCACCATCGGCATCGAGCAGCCAGCCATCCGTGACCGACTGGGTGCTGGCCGAGCCGACGTACATGCCGAAATACGGTGCGATCGCCAACGCTTCAATGCCGTGATTCTGGCAAGGTTTGCCGGCGGTCCAGAGCGAACAGTCGAGTGCAGCGCTGCCGGTCCAGGTATTGGCAATCTGGGCACCCACTACACAAACCACCCGACCGGTATCACCCGCCCATTCGGTTTTCCAGATGTCGCACATTTCAGCGCTGCGCTTGCCATACCAGTTGATGCGCTTGGTATAACCCGAATCAGTACCGCCCAGCCAGGTCAGTTGCGCTTGCGCCTCGACCCAGCTGCCGGCCGAGAACGCCGTATTCCAGATCTCGTTGCCATATTCGACATAAACCTTGCGGCCGACGGCCAGCTGGTCACGCATCAGGCGCGCTGCCTTGCGCATGTAATCGTCCGAGGCGCGATGCGGCATGTTGACCCAGAGGTCTGCCTGCACTTGGTTGCCGAGCGCAGTGATTACCTCCAGCGGCGCACCAGGCTGACCATTCCAGCGCGAGCTGGTCAGGGTATGGCGATCCGCCCATTCGACCGGCTGCGGATAGGCGCTGTCAATCACATTGGCCGACATCGGCTGCATGGCGCGCAGCAGGCGATACGACACCTGCGTGCGCAGGAAATTCGGGTGGAAGATCTGGCCGGCTTTCAGCGCGCTTTCCGTGCTCTGGCAGGCCGAGCGGGCGCAGGCCGGATCGTTGTCGGCCAGGCACAGCGCAAGCGGATCGTCGGTGCAGACGGTGCCGGCCGGCACGACGCGGATGTTGCGCAGGTAGTTGCCGGTGTGGTTCGGGTCGGTCGCGGCGATGATGATCTGCACGCCAGCGCCCTGGTTCGAATCGACGTTGATGACGTCACGGCCCGGCACCGACTTGGCCGCCATCTTGAAGCCGCCCAGGCTGTAGTTGAGCGTGCCCTCGCCGTCGTAGAGCACGACGTGTTCGCCGCCCTGGCGCACGCCGTTCAGGTCGCCGCCGACCACCAGCAGGGTCGAGACGCTGCGGTACTTGACGGTCGCGTCGGTGGCAGCCGGCAGCGAGCGCACCCAGCCGTCGGCGTCCAGATCAAGCTTGGCGCCCTCGCCGGTGTCCCACACCCCCGGCGCCTGCGGAATCCACAGCCGCGAGCTCTTGAACAGGTCGAGGAAAGGCTGCTCGTTGCTGTAATCCGACCAGCTGGCCAGATTGGAGCCGATCGGCGAGGTGGCGTTGCTGCCGATCGGGCGCGGTGGTGCAACGTTGGCCGACGCCACCTGCGTCCAGCCGGCCTTGGCCACGGCGCTGCCGTAGGCCTCGAAGTATTCGACCGTGACGCGGTGCCGGCCGCCGATCCACCAGACCTTGTCGAAGGTGGTCATGGCCTGCGGCACGAACGAGTCGATCAGCGGCGCGCCATCGATCAGGATGCGCATGCCGTCGTCGGATGTCATGCTGAACTTGTAGGTGCCGGGCGCGAAGTCGAAATCACCCTGCCAGCGCACCGAGAACTGGTCAGCCGGCATGCCAGCGCCGGGCGAACCCGCGCCCCAGTCGTGGTTGATGGTGGCTTCGTGGACGATCTGCTGCGGATTGCCCTGGAAGGCGATGCCGAGGTAGTAGGCGCTGCAGAACTGATTCACCGGGATGTCGCAGCTGCGCACCGGCTGCCAGTCAGCTTCGGCACGGGCGTTGCCGGTGGCGTCGTAATACTCGACCTCGACCAGATGCTGGCCAGCCGCGACCGGCACGGTGGCGGTGTACTGCGTGGCGGCCTGGTCTTTCCAGCCGTTCAGCACCACCACGCCGTCGACCTTCAGGCGGATACCGTCATCACCAAGGAGGCGGAAGATGATGTTGCTGCCGTCGAAGTTGAACAGCCCGCTCCAGCGCGCCGAGAAGTTGTCGGCCGGCACACCGGTCATCGGCGCATTCATGCCCCAGTTGTGCGAGACGGTCGGCTCCAGCGCAGTGGCGATCACCGGGCCGGTGAGCGTCTTGCCAGCGAAATAATCGACGCAATACGAGCCGACCGGCGCGGTACAGGCAAAAGCGCCTGAACTCAGACTCAGCAGTGCCGCGCCCAGTGCATGAGCCGGCCACGCTGGGTGGCTATTTTGTTGACGTGTCATTCGAACCCCGGGCGCCCTGGATCACCGCGCTACGCGAGTCCAAGTGAAAGTAGCGACGCGGTGTCCTGCCGCCGCCTGGCCGCTCGACCAGGCGCTCACCGCTCAAGGGCCGCCATTGTCGTCATGGAGGACCACAACGTCAATTTTTCCATTTGAGGCTTGGTGTCAGGACTTGTCTGCGATCAAGAGCCAAACTCCGGCCGCGCCATTACAGTGCGCCGATGCCTGAATCCCCGTCGTCCCCTGCCCTCGTCGGCCTGACCGTGCTTGAGCGCGGCTGGCTGTCGTCGAACAACATCCTGATCCACGCCGCCGATGGCAGCGGCGCCACGCTGGTCGATACCGGTCACTGCGTGCATGCCGAGCAGACGGTCGCGCTGTTGCGCCATGCCCTGGCGCAGCGCGCCGACGCGCCGCTGGCGCGCATCGTCAACACCCATCTGCATTCGGACCACTGCGGCGGCAATGCGGCGCTGCAGCAACTCTGGGACGTGCCGGTCTGGCTGCCGCCCGGTCAGGCCGATGCGGTCGCCGCCTGGGACGAGCCGGCACTGAGCTACCAGCGCACCGGCCAGCGCTGCGAGCGCTTCCAGGTGCAGCAGCGGCTCAGCCCCGGCACGCCGCTCGACCTGGGCGGGCGACGCTGGGAGGTGATCGCCGCGCCCGGCCACGACCCCGACGCGGTGATGCTGTTCGACGCCCGGCACGGCGTGCTGATCTCGGCCGACGCGCTGTGGGAAAACGGCTTCGGCGTGGTGTTTCCCGAACTGGACGGCACCGCAGGCTTCGACGATGTGGCCGCAGTGCTCGATCTGATCGAGCAGTTGCCGGTGCAGGTGGTGATTCCAGGCCACGGCGCGCCGTTCAGCGGCGTGGCCGGTGCGCTGACCCGCGCACGACGCCGGCTGGCCGGTTTCCAGACCGAGCCGGCCCGGCACGCCCGGCACGGCGCCAAGGTGCTGATCAAGTACCACCTGATGGAAGAGCGCCAGCAGCCGCTCGCTGAGCTGCTGGCCTGGCTGGCCGCCACACCGCTGCTGGCCAGTTGCCAGCGCCAGGCCGGCAGCGCCGCGCCGCTGGCCGAGTGGTGCCGCGAGTTGCTCGATGAGCTGCTTGGCAGCGGCGCGCTGCGGCTGCGCGACGGCGTGGTCTGCGACGCCTGAATCAGCGCGCCCGGCGCGGCCCGAAGCCGCTCCACCACAGCGCCAGCGCGCAGGCCAGCACCATCGCGACGTAGGTCAGCATGCGGCCATCGCGGCCGCTCAGCACCAGTCCGCCGAGCAGCGCCACGGCGCAGGCGCCGCAAGCGCGTTGCGCCAGGGTGCGCCAGGCCACATCCAACAGCAGATGGCGCCAGAGCAGCTTGGCCAGCGTGGCGGCGATCAGCCCGACGCCCAGCGCGGGCGCAAAGAAATTGCAAAGATGCCAGAGGCCGTCGAAGAAGCTCATGAATCCCGCAGTCACATGTCCGGAGCAAGCCCCGAACAGATCCAAAGTCATTGAAAAGGCCGGGAATCTTACAATCGCGTCATGAGCATCTTTGCCCTGAGCCTGAACCACCACTCCGCGCCGGTCGATCTGCGGGGCCGGTTTGCGTTCACGCTGGAGCAGCTGTCGCCGGCACTGCGTGGTTTCCAGGAAGGTCTGGCGCGACTGCACCCCGAAGTGGCGCTGCTTTCCACCTGCAACCGCACCGAGCTGTACGTCGCCGCCGAGCCGCACCGCGCCAAGACGCTGGTGCGCCCGGCGCTGGAATGGCTGGCCACGCAGGGCGGCGTCAGCGCCGACCAGTTGCTGACCCACATGCATGTGCTGGAGCGCCAGGAAGCGGCGCGGCACGCCTTCCGGGTCGCCTCCGGGCTCGATTCGATGGTGCTGGGCGAGGCGCAGATCCTCGGCCAGCTCAAGCAGGCGGTGCGCGAGGCCGACGCCGCCGGCACGCTCGGCACCACGCTGCACCAGCTGTTCCAGCGCTCGTTCTCGGTCGCCAAGGAAGTGCGCACCTCAACCGAGATCGGCGCGCACTCCATCAGCATGGCCGCAGCCGCCGTGCGCCTGGCCGGCCAGCTGTTCGAGGACTTGAGCAAGATCCGCGTGCTGTTCGTCGGTGCCGGCGAGATGATCGAACTCGCCGCGACCCACTTCGCCGCCAAGGCGCCCAAGCACATCGCGATCGCGAATCGGACGCTGGAGCGCGGCGAAAAGCTCGCCTCGCACTTCGGTGCCGAGGCGATGCGGCTGGCCGATCTGCCGGCGCGGCTGCATGAGTTCGACGCCGTCATTTCCTGCACCGCCAGCAGCCTGCCGCTGATCGGCCTGGGCGCGGTCGAGCGCGCCCTGAAGGCGCGCCGGCGCCGGCCGATGTTCATGGTCGATCTGGCGGTGCCGCGCGACATCGAGCCTGAAGTGGCGCAGCTCGACGACGTCTATCTCTACACCGTCGATGACCTGTCGGCGATCGTGCAGACCGCTGGCGAAAAGCGCCTGGCCGCCGTGGCGCAAGCCGAGGCGATCATCGAATCCGGCGTGCAGAACTTCGTGCACTGGCTGGACCAGCGCGCGGCCGTGCCGCTGATCCAGGCCCTCAACACCCAGGCCGAGACCTGGCGCAGCAGCGAGATCGCCCGCGCCAAGAAGCTGCTGGCGCGCGGCGCCTCGGCCGACGACGCGCTTGAAGCGCTCGCCAAAGGTCTGACGCAGAAGATGCTGCACGGCGCGCTGGCCGAGCTGCACAACGCCGACCCGAACCAGCGCGCCCAGATGGCCGAAGCGGTCTCGCGGCTGTTTCTGCGCGGCGAGCTGCGCAACACGGCAGCGACCACCGCAGCAGCCGTCGCTGCCTCGGCCACGGCGCGCACGCCGGCCTCGGCTGCGTCGGCCCATACCGACTGGACTGATCAGGATCCCGCGCGCTCACCGCACCGCGCCTAGCGACGCTCGGCCGCACCCCTGCCGCCGGGCACCGGACTCGCCGGTAGCTCACCTGAATCGCTCCTGTCCCGTCCGAATTGCCTGCCGATGAGCCCTTTCCTGCGCCACCAACTCGACCGCCAGACGCTGCGGCTGGACGAGCTCGACGCCGCCCTGGCCGATCCCAAGGTGACCAGCGACATCAGCCGCCTGCGCAGCCTGAACCGCGAACACGCCCAGACCAGCGAACGGGTTGATCTGTGGCGGCGCTTCCAGCAGCGCGAGCGCGATCTGCTCGAAGCGCGCCAGCTGCTGGCCGATCCGGGCGCTGATGCCGACATGAGCGAGATGGCGCGCGAGGAAGTGGCCAGCGCCGAAGCCGAACTCACCGAGCTGCAGCTCACCCTGCAGACCGCCCTGCTGCCGCGCGACCCGGACGACGACCGCAACGCCTTCATGGAAATCCGCGCCGGCACCGGCGGCGACGAATCCGCGTTGTTCGCCGGCGATCTGCTGCGGCTGTACCTGCGCTACGCCGAACGGCGCGGCTGGAAGACTGAAATCATGTCGGCCAGCGAGTCGGATCTGGGCGGCTACAAGGAAGTGGTGGTGCGCATCGAAGGCGAGGCGGTCTTTGAAGCGCTCAAGTTCGAATCCGGCGGGCATCGCGTGCAGCGCGTGCCGACCACCGAGACGCAGGGGCGCATCCACACCAGCGCCTGCACGGTGGCGGTGCTGGCCGAGCCGGACGAGACCGAAGAGGTGGCCATCAACCCGGCCGACCTGCGCATCGACACCTACCGCGCCAGCGGCGCCGGCGGCCAGCACATCAACAAGACCGATTCGGCGGTGCGCATCACGCACATCCCGACCGGCATCGTGGCCGAATGCCAGGACGACCGCTCGCAGCATCGCAACAAGGCACGTGCGCTGCAGGTGCTCTCAGCGCGCATCCACGAGCAGGAACGCGCCGCGCGCGCCGCCAAGGAAGCCGCCACCCGCAAGAGCCTGGTCGGCACGGGCGACCGCTCGGATCGCATCCGCACCTACAACTTCCCGCAAGGGCGCCTGACCGACCACCGCATCAACCTGACGCTCTACAAGCTGGGCAGCATCATGGACGGCGATCTGGACGAGGTGCTGGCGGCGCTGAAAGCCGCCCGCGCCGCCGAGGAACTGGCCGAGCTGGAGCGCCAAAGTGGCTGAGTCAGAGCATCCCGCGACATCGGCCAGCGCGTCGCTCAGCATTGCTGCCGCGCTGCAGCAGGCCCGCCCGCTCGGCATCGAACGGCTCGACGCCACGCTGCTGCTGGCCGAGCTGTGCCAGCGCCCGCGCAGCTGGCTGATCACGCATGACGACGTGCTGCTCGCGCCCGAACAGCAGCAGCGCTGGCAGGACTGGCTGCAGCGCCGTGCCGACGGCGTGCCGGTGGCATATCTGCTCGGTCGGCATGAATTCCACGGCCTGACACTCAGCGTGACACCCGCCGTGCTGGACCCGCGCCCCGACACGGAGACGCTGGTCGATTGGGCGCTGGAGCGGCTGCAGGCCCACCAGGCCGCACAGAACGGCCCGGCGCCGCAGGTGCTGGACCTGGGCACCGGCAGCGGCGCGATCGCGCTGGCGCTGAAGCACCGTTGCCCGGCCGCACAGGTTTCCGCCGTCGATCTGAGCCTGGAGGCTGTGGCTTTGGCGCGTCAAAACGGTGAACAGTTGCAACTCGCGATCGACTGGCATTGCGGCAGCTGGTTCGAGGCGCTGCCGGCCGGGCGGCACTTCGAGCTGATCGTCAGCAACCCGCCCTACATCCGCGACGATGACCCGCACCTGCCGGCACTGCGCCACGAGCCGCGCCTGGCGCTAACCTCCGGCGCCGACGGGCTGGACGCGATCCGCCACATCGTGCGCGAAGCGCCCGCCTGGCTGGCCCCGGGCGGCTGGCTGCTGCTCGAACACGGCTTCGACCAGGCCGATGCGGTCGCAGCGCTGCTGCATGCGGCGGGCTTTCTGGCGATCGACCACCGTTTCGATCTGGCCGGACACCGGCGCTGCACCGGCGCGTGCATCAACCTGACACATTCATGACGTGCAGTGCGCGGTCTTTCGTGCCATGCTGAACTCAGTTCAAGTGATCTGAGCATCGGCAGATCTGCGGTACCGGCGAGCAGCAACCATCTCGTCAGGCACACAAAGCAGACCGGACGCGGCCCGTGCAGCGAAGTTGGAGGATGTGATGGTCCATCTAGGGTTTTTCAAAATCGGCGCAGCCGCCCTGCTCCTCGGAGCCGGTAGCCTGCTGCCAGTGCAGGCCGGCGAAGGTCTGCGGGCGCCCGTCGACACCTCGGCCGGAACGACCGAAACGGCCGGCGCCGGCCTGGCTGGCTGGTCGGCGCGCTGGTACAGCCCGGCCATCTCCTTGTCGGTTGCCGGCCCTGAACCGACCAGCATCGCTTCATCCTGGCGAATTCTGGGTGACTACCACTTTGCCAGGACGCCGGGCATGCGCGCCACCGGCGGTGTGTTCGGATCAGGGCGCAGCGTCGGCGTCGGCCTCAGCACCAACCTGATGCGCTCCAGCGGGCTGTACGACGAAAGCAACCAGTTGCCTTACCTGGGTCTGGGCTATTCGGCGCGCTGGCCACAAGCCGGCCTGCAAGGGCTGGGCTGGTCGGTGAGCGCCGATGTCGGCCTGCTGGCGCTGAGCCCGCGCTCGGCCATTCGGCTTGATCGGGTGGTGGGCGGACAGCGCAGTCTGGACGGCGCGGTGCGCGATCTGCGGCTGGCGCCGCTGATGCAATTGGGCGTGTCCTACGGGTTCTGAACCTCGTGGCCTAGGGTCATGCCGGGGGCTGGCGGCGGGCACGGGCTGCTTTGCCGTATAAATCAGGGGTTTTCATCAGCCACCTCGCTTCCAAATCATGAATCCCGTGCAACAGAAAATCGACGCCCTCGTCAAAGGCCACCCGGTCGTGCTTTTCATGAAGGGCTCGGCGCAGTTCCCGATGTGCGGCTTTTCCGGCCGCGCGGTGCAGATCCTCAAGGCCTGCGGCGTGACCGAGATCAAGACCGTCAACGTGCTTGAAGACAACGACATCCGCCAGGGCATCAAGGACTACGCCAACTGGCCGACCATTCCGCAGCTTTACGTCAAGGGCGAATTCGTCGGCGGCTCCGACATCATGATGGAGATGTACGAAGCCGGCGAACTGCAGCAACTGCTGCAGGCCTGAGGCCTTGAGCCACCGCTCGGCCGCCGCCCGCCCGCGCCTCATCATCGGCATCACCGGCGCTTCTGGCGCCGTCTATGGCGTGCGGCTGCTGGAGCGCGCCCGCGTGCTCGGCGCCGAGACGCATCTGGTCGTGACACCGGCCGGCGTGCTCAACGTGCACCATGAGCTGGGCCTGGATCGGCGCGCGCTTGAAGCACTGGCCGACGTGGCCCACGCGCCGGGCGAGGTCGGCGCCTGCATTGCCAGCGGCAGCTTCGCGACCGAAGCGATGGTCGTCGCGCCGTGTTCGATGAAGACGCTCGCCGCCGTGGCCCACGGCTTCGGCGACAACTTGCTGACCCGCGCTGCCGACGTGGCGCTGAAAGAGCGGCGCCGCCTGATCCTGATGGTGCGTGAAACGCCCTTCAATCTGGCGCACCTGCGCAACATGACGGCGGTCACCGAGATGGGCGGCGTCATCTTTCCGCCGCTGCCGGCCTTCTATCACCGACCGCAGAGCATCGCGGAACTGGTGGACGAGACGGTCGAGCGCGTGCTGCAGCTCAGCGGCATCGCTGCTGCCACACCGAAAAGCTGGACCGGACTCTGAGCTGCGGCGCGGCGCCGCTCGGCTGGCCGCTCAACGCGGCAGGCTGAACACATCCGACACCGAAGCCACCGCCTGCGTGTCGGTGTACTCCCAGCGCTTGCGCGCACCCAGCACCATGTTCGGATAAGGCGCCTGACCCCGGCTGCCGTTGTAGCGACCGAGCGCCATGAACAGGTCGCCCTTTTCACGGTCGATGTAGTGGCGCAGGATCACGCAGCCGAAGCGCAGGTTGGTCTGCTGGTGAAACAACCGGCCGGCGTCGCCATCGCCGATCGTGCGAGCCCAGAACGGCATCACCTGCATGTAGCCACGCGCGCCGGCACTGGAGATGGCGTACTTGCGAAAGCCGCTCTCCACCTCGACCAGCCCGAGCACCAGCGCTGGCTCCAGGCCGGCGCGGCGACTCTCGTACCAGATGGTTTCGAGGAACTCGCGCCGGACCGTGAAGTCGGCATGCCGTTTGGTCAGACGCTGGCTCATCGCCCCGAGCCAGCGCAGATAGGACAGGCGCTCTTCGATGCGGACGAATTCCAGCTTGGGCGGCGCGCTGTCGGCCACCGCCGCCGACAAGGCGGTGCGCACCGAATCGGCCAGCGGCTCCTCGATCTGCGAGCCGGCCTGCGCCAGCCCGGGCAGCAGTGCGGCGGCGCTAGCCACCACGCCGCCCAGCCCGACCCGGCCAGCCACACCCGCCAGCGCATGCGCCAGCCAGGTGCGACGGGTCAAGTCGGTGCACATGTCAGCTCGCCTCAGGCGCTCAGGCGGCTTTTCACAAAGCCGGCAATCTCGGCCGCAGCCACCTTGGTGGCGGCCTCATCGCGGCGGCCTTGATACTCAAGCTGGCCTTCCTTCAGACCACGGTCCGAGATCACCACGCGGTGCGGCACGCCGATCAGTTCCCAGTCGGCGAACATCGCGCCGGGGCGCTCGCCACGGTCGTCGAGCATGACGTCGATGCCGGCCGCCTGCAGCTCGTCGTGCAGCGCCTGCGCGGCCGCCTTGACGGCCTCCGAGCGGTCCATGCCGATCGGGCAGATCGCCACCGTGAACGGCGCGATCGAATCCGGCCAGATGATGCCGCGTGCGTCGTGGCTTTGCTCGATCGCGGCACCCAGGATGCGCGTCACGCCGATGCCGTAGCAGCCCATCTCCATGAACTGCGGCTTGCCGGTCTCGTCGAGGAAGGTCGCGTTCATCGACTTCGAGTACTTGGTGCCGAGGTAGAACACATGGCCGACCTCGATGCCGCGCTGGATCGCCAGCACGCCCTGGCCGTCCGGCGACGCATCGCCCGCGACGACATTGCGGATGTCAGCCACGATGTCGGGTTCGGGCAAGTCACGGCCCCAGTTGACGCCGGTAATGTGGAAATCGGCGTCGTTGGCGCCGCAGACGAAGTCGCTCATCTGCGCCACGGTGCGATCCGCGACGATCTTGAGCGGCTGCTTCAAGCCGATCGGGCCGAGGTAGCCCGGCTTGCAACCGAAGTGGTCCTCGATCTCGGTGATGGTGGCAAAGCGGAAACCGCCCTTCAGGCCTTCGACCTTGCCGGCCTTGATCTCGTTGAGCTCATGGTCGCCACGCACCAGCAGCAGCCAGACGGTGGACTTGACCAGATCGCCGACCTCGTTCCACTCGTCGGTGGCGAGCACCAGCGACTTGACGGTCTGCTCCAGCTTCAGCCCGAGCAGCTCGGCGACGTCGGCGCAGGTGCTCTTGCCCGGCGTCGGCGTCTTGGCCAAAACTTGGGCGGGCGCAGCACGCGGTGCGCTCGGCGCCACAGCTTCGGCCAGCTCGATGTTGGCGGCGTACTCGCTGGTCGGGCAGTAGACGATCGCGTCTTCGCCGGTGTCGGCGATGACCTGGAACTCGTGCGACAGGTCACCGCCGATCGCGCCGGTGTCGGCCGCCACCGCGCGGTACTGCAGCCCGAAGCGGTCGAAGATGCGCTTGTAGGCGCCGAACATCGCGTCGTAGCTCTTGGCGGCGCCCGCCGCGTCACGGTCGAAGGAGTAGGCGTCCTTCATCGTGAACTCGCGCCCGCGCATGATGCCGAAGCGTGGCCGGCGCTCGTCGCGGAACTTGGTCTGGATGTGATAGAAATTCTTCGGCAGCTGCTTGTAGCTGCGCAGCTCCTGGCGGGCGATGTCGGTGACGACTTCCTCGCTGGTCGGCTGGATGATGAAGTCGCGCTCGTGCCGGTCTTTGACACGCAGCAGCTCGGGGCCCATCTTGTCGAAGCGGCCGGTTTCCTGCCAGAGCTCGGCCGGCTGCACGATCGGCATGAGCAGCTCGATGCCGCCGGCGCGATTCATTTCCTCACGGATGATGGCCTCGACCTTGCGGATCACCCGCAGGCCCATCGGCATGTAGTTGTAGATGCCCGCGCCGAGGCGCTTGATGAAACCGGCCCGCATCATGAGCTTGTGGCTCACGACTTCGGCGTCGGCGGGCGCTTCCTTCAGCGTTGCGATGAAGAACTGTGATGCTTTCATGGGTCGGGATGTCAAACACCGGCCGGCTCAGGATCTGTGCGGGGTTGCGCCGCGCAAGGCCGGTGCAATAATGAATTCAACTGAAGAATTGGGGTTTGATTATGCTCGACCGTGAAGGCTTCCGGCCCAACGTCGGCATCGTCCTGCTCAACCAGCGGAACCAGGTGTTCTGGGGCAAACGCATCCGTACCCACTCCTGGCAATTTCCGCAAGGCGGCATCAAGTATGGTGAATCGCCTGAGCAGGCCATGTTGCGAGAACTGCATGAAGAGGTGGGCTTGCTGCCCGAGCACGTGCGCATCATTGCGCGCACGCGTGACTGGCTGCGCTATGAGGTGCCCGAGCACTACATACGCCGCGATGCGCGCGGTCACTACCGGGGGCAAAAGCAGATCTGGTTCCTGCTGCAGCTCACCGGGCGCGACTGCGACATGAACCTGCGCGCCACCAACCACCCGGAGTTCGACGCCTGGCGTTGGAACGAGTACTGGGTGCCGCTTGACGTGGTGATCGAGTTCAAGCGCGGCGTCTACGAGCTGGCCCTCAACGAGCTGGCTCGTTACCTGCCGCGCCCGGCCCACACCAACCGGTTCCTGCGCACGGGTCTGCGCTGCCATCAATACGAGGACAGCGACGGCTTCAGCCACAGCCTGCCGCCGGACGCTGAACCTGCGGGCTGAAAGCACCGCCGCACAGCGGCCAAGCTCGATCAGTTGGCCTGACGTCGGTTCACCAGCGTCAGGCCGATGCCCACGCCCACCAGCGCCAGCAACAGCCGGGCGGTGATCGGCTCGTCCAGCAGCAGCCCGGCGAACAGCGTCCCGAACACCGGCGACAGGAACACGAACGCCTGCACCCGCGTGACCGGATAACGCGTCAGCAGCCAGAACCAGAGCAGGTAGCTGGCAAAGGTGACGATCACCCCTTGGTAGAACAGCGAGCCCAGCGCCAGCCAGCTCAGGCGGCTCGGCCAGGTCTCGCCGCTCAGCAGCGCACCGAGCGGCGCCAGCAACGCCGCCACCACCACTTGATAAGCGAGTGTCTTCTCGGGCGGCGCGCTGCGCAGGCAGGACAGGCGGATCGTCACGGTGGTGAGCCCCCACAACGCCGCCGCCAGCAGCACCAGCACATCACCGCGCCAGGCGCCTTGACCGAGCCCCTCGCCAAAGGCCTGCGCAATCGCCGCAAAGGCCAGCAGCATGCCGCCCAGCTGTACCGGCCGCAGCCGCTCGCTCGGCAGCAGCGCCGCCAGCACCAGCGTCACGACAAACGGCGAGGTGTTGATGAACACCACCGAGCGCGCCGCCGAGGTGTGCTGCAGCGCCACGAACACGCAGGCAAACTCGGTCGCGAACAGGCTGCCCGCCAGCAGCCCTGGCCAGAAGGTGCCGTCCCGCAGCGAAAACGAAATGCCACGCCAGCGCATCCAGCCCAGCAGCAGCACGGCGGCCACGATGCTGCGGATCGACAACTGCACCAGCGACGGCACCTCTGGCAGCGCCGCCTTGATGGCAATCTGGTTCAAGCCCCAGAGCGCGCAGCACAGCAGCAGCGAGGCCACCGCCAGCAGGTCGAGGTGATCGTGGCGGACCTTCAAAACGCCCGCCCGATGCTCAGATAACCGACGCTGCCCTTGGGCTCGTCCAGCCCGCGCGCCACACCCAGACGCAGTTGCAGCCCCAGCGCATAGAGCAGCTTGATCTCGCCGAGCAGCTCCAGCCCGACGCCGCGTGAGTAGTGGCTCGGCCGGTTGGCACCCTGATTCCAGGCGCCGCCGATGTCGAAGAACACCGACCCCGAGAGTCGGTCCAGCCCGACCGGCGGCACCATGCCGTGCCAATCGACGTCAGCCAGCGGCGCCCGCCATTCGATAGAGCTGACGCGCGCGCTCTGCCCTTGCAGCACGGCTTCGTTGCCACGGTAGCCGCGCAAGGCGATGTCGCGGCTGTTGAGCGTGTAACCCAGCTGCAGTTGCAGATCGGTGGCACCGCCGAGCTGGAACGGCCGCGTGCGCCCATTGGCGCGCGCTTCGGTATGGCGCAGCGCCACCACGCTGCGGCCCACGCCGAGGTAGCCACGCAGGTCGGCCCGCAGCAGGTGGCCGTCAAAGCCGGTGCCGGCGGCCTGGTCGGCTTCGCTGAGGAAGGGCCGATAGGTCTCGTACAGCAAGGTGCTGCGCTGACCACGGTTGGCGCCTTCGCTCCACCAGTTGGCCTCGCGGGTATCGACGTCGAGCAACAGCGCCGCCAGGCGGTCGTCGCGCGTGACGGTGGCCGTCCCGGGCGCGGTGCTGGCGGCCTCGGTCTTGAGTTGCTCGACCCGGTCGATTGCCGCGCCGAGGCCCAGCACGACACGTCGCTGCAGGCTCACCCACGGCAAGGTGCTGAGCCATTGCGCCTGGGTATGGCGCTCGTAGCTGAGGGGGGTGTCTTTTTTATCGGCCTGGCGCCAGCTGGTGGCGGTCAGGCGGCGCTGCAGCGCCAGCATCTGGCTGTCCAGCCAGAGATATTGGAGGCTACCGAGCGCCTGGCGCTGGCTGGTTTCCCACTGCAGCTCCAGCAGGTACTGGTGGATGCGCAGCGC
This sequence comes from Leptothrix sp. (in: b-proteobacteria), assembly GCA_041083665.1. Classification (GTDB taxonomy): domain Bacteria; phylum Pseudomonadota; class Gammaproteobacteria; order Burkholderiales; family Burkholderiaceae_C; genus Sphaerotilus. Next base: position 35,007 of record JBFPGZ010000046.1, read on the forward strand.
ATCGGCGCCGTTGGTGCTGACGCCGTAGGAAGTCAAGCCGTGATCGACGCTGCTCAGCGGCCACCAGGAACGCGGATACATCGACTTGAGCGCCAGATAGCGGCTGCCCTCGCCAAGAACGGGCCCGACCGCCGCCGGCTCTGCCAGCACCGACCGTGGCAGCAAGCCCGTGGCGGCAGCCGTTTCAGGCGATGTGGCCGGCACAGGGTCGGCCACCGGCGCCGTCGTGGAACCTGCGCCGGCCACATGCAGCGTGCGATCGGCATCGAGTGCGAGCGTCTGCACCGGCGCGGCTTGCGGCTGGCGATACAGCTGATAGCCGCCCGCCACGATCACCGCGACAGCCAGGCCGCCATCGCCCCGCGTGCCGGCCTGGGCGGTGACGCCGGTGTGGCTGTGCGTGAGGCGCTGCAGCTGGCCGGCGTCGCTCAGACGCCAGACCTCGCTGGCGCTGTCGCGCGCGGCGATGAATTCAAGCCCGTCGCGCCCCAGGCGCAGGGTGTGCAGCGGCGCATCGGTGCGCAGCAGCACGCGTGGCGCCGCCTCGGGCTGGCTCAGATCGAGTTCGATGATCTGCCAGTCGGCCGCCGCATGGCTGATCAGCTGGACCCGCTGGCCGTCGGCCGAGGCGGTGAGGTCGAGCAGATCGCTGCCCGGCGGCGGGCTGTAGAGGCTGCGCAAGTCGCTGCCCTGGCGATCCAGGCTGACCAGGCGAGTGCTGCCGGCGTCGAGCTGCAGGGCCAGGATGCGGCTGCCGGTCTGGGTGGCGCGGCGCAGGTGCGCGCAGCGGGTCAGGCGATCCAGCGCGCCGCGCCGATCGTCCCAGCGATAGACGTCGTAGCTCAGGTAGTAGGTGTGGCACAGATCGGCCTGCGTGATCAGCACCTCGCCGCTGGCCGACACATCGAGCTTGGCGGTGCTCAGCAGCGTCGTCAGGCGCTCACGGTGGCCGGTCGAGTCGAACTGCGCCAGTTCGGTGGCACCGAGGCCGTCGTTCAGCACCGCCAGGGTGCGGCCGTCGGGCCGCGTCGCCACCGACGGGATCTCGAACTGCGGCGCCGTCATGGCCGTGCCGAGCACCTCGGGCTGGCTGCGCAGCGCGGCCGAGCGCTCGGTGACGCGGGCGTTCAGATCGGCCAGAAATTCATCCCACAGCACATCCATCGTCTTGCCGGTGACGCTGCGGGGATTGGTGTGGAAGCGCGGCACGATGTTGCCGCTGTAGTTCTCGACAAAGCCGCCCACCGCCTGCGGGCCGTAGCGGCGCGCCAGGAAGTCGAAGAAGTAGCCGCCGTAGAGATAGGCCTTCGACAGCGGCAGAGCGCGGCCATCGGCATTGATCTCGGAGAGCTTCAGGAAGCCACGCGACTGCTCGGCGCGCAGCCAGGCTTCGAAGGTCGGGCCGTAAAGCCGGCCACGCCCCAGTGCGGCAGCAGGCGCCACGCCGCCGTCTTGCGCGCCTTCGTGATAGACCGCCAGACCTTCCAGCGCCCACGACGGCTCGAACAGATTGGGGAAAAACCAGCCAACGCGGCCGAAGATCGAGCGCAACACCTTGGGCGCGCCCCGCATCTTGTCGAGGTGGATGGCGTGCACCATCTCGTGCGTCAGCAGCAGATCGAGCCAGGGGCTGTTGTCGAGCAACTCGCCCTCGGGCGGCGCCAGGAAAGCGCCGATCAGGTCGTAGGGCAGCGGGGTGGAAAAGCCGTTCGCCAGATCGAACTCGCTGTAGACCACCAGCTCGATGTGGCCGGCCGGCTGCCACTGCAGCGCCGGGCTGATGCGGCTGTAGGCCCGCTCGGCAGCACGTGCGATCTGCTCGGCCTGCGAGCGCTGCTCGTGGCGGTAGTGGACGCGGAAGTGAGCGCTGTCGGCACTTTGCCAATCGGCCCATGGATCGGCAGTCTGGGCCTGGGCACTGCCCAGCCCCAGGCTGAACACAGCCAACAACAACAGCAGCAGCAGCGCGCGGATCTCGCTCATCGGGATTCCCTGATTGGTGGTGAAGCGGGCCCGGCGCCAGTGCGTGGCCAGCGTCTGCCCAGGCGGCTAGCTTACACGGCACCCCACCACACCCAGCAGGGCGATCCGTTGCAGTCCCGATGTCACGGACAGATCAAGATGTTAGATTATCTAAGTGCCGACACTCACCGAACTCCACCCCGAACACCAGAGCGCCAGCCAGGTCACTGACCCGGTCGAGCGCTGCGCGGCCAGCATCGTGGCAGTCGTGCCGCTCTTGATGCGCGAGATCCGCAGCGAGATGCGCCGTGCCGCGCCGGCCGGCCTGTCGGTGCCGCTGTTCCGGGCGCTGATCTTTGCGCGCATCCAGCCCGGTGCCAGCCTGAGCGCGCTGGCCGCGCATCTGGGCGTGACGCTGCCGACCGCCTCCGTCGCGGTCGACAAGCTCGTCAAGCTCGGGCTGATCAACACCGACTCGTCGGACGGCGCCCGCCACCAGCGCCGCACGCTGCGCCTGACCGCCGAAGGTGAGCGCTCGGTGGCGGAGGCCATGCATCACACCACCCAAGCTTTTGCGGAGCGCCTGCAGTCGCTCGACGCCAGCGCGTTGAGCGACATCCAGAGCACGCTCGCCCTGCTTGACACCCAGATCACCACCGTGGCCCGGCAGCCCCGTCGCTGAGCCCTTTCCCGTCTGACGTCCATGAAGAAGAATCTCATCGCCTCGATCCTGGTGCTGGCCGCCGCAGCCGGTGGCGCCGGCTGGTGGGCCAGCCACCGCAGTGCCGATGCCAATGTGGCCACCGCAGCCGCTGGCAATGGCCGAGGCGGCCCGCAAAGCGTCAGCGTCGCGGTGGCGCAGCAGCGTGACGTGCCGGTCACCATCGAGGCCGCCGGCACCGTCGTGGCGCTGAACAGCGTCGAAATCCGCCCGCAGGTGTCGAGCACGGTGCGCCAGGTGGCGATCCAGGAAGGCCAGTTCGTGCGCAAGGGCGATCTGCTGTTCAGCTTCGACGATCGCACCGACCGCGCCAACCTCGACAAGGCGCGTGCCCAGCTGCAGCGCGACCGCGTCACGCTGGCCGATCTGGAACGGCAGTGGCAACGCGCCCAGGATCTGCGCGCGCAGAACTTCATCGCGCAAAGCAGCGCCGACAGCGTGCTGGCGCAGCTCGATGCGCAGCGCGCCGCCGTGCAAGCCGACGAGGCTGCCGTGCAGGCCAGTGACGTGGCACTCAGTTTTGGTGCCTTGCGCGCACCGCTGGCCGGCCGGATCGGCACGATCGCGGTGAATCCGGGCAGCCTGGTGCAGCCCTCGGGTGCGGCGCTGGCGACCATCAACCAGATCGATCCGATCGGCGTCAGCTTCAGCGTGCCGGAAGCGCAGCTCGGTGCGGTGCTGCACGGCGTCGTCGGCCCGGCAGGCAGCAGCGCAGGCAACCATGCCAGACCCGGCGCCAAGAGCGGCGGCAAGGACGCCGCAGGCGACACACCGCTGGCCGCGCTCAACGTGCTGCTGCCGAGCGAACGTGGTCGCAGCCAGCCCGCCACACTGCTGCCCGGCCGCCTGATCTTTGTCGATAACACCGTGGACACCACGACCGGCACGATCCGCGTCAAGGGCGCGGTGCCGAATGCGCAGCAGCAGCTCTGGCCCGGCCAGTACGTGACGGTGCGGCTGGCGCTGCGCACCCTCAAGGACGCGATCGTGATTCCGCAGGCGGCGCTGATCCAGCGCGGCACGGAGCGCAGCGTCTATGTGGTCGGTGCTGACGGCACCGCGCAGGCCCGCCCGGTGCAGATGCGTTATGCGTTTGGCGAGCTGGCGGTGGTTGAGGGTCTGCAGGTCGGCGACAAGGTAGTGGTCGACGGCAAGCAGAACCTGCGCGCAGGCACACCGGTGCGTGAAATGGCGGCGTCCGCCGGCAAGGGCGCATCAGGAGCGGCAAGCGGTGCCAGTGCGGCCGCCTCCGGAGCGGCCCGATGAATTTCACCGAACACTTCATCCGCCGTCCGGTGATGACGGTTCTGCTGAACCTGGCCATCGTGCTGGCCGGCATCGTCGCTCTGGGCAAGATCCCGGTCGCGGCGCTGCCGAGCTACAACACGCCGGTCATCCAGGTCACCGCCCTGCTGCCCGGCGCCAGCCCGGACACCATGGCCAGTGCAGTGGCGCTGCAGCTCGAAAAGCAGTTCTCGACCATCGCCGGCCTGGCCACCATCAGCTCGACCAACACGCTGGGCCAGACCTCGGTGGTGCTGGAATTCGAGTCGAGCCGCGACATCGACGCCGCTGCGGTGGACGTGCAGGCGGCGCTGTTCCGGGCCCAGCGCACCCTGCCCGCCGAGATGACGACGCCGCCGTCGTACCGCAAGGTCAACCCGGCCGACGCGCCGGTGCTGCTGCTGGCGCTGACCTCGCCGTCGATGGCGATCTCCGATCTGAATGAATTTGCCGAGAATCTGATCTCGCCCAGCATCTCGACCATCGAGGGCGTCGCGCAGGTGCAGATCTTTGGCCAGAAGCGCTACGCGGTACGCATCCGCGTGCGCCCCGAGGCGCTGGCCGAGCGCGCGCTGACACTCGACGAGCTGCGTGCCGTGATCGGCAATGCCAACGCCAACACGCCTGTCGGCACGCTCGACGGCCCAAGCCAGACGCTCACCATCCAGGCCAATCGCCAGCTCGTCAGCGCGCGTGAATTCGGCCAGCTGATCGTCGCGACCCGCAACGGTGCGCCGGTGCGGCTGCGCGAAGTCGCCGATGTGCAAGACAGCGTCGAGACCGCCAAGACTTTTGCCAGCTACAACGGCGAGGCCTCGATCACGCTGGCAGTGCAGCGCCAGCCGAACGCCAACACGGTGCAGGTGGTCGATCGAGTACGGGCCATGTTGCCGCGTTTCGAGTCGCAGCTGCCCGCTTCGGTGCAGGTCACGCCCTTCAACGACCGCTCGATCTCGATCCGCGAGGCGCTGCACGACGTCAACCTGACGCTGGCGCTCACCGTGGTGCTGGTGGTGCTGGTGATCTTCCTGTTCCTGCGCCGGCTCGCCGCCACGCTGATTCCGGCGCTCTCGCTGCCGGTGTCGCTGATCGGCGCGCTCTCGCTGCTCTATGCCGGCGGCTACAGCCTCGACAACGTCTCGCTGCTCGGCATCACGCTGGCGGTCGGGCTGGTGGTCGATGACGCCATCGTGATGCTGGAAAACATCGTGCGCCACATCGAGGACGGCATGGCGCCGTTCCAGGCCGCCATCCAGGGCGCGCGCGAGATGGCGTTCACCATCATCTCGATCTCGATCTCGCTGGTCGCGGTGCTGATCCCGATCTTCTTCATGCCCGGCGTCATCGGCCTGCTGTTCCACGAGTTCGCGGTGGTGGTCGGGTTGGCGATCCTGGTCTCGGCCATCGTGTCGCTGACGGTGGTGCCGATGCTGGCGAGCCGCTTCCTGCGCCACCATGAAGTGCAGGAAGAAAGCGCGCTCGGCCGCACCTTCGAGCGTGGCTTCGACGCGCTGCTGCGCGGCTACGGCCGCACGCTCGACTGGGCGCTGGCGCACCGCTGGGTGGTGCTGGCGGTCGCCGCCGGCAGCTTCGTGCTGACGGCGGTGCTGTTCGTGCAGATCCCGAAAGGCTTCTTCCCCGAGGAAGACCTGGGCCAGATCCAGGTCACGCTCGAAGCCTCGGAAGACATCTCCTTCCCGGCCATGCTGGTGGTGCAAAGCCAGGTCGCTGCCATCTTCCAGAAGGATGCGGCGGTGGCAGCGGTCGGCTCTTTCACCGGCGGCGGTGGCGGCACGGCGACACAGAACACCGGCCGGCTGTTCGTCACGCTCAAGGCGCGCAACCAGCGCCCGCCGATGACGCAGGTGGTCGAGAACTTGCGCAAGCAGCTACGCAGCGTGCCGGGCGTGGCGGTCTATCTGCGGCCGGTGCAGAACCTGCAGCTCGGCGGCCGACAGAGCAAGAGCCGCTACCAGTACACGCTGCAGAGTGTCAGCGCCGACTCACTCAACGAGTGGGCCAGCAAGCTGCAAGCCAAGCTGCGCGACGACGCGCTGTTCCGCGACGTCACGAGCGACTCGCAGCTGCGCGGCCTGCAGGCCAGCCTGGTGATCGACCGCGACAAGGCCGGCCTGCTCGGCGTGGCGATGGCCGATCTGCGCAGCGGGCTCTACAGCGCCTTTGGCGAGCGGCAGGTCTCGACCATCTACAACCCGAGCAATACCTACCAAGTGATCATGGAGGCGGCCGAGACCGACAAGCAGTTCGAGGACGCCTTCAACAAGATCTACCTGCGCGGCAAGTCGGGTGCGCTGGTGCCGCTCAGCTCGTTTGCCAGCGTGCAGCGCACGCTCGGCCCGACGGCGGTGAATCACCAAGGCCAGTTGCAGGCCATCACGCTGAGCTTCAACCTGGCACCTGAGGTCTCGCTCGGCAGCGCCACCGCCAAGCTGGACGGTTATGTGCGCGAGCTGCAGATGCCGGCCACGCTGATCGGCAGCTACGGCGGCGACGCGGCGGTGTTCCAGGATTCGCAATCCGGCCAGATGATCCTGCTCGGCATCGCGGTGCTGGTGATCTACCTGCTGCTCGGCGTGCTCTACGAGAGCTACATCCACCCGCTCACGATCCTGGCCGGGCTGCCGTCGGCGGCGGTCGGCGCACTGCTGACGCTGACGCTGTTCGGCATGGACCTGACGCTCATCGCCACCATCGGCATCCTGATGCTGATCGGCATCGTCAAGAAGAACGCCATCATGATGATCGACTTCGCCTTGGAGGCGCAGCGCCACCAGGGCCTGGCGCCGCAGGACGCGATCCGCCAGGCCTGCCTGCTGCGGCTGCGCCCGATCATGATGACGACACTGGCCGCGCTGATGGGCGCGCTGCCGATCGCGCTCGGCCTGGGCGCTGGCGCGGAGCTGCGCCAGCCGCTCGGTCTGGCGGTGGTCGGCGGGCTGGTGGTGTCGCAGGCGGTGACGCTCTACATCACGCCGGTGATCTACCTGGCGCTGGACCGCTGGAGCGGACGCGGGCCGATCACGCACACCTGAACAAGCACAGGGAGGCGACGACACAGCGTCGCCTCTGGTGCGACACAAACGGTGCGATCCAAAACAAAAAGCCAGTGACTTGTGATCACTGGCTTTTGAATTTTGGTGCGGCTGGCAGGATTCGAACCCACGACCCCTTGGTTCGTAGCCAAGTACTCTATCCAACTGAGCTACAGCCGCATTTTTCTTTTTCAGGCGATTAAAAAAGCCAGTGAGTTGGAACACCGGCTTTGATTTTCTGGCGCGGCTGGCAGGATTCGAACCCACGACCCCTTGGTTCGTAGCCAAGTACTCTATCCAACTGAGCTACAGCCGCGCTGAGAACGATACTATAGCACGGCGTTGCTGCTTGTTTCAAGCATTTTGTGCCGCTTCCTTGTAACAACGCTGGGCCTGCTCGGTGTCGCCTTCGTATTCAGCCATGCGGGCCAGAGCCTGCCAAGCGCGCCGACGCAATGCGGGCTCACCACCGGGCGCCTGCGCCGCAGTTTCCAGCAGGCGACGCGCACGGCCCCAGAGCTGGCGCTGCGCCATCGCGCAACCGACCGCGTAAGCAATCGCCGGATCATTCGGCAAGGCGGTAACGGCTTTTTCGAGCAACGCCAGCCAGTCGGCCGGCAGGCCGTCGAGCACCTCGACGAACGCCAGCGTGATCGCCAGGCGTTCACGCTCGCCCAGGCTGACGATGTTCTCCCAGTGCGGACGCAGCCAGCTACGCGCATCGGCTGGGGCCTCAAGCAGCGCAGCGCGTTCCGCAGCCCGGGCAGCCACCAAGGCATCGCGGCGATCAACCGGCTCCAGCTGCTGCCAGATGCGGCGCAACTGGTCAGCATCCCGGCTGCTGTCGATCGCCTCGATCGCCAGCGAGCGCAGCAAACCCTCGGCGGCGGCCGGCGTGAAGCCCTGATGCTTGGCCAGCAGGCGCGCGGCCCGCAGTGCTTCCAGCGGTTGACGCGCCAGTCGGGCCGCTTGCAGGCGCAGCCGCAGCGCATGCGTGCGCCGCGCCACACCAGCGGGCATGGCGAGCAGCTGCTCCAGCGCCCGTTCACCCTGACGATCGTCAATGGCCCACTCGGCCGCCAGCAGACTGGCACCCTCGGCCACCGGACTGGGCACCGTCGGCCGCACGATCAAGGCCTCGACCCGCGCCAGCTGCTCGTCGCGACCGGTGCGGTCTTGCAAGCGGTGCAAGCTGGCAGCGGCCAGCAGGTGCGCCAGAGCGCCAAATTCAGCGTCGTGATCCAGGCCTTCGGTCTGCGCCTGCAGCTCGACGGCACGGCGCGCTGCCTTGTGGGCGCGGCCATAGCGCCCGGCCAGCAAGAAGGCCTGCGCCTCGCGCAGGGCCGCCTGGGCCGCGCTGGCACGCCGCTCGGTGCGCCACAGCCTGGCGCGCTCGGGCAGGCCGATCAGCGAATACACCGCCCCGACGGCGGCATGCAGCGCGAAGCCACTGACGAGCAGCAGCAGCAGAAAAAGATTCAGCGACAGGTCGATGCGCCAGGGCGACCAGTAGATCGAGACCAGCCCGTCATTGGCCCCCAACGTCCCGGCAGCCAGCACCGCGACCACAAACAGCATCAGCAGCCAGATCATCCAACGCATCAGGCCACCTCTCTCAGCGGCCGGCGACGCTGGCCGCCAGCGCCGCCAGCGTTTCGTCGGGTCGCGGCACGATGACTTGGCGCGATTGCGCCGTCACTTGCTTGAGCAGATCGGCCGCCACCATGGTGCGCCGCGCCGAAGCGTCGAAATAACGCTGCAGCGATTGCTGCGCGCTCTGCAGATCGGCCTGCGCCATCTCGGGCTGGCGCGACAACAGCGCCAGACGGGCGTTGAGCAGGCGCAGCTTGAGGTTCTCGCGCAGGAAATAACCTTGCTCGGGCGACATCAGCATGGCTTCGGGCCGGTCGATGCGGGTGACGCGCAGCAGCGAGCTGACGCCGTCCCACAGCGTGCTGAGCGGCAGACTCCAATCGTCCAGCCAACGCTGCCACAGCGCAGACGGCCTTGCGGTGCCAGCCGCGCTGCTGGCGCTCGCTGCCGCCGGAGCAGCAGCACGCACGGCCGCGCCACGGCTCGCCTGCGCGTTGCTGATCAGCGGCAATTCGTCGGCCAGCCGTACCACTTCGTCGAGCTTGATGAGCAGCGAACCGATATCGGGCACCCCGACGGCGCGGACCCGGTCCAGATCACGCGCCAAGGCCCGCCGCACACCGTCGAGACGCGGCTGGGCGGCCCGCGCCAGGCGCTCATCGGCGCCGCGCAACGCCGCCACCAGGGGCTCGGCGCTGCCGGTGATGCTGGTCTGCTGCAGCGCGACCCGAATACCGGCGTCGATGTCGGTGATCAGGTTTTCATCCCGCGAGCGCGACAGCGACTGCATCAGCTCTTCGAGCTGACTGCGCTGCAACGCCACCTCGGCCAGGCGCGCTTCGAGCAGCGTGACCTTGGCGGCGGCTTCCTGGGTGACGTCCTGGGCTTGCTTGGCCATCAAGCGCGCTTCGGAAGCCTGGTCGGCACTGGTCTGCTGGCGGCGCACCAGCTCGTGTTCAAGTGACTGCACCTGCTCGCGTGCCGACCAGCCCAGCCAGACGGCGCCAAGCGCAATCAAGGCAAGCAGCAGGCAGGCCGGCAGCAGCCATTCGGGCCCGGCGACGCGCACAGGCGGCGGCGTGGCCACGAAAGGCATCTGCGGCGGCACTGCAGTACCGAGCGCAGGCGGCGGCGTGCTGACAGGGGGCTGGCTCGTGGGTGGCGCGGCCGGTGCAGCAGGCAATGCCGCAGCGGCAGCCCCCGCCGGGTCGATGCCGACGTGCTCAGGCATGGCCTCGGGCCGCAGTTCAGGAGTAGGCGCCGCAGCGCCAGCAGAGGAAGGAGTCTCGTTCACAGGCTGGGCGGGCATGACAGGCGACCCGCTGCGGGCATTGTATCGAGCAGATTTTGCGCTGCCGTCACGATCTGTTCGATCTCGGGCCGCACCGGGTGGACATGCCGGAAACCGGCCGCGACGGCCGTCTCGGCAATGCGTGGATGAGTGGCGAGCACGGGCACGGCCAGCAAAGCGGCCGGTGGCGTGCAATGTTCCAGCAGATGGCGCACCGCTTGCGAGCTGCTGAACAGCCAGCCATGCGCCTGCGGTGCCGCCAGCACCGCGCTCAGCTGCGCCTCGGCGGCAGCGTCCCAGAGCGGCGGCGCTTGCCGATAGGCCGCCAGCATCTGCACTTCGGCGCCGTGCGCACGCAAGGTGGTGGCGAGCCAATCGCGGCCGGCCTCGCCGCGCACGATCAGCACGCGCGTACCCGCCCAGGCCCGCTGTGCCAGCGCGTGCTGCCAGAGCGTGTCGGCGTCGAACTGCGTCGCATCGGCGCGCGGCGCAGCGATCGCCGCGTCAGGCACACCGTGCGCCTGCAGCACCGCCACCGTGCCCGGCCCGGTCGCGCCGGCCAGCACGTCCAGCGGCCAGACGAAGCCCGATGGGCGGCGGGCAAAGAACTGCTCGACCGCGTTCGGGCTGACGAACATCACCAGCTTCAGGCGCGAATCAGATGCACCGACGGCACTCAACTCGGCCCAGGCCGCCGCCAGCGTGGCGGCGAACTCAGGCACCGTCTCGATGCGCAACAGCGGCAACGCCAGCGCGGGTTGCCCAAGCGACTGCAGCCGCGCCACCCAGGCGCTGCACTGCGGCTCGGGCCGGGTGACGATCAGCGTCGGCATCAGACTGGGCGCGTGTTTCAAACCTTCGGCAGCTCAGCCAGCAGCGCCTCGCCACCACCGGCGCGCAACTGCGCCACCACTTCCAGGCCGAGCGCTTCGGCACCTGCGGTGTCGGTCACGGCCGCGCTGGCCGAGGCACGCACCAGCGGCACCGCCGCATCGCCGGGATGGCCGAGCAGCGCGTCGAGTTGCATCCGATCGCCCTGCCAGTGCGCATAGGCCGCCAGCGGCATGCTGCAGCTGCCGCCGAGCGCGCGCGACACGGCGCGTTCGGCGTGCACCGCCAGCCAGGTCGGTTGATCGGTCAGCGTGGCCAGCGCCGCCAGCAGCTCGGTGGCATCGCTGCGCACCTCGATGCCGAGCGCGCCCTGCCCGGCGGCCGGCAGCATCTGCACGGGCTCGATCACGGCGCGGATGCGTTCGGCCAGGCCGAGCCGCTTCAGGCCGGCCGCCGCCAGCACGATGGCGTCGTACTGGCCTTCGTCGAGCTTGCGCAGCCGGGTGTCGAGGTTGCCGCGCAGCGGCTGGATGTCCAGATCGGGGCGCAGCGCCTTGAGTTGGACCACGCGGCGCAAGCTGGAGGTGCCGACCTTGGCGCCGAGCGGCAGCGCCTCGATCGAGGCGTAGCGGCTTGACACCCAGGCATCGCGCGGATCTTCGCGCTGCAGCACGGTGGCGAGCACGAAGCCCTCGGGCAGCTCCATCGGCACGTCTTTGAGCGAATGCACCGCCAGATGAGCGCGGCCTTCTTCCAGCGCGACTTCGAGTTCCTTGACGAACAAGCCCTTGCCGCCGACTTTGGACAGCGCCCGGTCCAGGATCTGGTCGCCGCGCGTGGTCATGCCGAGCAGATCGACGCGCCAGCCGAAGCGGCTGGCCAGCAGATCACGCACATGTTCGGCCTGCCAGAGCGCGAGCCGGCTTTCCCGGGTGGCGATGACGCAGGGCTGGGGGACGGAAAACGTGGAGGTCGGCGGGGTGGCGGTGCTCATGGCGCAATTGTCGTGCATGCCCAGCCGTGGCTGCACCAAGCCGCAGCCGGCGAGGGTCTGCGGACGCTGGATCCGAACTTGCTTGCCAAGGGTTTGTTGGCGACAAGATGCCGTTCATGCATGGCTTCATGTTTATGAGTGATACGATATCAAGTAACCAAGTTACATAACCTTCAACACCGAGGTTTCAATGCCGCGCGCCGTGTCTCGCTCCAAGCCTGTTCCCACGCCCACCGACGTCGCTCAGGACGCCGCCGAGAAAAACCGTCCGCTGGTGGAAGACATCCGCCTGCTCGGCCGCATTCTGGGTGACGTGATCCGCGAGCAGGAAGGCAAGGAAGCCTACGAGCTGATCGAGAAGGTGCGCCAGCTCTCGGTGGCGTATCGGCTCAAGCAGGACGCCACCGCCGGCAAGGCGCTCGACCGCATGCTGAAGAACCTCTCGGGCGACCAGACCGTCAGCGTGATTCGCGCCTTCAGCTACTTCTCGCACCTGGCCAACATCGCCGAAGACCGCCACCACGTGCGACGCCGCGAAGTGCACGAGCGCGCCGGCGAGTTGCACGAAGGCTCGCTGGCGATGAGCTTCGAGCGCCTGGCCGACGCCGACATCCGCGCCGCCGACATCGCCAAAACCTTGCAGCACGCCTACATCTCGCCGGTGCTGACCGCGCACCCGACCGAAGTGCAGCGCAAGAGCATCCTCGACGCCGAGCGCGCCGTGGCCGAGCTGATCGGTGAACGCGACAACCTCGCCACCGCCGCGCTGCGCAAGGACAACGAAGACCTGCTGTGCGCGCGTGTCACGCAGCTCTGGCAGACGCGCATGCTGCGCTACACCAAGCTGACCGTGGCCGACGAGATCGAGAACGCGCTCAGCTACTACCACTCGACCTTCCTGCGCCAGATCCCGCGCCTGTACCGCGAGGTCGAGCGCGCGCTGCCCGGCCACGAGGTGGCCAACTTCTTCCGCATGGGCAACTGGATCGGCGGCGACCGCGACGGCAACCCCTTCGTGACCGCCGCAACGCTCAAGCAGGCGCTGGCGCGCCAGAGTGAAACCGCGCTGCGCTACTACCTGACCGAAGCGCACGAACTGGGCGCCGAGCTGTCGATGTCGCAGCTGCTGGCGCCGGTGACGCCGGAGATGCGGCTACTCGCCGAGCGCTCGCCCGACCAGAACCCGCACCGCGAGGACGAGCCGTACCGGCGCGCCCTGATCGGCGTCTACGCCCGCCTGGCTGCGACGCTGTTCGAGCTGACCGGCACCGAGGCGCTGCGCCACGCCGTGCCGCCGCAGAACCCGTACACCAGCGCCGAAGAGTTCCTCGCCGACCTGCAGGTGATCGAAGCCTCGCTCAAGTTCCACCACGCCCAGGCGCTGATCGCGCCGCGCCTGGCACCGCTGATGCGCGCCGTGCAGGTGTTCGGTTTTCACCTTGCCACGGTGGACTTGCGCCAGAGCTCCGACAAGCACGAGGCGGTGGTCGCCGAGCTGCTCAGGACCGCCCGCATCGAAGCCGACTACAGCGCGCTGGACGAGCCGGCGCGGCGCGAGCTGCTGCTCAGGCAACTCAACGACGCCCGCAATCTGCGCGTGATCGGCGCCGACTATTCGGAACACGCGCAAAGCGAACTGGCGATCTTCGAGACCGCCCGCAGCATGCTGGCGCGCTACGGCCGCAACGCCATCCGCCACTACATCATTTCGCACACCGAGGATGTGAGCGACCTGCTCGAAGTGCTGCTGCTGCAAAAAGAGGTCGGGCTGCTGCGCGGCACGCTGGACAGCGGCCACGCCCTCAACGACCTGATCGTGGTGCCGCTGTTCGAGACCATCGGCGACCTGCGCAATGCCGCGCCGATCATGCGGCAGTTCTACGAGCTGCCCGGCGTGGCCGAGCTGGTGCAGCGCTCCGGGGCTGAGCAGGACATCATGCTGGGCTACTCGGACAGCAACAAGGACGGCGGCTTCTTCACCAGCAACTGGGAGCTCTACGACGCCGAGCTGGCGCTGGTCGAGCTGTTCGGCGCGCTGGCCAAGAGCCACGCCATCACGTTGCGGCTGTTCCACGGCCGAGGCGGCACGGTCGGGCGCGGCGGCGGCCCGAGCTACCAGGCCATCCTGGCGCAACCACCCGGCACCGTGAACGGCCAGATCCGCCTGACCGAACAGGGCGAGGTGATCGCCTCCAAGTACGCACACCCGGAAATCGGCCTGCGCAACCTGGAAACGCTGGTCGCCGCGACGCTGGAAGCGACGCTGCTGCACCCGACGCAGAGCGCGCCGAAGTCATTCCTCGACGCGGCGGCAGCGATCTCGCAGGCCAGCTATGAGGCCTACCGCAAGCTGGTCTACGAGACGCCCGGCTTCACCGACTACTTCTTCAGCACCACGCCGATCCGCGAGATCGCCGAGCTGAACATTGGCTCGCGCCCGGCCAGCCGCAAGGCCACCCGCGCCATCGAGGACTTGCGCGCGATTCCGTGGGGCTTCAGCTGGGGCCAGTGCCGCGTCGCGCTGCCAGGCTGGTGCGGTTTCGGCTCAGCCATCACCGCCTACCTGGGCGACGAGACCGACCCGAAGAGCAAGGATCGCCTGGCGCTGCTGCGCCGCATGTTCAAGCAGTGGCCATTCTTCCGCACGCTGCTGTCGAACCTGGACATGGTGCTGGCCAAGACCGATCTGGGCATCGCCGTGCGCTACCTGGAACTGGTCGAGGACAAGAAGGTCGGCAAGAAGATCTTTGCCGCCATCCAGGCCGAGTGGCAACGCACCCAGGACGCGCTGACGCTGATCACCGGCGAGGACCAGCGCCTGGCCAGCAACCCGACGCTGGCGCGCTCGATCGAGCACCGCTTCCCGTACCTCGACCCGCTCAACCACCTGCAGGTCGAACTGATGCGGCGCTACCGCGCGCTGCCCGAAGGCAGCAACGCCGCCAGCGACCCGGCCATCGAGCGCATCCGGCGCGGTATTCACATCTCGATCAACGGGGTGGCGGCGGGGTTGCGCAATACGGGGTGAGGCTCACGCTGAAAACATACGCCGGCGGGGCCTTTATTCCTGATACTGGGCCTGCATGCCAACTTTGGGCAACGAGTACTGTGGACATAGCTGCACTCAGGCCCATGTAAATCCAGCCCCGCAAAGCTCATCTGCCTGTTCTTGCTCATCCATTCATCTCGTGCAGGTTTCGGGCCGGAATTGTTCAGCGGTTCCCTACCGCCGCGACAGGTGAACTCGCAGTAGGTAGCTGACCAACGCCATAGCAACAGAGCAAATCGACCACGGAACGATAAAGATGGAAGCCCAGTTTGAATACTCGCTCTGCAACCCATCCGGTGAAGTAGGAATCCAATAGAGCGCGGCCGAAGCAGCGCACGGTCCAGCGAGCAAGACTGCCCAACGCGCGAAGCTGCTCGAAATAGAGCTTGCTAGTAGCCCAATGGCTACCCCAATTGCGGCGACAACAAATAATCCCATGGCCCAGGACATCATCAATCCTCTGTTACTTGGTTGGACAGCAGTTTTCTGGGGCGGGGCTCGACTTACGCATGTAGTCTTCAAGCCAGAAAGAACCCTCGCCACTTTGCCTGGAACAGTAGTAGAGGCGACGGTCACAGCTCTCAAGGCAACGCTTTTGAGCATTCATGTCGCACGGGAACTGTGCACGACAGTCCGCATGACAGGTATCGTGAACTTGGCAGCAGGCGTCTAGTTTGTCGATCGGCGGCTTGACGGCCTTCTTCTCTGCGTCAGTCAACTTGTCCCAAGGCTTCTCGAAGCCGCCAGTCCAGTTGGGACCACACCAGTTCCCGTGATACTTGAACAGACCCAGCGGATCCGTGTCACTCAGCGGATTGGAGTCGACATAGCTGTAGGTGTTGATGCCGCCTTGCAGCCCGATGGGATCGCTTTGCATATACCGCCCGACCCAAGCCGAATAATCCCGATTCAGGTTGTAGTGCCCGGTCGTCTCGCGATCATAGACCTGCCCCGGGAATCTGAGGTTGAACGGATAGGCCCCTTGGCCGGCTGGATTTTCGTTGGCCGGCGTCACCCCGAACGGCTCGGTCGAGTCCCAGCGCCACAGGACGCTTCCATAGGTGATCACCCGCGGAGCGTTGAGGTGGTCGGCGAAGATGTTGTCGAGCCGGGTCGAGACGTTGAGCGTGCTGCCGCTGCCGGTGCGGATCTGCTTGATCACGCCGACCGGCTGCTCACCCAGCCAGATCACCTCGTAGAGCGCCATGCCGCTGGCGTCGTATTCGCCCAGCAGGTGGTTGGCTTCGTCGTAGACGTAGTAGGCCGCGCCGCTTGGGACCAGCGTGCCAGCTTTGCTGACGCGTTGCTCCAGCGCGTTGTAGCGGTAGGCCACCGCACTGGTGCCGCCCGTGATCGGCACGTTCGAGGTGGCGAGTCGCCCACGGTCGCTGTAGACGGCGCTGCCGGCCGAGCCGTTGCCTGTGGTGTTGCCGGCGGCATCGTAGGCCGGCACATCGGTGACGATGCTGCCGGTGGTCAGGCTGACGCGCTGCACGCTGCTGAGCCGGTTGCTGGTCGGGCTGACCTGGTTGGTCAAAGTGGTGGCACCGACCTGGTAGGTCAGCCGGTTGCCGCTGGCGTCGTAGCTGTAGGCGTAGCCGGTGGCGCCCTGGGTGGCGCCGATCAGGCGGCCCAGGCCGTCGTAGCCAAAGCTCTGGTCGTAGGCCGGCAGCGCGGTGCTGCCCTTGGTGTGGGTGTAGCTGGTGATGCGCCCGGCGTCGTCGTAGCCCAGCGTGCGCGTCATGCCGTAGTACGGACCACCCAGGTCATAACTGAGCGGACGTCCGTAGCTGTCCCAGGTGCGGCTGTACGGCGTTCTGGTACTCGTCCACATCCAACCCTTGGCCTCGTTCCAGGCGGTGTACGTCACCCCGGAGAGCAGCACCAAGCTGGCCGTGCTGGTGCCCACGCCGTTGGCGTTGACCGGATAGACGCTCAGCGCTGAAATCCGGCCCGCTGCGTCGTAGCTGTAACTCAGCTGAGCACCGCTCGGGTATTTGAGGCTTTGCAGCTTATTCAGGGTAACGCCTGCGGTGCCCCAGTTGTACGTCACCGTCAACGCCAACGTCGCCGGACTGGTCACGCTCTGCGTTTTGACCGTGACTCGCCCCAAGCCGTCATGGACGTAACTGGTGCTGCCGCTCTCGTCACTGAAGCCGGTCATCATGCCGCGCTCGTTGACACCCACGTCATAGGTGTAGACGTTGTCGGTCCCGGTCGGGTAATGGACCTGCGTCAGCCGGTTGAGCGCGTCATAGCTGTACACCACCTGCTTGCCCCGCGCGTCGGTGCGGGTGGCCAGGTTGCCGGCGGCGTCATAAGTGGCCCCGGTGGAGCCGGTGTCCGGACTGAACAGATTGGTGGTATCGCCCAAGCCGGTGCGCACGTAGCTGGTCAGCAAGTTGCGCGGGTCAGTGACGTTCTGCAGCTGATTGGCCCCGTCCCAGCCTGGTTTGATCACCGGACGGGCCACTCCAGCGGCCGGCAGGGGCTGGGTGATCTGCTTCGGGCGGTTCAGGCGATCGTAGAGCGTCTCGGTGCTCAGGCCCAGCCCATCGACCGCCGTCTGCGGATTGCCTTGGGCGTCGTAGCCATAGGCCCAGGTCATCACGCCTGACGGCGTGCCTTGGGCCTGCGCCCCGGGCAGGTGGCCCGCCCACAGGGCGACCAGAAGCAGGGCTAAACGGGTCAGAGGATGGCGCGTCATTGCGGGGCTCCCGTCACGCTTTGCAGCCGGTTCAGGGCGTCGTACATGTCGTAATAGACCGTTGGTTTAACCGTCACGGCACGAATTTTGGCGGGGCGATGGGTTGAGAATTTCCAATGACCATATCTGTAGCAATTTAGAATCCCCAACAAAAGCCGTTTTATGTCTTGCTTGAAAAACTAACCCCGAAATATCAACTCAAGCTCATCATCAGAACTTGAGTAATGAACCAGCCCAATCTTTTCAAACTTAATCATTACCCCTTCACTCAAATAACCCCACTCAGCTTCTGGGTATGCCGCAGAGTATTCCTTGTTGTCTACGCAAAAAACAACAACCCCCTCCGTACCATCGCTTAACCTCACTCTATCACCGATCCGAACGGTTTCGCCTTTTTTGTACTTCATACACACCCAACATCAGTTAACAAATGATTCAACGGGAACAGCACCTGATGGTAACTGACCGGGCTTCAGCACATATTTTTGTTTAGCCCAGAAACATTGACAATTATTTGGGTTTTGCTTGGCAACGAAGATATTGTGATGAGAGCCAGCAACACCATGTTGAATTTGATCATCCGGAATAACATCAAGCGGCCGATACCCTATAGTGTTTACCGGAACTGTACGACCGCTCGTGGTCTTGCAAGGTGGGCACGGTTTGTTCGAGTTGCAGCCCTCTCGAATCGCGTTTGCTGCATCTTGGATTGCCTTTTGGCCTGGAGGCGACATCAAGATCGCACCAACCCCAAAAGCCGTCAAAACCACTGCATCGTCAACAAGTGCAACTTGCCCCGTGGGATCCGCGTAGCTCAGCGGATTCCCCCCCACATATGCGTAAGTATTAATCCCCCCCTCCAACCCAATCGGATCCGACTGCACATACCGCCCCAACCAAGCCGAATAATCCCGATTCATGTTGTAGTGCCCGGTCGTCTCGCGATCATAGACCTGCCCCGGGAATCTGAGGTTGAACGGATAGGCCCCTTGGCCGGCTGGATTTTCGTTGGCCGGCGTCACCCCGAACGGCTCGGTCGAGTCCCAGCGCCACAGGACGCTTCCATAGGTGATCACCCGCGGAGCGTTGAGGTGGTCGGCGAAGATGTTGTCGAGCCGGGTCGAGACGTTGAGCGTGCTGCCGCTGCCGGTGCGGATCTGCTTGATCACGCCGACCGGCTGCTCACCCAGCCAGATCACCTCGTAGAGCGCCATGCCGCTGGCGTCGTATTCGCCCAGCAGGTGGTTGGCTTCGTCGTAGACGTAGTAGGCCGCGCCGCTTGGGACCAGCGTGCCAGCTTTGCTGACGCGTTGCTCCAGCGCGTTGTAGCGGTAGGCCACCGCACTGGTGCCGCCCGTGATCGGCACGTTCGAGGTGGCGAGTCGCCCACGGTCGCTGTAGACGGCGCTGCCGGCCGAGCCGTTGCCTGTGGTGTTGCCGGCGGCATCGTAGGCCGGCACATCGGTGACGATGCTGCCGGTGGTCAGGCTGACGCGCTGCACGCTGCTGAGCCGGTTGCTGGTCGGGCTGACCTGGTTGGTCAAAGTGGTGGCACCGACCTGGTAGGTCAGCCGGTTGCCGCTGGCGTCGTAGCTGTAGGCGTAGCCGGTGGCGCCCTGGGTGGCGCCGATCAGGCGGCCCAGGCCGTCGTAGCCAAAGCTCTGGTCGTAGGCCGGCAGCGCGGTGCTGCCCTTGGTGTGGGTGTAGCTGGTGATGCGCCCGGCGTCGTCGTAGCCCAGCGTGCGCGTCATGCCGTAGTACGGACCACCCAGGTCA
Organism: Leptothrix sp. (in: b-proteobacteria); assembly: GCA_041083665.1. Taxonomy (GTDB): domain Bacteria; phylum Pseudomonadota; class Gammaproteobacteria; order Burkholderiales; family Burkholderiaceae_C; genus Sphaerotilus. Next base: position 54,268 of record JBFPGZ010000046.1, read on the forward strand.
TAACTGAGCGGACGTCCGTAGCTGTCCCAGGTGCGGCTGTACGGCGTTCTGGTACTCGTCCACATCCAACCCTTGGCCTCGTTCCAGGCGGTGTACGTCACCCCGGAGAGCAGCACCAAGCTGGCCGTGCTGGTGCCCACGCCGTTGGCGTTGACCGGATAGACGCTCAGCGCTGAAATCCGGCCCGCTGCGTCGTAGCTGTAACTCAGCTGAGCACCGCTCGGGTATTTGAGGCTTTGCAGCTTATTCAGGGTAACGCCTGCGGTGCCCCAGTTGTACGTCACCGTCAACGCCAACGTCGCCGGACTGGTCACGCTCTGCGTTTTGACCGTGACTCGCCCCAAGCCGTCATGGACGTAACTGGTGCTGCCGCTCTCGTCACTGAAGCCGGTCATCATGCCGCGCTCGTTGACACCCACGTCATAGGTGTAGACGTTGTCGGTCCCGGTCGGGTAATGGACCTGCGTCAGCCGGTTGAGCGCGTCATAGCTGTACACCACCTGCTTGCCCCGCGCGTCGGTGCGGGTGGCCAGGTTGCCGGCGGCGTCATAAGTGGCCCCGGTGGAGCCGGTGTCCGGACTGAACAGATTGGTGGTATCGCCCAAGCCGGTGCGCACGTAGCTGGTCAGCAAGTTGCGCGGGTCAGTGACGTTCTGCAGCTGATTGGCCCCGTCCCAGCCTGGTTTGATCACCGGACGGGCCACTCCAGCGGCCGGCAGGGGCTGGGTGATCTGCTTCGGGCGGTTCAGGCGATCGTAGAGCGTCTCGGTGCTCAGGCCCAGCCCATCGACCGCCGTCTGCGGATTGCCTTGGGCGTCGTAGCCATAGGCCCAGGTCATCACGCCTGACGGCGTGCCTTGGGCCTGCGCCCCGGGCAGGTGGCCCGCCCACAGGGCGACCAGAAGCAGGGCTAAACGGGTCAGAGGATGGCGCGTCATTGCGGGGCTCCCGTCACGCTTTGCAGCCGGTTCAGGGCGTCGTAAACCCGTGAGATGTTCTTGGCCAAGGCGCCAGTCGGATCCTTGAGCTGTTCGATCTTGGGATTGCCCATGTTGTCCAGCGTGTAGGTGATGGTGTTGCCGGCCCCGTCTGTCACCCCGGTCAGGCGATGCGCTGGGTCGTAGCTGTAGCCCAGCTGCGTGGCATCCGGCAGCAGCACGTTCTTGAGTAGCCCGACCGCGTCATAGGTGTAAGTGGTGAGCTGTGGCGTTCCGGGCCGCCCCGACGGGGTCACCGTCACCGTCTTCACCCAGCCTCGCGGGGTGTAGGTGATATCGGTCGTCACACCATTGGCCATGGGGTCGATGCGGCGCAGCACCCGGCCGGCCCGGTCGTACTTCAGGTACTGCGTCACATGACCTAAAGCGTTGGTCACGCTCAGCAGATCGCCGATCGTCACATCGGCCGTGGTCGCGCTGGCATAGGCATAGGTCGTCGGGTTGTTGCGTGGATCGGTGACCGTGAGCACCTGCCCGAACTGGTTGTAGGTGTAGCTCCAGGTGCGCGCCAAGCCCGTCGGGGTGGCAGAAAACGACGAGGTGCCCGTCGTATCGGTCGTCGCTTGCTCCACCTGCTTGCACAGCACCGCAATGGGCTTGCCGTCAGGCAATACCGCACTGGCAGGGGCACAGCTCGCGATCGCGTTGCTGGCCGTCGGGTCGGGCTGACCGTTGTAGACCCAGGTTGTCACCTTGAGGGGGGCCGCCTCTCTGGTTTTCAAAGCCCAGTCCGGATGCCACTGCGTGTTCACCTTGCGCTGGCCCGTCGATATGCGCATGCCTGCCGGCGTCACCGTGGAGCACGCCACCGTGGTGGTCAGACCTTCCACCCGGACCAGCTCTAGATTGCGGCTCAGATCGCTGCTGTAGCAGGTCCGGTTGCCGTTGAAGTCGTCAACAACCGCTTTATTTCCGTTCGTATCATACTGAATTGATTGGGTGCTTGCATTACAACCAGAGCCTGCCGGTTGTGATTGAGCACTGATTTTTTGTACTCCGCCAACACTTGAAGTTGTATATGTTATCTGCGAACCCGATGGATCATTGATGCTGATCGAATTAGCGGAATTCTGATATCGAACGTATTTTCCCACACCTCCAGCATGCTCTGTGCTGTCAGGTGTATTCCAGTAAGCATCACGATATTTGTAAGTTGAAAACCGTACATTATTTTCATCAATAATGCCATTCAAACCATAGGGGCCAGCACCACTGCCCGCCTCATCGTATACATAAAATCGACTCTTTCCATCAGGGAAATTCACTCCCGCCAGCATTTCATTGGCATCAAACCCGTAGCCATAAATATTCCCATTGGGATCAATCATCGCATTCATGCGCTGATTTGAATCATACGTAAAATTGAGTGGCCTTCCAAAATCATCGGCAACGTTAATCAACAAACCTCTGGCCGGAGCGATACTCAAAGGCGTTGTTGCATCGCTATATGTCAGTAGCTGACGGTCACCAGTTTTTGCATAGATTGCTGTCAACTTCCCGTTCGAATCATAGGTTTCGAAGCCACGGGCGGCATCTTTATAAAGCCAACCACTCGCCGTCATACTCAATTGATCGCCGGCGCCCTCGGCATTAAAGACCTCTTGCCCATTCGGTTTGAAGTGCTTTTCATTGCCGCCAGGCCTGAGAGCCGTGGCCATCAAATAAGGTTGGTTTTCAGGAAGTATTCTGGCTGAATAGTTGTTCCGCCAGAAATCACCAAACCCGAGTGAGGCATTCTCCAAAGACAACAGCGGCCGATAGAATCCAAAATTTCTATAGTTACGCACAAAACTCAGCGATGATGCACCGGTGACCGGGTAATCAACCTCAGAATTCATTTTCTCGGCCGTCGCAATGCCGATCGGATTGCCAACTTTTTCGCACGTTGGAAAATCTGGCGGTTTCACGCAATAATCAGGGCCAGAGGTTGAATTTCCACCAACAGGTTGCATTCCATTTGGGCAAGTTACGCTTCTGTTTCGTATTGGATAAACCTCATAAAACAATGTCTGATGATCAAATCCGCTGATTTCTCGACCATGGTTTTCAATCACCGAATACATCCCGCACAAATTGCCATCACCTCCTGTGGATCCTACCGGCTGCCAATGCACTGAAGACATACTATTAGGAACACCGGTCAACCGATTCCCAACGCAATTCACAAAAGCAACAACTGAAGCATCCCCCGTCATCGGCCCCAATTGTTGACTGCAATAACCCTCCGCATTGACTTCGGTCGAAAGCAAACTCGCAATGCACACCCCATAAGAAAATACAGGAGGAACCAACGGTATCGTGCATTTGGTTAAGGCATCCACACTGGTGCCAAGACAATCGGTGGGTGCGGCAACCGCAGGCACTGTGGCCATAGAGAGCATTGCCAAAACAATATTTCTTCTCGGCACACAGAGCCCAAGACGCCATTTATTATTTACCACAAGTCATCTCCCAAATAATGACGCTGCAATGCAGTGACCAATCAATTGAATCAGAAATTGATTCAAATCAATTCAGTGATGCGTTCCAACCATTCCAACGAAGTGAGTTTTCTGAGGACAGTGTAGAAAATTTAAATTTATTAACACTCCCCCTTTGGGGGGATTGCTTTATTTTTCACGTGATTGGCAATGCTCCTCTGCAAGGCCTTTGCTGAGAGTCATGCGTACGGTGAAGGATGGGCTGTCCACCGTGGAAGGCTGCCATCCCTGTGGAACAGGAACGCCGTCTTGCTTGACGGGTTGGCCGGCTCCGCTTGACAAGGGGCGCGGGCAGGCTCGACTGGAAGCCCTGCGATGCTTGACGGGAGACGCGATCCTGCTCGTCGGGGAGGCCAGCCCTGCTGATCGGGCCGCGCGATCCCGCTGGTCGGGCAAGCCGATCCTGCTGATCGGGGAACGGGTTCCTGCTCGTCTGGGAAGCCGGTCATGCTGATCGGGGAACACGCGCCTGCTTATCGGGTAAGCCTGCCCTGCTGGACACAGATTCCCGCAGACTCGCCGCAAGTTGGTGGTTGATGCCACACCGCCCACCTGCGGCCCGGCTCACTCCTCCCGGCTCGGCCTCGGCAGCCCGCCCGGCATCGTGATGGCGTTGACCAGCTTGCGCCACATGGCGGCGGGCGCGGCGCGTGCCAGCAGGTGGCCTTGCATCTCGACGCAGCCGAGCGTTTGCAAGACGTTGAATTGCTCGGGTGACTCGACGCCTTCGGCGATCACGCGCAGGCCCAGCCCCTGGCCGACGGTCAGGATGGCGCGGACGATCTCGCGATCGGCGGGTGAATCGGCCAGCGGGCGCACAAACGAGGCATCGATCTTGATGGTGTCGAGCGGCAGGCGTTTCAGGTCGCTCAGGCTCGAATAGCCGGCACCGAAATCGTCCACCGCGATGCGCACGCCGAGCGCCTTGATCTGATGCAGCACCGCCAGCGCGCCGACCCCTTCATGCATCAGCGTCGCTTCGGTGATCTCGATCTCCAGAAAGCTGCTGTCGATGTCGAGTTCGCCGAGCAGCTCGGTCAGATGCGGCACGAACTGCGGGTCTTCCAGCTCGATCGGCGAGACGTTCACCGACATGCGGATCAGCCCGAAACCGTGGTCGCGCCACTGCAGGTGCTGCTCGCAGGCCTGCCGCATGACCCAGCGCCCGAGCGGCAGGATCAGATGGCTCTCCTCGGCGGTCGGCATGAAGCGGCCCGGCGCCACCAGCCCGCCGCTCGGACGTTGCCAGCGCACCAGCGCCTCGGCCCCGACCACCTGGCGCTGCGCCACATTGATCACCGGCTGGAAGTGCAGCGTGAATTCGCCGTTCGCCAGCGCGGTGCGCAGATCCTGTTCCAGTGCCAGGCGGTGCATGGCCACGTCGTCCATCGCGCGGGTGAAGAAGCAGTAGCCGTTGCGCCCGTCGCGCTTGGCGCGGTACATCGCCGTGTCGGCGTGGCGCATCAGGGTTTCCGGATCAGCGCCATCCTCCGGGAAGGTGGCAATGCCGAGGCTGACCGACAGATCGACCATCGCCATTGCCAGCTCGACCGGCCGTGCCACTTCACGCAGGATCTTCTCGGCCACGTCGGCGGCGTCGTCGCCGACCGGCAGATCGGCCAGCAGGATCACGAACTCATCGCCGCCGAGCCGGCAAACGGTGTCACTGGCGCGCAGCGTGTTGGCGAGCCGGTCGGCCACCACCCGCAGCAGGGTGTCGCCGGCCGTGTGGCCGTAGGTGTCGTTGACGTGCTTGAAGTGGTCGAGATCGAGCATCATCACCGCGAAGCGGGTGGCCTCGCGCTGACCGCGCTGGCAGCACTGCGCGATGCGGTCCTGCAGCAGCAGACGATTCGGCAGATCGGTGAGCGCGTCGTGCTCGGCCAGATGCGACATGCGCGCCGACAGGGCACGGGTCACGCTGACGTCCTGGAACACCATCACCGTGCCAAGCACCTGGTCGTCACGGCTCTGGATCGGTGTGACCGTGTGCTGAATGGCGTAATCCTGGCCGTCGCGTGAGCGCAGCATGACGCTCTGCTGCAGGCCGACGTAGCGTTGCTCGGCCAGACAGCGCTGCACCGGATCGACCAGGCGCTCGCCGGTGTGCTCGTCGAACAGATGCAGCATCTGCGCCAGCGGCTGGCCATGCGCCTCGGTTCGGCTGCAGCCCAGCATGGCTTCAGCGACCGGATTGATCAGATCGATGTAGCCATAGGCGTCGGTGGTGATGACGCCATCGCCGATCAGGCGCAAGGTCACCTCGAACAGCTCGCTGGCAGCCAGTTCGGTGGCCAGCAAGTTGCGCTCGGTGAGGTCTTCGATCACCGCCATGCTGCGCACGAAATGGCCGTCGGCATCCCGTTCTAGGATGGCCGACAGCAGGGTGTCGAGCGGTTGACCGTCGCGCCTCAGCCACTGATACGGCACGTGGGCGCAATGCCCTTCGCGCTCGAAACGGGGCAGCACCTGCTCCAGCGCCTGCCGACGTGAGTCCGGGCTGAGGAAATCGACCGACTTGCGGCCCAGCACCTCGTGCTCCTGATAGCCGAGCTTCTGGAGCCACAGCTCGCTGACGTTGAGCAGCCGGCCGTCCGGTCCGATCGAATGCATCATGGCCGGCGTGTGCCGATAGAGAGCGCGGTAGCGCTGCTCGCTCTCGCTCAGGCGCTGCATGGCCTGGCGGCGCGCCGCCACCGAAGCCGCCAGCAGCAGCGGCGGCAACAAGGTCAGCAGCAGCGCCAGGTAGAACAGTGGCGCTTCCCAGCGCGCCGTGAGCGGCGGCTGGAACACGCCATTGGCCATCGACACGCCCAGCGCGACCGACACCAGCCACACGCCGACCGCCGCGCTGCCAAAGCCCCGCAGCAGCGCCAGCGCCATCAGCAGCACACTCAAGTAGAGCAACGGCGAGGGCAGCCACAGCGGCACCAGCACGGCCAGCAGCAGCACGAGCAGCCACACCGCCAGCTCGTCAACCGAGAGCAACTCAGCCAACCCGGTGCGACCTCGCTCCAGCAGCCACAGACTGAGTGGCAAGGTGGCCACGCTGCCGAGCACCAGGCCTTCGAAACGAACTGCGCCTGTTTCCAGCGTCTCGGCCAGACCGAGGTTCGGCAACATCAACAGGTCCAAGGCGGCGCCGAGCAGACCGGGCAGCAAGACTCCCAACAGCACCACCCAACCGAGTCGGGCCGGATCGTCAGGCGCCTCCAGATGGACCCGGTAGCGCTGCAGCAGGGTGCTGCCCAGCAAGATCACGGCCAAATGGGGCCAGCCCTGCGCCATGCCGGCGCCATCACCCAGCACCAGATGGGCGGCCAGATGGGCCAGCGCCGCCATCAGCAGCCAGACCCACCACTGCCGTGGTGGCTGATAGACCAGCAAGGCCACCGCCAGGCCGTTGGCGTACCAGAGCGGGGCCAGATGGCCCGGTTGCTGTGACAAGGACAGCGCCAGCACGCTCAGCAGAAAATAGCCCAGACCGAACAGCGGCAACCCGGAGCTCAGCACGGCCGGTGGCCACCAGACATCGAAGCGGCCCCAACGGGTGCTGCCGGAGTGCAACGGCGTGTCTCTCTGCGATGTATTCATGCCATGAAAATGTACAGCGTGGGTCTGACGCGCACGGGCATGATCACGCCCCTGTCGCAAGACTCAAACATCAGCCAGGAAACTCGCATGCAAGCCATCTGGAACGGCGTCGTGATCGCCGACAGCAACGACACCGTGGTGGTCGAAGGCAACCACTACTTCCCCGAAGCCAGCCTGAACCGCGCCTATCTGGCCTTCAGCAACCACCGCACCGGCTGCGCCTGGAAAGGCCAGGCGCGCTATCACAGCCTGCTGGTGAACGGCGAGCTCAAAGCCGACGCGGTCTGGTACTACCCGGAACCGACCGAAGCCGCCGCCGAGATCAAGGGCCGCGTCGCCTTCGGTCCAGGCGTGCAGATCGTCGATCAGGCCTGAGTCAGCCCTGAAACAGCGCGCGATGGGCCTCGCGCAGCAGGTTCTTCTGCACCTTGCCCATCGCGTTGCGCGGCAGCTCAGCCACGATGAAGGCGCGTTTCGGCACCTTGTAGTTGGCGATCTGCTTCTTGAGGATGCCGACCAGCGCATCGGCGTCGAGCTGCGCGCCGGCCTTCGGCACGATCAGCGCGATCACGCCTTCGCCGAAATCCGGGTGCGGCACGCCGACCACCGCTGATTCGGCCACGCCGGGCAGCTCGTTCAGGTAGCCCTCGATCTCGGCCGGATAGACGTTGTAGCCACCGCTGATGATCAGATCCTTGCTGCGGCCGACGATGGTCAGATACGCCGCGTCGTCGAAGCGGCCGACGTCGCCGGTCTTGAACCAGCCGTCGGCAGTGAAGTCCTCGGCGGTCTTCTCCGGCATGCGCCAGTAGCCGCCGAACACGTTCGGGCCGCGCACCTGCACGTGGCCGATCTCGCCGGCCGGCAGCAGCGCGCCTGCGTCATCCACCACCCGCACGCCCACGCCGGGCAGCGCCGGGCCGACCGTGCCGCCGAGGCGGTCACCGTCCTGCGGCTTGCACGGATTCGAGGTCAGCATGATGGTCTCGCTCATGCCGTAGCGCTCCAGGATGGTGTGGCCGGTGCGCGTCTGCCAGTCGCGGAAGGTCTCGATCAGCAGCGGCGCCGAACCGGAGATGAACAGGCGCATGTTTTGGCACGCCTCGCGCGTCAGCCCGGCTTCCTGCAGCAACCGCACGTAGAGCGTCGGCACGCCCATGAAGACGCTGGCGCGCGGCAGGCGCTCGACCACCGCCTTCGGGTCGAACTTGGCGAGCCAGAGCATCTTGCTGCCATTCAGCAGCGCGGCGTGGCTGGCGACGAACAGGCCGTGCACGTGGAAGATCGGCAGCGCGTGGATCAGCACGTCGCCCGGCTGCCAATCCCAGTGGCTGTGCAGCACCCGCGCGTTGGAGAGCAGATTGCCGTGGCTCAGCATCGCGCCCTTGCTGCGCCCGGTGGTGCCGCTGGTGTAGAGGATAGCGGCCAGATCGTCAGCCGATTTCGGCGCCACCTCGTGCTGGTCGCTGCAATAAGCGGCGCGGTCGAGCAGCGTGCCGCTGCGGTCTTCGTTGAGCGTGAAGACGTGCGCCACGCCCTTTTGAAAAGCCAGCTTGCTGATCCACGGGAAGTTCTTGCCGGCGCAGACCACCACCGCCGGCTCGGCATTGCCGATGAAGTAATCCAGCTCGGCCGCCTGGTAGGCGGTGTTGAGCGGCAGGTAGACAAAGCCGGCGCGCAGCGTCGCCAGATAGAGCAGCAGCGCCTCGACCGACTTCTCGGTGTGCGCGGCGATGCGGCTGCCGGGCGCGATCTCCAGCGATTGCAGCAGGTTGGCCAGCATGGCCGTCGCGCGGTCCAGGTCGCGCCAGCGGTAGATCAGATCGTTGTCGGTCTCGATCGCGGTCGCGTCGAGATCGGCGGGAAAGGCAGCGCGCAGCGCAGCAAACAGGTTCTGGTTCTCCAAGGGACAACTCCGTGGCTCAGGCGCCGGTGAACTTGGGCGCGCGTTTCTCGATGAAGGCGCTGATGCCTTCGCGGTGGTCCGGGCCGCTGGCGTAGCCGGCCAGCGCGGCGCGCTCAGCCTCGCTGAAATGGAACTGCGGCGCGATCAGGCGCAGCGTGCGCTTGTTCAGGCGGGCGGCCTGCGGTGCGCCAGCGGCGATGCGCTTGGCAGTCGCCTCGGCCTCCGCCGCGACGCCGTCATCCGCAACCACGCGGTGCACGATGCCGCGCTGCAGCGCCGCAGCAGCATCGAACAGGCGCGCTTCGAGCAGGATCTCGGCGGCGGTGGCCAGGCCGGTGACGCGCACCACGCTGGCCATCTCGTCCGGCGCCATCGGGAAACCGAGCCGCGCGATCGGCGCGCCGAAGCGGCTGCTGTGGCCTGCGATGCGGATGTCGCACTGGCTGGCGATCTCCAGCCCGCCGCCGACGCAGGCGCGCTCGATCTGCGCCACCAGCGGCACGTCGCAGCGGTACATCGCTTCCAGCGCGGGTGCAACGATGTTCTCGTGGAAGTCGCGCAGGCGCGCCTCGTCGAAGCGGAACGCCGGAAATTCCTCGATGTCGCCACCCGAGACGAAGGTGCCGCCCGCGCCGCGCACGATCACCGCGCGCAGCAGCGGCTCGCGCTCGGCCAGACCATCGAAGAAGGCGCGCAGCTCGCGCCACATCGCCACGCTGACGGCGTTGAGCTTGCCGGGGTTGTCGAGCGTGACCAGCGCCGCATCGGCGAGCGTCGCGTGGCGCTCGAACCTGACTTCTCCACTCATTTGTGATCGCTCCTGCCGGGTTTCATGGGGTCGGGAATGCTAACCCGCGCGCAGGCGCCAGCGATCGGCGCGTCACAACCGGTCTGCTATTGTCGGCAGCCCAACCAGGACCACCCCTTCGTGATGGAAAGAACCATGCTGCCTGCCCTGCACCACACCACGCCACGCGCCCCTCGCCTGCTGTCCCGCACCGCCCTGTGGCTGGCCGTGCTCGGCTCGGCCGGTGCAGCCCACGCGCTCGACGCGTCGCAGACCGTGCGGGTCACCCCGGTACTGAAGGCCACGTCGAGCTGGGATGACAAGCAGATCACCTATCCGGACGGCCGTGGCGAAGTGACCGGACTGGTGATCGAGATCGCTCCCGGCGCCGAGACCGGCTGGCACGAGCACCCGATCCCGTCGTTTGCCTACATCCTGCAGGGCGAGCTGCAGGTGACGCGCCAGGACGGCCAGGTCAAGCGCCTGAAGACCGGCGACGCCCTGGCTGAAGTAGTCAGCGTGATCCACAACGGCCGCGCCGTCAGCGCCGAGCCGGTCAAGCTGGTGGTGTTCTACACCGGCGCCTTCGGCAAGGTGCTGACGATCGCCCGCCCGGAATTCACGCTGTCCGTCAGCGCCCTGCAGGAAGCGGTCAAGAACGGCGAGGCGCGCTGATCCGGCGCGACGGGTGCTCATGGCTTCGGGCACCCGGCTGAGCGTTGCAGCGGCACGAAACATGAGTTCAACGGCACGCCACATGAAAGTAGCGGCGCACCAAGGCATGTCAGTGCACCAACGCATCAGTGCAGCCGCCCACCCGAGAAGATCAGCGCCAGACCATAGTTGAGTCCGCCACTCGGTTAATACAGATCAACGGCCCGAAGAGGCAGTGCAGCGGCGCATCCGTTGAGTTCAGCCGCCCATCCAGGCAGTGCAGCAGGCCGGCAGATCATTTCGGCAGCGCAGACAGCTGTGCCGGCAGCACGCCAGAAGATGCCTGGATCAGTCCAGATCGTTCTGCCAGATCTTCCACGGATGTCGGCTGCGCCAGCCAGCAGCCCGCAGCCAGAACCCGTAGACTCCAAGCGGCATGGCCTGTAATCTGCGCCGCAGCCATCAGTTCTGCGATCAGCGCCAAGGAGGTCCGAGGGTGTTCAATTTGAAGCAACCTGATTTGCTGGAAAAACACGCCGTGCAGCCGAAAGAAGTGCTGCCATCACCAGCTCATGGGTTTACTTGAAGAACAACCCACAACACCACCTACCTCACCAACCGAGCGCTGTAGCCGTTGCCGCCGTCGTTGCCCTCGTAGTTGATGCTGCCGTTGCTGAAGCCAATGTCCCAAGCTCCCGAACTACCAGCCGGCGGTGACGAAGTCCAGCCAAAATCAACCACGTCGTCTGAGCCAAACCATGTGGATTTGAAGTTATTGCCCGCTTTATAAGCCGGATCGTTCACAAGGGCAGTGCCTTCGCCCACGGTCGGCAAGCGCCAGCCAGTTATGCCGCACAACGTACCGACCGTGGCTGGCACTGCGGACGCATCCCAGGGGTTGCCATTGCCCATATTGGTATAGCCGATGCATCCGAATTTATTACTATCCCAAGAACATGTATGCTGGAACCAGACGCCATTGGTATCAGTACCCCGGAGCACATGCGCCTCCCACAGCAAACCGGTAACGTTATGACGTACACAGGCCCAGATGGTGGCGTCGTCAGGTAAATCTTGGCCGTCGGCGGATATCTTGGTGAAGCGGTTGGTCACGTTAAGGCTGAAGCTGTACAGCAGGGCGCTAGAGATTGGATCGTTCACGGTGCCACTGAGCGTGCCCACCGCTGAGGGCGTGCATTCAAATGTGCCTGTGGTTGCGGTGTGGCCCATGGGCGTCAGGTTGGCGCACCCTGGCAACTGCATGCTGACCCCGTAATAGCCGCCGATGTCTGTGCCGCTGATCACCAACGTTACCGGCTGCCCGACTATCGCCGTGACCGGGGTCACGCCCTTCACCACAGGGTCAGGCGACACCGGGGACGGGGGTATGGGTGTCGGTGTCTGGGTAGCAGTAGTTGGGCGAGTTTGGGTCTGATAGTCAGCTTGAGTTTGTGGATCGGGGTCAGTGCTGACGGGCTCCTGGTTAGCCTGGAGCGATTGATAGAAAGACCAAAAGGCATCCAGGCCTTGGGCGGTCATCCATACGCCAGCGACAAAAATCGCTGCTGGGACAATAACCGAAGAACCAGCTACCGTGACTACTGCCGTACCTGCTACAGGCATCGTAGCGCCTACAGCCACGCCAGAAGTGATGCTCCATGCTGCCGATTTGAAGGCAAGCATGCCAGCTTTCTTGATCTCACTCCAGGACATTTGAGGTAGTAGTCCTAATGAGCCGACACGTAGCGCAACCGGGCGGTTCAGCCCGGCAGCTGCCGGACCCGTGGTGGTGGCCAGCGCCGGAGCAATCGTCGCGGTCACATCCGTAGGTCCGATCAGTTCTCCATAGTCCCGGAAAGCTTCGGTCGGCATTCTTGCCATCCACCAGTGCTGATTAACCTGCCACAGCACGACGCCCCATTCAAAGACCCCCGTATTGGAGTAACTGCGGTACTCCACGCGCGCATTACCCACGGTCTGTACGGTCATGCGCTCACCCGTGTCCATGGCCAGCACTTCCTGCAGTCCGGCGGTGTCGCTCATGGTGTAGCGGATGCGAGCAGTAGCGGTACCTTCATAAGCTATCCAGGTTCCAGCACCAGTAGCCCCTTGATGAGAAATCTTGAGAGGCTGGCCTTGGTAAGTACCCGTGAAGTAAAGCGCACCATCGCTCATCTGCGACGCTTTGATACCTAACGGTCCCGTCGTCGTGGTGACCGTACCGGTGTTAGTGGGTGCGCTACCTCCGCCCCCGCCGCCACACGCCACCAAAGCTGCGCTGAGTAAAACAGCCAAATACCGTTTGAAACGGGTATGGCGTGAGCTTTGGGTTCTGAGCATGGTTGGGGCCTCCGCTGACTGGATTTAGAGAAGTCGCCATGCTAAATATGAATATGCTGAGCTGATCCAGGCCAACCCCCTGGATAGGGGGTAGTCCGGAACGACGAAAGCACGAACAGGAACAGTAAGAGGCTCGGCCGCAGCAGCGCTCAGCGCAACCCGTCCCAGAGCAGCTTGACGCCGGTAAGGAACATGCCCCACTGCACCAGCCGGTAGAACCAGCGCGGCGAGACGTACTTGGTGGCCCAGATGCCAAGCAGCACGCCGGTGGCGGCCACCGGCATCAGCGCCGCCGAAGTCGCCAGGTTGCTCAGGTCGATCAGCCCGAGCAGGCCGTAGGGCAGCCATTTGGCGGCGTTGATACCGGCAAAGAACACTGCGGACGTGCCGGCGTAGGCCAGCGGCGCCATGCGGCGCGGCAGCAGCGCCATCACGATCGGCGGGCCGCCGCTGTGGGCGACGAAGCTGGTGTAGCCCGAGGTCAGCGCCAGCCCGGCGCAGGCCGCCGGACCAGGCGGCGCCGCATCCGCCTTGGCCGGAAACTTGAGCTGCCAGGCCAGAAACGCCAGCGTCACCGCACCGGTGATGCCGCCGACCACGTGCGCCGGCAGCAGGCCGAAACTCAACCAGCCGATCACGATGCCGACCAGCCCGGCCGGCAGCAGCTGGCGCAGCACCGCCCACTCGGCATGGCGGCGCAGCGTGACCAGGCCGATCACGTCGGCCAGGCACAGCAGCGGCAGCACCAGCGCAGCCGCCTGCGGCACGCTGACGCTCATCGCCAGCATCGGCGTGGCCAGCGCGCCGATGCCGGAGGCAAAGCCCGACTTGGAAATGCCCACCAGCAGCGCGGCTGGCAGGGCCGCCGCATAGAACCAGGGATCAACGATCACGGGAATCAGGCCGGATCAGAGGAGCGCGCAGGCGGCGTCGAAGTCGAGGCGCGGATTGCGCGGCCGCAGGCCGGCTGCATCGCCGTAGCCGAGGTTCACGACCACGATCGAGCGCACCGGCGTGCCGGCCCAGAATTCGGCATCCACCGCTGCAGCGTCGAAGCCGCCCATCGGACCGCAGTCCAGGCCGATCGAGCGCGCCGCCATGATGAAGTAGCCGGCCTGCAAGCTGGCGTTGAGCAGGGCGTCGCGCTCGATGGCCGCCGCCGGCTTGCCGACGAACCACGAACGCGCATCGACTTGCGGATAGAGCGTCGGCAGCTGCTCGAAGAACTCCAGATCCATGCCCAGCACGGCGACAGCGGGTGCCGCCGAGGTCTTGGCCTGGTTGTTCGGGTTCATCAGCGGGATCAGCCGGGCCTTGGCTTCGCTGGATGCCAGGAAGCGGATGCGCAGCGGGCAGGTGTTGGCCGCCGTCGGGCCCCACTTCATCAGCTCGTAGATCTGGCGCAGTTGCGCTTCGGTGACGGGGCGATCCTGCCAGGCGTTGTGGGTGCGGGCGTCGGTGAAAAGCTGGGCGGTGCTGGTCTGCATGAAAGTGGCCGGGTTGAAGAGGCGACAATTGTCGGATGTTCACCCCAAGCCAGCACGACGTACGGCGATTCTTCTGCGCCGCCTATCAGAAGCACCGCACCGGCGCGCCGCTCAGCCCGATGGACGCCATCGCCACTGACTGGATTGCCAAGCATCCCGAATATCACGCCGAACTGGCGGACGAAGCCGCAGCGCTGGCCGCCGTCTACACGGTCGAGGACGGCCGCAGCAACCCGTTTCTGCACCTGTCGATGCACCTGACGATCGCCGAGCAGGTCTCAATCGACCAGCCACGTGGCATCCGCCAGGTGGTCGATCTGCTCGCCGCCAAGCGCGGCAGCCTGCACGACGCGCATCACGAGGTGATGGAATGCCTCGGTGAAATGCTGTGGGAGTCGCAGCGCAGCGGTCTGCCGCCCGACCCGCACAGCTATCTGGACCGGGCCCGCCGGCGCGCCACGCGCTGACCCGCGTTCAAGCCATCTGCGGCCGCAAGCCCACCCCGGCCCGGCCGGAATGCGCTGGCGGGGCCTCCGGTGCCTGGGCGGAAGTCTTGTAGACGCCACAGCCCACCACGTAATCGTTCGAGAGCGCCACCACATACGAGGCTTTCGACATCGACACGCCGGTGATCGGATGCGGCACGGCGTAGTCGACCCAGCCGGGGCCCTGGTCGGCCCGCAGCCATATATCGTCGACCAGGCGGTTGCCGCTCAGCCCTTTCATGTGCCCCAGGTTCACGCCGGCCTTGGCCGGCTGGCCGGCATAGGCGTGATAGGTGCCGGCGCGGTCCAGCACGAACACATACAGGTCTCGATCGACAAAGGGGCTATCGGCCCGATTGCAGCGCCCCAGCAAGGCATTCAGGCCCTCGTTCTGGAACAACCCCGCCGCCGACTCGACCAGCTTGAATGCCTCGTCGGCGGTGCCCTGGCGCAGGCGGATGTTGGCCACCGCCCCCGACAGATTGGAGGCGCGCTGCAGCAGCGCTTCGGATTCATGCGCCGCCTCCTCGACCATGCCGGAGTTGCGCTGCGTGATGCTTTCCAGTTCGGTGATGGCGCTGGCCACGTGCTGCAGGCCGGAGCTCTGCTCCTCGCTGCTGCGCGCGATCTGATTCACATTGCCCGCCAGCACGCGGATGCCGGCCACCACTTCGTCGAGCGTCTGGCCGACAGTGCGGATGCTGGACACGCCACCAGCCACCTCATCGCCGGACTCGACGATCAGCTGGCGGATCTCGGCCGCCGAGTGCGAGCTCTTCTGCGCCAGCTGGCGCACCTCGCCGGCCACGACGGCAAAACCACGGCCGGCCTCACCGGCACGGGCCGCTTCGACGGCGGCATTGAGCGCCAGGATATTGGTCTGGAAGGCGATTTCGTCAATCACCGACACGATCTCGCCCATCCGGCGCGAGCTGGTCTCGATGCGCCCCATGCTCTGCAGCGCTTCGTGCATCACGGTCGAGACCGCTTCGGCACGCTGGCTCAGGTCACTGGTGAGCTGATCGGCACCGATGGCGCTGGCGGCGTTGCTGTCGACCGACTGGCTGAGCTGGCGCACGGCGGCACTCGACTGCTGCAGGCTGCTGGCTTGCTCCTGGGCATGCTGGGCCATCTCGCGACTGGCCGCCGCCAGGGTCTGCCCGGCCATGCCGACCATGCCGGCCTGCGAGCGGATCTCCGCCACGCTGGACGACAAGGCGTCGGTCATGCGCTCCAGATCGCGGCCGATCGCGGCAAATTCATCCTGGCCACCGACATGCACCACTTCGGCCAGATTGCCCAGCGCACAGGCCGACACCGACTTGCGGATCGACTCGGCCGAGCCTTGAATGCTGCTCGTCAACGCCGCCAGCAGATAGCCGAGCATCGCCAGCGCGGCCACCGTCACGGCCACCGCCCAGGCCAGCTCGCTCAGGAGCTGCCCTTCACGCAGCTGCAGCAAGCGCTGCAGGCGGTTCAGCGCCGCCGTCTCGAAGCTCATGGCGGCCTGGATCGCTGCAGTGCCACCATCAAAAAACTCGGCCGCCGCCTGTGCATCGGCCGCTGGCGCACCCGCACCGAACTGGCTGTGCACCTGGGCCAGAAAACGCCGCGAGGCACTTTGCGCCTCGTCCCAGGAGGGCAGCACCGGTTCACCCGCCCGGCCCAAAGCCTCGGTCTTGGCCTGCACCTGCGGCAGCAAGCGGTCGATTTCACCCGCCTGCGCCAGCAGCGCCGCCACCTCCACCGTGCTTGCATCACCTCGGGAAATCAGCCCGGCGCCGGCACCGCGCGCGCGGCCGACCGAATCGAGCCAAGGCACCGCCCGCTCGACCACCAGATCCATCAGGAAATAGGTGTTGGCAACCGGATCAAGCACCAGCTCGGATTGCTCGGCGGCGCGGCCGATGAACATGCCGAGTTGCTCGATCGCCTGACTGTGCAGCTTGAAGGTTTGCGCCGCATCGCGCGGATGCTCGCCACGGCTGAACTGCAGCAGCTGCGCCTGCAACGGCTGCCAGAGCGACTGCAGCGAGGCCAGCTCGGGATGGGCCCGCAAGGCCTGTTCGGTGCTGCCCAGCGCAGCACGCAGCTTGCCTCGGGTGGCGTCCAGCGCCGACTGCACGCTGTGGTTGCCCCCCAGCAGCATATTGGTCTGGCCCCGATGCGCCATGGTGTGCTTGACCACCTCCAGCGTGGTGGCCACCACCTCAGCGCCGGCCAACTCGGTCTGCACCAGGCGCAACTCATCACGCTGATGCTGCACGACCACCACCAGCAAGATCAGCATCGGCGCAATCAGCATGGCCGCCACCAGCTGCAACTTCAGCCGCAGCGACAGGCGCAGCATCAGACGCGCGCCGGGCCGCAGCACACGGGCAAAAACGGACGATTTCATCAGGCGGGCCCTCATTGGTGAACAAAACACTGGCTCGAAGATCGGGCCGTGAGCCACTGTGCCCTGAGCCGGACCCGCTTCAGCCATTGATAAAAGCCTGATTTGGGCGGCAATCAACCCAATTTCCCGGCCGCAGATCGGCGCGCCGGGGCGGCTGGTACGCTCGGCCGCATGTCCGGAAACACACCCGCCCCCATGACTCGCCCGGCGCTGCGCTACATCGCCATCGCCGGCCCGACCGCCAGCGGCAAGACCGCCGCCGCCCTCGCCGTGGCCCAGGCCTGCGCGGCCCGTGGCGGGCCGGCGGTGGAAATCATCAGCGTCGACTCGGCGCTGGTCTATCGCGGCATGGACATCGGCACCGCCAAGCCCAGCGCGGCCGAGCGGGCCGTCTGCCCGCACCACCTGATCGACCTGATCGAACCGGACCAGGCCTACTCGGCCGCTGAATTTGTGGCCGACGCGAGCCGGCTGATCGAGCAGATCCGCGCCCGTGGCGCGCTGCCGCTGCTGGTCGGCGGCACGATGCTGTATTTCAAGGCACTGATCGACGGCATCGACGCCCTGCCCGCCGCCGATCCGGCCGTGCGCGCCGAGCTGGAAGCACGCGCCGCCGCGATCGGCTGGCCGGCACTGCACGCCGAACTGGCGCGGGTCGATCCGGTCAGCGCGGCGCGACTGGCACCGAACGACGCCCAGCGCATCCAGCGCGCGCTGGAAGTCTGGCAGCTGACGGGTCAGCCGCTGTCCAGCCTGCACAGCGGCCGCTTTGCCAAACCGGTGGCCGACCCGACCGGCAGCACGGCCGAGGCCGCCGCGCCCGACCACCTGCTGATCGCGCTGGAGCCGGCCTCGCGCGCCTGGCTGCACGAGCGCATCGGCCAGCGCTTCCAGGCCATGCTGGCGGCCGGTTTCGTTGCTGAACTGCAGCGCCTGCGCGCACGCGGCGACTTGCACCCGGACCTGCCGTCGATGCGCTGCGTCGGCTACCGGCAAGGCTGGGAGCTGCTCGACGAAGCCGGTGACGACCTGAGCCGGCTGCGCCTTGATCTGCTGATCGAGCGTGGCAGCGCCGCGACCCGCCAGCTCGCCAAGCGCCAGCTGACCTGGCTGCGCAGCATGCCGGCGCGCCACGTCATCGCCTGCGACGGCGCCGATCCGCCGGCCGAGCTGCTGGCGCTGCTGGCCCCCGTCCTGGCAGGCTGGCGATGACGGCGCCGTCCAACGCGGCGGCGCTGCTGGTGGTGGAGCAGCTCGCCAAGCATTACGACGCCACGCCGGTCTTCAGCGGCGTGAGCCTGCAGATGCAGCGCGGCGAGGTGCTGGCGCTGCTGGGTGAGTCGGGAGTCGGCAAATCGACCCTGCTGAACTGCATCGCCGGGCTCGACCAGGCCGACAGCGGCACGGTGCGGCTGGCCGGGCGCGACGTCGCGGCCCTGAGCGAAGCCGACAGCGCCCGGCTGCGCCGCAACGAGCTGGGTTTCGTGTTCCAGGCTTTTCATGTGCTGCCGCACCTCAGCGTGGCCGACAACGTGGCGCTGCCGCTGCTGCTGCAGGGCGAGCGCTCCGGCACCGTGCTGGCGCAGCGGGTCAACGCGATGCTGGCGGCCGTCGGCCTGGACGGGCTGGGGCAGCGCCAGCCGCGCCAGCTCTCGGGCGGCCAGCTGCAGCGGGTCGCGATCGCGCGGGCGCTGATCCACCGCCCGCAGCTGATCCTGGCCGATGAGCCGACCGGCAACCTCGATCCGAGCAGCGCCGAACGGGTGCTCGATCTGCTGGTGGCGTGCTGCCGCGAACAAGGTGCCGGCTGCCTGCTCGTGACACATTCACAGGCCGCCGCCGCGCGTGCCGACCGGGTGTTGCAGCTGCGCGCCGCAGGCGTGATTTGCGACATTTCACGCTAGAGTGCAGCTCACGGCGGCCGATGGGGGCGGCCACACGAAAACAGCCCATGTCCATCGAGCTCTACAACGACGGCGAACATCTGCGTCTGATGTTCACAAACCTTGCCACCGAACACGGCGAGGCGGTGCAGAGCAACCAGTTCCTGATCATCAACGGTCAGGCCGGCGCGATCATCGATCCCGGCGGCAACCTGGCCTACAACGAGCTGTACATGGGGCTGCTGCGCTACTTCCCGCCGCACCAGCTCACCACCATCCTGGCCTCGCATGCCGATCCGGACATCATCGCCTCGCTGGACCGCTGGATGACGGCCAGCCCGGCGCAGGTCTACATCGCCAAGGTGTGGGAGCGCTTCGTGCCGCATTTCTGCAAGCCCGGCAAGACCAATGGCCGCATCGTCGGCATCCCGGACGAGGGCATGCGCATCGATGTCGGTGACGGCGTCATCTACGCGCTGCCGGCGCATTTCCTGCACGCCGAGGGCAACTTCCAGTTCTGGGATCCGGTCAGCCGCATCCTGTTCTCGGGTGATCTGGGCGCTTCGATCGGTGGCGACCCGAC
Organism: Leptothrix sp. (in: b-proteobacteria); assembly: GCA_041083665.1. Taxonomy (GTDB): domain Bacteria; phylum Pseudomonadota; class Gammaproteobacteria; order Burkholderiales; family Burkholderiaceae_C; genus Sphaerotilus. Next base: position 73,863 of record JBFPGZ010000046.1, read on the forward strand.
TGTGCCGATCCATTCGCTGAAAGATCATCTGCAGCACATGGAACCGTTCCACCGCCGCTACATGGTCAGCAACAAGGTGCTGCGGCTGTGGGCGCGCATGGTCAGCCCCTTGCCGATCGCGATGATCGTGCCGCAGCACGGTGCGCCGCTGATCGGCATGGCGGTGCGCGAGTTCATCGACTGGGTGCAGACGCTGCCCTGCGGCATCGACCTGATGGACGAGCACAACTACACCTTGCCGCTGTGATCGCGACACCGTGATGGGGTGGCGGCCCACCGCGCTGGAACGCCACCTGATCGCCGCCGAGTGGCGCCACCACCCGGCGCGCGTCGCGGTGGCGCTGCTGGCGATCGCGCTCGGCGTGGCGCTGGCGCTGGCGGTGCAGCTGATCAATGCCTCGGCGCTGGCCGAGTTCGGCCAGGCGATGCACAGCGTCAACGGCCAGCCCGACCTGGTGCTGCAGGCCGGCGGCAGCGCCGGCCTGGACGAAGCGCTCTACGCCCGCGTCGCCGCGCATCCCCAGGTGGCACACGCCAGCCCGGTACTCGAAATCGACACCTACGCCGTCAGCGCCGACGGCCACCGCGTCGCGCTCAGCGTGCTCGGCATCGATGCGCTGCAGATCGCGCCGATCTCGCCGGCGCTGCTGCCGCGCCCGGTGGCGGGGCTGGACCGGCTGGCGATCATCGATCCGGAGCTGGTGTTCCTGAACCCGGCGGCGCGCCAGGCACTCGGGTTGACCGCCCGTGACACCACCCCAGCCGCCAGCGCCGTGCCAGCACGCGCCGGTCTGCCGACCTTGACGCTGCACAGCGGCCAACAGCGCCTGAGCCTGCGCGTAGCGGGCGACGTGCTGGCCGCCGGCCGGCCGCTGGCGGTGCTGGACCTCGCCGGCGCGCAGGCCGGTTTCGGCCGGCTCGGCCAGCTCAGCCGCATCGACCTGCGGCTGGTGCCGGGTGCCGACCGCACTGCGCTGCTGCGCGAGCTGGCGCTGCCGCCCGGGGTGCGCAGCGCCGCGCCCGACGAAGCGCAGCAGCGGGTTTCGAACCTGTCGCGCTCGTACCGGGTGAACCTGTCGGTGCTGGCGCTGGTGGCGTTGTTCACCGGCGCCTTCCTGGTCTACGCGGTGCAGGCGCTGGCCGTCGCCAAACGCGTGCCGCAACTGGCGCTGCTGGGCGTGCTGGGGCTGGATGCGGCCGGGCGGCGCCGGCTGGTCTGGATCGAATCGGCCGCGCTCGGCCTGGCGGGCAGCGCGCTCGGGCTGGCGCTCGGCACGGCGCTGGCGCAACTGGCCTTGCAGCAGCTCGGCGGTGATCTGGGCAGCGGTCTGCTCGGCAGCAGCGCGCCGGCCTTGCACTGGGACGGCGCCACCGCGCTGCTCTACGGCGCGCTCGGCACGGCGGCGGCGCTGGCGGGAGGCTGGCTGCCGGCGCGCGCGGCCGAACGGCTCGCCCCGGCACAGAGCCTGAAGGGGCTTGGGCAGGCCGAGCATGACCCGCACCGCGCCCCCTCTCCCCCGACCCCTCTCCCACACGGGGCGAGGGGAGTGCGGACCTGCCGCTGGCCGGGAGTGCTCGGCTCCCTCTCCCCTCATGGGAGAGGGTTGGGGAGAGGGCTGCCACGCCCGGAACCAGACACCCTCCTCGGCCCGGCGCTTCTGCTGCTCGGCGTCCTGCTGGCCTTTCTGCCGCCGCTGGGCGACTTGCCGCTGGCGGCTTATCTGGCGGTCGGCTGCATCCTGCTCGGCGGCATTGCCTGCGTGCCGGCGCTGGTCGGCGCGGCGCTGACCCGGCTGACGCCGCCACGCCATCCGATCTGGCTGCTGGCGGTCGAGCGTGCGCGCGACCAGCGCTCCAGCGCCACCGCCAGCGTGGCCGGCGTGGTGGCGAGCCTGGCGCTGTCGGTCGCGCTGACGGTGATGGTGGCGAGTTTTCGCGACTCGGTGACGCACTGGCTGGAGCAGGTACTGCCAGCCGATCTGTACGTCCGCACCGCCGCCACCAGCAGCGCCGCCGACAGCGCCTGGCTGCCAGAAACCATGCTGCGCACGGCGGCGCAACTGCCCGGCGTCACACGGGTGCAGGCGCAGCGCATCGTGCCGATCACGCTCGACCCGAACCGCCCGCCGGTCAGCCTGATCGCCCGACCGCTGCGCGCCGAGCCGACGCCCGCCAAGACAGCGTCCAGCCCGCCCGGCGCCGATGCGCTGGCGGCTTCGCTGCCGCTGGTCGGCGCGCTGCGCCCGCCGCATCCGACGCTGCCGAACGTCGCGGTGACCGAAACCCTGGCGGCGCTCTACCAGGTCGGCCCCGGCGACACCCTGCTGCTGCCGCTGCCGGACGGCCGGCGCGTGCCGGTGTTTGTCCGCGCCCTCTGGCGCGACTACGCCCGCCAGCAAGGCGCGCTCGCGATCGACCGGCAGGACTGGCAGGCCTTGAGCGGCGACACGCGCATCAACGACCTGGCGCTCTGGCTGGCGCCGGGCCAGCCGGTCGGCGCGGTCGAGGACGCGCTGCGCGTGCTGGCCGGCGACACCGACCGGACGCTGCTGGAGTTCGGCACGCCGGGCCAGATCCGCACCAGCTCGCTGGCGATCTTCGACCGCAGCTTTGCCATCACCTACTGGCTGCAGGCGGTGGCGATCGGCATCGGCCTGTTCGGCATCGCCGCCAGCACTTCGGCGCAGGTGCTGGCACGGCGCAAGGAGTTCGGCGCGCTGCGCCATCTGGGCTACACGCGCCGGCAGGTGCTGGCGCTGGTCGGCGCCGAAGGGCTGCTGTGGTCGGCGGTGGGCGCGCTGCTCGGCGTGGCGCTCGGCCTGGCGATCAGCGTGATCCTGGTGCACGTCGTCAATCCGCAGAGCTTTCACTGGACCATGGAGCTGAGCCTGCCGCTCGGCCGGCTGGCGCTGCTGGCCGGATCGGTGCTGCTGGCCGGCACGCTGACCGCGCTGCTGGCCGGCCGCGCCGCCGCCAGCCGCGATCTGGCACTGGCCGTCAAGGAGGATTGGTGATGGCACCGAATCTGCCAGCGCGACGCCACTGGCTGCGTCGGGCACTCGGCGGCGTGGGTGCCGTCGCGCTGAACCCGCTGAGCGGATTGCTGATCCCGCGCGTCACCAGCGCAGCGGCAACCAGCAGCGCAACGACTGGTGCAGCAGCAGCCAACACCACCACCGACGGGCGAAGTACCACGCCGCTGCAGCCGCGCCCCTTGCACTTCCCGGCCGACCACGGCGCGCACCCGGCGCAGCGCACCGAGTGGTGGTACGTGACCGGCTGGCTGGCCGAGGCGGGCACCGCTGCCGCATCAACCGCCGCCGAGCCGCACTGGGGCTTTCAGCTGACGTTCTTTCGCTCGCGCACCAGCGTCGATCCGGCCCAGCCGAGCGCCTTCGCCGCGCATCAGCTGATCCTGGCACACGCGGCTCTGACTGACCTGCGCGCCGGCCGGCTGTTGCACGACCAGCGCATCGCCCGCGCCGGCTTCGGGCTGGCCGACGCAGCTGAAGGCGACACCGACGTGCACCTGCGCGACTGGCGTTTGCAGCGCGACGCCGCCAGCGGCGCCTATCGTGCGCGGCTGGTGAGCCGCACGGCCGGCTTCGCGCTCGATGTGCGGCTGCAGCCCAGCCAGCCGCTGCTGCTGCAAGGCGCGGCCGGCTGGTCGCGCAAGGGGCCGCAGCCGCAGCAGGCCAGCCTCTATTACAGCCAACCGCAGCTCGGCGTGAGCGGCCAGCTCCAGCGCACCGACGGCGCCGCGACCGGCGCGCTGGCGGTGCAGGGGCGCGCCTGGCTCGATCACGAATGGAGCGACAGCGTGCTGGCGGCCGATGCGGTCGGCTGGGACTGGATCGGCATCAACTGGCTGGACGGCAGCGCGCTCACGGCGTTCCAGCTACGCCGCGCCGATGGCTCGGCGTTGTGGGCGGGTGGCTCATGGCGTGGCGGCGGCGCGGCGCGCATCTTTGCGCCCGACGAGGTGCACTTCACGCCGCTGCGATCCTGGCGCAGCCCGGTCACCGGCGCCACCTATCCGGTCGAATGGTCGGTACAGACGCCGGTCGGCACGCACCGGGTGCGCGCGCTGCTCGACGCCCAGGAGCTCGACAGCCGCCAGAGCACCGGCACCATCTACTGGGAAGGCCTGAGCGAGCTGCTCGACGCGGCCGGGCGCCGCCTCGGCCTGGGTTATCTGGAACTGACCGGTTACGCCGGCGCGTTGCAGTTCTGATCCAGCGCCTCGGCGCGGCGCGCCGCCGACACCGCCAGCGGCATCAGGTGCACGGGCGAGAGGTAATCCTGCCGGAAGCTCTCGAAGTCGAGCGTGTCGGCCGCCTCGATGCGGGCCTGCTCATGCAGCGAATCGAGCGCCAGCGCCTGCTGATGCGCCAGCTCGGCCGCTGGCAGCGGCTGGGCCAGCAACGCCGCCCGCACCGCAGCCGAGCGGTCACGCACGAAAGCGACATGGCCTGCGTCCTCGTCATCGCCGATCGCCGCCAGCACGCGTGCCGAGGGCAGCGTGCCGGGTGAGCGCAGCGCGGCTTGGGCGGCGGCCAGTGCCTGGCGATAGGCGTCGCCACCCTGGGCGGCGTCCATCTGCTCGGCGTACGGCGCGCACTCGCGCAGCAGCTGCGCGGCCCAGTCGAACAGCGGCACGTTGCGACCCTGGCGGCGCAGGCACAGGCCCGGCTCGCGACCGCGCGCCGCCACCAGTTGCTGGTTGTGGCCCAGTTCGGCGATTTCCTGCGACGTGTCAGGCGGACTGTCAGAAAACGCGCAGTGCAGCAGGAACAGATCGATCAGCCGCCCGGTCGGCGCGTCGATGCCGAGATCAAGGAACGGGTTCAGATCCATGCAGCGCACTTCGACGTATTCGACGCCGCGCTCGCGCAGCGCGTGCAGCGGCCGCTCACCCGGCCGGATCACGCGCTTGGGGCGGATCGTGCCGTAGAACTCGTTCTCGATCTGCAGCAGGCTGGTGCTGAGCTGGCGGTACTGGCCGTCGGCGTCCTGCAGACCGATCGCTTCGTACGGACCGTAGGGCCGCGTCAGCGCGCCCTGCAGCGACGCGGCGTAGGTTTCCAGGCAGTTGTAGCTGACGCACAGTTCGGCCTGCGCGTCGCTCTGGTAGCCGAGCCGGCCCATGCGCAGCGAGGTGGCGTGCGGCAGATACAGGCTGTGCGCGCCGAGCGGCTGCAGCGGATGGCGCCCGGCCACGAAGCTGCGGTCCACCGCCGGCGAAGCACCGAACAGCAGCAGCAGCAAGAATGAATGGCGCCTGAAGTTGCGGATCAGCGCGAAGTAGTCGTTGCTGCTGAGGCCCGGCATCGACCAGTTGTAGTGGATGCCCGAGATGGTCTGCATGCGCCGGCCGTAGCGGTGCGCCAGACCGTGGCGATAAACCGTCTTGGCGCGGCCGATGTTGGAGCTGCCGTACTGCCCGATCGGGATCTGCTGCTCGTCGGCCGGCAGCAGCCCGGGCATGCTCGACACCCAGAGCGCTTCGGCGCCGATCTCACGCAGCGTGAAGCGGTGCAGCCGGTCCAGCTCGTCGATGCAGTCCTCGACGCGTTGGTGCGCGCCGGTGACCAGCTCGATCTGTGATTCGCTGAAGTCGGTGGTGATGTGCGGATGTGCCAGCGCCGCGCCGAGCTGCGGCGGATGCGGGGTGGTGGCGAGCTGAGCGTCGGGGCGGACACGCAGGCTTTCTTTCTCGATGCCGCGCCGGATGCCTAGCAGCCGAGCAGGATCCAGCGGGCGCAGCGGTGAGTGGTGGTGTTTCAAAGCCGTGTCTCCTCGAAGGGAATGGCGCGAAACTAACAGATACACAGCATCCTTGCTGTGACTGGTGCCGGCACAGCTGTGGCCGGATGCCTACACTGGCGGCCCGGCCTGACCAGCATCAACCGCCACCGCCAAACGGGTCGTGTTCCGGATTTTTCATATGCGCATTGAACAGCTACGACAACGCCTGCGAGCCGGCGGCGCCAAACCGATCCACGAAGAACGCGTGTTGCGGCACTGGGCGCGCGCGCTGCCGCTGGAGAGCGGCCGGCGCAAGTCGGAAGACTTCCTGCCGCTCGGCCTGCGCGAGGATCTGCCCAGCCTCATCGCCGATCTGGCCGGGCTGGCCACCCTGCGCTCCGAGCATCCCGGCGAGGACGGCTCGGCGCGCCTGATGGTCGAGCTGGCGGACGGCCAGACGGTCGAGAGCGTGCTGCTGCCGCGCGAGGGGCTGTGCGTCTCGACCCAGCTCGGCTGCGCGGTTGGCTGCGTGTTCTGCATGACCGGCCGCGAGGGGCTGCTGCGCCAGCTCGGCAGCGCCGAGATCGTCGCCCAGGTGGTGCTGGCGCGCCGCAAGCGCGAGGTGCGCAAGGTCGTCTTCATGGGCATGGGCGAACCGGCGCACAACCTCGACAACGTGCTGGAAGCGATCGACCTGCTCGGCACCGGTGGCGGCATCGGCCACAAGAGCCTGGTGTTCTCGACCGTCGGCGACCGACGCGTCTTCGAGCGCCTGCCGCTCGGCCGCGTCAAGCCGGCGCTGGCGCTGTCCTTGCACACCACCAAGCCAGAGTTGCGCGCCGAGCTGCTGCCGCGCGCGCCACGCATCGATCCGGCCGAGCTGGTCGAGCTGGGCGAGCAGTACGCTCGCGCCACCGGCTACCCGATCCAGTACCAGTGGACGCTGCTGGATGGCATCAACGACGGCGAGGACGAACTCGACGCCATCGTGCAGCTGCTGAAAGGCAAGTACGCGCTGATGAACATGATTCCGTACAACGCGGTGCCGGACCTGCCGTTCAAGCGGCCGTCATGGGAGCGCGCCGCCGAGATCGCCCGCTCGCTGCACCGGCGCGGCGTGCTGACCAAGCTGCGCCAGTCGGCCGGGCAGGATGTGGAGGGCGGCTGCGGCCAGCTGCGCGCGCGCCAGGAGCGCGTCATCCCGATCGTGCCGGTCGCCACGCCCGGCTGAGGGCCGAGCGGGCGAGCACGGCAACCTCAACCGCCGGTACCGCCGACCGTCATGCCATCAATGCGCAGCGTCGGCTGGCCGACGCCGACCGGCACGCTCTGGCCTTCCTTGCCGCAGGTGCCGACGCCGCTGTCGAGCTGCAGATCGTTGCCGATCATGCTGACGCGCGTCAGCGCATCCGGCCCGTTGCCGATGATGGTGGCGCCCTTGACCGGGTAGAGGATCTTGCCGTTCTCGACCCAATAGGCTTCGCTGGCCGAGAAGACGAACTTGCCGCTGGTGATATCGACCTGGCCACCGCCGAAGTTGCTGGCGTACAGGCCGCGCTCGATCGAGGCGATGATTTCCTGCGGATCCTTCTCGCCGGCCAGCATGTAGGTGTTGGTCATGCGCGGCATCGGCACGTGGGCGTAGCTCTCGCGCCGGCCGTTGCCGGTCGGGGCGGTCTTCATCAGGCGCGCGTTCATGGTGTCCTGGATGTAGCCCTTCAGGATGCCGTCCTCGATCAGCACATTGCGCTGGCTCGGCACGCCTTCGTCGTCGATGTTGAGCGAGCCACGCCGGTCCGCGATGGTGCCGTCATCCAGCACCGTGACGCCCTTGGCGGCGACGCGCTGGCCGATGCGGCCCGAGAACGCGCTGGAGCCCTTGCGGTTGAAGTCGCCCTCCAGCCCGTGGCCGATGGCCTCGTGCAGCAGGATGCCGGGCCAGCCCGACCCCAGCACCACCGTCATCTCGCCCGCCGGCGCCGGGCGGCTTTCCAGATTGGTCAGCGCAGCGTGCACCGCCTGATCGACATACTTGCTCAGCACATCGTCCTGGAAGTAGCCAAAGCCGAAGCGGCCACCACCACCGGACGAGCCGACTTCGCGCCGGCCGTTCTGCTCGGCGATCACCGTCACCGACACGCGCACCAGCGGGCGCACGTCGGCGGCCAGCGTGCCGTCGGCACGCGCCACCATCACGACGTCGTATTCGGCGCCGATGCCGGCCATCACCTGCACCACACGCGGATCCTTGGCGCGGGCGAGTTTCTCGACCCGCTCCAGCAGCGCCACCTTCTGGGTGCTGTCAAGCGTGGCGATCGGGTCCATCGGCGCGTAGAGCACCCGACTCGGCGCCACCGCCTGCACGGCGTTGACCTTGACGCGCCGGCTCTGCCCGGCTGCGGCGATGGTGCGCACGGTGCGTGCGGCGTCGAGCAGCGCAGCCTCGGAGATGTCGTCCGAATAGGCGAAGGCGGTTTTTTCACCGACGACGGCCCGCACGCCCACCCCCTGGTCGATGCTGAAGCTGCCGCTCTTGACGATGCCTTCCTCCAGGCTCCAGCCCTCGCTGCGGGTGTACTGGAAATAGAGATCGGCGTCGTCGATGCGGTGCGCCGAGATCGTGTTGAGCGCCTGCGTCAGCGACGCTTCGGTCAAGCCAAACGGTTCCAGCAGGAACTGGCGGGCGGTGGCCAACCGCTCCATGGTGGGTTCACGCGAAATCATGGGGGCCATTCTAGGGAGAACACCGACCCTGCGCCGAAGCGGGTCTGGAAAGAAAAAACCCCTGGCAGAGCCAGGGGTAAAAGAGCGCGGCTTTGCAGCCATGCGATGCCGCGCCCGGGGAGAAGAAATTCAGTCGAACTTGATGCGCGTCGCCACGATCTGGGCACCGTCGGTAGAGCGGGTGCCCCTGACTTCGAGCTTGGTGCCGTTGTGCAAATCGGTTTCGGTGCCGTGCACAAAGTTGACACCGGCGCCGCCGTAGTCGATCGTGCTGCCGCGCAGCACAAAGGTCTGGTCAGTGGTGTTGAGCGATTCAACCGCACCGTGGAACTCGAATTCGCGCTGCTTGTCGGTGGTGCTCTTGCGGAATTCAACCTTGTTCGCAACCAGCACCCCGCTGCTGACCGTGCCTTCGACCTCGACCCGCACACCGACAGAGGCCAGATCGACCACCGTGCCGTTCACAAACACCACCGTGCTGGCGCTGGCATCGACCGGCAGACCGTTGACCTTGAAATCTGCTTTCGAGGTGTAGGTGGTGATGACACCTTCGAGTTCGGCCTCCTGGCGTTCGTGGTCGGGCAGACGCGGCTCGGCCGACTTGATGCGCACCGCCGCCCACACACCGGTGGCCTGGACCGGGTCGAGCTTGGCGCGCACCACCTGGCCGTTGGCCAGATCGGCATTGATCTGACCGGCTGCGGCGGCGACGTAGCTGACCGGCTGCCCGCCGATCTTCAAGGTCTTGGCGGTTGTATTGAGCTCGCTCACCACGCCGCGCAAACGATAGAACGCCACCGCGCCGGTCTTGAGCTCGATCCGGCTCGCCGTGGTGACGCCGCTGACCTTGTCGTACAGGCCGTGCACGTTGACGATTGCCCCGACCGACAGGGCCGTGAGGCCACCGCTCAGGCTGGCACCGAACACAGTGGCATCGGTCACCTTGACGCTCTGACCCAGCACCGTGAGGCTCAAACCCGCCACGTTCACAGCGCTGACCGGCCCGAGCAAGGCACTGCCATAGCTGACATGGCTGGCTTGCGCCTTCGAGGTGGTGCCATCGGTGAAGCGCTGCACATCACCGGCGTCAATCGCGACTTCCATGCCCAGCTTGAGGGCGCTGTCGTCGTTGGATTCGGTGCCTTCATCGTCGTCGGCCACCTTCACGCTGGTGGTGTCGTAGCGCACGCCATTGACGATCACGGAACCGAAACCGCTGATGGTGCCGCTTGAATAGCTGCCGGAAGCACCCGTGCCGGTGCTGCCCACCCCGCCGCCACCGCAAGCCACGACCAGGGCGCCGACCGCGACCGAGCCCAGCAAGGCTTGCAGCAGGCGAGCGGCTTGTTGTACGGCAGACGTGGTGTCCATGAGCTTTGTTCCAGTGATCAGGATGTATGTGGGAAATCATCCCATTTTTTTGTTGCTTGTGCAAGTAACGGGTAAATCCCGTCGCACAGATCGGACACCCGGCGTGCGCCTGGGACAATCCGGCCATGGCTCGTGCTGCTCCGCTCCGCCTGATCGCCCACCTCGACATGGACGCCTTCTATGCGTCGGTCGAGCTGCTGCAGTACCCGCAGCTGCGCGGCTTGCCGGTCGTGATCGGTGGGGTGCGCCACGCCGCCGGCATCGCACCGACTGACTCAGCCGGCAACGCCGAGTTCCACATCGATGCCTTTGCGCAACTGGCCGGCTACCGTGGCCGTGGCGTGGTGACCACCGCCACCTACGAGGCGCGCGCCTTTGGCGTCCACTCCGGCATGGGGCTGATGAAAGCGGCGCGGCTGGCGCCACAGGCGCTGTTGCTGCCGGCCAACTTCGAGCGCTACCGCCAGGCTTCGCGCCAGTTCAAGGCGGCAGTGGCCGAGCTGGCGCCAGCGATCGAAGACCGAGGCATCGACGAGATCTACATCGACCTCACCGAGGTGCCCGGCGCGCAGGACACCGTCGGCCACGACCGGCTCGGCGGCGCCCGCGCGCTGGCGCAGGAGATCAAGAACAATGTGCGGCGCGCCTGCCACCTAAGCTGCTCGATCGGCATCGCGCCCAACAAGCTGCTGGCCAAGATCTGCAGCGAACTCGACAAACCCGATGGCCTGACGGTGATCACCGCCGCCGACCTGGTCAGCCGCATCTGGCCGCTGCCGGTGCGCGCCATCAAGGGCATCGGCCCGAAAGCCGGCGCGCGGCTGGCCGAACTGGGCCTGCACCACATCGGCGCGCTGGCCGCCTGCGAGCCGGCCTGGCTGCAGGCACAGTTCGGCCGCAACTACGGCCACTGGTTATTCGAGGCCGCGCACGGCCATGACGAGCGGCCGGTGCAGACCGAGAGCGAGCCGGTCTCGATGAGCCGGGAAACCACCTTCGAGCGCGATCTGCATCCGCGCCAGGATCGCGCCCAGCTCACCGACATCTTCACGCAGCTGTGTCTGCAGGTGGCGCAAGATCTGCAGCGCAAGGGTTATGCGGGTCGCACCATCGGCATCAAGCTGCGCTTCGACGACTTCCGCACCGTGACGCGCGACCACACGCTGGCGCTGGCCACCGCCGATGCCGCCGAGATCCAGCGCACCGCGCGCGAGTGCCTGCGGCGCGTCAACCTGACCCGGCGGCTGCGGCTGCTCGGGGTGCGGGTGGGCACGCTGGCGCACAGCAAGGTCAATGGCCGCCCCGACACAGCACACCCCTTGCCTGCCGACCCAGCATCAACGCCCCTGCGTCAAACGCCGGCGCGAAGCAACCGGCGGACGCCCGTTGCTCAGCAACCTGATGCCGAGACGCTGCCGCTGTTTGACGACGCCCCATGAAGCCCCTCTCGGCCGGCCACCCTCACTGGAAAAACTCCGTGCAACTGCGGCCGGCATTCTTGGCGCGGTAGAGAGCCTGGTCGGCCTGGGCGATGGCCAGATCCGGATCCAGCCCCTCGGAGCCAAAGACACGCACCCCGATGCTGGCACTGACGCTGAACGAGCGCTCCTGAAACAGCACCGGTTGGCTGACCAGCGCGATCAGCTTGTCGGCAATGCGCTGCACCTTGTCCCGCACGATCTGCGGATCGGCATCGACATGGTCGATCAGCAGCACGAATTCATCGCCGCCCAGGCGCACCGCCACGTCTTCGGAGCGGGTGAAGGTCTGCAGCCGCTTGGCGACCTCGATCAGCACCGCATCACCCGCTTCATGCCCGTATTTGTCGTTGACCGGCTTGAAGCCGTCCAGGTCAATCAGCAGCAAGGCGCCACGCATCTTGTGGCGCAAGCCGCTGCTGATGGCTTTCTGCAGATGGGTCAGCAGCAGCCGTCGATTGCCGAGCTGGGTCAGCGGATCGGTGAACGCCAGCCGGCTCCAGCGCTCCAGCGCGTCGTCACGCGCATCGACAAACGGCCGCACCACCCAGAGATAGATCAGTGGCGCCGAGCACAGCGACAGCAGACTGATGTCGATGAGCGCATCGACACAGACACCCGCGTCATGCGGGATGTATTGCAAGCCCAGCATGATCAGAAACTCGACCAGCGTGATGATGGTGACGATGCGAGCGATCACCTGTCGCTTGCTGATGAGTGTGATTGTTTTGGTCGGCATATCCCTTGGCACCTCACCGAGCGCCAAGTGCAGCCCGATGACGCCTGCTTAATTGTGCCGCACCGGCTGCACTTAAGCTGTCGCTCTTGTTGCGAAAGGACGCTCCCGATGAAGACCTCCCCGTCTGGCCTCTCAGCGCTGGCCGCTGCACTTGTTCTCGCGGCCAGCGCCTTGCTGGCCGCCGCGCCGGCCCAGGCCGGCAAGACGCTCGATGCCATCAAGCAGCGTGGCAGCCTCAACTGCGGCGTCTCGACCGGCGTGGCGGGTTTCTCGGCACCGGACAGCCAGGGCCACTGGTCGGGCCTCGACGCCGACACCTGCCGTGCCATCGCCGCCAGCGTGCTGGGCGACGCCAAGAAGGTCAATTTCGTGCCGCTCAATTCGCAGCAGCGCTTTGCCTCGCTGCAGTCCGGCGAGGTCGATCTGCTGGCGCGCAACACCACCTGGACCCTGAGCCGCGACACCTCGCTGGGCTTTCACTTCGCCGCCATCACCTACTTCGACGGCCAGGGCTTCCTGGTGCCGAAGAAGCTCAAGATCAGCAGCCCGAAGCAGCTCAAGAACGCCGAGATCTGCGTGCAGTCCGGCACCACCAACGAGAAGAACCTGGCCGACTACTTCCGCGCCCACAACATCAAGTTCAAGCCGGTGGTGTTCGAGGGCTTCGAGGCCGCCTTCAAGGCATTCTTTGCCGGGCGCTGCCAGGCCTACACCACCGATGTCTCGGGGCTGGCCGGCCTGCGCAACAAGGAAGCCAAGAACCCGGACGACTACGTGATCCTGCCGGACCTGATCTCGAAAGAGCCGCTCGGCCCGCTGGTGCGGCGCGGCGACGACGAGTGGTTCGCGATCGTCAAGTGGGTCATCTTCGGCCTGATCGAGGCCGAGGAAAATGGCCTCACCCAAGCCAATGTCGATGCACAAAAAGCCAACAGCAAGGATCCGGTGGTGCAGCGCATCCTGGGCACCTCGGAAGATACCGGCAAGCTGCTCGGCCTGGACCGCGACTGGGCCTACCGCGCCATCAAGGCGGGCGGCAACTACGGCGAGATCTTCGAGCGCAATGTCGGGCCGAACTCGGTGCTCAAGCTGCCGCGCGGCGCCAACCGGCTGTGGAGTCAGGGCGGCCTGATCTACGCGCCGCCGGTGCGATGAGCGTGCGCGCAACCGCTGGCGCACCAGGCCAGCGCTGGCGCCTGTGGGCGCTGCAGCTCGGCCTGGTGCTGCTGCTGGGCATCGGCGTGTGGGCGATGTTCGACCACGCTTTTGCGGTGCTGCGTCAGCGCGGCATCCAGGCCGGCTTCGACTTCCTGCTGGAGCCGGCCGGCTTCCAGATCGGCGAGAGCTGGCTGGCTTTCGAGCCCGGCCAGCCCTTCTGGCGCGCCTTTGCCGCCGGGCTGGCCAACACCGCGCGGGTGGTGCTGCCGGCGCTGCTGCTGGCGACCGGGCTGGGCTTGCTGATCGGCATCGGCCGGTTGGCGCCGCACGCGCTGCTGCGCGGCCTGTGCAGCGTCTATGTCGAGGCGCTGCGCAACGTGCCGCTGCTGGTGCAGCTCCTGATGTGGTACTTCGCGCTGACCGAGCTGCTGCCTTCCGCCGCCGAGGCCTGGGCACTGCCGGGCGGGGTTTATTTGAGCAAGAGCGGCCTGTCGCTGCCGTGGCCGGTCGAGTCGGCCAACGGCACGCTGGCGCTGGAGTGGCCCGAGCCAGGTCCGTTCAACATCGCCGGCGGCGCGGCGGTGACGCCGGAATTCCTGGCCGTGCTGCTGGCGCTGTCCAGCTACACGGCCGCCTTCATCGCCGAGACGGTGCGCGCCGGCATCCAGGCGGTGCCGGCCGGCCAGGTCGAGGCGGCGCGCGCGCTCGGCCTGCAGCCGCTGCAGCAGCTGCGCTTCGTGGTGCTGCCGCAGGCGCTGCGCGTGATCGTGCCCTCGCTGACCAACCAGTATCTGAACCTGAGCAAGAACTCGACCCTGGCGGTGGCGGTCGGCTACCCGGAGCTGGTCTCGGTCAGCAACACCGCGCTGAACCAGACCGGCCGCGCCTTCGAATGCATCGCGGTGCTGATGGCGGTCTACCTGCTGATCTCGCTGCTGACCGCCGCGCTGATGAACCGCTACAACGCCCGCGTGGCGCTGCGGGGCACGCCGTGAGCAGCCCCGCCGCACCGCACGCCCACGCCGCGCCGACATCCGCTCGGCCGCCCACACCACCGTCGCACTGGCAACGCTGGCGCGCCGAGCTGTTCGGCAGCGCGCCGCGCGCCCTCACCAGCCTGCTGCTGCTCGGCCTGGGCGGCTGGGCGCTGTTGCGCGCGCTCGACTGGGCGCTGCTGCAGGCCGTCTTCGCGCCCGATCTGGCGCGCTGCCACGCGCTCGACCACGCCGGTGCCTGCTGGGGCGTGGTGACCGAGAAGCACCGCGCCATCCTGTTCGGTCGCTATCCGCACGCGCAGCAGTGGCGCCCGGCCATCGCCACCGCGCTGCTGCTCGGCCTGCTGCTGGCGAGCGCCTGGCCGCGCAGCTGGCGCGCCGGGCCGCTTGGGCTGGCGCTGCTCTGGGCGCTGGTGCTCGGCGCCTTCGTGTTCTTGATGGGCGGAGGCCTCGGGCTGGAGGTGGTACCGACCAGCCGCTGGGGCGGCCTGCCGCTTTCTCTCTTGCTGGCCTGCGTCGGCCTGGGCGTGGCACTGCCGCTCGGCGTGCTGCTGGCGCTGGCGCGCCGCAGCACTGGCTGGCCGGTGTTGCAGATGCTGGCCGCCAGCTACATCGAGCTGATCCGTGGCGTGCCGCTGATCTCGGTGCTGTTCATGGCCTCGTTCCTGCTGCCGCTGCTGCTGCCCTGGCAGCCGGACGTGCTGCTGCGGGTGCTGATCGGCATCAGCCTGTTCGCGGCGGCTTACCTGGCCGAGGTGGTGCGCGGCGGCCTGCAGAACGTGCCGGTCGGGCAGATCGAGGCGGCGCGCGCGCTGGGCCTCAAGCCCTGGCAGGTGCAGCGCGAGATCGTGCTGCCGCAGGCGCTGCGCGCGGTGGTGCCGGCGCTGATGAACAGCGTCATCGGCACGCTGAAAGACACCTCGCTGGTAACGATCGTCGGCCTGTACGAGCTAACCGGCGCGCTCGGCCTGGCACTCGGCGGCGACGCCGACTGGCGGCCGTTCTATCTGGAGGGCTACCTGTTCATCGCCGCGATCTACTGGAGCCTGTGCTTCGCGCTGTCGCGCTACAGCCGCTGGATCGAGACGCGGCTGCGAGCCCGCTGAGCCACGATTCATTGCCATACTCGCGCATGCCCATCCGCGACTCCGGCCCGCCGCTCAGCGCGCTGACGACACTTGCGCCGTTGCCCTATCACCGCATGCGCCTGGCTTGGTGCCGGCTGGCGCTGCTGGACTTTCTGCGCCGCTGGGGCGTGTACCTGCTGGTGCTGGCGGCGGTGGTCGGTGGCGGCACGGTGGGCGCACTCAGCTCGCTGAGTGCCCTGACCGCCTGGCTGGTGCTGCCGCTGTTCCAGGCCGCCGCCCAGCCGATGTGGCTGCTGCCCGCCGTGCTGCTGCAGGCGCTGGCCGGCGCACTGCTGGTGTGGGGCACGCGCACGCTGCTGTGGCCACCGCGCTGGGCCGAGATCGAACGCGCCCTGCCGCTCGGCCGGCGTGAGACCGGCCGCTCCGACCTGATCGTCGTCAGCCTGGCGCTGCTGCCGCTGACGCTGCTCTACGCGGTCGGCGCCGCCACCTGGTGGCTGCACAACCCGGCCTGGCTGCGGCCGGTGCGCGTGCGTGCCGTGCTGATGCTGTTGCTCGCGGTGGCCGGCTCGCTGGCGCTGGGCGTGGCGCTGCTGCAGGCGCTGCGCCGGCCCGACATGGTTCCCGGCCCGGTGCGCCGGCTGCTCGGCCGCATGTGGCGCCGGAACAGGTCCGCCAGGATTAGCCAGGCACACCTGCCGCCGGCCGCCGCCCAGTCATTGTCCGACCCGGCGCCCTCGGCAACGGATGTCGCCCACCTCAAGCCGGCGACCTGGTGGCACGCGCTGATCTGGTGGCCGCTGTGGCGCGGCCCGGCGCAGCGCGCTGGTCATGCGCTGCTGCTCGGCACCACGGCACTGTGGGCGATGGCCGCCGGTCTCTGGCGCTGGCCAGCGCAGGCGAGCTGGTGGCTGGCGGGTTTTGCCGCGCTCGGCCTGCTGGTGAGCAGCCGGCTGCATCGGCTGGCCCGCGAAGGCTTGGTCGAGCTGCACCAGGCCTGCGCGATGCTGCCGATCTCGCCACACGCGCCGGCCTGGGCGCTGTCGCTGCTGGCGCTGGCACCGCTGACGCTCGGCCTGACCGCGCTGCTGGCGGTGCTGCACGGCGGTGCGGCGCCAGTCGCCGGGCAAATCCGCCCGGCCGTGCTGGCGGCCTATGTGGCGACCTCGCTGCTGGCCAGCCTGATCGATGTGCGGCCCGGCCAGACGCACATGGCGGCCGAGCAGACATCGAGCCGCTGGCTGTTTTCGCTGGTGTTGCTGCTGGCGCTCGCTTCGGAGGTGATGGCGTGAAGGCCGCATCCAACACCGCGCTGCTGCAGGTGGCGCACCTGAATTTCTCGTACCAGACCGCCCAGGGCACCCGCCATGTGTTCACCGACTGGTCAGCCAACTTCCAGCCCGGCCTGACCTGGCTGCAGGGCGCGAACGGCAGCGGCAAATCGACCCTGCTCAAGCTGATCGCCGGCGCGCTGCCGCCCAGCTCGGGTCAGCGGCGCCTGGCGGGCGACCTGTGCGCCGAGGCGCAGCCGCTCGCCTACCGGCGCGAGGTGTTCTGGTGCGGCCCCGGTCCGGTGCCGCTCGATCACCTGCGGCCGCCGGAATACTTCGGCTTCCTGCAGACGCTCTATCCGCGTTTCGACGCCAGCGCGCTGCCGGCCCACATTGCCGGGCTCGGGCTGGCGCCCAGTCTGGGCAGCCGACTGAGCGCCCTTTCGACCGGCACGCAGCGCAAGGTCTGGCTGGTCGCCGCGCTGGTGGCCGGCACCCGCCTGACCCTGCTCGATGAGCCGTACAACGCGCTCGACGCCGCCTCGCTGGCCTATCTGCGCGCGCAGCTCGCCCGCTGCGCCGCCGATGCGCAGCGCGGCTGGATCGTCACCAGCCACGAGCCGCTCGGCCCGGCTGAGGCGGCGGCCGCCGTGCTGACCCTCTGATCCGACATGAACCTCAAGCAACTCGAATACTTCGTCCACGTCGCCGAGCTGGGCAGCTTCAGCAAGGCCGCGCTGGTGCTGGACATCGCGCAGCCAGCCTTGAGCCGGCAGGTGCGCGCGCTGGAGATCGACCTGCGCGAAACCCTGCTGCTGCGCAACGGCCGTGGCGTGGTGCTGACCGAGGCCGGCCAGCGCCTGTTCGAGCACGGCGTGGCGATCCTGCAGCAGGTGGCGCAGGCGCGCGAGGACATGGGCGCGACGCGCGACGAGCCGGTCGGCCACATCACGATCGGCCTGCCGCCCACCGTCGGCCGCCAGCTCACGCTGCCGCTGGTCGACGCCTTCCAGCGCCGCCTGCCGCGCGCCCGGCTGGCGATCGTCGAGGGGCTGTCGACCCACATCGTCGAATGGATCACCACCGGCCGGGTCGATCTCGGCCTGCTCTACAACCCCGAAGCGCAGCCCGGGCTGGAGATCCGGCCGGTGCTGGAAGAGCGCCTGTGCCTGGTCGAGCGCACCGCACCGCTGCCGGCCGGCACGCGACCGGCGCCCGAACCCGTGCCGCCTGAATCTGGCGCAGTAGCACCGGCCGCCGCAGCTCGGCCGGCCGGCGGCACGACCCGTGCGCCGCTGCCGCTGCGCGAGCTGGTGCGCTACCAGCTGATCCTGCCCGAGCGGCTGCACGTGATCCGCCGCCAGCTCGACACCCAAGCGGCGCTGGCCGGGCTGACGCTCGACATCGCCTGGGAGGTGTCGAGCATCGCCGCCATCATCGATCTGGTCTGCGCCGGCTACGGCCACGCGGTGCTGACCGCCAGCGCGGTGGCGGCCTCAGGTCGTGGCGACGAACTGGCGGTGCGGCCGATCATCGAACCGAGCCTCGCCAGCGTGCTGTGCCTGGCCACCTCGGCCCGCCAGCGCCCCAGCCCGCTGACGCGCCAAGCCGCCCTGGTGCTCGGCGAGCTGGTGCGCAGCCTGCCGCAGGGCACGGCGGCGCAGTCGCTGCCGGGCTGACGACAGTGGTCAAGCCGCTGTCATCAAACCAGCTGGTTCAGCGCCCGGTCGAGGTTCTCGACGCTGCGGTCGATGTTGTGCAGCTTTTCCAGGCCGAACAGGCCGACGCGGAAGGTGCGGAAGTCAGCCGGCTCGTCGCACATCAGCGGCACACCGGCAGCCACCTGCAGGCCCAGCGCCAGGAACTTCTTGGTGTTCTGGAATTCCGGGTCTTCGGTGTAGCTGACCACCACGCCCGGCGCCTTGAAACCCTCGGCGGCCACGCTTCGGATGCCCTTGCCTTCGAACAGCTCGCGCACCCGCCGGCCCAGCTCGTGCTGCTCGGTCTTGACCTTGGCAAAGCCGTAATCGCGGGTTTCCAGCATGACGTCGCGCAGACGGGTCAGCGCGTCGGTCGGCATGGTCGAGTGGTAGGCATGGCCGCCGCCTTCGTAGGCTTCCATGATCTGCAGCCACTTCTTGAGGTCGCAGGCAAAGCTGGTGCTGGTAGTCGAGTCGATGCGCGTGCGCGCTGCGTCACTCAACATCACGAAAGCGCAGCAAGGCGAGCTGCTCCAGCCCTTTTGCGGCGCGCTGACCAGCACGTCGACGCCGGTGGCCTGCATGTCGACCCAGATCGCGCCCGAGGCGATGCAGTCCAGCACGAACAGGCCGCCGACCGCGTGCGCTGCGTCGCTCACCGCTTTGAGGTAGTCGTCCGGCAGGATCATGCCGGAGGCGGTCTCGACGTGCGGCGCGAACACCACGGCGGGCTTGTCGGCCAGGATGGTCGCCACCACCTCGTCGATCGGTGCCGGCGTGAACGGTTCTTGCGCGCCCGAGGCCACCTGGCGCGCCTTCAGCACGATGGTCTCGGACGGGATGCTGCCCATCTCGAAGATCTGCGTCCAGCGGTAGCTGAACCAGCCGTTGCGCAGCACCAGGCACTTCTGGCCAGTCGCGAACTGGCGCGCCACCGCTTCCATGCCGAAGGTGCCGCTGCCCGGCACCAGCACCGCCGAGCGGGCGGCGTAGACCTCTTTGAGCACGCCAGAGATGTCACGCATGACGCCCTGGAACTTCTTCGACATGTGGTTGAGCGCACGGTCGGTGTAGACGACCGAATATTCAAGCAGACCGTCCGGATCCACATCAGGTAACAAACCAGGCATCGTCAACTCCGCTAGCTAGATGGAACGTATTCTGAGAAACGGGCCAGCTTAGCACCGGCCCCAGGTACCCCAACCCTGCCAGCTGTGAGCAAATACCCCAATGCCCTGCTGTTGCGATACCACGCCGCCGAGCATGCTGATTTGCGATAGCTGCTAGTGCATTCCCCCACCTAGCCGGCATGGGGGCTGGTACCGACAATCTGCGCATCACTCACCTCCGGCCGCGCCCCGCAGACCATGAAACCCCAGATCAAAGGCATTTCGTCGATGGCGACCCGCTCAGTGCTGGCCGACCTGGTTCTGGCCTATCCGGAGCGCGACAGCGCGTCGATCGAGATCGAATCGGTCGGCGGCGTCGATGCGGCCAAGCGCGTGCAGGCCGGCGAGGCGTTTGATCTGGTGTTCCTCGCCGCCGACGTGATCGACCGTCTGATTGACGCCGGCCATCTGCGCCCCGGCCGCTTTGACCTGGTGCGCTCGGGCGTCGCGGTCGCCGTGCGGGCCGGCGCGCCCAGGCCCGACATCGGCAACGCGGCAGGCGTGCGTGCGGCCGTGCTGGCGGCGCGCAGCATCGGCTACTCGACCGGCCCGAGTGGCGTCGCGCTCAAAGAGTTGTTCCAGCGCTGGGGCATCTTCGAGCAGATCGAGGGCCGCCTCGTCACCGCCCCGCCCGGCGTGCCGGTCGGCGCGCTGGTGGCGCGCGGCGAGATCGAACTCGGCTTTCAGCAGCTCAGCGAGTTGCTCACCGTGCCCGGCATCGACCTGCTTGGCGCGCTGCCGGCCGAGATCCAGATCACCACCGTTTTCTCGGCCGGCATCAGCGCGGGCTCGAATCAGGCCGACGCGGCGCGCGCGCTGCTCGACTTCATGACCTCGCCGGCCGCGACGCCGATCAAGCGGCGCCACGGCATGGACGCCGCCAGCTGACACGCCCGACCGCCACCGTCCGCCCCCTGCCCGACTTTCCCTTCTGGAGACTCCACGATGATCATCGACGTCCACGGCCACTACACCACCGCGCCGGCCGCGCTCGGCCTCTGGCGCGATCTGCAGATCGCCGCGCTGAAAGACCCGTCCAAGGCGCCCAACCCGGCCGACCTGAAGATCAGCGACGACGAGCTGCGCGAATCGATCGAGACCAATCAGCTCAAATTGATGAAGCAGCGCGGCAGCGACCTGACCATCTTCAGCCCGCGCGCCAGCTTCATGGCGCACCACATCGGCGACTTCAACACGTCCGCCACCTGGGCCGCGATCTGCAACGAGCTCTGCTACCGCGTCAGCCAGCTGTTCCCGGACCACTTCATCCCGGCGGCGATGCTGCCGCAGTCGCCCGGCGTCGATCCGGCCACCAGCATTCCCGAGCTGGTGAAGTGCGTCGAACAGTACGGCAACGTCGGCATCAACCTGAATCCGGACCCCAGCGGCGGCCACTGGACCAGCCCGCCGCTCTCGGACCGCGCGTGGTACCCGATCTACGAGAAGATGGTCGAGTACGACATCCCGGCGATGATCCACGTGAGCACGAGCTGCAACAGCTGCTTCCACACCACCGGCTCGCATTACCTGAACGCCGACACCACCGCCTTCATGCAATGCCTGACCAGCGACCTGTTCAAGGATTTCCCGACCCTGAAGTTCCTGATCCCGCACGGCGGCGGCGCGGTGCCGTATCACTGGGGCCGTTTCCGTGGCCTGGCGCAGGAACTCAAGAAACCGCTGCTGAGCGAACACCTGCTCAACAACATCTACTTCGACACCTGCGTCTACCACCAGCCCGGCATCGACCTACTGACCAAGGTGATCCCGGTCAAGAACATCCTGTTCGCCAGCGAGATGATCGGCGCCGTGCGCGGCATCGACCCGGAAACCGGCCATTACTACGACGACACCAAGCGTTATGTGGCCGCCACCGCCAACCTGACCGACGAAGAGCGCTTCATGGTTTATGAAGGCAACGCGCGGCGCGTGTTCTCGCGGCTGGATACGGCACTGAAGGCCAAGGGGCTGTGACCGGCGATGCAGCGCCAGCCTGGCCCGAACTCTGTTCGGTACAGCACAGACTGGCGTGACAGGTCAACCTATAACGGGGCCTCGGCTTGCAATGGCGCGCCTGACAAACGTGCCATTGCGCAATCCATGACAGCCACTTACCGAGCCCGTTGGTAGCGATATGACCACCCCTGAAACCACCTCTGCAGCAGTATCCCAATCCCTTGCCCAGCAAGACGCTGACTTCACCACCGCGCCCGCTCCGTCGCCCGGCGAGGTATTCACCACTTCGCCCGCACCGGACCATCCCGTCCAGCGCATCGAGAATCACCCCGTGACTCGTGTGCAAGGCACGATCAAGCTGAAACGCGCGTCACAAGCTCGCTATCCGTGAATTTGTGATGTGCGGTTCAATTACTCGGTGGCAAAAAATCATGCAGGCGGCGCTATGCAGTGCCCTGCTCCTGTCCAAGCCGGCGCTGCTTGGCCAGCAATACCCGTGATCGCCAACGTGCCAAACCAATGGCATAGGCGATGTAATAACCAGCTAGCAAACCGAAAGCCAACAGCGTGAAATGGCTGCGAGCAAAGTCGGCCACGCCCAGCTGAGCCCGAGCCGCGCTGACCTCATAGATTCGATAGCCAACCCGCAGCACGAACAACGACGACAGCGCCACGCCCAGACAAGCATTCAGCGTGTAATAGAGCTTGCCCGGCTCGGGCTGAAAGAGCGTGGTCTTTAAACCATATACCGCCAAGCCCCCTCCCACTGCCAAACCAGTGCCAAGCCAAGCCAGAGATTCCGGTTTGGACATCCCCGACCACGCCAGCAAGAGCACCAAGGTCGGAAACAGGCTGAGCTGAACCCAAAGCCGGTACTTGGTCAGCCGCTGCCGCCCGACCATGCGCTTGAACCGCACATAAACCCGCCACACAATCAGTGCGAGTAAAGCGAAAACCAAAATCTCATGCATCGCTGCGGGTTTGTTTCGGCTTTACCACCAGGCTACGGATCGCCCAGGCTGACATTCCCGTGGAAAAAATCATTGTCGCGATGAATATCGGGTTCGCCAGTGGCTCGGTGCCATCGGTCAAAAGACGCACCACATGGATCAGCGAAAGGACAAGGAACATCAGGCCTGAAGTGATCACGTATCCGCGCATGGGCTTTCCTACGCCTGCTCAGGCAGGCTCAAGTTCAAGTGGCTCGGCTGGCTTCATGGCCCGGTTGCGCTGAGTGTACTCGCAGCAGATCGGCGAGCAAATTCGCTTGATCCTCATGCCCCACACCCAGGTCCGACGAAGCTCAGTTACTCAGGGGCACTCCGTCGCATCGGCAGGCCTTGCAGGGTACGCGAGGCCAAAAAAGCAGCTGTTTTTTGCCTTTGTTTGCCGCAAAAAAACTTTTTCTGGCGCACACACTGAACAGTGCGGCGGTCTTTTTGATGCTGCCTGGCGATCAAGCTGCTTGGCGGGTCGGAGGTCAGCGAGACGAGCCTGGTTCATGGAAATATCCAGCCGCAAGGCACGCACCTGTTTTCGATCGATGCGAATAGATCAGCCCCTATGGCTCACTTCATTCAAAACCATTGCTTGCGCCAAATTTTAGTGGCCATCCTGGCCATCACGACGCTCTCATCTGCGAGCGCGTGGGAAACCGATCGTCAACTTGTTCATGCTCAGCGCTGGGGCACCTCTGGGCTGGAGAATTTGCGCGCTCTGCAAGCCACCGTACGGCAGGCCTCCACAGAAAAAGAGGCGAGCCGACTAGACAACATCAACAGATTTGTAAACCTTCACATCCATTATGGCGACGACATTGATGTCTGGGGCGTCGACAATTTCTGGGCCTCACCGGTTGATGCCATAGGAAATGGCCGTGGAAATTGCAAGGAATATGCTTTTGTAAAGTATTTTTCATTGATTGCCGCAGGCACTCCAGTCAATCAACTTCGGCTGGTGTATGTGCGTGCATCAATTGATACCACCAGAGGCCGACAGGTTGCCCACATGATACTAGCCTACTATCCAGCCCCAGATCGGGAACCGCTGATTCTTGATAACTTGATCAGCGAGATCAAACCGGCTTCCCAGCGACCAGATTTAACCCCGATTTTTAGTTTCAATACCAATGGATTATGGTCTGGCTTGCAGGGCAACTCATCTGGCGACCCCGTCCTCAAACTATCAAAATGGCGGCACATCATCGAACAAGCGAAGGCAGAAGGTTCGTTCTGAGGCATCAGTTTGCTTTGCCGGCCACCCAAGACAAAGGCCCCGCCCCGGAGATCCCGGGACGGGGCCTTGTCACTGATGCCGCAGTGACACCGCGCGAACGCGGTGTGGTTGCAGCCTGATCAGGCGTTGGCAGCTGCCAGCACGGCGTTCAGCGTCGCGCTCGGGCGCATCACGGCTTCGAGCTTGGCGGCGTCGGGCAGGTAGTAGCCACCGATGTCAGCCGGCTTGCCTTGCACCGCAGCGAGTTCCTCGACGATCTTGGCCTCGTTGTCGGTCAGGGCCTTGGCCAGCGGGGCAAAGTAGGCCGCCAGTTCAGCGTTCTCGGTCTGGGACGCCAGTGCCTGGGCCCAGAACATGGCCAGATAGAACTGGCTGCCACGGTTGTCGAGCTGGCCGGTCTTCGGGCTGGGCGACTTGTTGTTGTCGAGCAGCTTGCCGGTGGCAGAGTCGAGCGTCTTGGCCAGGATCTGCGCCTTGGCGTTGCCTTCCTTGAGGCCCAGGTCTTCCAGCGACACGGCCAGCGCCAGGAATTCGCCCAGCGAGTCCCAGCGCAGGTGGTTTTCTTCCACCAGCTGCTGCACGTGCTTCGGCGCCGAGCCGCCGGCACCGGTTTCGTACATGCCGCCACCGGCCATCAGCGGCACGATCGAGAGCATCTTGGCCGAGGTGCCCAGTTCCATGATCGGGAACAGGTCGGTCAGGTAGTCGCGCAGGATGTTGCCGGTCGCGCTGATGGTGTCCTGGCCACGGATGACGCGCTCCAGCGTGTAACGCATGGCACGCACCTGGCTCATGATCTGGATGTCCAGGCCATTGGTCTCGTGCTCGTGCAGGTACATCTTGACCTTGCGAATCAGCTGCGCCTCGTGCGGGCGATACGAGTCGAGCCAGAACACCACCGGCATGCCGGAGTTGCGCGCGCGGTTCACGGCCAGCTTGACCCAGTCGCGGATCGCGGCGTCCTTGACCTGGCACATGCGCCAGATGTCGCCGGCTTCCACGTCCTGACTCAGCAGCACTTCGCCGGTTTCCAGGTCGGTGATGTTGGCCACGCCGTCTTCGGTGATCTCGAAGGTCTTGTCGTGCGAGCCGTATTCTTCGGCCTGCTGCGCCATCAGGCCGACGTTCGGCACCGTGCCCATGGTCTTCGGATCGAAGGCGCCATGCCACTTGCAGAAGTTGATGATCTCCTGATAGATGCGGGCGAAGGTCGATTCCGGCATCACGGCCTTGACGTCCTTCAGGCGGCCGTCGGCGCCCCACATCTTGCCGCCGTTGCGGATCATGGCCGGCATCGAGGCGTCAACGATGATGTCGTTGGGCGAATGGAAGTTGGTGATGCCCTTGGCCGAATCGACCATCGCCAGCTCGGGACGGTGCTCGTGGCAGGCGTGCAGATCGCGCTTGATCTCGTCCTGCTTGCTCTGCGGCAGCGTGGAGATCTTGTCGTACAGGTTCGCCATGCCGTTGTTGACATTGACGCCCAGCTCGTCGAACAGCGCCGCGTGCTTCTCGAACGCTTCCTTGTAGAAGATCTTGACGCAGTGGCCGAACACGATCGGGTGCGACACCTTCATCATGGTCGCCTTGACGTGCAGCGAGAACATCACGCCGGTCTTGCGGGCGTCCTCGATCTCGCGCTCGTAGAAGTCGCACAGCGCCTTCTTGCTCATGAACATGCTGTCGATGACCTCGCGGTCCAGCAGCGACACCTTCGGCTTCAGGATGATGGTCTGGCCGCTCTTGGTGATCAGCTCCATCTTGACGTCACGGGCGCGATTCAGCGTGATCGACTTTTCGCCGTGATAGAAGTCGCCGTGGTGCATGTGCGAGACGTGCGAACGCGATGCCTGGCTCCAATCGGCCATGCTGTGCGGGTTCTTGCGGGCGTATTCCTTGACGGCACGCGGCGCGCGGCGGTCGGAGTTGCCTTCGCGCAGCACCGGGTTCACGGCCGAGCCGATGCACTTGGCGTAACGCAGACGGATGGCCTTGTCTTCGTCGGTCTTGGGCGCTTCCGGATAGTCCGGAATGGCGTAGCCCTTGGACTGCAGTTCCTTGATGGCGCTGATCAGCTGGCCCACCGAGGCGCTGATGTTCGGCAGCTTGATGATGTTGGCTTCGGGCATGAGCGTGAGCTTGCCCAGCGCAGCCAGCGTGTTGGGCACGCGCTGCTCTTCGGTCAGGAATTCGGGGAACTCGCCCAGGACGCGCGCAGCCACCGAAATGTCGCTCTTGTCGACCTGGACGCCGGCCGGCGTCGTGAAGGTGCGGATGATGGGCAGGAAGGCTGCAGTCGCCAGCAGAGGCGCTTCATCGGTGAGGGTGTAGATGATCGTGGGCTGCTTGGTCGTCATTGACGAATCTCCGTGATGGGGCTTGGGTTGTCTCCTGCCTGCCGCAACCCGACTGGATCGGTCGAAGCGGTCATTCAGGCCGTGCTCGCAGGGGCGATGGTCCCGCAGCACATTCGGAATCCTACCCCCCGATGCGCAGCGGCTATGCCTGGATGGAGCACTTTGCCACTAAATTCTGTGCAGGCGCTGACTGCGCGGGCGGCGGGGCAGATCATCTGCCCTCACACGAGCTCCACTTCGGAGCAGTCTCCAGACCCCAAACTTTCACGCCGGCTGGGGCATGGCAACCATGGCGAACAGCACGCCTTGCGGGTCCAGGCACTGGGCGATCCAGCTGCCGCCCGGCACCTGGTGCGGCCCCATGCAGACCTTGCCGCCGTTGGCGCTGACACGCGCCAGCGCGGCGTTGATGTCCGCCACGTTGAAGTAGTACAGCCACATCGGCACCGGCATCTCCGGCGTCTTGGTCATGATGCCGCCCACAGCAGGGCCGTCGCCGCTGGCAAACAGCTGGTAGATGCCCATCTCGCCCATGTCGAGCGCATCGGCCTTGGTCCAGCCAAACTGCTCGGCATAGAACGCCATCGCGCTGGCCTGATCACCGGCGTGCAGTTCGTGCCAGCCGACCAGGCCTGGTGTGCCGGCCGGAGGCCGGGCGGGCGGCGCCTCCGAACTGCCCTTGAACAGCACCAGCGCCGCACCGTGCGGATCGGCCACCACGGCAAAGCGGCCCACACCGGGAATGTCGGTGCCGGCGAGGTGGACTCGGCCACCGGCCTGCGCAAAACGCGCCGCCGCCGCATCCACATCGTCCACCGCGACATAGCCCGACCAGCTCGGGCGAGCCCCGTTGGCGCAGGCCTCGGCCGGCAGCGTCATCAAGCCACCGACCATCGTGTCGCCCGCCGAGAGGATCGTGTAGGCCATGTCAGACATGCCGGCATCGCTGGCCTGCCAGCCGATCACCTCGGTATAGAAGGCCTGCGCGGCGGGCGCATCGGTGGTCATGAGTTCATACCAGACGAATTTGCCGTTGTAGGTGCTCATGGAAATCTCTCCTCGGGGCTGCGGCCAAAAAGCGAGTTGCTGAAAAGATGTGCCGTGACCGCCCATGCGAAGTGCCTTGACCCGGCCAGCACGGATGCCATCGTATGACCGACCTGCGGCCGCAACGATGACAACCCGGCGACAACCCGCTCGGCGCAAGGCCCTCGCCGCCATGACATGCCGTTTTGCGATAGCTGCTAGTGCCAAGCCTGCCTAGCCAGCATGGCCGGACCTGGCCAGAATCAAGCCACACCGCCCCAGCACGGCCCAAAGGACACCCGCACCATGACTCTCCCCATGAACAACCTCGGCATCGTCAAGCGCAACATCGTTCGGGCCGACCCGGCAGCCGTCGAGCGGCTGGCCCAGCTCGGCGTGGCCACCATCCACGAAGCGATGGGCCGCGTCGGCCTGATGAAGCCGTACATGCGGCCGGTCTACAACGGCGCCAGGATCTGCGGCACCGCCATCACCGTGCTGCTGCAGCCGGGCGACAACTGGATGATGCACGTCGCTGCCGAGCAGATCCAGCCCGGCGACGTGGTCGTGGCGGCCTGCACCACCGACAACGAAGACGGCTTCTTCGGCGACCTGCTCGCCACCAGCTTCCAGGCGCGCGGCGCCAAGGGCCTGATCATCGACGGCGGCGTGCGCGACGTCGCCGAGCTGGAGAAGATGAGCTTCCCGGTCTTCAGCAAGGCCATCAACGCCAAGGGCACCATCAAGGCCACGCTCGGCTCGGTGAACATCCCGGTGGTGTGCGCTGGCGCCATCGTCAACCCCGGTGACGTGGTGATCGCCGACGTGGACGGCGTGGTCGTGGTGCCGGCCGCCATCGCTCAAGCCGTGGCCGACGCCGCCGAGCACCGCGAGAGCTTCGAGGGCGAAAAACGCGCCAAGCTGGCCAGCGGCATCCTGGGTCTGGACATGTACAAGATGCGCGAGCCGCTCGAAAAGGCCGGCCTGAAGTACATCGACTGAAACACGCGCCCAAGGACTTCAACCATGAGCAAACCCACCACGGGTGATTTCACCAAGACCGCCGGCTGGATGGACTGGTACACCGGCCCGACCAAGCCGAGCTTCCAGCTGCCGGCCGGCAGCGTGGATGCGCACTGCCACGTCTTCGGCCCCGGCGCCGAGTTTCCCTACGCGCCGGAGCGCAAGTACACGCCCTGCGACGCCAGCAAGGCCGAGCTGTACGCCCTGCGCGACCACCTCGGCTTCGCCCGCAACGTGGTGGTGCAGGCGACCTGCCACGGCGCCGACAACCGCGCCATGATCGACGCCTGCGTGTCATCGAACGGCAAGGCGCGTGGCGTGGCCACCGTGCGCCGCTCGGTCACCGATGAAGAACTGCAGACCATGCACGCCGCCGGCGTGCGCGGCGTGCGCTTCAACTTCGTCAAGCGGCTGGTCGATTTCACGCCGAAGGACGAGCTACTGGAGATCGCTGGCCGCATCGCCAAGCTCGGCTGGCACGTGGTGATCTACTTCGAGGCGGTTGATCTGCCCGAGCTGTGGGACTTCTTCACTGCGCTGCCCACCACCGTGGTGGTCGATCACATGGGCCGCCCGGACGTCTCCAAACCGATCGACGGCCCGGAGTTCGAGCTGTTCCTGAAGTTCATGCGCCTGCACCCGAACGTCTGGAGCAAGGTGAGCTGCCCGGAACGCCTGAGCGTCACCGGCCCGAAGGCTTTGAGCGGCGAGAAGGATCTGGAATCCGGCGCCTACAAGGACGTGGTGCCGTTCGCGCGCCGTGTGGTCGAGGAGTTCCCGGACCGCGTGCTGTGGGGCACCGACTGGCCACACCCGAACCTGAAGGACCACATGCCCGACGACGGCCTGCTGGTCGATTTCATCCCGCACATCGCGCCCACGGCCGAGCTGCAAAAGAAGTTGCTGGTCACCAACCCGATGCGCCTGTACTGGCCCGACGAAGCGTGAATCACGCCAGCACCGCAGCCCGAGGATGACCGTGATGCCTGGGAGTCGGTGGCAGATGTTCGAGCCCGCAGGGCGAGTTTCTGCCACCAGCGAGCAGGTATCGCGGTCGTCCGAGCGAACCACCCGACCCAGCGTCACCACAGGAGCCCAGCAATGGCCCTAGACAAACCCTACCAGGACGTGCCCGGCACGACCATCTTCGACGCCGAGCAGTCGCGCAAGGGCTACTGGCTGAACCAGTTCTGCATGAGCCTGATGAAGGCCGCGAACCGCGAACGCTTCAAGGCCAATGAGCGCGCCTACCTCGACGAGTGGGACATGACCGAGGAGCAGAAACAGGGCGTGCTGACGCGCGACCTGAACCGCTGCATCGCGGCCGGCGGCAACATCTACTTCCTGGCCAAGATCGGCGCCACCGACGGCAAGAGCTTCCAGTACATGGCCGCCAGCATGACCGGCATGACGCAGGAACAGTACGCCGCCATGATGCTGGCCGGTGGCCGCTCGGCTGAAGGCAACCGTTACCTCGGCGAGGACGGCGACGCCCAGCCGCATCGCCAATCCAAGGGCCCGACCGGCCAGAAAGCGAGCACCTGAGATGGCCCGCATCACCGCCTCCGTCTTCACTTCGCACGTGCCGGCCATCGGCGCCGCGCTCGACCTGGGCAAGAGCGGCGAGCCTTACTGGCAGCCGGTCTTCCAGGGCTACGAGTACTCCAAGCAGTGGCTGGCCGAGGAAAAGCCCGACGTCATCTTTCTGGTCTACAACGACCACGCCACCGCCTTCAGCCTGGAGCTGATCCCGACCTTCGCGATCGGCTGCGCGGCCGAGTTCACCCCGGCCGACGAAGGCTGGGGCCCGCGTCCGGTGCCGAAGGTGATCGGCCACCCGGAGCTGGCGGCGCACATCGCGCAGAGCGTGATCCAGGACGACTTCGACCTGACCATCGTCAACAAGATGGACGTGGACCACGGCCTGACCGTGCCGCTGAGCCTGATGTGCGGTCAGCCGGAAGCCTGGCCTTGCCCGGTGATTCCGTTCGCGGTCAACGTGGTGCAGTACCCGGTGCCGTCGGGGCGGCGCTGCTACAACCTGGGCCGCGCAATCCGCAAGGCGATCGAGTCGTTCGACCGGCCGCTCAACGTGCAGATCTGGGGTACCGGCGGCATGAGCCACCAGCTGCAGGGCGCGCGCGCGGGGCTCATCAACCGCGAGTGGGACAACGCCTGGCTCGACAAGCTGATCAACGACCCGGAAGCCGCCGCCGCCACGCCGCACATCGACTACGTGCGCGAAGCCGGCAGCGAAGGCATCGAGCTGGTGATGTGGCTGATCGCGCGCGGCGCGATGGCTGATGTGCCGGCGCACGGCGCCGCAGCGGACGCCCCCGTCGGCCCGGCGCCGACCGTCAAGCACCGCTTCTATCACGTGCCCGCCAGCAATACGGCGGTCGG
This sequence comes from Leptothrix sp. (in: b-proteobacteria), assembly GCA_041083665.1. GTDB lineage: Bacteria > Pseudomonadota > Gammaproteobacteria > Burkholderiales > Burkholderiaceae_C > Sphaerotilus. Next base: position 104,304 of record JBFPGZ010000046.1, read on the forward strand.
CCACCTGATCCTGCAGAACAACATCTGACCCGATTCAAGGAAGACAAAGACATGAGCACCCAGACCAACAAACCCATCAAGGTGGCCCTGGCCGGCGCCGGCGCCTTCGGCATCAAGCATCTGGACGCGATCAAGCTGATCGAGGGCGTGGAAGTCGTCTCGCTGATCAGCCGCGAGCTGGACAAGACGCGTGAAGTGGCCAACAAGTACGGCATCCCGCACGTCACCACCGAGCTGGCGGACAGCCTGGCGCTGCCGGACGTGGACGCCGTCATCCTGTGCACGCCGACGCAGATGCACGCCGCGCAGAGCATCGCCTGCCTGCAGGCCGGCAAGCACGTGCAGGTCGAGATTCCGCTGGCCGACTCGTGGCAGGACGCCGAGGCGGTCGCCGCGCTGGCGCAGAGCAGCGGTCTGGTGGCGATGGTCGGCCACACGCGCCGCTTCAACCCGAGCCACCAGCTGGTGCACAACAAGATCGTGGCCGGCGAGTTCAACATCCAGCAGATGGATGTGCAGACCTACTTCTTCCGCCGCAGCAACATGAACGCACTGGGCCAGGCGCGCTCGTGGACCGACCACCTGCTGTGGCACCACGCCGCGCACACGGTCGATCTGTTCGCGTACCAGTGCGGCTCGCCGATCGTGAAGGCCAACGCGATTCAAGGCCCGATCCACCCGACACTTGGCATCGCGATGGACATGTCGATCCAGCTGCAGGCGGCCAACGGCGCGATCTGCACGCTGAGTCTCAGCTTCAACAACGACGGGCCGCTGGGCACCTTCTTCCGCTACATCGGTGACTCGGCGACCTATCTGGCGCGCTACGACGATCTCTTCAACGGCAAGGAAGAGAAGATCGACGTGTCGAAGGTGGACGTGTCGATGAACGGCATCGAGCTGCAGGACCGCGAGTTCTTCGCCGCGATCCGCGAGGGCCGCGAGCCCAACGCCAGCGTCGCCAAGGTGCTGCCGTGCTACAAGGTGCTGCACCAACTGGAACAGCAACTCAACGCAGGTTGAACCTCATGCAGCAGCGCGCCATCGGTCCCTTCAACGTCTCGGCCATCGGGCTGGGCTGCATGAACCTGAGCCACGCCTACGGCGTGCCGCCCTCGCCGGACGCTGCCGCCGGACTGCTGCTGCGCGCGCTGGAAGACGGCGTGACGCACTTCGACACGGCGGCGCTGTACGGCTTCGGCGCGAATGAGGAGCTGGTCGGCCACGTGTTGGCGCCGCATCGGCACCGCTTCACGCTGGCCAGCAAGTGCGGCATGACCGGCGTGACCTTTCCCGATGGTGTCAAACGCGTCATCGACGGCCGCCCCGCGACGCTGAAAGCCACCTGTGAAGCCGCTCTGAAGCGCCTGCGCACCGACGTGATCGACCTGTATTACCTGCACCGCTGGGACCGCACGGTGCCGATCGAGGACTCGGTCGGCGCGCTGGCCGAGCTGGTGACCGAGGGCAAGATCCGCGCGATCGGCCTGAGCGAAGTGTCGGCCGCGACGCTGAAGCGCGCCCACGCGGTGCACCCGATCGCCGCGCTGCAGACCGAGTATTCGCTCTGGACCCGCAACCCGGAAATCGCCGTGCTGGAGGCCTGCCGCGAGCTGGGCACGGCCTTTGTGGCCTTCAGCCCGGTGGCGCGCGGTTTCCTGCCCGGCACCTTGCGCGACGTGTCGGCGCTCGACGCCAAGGACATCCGCCGCAGCATGCCGCGCTTCTACCCGGACAACTACGCCGCCAACCTGCCGCTGCTGGATCGCTTTGCCGACCTGGCCGCCGAGCTGGGCTGCACGTCGGCGCAGCTCTCGCTGGCCTGGCTGCTGGCGCGCGCGCCGCACATCGTGCCGATTCCGGGCACCACTTCGGTCGCGCATCTGCAGGAAAACCTCGGCGCCGCCGCGATCAGCCTGGACGCCGAAACCATGGCGCAGCTCGACGCGCTGATCAACCGCCACACCGTGCGCGGCGCGCGCTACAACGCCGCCACGCAAACCGAGGTTGATACCGAAGAGTTCTGAGCGGCGCCGCCCGCGCCCGCACGGACGCTCAGTTCGTGATGTAGATGTAGGCGGTGGCGACCTGGGCCGAGTCGTAGGTCGAGGTGGCGACCATCGTGATCGGCACCGACTGCGTCAGCGCGTAGGACGAATAGGTGTCGATCGCGACGCGCGACGCGGTCAGCGCGGTCACCTGCACCTCCACACCGCCATAGAACACCGTCGAGTTGCCGCTGATCGAGGTGTTGCCGACGTAGAGCGTCCAGACCACCGGCTCGCTCGCATCCAGCTCGATCGACTGGCCGACCGGCACATTGATCGTCGAAGCCTGGCCGCCCTGGTTGACCGTATCGACGGTCCGGCCACCGACCACCACCGCGACATCGAGCGATCCCGACCCGCCGCCCCCGCAGGCCGCCAGCGTCAGCGTGAGAGCGGCCAGCACACTGGCCGCCAAGGCACGGCCCGCACGAGCGGTCAGGGAAATCGAAGAGGTGGTCGCAGTCATTGGCAAGGTTCCGTCCAGCATGGTTCTGCTGTATTCAACGGCTGCGCCAGCCGGTTCGCCGACCGCTGAATTGCAACAGGGCTGAACCGGTGGACACCCGCGTGCTGAACTCGTATGCTGTTGTGCAAATATCGCGACGGCTCCATGACGTTGACAACGAGTTAGATATCCGAGCAATCATATTGCGAGATAAGGAATGCAGCTCAAATTTTCGTGGTTTCAGTTCCGAGAAATTTGGCTCCCATCTTGTACGGGCAACTCGCTTGTGGCTGATTGCAACCATATTTGCAGCCTCTTGACTGACGATGGCGGCTGCGGTATCAAGCATCTTATTGGTTGGTTAAAGGAAGCAAGACAAAGATGTTCCTCTGTTCTTAGCGATGCCTCGACCGTTGAGACATTTGACAGCGAAGATTGGTCTGCCGAAATAGGCAAAGAGAAAACCATCATTTACTCAAATACTGAGAGTCCCGATGAAGGCCAAACTTTGAAGACCACAACCTTTCTCAATTTGTTAAATGATTGGATTGATTTTTTAGAAACAACAGCAGAAACAGACAGCAAGAACACGATCATGACCATCAATGAGTATTATTAATTGGAAATATTCAATCGAATAAACGAGTCATTTTAAATATCATCCCCGCCCCACCGGCCGTGCGTTTCCACAGTGAGCGGAACAACCAAGTTGGCTCACTCGACGAATATTCAAATCTCAAGCAAATAACCCTGCACCTTGCACCACATATCCTCGAAATCAGTGAATCCAGCAATCGAAAAGGTCGCCGCATGAAAACCCAGTACTACACCGCCACGAGTCTGGATGGATTCATCGCCACCGAGGATGATTCGCTCGACTGGCTGTTTCCGCTCGGCGACGTGACGCAGACGAGTTATCCGGCCTTCATTGCCGAGGTCGGCGCGCTGGCGATGGGCGCGCATACCTACGAGTGGATGCTGCGCCATGCCGAGCGGGTGGCGGCGGAAACCGGGTCGCCCTGGCCTTATGCACAGCCGACTTGGGTGTTCACGAGCCGCGTGCTGCCGGGAGTAGCGGGCGCGGATATACGTTTCGTGCGCGGCGATGTGCGGCCGGTACACGCGGCGATGCGGCAGGCGGCGGGCGGGCGCAATCTCTGGATCGTTGGCGGGGGCGATCTGGCCGGGCAGTTTCATGATGCCGGACTGCTCGACGAGCTGATCGTGCAGGTCGGCTCGGTCACGCTAGGCCGCAGCAAGCCGCTCTTCCCGCGCCGGCTGACCGACCCGCCGCTGACGTTGCTGTCAGTGCGGCAGGTCGGCAGCGGTTTTGCCGAGCTGCGTTATCGGGTTTAACGCAGCAACTGCGCCAAATCGAAACCAGTATCAGCCACCTGCTCAGGCGTCGGCGAGACGCCGGCCTCCAGCAGCTTGCGCACCAGCAGATGGTCCTTGGCCGCGTTGACTGAATCGGCGGCGATCAGCCGGCCGGCGCGGTAGTGGTAGACCGTGAAGCTGCCGGCGGCCAGTTCGCCACGCAATGCCCAGGCATCGGCGCCGCCGGACAGGCCGGCCATCTGCAGCTTCTTGTCGTACTGATCCGACCAGAACCAGGGCGTGGCGGTGAACGGCCGCTCCTGGCCAAGCAGCGCGGCGGCCGCCGACTTGGCTTGTTCGGTGGCGTTCTGCACCGATTCGAGCCGCAGCAGGCTGCCGTCGGCCAGGCGGCGCGCAGTGCAGTCGCCGGCCGCGACGATGCGCGGGTCGGATGTGCGCGCGCAGGCATCGACGACGATGCCGCGCTCGCAGTCCAGCCCGGCGGCGCGGGCCAGTTCGTCGTTGGCGCTGACGCCGACGCCCAGCACCACCAGGCCGCAGGGCAGCCGGCGCCCATCGGCCAGCGTCACCGTGACCGCTTCGGCACCCTCGGTCTGGATCGCGGCGATGCGCGCATCCAGCACCAGCTCGACGCCGTGGCTGCGATGCAGCGCTGCGTACCAGTCGGACAGCAGCGGCGCCAGCACGCGGCCGAGCAGGCGCGGCGCCGCTTCCAGCACCGTCACCGCCAGGCCTTTCTTGCGCGCCGTCGCCGCCACTTCCAGGCCGATGAAGCCGCCGCCGATCACCACCACCGGCCGCTGCTGCTCCGTGCAGCGCGCCAGTTGCGCGGCGATGCGGCTGGCGTCGTCGCGCGAGCGCAGCGGCAGCACGTTGGCCGCATCGGCCCCCGGCAGCGCCAGCAGGCGCGGCGTGGCGCCGGTGGCGAGCACCAGGCCGCTGTAGGGC
>JBFPGZ010000061.1:0-16588 GCA_041083665.1 Leptothrix sp. (in: b-proteobacteria)
CCGCTGCGGCTGTCCAGGCTGAAGCACAGCATGGTCATGAACATGCTGTCGTGGCTGGAGGTCAGCAGCGCCTCGTTGAGGTGCTCCAGCATCGCGGCCGGGTCGGTCTCGCCCTGGTTGGCGAGCTGGTGCACCGCCATCTTGGCGGCGCTGACCAGCGTGCCCGAGGCCACGCCGTGGCCGCTCACGTCGCCGATGAAGAACACCGCGTGGTGGCCATCGACCGCGTAGTAGTCGTAGTAGTCGCCGCCGACCTCGGTCGAGGTGGTCAGGTGCGCCAGGCCCTGCACGCCTGGCAGGCTGATGTCGGGCGAGGGCAGCATGGCGCGTTGCAGGATGGCGGCGTGTTCCACCTCCTGCCGCAGGCGGCTGCTCAGGGCGGCCGTCTTGTCGAGCGCCATCTGCAGCTCCCGTTCGGCCTGCTTGCGCAGGGTGATGTCGACGCCGGTGGCCAGCAGCAGCATGGGCTGCTGGCTAACCGGGTCGGTCAGCTGGGTGTTCGACCATTCGATGGTCAGGGTGCGGCCGTCCCTGGTCTGCAGCGGTGTCTCGATGCGCTGGCCGGCGTTTCCGACCGAATGGCCGCTGAACAGCTGGTCGAGCGCCTGGGCGTCGGCCGGGTGGCTCACCGGCGGCAGGAAGGTGGCGCGGAAATCCTTGCCCTTGATGTCGGCCTCGCGGTAGCCGCTCAGGTCTTCGGCGTACTGGTTGAACAGCGTCACCTCGCCCTGGCTGCCCAGGCCGATGATGAGCGCCTGCGAGGTGTTGACGACCCGGTCGCTGAACTGCTGCTGGCGCACCAGGTTCTGCGTCGTGTGCTTGACGCGGTTCACCAGCGGGCGGTAGATCAGCGCGGCCTCCAGCAGCAGCGACAGCAGCGTCACGCCGTAGACGATTTGCTCGTAGCGGATGGCGCGCTGCACCTCGTCTGTGGCCTCTTTCTCGTACTGCACGACGGCCATGTTGAGGGTCGTCAGCAGGCGATCCGAGGCCGCGCTGGTGATCGCCTGCAGATGCGGGTTGCTGCTGCCGATCGGGCCTTGATCGGCGTCCTGCAGCAGTTGCCGGATATGCCCGACATACTGCCGCACCTGCAGGTCAAGCTGCTGTGGCGCGTCGAAATAGAGGGCCTGGATGGCATTCGAGCGCTGGTTTGGCAAACCCAGTGTGTCGCTGCCGTGGGTCAGGCCGTCGTGGGATTTGAGCATCAGATTGGCGACCTTTTCCAGGTCGCTGCGCAGGCTGGCACGATCGGCCGCATCGGTACTTGCGACCAGTTTGCTGGCGAAAAATGCGCCTCGCTGCGACAGCATGCGCTGGCGGCCGCTGATGTTGACGATGGCCCCCGAGTTCTGATTGATGCTCAGGACATCGTGAAGAATGAAGTAGGTCGCCGTGGCAAGTATGGCAATCAGCAGCAGGCCGGTGATGGAACGCAGCCAGACGCCCTTGGTGAGCAGGCTGACATTATTTTCTTCCGGTTTTCTGACCGGTTCAGCGCCGCCGGACAAGGCGGCGGGTTCGACTGAAGAATATACGGCGGCCATAAGGGGTACTTTCAAGATGCACCAAATACGGCAAACAGATGCAATGTCTGTGCCAGTATTGATTCTGGTCATATTTCATGACTGACAGGCTGACCGCTCAGCCGAGGCCGTGAAATCTGCAGTTGCTGGAATATCGGCCTGGAAAATCAGGCCGGCGATAACCGGGAATTCGTCGCACCTGGCCGACCGGCCGGATCTCCTCAGCGGCACAAGGCGTGACGAGATGCGCGAACCGAATCAGGCCGCGACTGGCTCAGGGTTTGTGATGCACGATTCGCGGCATCCCGGGCGTCGTGCCTGACGGCAGCTCCCGAACGCACGGATATGGTGCGGCGTGTCAACAAGTCCGGGCCTGTTCGACACCGAACAGACCGTCGATGGCGCCCTTGTTATGTTCCTGCTGGACAGGCATGGGCAATCTCTGCTCGGGCTCGGTAACGCGGAGAAACTCCCATGGCATCGGTACGAATCGTTCTCCTGCTGCTCGCGACGCTGCTCGAAGTCGGATGTGGCGGCGGTGGCGGCAGCGGTGGCAGCTTTTCTCCGCTGCCACCCTTGCCGGCGGGCAGCGTGGCAATGTCGGCCACGAGTTACAGCGTGGCCCGCAACACCAACCTGTTGACCGTGACGGTGATCCGCACGGGTGGCACACGCGATGGTTCGGTCGCTTACGCCACAGGCGACGCAACCGCCCATGCCGGCATCGACTACACGGCCCGATCCGGCACCTTGAGCTGGGCCAGTGGCGATGGCGCGGCCAAGACCATCTCGCTGCCGATCAGCACTGCGGCACCCGGCGCCATCGACACGGCGTTCACCGTCACCTTGTCGAACCCCACCAACGGTCTGGCGCTGGGCACCCCAGCCTCGGCAACCGTCAATATCACGCTGCGGCCTGCAACCTTGGCGGCAGCGACGCCCGCAGTGAGCGTGAGCGGCAATCGCCTGGTTGATGCCTCCGGCAACGTGTTGCAGTTGCGCGGCGTCAGTTTCAGCGGCTTCGAATTCGTCGCAATCGGCGGCTGGAGTCCGACCGATCCTTCCGGCGGGCAAGCCGGCCAGCCGAATGGACCGCGATGGACCGCCCTCGACGCCTGGCATGCCAATACCGTGCGGCTCACGCTGAACGAAACCTCGTGGCTCGGACTCAGTTGCGTCGACACGGACGGCGTCACGCGGCTGGGTGATCCCGGCGGCAACTACCGCTCCGCCATCGCGACACAAGTCCAGCAGGCCACCGCCGCCAAGCTGTATGTGATCGTCGAGCTGCACTGGGCAGCGCCGGGCAATGCCTGCCCGATGGTGCAGACCCAGATGGCCAACGCAGATCATTCGATCGCCTTCTGGACTTCGGTCGCCAACACCTTCAAAGGCAATTCCGCCGTGCTGTTCTCGCTCTACAACGAACCCTACTTCTTCGGACTGAGCGCACCACAAGACGAATGGACCGCGCTGATGAGCGGTGGCACCTTCGACTACTTCCCTGCCACCGGCGGCACCAATGCCTACCGCAACATCGCCGGTGCCTGGCAATCCGCCGGCATGCAATCGATGCTGGACGCGGTGCGCGCCACCGGTGCGAGCAATATCGTCCTGATCGGGGGGTGGAGTTCAGCAACAACCTGAGCGGCTGGCTGGCGCACATGCCGCACGACCCGCTCAAGCAGATCGCTGCCTCGTGGCATCCCTACCCACCGATGCAGCGCCCGACCACCGCCGTGGTGTCGGCCGGCGGCTCGGGCTATGCGGTGGGCGACACCATCACGCTGTCACAGCCCGACACGGTCTACTCGCCTGCCGTGCTGCGCGTGTCCGGCGTCGGCGCAAACGGTGCCGTGACCGCCGTGGCCATCACCACCGACGGGCGCTACCTTCAGACCGCGCTACCCAATGCGCCGGTGGCGCAAGGCGCATCGAGCGGCGCCGGCCAGGCGGCGGCGTTTGCGCTGGGTGGCTGGGGCAATCTGTCCAGCACCTGGAGCATGCCGGTGAACTGGCCCACGGTGCAGGCGCTGTCTGCCGTGGTGCCGGTGGTCTTCGCGGAGACCGGCGAGCACAACGCCCCTGGCACGACCGGGGCACCGTTTCTGCAACAACTGCTGCCGTTCGCAGGGGCCAACAACTGGTCCGTCATCGGCTGCTGCTGGGACATCTTCGCCGAGCAGGACAACGTCCTGATCAAGGATGTCGACGGCACGCCGAGCGATGGTTACGGCCGGGTCTTCCACGACTGGATGACCGGCGTCGCCTGGCAGTAGCGAGCCTGCTTCAGCCCACCCGCCGCGCCCCGATCGCCAGCAGTCCGGCGGCCAGCACCACCACCGACATCGCGACGGTGAGTGAGACGGCCTGGGCGATGCTGCCGATCAGCGGCGGGCCGATCATGAAGCCGGCGTAGCCGATCGATGACACCGAGGCGATCGCGGCGGCCCGGCTGACACCCGGCACCCGCGTGGCGGCGTTGAAGAGCATCGGCACCACCGGTGCCAGGCCGGCGCCGACCAGCGCGTAGCCGATCAGCGCCACCCACGGGGTGCCGGCCAGCAGCAGCACCGCCATCGCCACCGCAGCCAGCGCGCCGCCGCCGCGCAACAGCAGCTGCTCCGGGTAGCGCGAGCGCAGCGCATCCCCACCGAAGCGTGACAACGCCATCGCCGCTGAAAACGCGGCATAACCGAGCGCGGCCTGCGCCTGCGGCATGTGCAGCTCCTGATTGAGGTAGAGCACGCACCAGTCGTACATCACCCCTTCGGCCGTCATGCCGGCAAAGATCAGCAGGCCGATCAGCAGCAATTGGCCGCGCGGCCAGGCGAAATGCGCCGCCGGCTGCTCGCCTTCTTCCTTGGGATGCACGTCGAGCATGTGGCGCGATGCCAGCCAGACCAGCAGGACAATCGCCACCGCCATGCCCGCCAACTGCAGGCCAGGCGGCACGCCCGCACGCAGCAGCGCCCCGGTGAGGGCCGCGCCCGTCATGCCACCGACGCTGAACATGCCGTGCAGGTTGCTCATCACGGTGCGGCCGCTCAAGCTCTCCAGCGCCGTGCCTTCGGCGTTGATGGCGACGTCATAGAGGCTCATCGACGCGCCGAACACCACCATCGCCGGCAGCAGCCAGGCCAGCCCCGGCCAATGCAGCGCCAGCGCCAGCATGCCCGCCATGATCAGTGCCGCCAGCAGCACGGCGCGACGCACGCCCAGCCGGCCGATGACCCGACCCGCAAAGAACAGCGACAGCAGCGCGCCACTGGCGGCGGCCAGCAGCACCAGCGACAGCATGGCCTCGCCCAGACCGTACTGCGCCTTCAGCGACGCAATGTGCACGCCCCAGGCACCCGCCAGCACGCCCAAGGCCGCGAACTGGATGCGGGTGGCGTGACGGGCCCGCACCAGATCGGCCGCGCTCACAGCTGCACCGGTGCGCCGCTGCGGGCACTCGCGTAGATGGCATCCAGAATCTGCATCACGATCAGGCCTTCCTCAGCCGGCGCCGGATGCGGCCGCTGGCACAGGATGGCCTCGGCGTAGTCGTGCATGGCCGAAGCGGCGGTGGCGGTGCCGGGATTCAGGTGCAGATCGAACTGCGCGCCGTTCAGCTCGGTGTAGAGGTGGGCGTCGAAGCTGTAGCCCTCGTTGAGGTTCTTCTGCAGCAGGCCGGCCTTGCTGCCGAGCAGGCGGGTTTCCATCAGCTCGGCCTCGCCGATGTGGGCGGCCCACGACGCTTCCAGCACCAGGGTGGCGCCGTTGTCGAAACGAATGAAGGCGGCAGCCAGATCTTCCACATCGAAGGTCTTGCCAGCCTGCTGCGCCAGCTGGCGCGCAATCGGGTCGTAGGTGGCGCCCATCACCCAGGTCGGCTTGGGATAGCCCATCAGCCAGAGCGCCAGGTCGAGCCGGTGCACGCCCAGGTCGATCAGCGGCCCACCGCCGGCCAGCGCCTTGGTGCCGAACCAGCCGCCAAAGCCCGGCATGCCGCGCCGACGGTGCCAGACGCTGCGGCCGAAGTAGAAGTCGCCGAACATGCCGGCATCAACCTGCGCCTTGAGCGCGCGCGACTGCGCCGAGAAGCGGTACGAGAAGTTGATCATCAACCGGCGGCCAGCGCGCTCGGCAGCGGCCAGCATCTGCGCCGCTTCAGCGGCGTTCATGGCCATCGGCTTTTCGCACAGCACGTGGCAGCCGGCGGCCAGCGCCTGCAGCGCCAGCTCGCAGTGCGACTGGTTGGGCGTGCAGATGCTGATGACGTCGAGCGGCGTGCTGGCCAGCATGTCGGACAGATCGGCATGGCGGCGGCGGATACCGAACTGCTCGCCGACCTGCGCCAGCCGGGCCGGATCGGCATCGGCGACGGCCACCACATCGACCTGCGCGTGCTGGCGCCAACCCTCGATGTGCATGCGGCCGATGCCCAGGCCGACCACGCCGACCCGCAGGCGCTTGCCGGCATGGTTGACCGCTACCGCCGCCGTGGTGCTGGCGGCGCTCTGGGCTTGATAGTCACTCATTCAATGTCTCCCTGGTCTTGCACGATGCCGACCTTGCCAAAGCTCAGGTGCTTGGCGCTGATCGGCTCCAGCGCCGGGCTCATCGGGCAAACGTCTTTGATGTTGACGCGCGGCGCGGCCCATTGCACCGCATTGCTGAGCACGCGCTGCACGTTGGCATCGAAATAAGTCGGATAGGCCTCGTGGCCGGGCCGGAAATAGAAGATGCGGCCGTGGCCGCGCTGCCAGCAGCAGCCGGAGCGGAACACCTCGCCGCCCTCGAACCACGAGATGAAAACCAGGCTGTCAGGCGGCGGAATGTCGAAGCGCTCGCCGTACATCTCTTCATACGGCAGCTCGAAATACGGGCCGAGCCCGGCGGCGATCGGGTGGGATGGCTCGACCACCCACAGGCGCTCTTTCTCGTCGGCCTCGCGCCACTTGAGCGAGCAGTGGGTGCCCATCAGACGGCGGAAGATCTTCGAGAAATGGCCCGAGTGCAGCACGATCAGGCCCATGCCCTCCAGGACGCGCTTCTGGACCCGTGCCACCACCTCGTCGCTGACCTGGTCGTGCGCCTTGTGGCCCCACCAGACCAGCACATCGCAGCCGGCCAGGCGCGCTTCGCTCAGGCCGTGGTCGGGCTCGTCCAGCGTGGCCGTGCTGACCTCCAGCGGCAGCGCGCCGGGGTTGAGGCCCGGCAGTTCGCGCAGCCCCTGGGCGATGACCTGGTGCAAGCCGTCCGGGTAGATGGCGCGCACCGTGGCGTTGTCGCGTTCGTGCTGGAACTCGTTCCAGACAATGACAGAAATCTTGGTTGGCATGGCGGCGGGCAGATGGCGTGATGAACGGGAATCAGCATAGAGTCGATCCCCTGCCCTGCTCAAGTTCGAGTACTGCCAGATTTCTGCGATCAATGCTAAAAATCCTGGATCACCGCCCCGACTGCCCGGCCGCCCTTGTCGATCCGCTCGACCTGAGCCCGGCCATGCGTGCCGAGCAGGCGCAGACCCTGCGCCTGCAGCTGCACGACTTTGCCGATGGCCTGGCTCGTGGCGAGCGCCGCCTGCATCACCCGGCGCCGGCCGGGGTGGCGCGCGGTGAGGGCCATTTCCATCTGGCGCCCGAGCTGTTTCTGCAACTGAGCGGCTGGACTCGCTTCAAGCTGCCGCAGGGTGAACACACGGTCGGCCCCGGCGAGGCGCTGCTGATGCCGGCGCGGCTGCTGCACCACGAAACCGTCGGGCCGGACGCTGATGGCACGCCGTTTCGCAACCTGGTGATCTATGCCGACGGCCGCGTGTTGACCTGCCACCTGGCGCATGAGCACGCGCCGGGGCAGCCGGGCATCCTGTATCTGGAAGCGCTGCCGCATCCGCAGGCCGAGCGCATTCTGAGCTGGCTGGGAGATGCCGCCACACCCACGGCCGAACCCGCCAACCCGGCCACGCTGCAAGCCCGCGCGCTGGTACTGGCCGCCATCACCGGGGTGCAGCGGGCGCTGGACGACCGCGCCACCACCCTGGGCCCGGCCGAGCCAGCGCTGATCGCACGGCTGCGCGTGCTGGTGCAAAACCAGCTCGGCGACCACACCTTGAGCGTGCGCCGGCTGGCCGAGCAATCAGGCTGCAGCGCTGATTACCTTTCGCACCTGTTCCGCCAGGCGACCGGCGAGCACCTGGTCGCCAACATCAACCGCCAGCGCATGGAGCGCGCCGCGCGCCTGCTGCGCGAAACCACCCTGGCCGGCAAGGAGGTGGCCTGGGCCTGCGGTTTTGCCGCCCCGAGCTATTTCATCCGCACCTTCCGCGCACATCACGGCATGACGCCCAAGGCGTGGCGAGAGACTGGCAGCGCAGCGGCACTGGCCTGATCAACCGAACATCGGCCGAATGTCAGACCGTGCTGGCTTCAGGCAACTGGATCTTGTCGTCGGTGCTGAACTGATAGTCATGGAAGACATGTTCGGCGCTGAGCAACTGGTAGCTGCCGTCGGCGTGGCGCACCGTGGTGTCCTTGAGCCGATTGGTCAGCTGGCCGCAGGTCCAGATCTCGAAGTTGCGCATGTGCGTGCACAGGCAGGTCTTGTCCATCACCACCACGCGCTTTTCGTCCGGATGGGCAGCGACTTCGCGGTTCCAGGCGGTGATGTAGGCGCACTTGCCGTTGGCGTCGAGCAGGTAGCCGTAGGCTTCGCAGTTCGGGCGGATGCCGTCACCGATGCCGGGGCTCGACTTGATCATGCGCATCGGGTAACCAGTCGGCGAGATCTGGTTGACTTCGATGTCGTCTTCGTTGGCCTTGAAGTATTCCTGCTTGACGTCGCTCGGCAGGCCGCATTCCTTGGTGACGGTGAAGCGCGTCGCCACCTGCACGCCCGCGCCGCCCATTTCCATGAAGCGCACCGCATCGCTGCCGGTGAAGATGCCACCAGCTGGGATGAGCGGAATGTCGAGCTTTTCGGTCTTCAGGTACTGCAGGATCTCGGCGGTGATGGTGGCCAGGTCGTACTGGGCCCAGTCCATGCCGAAGCCCAGATGGCCGCCCGCCAGCGGGCCTTCCACCACGATGTAGTCGGGCAGGCGGTTCAGGCGGGCGTTCTTCTTCAGGAACAGCTGCAGCGCGCGCAAGGACGACACGATGATGCCGAGCTTGGCATCACGGAAGCGCGGGTGGTCTTCGAGCAGTGCGAACGAGCCCAGATGCAGACCGGCCGCCAGCGTGATGCCGTCGATGCCGGCGTCCAGCGCAGCGCGCATGCGCACCTGCAGCGTGTCCTTCGGCGCGTTCATCGTCAGCTTTTCCATGCAGTTGATGAACACCAGACCGCTGCCTTGCTTGCGGGTCATGGTGCCTTCGACGTGCAGGCGGGTGGCCTCGGCCAGGTGGCCCAGGTTGAACTTGACGGGTGACTTGTCTTCCGACTCGGCGTTGTACTTGTACAGGGCCTGCTTGGCCTTGACGTACTTGGTCTTGTAGCGACGGTCGGTCACCGTCTTGATCATCGCATCAGAGATGTGGCCTACACCCCCAAGGCGGGCCGCTTCCAGCGCCAGGTCGGCAGAGGAAATATCCACACCCATACCGCCAATCATGATGGGCACCAGCTCATGGCGGCCCATCTGCATGCGGAAGTCATCCAAACGTTTCATCGTCAACTTTCTCGGGGTCAGGCTCGACTGACCTTGTTCTCTGATCCATTTATCACACCGGTCGAAGTATCTACGAGCGGCTCGGTTCAGCGGTGTGCGGCCCGAACTTTATACGCTCAAGACGCCGCCAGAACCCGTACCCACTTCAACCACTTGACAGATAGGCAGGCTTGGACGCCCGACAAGAGTGTTTCGCCTTGTTCTCCGGGCCTGGCGCCTCTGTGCTACAGGCGGCATGCCGCTGCCAGGCGATCAGTTTAAGTATGTTTTTCACCACACGTTGACAGTGGACTAGGCAGACCGACCAGCGCGCCCAGCGCCAGGGCCCGGCGGTGGAAAGTTCGTGCATGGCCGCGACACATTGCCCAACAATGGCTGGATTGAACTGCGCCTGGTTTGGCAAGCCCCCGCGTTGATGGGTGGAGGCTGGTAAAACACCACCCGGCCGCAGCAGCGGCTCAAAGTCAACACACTCCTGAGTCAACCCATGAAGCCCGTTTCACCACGTTGGTCCTTTTTCCTGGCAACGGGCCTGATCGCGAGCTGTGCTGGCCTGGCGCAAGCCCACGACTTCAAGGCCGGCGACATCACCATCGATCACCCGTACGCGACGCCGACCCTGCCAGCGGCAACCACCGGTGCGGTGTATTTCCGTGGCCTCAAGAACGCCGGTGCGCAACCCGATCGACTCATCGGCGCCCGCAGCCCCGTCGCCAGGAGCGTCGAGACGCATGAGATGCACATGGACGGCGACCTGATGCGCATGCGCGCCGTGCCAGCGCTGGAGATCCCCGCCAAAGGCGAAGTGTCGATGCGCCACGGCGGGCAGTACCACCTGATGCTGACCGACCTGAGCCAGCCGCTCAAGCAGGGTGATCGGTTCCCGATCACGCTGGAGTTCGAGCGCGGCGGCAAGAAAGAAGTCATGGTCTGGGTCCAGCAGCCCCGCGAACTCACCGAACACCACCACCACTGAGCTTTGTCATGAACCATCGTCATTTCGTTTTCGCCACCCTGCTCGCCTGTCTGGGCGCTGCGGCCCACGCCGAAGTCACCGTCAAGGAGCCCTGGGTGCGAGCCACCGTGCCGGCCCAGCGCGCCACCGGCGCCTTCATGCAGCTCAATGCCAGCGAGGACGTCCGGGTGATCGAGGTCCGCTCACCGGTCGCCAAGACCGTCGAACTGCATGAGATGCGCATGGACGGCGACAAGATGATGATGCAGGCCCTGCCCTGGCTGGACCTCACGCCGAGCAAGCCGGTCGATCTGAAACCGGGCGGCTACCACGTCATGCTGATCGATCTGCTCAAACCGCTCTCGGCCGGCGACAAGGTGCCGCTGACCCTGGTGCTCGAAGGCAAGGACAAAAAGCGCAGCACCGTCGAGATCAGCGCCGAGGTGCGCGGCATCAACGGCAAGCCGCTGATGGACCATCAGCACTGAATCCACTGTGGCAACCCGGCGCGCGCCTGCAGCAAGGCGTGCGCGGCACCGGCGGTCAGCGCCCGGCTCTATGCGACCAAGGACTCAACACATTTGGCACATTCGATATTGTCGTTGGTGCAATGTGCAGACTTGATCGCGTCCTGGTAGGTTGACGGCGAGAGCAGCGCAATATAGCTGATGAGGTGGTGGCAACAAGCCTTGTCCAGACACCTCACCCGCGCCCGCGCCACCTCGTCGGTGATGATCTTGCACTGCGGCAACGACCGATAAAGGTCGAAGCAGGTGATATCGAACGGTGGCACTTTCGGCACGAGGTCATGCTCGTAGTTGAGGACGAGATAGTTTTCGAAACGATTCGAGAACGCATCGACAAACTCGTGGTCGCCGGTTTTTGGTGATGCAAAGAGAAGCGCCGCCGCGCGCTGCGCACCCACGCCAGCAGGAGCGGGCGCAGCCAGGTCATACGCCAGATAAGTGGCAATTGCAGCGCCCAGGCTGTGGCCGAGCACCAAGACAGAACTCCCGGCCGGCATCAACTTGGCAAGGCCGGCTGCGAGCGGTAAGGCTCCGGCGGGATCATTCGGCATCGCCAGGTGCATGGATGCGTAGATATCATGAAAGCCGGTTTCGACGCGCCCGGGATAGCCAGGCCGCCGCTCCGCCACAAACACGAAATCGTCGAACCATTCTTCGGCCCCGTCGGTGCCGCGAATGACCACATACCACTGCGTGCCACTGGCGTCGTGCGCAACGTAGCCATACCTTTTCTGGTCAGGATGGCTGCTGGCTGCGACGCGGTTTTGTCGAAGTCCGCCGGGCCCCGAGGTGATGATGTCGTCTGAGGCCGCAATGAACCCAAGCACCGTCAGCCCGGCCGCCGCAATGCGCGGATCGACCGACGTGCTTGCCGAAGCGATATCGGCGTCGCACATATCCCACGCGTACATCACCAGCAGAGCCAAGCGCGCCAACTTGTCGTTGTCAAGCGTCAAGACGTTCATTTGGATTTCTCCGCAAGTTGCTGGCCTCGTGTGCCTTGCAGAGCAAGGTAGCGCAGCACTCCGCTGCGCCTGTAGTGCAAAAGGTCACATGACGGGTTCAGCGTGAGCCGGCCCTCAACGCCGGTGACGCACGACATCGCTCTGGAGCCACCCGGTCGCGCCGCGCCAGCGACGCTCGCGGCGCGATCCGTGCGAGGCCACCACGCGGGTATTCACCTGCGTCATGGCGCCGTTGATCTGCACCCAGCCGCGCTGCGGATCGAGTTTCTGGATATAGCCGCCGCTCAGCACCTCGAAGGGCAGCGTGGCATGGCCCTTCAGATCGACCGCGCCCTGTCCGCCATTGAGGCCGAACCAGGCCGGCGTGACGAAGTCGCTCACCCGCACCAGGTCGATCAGATAGCCGTACTGATCACCCTGCACCGGATCGCAGATCTCGGCGGCCCAGTACACACCGTTCGCATCCTGATAAGCCCCGGTCAGCCAGGGATCGACGCCCATTTCGCACAGCTCATGCGTGGCACCGACGCTGACGAGCTCGTTCGCCTCGCGCAGCGACTTCACAAAAACCTTTGCGAGCGGCTGCTTGTCGTTGGTCAGATCGTGGTACGCCAGGGCGCGGGCGTGATCGCTCTGATCCAGAAACACCAGCCACCAGGTGCCGGGCGTGGCCGGCGTGTTGGCCGGCACAAATTCAAACGTCGCCGCCTCCAGCCCCCAGACGGGGCTCAGATCTTGGTTCCATTGCTGCGAAAACGCCGGCAGCATGTCCTGGACCTCATAGTCCGAAATGAGTGACGACTCGTTCATGACAGCGATGTGTGGCATGTCTGATCCTTGCTGCCGGGATGACGGTCGGCAGCCGTGTTGATTGGAAGATCTGTATAGCACCGGAACCTTGAGATCACGCCAAGCGGCGCTCAGGCAGTTTGCCACCCGCCTACACTGCGGCCCCGCCCGTATCCGCCATCGCCCGCCATGCAAGCCCTGCTCGACACCATCGCCGCCGTTCCCGAGCTGCCCACTGACGCCTGCCGTCTGTTCCACGGCCGGGGCGGCCTGTATCCGGATTGCGAGCACTGGAGCCTGGATTTCTACCCGCCGGTCTGGCTGCTGACCAGCTTCCAGCCGGTGGCCGAGGACGAGCTGGCCAGCGTCGGTGCGGCGCTGGCAGAACGCTGGGCGCAGATGGCGCCGGGCCAGCCGCTCAACTGGATCTTCCAACAGCGCGACGAGGCGCGCGCCACGAATCAATTGATGGCCGGCGCGGTGCCCGAGCCGCACATCGTCAGCGAGAACGGCACGCGCTTCCTGGTGCACCTGCCGCACGGCACCAACCACGGCCTGTTCCTCGACATGGCCGAGGGCCGGCGCTGGGTGCGCGACTGGGCCGGCCGAGAGCCGGGCGGCCGGGTGCTGAACCTGTTTGCCTACACCTGCGCCTTCTCGGCGGTAGCGCTGCAGGCGGGCGCCAGCGCGGTGATCAACTTCGACATGGCGCGCGGGCCGCTGGCCATCGGCAAGCGCAACCACGACCTGAACGGCCTGCCGGACCGGGCCAGCTTTCTGCCGCACGACATCTTCAACTCGTGGGGCAAGATCAGCCGCAGCGGGCCGTACGACCTGGTCATCATGGACCCGCCGAGCTACCAGAAAGGCAGCTTCGTCGCCACCAAGGACTACGCCCGCCTGGTGCGCCGCCTGCCCGACCTGCTGGTGCCCGGCGGCTACGCGCTGCTGTGCCTGAACACGCCCAAGCTCGGCAGCGAGTTTCTGCAGGAGCTGGTGCGGCTTGAAGCGCCGGAGCTGGAGTTTGTCGAGCGCCTGGCCAACCCGGCCGCCTTTGCTGATGTCTCAAAGGAGCGGGCGTTGAAGGTGCTGGTTTATCGGCAGCCGGAAACGGGTGGCGGAGGCTGAACCAGGCAAGTCCGACGCGTCGGGGCCGCCGGTTCAATCCCCTTTGCGCTCAGCCGGCGGCGGCTCCTGACGCTTCTGCACATAGGAGCCGAGGAAGGCGCCCAGCGTGAGCTGCGCCAGGTCGAAGAACTTCTGCTCGAACACGCCCAGGATGGCCAGCAGCAGCGTGAGCAGGATGGTGGCCAGCGGCAGGCCGGTCAGGCCGACGCGGGTGAATGTGCCGGTCATGCCCGTCAGGCTGCTGAGACGGATGTATTCGGAAATGGCCTTCTCGTTGCCATCGCGGGCGCCGTCCGGTGCGTCAGCATGGCGCCCGCCTCCGAGCTGCGGTTGTCTTCCATCGATACCTCCAAGATCCTGTCCGATGGCCGAGACTACAGGAGCCCGCTGGGGGCCGGCAAGAGGCGCTGTGGCGCTTATGATCTGCCCCCTGCCGAGGCTGCGACTGGTTCGTGGCATTTTCAGCCTTGAGCTGACTGACTTCGCACGATTTGCACCATGGAAAACCCGAAATTCGCGCCACTCAGAAACATCACCATATTTTCTGCAGTCAGCGAGCAGGCGCTCGAAATCATCCATTCGGACACCCATGAGGTGACCGTCGGCCCTGGCGATTATTTCTTCCAGCAGGGCGATCAGGGCAAGTACATGTACGTGCTCAAAACCGGGCACGTGCGGGTTCACCTCAGCTGGATCGATCGGAGCGTGCAGATCGGGCGCATCGGGCCCGGCGGCTGTTTCGGCGAGATCGCCTTGATCGACAACTCGCCGCGCAGCGCTTCGGTGCAGGCCGATACCGTTTGCACCGCCATCGCCATTTCGAATCACGACCTCGCCAAGCTCAAGCGCCTCGCGCTCGAACAGTATGTGATCGTCCAGGAAAATATCGCCTTGGAACTGTGCAAGCGACTGCGCATGGCCGATGCAAACCGGATGATGATGGCGGAATCGCGCGCCGCCCTGGTCGATATCGAGCTGCCCTGGCCTTGAGGCCAGGGGCGGAGCATGGCATAAAAACATACCGCTGCAGCGGTTAATGAGTTATCCACTGGGTATAAAAAGCAGCATAGCTCCCTCGTTCGAGGCCGAAGTGAGAAGAATATAAATGAACCGAGTGGACTGATTCTGGAATGCAAGACCGTTGAATCGGCCTGCGCCCAAAGAACAACTACTGGGCATATTGACAAGTGCGTCATAGAGGCCGCCAATGGGGCGACTCGACAACACACCATCGATACTGCAGCCATTCGGCAGATCCACTCGCAGCGAGCCGTCAGCATTGACAGAAGCACTGCCTTTCAGACCCCCCCCGCACAGAACGGGCCTGGACTCCGTATGTCCCAGGGAGGAGCGAAGTGTCTGTTGGCGATTGATCCATCAGGCTGCGTTCACCTTGCAATGGAATGCTGTTTGATCCGGATTGCAGCGTGGCCGTGAAACGGAGATCGGTTGCCTCCACATTGAGCAGAGAAACATCAACCCGCCATCAAAAGACATGAGCGCCAGCAACTGATTCTGCTGAAAGAACAAGGTGCTGTAGTAACGGACAGCCCCTTGGTCACCGTCAGCCGCCGAGTCCGAACCGCCGCAGCCGACCAGCATGATGGCAAGGACAAACGCAATGACGCCTTGGCCGAAGTAGCGCAGTTTCATCGCAACGCCCTGAAAATGTTGACGATCATGGCGCATTGTGATCACGACGGCCTGACTGACCAAGAACGTATTTTCCCTGAGCGTCAGGCAGAATGCAGAAACTTCTTCATCGACAGATTGAATATCTATCAATATAACCGAATGGTGCTGAAGAAACCTTGCAGGCACGCTGGCTGAGCCTGCAGGGGCAGCTCGATGAGCCGCAACGCAGGATGTTGAAGCTTGTTGCAACCGACGCCAGGACACCACGACCGCCCCTTCGGCCTGCAGCCACGCCGCCCTGATCGAGCCGCTCAGCGCAGGCCGACACCCGAGTTGCACATGATCCAGTCGGCGTAATCCGCGATGCTGAGGTAGACCTCGGGCCCGCCAACCGCGTTGGCGCCGTAGTTGAACAAGCCCATCAATTCCGTCCCGCCCGCGCTGCGGGTGATCAGTGCGGCCGTGTGGATGTCTGCGCCATGGATGTCGACCACCACCTGCTGGGTCAGCACACAGCCGGCGCCGAAATACGCTGCGGCCACCGAAGCTGCCGCCACCGTGGCGCCGACCACCTGCGGCGTCGGCGTCAACTTGTGGGCCGTGATCGACAAGCCCCGCCCCACACAACTCACCGCCTGGCCCACCGTATTGCCGGCTGAACTCAGTGTGCTGATGGGTTGCACCCCGGCATTGAGCGTCGGCGGGCTGGCCAGGCGGATCAGCGCGATGTTGTGAATGGCGAAGTTCGACCGGTTCCAGCCTTCGTGCAGGACGAACTCATGCTCGATCGTCTGCTGCGGCTGCGGATCGCCTTCGAGGAACAAGAAGTTGCTGTTCGTGTGAGCGCCGAAGGCCAGGGTGACCGAACTGCTGCCCTCCAGCAGGGCGGCGGAGGTCAACACCCACTCCGGCGCGATCAGGATGCCTTGGGCCATCGCGTTGCCGGTGGAGATGTCGACCAGAAAGGGGAACTCGTTGCGTGCGGCTTCAGTGATGGCCATGAATCGTTTCCTTGGTCGGGATTCGCCTCGCTGCGGGGCGACGTGGATGGGGGGCGCGATGGATCGGCCGACGCCTTTTGAGCGTGAATTTTTCACGACCGGCCGACGGCATTGTCGGTGGATTTAGCCCAGCCTCACGCGAAAACAAGAGTCCAAATTGAAAAATGCCCCCAGCTTTTCCAAGCACGGGGGCAATGGTGGTGACTAAGGTCAGGCCGTCGGGGCTGCCGTTCGGGTTGAACTCGTGTGACAGCTGATCTGCGCACTTGCACTTGCGAGAGGTACGTATTCAGCCCCCGGTATAGACAAGGGAGTCAAGGCGGTGAAGCCCGGATAGCGCCAGGCGAAGGCGGGCGAGAGAGTGAGGCGATGGAGCCATCCGAAGCGCCAGGCCGCGAGGCCGAG
>JBFPGZ010000004.1:0-83963 GCA_041083665.1 Leptothrix sp. (in: b-proteobacteria)
GCTGGGCAGGTTCAGTGCGTCGCTCTGGGCGGCACGGTATTGGGCCGATTCGGCCAGCGCCTTGGCCGACAAGTAGCTCGCGTCATAGTCGCGTGCCGTCTCCACCAGTGCTTTGAGGCTTTGCGCGCCGGCGCTGCTGCTCAGGATGGCCAGGGCAGCGAGCGCCAGCAGGCGCAGGGGCTGGTTGGGAAGGGGCAGGTTCATGAAGACTGGTTTCCTTGTCAGGCAGGTTGACTCGACACGTCGCGATGACGGTGGCTGGAGCGGCAGATCAGTAGCGCGGAACTTGCGGATCCACCTCGGCCGACCATGCATCAATACCGCCGGTGATGTTATACGCGTATGGGTATCCTTGCTGCGACAGAAACCACGCAACCTGCAGACTGCGCATGCCGTGATGGCACAGCACCAGCACATCCCAATCAGGGTCGAGCTCAGCCAGCCGCTTCGGCACTTGCGGCATCGGGATCGCCAGCGTGGTGGTGCCAGGCAGCGTCAGATTGGCAATCTGACGCTCCCAGGGTTCGCGCACGTCGAGCAGTAGCAGCTGCCGGCCTTCGCGCACCAGTTCTTCGACCAGCGGACGCACATCGCGGACACGAACCTGTTGCATGGCGTCAGAACTTGAAGGTGGATGGCACGGCAAAACCGTCCAGACGCGGCACCACGGTGTCGAACAGCGGCGTGGTCTGCCAGGCTGCTTCGCCGGTGCGGGTGATGCGAACGGCAACCATCATCGGCTCGTTGCCGACCACGGCGATCAGCCGACCACCGACCTTGAGCTGCGCCAGCAGGTTCTTGGGCACTTCGGCCACCGAACCCGACAGCACGATGACGTCCCAGGGCGCGCGCGCGGCATCGCCATTGGCACCGTCGCCCTGGCGCACTTCGGCGTTCATGATCTTGGCGTGACGCAGGTTCTCGCGCGCCATCGCGGCCAGTTCGGGGCGGATCTCGTAGCTCACCACTTGCTGGGCGCGGTGCGCCAGCAGGGCGGTCATGAAGCCGGAGCCGGTGCCGATTTCGAGCACTTTGTCGGTGCGCTGCACGCCAGCGTCTTGCAGCAAACGGGCTTCAACGCGCGGCGCCAGCATCACCTGGCCGCCGCTGAGCGGCACTTCCAGATCCATGAAGGCCAGCGCGCGATGGGCTGCCGGCAGGAACTGCTCGCGCTTGATGACGCTCAGCAGCGACAGCACGGCAGAGTCGAGCACGTCCCAGGGGCGGATCTGCTGCTCGATCATGTTGAAGCGGGCTTGTTCGACGTTCATGGTGTCCTCTTTTCGGTTCCGGCTAGACGGCGCTGCGGCGGGTACGCGCAACAAAGCTTTCTATTTTAGGAGGCGGCCTTGCGATCGACCGACAAGCTTGCTGCCGCGTTGTCGCCGCGCCACCGTCCGAGCCATTGCACCAGATCGTCCAGATAGCAATAAATCACCGGCACCACCACCAGCGTCAGGATCGACGAGGTGATGACACCGCCGATGACGGCCTGGCCCATCGGCGCGCGCTGCTCCGAGCCTTCGGTGAGCGCCAGCGCCAGCGGCAGCATGCCGAACACCATCGCCAGCGTCGTCATCAGGATCGGGCGCAGCCGCACCTTGGCGGCCAGCAGCAGGGCGTCTTCGCGGCTCAGGACGCGCCCGGTCGCGCCAGGATCGTCCGCTTCGGTGTGCACATCGCCGTGGCGGGCGCGGATCGCGAAGTCGAGCAGCAGGATGGCGTTCTTGGTCACCAGGCCCATCAGCATCACAACGCCGATGATCGAGAACAGATTCATGGTCGAGCCGAACGCCAGCAGCGCCCCCACCACGCCGATCAGCGTCAGCGGCAGCGAGCTCATCAGCGCCAGCGGCTGCAGGAAGCTGCGGAACTGCGAGGCCAGGATCATGTAGATGAAGATCACGCCCATTGCCAGCGCCGACACTGCGTAGCCGAAGCTCTCGCCCATGTCCTTGGTCGAGCCGCCGAAGCGCCAGCGCACGCCGGGCGGGAACGGCTGGCTTTCCAGCACCTTGCGGATGTCGGCGGAGACCTCGCCGAGCGAGCGGCCGTAGACGTTGGCGGTGACCTCGACCTCGCGTGCCAGGTCGCGCCGGTTGATCTGGAACGGCGTGCTGGTCTCGCGCACATCCGCCACTTGTGCCAGGCGCACGATGCGCGCGCTGCCGTCGGCGTTCGCTCCGGCCAGCAGGCCCAGGCGCTGCAGGTCGGCGGCGCTGTCGCGCGCTTCCGGCGCCAGGCGCACCTTCACATCGACGTTGATGTCGTCGCTGGCGCGCCAGCTGCCGACCGTCTGGCCGGCCACCAGATTGCGCAGGCTCGTGGTGATGCTGCCGACCGACAGGCCCAGATCGGCTGCCGCGTCGCGCCGCACGTCGATCGCCACGGTGGGCTGCTCCGGCTTGGCGCTGGTGTCCAGATCGACCAGGCCGGGAATGGTTTGCAGCTTGGCCAGCACGGCGTCAGTCTGGCGTTTCAGCTCACCCAGATCGCTGCCCTGGATCGAGATCTGGATTGGCTTGCCGCCACCCACTGCGTCGAGCATGCCGACGTGCGTCACCGTGATGCCGGGCACCTGCGCCAGCCGCGCGCGCAAGGGGCCGCTGAGCTGGTCCTGATTCAGCGCGCGGTCCTTGCGATCGACCAGCCGGATGTAGATCAGCGCGTAGATCTTGCCCTGCGCCTGGCCGGTGTTGATGGTCGCCAGCGTGTACTTCACTTCCGGGCGCTCGCGGATGATGGCCTCGACCTGGCGTGCCTTGGCTTCGGTCACTTCGAGCGAGGAGCCCACCGGGGTATTGAAGTAGACGAAGGTCTCGGAGAAATCGGCCTTCGGCACGAACTCGGTGCCCAGGCGCGGGATCAGCAGCACGCTGCCGACCAGCGTGGCCAGCGCGATGCCGAGTGTCGCGAGCCGGTGCTGCAAGGCCCAGCGCAGCACGCTCTGATAGACGTTGCCGAGGCCGTGCGAGAACCGATCGACCGCGTGCGTGAGCCGGCCGAGCGTGTGGTCGTAGAAGGTGGTGGGCTCGAACTTGGCGCCGTCGCTGTGGATCGCCGGGTCGTGCCAGATCGAGCTGAGCATCGGGTCGAGCGTGAAGCTGACGAACATCGAGATCAGCACCGCCGCGACGATGGTGATGCCGAACTCGTGGAAGAACTTGCCGATGATGCCGCCCATGAAGCCGATCGGCGCGAACACCGCGACGATGGAGAGCGTGGTGGCCAGCACCGCCAGGCCGATTTCCAGCGTGCCGTCGAGCGCGGCGCGGTGCGCGTCCTTGCCCATCTGCACATGGCGCACGATGTTCTCGCGCACCACGATGGCGTCGTCGATCAGCAGGCCGACGCACAGGCTCAGCGCCATCAGCGTCACCATGTTGATGCTGAAGCCGAACATGTTCATGAACAGGAAGGTGCCGATCAGCGTGATCGGCAGCGTGAGGCCCGTGATCACGGTCGAGCGCCACGAGTTCAGGAACAGGAACACGATCGCGATGGTCAGCAGCGCGCCTTCCAGCAGCGTGTGGCGCACGTTGTTGACCGAGACGCGGATCGGCCGCGAGCTGTCACGCACCACGTCGAGCCGCATGCCGGCCGGCACCTCGGCGTTCTTGCCGATCTCGGCGACGGCGCGTGTCAGGCCATCGACCACGTCGATGGTGTTTTCGCCCTGCGACTTCTGCACTTCGAGCGCCAGGGTGCGCTGGCCGTTGTAAAGCGCGAGCGACTCGACCTCCTGCGGGCCGTCCACCACGCGCGCCACCTGGCCGAGCCGGATCAGCGTCGTGCCGTGTCGCGCCACCACCAGTTGCGCGAACGCTTCCGGCCGCGCGATGCGGCCCTGGATCTGCACCACCTTTTCGGCCTCGCTGGAGCGCAGCGCGCCGGCCGGCAGATCCTGGTTTTCGCTGCGCACGGCAGCCACGACCTGCTCGGCGCTGACGCCGGCCGACTCCAGCGCCGCCGGGTCGAGGTAGATGTTGATTTCGCGGTTCAGCGCGCCGACCAGCGCCACCGAGCCGACGCCACGCACGTTTTCGAGCCGTTTGCGCAGCACCTGATCAGCCCAGGTGGAAAGCTCGACCGCGTTGCGGCTGTGGTCCGGCGAGGTCAGCGCCAGCGTCCAGATCGGCCGGCTGGCCGGATCGAAGCGCTGTACCTTGGGCTCCTTGACCTCCTCGCGCAGCAGCGGTTTGAGGGCGGCGAGCTTCTCGCGCACATCGTCGGCGGCCTTGCGGCTGTCCATCGAGAGGTCGAACTGCACGATCACCACCGAGGTGCCGGCGTAGCTGCGCGAGTTGAGCTGGCTGATGCCGGCGATCGAGTTGACCGATTCCTCGACCTTGCGCGTCACCTCGGTCTCGACGATCTCGGCCGAGGCGCCGGGGTAGTCGATCGAGACCACCACGGTCGGGAATTCGATGTCGGGGAACTGATCGACCTTGAGCCGTTGATACGAAAACAGCCCCAGCACCACCAGGGCCAGCATGACCATGGTGGCCATGACCGGGTTGCCGATCGAAACGCGTGTGAACCACATGAGAGTCTGGCTCCGGCGCGTCAGGGTTTGGCGGCGGCGTTGAGCGCCGCCAGCCGGGCCGGCGTGCCGTCGCGCACCGTGCCGACGCTGCCGCGCAGCACCTGCTCGCCGTCACGCAGGCCGGCGCGGATCTCGGCCAGATCGTTGCCGGCGCTGTCCTGGCCGCGTGTGCCGAGCTCGACGGCGCGGTGCAACAGGTGTGGCGTGTCGGCGGCCGGCGCCAGCACGATCACATAAGGCTTGGACTCGTCGATGCGCACGGCTGAAATCGGCAGCGCGAGCGCCTCGCGCCGCTCCAGCTCGATGGCGCCGCGTGCGAACAGCCCGGCGCGCAAACCCTGTGCCGGCTGCAGCGCCAGATAGACCAGCACCGCGCGGGTGCCGGCCTGGGTGCTCGGGCTGATGCGCGTCACCTTGGCGCTGACCGGCTCGGCCAGGCCTTCGACCGTCAGCCGGGCCAGCGCGCCGACTCGCACTGCGCCGGCCTCGTCGGGCGGCACGGCGGCTTCCAGCTCCAGCTTGGACAGATCGACGATCTCCAGGATCTTGGTGTCGATCGGCACCCGCTCGCCCGGCTGCGCCAGGCGCTGCGAGATCTGGCCGCTGATCGGCGCACGCAGCTCGGCGTCGGCGCGTGACTTGCGCGCCAGCTCGACCGCCGTCAGCGCGGCCTGCAGGCTGGCGCGTGCGCCACGCTCGGTGGCCGCCGCCGTGTCGAGCGAGGTCGGCGAGATGAAACCCTGCGCCACCAGTGCCTGGTTGTTGTCGAGCTGGCGCTTGGCGATGTCGGCCTGGGCGCGTGCACTTTCGGCGTTCTGCTCGGCCTGGCGCAGGCGCAGATCGGCTTCGAGCGTGTCGATGCGGCCCAGCACCTGGCCGGCGCGCACCGTGTCGCCTTCACGCGGGTCGAGCGTGAGCAGCTCGCCGGCCACCTTGGCCTTGACCAGCGCGGTGTTGACGGCGCGCACGCTGCCCGAGACGGCGACGCTGCGGGTCAGCGCCTGCTGGCGTGCGCTGAGCAGGTCGTCGGCTGCCAACTGCAAGGCGGCAACGGTCGGGGCACTGGCGGCCGCTGCGGTGGCGAGCGCTCCGGACGACGCATCGCTGGCGCTGCGAGCGGCAATCAGACGGCCGGCTCCCGCGCCGAGCAGCAGCAGGACAACAACGAACAAGCCGAGACGGGCAGGGCGATTCATGCGGGACAGATCCAGGTCAGGAGGCGGGCCGTGACTGCAGGCCCGAGAGCAGCAAATCGAAGTGCTGCTGGATGAACTCGTGCGGCTGGGCCAGCGTTGGCACCGGCTGGCACATGCCGAGCGAGTGCTTGTGCAGGCACAGCATCACCATCGGCAGCACGATCGAATGCACGGCGGCCGCCACGTTGATCGGCCGAAACTCGCCGGCGTCGATGCCGCGCTGCAGCAGTTGGCCGATCACTTGTTCGCCCGGCTGCACCACCTCGCGGTGATAGAACTCGGCGATCTCGGGGAAGTTGCGCACCTCGGTGATGATCAGCTTGAAGACGCCCGAGGCCGGGCTCGCCAGCACGCGCTCCCACCACTGCGACAGCACCAGCCGCAGACCATCGGCGGAGCTGCCGGTGAAGCTTTGCGCCACCGCTGCACCATCGGCAATCTCGCTCGACAGGTACTGCCGGATCACGGCCTTGAGCAGCTCTTCCTTGCTCGGGTAGTACAGGTAGAGCGTGCCTTTCGAGACGCCGGCGCGCTGCGCGACCTCTTCGGCGCGGGTAGCGGCAAAGCCTTTTTCGACGAACAGCGACAGCGCTGCCGCGAGCAGCTCCTGCGGGCGCTCGGCCTTGCGGCGCTGGTGGGACAAAGGGGCGGTCGGGCCGCTGGGTACTGAGGTGGACATGGTAAATGACTAACTGGTCAGTAATGTAGCCACCGAGCTGAGCTCTGGTCAAGCGGCAAGACTGGCGGCTTGGCCGGACACAGTCGCTCACACACCGGTCGAGGCCGGCGGTCTGCGCGCGCCACGGCCTTGGCATGATGCCGAGCCATGGGTGGGCCGCTGGGTGGTCACACCGTCAAACCGATCATTCAGCAGGAGAAACACCGATGCATCACACCGCGCTTGTCACCTTGGACACCGTCGATACGGCCTCGCACAGCCCTTCGGCCGGCGCTGATTGTCAACCACGGCCGCAGGCCGCCAGACGCGCGCTGCTGTGCCGTGCCGGCGCCGGTCTGGCCGCGCTGCTTGGCGGTGGCGCTCTGCTCAGCCTGGGCGGCTGCGCCAACATGCCCGCCGGGCTCAGCAACCTCGAATTGAGCCATGACATGCTGCTCGCCGCGCTGGCCGGGCAGTTTCCGGTCGAGCGCCGCTTGCTGCAGTTTTTTGATGTCTCGCTGGCGCTGCCGAAACTGCAATTGGTGCCGCAAGACAATCAGCTGAAAGTCGAATTTGAAATCTCGGTTGGCGAAACCTTGCTGACCAAGAAAGTATTCAAGGGCGCGCTTGGTTTTGCCAGCGGAGTGCGCTACGAAGCCGGCGATCACACCATCCGCATGGCCCGGGTGCAAGTCGACAAGCTGAGTATTCCCGGCGTGCCGGAGATGATTAGTGGCCGTTTGCTGGCGATTTCAAATCTGCTCGCCGAAACCCTGATCGAGAATATGAGCGTCTACAAGATGCCGGAGAACATCGCCCGGCTGGCCGATACGCTGGGTTATGCGCCGGGTGTGCTCAAGGTGACCAGCACCGGCGTGGCGGTGCCGTTCGAGCCGATCCGCAAGGGCTGAGCCGCCAGCGCCTCAGTGACCGAGCAGGAAACCGGTCGCGAGCAAGGCCAGCAGCAGCCCGAAGGCCAGCCCCAGCAGGCCCATGCCGGGGCGCAGTGTCGAACGGCGGCGCTCCGAACGGCGCCGCTCCGGGCGGGGTTCGTCCGTGCCGAGTGCGGTGGCATCGCTCAGGTTCAGTGGCTGCACCGATGGCGCCGCCGGCCGGGCCGGGACCACCAGCTTGTAGCCGTGCTTGGGCAAGGTCTGGATGATGTGATGCGCACTGTCGCCCAGCGCGCGCCGGATTTCCTTGATGCACTGCACCAGGCTGTCGTCGGTCACCACGGTGGCGCCCCAGATCTCGTGCATCAGCGTTTCCTTGCTGACCACCTGGTTGGCATGCCGGCCAAGCAATTGCAGCACGGCCGCCGACTGGGGCCGCAGCGGCACTGTCCGGCCGGCGGCGTCGGTCAGGGTCGATTGCAGCAGATCCAGACGGAACCTGGGCAACTCCAGAATCTCCACCTCAGGGTTGTTCATCGGCGACCTCCTGGCGGTCGCTTGTGATGTGCTTTTGCGCCGCTGTGGCAGGTATAGCTGATTCAGCGCCACGACCCGATGACACCTTTTCGTGAATGGTTTTCAGGAGTTTTCGGAAAGCTTCGGCGGCACATCGGCTGATTTCGGGACTTGCCGACCACAAGCTTCCAATACTGAGGCTGCTTCGTGCTTGACAACCCGTTATCAGGAGATTTTCATGAAGTCCAAGACAGCAGCTCTGGTCATCGTGACCGTAGCGGTTCTCAGCACACCGCTCGCCTTGGCCGATTCCGGTTCGGACTGGCTCAACAAGCAGATGCAGACCCTGCAGCAGCAGGTGGGGATGCGCAATGCCGTGGCCGCCGCCGTGGAACGTTTTCAGCTGACCAATGGCTACCGCGTGCCGGAGCAGTTGGTGGCGCGTGCCGATGACGACGCGTTCAAGCATGAGCTGGCGCTGCTGAACAAGGCAATCGGCCTGCAAGACCCGACTCCGCTCGCCATGGCTGACGCCGAGTCCGGCTCGAACTGGCTCGACAAGCAGATTGAAACCCTGCAGCGCCATGTGGCTTTGCGCAACGCCGTGGCCGACGAAGCGGCGCGTTTCCTGGCCGCCAATGGCTACACCAAGCCGGACCAGTTGGTCGCGCGCTCGGATGACGACGCCTTTGCGCACGAACTTGCACTGCTGAGTCAGGTGATTCGCCTCAATGAGCTGTCGAATTTCTAATGGTCAACCAGTGCCCTCGACCCACTCAGACCAAGTCGGATGGATCGTGGGCATGTCATGCATGACAGATATCGTGGCGATACAGGAGGGTCATCATGTCAAAAGTGATTATTTTCTGTGCGGACGGAACATGGAACGGTCCGGATCACGATGACGATGGTGACCGGCAACCCGATCCAACCAATGTCTACAAATTATTTCGGCATCTCGCGGGCGCGCTGGCTGAAAATTCGAGTCTGCAAGCTGATGAACAAGAAAAAGAACTGCTGGGGCCGGCCGGTTTGTTGCAGATTGGCAAATATATTCATGGTGTGGGTGACACGAAAAACATCATCAATAAGATCTTGGGCGGTGCCTTTGGTAGCGGCACCATCAAGCGCATTGTGCGTGGTTATACTTTCATATCGCGCAACTATGAGCCTGGTGATGATATCGTCATCACGGGTTTCAGTCGTGGCGCCTACACCGCCCGGGCGTTGGCTGGGTTGATTGTTTCGCAAGGTGTGCTGGCAAAGAAACTGACGACTGATCCGGAGGCCGCCTATCGTGCTGGCGCACAAGCGTGGTATCGGTATCGGGCCGCATCGGGCAAGTCAGCAGGATTTTTTGACAGACTGATCGAAGCCATGGCAGATCTGCCCGCCTTTGTGTCAAGTAATAAATTGACGGATCATGATTTTGTGCCGGTTGAAAAAATCAAGGCAGTGGGTGTCTGGGATACCGTTGGTGCGTTGGGCGTGCCGCTCTACATCGATGATGCCAGGGCGGATACCTTCAGATTTGCCAATAACAAATTGAGCGCCAAGATTGAACGTGGTTTCCATGCGGTGGCGCTGGATGAGCAGCGCGAAGATTTCACGCCGACACTCTGGGATCAAGCCAATAATGTGACCGAAATGCTGTTCCCGGGCGCCCATGCCGATGTGGGAGGCGGCTATACCGCCAAGAACGGTGAAAGTGGTTTGTCTGATATCGCCTTGGATTGGATGATCAAGCAGTTGCAGACGGTCGGGGTGGCCTTCCGGCCCGACGCAGATCCGCTGTTCGCTCCCAATCCGCATGGCACCGCCCATCGACCCTGGCATTGCCCGCCGTTCAATCTGGTCGAAAAAACATCGAGCCGAGCCTTTGTCAAAGCCACCGGGATTCAGATCCACCCGGCCATTGGCTTGCGGATGGATTCGCCGGGTGTGATTCATGAGCCGGGCACCGCCGCAGCGCCTTACAAACCCGGCAATCTACCGAAATGAGGGGCTTGGATCAGTACCCGCCCAGTGTCAAACCCGCTGCAACAGATGCTCCATGCCGCGCTCGGCCAGCGCGGCGATGGTGCGTGACGGGTTCAGGCCGATGGCGCGCGGTAGCGTCGCACCATCCATCACATACAAATGCTGGTAGCCGAAAACCTCGCCGTGCTGGTTGACCACGCCGTCAGCGACCGTGTCACCCATATTGCAGCCGCCGAGCGGATGCGGGGTGATCAGGTTGCGCAGATAAGTCCAGGTCGGCGGAATGAAGGCCTGGCCACCGGTGGCGGTGCTGAGTTGCTTGTGCACCTTCACCATGGCTTCAACCACCGCTTCGCTCTTCTGGTAGCGCCAATCCATTTTCAGGGTGCGCCGCCACGGCGCATACCAGGGCCGGCCGAGGTAGAGCTGGCCATCGGCGGCGTCCACCGCTTGGCCGAACCAGGGCATCATGCCTTCGAGCGGATCGTCGGCATCAATGGCTTGGCCGAATTCTTTCCAGAACTTGCGTAGTTTGCCCCAGCCGGGTTGCTGGACCCGGCGCCGGATGAATTCACCGGCCAGATTAGGCATGCCGCCGTCTTCGATGAACAGTGCCTGGTTATCGACACTGCGATCAAGCAAGTCGATCGCGCTGGAAATGGTCGGGCCATGGCTGGGCGATATCTTGCGGCCCTTGTAAAAAGTCGGGGTGACAAAATCGCCATTGAAGGCCCAGCCGTGGCCGAGGCGCGCCGATAACCTGGGCAAGGTCTTGAACTGGTCGCGGCTTTTGAGCAGCAATTCGGTGCTGCCGATCGAGCCAGCGGCAATGATGACCCGCTGCGCCGTGACGCTGCCAGGTATGCGAGTACCTTCAGCGATACGGTCAAAGCTGATTTTCCAGCCGCTTTGGCCGTCGCCACCGAGTGGTGCCAGGGCGTTGACCAGATGCAGCGGCCGGATCTCGGCGCCGTGGTTTTCAGCTTCGGCCAGATAATTCAGGTCGAGGGTATTCTTGGCGTGTACCTGGCAGCCGATGTCGCAGTTGCCGCAGTGCACGCAGGTACCTTGCTGGCGGCCGTGCGGGTTGATGGTCCACACGCTGTGGTGATCAGCGCGCGGGTCGGGTGCGCTGGCGTCGTAATTCTGATTGAACTTGACCGCCAGCGGCACCTTGTGAAAGCGCTCGCCCCAGCCGCAGGCCTCGGCGGCTTCTTTCATGAGGTGATAGCGTGGATTGAGCTGGTTATCAGGCAGCAGTTGCACGTCGAGTATGCCGGCAACCCGCTCGTAATACGGCTTGAGCACCTCGTAATTGAGGCCGGCCGGCCAGCCCTGCTCGAAGACTTCGGGTTTGGCCTCGACCGAAACGCTGGCGTAGATCAGCGAGCCGCCGCCGACCCCGGCGCCGGCCGCCACCCACATGTCCGAGAAGGTGCGCAGATCGGCCCAGCCGCTCATCAGCTCCGGGTGGTCCTGGTTCCAGAGCCAGGCGTCACCTGGCTCGCGCGGAAAATTTTCCGGCGTCCAGCGCCGGCCACGTTCCAGCACCAGCACTTTCTGGCCGGCCTGGGCCAGGCGGCAGGCGCTGACCGCGCCGCCAAAACCGCTGCCGATGATGACGGCGTCAAATTCAGGTTTGCTCATGACGGGGCTTTCGCAAGTCGGTGCGTGGGTTTTAGCGAATGACGATCGGGGTTTCGATCAGCTCGACCTGCAAGGGCTCGACCGGTTCGAAGCGGGCGCCTGCGCCACGGCGCACGCGCAGACGCCAGGTGCGGCCAGCCTGTTTGAGTACCTCGACCCCGGCACCGACCTGCCAGCGCCGGCAGGCGCGCCGAATGCCGAGCGGATAGATCGTC
Source organism: Leptothrix sp. (in: b-proteobacteria) (assembly GCA_041083665.1). GTDB lineage: Bacteria > Pseudomonadota > Gammaproteobacteria > Burkholderiales > Burkholderiaceae_C > Sphaerotilus. The sequence continues at coordinate 11,652 of JBFPGZ010000004.1, forward strand.
AGCCCGGTCGGGTCGATGCGCATGCGCAAAAAGCTGCGGTAGTCGGCAATCGACTGTGACGAGAACACCTCTTGCTCATGCCAGGTGAAGGCTTCGTTGGTCATGATCAGCCAGGCGCCGAACAGCAGCCCGCCTGCCAAGCCACCCGCCAGCAGCGCTTCAGCGGCCACCAGCAAGGCGTGCCAGGGGCTGGCGGCCAGAGTGGGCGCGTCGAGCCCCAGGCGCGGCGCCAGGATGGCCAAGTTCAGGTAAGACGCTGCCCACAGCAGCCAGATCGCCAACTTGATCTGCACGAAGCCGTGCAGCGCACCGGCCAGCGCACCCCAACGGGCGGTGCGTGGATTGCCGGTGCTGCTGCTGGTGAACAGCGCCGCGCCCCCGATCACCAGCAGCGCATAAAGCGCTGCGACCGGGCTGTGCAGCAGCAGTTGGATGGCCTCGGTGCGTGCGTGACTGGCGCCGGCCCAGCTGAGTGGCACTTGCGCCAGCCAGACCATCAGGCTGCTTTGCGCGCCACCCGTGAGGTCAGGCACCACGCTGGCACTCTGCAGCAGCCACCACAACACCAGGTAGATGCTGCCGAGCAGCAGGCCGAACACGGGGTTGTGCAGCGGCAGTTGCCAGGCGCGATTGCGCAGCCGCAGCGAATCGGGCTCGGACGGAAAGCTGGCGGCCAGGTGGTGGTTTTCCACTCCGGCGCCACCGCGAAAGCGCAGCTCGGTGGGCAGATCGTGGGTGCCGAGCAAAAAGGCGCCACCGCCACCGCAGGTGATGCGTTGCGGTGCGGCCGGTTGGGTCGCGTTGGCGCCGTGCGGTGCTGTCAGCCGTGGCTGGTAACGGGCGTAGTGGTGCAGATCACCTGCCAGCACGGCGGCCAGGCGGGCGCCGCTGTGGTCGATGAGCGACTCGATCTGGCGCAGGCTCTGAAAACGCGGCTGCAGGCGCTCCAGGCTGTCAAGCGGCGGGAGGTCACTGGGGCGCAGTTGCACGTTGTCATCGACCCAGGACGGCTCGGGCGCGCACAGCACGATCCGGTCGCCGGGCTGCAGCTGGGCCGCGATGGCCTGGAAATAGGCATGCTGCGGCGTGTCCATCTGCGATTCGAGCTGCAGGTCCAGCCCCCACAGCCACCAGCCGTGCGGCAGCTTGAGGGCCACGTAGCTGCGCTGCTGCGCGGTCTGCCAGCGGCCGATCCACTGGCCGGAGCAGAAGGTCTGGATGAAGCCGCGCAAGCCGTCGTACCAGTCGTGGTTGCCGGGAATGGCGAACAGCTTGGGGTCGATGGCCGGATCGTTGTGGGGCGGAATGCTGGCCGGTAGCGCGCTGCGGAACGGATCCAGGAAGCGGGTTCGGTAGGCCGAGTCGGCGGGAGTCGGGTAGACCTGATCGCCACCCAGCATCAGCACGTCGGCACGCGGCAACGGCCCGACGCCGGGTACGTCGAGCTGCGGTTGCGCGATGCTCCAGGCCACGCTGTAGGTGCTGTCCCAGCCGTCACCGGTGTCAGCCAGGTAGTCGATCCAGAGCGTGTCAGTGGCCGGGGCGGTCCAGGTCGGCGTGTCGTCAGCGCTGTCGCCATGGTTGGGCTCCAGCGCGACTTGCATCAACCGGGCGTCGGTGAAGCCGCCCACCGCGCCGGCGATGCTGGCGCGCAGGCCGGTCTGCAGCAACTGGCTCGGCGAGAGCCAGTTGACCGCCGCTTCCTGGGTGACCAGCTCGATGCGGGTGTCGGCAGCGGCTGCGTTGGATGGATGTGCCATGTGGTGGGTGTCCTTGCGGCAGATTCGGAGGCAGGTTCAGCGCGGCCGGCGCAGCACATAGGTGCGCACCAGCTCAATCGTGAAATAGCGAAAGAACTGTCCGATGGCGCCGAGCTTTTGCCAGCTGCTGCTGCCGGAGCCGCGCACGGTGGTCATCAAGCTGACCAGGGCGCCGACGCCCAGGCTCAGCACGCCCGCGCCGACCACCGGGCCGCTCGCATCCGCTCCGCGATGCAAGGTGGTGTAGAGCGTGGTGGTCTCGCCCCAGAGCTTCCAGGGTGCACCGAGCTGCACATGTTTCTTGCCGGCCAGGTAGTAGGGCTGGCCGGCGTGTTCAAACGCCAGCTCGTAGACCATGTAGGTCAGGGCCGGGTCACCGCTCGGCGAGAACAAGCCGAACACGCCTTTGCGGGCGACCAGTCCGGTGCCCAGTGGCGGGTAGTCGAGCGTGCCGCTCAAGCCGGCCTTGTGCTCGGGATCTGCCACGAAACGGGCGATGTCGTCGATCTGCACCACCGCATGCATGGCCAGCGCGGTGCCGCTGCTCGCGCCGATCGCCGGGTCGGTGGCCCCCAGCGTGAACGGGCCGGCCATGGTTTCACGGAAAGTGACGCCGCTGGGAGTGGCCGCCGTGGCGGTGGTCGAGGGAGGCTGGCTGGTGGCCATCAGGGATTCCTTGCAGTCGGATGATCAGAAGGTACAGACCGTTGCAGCGCAGGCGTTCATCATCAGCGTTCCAGCTCGGCCAACAACACCGGGAAGGTGTCGCGCAGTGCCTGTTTGCCGAGGAAAACGTCCAAGTGGCCGTAGTTCGGCAGCACCTGCAGGCTGTGAAAGTCGGGCCGATGGCGTGCAAACCAGTCGAAGCTGGCTTGCTGGCTCTGCCAGGCAAAGCAGTCGTTCAGCTCGCCGGCGATGAAGGCAAACCGCGCCTCGGTGCGTGGTGGCTGGGCGGTGTAGTCGGCCGGCAGCCCGGGCAGCGGCGAGTCGTGCGCGGCCACCAGATGGCCGGCGTTCAGGCAGCGGCCCATCTGCTGGAAGAAGCTCAGCGGCACCGGGCCGAACTCGCGCCGGATCCAGTCGTGGGTGGCGGCGTCGAGGTTCTCGTGCCGCCACAGCACCGGAAAACCCGTGCCGTAGGTGAAGCTGGCGAAGCGGCAGACGTTGTTGTCGCACTCGTGGTGCGTCAGCTTCACCAGCCCTTGCAGCAGCTTGGGCACCAGGCCGTTGGCATCGTCACCCCACTGCGGGTCGAGATAGGGCGTCAGCGCCGCCACCAGCGGCACCGCGAAACGCGACTTGAGGTGCGCTGACGGTTTGACGATCGGATGCAGCGACACCGCGTTCGAGACGATCGTGCTGACTTGCGGCAACAGGCCCGCCACCGCCGCCATCGTGAAGCTGGTCGAGCCCTGACAGTGGATCACCGCCTTCAGCGTCTGGGCGCCGGTCTCGGCCAGCACCTTGCGCACCGCAGCCGGGTGGTCGTGGAGGGCCGCCTGTTCCAGCGTCCAGCGGTTGGGCGGCAGGTCGATGCTGGCGCGCCAGTTCTCCAGCCAGACGTCCCAGCCGGCCTGGATCAAGGCATCGACAAAGGTGGTCTGGAGCGGCGGCCGGAAGATGTTGGCGCGCACGCCGGCGCCATGCACCAGCAGCACCGGCCCCTTGTGAGGTGTTTGTCGGCCACGCACATGCACCAGGTTGAGCGGCATGCCGTCATCGGCAAGGAACGGCACCACGTGATCGGTCATGGCTGTGCCGGTTCGACTGCCGCGCTTGGGCGGCTGTCGGTAGCCGCCAGCGGGGCCGTGATGGCGGCGCCGGCCAGATTGGCTTGCACTTCCTCGCGGCGGGTTTGCAGCCAGTTCTGCGTGTTGGACAGCTGCGAGAGGGCTTGTTTTTGCTCCTCGGTCCAGGCGCTGTGTTCAACGTCGAGCAACGTCTCGATCCGTTCGGCCAGCAGGCGCAGCGCGGTGGCATCGTCCAGATCGCGATACTCGCCAGCGCGCGACAGCAGCGACCAGCGCTCGCGCTTGAGGCTTTCGGCGGTGCCACGGTACTTGACCCACAGGTCGGGATACTGGTTGAGCAGCAGCACACCTTCCAGGCAGGCCAGCAGCGCGCCGGACCCCGCCACCAGAAACTGGCCCCAGAGCTGCGGCAGCGGCACAAACGCCAGCACCGGAATGCTGGCCGACAGGCCGATCAGAGCAAGCTTGATGCGCTTGTAGACGCGCTGGTAGCGGCCCGCCTTCGATTCGTAATAAGCGAGCTGATCTTCCAGCCGGAACCAGGCCGGATGGGCAGCGATCGGCTCGGGCACCGGATATTCGGGCGTGCTCATGGGTGTGTCCCTGATCAATCAGGCCGCGAGCTTGGAGCGGATCAGGCCAATCTGCAAGATCCGCGTGTTGCAAATCGGCGGGTCGTTACAAATTCTGTGCACTTCAGCGCCAGGCTGACGTGGCCCCCCCGGCGGGAATCGAACCCACATCTGGCGCTTAGGAGGCGCCCGTTCTATCCATTGAACTACGGCGGGGCGGTCGAGCTGGCTCGGCCTGGGAGCCGAGGGTGGACCGATGCAGCCGCCCGGGGAGTCGAGGTAGCTGGCTTGCGCCATTGCACCGGCCCGGGCCGGATTGTAGGCGGGTTATCGGCCCGCCTGGGTGGGCTGGCGGCGGCTTCTAGCGCGAATTTGCCGAAGCGGCTGAGCTGGCCGACGGTGTGCTGGCGGGCGCGGCTGGGTTGGGGTTCCATTTCCAGGTCCAGATCAGGTCGAGCGCGCGGTCGCTGACGGACGACTGGGCCCGCAGCGTGAAGCGCTGTGCGGCGCGGTAGATCAGCTGCCAGGTGCCGCTGGCCGCGTTCAGGCCCCGTTCGTAGCCCACATACCAGCGCCGCGAGAGCTGCTTGCCGAGCGTGACGACGGTTTCACGCACTTCACCATCGGTCTGATGCACCGACAACTCATCCAGGCCGATGCGCTGCACCAGTGACGGGCTGTCGCTTTCACCGAGCAGCAGCGCGTAGGCGGTGCGCTGCAGCAGCGCCAGATCGGTGCGGCCCAGGCCATCGGAGGCGCGCCCGAGCATCAGCCAGGAGAGCTTGTCGGTGCTGCTCATTTCCGGATCGCTGAACAGGCGGATGCGCGGGCTCTGCGCGGTGCCGGCAATGGCCACGCCGACATGCACATCGTCCACGTCGGGTCGGGTCGCGACGATGTCGAGGTTCGGGTTATCGGCCGGGCCGACAAAGCTGATCACGCCGCGGTCGATGTCGAGCTTCTGGCCGTAGGCGGCGTAGTTGCCGTCGTCGGTGCGGATGTCGCCCTGGACCGCCAGCTTGCCGGCCGGATTGCTCAGCCGCAGCTCACCGGTGAGGTGGGTCGTGATGCCCCGGCCGCGCAGCACGAAGGCGTTGCCCAGATCGGCGCGCAGGTCGATCACATTGCTGCGTGGCTTGCTGCGCACAGGGGCGCTGCTGGCGCTGTTGCGGTCGGCGGCGGGTGCTTCGCGTTGCACGTCGACGTCGTCCGCCAGGCCCGGCTCATCGCCCTGGCTGATGTCGATGCGACCTTCGTCGGCGCGCAGCTGGCCGCTCAGCCGGGTGGTCTGGGCGTCCAGCATCAGCTGCGTGTCACCGCTCAGCACGATGCGGCGGTCAACCCGCTGCAGGGCGGCAAAGTGATCGGCGTGCAGGCTCAGATCGGCGCGCGGCGCTGCGCCCAGCGTCAGCGTGCCGCTGGCGTTCAAGGTGCCGGCCCCGGCGCGGACGCTGAATTCTTGCAAGCGAGCGGTCTCGCCGCTCAGCGCGACCAGCAGCTTGGCATCGGTCCAATCGACGCCCTGCAGCAGGTTGCGCACGCCGATCTGCTGGCCGCGCAGCTCGCCGCTGAGTTGCGGTGCGCCGAAGCGTCCGGCCACGCGGGCCTGGGTGCCCAGTTGCCCCGACAGACGCCAGCCGGCCGGCAGCCAGCGGCCCCACTGGCCGAGCTGGGCGATGCGCAGGTCGATCTGGCCGCTTACCGGTGCGTCAGGGTGCGGCCAGAGCGCATCGGCGCTGGTCTGTGCGGTCTGCTCGCCGTCGAGCGAGCCCAGGTTCTGGCCGGCGACCTGTTCGGTGAGCCGCCAGCGGCCTTGCTCGACGTTCAGTGCCAGCCGCAGTTGGGCCAGCCCGAGCCGCTGCAGACCGGTGCTCGGGTTGTCGGCATCGACCACCACCAGATCGCCGCTGTTGCGGTGCAGCTCCAGATCGGCGCGCACCTGGCCGCCGTTGGCGTGCAGCGTCACCTGGCCGCCCAACTGCAGATCACCCCGCCAGCCGAAACCGGGTTGCGCCCGGGCCAGCAGCGGTGCCACCGTCAGTGGCTCCAGCCGGGCCCGCAGCGTCAGGGTGTCGTCGTCGATCGGGCCGGGCAGGCTGTCGTGGCGCCAGTCGAACTCCTGCAAGCTGAAGCGGGTGTCGAGCAGTTGCAGCTGACTGGTGCCGAGCGTGAGCTGCAGCGCCTGCGGCGTGCGCGTCAGCCGCAGCGAGGTCGGGCTGGCGTGCAGCCAGGTGCGCGGCGCGGGCTGGCTGGCGGCCGAGGTGGATGCGTCACTGGGCGCGTCACGCAGCAGCAATTCGTTCAGCTGGCCCTGCCAGCCGAGCAGATCGGCGGCCGGCTCTTGCAGCCAGCCGCCTTCGGCCTTGGCCTGAGCCAGCAGGTGCAGGCTGGGGCTGCTCTGGCCCGGATTGGCCGCCGGGTCGGCCGGCTTCGGGTGCAGCAGCGCATGCAGCTGCAGCTGATGGGCGCGGTTGCTGCCCTGGGCTTGCAGGTCGAGCTCGCTGAACTGATTGGTGCCACGGCTGGCCTGATCGAGGTGGGCGTGCAGCGTCAACGCAGCGTCGGCGGTGCTGCCGGCTTGCCACTGCAGCGTCAGGCCGTGCAGGCTCAGAGCGCTGGTGGCGGTGGCGTCACTGGCGCTGTGCAGCTGCAAGTGGCTGCTGCCGAGCTCGCCCTGGCTGTGCAGTTGCGGCCAGCGCCCGCTCAGGCTGAGCTCGCCCTGACTGTCGCCGCTCAGCGCTTGCGCCTGACCGGGGCGCAGCAGATGCCACCAGGGGTTCAGCAAGGCCAGCTCGGGCGTCTGCCATTGCAGCTGCCAGTGGTCGTTGCTGCCGGCGGTGTCGAGCTGGCCGCTCAGGCTGAGGTGGCTCAGCTGGGCGCCGCTGCCGAGCTGCAGCGCCAGCTGCGCTTGCACCGGTGGCGGCGTGCCGCTTCTGGTGCGCGGCGCGTTCAGCGTCAGCTCACCGGCTACTGGCAGACCGGCCAGCACGCTGGGGCGCAGCGTCAGTTTGGCGCTGCCTTGCAGCGCGGCCAGTCGGGCCGCACTGGCGGGCAGCACGCTGCTGGGTCGGCCGGGCCGAGCCGGCTCGATGGGCAGCAGCAAATCGGTGTGCAACTCGCCGTCGAGCCGGTGCGGGCCGCGCCGCCAGAGCGAGCCGGTGCTGCCGGGCCACCAGCGGGTCGGGTCGAAGGCGCTCAGGCGGCTGTCGAGCGCCAGGTGCCAGGCGCCCGGTGTGGTCTGCTCGACCTGACCACTGGCTTGCAGTCGGGCGGCGCCCGCGCTGGCTTGCAGGGTTTCGAGCCGCAACTTGTTCGGGCTGAGCGCGGCTTGCAGGCGCAGTTGCACGGCTGGCAGATCGACGCCGAGTGCGCGGCCGGCCAGCTCGGTGCGCAGCGTCAGCAGCGGCTGCGGTGCTGTCGCCGGGTTGCCTGCGGTGGCGCTGGGCCAGGGTTGCAGCAGGCTCAGCGCGATCGGGCCGCTTGCCACCAGCGTCGGGGCGCGCTGGTCGAGCCGCATCGGCTGCAGCGTGTTGAGGCGGGCGTCCAGCGCCAGATCGAGGTGGCGCTCGGCCCCGCTGCCGAGCAGCTCCCAGCGGCCGGTGCCTTGCAACTGGCCGGCCGGTTGCTGTGGCGTGCCGAGCTCCAGCGTCAGCGCGGTAACCCTGCCTTGCTGCGGATGCTGCAGATCACTGCTGGCCGCCAGGCGCAGGCGCTGCAGCGGAATGCCGCCCTGATCGATGCGGGCCGGGCGTTCGTTGCGCAGATCGATCTGCAGGCTGAGCGGCTGTCCGGCCGCAGACTTGTCGGTCGCGGTGTCGGGGCTGAGCTGGGCGCTGACGTCGCCGCTCAGCGCCGTGCCGGGCAACTGACTGGCAAAGGCCGACAGGTCGAGCGACTCGGCGTGGGCGTTCAGCTGCGCCAGCGGCATCGCGGCGGCGGGGTGCATCTGCGCGCTGGCTCGCAGGCTTTGGCGGCGCGCTTGCAACTGCGCCACCAGGTTGATGTCGGCCAGCGGACCTTGGGCTTGCAGCTCGGCGTGCCAATCCTGCGCCAGCGCGGCGCTGGGGCCGTGCTCCGCCGCCGCCGGGGCGAGCGGCTGCAGCTGCAACTTGGCATCGAGCGGCAGCGGGGCTGCGGCGCCCAGGCTGAGTTGGCCGTGCGCCTGCAGGCGGTCCCAATTGAACTGCAGGGCGTCGAGATGGTGCTGCGCCTGCGGCCCGGCGGCCAGCCGCAGCACCAACTGCAGCGCTTGCACCGGCTGGTCGCGGATCGCATCGAATTCGAGCTGATCGACCTGCACGGCGTCGATTTGCACCGCCAGCGGCAGCGCCAGCATGGTCGGCAGGGTCAGCCGGGTGGTGCTGTGGCCCTGCAGATCGATGCGCTTGGCCGTCAGCCGGCGGATCTGCAGGCCGCTGCGGTCGAGCTGCAGGCCCTGCCAGCTGAACTGCTCGACCAGCAGCGTCTGGGTCGGGCTGAGCTGGTAGCGCAGCTGCGCGGCCTGGAAATCGCCCAGCAGCGCTCCTTGCGCCGCAGTGACTTGCAGATCAGGCACCAGGCCGAGCAGCAGCCGGCTGCCCGGGGCGGTGAACGGCGCCAGCACCAGCAGCGCCAGACTGGCCAGCAGGCTCGCGGCGAGCAGGCCGAACAGCCAGAGCAGCGGGCGGCGCGGGCGGACGGCGGCCGCCGTCGGCTCGGTGGTTGGGGACATGGGATTCAAGCGCTTAGAACGTGATGCCGACGGTGAAGTGCAAGCGTACCCGGTGCACGTCGGCGCCATAAGCCAGATCGACCCGCAGCGGGCCGACCGGACTGCGCCAGCGCAGCCCGACGCCGTAGCCGAGCGAGGCGTGGTAATCGCGCCAGGTCGGGGCGGCACCGCCGGCATCGACGAAGGTGGCCAGCCACAGCGAGGGCAGCTTGGCCGAGATCGGCCGCGCCACTTCCAGGCTGCTGGTGGCCAGCACCCGGCCGCCGATCGCGGTGCCGCTGGCGTCGGTCGGACCGAGCGTCTGGTAGCCGTAGCCGCGCACCGAATCGTCGCCACCGGCGCGGAACAGCAGCGTGTACGGCACGCTGACGCTGGTCGGGAACACTTCACCCAGCTGCAGCCGGGCCTGGCCGTAAAGCGATTGGCCGAACGGCCAGTAGCCGGTGATGCGAGCGGTGGCGCGGCCAAACCAGCCGCTGTCGGCGGTGGTGTGGAAGGAGTGGCCGGCGCCCACTTCGGCCGAGGTGCTGAAACCCCGCGTCGGCAGGATCGGATGGTCGAGTTCGCGCCAGACCCACTGGTAGTTCAGGGTGCCCGAGCTGACGTCGTCACTGATCGGGCCACCCGCCTGCGGTCGGGTCAGGGCGCGTTGCCACTCGACGTAATAGAGCCGCTCGACCCGTTCGGTGTCCTGGGTGCGGCCGATGCGCAGTTTCTCGCCGCTCACCTCCAGGCCGGTGGCCTGGCTGCGACTGAGTGCTGCGCCGATCAGGTTGCGGTACGGCCCCGGGTGTGGATGCGAGGTCAGATCGACCGAGAGCAACTGCGCCGTCTGGCCGAGCTGGAACTTGCTCTTGGCCTGCCAGCCCAAGCCGAAGATGGCCTGGTGCAGGTGTTCCAGCGTGACGCGCGGGCCGGTGCTGTCCGAGACGCCCACACCCAGCGTGGCTTGCTGCAGCGAGCGCTCGCCGACGCGCACGATCACGGCGGTGGCGTCGGCCTGGGCCGGCTCGGCCTCGACCGTGACCGACACGGTGTCGAACAGGCCGGTGCGCACCAGGCGCTCCTGGTAGTCGATCAGCGGCTGTTCGCGCATCGGCTCACCTGGCTCGAAGGTCAGCAGGGCTTCCAGCGCCGCGACCTCAACGTGATCGAGCCCCTGGTAGTGCACCGCGCCGAAACGGTAGAGCGGGCCGCTGTCGATGTCGAGCTGCAAGTCGGCGGCTTGCGCGCTCACATCGACTTGCGCCTGGGTGTGCTGCCAGGTCGGGCTGGCGTAGCCTTCGTTGCGCAGCAGCGCCAGGGCGCGCAGCTTGGCTTCGCTCCAGTCGGCTTGCGCATAGGGGCGGCCGACCGGCAGGCTCCACTGCTGGCGCAGCCGCTCGATCAGGGCGGTGGCGGCTGCGTCGCCCTTGCTGGCGCTGGTCTGCAGTGCGCCGCTGATGTCGATCTGCACCGCCCGCACGCTGGTGCGCTGGCCGGCCTGAACGCGCAGGCGCACTTGCATCAAAGGCACGCTGCCCGGGTTGCTGGTGCTGGGCTCGCCCGTCACGGCGGTGATGTCAACCTGCGATTCGGCTGAAAAATAGCCTTCGGTTTCCAGCAGGCTGCGCACCTGCGCCGGGGTGGCGGCCAGCAGCCGGGTCAGCTCGCTGCGGGCGATTTGCTCGGACTGCGCCAGACGCTCGAAACGGGCCAGATCCAGATGCTTCTGCAGCAGCGGCAGCAGAGTCTCGGGCGCTTCGATCGACAGTGACCAGCGCACGAAATGCGCGTCGGTGCTGTCGTCTTCGGGCGGCATGGTCGCGGTCGGGCTGGACGCCGGCAGCTCAGCCGGTGGCGCAGGGGCGTTGGCGCCCGCAGGCGTCTGCGCCAGCGCGGGCAGTCCGCTGCAGGCGATGCCGATCAAGCAGAGCGAAACCAGTTGCCGCATCAGCCGGGGTGCGAATTCGGTGCGCCCCAATCTCATTTGCTCAGCAGCCGCATGGCCTGCTCCAGCCCGGCCAGCGTGAGCGGGAACATGCGCTGCGGCATCATCTGTTCGATGATCGAGATGCTCTGGCGGTATTGCCAGACGCCTTGCGGCTCGGGGTTGATCCAGGCGTATTTCGGGAAGGCGTGGGTCAGGCGTTGCAGCCATTCGGCGCCGGGCTCTTCGTTGTTGTATTCGACACTGCCGCCGACCTGCAGGATCTCGTAGGGGCTCATCGTCGCGTCGCCGACGAAGATCAGCCGGTAATCCTTGTTGTATTTGCGGATGATGTCCCAGGTCGGGAATTTCTCGGCGTAGCGGCGCCGGTTGTTCTTCCAGACGAAGTCGTAGACGCAGTTGTGGAAGTAGTAGAACTCCAGGTGCTTGAACTCGCTCTTGACGGCGGAAAACAGCTCCTCGACGCGGTGGATGTGCTCGTCCATCGTGCCGCCGACATCCATCAGCAGCAGCACTTTCACCTTGTTGTGGCGCTCGGGCATCATCTTGATGTCGAGCAGGCCGGCGTTGGCGGCGGTGGCGTGGATGGTGGTGTCGAGATCGAGTTCCAGGTCGGAGCCTTCGCGCGCGAAGCGGCGCAGCCGGCGCAGCGCCACCTTGATGTTGCGCGTGCCGAGTTCCAGGCTGTCGTCATAGTCCTGGTAGGCGCGCTGCTCCCAGACCTTGACGGCGCTGCGGTTCTTGCTGGCGCCGCCGATGCGCACGCCCTGCGGGTTATAGCCGCCGTGACCGAACGGGCTGGTGCCGCCGGTGCCGATCCACTTGCTGCCGCCGGCATGGCGCTCCTTCTGTTCCTCGAAGCGCTTTTTCAGCGTGGCCATCAGCTCGTCCCAGCCCATCTTCTCGATCGCGGCCTTTTCTTCCGGGCTGAGTTCGAGCTCGAAGGTCTTGCGCAGCCAGTCGAGCGGCACTTCCTGAGTGAAATCGGTCAGCAGCTCGACGCCCTTGAAATAGGCTGAAAAGGCCTTGTCGAACTTGTCGTAATGGGTTTCGTCCTTCACCAGCGTGCTGCGCGCCAGGTAATAGAACTGCTCCACATTCGGCTCGATCACACCGGCCTGCAGCGCTTCGAGCAGCGTCAGGTATTCAGGCACGGTGACGCGCAGCTTGGCGGCACGCAGGGTGTAGAAGAAATTGATCAGCATGGGCAGCGCTGGCTTGGGGGTGTTCACCAGTATGCACAATCTGTCGCGGCAGGGAGTCGTTACGTCTCTGGCCTCAAGCCGGTGAGTGCCATGACGATGTTGCTGAAGTGCTGGTCAAGCCCTGGCCAGAGCTCGCTCGGTATGCTGCCACCATGATGCTTGATCCCTCGCAGCCGATCACCCTGGTCGGCTTCCAGATGCTGCTCTACACCGCGATGTGGGGCGCAGCCTGGCTCATCCTGGTCGATGAGCGGCCTGCGGTGGGGCATTGGTGTCTGTATTCGCTGTTGCTGATGTTCGGGCTGGGCATGATCAGCCAGCGGCCGAGCGGGCCGCCCTGGCTGACGGATGTCCTGGGCAACATCTGCACACTGGCGAGTTTTGTCGCGCTGCGGCGCGGCGCGGGCACCTTTCTGCGGCTGCCTTGCCGTGACATCGAACATCTGGTCCTGGCGGGCGGCGTCGGCCTGGCGCTGCTCTGGATCGGTCCTTCGGCCGATGGCTTGCCAGCGCGTGGGGTGGTGATGGCATCGAGCATCGCGGTGCTGTTCTTGCGCATGGGCGGCGAGCTGTTCGGCCCGCTGCGGCACCAGTTCGGCCGCCGCACCGCCTGGCTGGGCGTGGTGCCGCTGGTGGCGTTCGGGGTGGTGAACCTGGCGCGCCTGCTGCTCGGGCTGGCGGGCAGTCCCTTGGTGGCCGGCGTGCATCAGGCCAGCAGCGTCAACCATGTGCTGATCTATGTCGGGGTGTTCGCGGCGGCGGTGTTCAACTTCCTGTTTCTGTTCTTGCTGGTGATGCGCCTGCTCGGCCGGCTGACTTTTCTGGCCGAGCACGATCCGCTCACCGGCTTGCTGAACCGGCGCGCGATGCAGACCTTGCTCGAGCGCGAGTGGCAGCGGCATCTGCGTCTGGGTGAGCCGTTTGCGCTGATCAGCATGGACATCGATCACTTCAAGCGCATCAACGACCACCATGGCCACCCGGTCGGGGATGCGGTGCTGCGCGCGCTGGCCACGACGCTGAAAGCCCAGGCGCGCACCATCGACCACATTGCCCGCATGGGCGGCGAGGAGTTCTTGCTGCTGCTGCCGGGTGTCGATACCAGCCGAGGCGTCAACGCGGCGCAGCGCTTGCGCCATGCGCTGAGCGTCCAGCCGCAGGTCGAGTCCGCCGATGGGCTGACGGTGACTGCCAGCCTGGGGGTGGCGTCACCGTTGCCCGGCGACCCGCAGGTCGATGTGGTGCTGCGCCGCGCCGATGCAGCGCTTTATCTGGCCAAGCGCAACGGCCGCGACCAGGTGGTGACGCAAGACGAAGTGGCGGCGCGCGGCAGCGACTCCATGCAACCCACGACGACCCTGTGAGCTGGGCCGGCCCGGACTCGGGCGCTCAGCGTGGCCGCTCCAGCTGCCACTGCAGATGGGCGCACACCTCGGGCCATTCGCCAGCGGCCAGGCTGTACATCACCGTGTCGCGCACCGTGCCGTCGCGGCGCACGGCGTGGTGGCGCAGCACGCCGTCTTTCCTGGCGCCGAGCCGTTCGATGGCGCGCTGGCTGGCAAAGTTGTAGTTGTCGGTGCGCCAGCCGACCAGCTGCACGCCGAGCGTCTCGAAGGCATGCGTGAGCAGCAGCAGCTTGGCGGTGGTGTTGACCGCGCTGCGCTGCACGCTCTTGGCATACCAGGTCCAGCCGATTTCGAGTCGGTCAATGGCCGGCACGATGTCGTGATAACTCGTGCTGCCCAGTACCCGGCCGCTGTCGGACTCGATCACCGCAAACGCCAGCCGGTGCCCGGCCGCCTGACCGGCCAGTGCGGTGTCGATGTAGGCACGGGTCTGGTCCGGCTCCGGCACCGAGGTGATGCGCAGCTTCCACAGCTCGCCATCGGCCGCAGCCGCTTGCAGGCCGGCTTCATGCTGCAGGCCGAGCGGTTCCAGCCGCACCGGTGCGCGCTCCAGCGTCACGGGTTGAACATTCAGCATGGCGCGCCTTTCAGCGATTGCGGCTCTGCATGAAGACGAGTTTCTCGAACAGCGTCAGGTCCTGCTCGTTTTTCAGCAGCGCGCCGACCAGCGGCGGCAGCACCACTTTCTGATCCGGGCTTTGCAGGACTTCGACCGGAATATCTTCCGCGACCAGCAGTTTCAGCCAATCGAGCAGCTCCGAGGTGCTGGGTTTCTTTTTCAGGCCCGGCAGATTGCGCACGTCGTAGAAACTCTTCAGCGCCGCGCCGAGCAGCTCTTTCTTGAGATTCGGGAAATGCACATTGACGATCTGCTGCATCGTCTCCGGGTCGGGAAACTTGATGTAATGGAAAAAGCAGCGACGCAGAAAGGCGTCCGGCAATTCCTTTTCGTTGTTCGAGGTGATCACCACCAGCGGGCGGTGCTTGGCGCGCACCATCTGGCGGGTTTCGTAAACATAAAACTCCATCCGGTCGATCTCGCGCAGCAGATCGTTCGGAAATTCGATGTCGGCCTTGTCGATCTCGTCGATCAAGAGCGCCACCGGCTGGTCCGATTCAAACGCCTGCCACAGCACGCCCTGCACGATGTAGTTGCGGATGTCGCGTACCTTGTGGGCGCTCTCGGCATCCGACAGCTGGCTGTCGCGCAGCCGGCTCACGGCGTCGTATTCGTACAGGCCCTGCTGCGCCTTGGTGGTGCTCTTGATGTGCCACTGCAGCAGCGGCATGCCCAAGGCCGTGGCCACTTCCTCGGCCAGCATGGTCTTGCCGGTGCCGGGTTCGCCCTTGACCAGCAGCGGCCGCTTGAGCACCAGCGCGGCGTTGACGGCGAGCTTGAGATCCTGAGTTGCAACGTAGGTATCGGTACCAGTGAATTTCATGGTCAGAACCCTGCCAGGCAGGCCTCTAGAGTTTCAATTTGAACGGGTTTGTGCAGCACGATGATGCCGCGATCAACCATGCTGCGCATCAGATCCGGGTCGGTGTCGCCGGTGATGAGAATCGCCGGCAGATCGTCGCCCAACGCGGCGCGCACGGCGGCGATGACGTCAAAACCGGTTTCCCCGGCCGCCAGCCGATAGTCGGTGATGATCACATCGGGCTTGAGGCCGTCGAGTTGGGCCTGCAGCTCGGCGCCCGAAGCGGCCGCGAGCACCTGATGGCCGATGTCTTGCAAGGCGTAGGCGAGCGCCTGGCGCACGATCAGGTTGTCTTCCACCAGCGCGATGCACAGGGCTCGGCAGGTCCAGGCGCGTTGCTCAAGCATCGGCGTCTCCGGTTCGATCGGTGGTGCCGTGGGCACGGGCAGCTCGATGGCGAACACCGAACCCCGTCCCGGCCAAGAGCGCACGGTAATTTCCAGGCCCAGCAGCGCGGCGGTCTTGGCGACGATGGCCAGCCCCAGCCCGCTGCCACGGTTGCGGGCGGTGTCGCCCAGTTGCCTGAATTCTTCGAAGATTTCTTGCGTCTGGTGCTCGGCGATGCCAATGCCGCTGTCCCAGACCTCGACCCAGGTCTTGCCCTGGCGGCGCCGGCAGCCGATCAGCACGCCACCCCGTTCGGAGTAGCGGATCGCGTTGGCGATCAGATTGCCCAGCATGCGTCGGAACAACACGGCGTCGCTGCGCACTGACAGGCGCGACGGCACGCAGCGCAGGCGCAGCCCTTTCAGGCGGGCTTCCGGGGCATGCACCGACACCAGCGTGGCCAGCATCTCGGTGATCGGGAAGGTGCTCAGCTTGGGCATCACGACCCCGGCTTCGAGCTTGCTGAGGTCGAGCAAGTCGGTCAGCAGCTCGCTCAGGCTGGCGACGCAGTCCTTCATGTTGGCCAGGCGCGCCTGGCCGGCCGGCGTGACCTGGCTTTTCAGCAGCGTCACATAAATGCTCAGCGCCGACAGCGGTTGGCGCAGATCGTGGCTGGCTGCCGCCAGAAAACGCGACTTGGCGTTGTTGGCTCGTTCGGCCGCCGCCTGGGCGGCCACCAGCGCGGCTTCCGCCTCCCAGCGCTCCTGGACGTCGGTGCAGGTGCCGACCCAGCGCGCAATCTGGCCGGCGGCGTCGCGCATCGGCACCGCCTTGATGCGGAACCAGCGGTACGCGCCGTCGCTGGCCCGGCGCAAGCGCTGGTTGATGTCGATTTCGGCGCCGCGCGCCAGCGCGGCCAGCCAGGCTTCGGCGCCGGCCAACGGGTCGTCGGGATGCCGCACCGTCAGCCAGCCGCCGTTTTGACACTGCGCCAGCGCCAGTCCGGTGTAGGCCGACCACTTGGCGTTCACATAGGTGGTTTCGCCGTGGGCGTCGATCTCCCAGACAAAGTGCGGCATCTCCTCGGCCAGGGTGCGAAAGCGCAGCTCGCTCTCGCTCAGCGTGGCGGTGCGTTCGGCCACGCGTTGTTCCAGCTCGCTGTTCAACTGCCGCAATTGCTCTTCGACGTGCCGGCGTTCGGTCACCTCGGTCAGCAGCGCCTGGTTGATCAGGTTGCATTCGCGGGTGCGCTGGTGCAGTTCGGCAAACACCGCCACCTTGGCACGCAGCACGATCGGGTTGATCGGCTTGTGCAGGTAATCGACCGCGCCAGAGCCATAGCCTTCCAGCACATGCTGGTCTTCACCGTAATAGGCGGTCAGAAAGATGATCGGGATACCGGCGGTTTTCTTGCGCTGCTTGACCATCTGCGCCAGCTCGAAGCCATTCATGCCCGGCATCTGGATGTCCAGGATGAGCAGTGCGAACTCCTCGACCATCAGCGCCAGCAGCGCCTGGTCAGCCGATTCAGCCCGCACCAGGCGGTAGCGCGGATCGTCGAGCGTGGTCTCCAGCACTGTCAGGTTGCGCGGCTCATCGTCCACCACCAGGATATTGATGGGCGCATCGGCCGACCCGAGTTTGGCCGAGGCACCTGTCTGCGGTGGCCGAGTCTGCGAATGGCTGCGGGCTGCGGTGCCAGTGGGGTCGTCGGTGCTCATGGGACGGATCAGGAACGGTCTTTGTGTGGGCGGGCCAACAGCCCACCCGGGCCGGCAGGGCGCGTTTGGGGCGTCAGCATACGCTGCAGGTAGACCACATCGAGCCAGCGGTTGTACTTTTGCGCGACTTCCCGGTAGTGGGCCACCCGGGTGAAACCGGCCCGTTCGTGCAGGCGGATGCTGGGCTCCTGCTCGGTGCAAACCCCGGCGATCATGGTGTGAAAACCGTGCCGATAGGCGTCTTCGATGACACGGTTCAGCAGCTTCAACCCCAAGCCCTGGCGGCGGTGGTTGGGGTGCAGGTAGATCGAGTTCTCGACCGTGTGCTCAAACCCGGTCCGTGGACGGTGTTCGCTCAGCGCAGCCCAGCCGACGGCCCGGCCGTTGCGCTCGGCTACCCAGAAGGCATGCTCCGGTTTGCGGCTCTTGATCCAGGCCAGCCGGTCTTCCAGCGTGACCGGCTCGGTCATGAAGGTCGCGGTGGTGTGGTGGATGTAGTGATTCAGGATCTCGGCAACCGCGTCGGCGTCGAGTACGCCGCCGCGACGCAGCGTGACATGGTCTCGGGATAACATGAATCATCTCCTGATTTTCTTATAGTAAAAGGCCGGTACAACGCTTCAATGCCGGCCTGATCGAGACAGTGTAAACAATGATTTGTCCGGGTGTGCAGGGCTGGGTAATTTTGACCGTCGTTCACGAGGTCGAAACCGGTTCCGCTGCCGGCACAAAGGCCGCTTCATTGTTGTATTGAGTAAATAATTCAGTGGCTTTCATCATATCCAGGCCCATGTGCACACTCAGCGCCAATCCTTCCAGTTTGCTGTGCACATCCTGCGCCTTGGCGAGCTGCAGATCCATCTGGTGCGTCTTGTACAGCGATGTCGAAATCGAGGCGATCAACGAGCAAACCATCGCGGCAAAACAAAGCAGGCGCCAAATGGGTGAATCGCCTTGTGATCCGAGCAGCTGCTTGGCAAATTCGGTGAATTTCTCGCCACCCAAGCCAGGGCCGGCCGTCAGGGCGGCGGCCAGTGCGCTGAAAACAATGCCCTGATTGGTCAGCCGGGCCGAGCGGGGTTGCAGCTTGCGAATGAAGGCATGGAGACTGCGCCGCTTGGCATCGATTTGCTCGATGAGATACTGCCTGGCCTGATTCTCATTGCGCATGCTCGTGCTCCTTGTGCAGGCTGGTTAAAACTGCCGTCACCCGTCCTTGGCGCAGGCCACGGCCAAGCGCGAGAATATTGTCAGGTCCGGCCGCAATGACGACCAGTAGAACCGCAGCCAGGTAGGCGTTCAGGGTTTCGATAGGGAACATGGGTATTATTGATCGTTGTTTGAATGTTGATCAATTTGCGCCAGCTTACTGGCCTGTCGGGCTGCTGTCTATCAGCAGACAGGTGCATCGCCGGACTTATCCAGGGCGGACGCGTTGCTCGCGACGATGCCGCACCTGGTGTCAGTCAATCCGGCAACGCCGCCAACCCATGCCGCTGGCGCGCCCGGTTGCAGGCCGCGTCGGCGCGGCCGAGCGGCGCCAGCATGCCGAACTCGCGGCACGGTCCCGGGCGCCATTCATAGATGCCGCAGTTGGCGGCCACGCCGACCTGGCCGACCAGCGCGGCGCAGCGCGGCTGGGCGTGGTCGGTGCCGCGCATGCGCGCCATCGTGTCGGTCACTTCAACCGTCAGGCCGTCGGGCACGCAGCCGCTGCAGCTTTGCAGCTCCTCGGTCGAGAAATCGACCCGGAAGCTGGCGCAGCAGGCGCCGCAGGCGAGGCAAGGGTTGTCGGCCGGCCGGCTGGCGGCCGCCGTGGATGTTGATGCAGGGGTGAAAGCCATGGGTGGCGACGATAGCCGATCGCCGGGCCCGCTTGCGGGGACGGCCGAGTCCGGCGCCTCACTGCGTCGCGTGTACCTGACGGCGCCGCTCCACATAACCCGGCTGGGTGGCGCGGGCGTTGTCGGGGCAGCTGGTGCTGCTGTTGCAGGCCACCGCGTCGATGGTGACGATGCGCACCGTCTGCGCCACGCCGGGTGAGGCTTCGCCTTCGTTGTAGACGGTGGAGTCACAGCTGACCGTGACCCGAAAGCCCGTCTCGCTGACCAGATCAAGCGTCTGGCTGGCGTTGCTGCAGCTGCTCCAGCCGCCCTTGAGCGCCTGATACAGGCCCCATTCGGTGCCGGCGCGCGCGGCCGACCAGGCGCGCGCGCCGAGGATGTTGTCGGCCAGCCCGGTCTGGGCGCTGTGGCCGAGCCGCACGATCGCCGCCGCCAGGCTGGCCAGCACCACCAGCACGACGATCACCGCGATGCTGCCGAGGCCGCGTGTGGTTCTGCGCTTCATGGCACGTTCGAGATGTGCGCGCCGACCGCCAGCGCGGCGCTCTCGCCGTTGCGGCTCAGCTCGATCTGCAGGTAGACGAAGCCGTTCTGCTGCGTGGCGCCCTGGTTCGGATCAAAGACGAAGCTGCAGCGGCGCACCTTGGTCGCCAGCAGCTGGCCGCTGCCGGCGCTCGGGCAGCTGGCCGGATAGCTGCTGTTGAAGCCGTAGCCGGACAGGCGCTGCAGCGTGCCCCGGCCGTTGCCAGCGGCGTCGAGCGTGCCGTCGGCGCCACTGCAGACGTAGAACACCGCCTGCTGGCTGGCCGACACGATGCTGAAGCGGCCGCCGTCGTAGCCGAGCGGGAACTGCGTCGGCGCAATGCTGAGGCGCTGGCGGCCGTAGCGCGCGTCGGGCGTGCTGACCGCGTTGATCACGGCGCGGTTGCTGCCGCTGTAGACCTCGCCGGGCGACTGGTTGCCGATCACCAGCCAGTCGCCCGGCGCGGGCGTGGCAGACAGCAGCGTCAGCACATCAACACTGCTGGTCAGCTGGCTGGTGTCGAGTGGTGCGGCGCAGCTGGCGCCCGGGCTGCAGCCGGGCGCGCTGTCGTTGACGGTGTCGGCGGCCATGCGCAGGCGTCCGCCGGTGAGGGTCGGCACCAGCTCGAAGCACTGGTCGTTCGGGCTGCGGATCGAGTTCGGCACGCTTGAGCGCACGTCGCGCACGATGCGGTGCAGCGCCACGTCGGCCTGCGCCGCGATGGCGCTGCGAGTGCGCACCGCCAGGTAGCTGTCGAAGGCCGGGCGCAGGAACACCGTCAGCACCGCCGCGATCAGCCCGCCGATGACGATGACCAGGATCAGCTCGAACAGCGTGAAGCCGCGGCTGGCGCTGCGCCGCACCGCGTCGAGGCGGTGGCATCGGGCCGGCCTGGACAGTCCGAGGCGGCGCAGAGTGGTGTCAGCTCGCATAGTCGGTGCGCCAGCCGGTCAGCGTGAGGCTGCTGCCACCGTGGCTGACGGTGACGCGGATGCGCTTGGCCGCTGCCACCCCGGCGAGCGGCAGCACCTCGACCGCGACGCTGACCGAATAGCCAGCCAGCGCGGCGATCGGCGTGCCGTCGATGCTGCAGATCTGGCCGTTCGTCGCGTAGCCGTGGTAGTCGGACAGGTCGTTGTAGGGGGTGCGCGCGCAGCCGCCGGGGGCGGCGTTGGCGGCCGGCGTGTAGGGCTTGAGCTGGATCTCTTCGAGCATCTCCTCGGCGATGGCGAGCATCTGCTGCTGCAGCACCGGATCCGCCGAGCCGCGTGCCACCGTGCCGAAGGCCAGCAGCACGCCGGCCAGCCCGATGCCGAGCACCAGGATCGCCACGATCAGCTCGATCAGCGTCATGCCGCGCTGGTGGCGGCGCGGCTCATTCGACATGACCAGTCTCCCCGCTGAGCGTGATCGGGCTCAGACCGGCGATCGTCAGTGTCCACTGGCCGGCGGTGTTGCCGGCGGCGTCGCTGGTGACGCGGCCGCTGGGCTGGAAATAGAGCGTGCCGGCCGGGCTCAGGCTGGTCGCGGCGCCGCTGCCGCTGGCGTAGTTGGCCTGGCCGTCCGGGCCGGGCAGGGCGCTGCTGCAGCTGCCGGCCGGATTGGCCGCCGCGATGCTCAGCGCCACCCCGGCGCTGCTCACGCTGACGCAGACCAGCCGCCGATGCGCTATCGCCGTCTGATGCGCCTCACGCAGCGCGGCGAGCAGCGAGTCGCGCCAGGCCTCGTCGCGGAAACCGAGCGCGCCGTCGAACTTCGGCAGCGCCACCACCGCCAGCACGCCGACCAGCACCAGCACGGCGATCAGCTCAGGCAGGGTGTGGCCGCGTGCCATCGGCTGGCTGGCAGCCGGGCGGCGGCGTGTCGTGGGCGGCAGGTGGCGGAGGTCGGCTGGCATCGTCAGTACAGCTCGCGCACATGCACGGTTTTGCGGGTCTCCGGGCTGGCGACACCGAAGCTGGCGCGCGCCGCCGGGTCGCGGTCCCAGCTGCTGGCGCAGCCGCCGTAGCGGGCCCGCAGCCAGGGCAGATTGGCGCCGCTGCTGGTCGGGTGATTGCTCAGGCAGCTCTGGTCGGCGCTGCCGCTGCCGAGGTTGAGGGCGATGTCCACGCTGCCGGTCAGGCCGGCGCCGGGTGTGGCCAGGCTCAGCCAGCCGTTGCCGCCGCTGAGGGTGGTGCTGCCGGCGCTGGTGCTCCAGCTGCTCGTTGCTGTCCCCTGATTGTTCAGATAACCCGAGCGCACCACGGCCGCCGCCGGCAGCACAGTGCAGCTGTCGGCGCTGTTCAGCACCCAGGCCTTGCCGCTCCAGTACTGCGCCTGCAGCGCCATCGGCAGCGGCACCTTTTCCGAGCCGAAGGCGTTCGAGAGCCAGAGCCGGCCGCTGCGCAGCAGCACGCTGCCTTCCGCCCAGCCGCTGGAGCTGGCGCCATCGGCATCGACCGCGCGCAGGCCCAAGCTCAGCGGCGCGGTCAGCTTGTCGGTGAAACCGTAGGCCACGCTGGAGCTGCTCGCCGTGCCGGCGCTGAAGCGGCTCGCCGCCAGCGCGCTGCCGCTCAGGCTGCCCAGGCCGAGGTTGCCGGCGTCGCTGAGCGTCACCGTCTGGGCGAAGTTCGGGCTGGTGGCGGTGCTGCCGTCGTAATTGAGCGTGCGGGTCGGCGTGACCAGCCCGTTCATCGCCGTCACCGTGACGCTGAACGGCTGGCCGGTGTAGCTGAAGCTGCCGCAGGCCGGCGTGGTGACCACATCGAAATGGTGCGGGATGAAGCGCCCGACCAGCGTGCCGCTGCTGCCGGTGCTGCCCGCCACGCTGAAGCCGCTGCCGAGGTAGCTGGCCAGGCTGGCGTTCAGGTCGATGCGGCCGACCTCGCTCCAGGCCAGGTTGCTGCTGCTCGCGCTGCCGCCGCTGAAGGCGCCGAGGCCGCCGTTCAGCACGCCGTTGCTGGCGCCCGTGCCGCTCGGCTGGGCCTTGGTGTGGCTCAGCGTCGGCACCTGCGCGGGGCTTTCGCGGCCGAAGTTCGGCGTCGTGTTGCCGAGCGCGTTGCGCGCGCTCAAGCTGGCGGAGAAGGTGCTGCCGGCGCGGATCGTGCCGCCGCTGACGGCGCTGAAACCGAAGCTGGCCGGCGCCGCGATCACGCTGGTGCTGCCGCTCAGGTTCAGGCCGGCGTCGCTGCCGCTGCCGCTGTAGCGCGCATTGAGCTGCACCTGGCCGACATCGGCATAGGCCAGCGCGGCGCTCGCCACCCCGGTCGTGCCGAAGTCCAGCGCCAGGGTCTGGCCGCTGGCGTCGCAGGCGGCGGCCGCGTTGTTGGCGCTGTTGAGGGCCTTGCCGCCGACCCGTACCGGCAGGCTGCCGCTGCTCGGATTCAGATAGCCGCAGCTGAGATTGACCGACTTGCTGCCGGTGAAGGCCGGCACGCAGGCCAGCGAGTTGTCGGCTCGTCTGACCGCGCTGATGCTCAGGTTCACGCCGCTGCTTTCGGCGACGTGGTTCGCGGCGACCAGCAGCAGCGCGCTGTCGGCGGCGGTGTAGAGGCAGCTCGGGCTGCCGAAGTTGCAGGTCGTGCTGTTGGTCGCGACCGGCGCGCTGCTGCTGGCGCCCAGCGTCACGCTGCCAGGGCTGGTGAGCTGCACGCGCAGATTCACCGAGCTGCTGCTGGCCGGGATGCTGATTGCCGCGCTGTCCGGCCAGTTCAGCGTGCCGGTGCTGCCGGACGCCGTCAGCGTGCCGCTGACGCCGCCGGTGTAGACGCTGGCGCAGGCGGCGTCCTGGCAGGCGACGATGGTCAGCGTCGATGGCGTGCAGGTCAGGCCGCTGCCGCTGGCGTGGCGGATCTCGAGGTGGTGCAGCGGCGGCGCGCAGCTGTGCGTCTGGGCGATGTCCAGCGCGATTTCGGCCGGACTGAGCTCGAAGTTGTAGATGCGCACCTCGTCGAGCCGGCCGTTGGCTGAATTGAGCGTGCCGTTGGTCGGCGTGAAGGTGCTGCGGTTGTCGCCGAGGAACAGCGAGCCGAGGCTGGGGTCGAGCTGGCCGTTCGTGCTGCCGGTCGTCACCGCCGACTGCACGCCGTTGACGTAGAGGCGCAAGGTGCTCTGGCTGGCGCCGCTGCGCAGGCTCCAGGTCGCGGCCACATGCACCCAGGTGCCGCTGGCGTAGCTGAGCGCGGCGGTTTTGGCGCTCAGCGTGGTGCCGGTGCTGTCCGAGACCACGAAGCGCAGCGCGCCGGTGGCCAGGCGGGTGAGAAAGAAGCTGCGCGTCGAGCTCAGCGTCGCATCCATCAGCATCGCCGCAGCGCTGTTCCAGGCGACGTTGCTCTGGGTCCAGAACGAGATCGTGCCGATCGGGCCGACGGCGGTGTCCACATCGAGTGCGGTATCGATCGCTGCGATGGCGTTGGTGGTGTTGGCCGGGATGTCGAGTGCGCGGCAGATGTAGCCGCCAGTCACGTTGGCCGCCGCGCCGACCCGCACGCCGTGGTTGTTGTTGCCTGAAGCGTCCTTGACCTCACCAACCGCGCCGTTCCAGCTGTATTCGTCGAAGCGGTATTCGGCCACCCGGGCCGGCGTGCCGCTGGGCTGGAACCAGCGGATCGCGCTGCCGTTGGCGTTGTAGCCGGCGTTGTACGAGTAGAGCGTGTAGTCGCTGGCGCTGACCTGCACGCCGATGGTCGCATTCGTGCCGCTGGCGTTGGCGTTGCCGTACTGGTACTTGAACTCGCCGTTCTCGAACAGGATGATCTGGACCGCGTAGGGCGTGCTGGTGTTGTACTGGTAGACCGAGTTCCACGACACCACCACGTAGCGGTTCGGCGCGCTGCCCTTCTGTTCCCAGCTCACGTTGCCGCTGCCGGCCTGGCTCGGGTTCAGGTCGGTCCAGTAGGCCATCATCACGTTGGTGGTGGCGCCGGCGACGCAGCCGCTCTGCGCGCCAGCCGAGCCGGCCGGCAGATTGGTGTTGGTGTAGGTGCGGAACAAGCCGGTGTCGGCGCCGAACTGCAGCATGCCGTTCGAGAGCACCCGCACCGACGCGTAGGCGGTGCCGGCAAACGTGAAGGTGAAGCCGCCGGTGAAGGTGAGCGTCGCCTTGTCGTCGTCACCGGGATAGCTGGTGCAGCTCTTGTCCCAGCTGACGACATTGGCGGCGGTCTCCCAGCTGAAGCTGTCGCTGCGGTAGGTGTAGGTGGCGGCCTGGGCGCAGCCGAGGCACAACCAGAGCAGCAGCGCCAAGAAGCGGCCCAGCCCGCCGACCCGGAGTCCGGGCCAGGCGGGGCGGGGTGCGGTCGGGCGGATCATGCGTGGCCTTTGTGAGGCAGGCGCCGCGTCGGGAGGCGGTCCGAGCCTGCCGCATGTGCTGACCGGTCGATCAGTTGCCGGCCGCGATCGCGGTGAAGCTGGCGGTCTGGCCGCCGGCACTCACCGTGCAGGCCGAGGACACGCCGTTGGTGGTGCCGGGGTCGGTGCCGGCCACGGCATAGCCGGTCGGCAGGCCGCCTTGCAGCAGGCTGGACGTATTGGCGCAGGTGCTGACCTTGACGCACTTGCCGGCGGTGACGACGTTGCTGGTCAGCGCGCAGCCGCTGTAGTTCAGGTTCATCGCCGAGCCGGCCGCACCGGCCACCCCCGCCACGCTGGCGATCTGGGCGTCGCTCTTCATGTCGATGAACTTGGGCAGGGCGGTGGCGGCGAGCACACCGAGGATGACGATCACGACGATCAGTTCGATCATGGTGAAGCCGGCTTGACGGATCTTCATGGTGAGCCTCCTGGGGCTGGGTTGGAAAGCAGGGCAAACAACGGGAATCGAGGGCTGGCGGACGGGTGGCGCGATGGTGTTCATGGTGCGGCGACTCAGTGCGGGTGATTGGGTGGTGAAGGGCTGGATTTGCCTCGGAAATCAATGCTTGAAGGCGGTGCGGCCGAGGTCCCACACCGGCAGGAAAACGCCCAGCGCCAGGATCAGCACCAGCACGCCGAGAAACATGATCAGGATCGGCTCCAGCTGCTGGCTGAGCGTCTTCAGCTCGTACTGCAGCTCGTTGCTGTAGAGCTCGGCAACGTCGTCCATCAGCTGATCCACCGCGCCGGTTTCTTCGCCGACCGCGATCATCTGCAGCACCACCGGCGTGAAGACGCCCGCCGCAGCGGCCGCGCGCAGGATCGAGTCGCCGTGCTCGACCGACACGCGCATGCCATCGACCTTGCGGGCGATGTGCTGGTTGTCGACCGTCTGCGCCACCACCGAGAGCGCTTGCGCGATCGGCACGCCACTCTTGAGCGAGATCGAAAAACTGCGCGCAAAGCGCGCCAGCATCGCCTTGCGCACTATCTTGCCGGCCACCGGCAGCCTGAGCATCAGTTCGTCCCAGCGCAGCCGGCCGGCCGAGGTGGCGCGCCAGCGGCGCAAGGCCAGGCCAGCGGCAGCGCCGCCCAGCGTGAGCAGCCCGCCGAAGTCGATGGTGAACTTCGAGGTCGCCATCAGCAGGCGGGTGGGCAGCGGCAGCGTCGCGCCGGCGCTCTGGAACACGGTGGCGAAGGCCGGGATCACCATGATGTTGATGACTGCCAGCGCCGCCAGCATGGCGCAGATCACGAAGCTCGGATAGCGCAGCGCCGCCTTGACCTGCTGGCGCATGAACAGCTCGAATTCGAGGTGGTGATAGAGGCGCAGGAAGATCTCGTCGAGCTGGCCGGTCATCTCGCCGACCCGCACCAGTGCGACGTAGAACGGGTCGAACGCTGCGCTCTGCTGCGCCAGCGACATCGACAGCGCGATGCCCGACTCCAGGCTGCGCCGCACTTCCTGCAGGGTGCTTTTCATCGCCAGGCTGGTGGCCGATTCCTGCAGCCCGGCCAGCGCGCGCAGGATCGGCACGCCGGCGCGCAGCAAGGTGTTGAGTTGGCGGCTGAACAGCAGCAGATCGACCGCCTGCACGCGTGGCGCCAACCAGCCGCGCCAATCGGGCAGCGCCAGTGGCGTGCCGGTGGGCTGGTCGCCGCTGCCGGCTCCGATGGTCAGTGGCGTGATGCCGCGCCCGAGCAGCACATCGGCTGCGGCGCTGGCACTGGCGGCATCGAGCACACCGCTGGTGGCCCCCGTCGGTGCGTGGCCGGTCCAGGCAAAACGTGGCATGGCCGGCTCACTCGTCAATCTGGTGGTTGATGCGCATGGCTTCCTCCACCGTGGTGCGACCGGTCAGCACCAGCCGGGCGGCGTCGCGCGCCAGCGTGTCGCCGGCCATCTGGCGTCGGCCGGCCTGCGTGAAGGCAGCCGGGTCGCCGTGGTTCATGGCTTCGACCAGGCTTTGAGTCATCTCGATGAACTCGTAGACGCCGGTGCGGCCGCTGTAGCCGGTCTGGTTGCATTCGCTGCAGCCGCGACCGTGGCGCAGCGCGCCGAGCTCGGGGTTGAGGCCGCACTGCGCCTGCAGCCAGGCCTGTTCGTGCGCGTCGGGCTGATGCGGTTCGGCGCAGTGCGGGCAGATCACCCGCACCAGCCGCTGCGCCAGTACCAGCTGCAAGGACAGCGCCACCATGTAGCGCGGCACGCCCATGTCGATCAGGCGCAGCGGCGTGGAGAGCGCGTCGTTGGTGTGCAGCGTCGAGAGCACCAGATGCCCGGTGAGCGCGGCGCGCAGGCCGATCTCGGCGGTGGTCTGGTCGCGCATCTCGCCGACCAGGATCACGTCCGGATCCTGGCGCAGCGCGGCGCGCAGCACCCGGCCGAAGCCGAGCTCGATCTTGTCGTGCACCTGCACCTGGTTCAGCCCTGGCAGGCGGTATTCGATCGGATCCTCGACCGTGATGATCTTGCGCTCGCTGCTGTTCAGCGCATTCAAGGCGGCGTAGAGCGTGGTGGTCTTGCCGCTGCCGGTCGGGCCGGTCACCAGCACCATGCCGCTCGGCCGCTTGATGGCGCGCTGCAACGCGGCAGCCACGCGCGGCGGCAGATCGAGCCGGTCCAGCGCGAGCAGGCCGGTGCTCTGATTCAGCAGCCGCATCACGACCGATTCGCCGTGCTGGGTCGGCATGGTCGAGATGCGCACATCCACCACGCCGGAGCGCAGATTGGCGGCAAAGCGGCCGTCCTGCGGCAGACGCCGCTCGGAGATGTCCAGGCCCGACATCAGTTTCAGGCGCAGCGCCACGGCGGCCGCGATCTTGGCGTCGGCCTCGGTCTGGATGTGCAGCACGCCGTCGATGCGGAAGCGGATGCGCAGCGAGCTCTGCTGCGGCTCGATGTGGATGTCGGAGGCGCGCACCCGCAGCGCCTCCTCGAACACCGAGTAGAGCAGCCGCACCACCGGCGCGTCCTCGGTACTGGCGTTGTTCAGGCCGAGCAGATCGCCCAGGCTGTTTTCGACGCTGGTGACTTCGGTGGTCAGCTCGCGCGCCAGGCCGGCGATGGCTTCGGTGCTGCGGTAGCTGCGGTCGAGCGCGCCGAGCAGCTGGCTCTCGGCCACCACCACCAGCTCCAGCTCGCGCTTGAGCAGCCGCGCCACTTCGTCGTAGGCGGCCAGATCGGTCGGATCGGCCATGCCGACGCGCACGCCGGCGGCGGTCTCTTCCAGCACCAGCGCGCGCAGCCGGCGGGCCTGCACCTCGGGAAGCAGGCGCGCCACCTCGGGGCGCACGGCGCGCTTGCTCAGGTCCAGATAGGGCGCGCGCAGCTGGCGCGCCAGCGCCTGGGCAATTTCGGTTTCGTTGACCCAGCCGCTCTCGATGACGATGCGGCCGAGCTTGCGCCCGGAGCTGCGCTGCGATGCCAGCACCTCGTCGAGCTGGGCGGCGCTGATCAGACCTTGCTGGACCAGCAGGTCACCCAGGCGGATGCGTTCGGGGCGGGCCATGGCGGGGGTCTTTCGGTGCCGGTGGAGGGCGCGTCAGCGCGGCGTGCTGTTGAAGGGCTGCAGCCGGGTCGGCGGCGTGCTGGTGTCAGCCTCCGGCCAGCCGCTGTCGTCGTGGATCACGCTGGGTTTCATCAGGATCACCAGCTCGCGCTTGCGCAGCACGGTGCTGGTCTGGCGGAACAGGCCGCCGATCAGCGGCAGCTCGCCCAGACCGGTCACGCCGGTGACTTCGCGGCTCTGCTGCTGCGTCATCAGGCCGCCGATGGCGACGATCTGGCCGTCGCGCACCCGCACGATGCTGTCCGTCTCGCTGATCGTGCTGGCCGCCAGCGGCAGCTGATACGAGCCGAGCGAGCCGAGGTTGATGTTCTTCTGCTTCTCGCTGACGGTGCTGATGGACGGATGCACGTGCAGCATGACCTGGCCGTCGGCGTCGATCTGCGGTGTGACGTCGAGCGCGATGCCGGAGAAGAACGGTTGCAGCGTCACTGACGGCGTCGAGGTGGTCGAGTTGCCGCTGCTGACGGTGCTGGTGGCCACGCCGGTGACGTACAGCTCGTCGCTGCCGACCTTCAGTACCGCCTTCTGGTTGTTCAGCGTCGCGATGCGCGGGCTGGACAGCACCTGCACCCGCCCTTGCGTGTCGAGGAAGTTCAGCAGCGCGGCGAAGTTGGCCGACTGGAACGCCAGGCCGTAGAAGCCGCGTCCGCTGCTGCTGGCGTTCAGGTTGCTGCCGGGCTGGATCTGCTGACCGTCGCTGCCGATCGCGCCGCTGGCCTGCAGCGCCACACCGGGCTGGGTCAGGCCGATGCTCAGCGCGCCGCCCAGGGCGCGGCCGAAGGCGCTCCAGTTGATGCCGGTCTGGGCGTCCTGGCCGAGCTCGACTTCCAGGATCTTGGCTTCCAGCATCACCTGGCGTTCGATGTTGAGCTGCACTGCCTTCAGGTAGGCCTCGACCTGGCGCAGCTCGGCCGGGGTGGCGCGCACCACGATCACGCCGGCGGCCGGGTTCAGCACCACGCTGCGGCGCTGGCCGGCGCCGCCCTCCGGCGTGCTCAGCATGGCGTTCAGCGAGGCATCGACATCGCGCCAGAAGTCGGCGTCCGAGGTGGTGCGCACATGCGCGGTGTCGTCGGCGCGGCCGCCCGGGCTGGCGGGAAGGCCGCTGCCCGCGTTGCCGGCGCTGCTGCCGGCCCCGGCGGTGGCGCCCGAGCCGACCTGGCTGATCGAGCTGGAGGTGACGCGGATGTCGCTGGCGCCCTGGCGCCGGCCCGGCAGGTAGCTGATGTGGAACAGCCGGGTCTGCACCGTGTTCGGCTGCACATAGATGCGTCGGCCGCTGATGCGGAAGTCGTAGCCGTACAGCTCGCGCAGCGCCTCCAGCGCCTCGGGCACGCTGGTGTCCTTGAGCGTGAGCGTGATCTGGCCGCTCACCTCCGGCGCCACCAGTACCTGCCAGGGCGAGTTGCTCGACAACTGCAGGAACACCTGCGCCGCCGGAGCGTTGTTGACCGACAGATCGAAGCGCACTTCCGGCTCGGTGGCTGTGGAGGTGGTGGCAGCCGCTGCCAGCTGCGGCGTGAGCGTGGCGAGCAGCCCGAACCCGGCCAGCAGCAGCATGGCGACGAGCTGGCGTGGCAAGGCAGTGCAAAAGCGTAGCGGTGCCATCACGGCTCCTTGCGAATGACGGTATGGGCTGATGCGGCCGCCGTGGCGGCCAGATGCAGCGGTTCCTCGGCACCAGCGGGGCTGCTCGGCGTGCCGCTCGGGCTCATGGCTGGCAACAGCGCCAGGCGCTGGGTTGTGCCGCGCGTGTGGCGCAGCCAGACGGCGTCGGCGCCGATCGTTTGCACGGTCCAGTCGCCGAGGCGGTCACCGATGTGCAGCCAGCGGCCATCAACCAGGGCGCTGGGCGGGCTGTCGTCGCGTGGCCGCTGCAGGGCTTGCAGTTGCGGTGGTGCGATCGGCCGCTGCACCGGATGCGCTGCGGCTGCCGCGCCGCCGTGGCTGGTCGCAACACCGGCGGTTTCGACGGCGCTGCCGGTGCGGGGCGATCCGACCAGCGCGGTGGGCGGGCGCGTCGGGTCGGCCAGGAGGGCGGCGGTGGAACGGGTCTGCGCGCTGGCAGCATCCGGCGCACCGAGGCCCGCGCCCAGGCCGAGTGCCGCACTCAGCAGCAGGCCGGCCCAGGGCGGCGTCTTGCCGCTGGCGCGTTGGCGGGGCGAGTGGCGCGGGATCGGGCACATGCTTCAGAGCTCCACCCAGGCGGATTCCAGGCTCAAGGTGTGCAGCCGCAGCGTCAGCAGCACCTGCGGGTACTGCTCGACCTTGAGCTGCAGGCTGCCCCACAGCAGTTGCTGCGGCAGCGCTTCGAGCGCCTGCAGATAGCTCAACAGATCGGCGTAGCTGCCTTCGATGCTCAGCTCGACGCCGTGGCGGTAGATCACCGGGCTGGCCGCGTTGCCTGCACCGGTGGCCGAGGCGGCCGGCGCGGCGCTGCTCGGGCCGGCCTCGCCCAGCACGGTCCGGCCGAGCGATTGCAGCGCGCGCACGCGCAGGCCGCTGTGCTGCTTGAGCAGCTGCTCCAGCAGCGGCAGCATCTCGGCGGCGCCGATCAGGCCTTGCTGGCGGGCGTCGGTGGGCAGCTCACCTTGCGCGACGCGGGCGCGCAGGCTGGTCAGTTCGGCTTGCAATTGCTGCGCGTGCAGGCGTTGCTGCGCGCTGATCTGCTCGGCATCCAGGCGCAGCTGCTGCAGCGCGGCTTCGGCCTGGTTCTGCTGCTGCCGCGCGCTGCTCCAGGCCTGCCAGGCCGGCGCCAGCCAGAGCTGATTGGCCAGCATCAGCAGCACGGCGGCGCCAGCGGCGCTGAGCAGCAACCGCTCGCGCGGTGCGCGCGCATCGAACAGGCGTGCGGCACGGGTCCACAAGGCGCGCAGCTGGTCGAGCAGGTCAGTGAACGGGTGCGTCTTCATGGCGTTGGCCGTGCGGCTTGGGCCAGGTGCGCCAGGATCTTGGCCGGATCGGGTGGCGATCCGTCATCGACGGCACCCGGCTGGCTGCGCAGGGTGAATTCGCTGTAGCCGCCGCCCTGGCCGTCGGCGCCGGCATCGATGCGGCGCAGCTGCAGCTGGGCGAACTGGCGGCCCTTGAATTGCGACTCGGCGTTCAGGCGGCGCAGGTAGTCGGGCAGGGCGGCGGCGTCCAGCATGCGGCCCTGCAGTTCCAGCGCATCAGTTTCGGCGCTGATCTTGAAGCCGGTCAGCCAGACCGCCGGGTGGCTCTGGCGTGCCAGCGCGAGCAGGTAGGCGGCGTGGCCGCTGCGCCGGCCGGCGGCGCCGGAGTCGATCAGGCTGTGCAGGCGGCGCTGACCGGCGTCGAGCGCGCGCAGCTGCTGCAGCTCGTGCTGCAGCGCGGCGGGCGTGCCGGCCTGCAGGCCCTGCAGTTCGGTGCGCTGCTGGTTCAGCAAGGTTTCGGCGCGGGCCAGGTGCGCCCTGCTGTGCCGGATGGCCAGCTGCAGCGACAGCTCCGTCAAGGCGCACAACAGCAGCAGGGTACCCAGCAGCGCGCAGGTGTGGCGCAGGCCCCAATGGCGCTGCCGGCGCAGGCGCTGGTCGTAGAGGTTGAGCTGCTGCGCCATTCAGGCCCCGCGCAGCGCGGCTCCGATGGCGTACAGATAAGGCCCTTGCGCATCCGGCTCGGCCAGCTCGGGCACCAGGCTGAAATCCACCAGCTCGGCCAGCGGCAAGGGCTGCACCGGCACGTAGACCAGCTCGCGCAGGTAGTCGATGAAAGAGTCGCTGAAGGCGCTGGCGCTGGCCGGCGCGACCAGCAGCCGCGCCAGGTTGACGCGGCTGAACAGGCGCTCGAAGCTGTCGAGCGTGCGTTGCAGCTCCAGGCCGGCGTGGTCCCAGGCCTGCTGGCGGTGTGCCGCGTCGGGCTCGTTCAGCTGCGCCAGCGTGACGTCGATGTGGCGCGACTGCAGCAGCTCGCCCTGCGCGGTGATGACCAGCTGGCTGTGGTTGTCGCCGAGCTGCAGCAGCGCCTGGGCGCGGCCGGGCTCTTCGAGCAGCGCGGCCAGATTGCGCAGCGCGGTCTCCGGCAGATCGATGGCGTGCCAGGGCGCGGCGGCGTCCTCGCCGGCATGCGCCAGCGGTGCCAGTTCGGCGTGCGGTGCGGCGGCGACGAGCAAGGTGGTGCGGCCGCGTGCGCTGGCTTCGGCGGGAATCTCCAGCAGATCGATGGCGGCCGTCTCGACCGGGAAATCGACCATGTCCTTGATCTGCCAGCGCAGCGCGTCGCGCCAGTTTTCGCGCGGAACCTCAGGCGCTTCGAGCGGCAGCAGCTGGTATTGATGCCGCTGCAGCAGCAGCACGCTCTGATGGCGTGCCAGCTGGTGCTGGCGACGCAGCTGGCGCAGCGCCTGGGTGGGCTGGCGCCAGTCGATGCGGCAAGCCCAGCGCAGCTGTGGCCGGCTGCCGGGGGCTTGCACCAGATGCACCGCCCAGGCATCGGCACCCTGCGGGGCCACGGCGACCCAGCCAGGATGCTTGTGGGGATGTAACCAGTCGAGCACGAGCAACTCCACGAAACGATGGGTTGATCGTGCCCGCGCACGAAAGGCGCAAAGCTGGAAAAAGCGCGGGATTCACCGCGCTATCGTCGGCCTCAGCCCAGGCGAGCCTGGTGTCGCGCGATCTGCAGGCGCACCTGCGCCGGTGCGGTGCCGCCCAGCGTGTTGCGGGCGTTCAGCGAGCCGGCCAGCGTCAGCGCGTCGCTCACGTCGGCCGTGATGCTGGCGTTGTAGCCCTGCAGCGTGGCCAGCGGCAGCTCGGACAAATCCTTGCCGAGCGCGATGGCGTCCTTCACCGCATGCGCCACGACCTCGTGCGCGTCGCGGAACGGCAGGCCTTTCTTGACCAGGTAGTCGGCCAGGTCGGTGGCGGTGGCGTAGCCCTTCAGCGCGGCGCGTTCCATCGCGTCGGCTTTCACGCTCAAGCCGCCCGCGCGGCTGCCGTCGGCTGCCACTTCACCGCCGATCATCTCGGCCATGATGCGCAGCGTGTCTTTCACCGTATCGACGGTGTCGAACAGCGGCTCCTTGTCTTCCTGGTTGTCCTTGTTGTAGGCCAGCGGCTGGCCCTTCATCAGGGTGATCAGGCCCATCAGATGGCCGACGACGCGGCCCGACTTGCCCCGCGCCAGCTCGGCCACATCCGGGTTGCGCTTCTGCGGCATGATCGACGAGCCGGTGCAATAGCGGTCGCTCAGATTGATGAAGCCGAAGTTCTGGCTCATCCAGATGACGATTTCTTCGGCCAGGCGCGACACATGGATCATCACCAGCGTGGCGAAGCTGGTGAACTCGATCGCGAAGTCGCGGTCGCTCACGGCGTCCAGGCTGTTCTGGCAGACGGCCTCGAAACCCAGCGTTTTGGCGACGCGTTCGCGGTCCAGCGGATAGCTGGTGCCGGCCAGCGCGGCGGCGCCGAGCGGCAGACGGTTCACGCGCTTGCGCAGGTCGGCCAGGCGTTCGGCGTCACGCGCGAACATCTCGACATAGGCCAGCAAATGGTGCGCAAAGCTGACCGGCTGCGCGACCTGCAGATGCGTGAAGCCGGGCAGGATCACCTCGACGTTCTGGCTCGCAACAAAGACGAGGGCGCGCTGCATTTCGTCGAGCAGCAGGGCGGTGGCGTCGATCTCGCCGCGCAGCCACAGCCGCACGTCGGTGGCGACCTGGTCATTGCGGCTGCGGCCGGTGTGCAGGCGTTTTCCCGCGTCGCCGACCAGGCTGGTCAGGCGCGCCTCGATGTTGAGGTGCACGTCTTCGAGGTCGAGCTTCCATTCAAACGTGCCGGCTTCGATCTCGGCGCGGATCTGCGCCATGCCGCGCTGGATGTCGGCCAGATCCTGCGCCTGGATGATGCCTTGGGCGGCCAGCATCTCGGCGTGCGCCAGGCTGCCGTCGATGTCGGCTTGCCACATGCGTTTGTCAAAGAACACGCTGGAGGTGTAGCGCTTGACCAGCTCGCTCATCGGCTCGGAAAACAGGGCGGACCAGGCTTGGGACTTCTTGTCGAGTTGGTTGGTGCTCATCGGGGGCGCGGCGTAGGGTGAAAGACAATCGGTGGATTATGTCTGCTCTTGCTGGAGCCGACCTTAAAAAAGGCTCTGTCGTGTTGATGCATGGATGGTCACCGGCTGGCCATCATTCCACCAGATCAATTCGATGGAGGGTATTGCCGTTGCGATCGCGATCGCTTGCTGCAACTCTGACTCAATATACTTTGAGACGCCAATCGAATTGATGAATTCGATTTTTGACTGGATCGCGCCTGCAGTGGTATGGTCGAACCGGTCTTGATCGCGACAGTAAAGGGTAATGTTGTGCAGGCCATTTTTGTTCAACCAGTCCAGCGTCCTTTGATGATCTGATTGAGGCCGGCCGGTGATGATGGCGCAGTCGCTCCGAAGTTCGGGTGGTATGTTGGGGGCGTTGGGCAAAAGGGGTTGATTGTCTCGGATATCGAGCGCAATCTGCAAATCTTCTGCGTACACATCAGGATGCAGGTCGGCCGTGAAAACCCCGTCCAGATCGAACCCATGAAAATCAACCTCTTGTGAAAATCGGAAGTTTTCATTGAGATCGGCAGATTTTGCGGCAATGGAGCCTGGTGTGTTTTCCTTGCGCTCCCATGGAAATTTTATATAGGCTTTTGTACTGAGGCCGATGTCGGGCGTTATGGGGCAATGCTGGTCGTAGAATACGACATTTGCAAATACCTTGAGTCCCAGCCTGGACAAGAATGCCTTGGCCTTTGAGATGCTTCGGCCCGAAGACATGATGTCATCAACCAGCAGGATGCTTTTATTGTCGCATTTGATTTGGTCGAGAAACTCTTGACTGGGAGCGTGCAGCCAACTGACATCATCAATCCCTCGGGTGATTGATAACACACTCATTGGAAGGGAGAGGTTGGTCGCCACCATCGTGGCCGGCACGATCCCTCCTCGTGCGATTCCCACAACCAATCCAGGATCAAGCTGTTTCTGTTGAGGTTCTTGTGCAAGGATGATGTTCGAGATTTTTTCGTATGAAAGGTTGTTGATGATTTTGTCTTTTTTATAACCGATCCAGGTGTCGGTGTCGGCCACACGAGTTGATGGTTTGGCGTTGATGTTCATATCGTCTCGATCTGGGTTTCACGCGAAGCGGCCGGCTTCGATGTCGGCCTGCCACAATCGTTCAATTGTAGAGAGCGCCCCCCGGTGTCCTGATGTCCGCCTCGTCTGTCCCTGCTGCCACCTCGCCGCCAGCCGCTGCTGCGGCGCAGGTGTTCGACGTCTGCCACGGCGGCGTGGTGCTGCGCGCGGTGCTGTTCGTGCATGCGGCGCTGGCGGTCGGGCTGGCGTTCACGAGCCGCAGCTGGCTCGGCTGGCTGACTGATCTGTCGCTGGCCGCCGCCGCCGCGCTGCCCGCCACGCTGCTCTGGCTGGTGTCGGGCTGCCTGAGCAAGCAGCGGCTGGCACGGCTGCCGCTGCCGGCGCAATGGGCGGTGGCGATCGGCTGGGGCGCGGTCTGCGCCGCCTACGGCTGGACCCAGCTGGTCTGGCTCGATCTGGCGCCGCCGCTCGGCCTGGGCTGGCTCGGGCCGCTGCTGGCCGGCGCCGGCCTGGCCGGGCTGGTGTTTCACTGGCTGGTGCAGCGCGCCCGGCTGCAGATGCCGGCCGCCACCGTGGCGCGGCTGGCCGAGCTGCAGTCGCGCATCCGGCCGCATTTCCTGTTCAACACCCTGAACAGCGCGATCGCGCTGGTGCGCCTCGACCCGGAACGTGCCGAAACCGTGCTCGAAGACCTGGCCGAGCTGTTCCGCGCCGCGCTGCAGACCCAAGGCGACACCGTCAGTCTGGGCGAGGAGCTGGCGCTGGCCGAGCGCTATCTGGCGGTCGAGGCGGTGCGCTTCGGCGCGCGGCTGCGGCTGCGCTGGGATCTGGACCCGGCGGCGGCTGCCGCCCGCCTGCCGGCGATGGTGCTGCAGCCGCTGGTCGAGAACGCGGTGCGCCACGGCGTCGAGCCCAGCGATGACGGTGGCGCGGTGCGCATCCGCACCCGGGCCTTGCGCGAGCGGGTGCTGATCGAGATCACCAACAGCGTGCCCGAGGCCGCCGCGCCGCGCCCCGGTGCCGGCATCGCGCTGCGCAACGTGCGCGAGCGACTCGTGCTGCTGCACGATGTGGCGCTGCAGTTTGATGCCGGACTGATCGCCGACGGGCGCTTTCGCGTGCGCATCATCTGCCCGCTGGCCGCTCACTGAACCACCAACCGAGGGAGACACTCAAGCATGAAGTTGCGCGTGCTGATCGTGGACGACGAAGAACTGGCGCGCTCGCGCCTGCGGGTGCTGCTGGCCGATTGCGTCGAGCCGAGCGCCGAAGTGGTTGGCGAGGTGGCCAGCGCCACGGCCGCGCTCGACTGGCTGCGGCGCCAGCCGGCCGATGTGCTGCTGCTCGACATCCACATGCCCGGCCTCGACGGCCTGCAGCTCGCCCGGCGCCTGCGCCAGCTGCCGGCCATGCCGCTGGTGATCTTCGTGACCGCGCATGCCGAACACGCGCTGGCGGCTTTCGAAGTCGAGGCGGTCGACTACCTCACCAAGCCGGTGCGCCGCCTGCGCCTGCAGGAAGCGCTGACCCGTGCGGCGCAGCGCCTGAGCATCACCTCGGCCAGTGCCAGCAGTTTTGCGGCCACCCAGCCGGTCGGTTTCGCCTCGACCCAGCCAGCGGGATTTGCACCGACCCAGCCCGCCCGCTGGGCCGCGACCCAGCCGCTCGGCTTGGCCGGTGCCGCATCGATGCCCGCCGAGCCACCCGACGATCAGGTCATCGTCGTGCCCGAACGCGGCGGCCTGCTGCGCGTGCCGCTGGCGCAGGTGCTTTATCTGAAAGCCGAGCTGAAATACGTGACGGTGCGCACCGCCAGCACCAGCCACCTGATCGAAGCCTCGCTCACCGAGTTGGAGCCGCGCCTGGGCCCGCGCTTCGTGCGCATCCACCGCAACGCCATCGTCGCGCGACGCGCGGTGCGGGCGCTGCAGCGCCGCAGCCTGAGCACGAATCTGAGCCCGCTCGACGGCGCCGAATCCGGCGACGGCTGGGCCGTCTGGGTCGAACCGCTGGGGGAATGGCTGGCAGTATCTCGGCGGCAGCTGGCGGCGGTGCGCGAGGCGCTGGCGGGATTGTGATTCAAGGAGAGCTGACAAATGCAAATCAACGGCAAATGCTATTGCGGCAATATCTCGTTCAATCTGGATTGGCCCGGCGAGCAGCCGGAAATCCAGGCGCGCGCGTGTACCTGTACGTTCTGCCGCAAGCACGGCGGGGTATGGACATCGAATCCGAAAGCCGTATTGGCAGTGACGGTGATTGAGCCGGAATTGGTATCTGAATACGAGTTCGGTACCCAGTCGGCACAGTTTCATGTCTGCACTCGCTGTGGTGTGGTGCCGCTGGTGACCAGCCGGATCGACACGCACACCTATGCGGTGGCCAACGTCAATACCTTCGAGAATGTCGAACCGGACCAGCTGCGTCTGGCCACTCTGGAGGTTTCCAGCGAAGCACTCGATGTACGGCTGGCGCGGCGCAAGCGCAACTGGATTGCTGACGTCCGATTTTTGGGTGACAAAATATAAGCCGCCATTGGTGTGGTGATTGATGAGCAGGGAAGATATCAAATGCGCTTTGAAGGTGTACTCGTCAAATGGAATGATGAACGCGGCTTCGGTTTCATTCAATCATCGCAGGGTGGGAGTGAGATTTTTGTGCATGTTTCAGCGTTCGGTCGTGGCAGCACGCGTCCGACGTTGAATGAGAAGCTGAGTTTTGAAATTGATGCCGGGGTCAATGGCAAGAAAAAAGCGGTGAGGGTGATGCGGCCAGCGCCGGTCCGCGCTGCTGAAAGTCGGTCCACATTTCAGGTTCCTCCGCCTCGGCGCGAGCCACGCCGAGAGCCGCGTCAAGGTTGGCCGCTGTGGCTGGCCGTGCTGCTGATCGCGTCAGTCGGTGTGGCTGGTTATGGTTATACCGTGAGGCGGCTGCCGCGAGTTTCAGCGGTGCAGACGCAGCAGGCACCAGCACCAGCACCAGCACCAGCACCAGCACCAGCACCAGCACCGGAGGCGGTTCAAAAATCACTGCTTGCCATTCCTGCTGCGCCGCCGATGCCCGCCTATCGCTGTGATGGCCGTCGGCATTGTTCGCAAATGACCTCGTGTGCTGAAGCCACATTCTTTCTGCGCAATTGTCCGGGGGTCAAGATGGATGGCGACGGGGACGGCATTCCATGCGAGGAGCAGCTGTGCGGGCACTGAGGCTCGCTTATTCCGCCCGCAGCGCCTCAACCGGATTGAGCCGCGCCGCCCGCCGTGCCGGCAATACCCCCGCCAGCAGCCCGATCAGCATCGCCAGGCCTTCGGCGAGCAGCACGAAGCTGAGCGGCGTGTGCACCGGCAGGCTCGGCAGCGCCAGGTGGCCGAGCTGCGCCAGACCGATGCCGACCACCAGCCCGAGCACGCCGCCGACCGCCGAGAGCACCACCGCTTCGCCCAGGAACAGGCCCAGCACGGTGCCGCGCCGGGCGCCCAGCGCCACCAGCAGGCCGATCTCGGCGGTGCGCTCGGTCACCGCGATGGTCATGATGGTGACGATGCCGACGCCGCCGACCAGCAGCGAGATGCTGCCCAGCGCCGCCACCGCCATCGTCACCATGTCGAGGATGTTGGACAGCGTGCTGAGCATGTCGGCCTGCGTCACCACCGTGAAGTCTTCGCGGCCATGGCGGGCCTTCAGGAGCTTGGTGGCGCCCTCGACCACGCTGGCGGCGCTGGCGCCTTCGAGGTAGGTGAGGTTGATTTCCATCAGGCCGCTGCGGTTGAACAGCTCCAGCGCACTGCCGGCCGGGATGTAGGCGACGTCGTCGAGGTCGATGCCGAGAAACTGGCCGCGCGGCGCCAGCACACCGATGACGCGGTACTGCAGGCTGCCGACCCGCACCCGCGCGCCCAGCGGGCTCTCGGCGCCGAACAGCTCCTGCTTGAGCGTGGCGCCCAGCACGACGAAGTTGCGTGCGTGTTCGGCGTCATCGGCGGGCAGGAACTGGCCGCTGCGCACGCTCAGGTGAAAAGCGTCGAGCAGCGTCGCGGTGGTGCCGTAGACCAGCGCGCGGCGCAGCCGACCGTTGCCCTGCATCTCGGCATTGCCGGTCACGCCGGGTGTCACGCCGGTCAGATTGGGCAGGCGCTGCAGCGCGCGCAGGTCGTCAAAGGTGAGCGGCCGCACCGATGACGGCAGGCCCGGATTGCTGCCGCCGGTGAGTGTCTTGCCCGGCGTGATGCTGACCACGTTGGTGCCGATCTGGCTGAACTCGGCCAGCATGAAGCGGTGCAGGCCCTCGCCGATCGAGGTCAGCAGGATCACCGCCGTGATGCCGACCGCGATGCCGAGCAATGTGAGCAGGCTGCGCGAGCGCTGCGCCACGATCGAGCGCCAGGCCATGCGGATCAGGTCACTGTTGCGCATGTTCGGCCTACCGTTTGCTCAGCGCCGCGACCGGCTCCAGCCGCGCCGCGCGCCGCGCCGGCAGCACGCCGAACAGGATGCCGGTTGTCAGCGCCGTGCCGAGCGCGGCCAGCACCGCCCAGGTCGGCGGCCAGGCCGGGAAGCTCGGGTAGAGCTGGCGGATCACGAAGGCGCCGCCCTGGCCGAGCGCGTAGCCCAGCACTGCGCCGGCCAGCGACAGCAGCGCCGCTTCGGTCAGGAACACCAGCCGGATGGTGCGGGCCGGCGCGCCGAGCGCCTTGAGCAGGCCGATCTCGCTGGTGCGCTGCGCCACCGCGACCAGCATCACGTTCATGACCAGGATGCCAGCCACCGCCAGGCTGATGGCGGCGATGCCGGCCACGCCCGCCGTCAGCGCCACCAGCAGGCGGTCGAAGGTGGCCAGGATGGCGTCTTGCGTGATGACGGTGACGTCTTCCTCGCCGTCGTGGCGCAGCTTGAGGATCGCACTGACCTGCGCCTTGGCGGCGGCAATGCCGTCGCGGCTGCGCGCCTCGACCAGGATGCGAAACAGCGTGTGGGTGTCGAACATGGCCTGTGCCAGCGCGACCGGCACCAGCGCCAGCTCGTCGGTGTTCATGCCCAGGCCCTGGCCGGTCGGCGCCATGATGCCGATGACACGCAGGCGCCGACCGCCGACGCGGATCTGCTGGCCGAGCGCCGGCTGGCTGCCGAACAGCTCGCTGCGCAGCTTGGCGCCCAGCACGATCACCGCCGAGCCACGGCTCCATTCTTCGTCCGGCAGAAAGCGGCCCTGCGCCAGTTGCATGCGGCGCACCTCCAGATAGCTGCTGGTGGTGCCGACCACCATCGCCTCGCGCAGCCGGCCGTTGCTGCTGATCTCCGACAGACCCACCACCAGCGGCGCGATTCGCTGCACCGCACTGGCGCGCAGCAGGGCGCGGGCGTCTTCGACCGTCAGGTCGCGCGGCGTGCTGCTGACGGCGCTGGCTGGGCTGAAGCCGCCAGTCTGGGAGCGTCCCGGCAGCACGATGACCAGGTTGGTGCCGATCGACGAGAACTGATCGACCACGTAGCGCCGCGCGCCGTCGCCCAAGGCGGTGAGTACCACCACGGCGGTGACGCCGATCGCCATCGCCAGCGTCATCAGCAGCGTGCGCAGCGGGCTGCCGGTGGCGGCGTCGCGGGCGTAGCGGAAGATGTCGATGAGGCGCATCGGGGTTCAGGCGGGTGTTGCTGGCGGCGCGTCGGCCGTGGTGGCTGACACCGGCGTGGCCTCCGGGGCCGCTGCGCTGTCGAATTGCAGCTGGCCGTCTTCCATCATCAGCCGGCGCCGGGCGCGCGCGCCGAGCTGCGGGTCGTGCGTGACGACGATCAGCGTCATGCCCTTGGCGTTGAGCGCTTCGAGCAGGCGCACCACCTCGTCGCCGGTGGCGCGGTCGAGGTTGCCGGTCGGCTCGTCGGCCAGTAGCAGCGGCGGTGCCATGATGGTGGCGCGCGCGATGGCAACGCGCTGGCGCTGGCCGCCGGACAGCTCGTTCGGTTTGTGGCTGGCGCGGTCTAGCAGGCCGTAGTCCTGCAGCGCTTGCTGCACGCGCCGCTCGCGCTCGCGTGGTGCGATGCCGGCCAGCATCATCGGCAGGGCGATGTTCTCGGCGGCGCTCAGGCGCGGCACCAGATGGAAGCTCTGGAACACGAAGCCGATGCGCTGGCTGCGCACGCGCGCTTGCTCATCGGGCGTGAGGGTGGTGACGTCGCGGCCTTCCAGGCGCAGCCGGCCGGCGTCGGGCTGGTCGAGCAGGCCGAGGATGTTGAGCAAGGTCGATTTGCCCGAGCCCGACGGGCCCATCACGGCGACGTATTCGCCGGCGTCAATGCGCAGATCCAGCTGGCGCAGCGCGCGCACCTCGCTGTCGCCGAGGTGGAACACGCGCTCGACGCCGTCGAGTTCAATCAGCGGGGCGGCCATGGCGCGCCTCAGGGTTTGGCGGCAGCGGCCGAGGCCGGCGCCGCTTCGAGCTGCACCCGCGCGCCCGGCAGCACGCCGACCCGCTCCAGCGAGGTGACGACTTGCTCGCCTTCGCGCAGACCGTCGAGTACTTCGGTGTATTCCCAGTTGGTCAGGCCGGCCTTGATGTGGCGCTCGACCAGCGTCGTGCCGTCGGCGCCGCCCAGCACCAGCACGCGGCCCTTGTCACCCAAGGCGGCGGTCGGCACGCGCAGCACCTGCTCGCGCACCGCCAGCACCACTTCGACGTCGGCGCTGTAACCGACCAGCAGCGGCCGGGCCGCTTCCAGCTGATCAAAGGTGACGTCGATGTCCACGGTGCGGGCCTGCTTTTCGGCTGCCGAGACGATCGGTGCGACACGCTTGACCTTGCCGGCAAAGCTGCGCCCGGGCAGCGCATCGACCGAGATGCGCACTGGCAGGCCGGGTCGGATGCGCGGTGCGTCCATCTCGTCCATCGGCGCCTTGATGTAGAGGCAGCTGTCGTCGATCAGGTCGATGGCGGGCGGTGTCGGCACGCCGGGCGGCGAGGGCGTCGAGTATTCGCCCACCTCGCCGACGATCTTGGCGACGGTGCCATCGAAGGGTGCCACCAGCACGGTGCGGCCTTGTTCGACGCGCGTGGCCTGCACGCGGGCTTCGGCCTGCTTGACGTCGGCCCGGGCCGCTTCGCACAGCGCCTGGCGGACGTCGGCTTCGGAGCGGGCCTTGTCTTCACCCGCCGCAGAGATGAAACCTTGCGCGCGCAACGCCGTCTGGCGGTCGGCTTCGCGCCCGGCTGCCGCTGCGGTAGTGCAGGCTTCGGTGATGTGTTTGCGGGCGCTGTCGAGCTGGGTCTGTGCCAGCGTCTGCTGGGCCTGCTGGTCATCGTTCCAGAGCTTGAGCAGCAGCTGGCCCTTGCGGACCCGGTCGCCTTCCTTGACCGCCAGCACTTCGATGCGGCCGCCGATGATGGTCGACAGCCGCGTGCGCAGGCAGGCTTCGATCGAGCCGGCGCGGGTGTTCGAGACCGAGGCCTCGACCTTGCCTCGTCCGACCGTGGCGGCGACCACCGCAACCGGTTGACTGCGGCCGAACCAGAGCACCGCAGCGATGCTGGCACCGATCAGCAGCAGCACGATCAGGCTGCGGCGCAGCCATGGCGAGGAAGAAGGTGGCTTCATCAGTAACCCGGGCAGAGTGGTTCTGCAATGAACCCATTCTGCCCGGGTGGCCCCTCACGACTGGCGTGGCGGCCGGCGATGCTTGATTTGACTCAAGCTGATCGGGGCGTTCAACGCTCCAGGGCACCCAGATCGATCGCGCTGCCGTTGACCTTGCGCAGGCTCGGTACGCTGGTGTTGCTGATCTGGTAGCTGACGCTGTAGCCGCTGGCGGCGGCCGGTCCGGCGACACCGGCATCGACGACGGCGCTGCCGGCCAGCGGCACGAAGGTGCTGGCATCGAGCGGCGAGGTGGCGCCGGTGATCAGGTTGGCCGTGCCGTTCAGCTGTCCAGGCACCGGGTGGTACTGGTCGGAATCGGCCCAGCCGGTCGAGATCCAGTTCTTGCCGAGGTTCAGGATGCCGCCAGGGGTCCAGGCGCTGCCGTTCAGATCGCTGCTCATGCGCATGTTCTTGTTGGTGACGTTGGCGGCAAAGACGAACACGTTGTTCCAGACCTCGGCTTTTTCCTCGGTGGTGGCGAGCTGGAACAGCCAGGCGTCGGCGGCTGAGCTGGTGGCGTAGAGCGTGTTGTTGAAGAAGTACAGCGTGCCCTTGCGGAACAGCGGCTCGCCCCAGCCCGCACCTGCGGTGCTGCCGTAGTGGTCGCCGCCGTAGTGGATGAAGCTGCCCAGGTCGCCGTCCTTGCTGATCAGGTTGCCGTAGACAAACGTGCTGCGGTAGGCCGGATCCGCAGTGGCGGTGATGGGGAAGTCTTCCGCCTCGACCAGGTCGATGGCGTGGGCGCCGTCCTCGATGCGGTTGTAGCGCACCACGGTGCCGACCGAGCGATCCTTGACCGAGTTGCCCTGTGCACCAGAGCGCAGTGCGCCGTAGCGGTTGAACTCGATGACGATGTCGCTGCTCTCGGTGTAGGTGGTGTGCTCGTGCACTTCGCCGGGGTAGCCCGCGCCCCACATGTAGTTGC
Source organism: Leptothrix sp. (in: b-proteobacteria) (assembly GCA_041083665.1). Classification (GTDB taxonomy): domain Bacteria; phylum Pseudomonadota; class Gammaproteobacteria; order Burkholderiales; family Burkholderiaceae_C; genus Sphaerotilus. The sequence goes on from JBFPGZ010000004.1 coordinate 55,441, forward strand.
CGGCGATGCGGATGTGCTTGGTCACCGCGAAGTCGCCGTCATCAAGCGAGACGGTGTAGATGGCGATCGGGCAGCCGCTGATCTCGTTGTCGGCGATGGTGACGTTCTGGCCGCGCGCGGCCCAGATGCAGGCGCTGAACGCGTCGTTGTAGCTGACGGCCTTGCCCAGCGAGTTGGTGTAGGGGTTGCCGGGGTAGCCGTTGCGGATGTTCAGGCCGTCGATCTGGATGTATTGCGGGTAGCTGGTGTAGTTCCCGGCGTCACCCTTGAGCAGAATGATCGAGCGACCCTCGTGGATGTCGCGGTAAGTCGCGTCGCCCGAGATCATGTTGGAGTAGGTCGAGTTGGTGCGGCTGACGGCACCGTTGCCCTCGATGATCGGGCGCTCGTTGTTGGGGCCGCGCACACCGCAGACGCGGATCGGCGCCGCTGCGGTGCCCTGACCGAACACGGTGAACTTGCCCTTGTACGGCGTGGCCGAGTAGAAGATGCGCACCGTATCGCCGGCCTTGAGGCTTTCCCACGGCACCGTGTCGAGCGTGGTGTAGGACTTGCCGGGGCCGACCTGGTAGTCGGTGCCTTTGCCCGAAGCGGCACAGGCCGCCAACGCGAGTTGTGCGGCCGGAGCGATGCTGTTGGCGCTGGGTGTTGGTGTCGGGGTGCTGGTCGAGGTGCCGCCAGTTGCTGGCGTGCCGGGGCTGACCGGGTTGCCGGACGTGGTGCTCGTGACACCGCCCGATGTGAGGTTGCCGCTGTTGGTGATGCTGGCGCCCCCATTCGCTGGGGTGCTGCCTGTACCGACATCCGCGCTGCCACCGCCGCAGCCAGTCAAGGCGCCAGCAAGCAGCAGGCTGGAAACGAGGCAAAGCGTCTGTGGGCGGGTGTGAGTCAGCATGTCGTGGGCGTATCCAGGTGGGGGACACCGGCTTTGTTGCCAGTTTGATGTCGTCACGATAAAGCGCTGGTCGCTCGGCGGGGTAAGCAAACGGTTTGCAATGTAACGGCGCTGATTAGTCGAAAAACCCCCTATTTGAGGGGGTAAAGCGGCCTGTTTACGAGCGATTACTGCAAGAAAGCCGTGTGAACCAGATTGATGCGCTGCCGCTTGGGGTGTGCGTTGCCGGGCAGTTGATGTATTTGTATTTCCTGATTTGTGTGGCTTGATACGTCAGTGCCAGCTACTGCAACATGAGGTTGCATCCTGACGTGAAACAGCGAGGGCGCCACATTGGGCGCCCTCGCTGCATTTTTGGGTCAGAGGTGCAGGTCTTCAGCGCTCCAGGGCTCCCAGGTCGATCGCGCTGCCGTTGACCTTGCGAGCCGTCGGCAAAGCGATGTTGCTGATCTGGAAGTTGACGCTGTAGCCGCTGGCCGCCGCCGGTCCTGCGACACCGGCATCGACCACGCTGCTGCCGGCCAGCGGCACGAAGGTGGTGGCGTCGAGCGGCGAGGTGGCGCCGGTGATCAGGTTGGTCGTGCCGTTCAGCTGTCCAGGCACCGGGTGGTACTGGTCGGAGTCGGCCCAGCCGGTCGAAGCCCAGTTCTTGCCGAGGTTGACGATGCCACCCGGCGTCCAGGCGCTGCCCAGGTCGCTGGTCATGCGCATGTTCTTGTTGGTGACCGTCGGGGCGAACACGAACACGTTGTTCCAGACCTCGGCCTTTTCCTCGGTGGTGGCGAGCTGGAAGATCCAGGCCTCGGTGCCGGTGGCGTAGATCGTGTTGTTGAAGAAGTACAGCGTGCCCTTGCGGAAGATCGGCTCGCCCCAGGAGGCGCCGGCCGTGCTGCCGTAGTGGTCGCCACCGTAATGGATGAAGCTGCCGTACTCACCGTTCTTGCTGATCAGGTTGCCGTAGACGAACGTGGTGCGGTAGGCCGGGTTGCTGGTGGCGGTGATGGGGAAGTCTTCCGACTCGACCAGGTCGATGGCGTGGGCGCCGTCCTCGATGCGGTTGTAGCGCACCACGGTGCCGACCGAGCGGTCCTTGATCGAGTTGCCCTCGGCGCCCGAGCGCAGCGCGCCGTAGCGGTTGAACTCCATCACGATGCCGACGCTCTGCGTGTAGGTGGTGTGCTCGTGCACTTCGCCCGGATAACCGGCGCCCCACATGTAGTTGCCGGTGATGCGGATGTCCTTCGACACGGCGAAGTCGCCGTCGTCGGTGGACTTGCTGAAGATCGACATCGGGCAGCCGCTGATCTCGTTGTCGGCGATGGTGATGTGCTGGCCGCGATCCACCCAGATGCAGGCGCCGAAGGGGTCGTTGTAGCTGGACGTCTTGCCGGCCGTGTTGGTGTAGGGGTTGCCGGGGTAGGCGTTGCGCACGTTCAGGCCGTCGATCTGGACGTACTGCGGGAAGCTGGTGTAGTTGTTGGCATCGCCCTTGAGCAGGATCAGGGTGCGGCCTTCGTGGATGTCACGGTAGGTTGAGTCGCTGGAGATCATGCCGGCCAACTGCGGACGTGACGTGGCGCCGTTGCCCTCGATGATCGGGCGCTCGTTGTTGGGGCCGCGCACACCGCAGACGCGGATCGGCGCATCAGCCGTGCCTTGGCCGAAGATCGCGAACTTGCCCTTGTACGGTGTGCTGCTGTAGAACAGGCGCACGGTGTCGCCGGCCTTGAGGCTTTCCCACGGCACTGTGTCGAGCGTGGCGTAGGCCTTGCCCGGGCCGACTTGGTAGTCGGTACCTTTGCCGGAAGCGGCACAAGCGGTCAGCGCCAGGGTGGCAGGAGCTGCGGTTGGCACCGTCGTTGGCGTAGACGTCGGGGTCGAGGTCGGGACCGGCGTGGGTGTTGGCGTCGGTGTCGGTGTCGGAGCGGGGGTAGGCGCCGGCGCAGGTGCTGGGGTCGGAGCCGGAGCTGGCGTGGGCGTGGGCGTGGGCGCTGGTGCCGGGGTTGGGGCCGGCGTTGGAACTGGAGTCGGAGCGGGTGATGTGCCGCCAGCTGTGCTGGTCCAGGTGCCGTTATGGCGGGTCCAGCGGCGGCCCAAGGCATCCACCGTGCCATCACTGACGCTGCTGGCACCCGCCGTGGCCGTCGTGTCAGTGCCGGCCGCCGCCGCCGTCGTCGTGCCATCGGTTTGTCCGCCACCGCAGCCCACCAGTGTCGCGCCAGTCAGAGCCAGGCCAGCCAGCGCCCAGAATCGTTGCAGATTTGTGTTGTCCATCGCAGTACTTCTCTCTGATGCAAGTGGTTGGGACGATCGAGCGGCGCGAGGGTTGAGCTTGCTCAGGCAGGCCATGGCCGGGGATCGCCTTCGTCGCTGGACTGGCTGTGCTTGCGTGCACCAGATCCAGCGGTGTGAAGTCACGATAAGGGCGCACCCCGCTGGGTCCGTGTACAAATGCCCATCTCGTAACGCCGCGCTGACATGCAACGCCGGGGCTCGCGCTGGCCGTGCTGTTGCGTTTGGCGACACCTGCCGCCGGTGTTTTTCACGCCGCTCGGTTAAAAGCGTGAACAAACTCACGCTCTGCTGGGTCGATGTGATGGTGCCTGTCACCAAATGCATGTTCGGCATGCTTGAGGAGACGGCTGTGGGTGCGGGCTGCGTTCACGACTCGATACGCAAGTGACGGGTCGGCCCGCAAATGCATCCGAGGCTCCAATGAAAAACGGGTGCCCGTGCAGGCACCCGTTGAATCGGCAAGAGAGCAGCCGTCCGTGAATCACTTCATTTCAAAGGCGCCCAGGTCCGCAGCGGTGCCGGTGATGGGGCGCGGCACGATGCGCGCCGGCGTCTGGTACTGGTGCGTGACGCGCAGGTTGTCGAGCTGCAGGCCCGCTGGCTGGCGCATCGCCGAGAGCTGACCACGATCCAGCACCGGCGAGCCTTTTTGCGGGTGGTGGTCCTTGTCGAGTCCGGCGCTCTTGCCTTCCAGCACCGTGCCGATGCGGTTGAGCTTGACGCTTGAGCGGATGCCACCTTCGCTCCAGCCGGCGCTGATCCAGTTGCTGTCGTCCAGATCGATGGTGCCGGCGTCGTTGCCCAGGCGCAGATCGGCGCTGCCGCTGCTCTGGATGATGTTGGCGCGCAGCACCACCTTCTGCGCATCGGTCGGCTGGTCGAACAGCGAGACGTACCAGAAGTCGAGCCGGTCGGCGTTGATGATGACGGTGTTGTTGTAGAAGTTCAGCGTGCCCTGGCGGAAGTAGCGGGGGTCGTTGTCGCCGCCCCAGTGGATCATCTTGACCGAGGCAGTGCGGCCGGCCTGCTTCCAGTCGTTCACGATCAGGTTGCCGTAGACCCAGGCGTGCGGGTAGTACGGATCGTTCAGGATGCTCTTCACGCCGCCTTCGATCTCGACCAGGTCGAGCGCGCGCGCGGCGGCGACGATGTGGTTGTAGCGCACCACGGTGGCGCTGCTGCGATCCTTCACCGACGAGCCCTTGGCGCCCGGGATCAGCTGGCCGATGTAGTTGCCCTCGTAGAGCGCGCGCGCCGTCTGCACGTACAGGTTGTGCTCGAACCAGCTGCCGACGTTGCCGTTGTCCCAGATGCGGTTGGCGCGGATCGTCACCCGGCTGCTGGCCTGGTCGTCTTCCTTGCTGTTGATGAACAGGCCGTTGCCGTTGCGGGTGATCTCGCAGTTCTCGACGGTCAAGTCTTCCACCACCACGGCGTAGATGGCGGCGGCGGCGCCGTCGTAGCGCGCCAGCATGCCGTCCTGGCCGGTGTAGGTGTTGTCCTTGTTGGCGCCGGTGATCTTCAGGTTCTGGAAGCGCAGGTGCTTGGGCCGGTAGCCCCAGGGGTCGTCCGGGCTCTTGTAGAGCAGGAACACGCCCAGCATCTCGCTGTACTTCTTGCTGAAGAACTGCCGGGCCGCCGCGTCGCGCGCCGTCACGGCGTTTTCGCCGCTGATCACCGGCCGGTTGCAGCTGGCGTCGGTCACGCCGTTGATGACGATCGGCGCGTCAAGATGACCCTGGCCGCGCAGGCCGATCTTGGTGCGGTACGGTTCGGGCCGGTGAAAGATGTTGACCACGTCACCAGCGCCGAGCGAGAGCCAGGGCAGCTCGGTCAGCTCGCTGTATTTCTGGCCGGGACCGACGTTGTAGGTCTGGCCCTTGCCGGTGATCGCCTTGGCGCAGCCGTTGCCGCTGACTTCCTGCACCGCCGGGGGCCAGTCGAGCGATTCACTGCGCGGCAGCGACCCGCCCGCGCTGGTTTTCAGGGCCGCGCGCCCCATCGCGGCGGCGGCGGAAGCGGCCGAAACGGCTTCGGGTTCGGCGTCCATCGCGCGCGGAATGGTCACCAGCGCGCCCCCAGCGGCGCGCACAGGTTCGGCTTGCGCGGCGCCGCAGCTGGCCAGCGCACTGCCAACCAGCCAGATCACCCGGCCTGCCAAGCGGACCCGCAGATGCGGGGGGGGCGACTTGATTCGCATGCATCACTCCTGTGATTTTGGTTTCGGGCCTCAGTCTGGCAGTACGCTGGCGCGGTTTGGCGTGGCGAGTTGTGGTGTTTCGCACACAGGCTGGCGCTGAGCAGGGTCCGAGCCGGTCTAACTTTGCGCGGCCTGAATCTGGCGCGGCAGTGTGTCACAGGCGCTCGGTTACGATCCGCGCCCGCACGGCTTGCCATTCGGCCGGCTGCTGCAAGGGCTGGAATTTCGTTTGTCCTCGCACCGGAGTGGTTTGATGCGTCTGATGCATGTGGTGGATTCGCTGGAGTTCGGCGGACTGGAACGGGTCGTGACTGATCTGGCGATCGCGCAGAAGCGCCGAGGTCACCAGGTCACGGTGTTCAGCTTGTTGCCGACCGAGGGCTTCTTGCCTGAGCTGCAGGCTGCCGGCGTCGATGTGGTGATCGGCAACAAGCGCCGCAGCGCCGATCTGGCCATGATCCTGCGCATGCGCCGCCAGATCGCCGAGCGGGGCATCGACATCGTGCACGCGCACAACTTCGTGCCCAATTACCACGCCGCCGCCGCGACGCTGTACATGCGCCGGCGGCCAGCACAGGTCTGCACCTGTCACGACATGGGCACACGACTCTCGAACCCACGGCTGCGGCGGTTTTTCACCTGGTCGCTCGGTCACACCGTCGGTGTGGCGATGGTGGGGCGCCAGGTCTATGACCGCTACGTCAACGATGGCCTGGTGCCGGCCGAGCAGGCCATGACGGTGCTGAACGGCGTGCCGATCGACCGCTTTGCCTGGACGCCCGAGCGCCGCAGCGCCGCGCGCAAGGCGCTGGGCGTGTCGGACGACACCTTGCTGATCGGTGCGGTCGGCCGGCTGGTGGCGCTGAAGAACCAGCGCTTGCTGATCGAGGTGCTGCCGGCGCTGGCCAAGCAGCATCCGTCGGTCAAGCTGGTGGTGATCGGTGGCGGCCCGCTGGAGGCCGAGCTGCGCGCGCTGGCCGAGGCGCAGGGCGTGGCCGATCGAGTCATGGTGCTGGGGCAGCGCACCGATGTGGCCGATCTGACGCCCGGCTTCGATATCTTTGCGATGCCGTCACTCACCGAGGGCTTGTCGATCGCGCTGCTGGAAGCCTGCGCGACCCGGCTCGCCATCGTCGCCACGGCGGTCGGCGGCAACCCGGAAATCATCCGTGACGGCCAGACCGGCCTGCTGGTGCCGCCCAGCGACGGCCCGGCCTTGCAGGCAGCGTTGGCCAAGCTGCTCGATGAGCGCGGTCAGCGTGAGCAGCTGGCACAGGCGGCCTGCGACTGGGTCCGGCAGAACGCCTCGCTCGACAGCCTGTGCGACGCCTACGACCGGTTCTACGAACAGTCGATCGCCACGGCGATCCGCCAGGCGGCGCGCCGCTGAGCGTTGGCGCTGCAGGATCAGCGCGGCAGCTGTTCCTTCAGCCAGGCGTAGGTGCGCTTCAGGCCTTCGGGCGTCGGCACGCGCTGGCTCCAGCCGATGCGCTTCAGGCCGTCGTTGCTGTAGCGGATCGGCGTGTACATCGAGCGCACCACGTAGGGCGTGAAGACCGCCGGCATCTGACCTTTCGACTTCTTGTGGTAGTTGACCAGCGTCTTGGCACCCCACATGAAGGCCCACAGCGGCAGCGGAATCACGCGCATCTTCTGCACGTTTTTCAGGTAGCCGTCGAGGTAGTTGCGGCAGCTCGGCAGCGCGTCATCGACAACGCTGAACCCCGAACCGCTCGGCGCATGCAGCGCGGCGCGCGCCACCGCATCGGCGCAGTTCTCGACGTAGGTCAGCGGCAGCAGCGCCGAGCCGCCCAGGCTGACGAACACGCCCATCGCCTTGAGGCCGACGCGCGGCGACAGCGCCCCGCCGCCGGGGCCGTAGATCACGCCGGGGCGCAGGATCACGGTCTCGAAGCCGTACTGCTTCTGGTAGTCGAGGAACATGTGTTCCTGGCGCGTCTTGGCGTAGCCGTAGGGGCCTTTCTCGACGCCGACCGGTTCGATGCCGATGCGGTCATCGAGCACATCGCCGGACTTCATGGCGTCGGTCTTGTAGACCGAGAACGAGCTGATCAGCACGATGCGCTTGATGCCGGTGCGTCCGCAGGCTTCGAACACGTTGCGGCTGCCCATCACGGTGTTGGCGAACATGTCGGCGGCGGCGCCGCGCATGCCGGCCGCCGCGTGGATGACGCAGTCCACGCCTTGCAGCATGGCGTCAAACGAGCCGCCCGACAGCAGGTTGGCACCGGCCGTCTCGATCTGTGCCTTCGGGAACTCCTGCAGCAGCGACTCGATGAAGTCGCCGGGCGCCTTGTTGCGGAAATGCAGGCGCAGCTCGTTGTTGCCCTGCATCAGCAGGCTGCGCGCGATCTGTTTGCCGAGGAAACCGCCGGCGCCGGTGACGAGGATCTTCATACCGGCTCCTTGTTGCTGACGGCGCTGCCGTTCTGTTCGTCCATGCAGGCATTCACGCCGACGACGATCTGGTCGATGACGCGGCAGACGCGCAGGATCTGCTCGTGCGGCACCGGATCCGGCCCCTTGCCTTCGACCGAGTCATAGAAGCGGTTCAGCAGCACGCGCATGCACTGGAAGTAGTGAAATTCGTAGTTGCGGAAGCGCTTGATGTTGCGCCGGCCGTTGGCGATGAACTGGCGCGCCTGCGTCCAGGCCATGAACTGGCGCCCCAGCGCGCTCGGCTGGGCCCAGCGCGAGGCCGGCACCAGCGTGCGCGCGGTGTAGTCGAGCTCGACCGAGTCCTTGGTGCCGACCACGCGCAGCAGGTGCGGCACGGGTCGTCCGTGCGCGCTGACGTTGCCGGTCACGGTGACGCCGCCGCTGCGCAGGATGAAGCGCAGCTCGTCGGGCATCGCATCGACGATCGCCACGCCAGTCGGGGCGCGGCGCCGGAACGCCAGCACGCGGGTGTCGATCTCGTCGCCGAGGAAGGGCACCACCTTGGCCAGCACGTGGTCGAGCACGTTGTGGAACAGCTTCCCCGGCAGGCGATGCACCCAGTGACCCGGGTCGGACATCACCGCCAGGCCGTAGTCGCCGGCCAGGTTGTAGCCGTAGCTGGTGTCCAGGTGCACGATCTCGCCGAGCGCCTGCTTCTGCACCAGCTCTTCGAGCTCCAGGCCGGGCGTTTCGTAGTTGTAGAGGTAGTTCACGCCGACCTTGCGGCCGGCCTGGGTGGCCAGCGCGAGGATGTCGCGCGTCTGCGTGGCGGTCAGCGCAAACGGCTTTTCCATGAAGACGTGGCAGCCAGCGGCAAACGCCAGCTTGGCCAGCGGCAAGTGCGAGTCGGGCGGCGTGGCGATGTGCACCACGTCGAGCCGTTCCTTGGCGAACATCTCGACGGCGTCGCTGTAGCGGCCGGGGATCTTCATGCGCACGGCCAATTGCTCGGCCATCAGCGGTTCACGGTCGCAGACCGCCACCACCTCGCCGCGACCGATGGCGCGGATCTGTTCGACATGGCCGTCGGCAATCTTGCCGCAGCCGATGATTCCTACTCTCAGCACCTTGGTGGTCCCTCTCTACGTGCGGTCATGTTGCGCTGCAGCGAAGGCTGCGGGCGCTGATTGTCGCGTGCGCTTGTGGCATTTGTATGCCGGGTAGATCAACTGCCGTGCAGCAAGTCGCGGCCATGTTGCACCGGTGACCGGCAATCGTGCTGGTCACCGGTCGGGCGACCGGTTCAACGGCTGCTGCGACCCCAGGCGCCGCTGTAGCGCCCGGTGGCGTACTTGAACGAGGCCACCAGGAAGGCCCAGTTCAGCGCGTACAGGAAGGCGGTCAGCTTGACCAGCTTGGGCAGCCGTACGCCACGGTTGGTCAGCTTGAGCGCTGCCGCAGCGCCCAGGTAGCTCAGTGCCTGCGCCAGCGTCAGCCAGCGCCAGGTCTCCGATTCGATCGCCAGCACGCCAGACACCGCCAGTGCCAGCAGCAGCAGGTGCGGCGCGATCCAGCGCAGCACCTTGTGCGAGACATAGGCAAACGCCGTCGCCAGCGAGGTGCGCAGCAGGTATTCCGGGTGACGCAGCAGCGCCTGGAAGTTGCCGATGCCGATGCGCACGCGGCGCTTGTATTCCTCGCCGATGCGCTCGGGCGTGTCTTCCTCGGCCCAGGCACGCGGCTCGTAGACCACGCGCTTGCCGGCCGCCGAGACGTTCATCGCGACGCAGAAGTCGTCGCAGATGGTGTCGGGCTCCAGCGGTTTCCAGAGCTCGCGGCGGATCGCGTAGATCGCGCCGTTGGCGCCGAGCAGGGCGCCGATGCGGGCCTCGAAGAACTTCAGGAACTGCTCGATGCGCCAGTACAGGCTGTCCTGGTTGTCGCCGCCGCTGCCTTTCAGGCGCAGCTCGCCGGTGGCACCACCGACGCGTGCGTCGCCGAAACACGCCACCAGTTGCTTGAGTGCATCGGCCTGGAAGAAGGTGTTGGCGTCCGAGAACACCACGATCGGCTCGGTGGTGCGCGACACCAGATCGTTCAGCACGTTGGCCTTGCCACGGTTCTGCACAAACGCAAAGGCCTTGAGGCGTGGGTCGTCGAAGCGCGCCATCAGCTCGTTGGTGCGGTCCCGGCTGCCATCCGAGCCGATGTAGGCGCACAGCTTGTCGGCCGGATAGTCGAGCGCAAAGATGTTCTCGATCCGTTCGGTGATGTGGCGCTCTTCGTTGAAGGCCGAGATCACGATCGCCACCGCCGGCAGATCGGCGGTGGCCGTGCTCTTGCGCCGATCCACCTTGCGAAACACGAACGCTGCGTCACGCGCGGCCTGGCTGAAGGCGGCGACGACGAACAGCACCAGCGGATACAGCGCGTAGGAATAGAGCACCGCGCCGATGCCGCCCAGCACGATGAGCACCAGAATCATGTCGAACACGGTGTCAGCCTCGTGGTGCGTAGCCAGGCCGCGCGATCACGTGATCGCGGTACTGGCCCGGGTCGCCGTCCAGGCCCTGTTCGGCGGCCTTGACGATGTTGTACATCTCGCGGGCGCTGACGTAGTGCAGCTTCCAGTCGGTGCCGTCGTTGTAGTGCTTGTGCAGGTGTTCGTAGCACTGGCGCATCGGCTCACCGAGCAAGGCGTCCATGTCGCGCTCCTGCGTGCCGTGGGTGTGGATCTTGATGAAGGTCCATTCCGGCTTGCCTTCGACATGGATGCCGGTCTTGACCCAGGCATCGACCCGTTCGGGCGTCGGTTTCTGCGCGCCACGGATGTCGCCGTTCTCGATGCGCGGGATCAGGCCGAACTTGCGGCTGTGCCACATGAAACCCAGCGGCCCTTGCAGGATCATCAGATCGCCGACCGGCTTGCCGCCGACCCGTACCCGCTCGCCGGTGTCGTGTGACTTCGGCTTGTGCGGATCGTCGGTAGCGTAGTAGATCTTGTTGATGGTGCTGGTCTGGCAATCGTCCGGCGCGGCCGGCAGGGTGTAGTCGGAGTAGCAGCCCTCTTCGCGCAGCACGATCAGCTCGTTGTTGACGCCGCAGCCCCAGCCATTCGGCTTGCAATTGTCGAGCGCCCAGTTGCCGTGGATGAACGACCATTGCGGCTGCTTGGTGACCGGGTTGACCGGCAGCGCGTCGTGCCGATCGACCAGCAGCTGCGTGAAGCGGCGCAGCTTTTCGCGCAGACCGGCTTCGGTGTCCTTGTCATGATGCAAGTGGATATCGATCTCGCCCAGGCCCATGCGGCACAGCTCGACCAGCTTGTCGAGGTGCTCGGGCCGGTATTCCTCTTCCGGATAGAAGAAGCTGTGGATCGGCGAGCGGCCGTCAGCATCCTTGAACGGTGCACAGAGCTTGGGGTATTCGTCACGCCAGCGCTGCACCCGAGCACATTCAGTCTCATAGGAGGGCTGCTTCCACATCGGTTCGTAGTGATCGACGAAGCAGAACATCAGATGCCGGGTCTTGCCGGCCGGAACGGGCGCGCGCCAGTCTTGCTTGAGATAGCTGGCCAGCCAGAGGTGAATATTACGCTGGCGTATGAATGCCGTCATGCCCGCCAGCAAGGCGGTCAGCACAACAGCAAGGAAGATCAGGAAACCCATCGAGACTTTCTGAATAAGGCGGTTCTTGCTTGTGATCAATCCGTGATCCACGGGCTCAGGCCGTGAGCGCTCAGATTGTTGCAGCTACTGACCATGCTTGCGGCGCAATTGACGGGATATTGTCCACAAGTTCAGGGCCAATACCCGTGGCTGACGCGGCAAGTCTTAAGAACGTTGAACTCTAGCATCGACAGTCTGTTCGGCCTGTATCCGGCTGTTGGGCGTGTTTTCATTTGCCGCCCAAAGCGTGTGAAAGTACAAAACCGTAAACGGCAAGAATGCTCACAACCATCGTTTTGATGGTGGACTCACGCCATTCGATATAGCCCAACTGTGCAGGTAACTTGTCGGCCGGCATTGACAAGGTGGCACAGCGCCAGGTAGCGATACCGAGTGCCAGCAGGAAGTAGAGCGCCGGCCCGTAGGTGCGCGACAGGAACCAGGCACAGGTCAGGTAACCCACCATCGAGGAGCGCAGCAGGTAGGCAATGTGTGCCTCAGGTGTGCCTTCCCGCAGATTGAGCGTGCGGCTCAGTCCCTTGAATGTCACCACGATCATGCCGATCCAGACGAAGTAGCCCGTCAGGCCCATTTCTGCGAAACACAGCACGTAGGAGTTGTGGGCGGTCAGGTAGTTGTATTCGAGAAAGTTGCCATAGCCGGCCCCGGTGATCGGATTGCCCTTGAGCAGCTGGATGCCGATGGTCCAGGATTCGAGCCGTTCCTCGGCTGATTTCTCCTTGCCCGAGAACTCCCGACCGCCGACTGCCGCACCCATCATCTGGATGGCAACGACCGTTCCGATCAGCATCAATGTCTTGACGGTGCCGAGCGCCTTGTGAATCGTGAACGACAGCAGCGAGGCCGTACCGATCAAGGCGCCGCGCGACTGCGTCAGCAGGATCGAATAGAACATGGCCGCGCCTGGCAAGCCGATGACGAGCAGGTTCCAGGTGTGTTTGCCGGCTCGGTAAGCGGTCCAAAGCATGGGCAGCGTCATGACCAGCACCTGGGCAAAGTCGTTCGGATCGGCCAGAAAGCCCAGGCTCTTGAGCCGCCACAGATACCAGCCGGAGTTGTCGGTCGCGGGCGCCGTGACCGGCTCGGGTGGCGGCAGATTCGGATCCTCCTCGTCGTGGGCGGGCGAGTTCTGCCGCAGCACCAGCAGATCCATGTTCTCGCCAGTGTGATATGCATTGATGCCGACGACGGCGTTGCAGGTCATGGCCATCACCACGGCGACCAGCGTGGCCTTGATGCGTGCTGTGGTGGTCAGGTTGAGCGCGGCAAGCAGGAACAGCAATGATGAGGTGCTGAATTCATTGAGCGACTCCAGCGTCGCGCCACGCCAGGGCGAGATCATCTTGGACACACCGATCAGCGCCCAGAAGGCGAAGATCAGCTTGAAATGGAGCGGACGTGCACCGGCCGTCCTGGTCGAGATGGCGGTGCCGACCGAAGTGAGCACGGCCAGGAGCCACAGCCACAGCATCGGGCGCAACTCACCCAGCTCGGGCGCGTACAGCTCGACCGGCCGGAAGAAGGTCAGGAAGATGTAGAGCAGGAACAGAAAAAAACTCATGGCCTGACATTCTTTAAAAAACGCTCGATCCTAAGCGTTCCGGTCTGATGCGGATGCACCTCGGGGCGCGCCATCCATCACGTCGATACGGTCGTAGTCCTGCGGATCTGCAATAAGTGCGCTGATGTGAGCACCTTCGGACCGGATGCAGCGCGTACCATCTCGGCCGAGCGACGCGCCACCCCCGCGTTTCGATGGACCTTGCGCCCCGGCGACCGCCGGTCGTCTTCCAGATCAATATCTTTATGACCACCAAGCCTCTTCCCGTTCTCTCCAAGCTGCGTCGTGTGCTCTACCACCACCGCACCCAGGGCAAGGCGGTCGAAGGGGTCCATATCCGTGGCATCACCGATGCATTTCGCGCTGAAGGCGTGGCGGTCGACATCATCTCATTGCCCGGTGCCGATCCGTACGCGTCGCCCAAGGCGATGTCACCCACGCAACAGGCGCGGCCCTGGATGAAATGGGTCGTGAACCTGCCCGAGCCGATGTTCGAGCTGGCCGAAGTGGCCTACAACGCGGTGGCTGGCTGGCGCATTCGCAAGTACCTGAACGCCCATCCCGATGTCGACCTGATCTATGAGCGCTACTCGCTGTTCATGTTCGTCTCGGTGCTGATCGCGCGCATGCGCAAGATTCCGATCATTCTGGAAATCAACGACTCGGCCACCGTCTACCGGGTGCGCCCGCTGTTCTTCCTGAAACTGGCGACCCTGATCGAGCGCTGGGTGCTGAGCAAGGCCTCCGGCCTGGTGTTCGTGTCCGGCGTGTTCCACGACCGGGTCGAGCAGGCGCTGGGCGTCAGGATCGCGCCGACCATCATCTCGCACAACGCCGCCAACATCGACAAGTTCAGCTTCACCAAGGAGCAGCGCGACAGCACCCGTGCCAAGTACCAGATCAAGGAGGGCGAGGTGGTTTGCGGCTACCTGGGCGCCTTCGTGCCCTGGCATGCGATCGACCAGTTCGTCTACCGCATCGCCGAGCATCTGAAGGCCAATGCGCACCTGAAGCTGCTGCTGGTCGGCGACGGTGCGACCTTCCCCGAAGTCACCAAGTTCGTCGAGGAACGCGGCCTGGGCAGCCAGGTGCTGCTGACCGGCCGGGTCGGCCATGACCAGGTGCCGGGCCTGCTGGCGGCGATGGACATGGCGGTGCTGCCGAGCGCGGGCGACTACACCTCGCCAGTCAAGCTGTTCGAGTTCATGGCCTGCGGCATCGCGCCGATCGCGCCGAACTTCATCCCGATCCAGGAAGTGCTGAAGGAAAACCAGACCGGCTGGATGTTCCCGCATGGCGATCTGGATGCCGCCATGAACATGGTGCTGCAAAAGAGCGGTGATGCGGTCAACCTGAAGCGGGTCGGCACGGCGGCGCGCGCCTACATCAAGGCCGAACGCCAGTGGCGCAACAACATCCTGCAGCTGATGGCGTTTCATCATCAGGTGAAGTGAGCGGGCCTGCACGCTTGCTCATTCGTTCCATTTGCTGAGACGAGGCTTCATGAAATTACTGCTTGCCGATCTGCGTGCCAAACAGGCGCTGTATTCCCAATACGGCCAGTCGTGCTCGCTGCTGAAGGCCATCATGGCCGACGGCACCTCGGCCAACGCGCTCTACCGTTGCCAGGCGGCGTTGGCCCGTATGGGCCTGGCACCCCTGGCGCTGTTGCCGCATATCCTGAACAAATGGTTCAACGGCTGCGTGATCGGCGTGAAGGCGCAGTTCGGGCCGGGCTTCGTGCTGATCCATCCGGTTGGCGTGGTGATCAACTCGGCGGTACGCGGCGGGTGCAATGTCTGGCTGGAAAGCGGCGTCGTGATCGGTGACAACCGTGGTGGTGTGCCGGTGCTTGAAGACGACGTGTTTGTCGGCTCGGGTGCCAAGATCATCGGTGGGGTGCACATCGGTGCCGGGGCCCGGGTCGGCGCCAATGCCGTGGTGCTGCATGCGGTGCCGGCAGGTGCCACCGCAGTGGGTATACCGGCGCGTATCCTGGCGGCAAAGCCTGGCGCAACTGGTTCGGTCTGAAGCAGATATCACTCGAATGAGGTCGATTTGCGCTCAAATCACCTCTGATCTGGCGTGAATCGATGTGGATTAACTCACGCTCGAAAAGTTCCTAAACGCAATCCCTAGTAGACCTGCACGCTGAGATGACTAGGCTATGTCCTGTCGGTCAATGGTCAGGTTGGCAGCGATCGGCGCATCAGAGCATTGCCCCCCAGATGAAGATCTGGGGGGCTTTTTTTGATCTGTACGGTTGTTTGATCCTGCTCAGAAGTTGTTACAGGCCGGATTGATGCACCACAAGCCGCTGTGGCCCGATCAGGAGTCAGATCGCCATTGTTGCAATTGGAGGCATTTATGCGCGCACTGGTCGATTTTTTCACTACCGATTACGGTCTCATGAGCGCTGCGGTCATCGCGATCACGCTGGCTATGGGTGTGTTCTATGTGCGCTACTTCATGCAGCACATCAAGATGGATACGGAAGCTGCAGCACAGCGCGAGGCTCAAGCTCGCGCGGCACACAGCCATTGAAAGCGAAGGAGGCGGCCGCTACGGCCGCCGCTTCACTTCAATGATTGAACTTGCGGTGTGATCTTGAACGCCGAGCGTGTGTAGCCCAGCGCTTCGGCACGGGTCAGCGCGGTGTCCAGATCCGCCGCATTCAGTTGTGGCGTGCGTGACAGCACCCAGCCGAAGCGGCGCGTTGGCTCGCCAACAAGCACCCAGCGGTAATCGGGCGCCAGCGCAAGCACCCAGTAGTCGCCGTAGAACGGCCTGAAAAAGCTCACGCGCAGCTTGGCGTTGCCGCTGCCGGCCACCACCTTGGCGATGCCGGTGGCGCTGTCGACCGACCCATCCGCCTTGCGGCAGCGGTTCACCACTTCGATGTCGTCGCCCATCTGCTGGTAGCGTGCCTGCGTGTCGGCCACGCACTGGGCCTGAAATCGGTTTGGCAGAGCGCTGATTTCATACCAGGAGCCGACATAGCGGCCCAGATCGACCGACTCGACTGTGGGCAGCGGTGCTGTCGGCGCCGACGTGCAGCCCGCCAGCGTGACGAAGGTGGCCAGCGCGGCAATGCGCCGCATGATGGATGGGATCGGTCTGGACACGGTTCAGCCCGCCATGCCCTGATGGCGCAGCAGCGCGTCGATGGTCGGCTCGCGGCCTCGGAAGGCCTTGAAGTTGTCGATCGCATCGCGGGCGCTGCCGGCCTCCAGGATTTCCTGGCGATAGCGCCGGCCGGTGGCGGGATTCAGCACGCCTTCTTCTTCAAACGCGCTCCAGGCGTCGGCGCTCAGCACTTCGGCCCATTTGTAGCTGTAATAACCAGCGGCATAACCGCCCGCGAAGATGTGCGAGAAGGTGTGCTGGAAACGGTTGAAGGCGGGCGGAATCAATACCGCCACTTCCTGGCGCACCTCATCGACCGTCTGCTGGATGCGGGTTTCGCTGCCGGGTTCGGCATGCAGGCGCATGTCGAACAGGGAGAACTCCACCTGGCGCAGCGTCATCAGACCGCTCTGGAAATTCTTCGCCGCCGTCATCTTGTCGAACAGCGCACGCGGCAGCGGCGCGGCCGTTTCGACATGGGCGGTCATGTGCTTGAGCACTTCCCATTCCCAGCAGAAGTTTTCCATGAACTGGCTGGGCAGTTCCACCGCGTCCCATTCCACGCCCGAGATACCCGACACGCCCAGCTCGCTGACCTGCGTCAGCATGTGGTGCAGGCCGTGGCCGAATTCGTGGAACAGGGTCTGCACTTCGTCGTGCGTCAGCAGCGCGGGCTTGTCGCCGACCGGCGCCGAGAAATTGCACACCAGATGCGCGACTGGCGTTTGCAGCGCACCGGTGTCCGGGCGCAGCCAGCGGCCCTTGACGTCGTCCATCCAGGCGCCGGGTCGTTTGCCGGGGCGCGCGTAGGGGTCGAGGTAAAACTGGCCAATCAGCTGACCGGCGCGCTCGATGCGGTAGAAGCGTACCGACTCGTGCCAGACCGGCGCGCTGTCCGGCCGGATCGCCACGTCGAACAGGGTTTCGATGATCTTGAACAGGCCGGCTAGCACCTTCGGCTCGGTGAAATACTGCTTCACCTCCTGGTCGCTGAAGGCGTAGCGCGCTTCCTTGAGTTTCTCGCTGGCGTAGGAGGTGTCCCAGGATTGCAGCTCGGTGAGATTCAGTTCCTTGGCAGCAAACTCGCGCAGCTCGGCCAGATCTCTTTCGGCGTAGGGGCGGGCGCGGCGCGCCAGGTCACGCAGAAAATCCATTACCTGCTGCGGGTTCTGTGCCATCTTGGGTACCAGCGAGACATCGGCGTGGCTCGGATAACCCAGCAGGGCGGCTTCTTCCTGGCGCAGGCGCAGGATATCCGCCATGACCTGGCTGTTGTCGCGCTCCGCCGGGCCGGCTTCGCAGGCGCGGGTGGCGTAGGCGGTGTAGAGCCGCTCGCGCAAGAGCCGGCTGTCGGCGTATTGCATCACCGGCAGATAGACCGGCATGTGCAGCGTCAGCTTGTGGCCGTCCTTGCCTTCGGCTTGGGCGGCGGCACGGGTGGCGGCCTGCACGTCGGTGGGCACGCCGGCCAGCTCGTTGGCGTCTGCGTAATAGGCAAAGCTGTCGGTGGCGTCCAGCACATGTTCGGAGAAAGCTTGCGAGTGCTGCGCCAGCTCTTCCTGGATCTGTGCGAAGCGGGCCTTGGCCTCGCCCTGCAGTTCGGCGCCCGACAGCACGAAGTCGCGCAGCCAGTGTTTCAGCGCCTGCTGGCGCGGCGCGCTTAACGATGCGGCGGTCGGGCTGGTGGCGATCGCCTTGTACTTGGCGTAGAGCCGCTCGTCGGCGCCCTGGCGGGTGTAGAACTCGGTCACCTTGGGCAGGTTCTCGTTGAAGGCGGCGCGCAGCTCGGGCGTGTCGGCCACGCCCTTCAGGTGGCCGACCGCGCCCCAGGCGCAGCCGAGCCGCTCGGTGGCGACCGACAGCACTTTGGACAGCGTGTCGTAGTCGGCCGGTGTGTCCGGGCTGACGGCGCTTTCCAGCGCAGTGTTGGCATCGATCAGCAGGGCGTCGATGGCCGGGCTGACGTGTTTCGGGCGGATGGCGTCGAACAGCGGCAGGGCGCTGGTGGCGAGCAAGGGGTTGGTGTCGTTCATCGGTGTGTGTTCAGAAGTGTTCGAGTGGCAAAAAACAAAGCCCCGAGGCAGCGTGGCTGCGGTCGGGGCTCAGTTGGGGACGGTCAGACCGTCCGCAAGCCGGCAAGGTGTATCTGTTGGATCAGGCCGGCTGAGCCTCTCCGACGCAGCGCTCGGCTGCCTCGATCGTGTTGACCAGCAGCATTGTGATCGTCATCGGCCCGACCCCACCCGGCACCGGGGTGATCCAGCCGGCGACTTCTCTCACGCCGTCGAAGTCCACGTCGCCGCAGAGCTTGCCTTCATCGTTGCGGTTCATGCCGACGTCGATCACCACCGCGCCGGGCTTGACCATGTCGGCGGTCAACACGTTGCGCTTGCCGACTGCGGCGACGACGATGTCGGCCTGGCGCGTCATGGCACCCAGATCCTTGGTTCCGCTGTGCGTGATGGTGACGGTGGCGTTGGCGGCCAGCAGCATCATCGCCATCGGCTTGCCGACGATGTTGGAGCGGCCGATCACCACCGCGTGCTTGCCGCGCAGGTCGGTCATGCCGATCGATTCGAGCATCTTCATGCAGCCGTACGGCGTGCAGGCCTTGAAGCCGACTTCACCGACCATCAGCGCGCCGGCGCTGGCGATGTGGAAACCGTCGACGTCCTTCAGCGGCGAGATGGCTTCTATGACCTTGTGATCGTCGATGTGCTTCGGCAGCGGCAGTTGCACCAGGATGCCGTGGATGGCGGGGTCGTGGTTGAGCGCGTCGATGCGGGCCAGCAGCTCGGCCTCGCTCAGGGTGGCCTCGTACTTTTCCAGCACCGAATGCAGGCCGGCGTCCGCGCAGGCCTTGACCTTGTTGCGCACGTAGACCGCGCTGGCCGGGTTCTCGCCGACCAGGATCACGGCCAGGCCGGGCGTGACACCGCGCTCGGTCAGAGCTGCGGCGCGTTGCGCCACCTCGGCGCGGAGTTGCTTGGACAGGGCGTTGCCGTCGATCAGTTGGGCGGTCATGGCGGGAAACTCTCTTGGGAAGGCTGGGTGGGCGCGAAAAAGGCCGCTTCAAGCGGCCTTTCAGGGCGCAAGGAGGATCAGGCCTTGGGCGCGGCGGCGCCGAGCGCGATCTTGAGCAGATCGGCCACGGTGTTGGCGCTGAGCTTTTCCATGATGTTGGCGCGGTGCGCCTCGACCGTCTTGATGCTGATGCCCAGATCGTCGGCGATCTGCTTGTTCAGCCGGCCGGCGACGATGCGTTCCAGCACCTGCGCTTCACGGGTGGTCAGGCGCGCCAGCAGCGCATCGCGGCTGGCCTGCTCCTGGTATTGCGAGAAGGCAACCCGGGCGCGGTCCAGCATGCGCTCGACCAGCGCGACCAGTTCGTCTTCCTTGAAGGGCTTCTCGATGAAGTCCTCGGCGCCCTTCTTCATCGTCGTGACCGCCATCGGCACGTCGCCGTGGCCGGTGATGAAGACGATCGGCAGCGGGCTCTTGCGTTCAAGGAGGCGGTCTTGC
Organism: Leptothrix sp. (in: b-proteobacteria); assembly: GCA_041083665.1. Taxonomy (GTDB): domain Bacteria; phylum Pseudomonadota; class Gammaproteobacteria; order Burkholderiales; family Burkholderiaceae_C; genus Sphaerotilus. Next base: position 75,129 of record JBFPGZ010000004.1, read on the forward strand.
AACTCCAGACCGCTCATGCCGTCCATGCGGATGTCGGCGACCATGCAGGCGACTTCGCGCGGATCGAAACGTGACAGGAACGCTTCGGCCGAATCAAAACACTTGACCCGGTAATCCTTGCCTTCCAACAGCCACTGCAGCGAATCTCGCACGGCCTCGTCATCATCAACGATATAGACCGTACCTTTTTTCGGAATCAGGCTCATGAGTGATCGATGGGTTTGAGTGGCTCGCTGCCTGAGCTCACCGGCAGAGCGACGGTGAATCGACAGCCGATGATGGCTGGCCCATTGTAGAGGTTCTCGGCACGGATCCTGCCCTGATGCGACTCAATGATCGAGCGACACAAGGACAGGCCGATGCCCAGGCCATCTGACTTGGTGGAGAAGAACGATTCGTAGAGCCGATCGATGACTTCGTTTTTCAATCCGGGGCCGGTATCAACGACGCTGAACTCGATCATGCCGCCGATATCGGGGTCGTGTTTGGGCAGCACGCGCAATTCGATATTGCGCCGTGGCGGCGGCATCTTGGCGTTGTCGATCGCCTCGGCGGCATTTTTCAGCAGGTTCAGCAACACCTGCTCAATCAGGATCGGATCGACGTGCAGGGCCGGCAGACGCTGCGCCACGTAGGTGTGGATCTGCACATTGCGTCGGCGCAGCTCGATGCCGGCCAGCTCGACCGCGTCCTCGACGATGTCATGCGCCTTGGCCGCCTGGCGCTGCGGCTCGCTCTTTTTCACGAACGAGCGGATGCGATGGATGATCTGGCCGGCACGCTGCGCCTGGCGCGCCGTCTTGTCGAGCGCGGCCAGCAGGTCTGGCTCGGTGATCGAGCCCGACTTGACGCGCGAGATCATGCCGCTGCAATAGTTGCTGATGGCGGTGAGCGGCTGGTTCAGCTCATGCGCGATCGACGAGGCCATCTCGCCCATCGTCATGAGTCGGCTGGTGACCTGGGCGCGTTCGGCTTGCAGCGCGGCCTGCTCCTCGACACGGCGCCGGGCGGTGATGTCGGTGGCGATCAGCATCTGTGCCAGCCGGCCATCGGTCCATTGCAGATAGCGGGCCCGCACCTCGAACCATTTCTGCAGCGACTCCAGATAGACCTCGCGCGAGTCGGCGCCGATGTCGGTCAGCTGCGCGGTGGGCAGGCCGATCAGCGAATCGACCACGTCGTCGTCGCTGTCGGTCGGGGTGGCGGTGCCACTGACACCGGCCAGCTGGGCATGCCAGTGCGCGTCGGTGCCGAACCAGAGCCGGTACGAGCGGTTCGTGAACAGCAGCTCGCCGTGCTGCACCGACAGCACCGACACGGCGGCGTCGAGCCCTTCGAGCACGGTGGTGAAGCGCTCGTGCGAGGCGCTGAGCTGATCGCGAATGCGCTTGGCCTCGGTGATGTTGGTCATCGAGGTCATCCAGCCGGTCTGGTGGCCGCGCGCGTCGATCAGCGGCGAGACGTACATGCGCGAGTCGAACTGCGAGCCGTCCTTGCGCAGCACCTTCACTTCGATGCCACCGGCCGGACTGCGCCCGGCCAGCTCCTGCAGCAGCAGCCGGTGGCTTTCTTCCATGCGGTCCGGCGGCCAGTGCGGAAAAGGCGGCAGCCGGCCGATCAGCTCGGACTCCGAAAACCCGGTCATGGCGCAGAACGCCGGGTTGACGTAGCTGATGCGGCCTTCCAGATCCATCGCGCGCATGCCGGTCAGCATGGAGTTTTCCATCGCGCGGCGGAAATTGGTTTCCTGCACCAGCGCGTCCTGGATCTGGGTGCGCCGGCGCACATGGCGCCAGGTGCCGAGCAGCATCCAGACCGTCAGGATCGACAGCGCCACCACCATCCAGAACAGCGTGTTGCCGATCAGGCCGATCGAGGTGCGATAGCCCTCGCCGCGCAAGGTCACGCCATGGCCGACCGGCGCAAACGGCACGGCGTAGATCAGCGCCGCATGCGGCCGACCCGGGATGTTCGACATCGTGCTGGCCAGCACCTGGTTGTTGGCGTCGAGCAGGCTGATGACATGACGGCGCGCTACCTCGGCCGGCATCAGATAGCGCAGCAGCGCTTCGAGCGAGTAGTCGGCCACCAGCGTGCCGGCAAAGGCGCCGTGGTCGATCAGCGGCACATGGACCTGAAACACGATCAGGCTGTCGGTCTGCCGGAATGGCTCCGAATAGACCGGCACGCGCAGATCGCGCGCGTCGTTGAAGGCCGCGCGGGTGACCGCGTTGACGGTGTCGCCGGCTGATTCCGGCAGGCGCGGCAGCGCGTCGATCAGATCGGGCGACACATGGCGCACCACCACGCCGCGCTGGCTGTTCAGCCACGTCAGGCCGATGACTTCGGGGCGCGCCCGCATCAGGCCGGCACTCTGCGTCAGCAACTGCTCGCGATCGGTGGCGCGGGTCATCAATTCGCGCGCCATGCGCACCAGCTGTTCCTGGTTGTCGATCAGGCGCAGGCGGATTTGCTGCTGGACGATCTCGGCATCGCGCTTGACCGATTCGCCTTCGCGGTCGATTTCTTCATTTCGCAGGTACCAGAAGGCCGTGATGATGGCCGCCAGGAACAGCAGCACCGACAGCAGTGGTGCGAACGTAACCATGCGATCCTGACGTGCTGGTGACAGGCGGCGCCACCAGGAACGTAACCGACGCTTGATCCGGGCCATGCCGGTGTGTGGCACAGCGGTGCTTGAGTGATTCAACTGCATGAGCGCAATTATCCCGTGGCGGCAAGGGGTGTTTGGGGCGCGATTTTCTGCTGCGCTGCAACAGTAATTTTCATGATGTGAAAACACAATGCACTATTTGAAATTTATCCAGTGATATGAGAAACTGCGCGCCGATTCGGGCCCGGCACTTTTAGGCGTGATCTCGCCGGGCTTGCTACCGATGGCCTTTTCGAGGAGACACCATGCCCGCATTGCCCGAGAGCCTGCCTACGCAGGCCGCCCAAGACAGCGATCCGCAAGAGACGCGTGAGTGGCAGGACGCCCTGTCCGCCGTCATCGGCACCGAAGGGGGCGAACGTGCCCACTTCCTGCTTGAGAACCTGATCGACCAGGCCCGCCAGGCCGGCATCGACGTGCCGTTCTCGGCCAACACGGCCTACGTCAACACCATCCCGACCGATCAGGAAGAGCGTTGCCCCGGCAACATCGAGATCGAGGAGCGCCTGCGCGCCTACATGCGCTGGAACGCCATGGCGATGGTCGTCAAGGCCAATCGCCACAACCCGGACGACGGCGGCGACCTGGGCGGCCACATCGGCTCGTTCGCCTCGCTGGCGCACATGTTCGGCGCCGGCTTCAACCATTTCTGGCACGCCGAGAGTGAGAACCACGGCGGCGACTGCCTCTACATCCAGGGTCACGTGTCGCCCGGCGTTTACGCCCGCGCCTATCTGGAGGGCCGCCTGAGCGAGGAGCAGCTGCTCAACTTCCGCCAGGAAGTCGATGGCAAGGGCCTGTCGAGCTATCCGCACCCGAAGCTGATGCCCGAGTTCTGGCAGTTCCCGACCGTCTCGATGGGCCTGGGCCCCTTGATGGCGATCTACCAGGCGCGCTTCCTCAAGTACCTGCATGCGCGCGGCATCGCCAACACCGAAAACCGCAAGGTCTGGGTGTTCTGCGGCGACGGCGAGATGGACGAAGTCGAAAGCCTGGGCGCGATCGGCCTGGCCGCACGCGAGGGTCTCGACAACCTGGTGTTTGTCATCAACTGCAACCTGCAGCGTCTGGACGGCCCGGTGCGCGGCAACGGCAAGATCGTGCAGGAGCTCGAAGCCGAGTTCCGTGGCTCGGGCTGGAACGTCATCAAGCTGCTGTGGGGCAATGGCTGGGATCCGCTGCTGGCGCGCGACAAGGACGGCGCGCTGCGCAAGCTGATGATGGACACGCTGGACGGCGACTATCAGGCCTTCAAGGCCAATGACGGCGCCTTCGTGCGCAAGAACTTCTTCGGCCGTGATCCGAAGACGCTGGAGATGGTCGCCAAGATGAGCGACGACGACATCTGGGCCCTGAAGCGTGGCGGCCACGATCCGCAGAAGGTCTACGCGGCGTATCACAAGGCGGTCAACCACAAGGGCCAGCCGACCGTGCTGCTGATCAAGACCGTCAAGGGCTTCGGCATGGGCAAGATCGGTGAAGGCAAGAACACCGTGCACCAGACCAAGAAGCTGGTGGACGAGGACATCAAGGCCTTCCGCGACCGCTTCAACATCCCGATTCCGGACAGCGAGCTGCCCAAGATCCCGTTCTACAAGCCGGCCGACGACACGCCGGAAATGCGCTACCTGCACGAGCGCCGCCAGGCCCTCGGCGGCTACCTGCCCAAGCGTCGCGTCAAGGCCGACGAAAGCTTCACGGTGCCGTCGCTCGACACCTTCAAGGCGGTGATGGAGCCGACCGTCGAAGGCCGCGAGATCAGCACCACGCAAGCCTATGTGCGTTTCCTGACCCAGCTGCTGCGCGACCAGGCGCTGGGCCCGCGCGTTGTGCCGATCCTGGTCGATGAGGCGCGCACCTTCGGCATGGAAGGCCTGTTCCGCCAGGTCGGCATCTACAACCCCGCAGGTCAGAACTACACCCCGGTCGACAAGGACCAGGTGATGTACTACCGCGAGGACAAGGCCGGCCAGATCCTGCAGGAAGGCATCAACGAAGCCGGCGGCATGGCCAGCTGGATCGCGGCGGCCACCAGCTACTCGACGTCGAACCGCATCATGGTGCCGTTCTACGTCTACTACTCGATGTTCGGCTTCCAGCGCATCGGTGACCTGGCCTGGGCGGCGGGCGACATGCAGGCGCGCGGCTTCCTGCTCGGCGGCACCTCGGGCCGGACCACGCTGAACGGCGAAGGCCTGCAGCACGAAGACGGCCACAGTCACATCCTGGCCGGCACGATTCCGAACTGCGTCTCCTACGACCCGACCTTCGCGCACGAAGTCGGCGTGATCATGCAGCACGGCCTGAAGCGCATGGTCGAACGCCAAGAAAACGTCTTTTACTACCTGACGCTGCTGAACGAGAACTACCCGATGCCGGGCCTCAAGGCCGGCACCGAGGCCGAGATCATCAAGGGCATGTACCTGCTGGAAGAGGCCGCGCCGGGGCTGCCGCAGGTGAATCTGCTCGGCTCGGGCACCATCCTGCGCGAATCGATGGCGGCCAGGAAGCTGCTGGAACAAGACTGGGGCGTGGCCGCCAACGTCTGGAGCTGCCCGAGCTTCAACGAGCTGGGCCGCGACGGCCAGGCCGCCGAGCGCTACAACCTGCTGCACCCGACCGACGCGCCGCAAGTGCCGTTCGTGACCGAGCAGCTGCAGCCGCACGCCGGCCCGGTGATCGCCTCGACCGACTACATGAAGAGCTACGCCGAGCAGATCCGCGCCTTCATCCCGCGTGGCCGCAGCTACAAGGTGCTGGGCACCGACGGTTTCGGCCGCAGCGACTTCCGCAGCAAGCTGCGCGAGCACTTCGAGATCAACCGCCACTACATCGTCGTTGCCGCCCTGCGCGCGCTGGCTGACGAAGGCAGCGTGCCGGCACCGAAGGTGGCGGAGGCCATCGCCAAGTACGGCATCAAGGCCGACAAGATCAACCCGCTGTACGCCTGAAGCCGCCACGGAGACACGACATGGCATTGATTGAAGTGAAAGTCCCGGACATCGGTGACTTCAAGGACGTTGCGATCATCGAGGTGCTGGTCAAGGTGGGTGACACCATCAAGGTCGAGCAGAGCCTGATCACGGTCGAGAGCGACAAGGCCTCGATGGAGATTCCGTCCAGCCACGCGGGCGTGGTCAAGGAGCTCAAGGTCGGCCTGGGCGACAAGGTCAACGAAGGCGCGCTGCTGCTGATGCTGGAAGTGGCTGGCGCGGCTGCGTCACCCTCTCCCCAGCCCTCTCCCATCCAGGGAGAGGGGGTCAAACCTGCTGCGCCCGCGCCCGCTACTCCCTCTCCCCTCGTGGGAGAGGGTCGGGGTGAGGGGGCAGCTGCCGCCGGCCCGGTGCAGATCTTCGTGCCCGACATCGGCGACTTCAAGGACGTCGCCGTCATCGAGCTGCTGGTCAAGGTTGGCGATACGGTGAAAGCCGAGCAGAGCCTGATCACGGTCGAGTCGGACAAGGCGTCGATGGAAATTCCGTCGTCGCATGCCGGTGTGATCAAGGAACTCAAGATCGGTCTGGGCGACAAGGTCAACCAGGGCACGCTGATCGCGGTGCTGGAAGGTGTGGCGGGTGTTGCCGCCCCGGCATCGGCCGCTGCGGCATCTGTTCCGGCAGTGGCTGCCCCGGCCGCCGTCGTCGCCGCTGCAGCTCCGGTTGCCGCAACCGCACCGGCTGCCGCTGCGCTGCCCGCTCACGACCCGGCCACGCTGAAGACCAACCTGCCGCACGCCAGCCCCAGCATTCGCAAGTTCGCCCGCGAACTCGGCGTGCCGCTGGTCGAGGTGGCCGGCTCCGGTCCGAAGGGCCGCATCACCCAGACCGACATCGAAGGCTTCGTCAAGAACGTGATGGCGGGTGCCGTGCAGACCGTGGCGCAAAAGGCCAAGGCGCCCGCGCCGGCCGCTGCCAGCGGCGAGGCCTTCCCGGGTCTGCTGCCGTGGCCGAAGGTGGATTTCGCCAAGTTCGGTCCGGTCGAGCGCAAGGATCTGTCGCGCATCAAGAAGATCTCGGGCGCGAACCTGCATCGCAACTGGGTCATCATTCCGCACGTCACCAACCATGACGACGCCGACATCACCGACCTCGAAGCCTTCCGCGTCCAGACCAACAAGGAAAACGAGAAGTCCGGCGTCAAGGTCACGATGCTGGCTTTCATGATCAAGGCGGCGGTCGCGGCGCTCAAGAAGTTCCCCGAGTTCAATGCCAGCCTCGACGGTGACACGCTGGTTTACAAGAACTACTTCCACATCGGTTTTGCGGCCGACACGCCGAACGGCCTGATGGTTCCGGTCATCAAGGACGCCGACAAGAAGGGCATCTTCCAGATCAGCCAGGAAATGGGCGAGCTGGCCAAGAAGGCGCGCGACGGCAAGCTGGGGCCCGCCGAGATGAGCGGCGGCTGCTTCTCGATCTCGTCCTTGGGCGGCATCGGTGGCCGGTACTTCACCCCCATCATCAACGCGCCGGAAGTGGCGATCATGGGCGTTTGCAAGAGCGCCATCGAGCCGAAGTGGGACGGCAAGGCCTTCCAGCCGCGCCTGATGCTGCCGCTCTCGCTGTCGTGGGACCACCGCGTCATCGACGGCGCCGCTGCGGCCCGCTTCAACGTCTACTTCGCATCGCTGCTGGCGGACTTCCGCCGCATCGTGCTGTGATCGGGAGCACGACATGGCATTGATCGAAGTACAAGTGCCGGACATCGGCGACTTCAAGGACGTCGGCATCATCGAGCTGCTGGTCAAACCCGGCGACACGGTGAAGGTCGAGCAGAGCCTGATCACGGTGGAATCGGACAAGGCCTCGATGGAAATCCCGTCGAGCCACGCCGGCGTGGTCAAGGAACTCAAGGTGGCGCTGGGTGACAAGGTCAACCAGGGCTCGGTGCTGCTGGTGCTGGAAGCGGCGGGGGTGTCACCCTCTCCCCAGCCCTCTCCCATCAAGGGAGAGGGAGCCCGAGCGGCACAGGGAGCGGGAGCAGGAGCGGCACCAGCAGGAAACGTGGGCGTCACACAGGCGCCGACCGGGGCTGGCATTCCTCCCTCTCCCCCCGTGGGAGAGGGCCGGGGAGAGGGGGCGCCCCTTCCCTCCGCCACTTACACCGGCCCCGCTGACGTCGAGTGCGACGTGCTCGTGCTCGGCGCCGGCCCGGGCGGCTACTCGGCGGCGTTCCGCGCGGCTGATCTCGGTCTGAAGACCGTGATCGTCGAGCGCTACGCCACTTTAGGCGGCGTGTGCCTGAACGTCGGCTGCATTCCGTCGAAGGCGCTGCTGCACGTCGCGGCGGTGATGGACGAGGTGAGCCATCTGGCCGATCTGGGCGTCGAGTTCGGCGCTCCGACCGTCAGCATCGACAAGCTGCGCGGCCACAAGGAAAAGGTCATCGGCAAGCTGACCGGCGGCCTGGCGGCGATGGCCAAGATGCGCAAGGTCACGACCGTGCGCGGCGTGGGCACCTTCCTCGACCCGTACCACGTGCAGGTCGAGGAAACCTCGGGCACTGGCACCGAACGCGCTGGGGCTACCCGGGTGGTGAAGTTCAAGCACGCCATCATCGCGGCGGGTTCGCAGTCGGTGAAGCTGCCGTTCTTCCCTAACGACGAGCGCATCGTGGACTCGACCGGCGCGCTGGCGCTCAAGGCCGTGCCGAAGAAGATGCTGCTGGTCGGCGGCGGCATCATCGGCCTGGAAATGGGCACGGTGTATTCGACGCTCGGCGCGCGCCTCGACGTGGTCGAAATGCTCGACGGCCTGATGCAGGGCGCCGACCGCGACCTCGTCAAGGTCTGGCAGAAGATGAACGCGCCCCGCTTCGACAACATCATGTTGAAGACCAAGACGGTGGGCGCCGAAGCGACGCCGGACGGCATCAAGGTGCAGTTCGAAGGCACTGACGGCACCAAGTCCGAAGGTCTCTACGACCTGGTGCTGCAGGCGGTGGGCCGCACGCCGAACGGCAAGAAGATCGGCGCGGACAAGGCCGGCGTGGCCGTGACGGATCGCGGCTTCATCCCGGTCGATGTGCAGCTGCGCACCAACGTGCCGCACATCTTCGCCATCGGCGACATCGTCGGCCAGCCGATGCTGGCGCACAAGGCGGTGCACGAGGCGCACGTGGCGGCGGAAGTCATCGCCGGCACGCTGAAGGGCGACGCCGCG
>JBFPGZ010000021.1:0-71594 GCA_041083665.1 Leptothrix sp. (in: b-proteobacteria)
CCACCGCCCTGCCCGCCGCCACAGGCGGACAGAACCAGCGCCGCCGCCACGGCCAAGCTGGCCAGCCGCAGTTCCCGCCCGAGCCGGGCAGGTTTCAAGGAAAGAGAGTGAGCGCGCATCAGAGCCTCGACAAAACTTGTTGTGTCATCCGGTCGGCAGCGGCAGATTTGAACACCTGGTTCAGCAAAACCCTGCTACTGTCAGCGGGCCGAAGTGTTACATACAATCTTGCATGTATGTTGGCAGCAAACAGTGCCCCACGCCCAACCATGGATTAGCTTGACGGCCACCGGGCGCTGTGAACAAACACGCCGCACCAGCGGCGCTCTGTCAACGATCTGTCACTCCCACCACCGTTTCACAACCCGTCCCGCCACATGGTCCGCCGCACCAAGGAAGAAGCCACCGCCACCCGCGAGCTGCTGCTCGACACGGCCGAACAGATCTTTCTGCGGCAAGGGGTGGCGCGCGCGTCGCTGCATGACATTGCGGCGGCGGCCGGCCTGACGCGCGGCGCCATCTACTGGCACTTCAAGGACAAGGCCGATCTGTTCTGCGCCATGATGGATCGCGCCACCCTGCCCTGCGAGCAGGCGGTGGCCGACATCGAGCAGCGCTCCGATGGCGACCCGCTGGCCGACCTGCGCGCGCTGGCGCTGATGCCGCTGGAGAGCCTGCGCCGCGACGAGCGCACCCGCCGGGTGTTCTGCATCGCGATCCACCACACCGAATACAGCGACGAGCTGCAGCCGGTGCGCCAGCGCCACCAGGACAACGTGGCCGACTACACCCTGCGCCTGGAGCGGCTGATCCAGGCCGGCCAGCAAGTCGGCTCGATCCCCGCAGCACTGCCGGCCCACACCGCCGCGTTGGGCCTGTTCGCGCTGATCGACGGCCTGCTCAAGCACGCCACGCTGACCGATGAGCCGCTGCCGGTGCTGGAAGGTGGCGAGGTGACGATCGGCATCTATCTGCGTGGGTTGTCTCTGCGCAGCCTCTGACCTTCGCCCTTGTGCCGCCGTCGCAACCGGCGTAGGCTGACCCTCACCCAAACAGACAGCGCCCGGCCTGTTCTGACCGATTCCCGGTGACCCGGGTGCTGAGGAGGCCCACTCATGTCAAGCCCAGCACCGAGCAGCGCTTCGAATGCCGCTGCGTCGTCTCCCGCCCCGATCCGCACTCTGGCCCTGGTCGGCCCGGCGGCGGCAGGCAAGACCAGTCTGGCTGAAGCGCTGCTCCAAGCCTCTGGCAGCATCGGCGCCGTCGGCTCAGTCGAGCGCGGCAGCACCGTCAGCGACTTCGACCCGATCGAGCGCCGCATGCAGCACTCGCTGTCGACCAGCGTGCTCAACCTCGAACACCGCGCCACCCGCATCCACCTGCTCGACACCCCCGGCAGCGCCGATTTCCTCGGCCAGTCGCTGCCGGCCCTGGAAGCGGTCGAGACCGCCGCCATCGTCATCAACGCCAGCACCGGCATCGAGCCGATGGCGCTGCGCATGATGGCCTACGCCGCCGAGCGCCAGCTCGACCGCATCATCATCGTCAATCGCATTGACGTGCCCGGCGTTGATCTGCAAGCGCTGCTGGCCGAGATCCAGACCGCCTTCGGCCGTGAATGCCTGCCGCTGAATCTGCCCGCCAACGGTGGCCAGGAAGTGGTCGATTGCTGGTTCGCCCCGGAAGCCAGCTCCGGCCATGAAGCTGATTTCTCCTCGGTGGCTGCGGCGCACCGCGCGCTGGTCGAACAGGTGGTCGAGGTTGATGGCGATTTTGTCGAGCGCTACCTGAACGAAGGCGACGTGGCCGCCACCGAGCTGCACGCGCCGCTGGAGCAGGCGCTGCGCGAAGGCCACCTGATTCCGGTCGTGTTTGTCTCGGCCAAGTCAGGCACCGGCGTGGCGCAGTTGCTGGATGTGATCGTGCAGCTGCTGCCCGATCCGTCGGAGGGCAATCTGCCCGACTTCTACAAGGGCGAAGGCGACGCGGCGCAGCTGATGCACGCCCAGCCGGACGCCAGCCTGCATGTGCTGGCGCATGTGTTCAAGGTCGCGATCGATCCGTATGTCGGCAAGCTGAGCGTGTTCCGCGTGCATCAGGGCACCGTCACGCCGAACAGCCAGCTCTACGTAGGCGACGGCCGCAAGCCCTTCAAGGTCGGGCATCTGTTCATGCTGCAAGGCAAGGAGCACGTCGAGGTGCAGCAGGCGCTGCCGGGCGACATCGTCGCGGTGGCCAAGATCGATGACATCGCCTACGACGCCGTGCTGCACGACGCCGCCGAAGACGACCACATCCACCTCAAACCGCTGCCCTTCCCGGTGCCGGTGCACGGCTTGGCCCTCAAGCCCAAGCGCCACGGCGACGAGCAGCGCCTGGCCGAGATGCTGGCCAAGCTGACCGCCGAAGATCCGTGCCTGAAGGCCGAGCAGGTTGCCAGCACGCACGAAACCGTCATCTACGGGCTGGGCGAGCTGCACCTGCGCGTGCTGCTGGAGCGGCTGCGCGAGACCTATCACGTCGAGGTCGATACCGCGCCGCCGCGCATCGCCTACCGCGAAACCGTCACCATCAGCGCCCAGGCGCAGTACCGCCACAAGAAGCAGAGCGGCGGTGCCGGCCAGTTCGGCGAAGTGCATCTGCAGGTCGAACCGCTGCCGCGCGGCGCCGGCTTCGAGTTTGTCGATGTGGTCAAGGGCGGCACCATTCCGGGCCAGTTCATCCCGGCGGTTGAAAAGGGCGTGCGCCTGGCGATGGACGCCGGCGTCATCTCCGGCCACCCGGTGGTGGATGTGCGTGTCACGGTGATCGACGGCAAGCACCACAGCGTCGACAGCAAGGAAATCGCCTTCATCACCGCCGGCAAGAAAGCCTTCATCGCCGCGATGCGTGAAGCCGCGCCGATCGTGCTGGAGCCGGTGGTCGATGTGGAAATCACCGCCACCGACGCCACCATCGGCGACATCACCGGCGACCTGGCCGCCAAACGCGGCGAAGTGCGCGGCACCGACATGCTGGGCGCCGGCCGAGCCAGCGTGCGCGCCCAAGCCCCGCTGTCAGAACTGGCCGGCTACCAGCTGCGCCTGAATGCCCTGACCCGAGGTGAAGGCCACTACACACTGGCCATGTCGCACTACGACGCCGTGCCGCCGCATGTGCAGGCGGAGATGGAGAAGGGGTATCAGTTGAAGGACGAGGATTGAGTTAGAGCGAATGGCCTGCCTCGCGGGAGCGGGGCGGGCTAAATTTTCTGGAAAACCAAACAACCACCAGTTTTAACTGGTGGTTGTTTGGTGCGCTCGTGTTATAAAATATTAATTGGAGCACTGTGTATGGATGAAAACCTTTCTTCAAACGACAAAAACATTCGTATTCACACATCATCACTACGAAAGATAAGGTTTGTTTCTTTTTTTGGTTTTGCGATATTGTTTGGCACTATTATTGGCGTACTTTCATTTGAAATTATTAATATGTCATCCATGATTGGCTATATTCTTGCACTATGGGTTGGCATGACCGTTCTTATCATTGTTGCCATTGGAATGGTAATCGCCTTGTTTTATACTTTTATTCATGGTGTACCACTGAACACTTCGTGGATAAATTTTATTGCAGGAGCTGCCTTTGGATTCTGGTCTGTATTTTTGGCGAGCAAGTCGCATGTTTATTTTCATTCGATAGATGGCTTGGTTTGGTTGATTTTGTGTTTTGCGGTGGTTGTATTTTTGATTGTCGCACTTATTGAATCGAGATCGCAGCGAAAGATTTAATGTTTAATTTTCCGAACTGGATCAGTTGATTTACCTATATCACCCACTTCACCCTCATTCCGCGAGAACTACCTTGACATGCTCCGATATCTCGTCGGTCATGGTCGAGCCGATGCAGTGGGCCACGAACAGGCCGCACCACGCCACGTTGTCGCCGGGGTAGTTCACATCCAGACTCTTCGCCCAGTCGAGGATGACCGGGTTGCTGCGCGGGCCGGCAGGACATGTACAAAGAACCTATTTATTCGAATACAGGTACTGACTGAATTCAGAATACGAGACTCCGGTCAATGCCTCGAAGTACTTCCGCCAATCGGAAAACAATTTTTCGCAGTGACTCAAGCATATCGCATACGACCGCTCATCAATCAACAACGATGCCTTCAATGAATTGTTAGCCAAGAACTCAGCTCCACCAACTGGCGAGCGCCACCAATCCGATGCGTTCAACGCGTTTGCTACAACATCAAACGCAATCTCCACCAACTGCGCCTCCGTGACTATCAAGTTCTTTTTTGACAATTTCCCGCAATAATATTGCACAACCACATAGATCGACTTATTGAGGAAGTCCTTGAAAAACTCCAACTCAATGCATGAAAATCTGCGCACTGATCCATCGCTGTACAAATAACAATCATCTCCTTCGCGGACCACTCTACAGGGAACCATTGAGATGTAATTTTTTGGGATGACCAACCCGACACAATCCAGTCAATGACCGGCTGAACGTCGATCACCATGACGAGGCTCTTTTTTATGCCACACAAATATGGTGCGCAGAATTTTAAACAAAACAGCCCCTCACACGTTATTTCATCCGAGAGAAAACAATCGACACCTTGCTATTTTCATCAAGAACAAATAATAGATCGCCGTCAATGCATGCAATTCCCACAGATTCATATGCTTGTCGATTTGACACAATCAATTCGATCTTTTCGATCTTTTTGATTGCTCTCGATTTTTTATCGCCAACATATTTTGTCAGCTTCTCAATCAAACCAGCATCAACCTTACCTTCCCATTTCCCCTCATCAAGAACAGCCTCATATCCATCACATTTCCCACCAAAACAAATTCCGTTAAATTCCACGGACAACTCATTCGATTTATCGAACAAAATTCCCCACTGTTCTTCATCGAAATTTTTTTGGAATTCATCATCAACAACCCATTTTCCACGTAACTCCGCAGGGATGCTTGTATCATTTTTCAAGTCAATCCCGACATCAATCTCATACAAAAGATCATTCAGACCTGCCGCCACAACCGAGCGGGCTATCGTGCGTGCGGCAGAACCAGTCAATTGATACCGTGTCACCAACAAAGGACTCCATGCCTCAATCGCTGCATTCAATTGGTCATTAAGTCGCCGGAGCCACCCTGAATCGATCCAGCGAGGATTTGTCCATGTCCTGGTCTTATCGATCATGCGATCCAGATCATCATTGCCTTTCAACATCAACCTGGGATCAACGGCAGACAACATCACATGCAATGCTTTTATCCGATTTTTTGCATATTTCTCCGTACCATCAAGAACCCATGCTCGTTCTTGCAAGGAGGAAAAAAGTGCCTCGACCGATTTCCATGCACCTGACGCCAGCAACGCTCCCTCGGTCGCACAGTCTGGCACTGGATAGTCAAGGTCACGCAAACTACCAAAGCGCGGCTCCACCGCTTTCCATGCTGCCAGACCACGAGCCTTCATGACGCTACATGGCCAAGGCATGTTGGCCTCTTCAGTAACAAGGCGCAGGACATACAAGAAATCATCATTCGTTTTCACTACTGGAACTTTGCCAAAATCATCATTTGACAAATTCTTAAGCAAATTCAATAAAATCCTGTTCGCAGACTTTTCATCATGCGCCGGTCCGAACCTTAAAAAGTAAGAATACCAAGCGTCATAAATTTCATCCTGGCGCCCTTTTTTCAGCATGTACCCTGCTTTTTCAGGATTCTCTTCGATCAGATCGATGATCGAGCCAAGTTGCAAGTTGTAGATACCCTCTTCCAGCGAACCAATTCTGGCTGTCAGTTTCTCTGCAAGACACTTGTTCATGTTTTCAGATTTGGCGCAGTCATCTCGCAACAAGAGCCACTTTCTCTGCTCCTGAGCGACTTGATTTTTGTCTGAAGAACGAGCACTTCCAACCATTTTCTTATACTTTTCAGCCATCTCCTTATCAAGCTGACTCAGTCGTTTGTCAAGGCATATTTCTTTTTCAACGATTGATACTGCTCTGCTGCAGTCAAAAGATGGACCAACATCTTGTACCGCCCAGACATGTGATGGCAACCACAGCCCCAAAAATATCACCATGCCAACATTCATCGGGCATCGCAGAAATATTGAAAACCACCCTCTTGACATGAATTTTGCACGCATGAATGATTCGCAGATGTCGATGCAGAATTGGCAGCGTACGCCTGCAGCCGAACAACGTCCAGATGGTTGATTGCGTCAAATCAAATAGGATGATCATCCAACCTGACGCACCATTCCTCACTAATTTTGATACTGCCCCAATGTCCAACCCTGCACTTTCCACCCCCGACCCGACCCCCGCCGAACTCGAAACCTGGCTGCGCGAAGCCCAGGCCGTCGCGCAGCAGGCGCTCGCCAGCGGCCACCATCCGTTCGGCGCGGTGCTGATCGGGCCGGATGGGCGCACAGTGCTGCTGCGCCAGGGCAACGTCAGCGCCGTGAACCACGCCGAGGCGGTGCTGGCGCGCACGGCGGCCGAGCAGTTTGATGCCGCCACGCTCTGGAACAGCACGCTGGTGACCACCGTCGAGCCGTGCGCGATGTGCGCCGCGACGCAGTACTGGGCCCACATCGGCCGGGTGGTCTACGGCATGAGCGAGGCGCGCCTGCTGCAGCTCACCGGCAACCACGCCGAGAACCCGACGCTGGATCTGCCCTGCCGCGAGGTGTTCGCACGCGGGCAGAAAGCGGTGCAGGTCATCGGGCCGGTGGCGGCGATGGAAGACGAGATCGCCGCGCTGCACCGCGACTTCTGGACTCGCTGAATCAGCCGAGCCCGGCGCTGGCGGCAGCCGGAATCAGCGCGACGCAGCCGGCAGCGTGCCCGCCACGCCCTGCACGAAATAGTCCATCTTCATCAGATCGGCGTCGCTGATGCGGCCACTGCTCTGGCGCACCTTGCCGGCCTGATCGACGATGCGGCCCGAGAACGGGTGCAGCCGGCCGGCCGCCAGCGAGCGCTCGACATCAACGATCTGGTGTTGCACGTCGGCCGGCACGCGCGGCGAGAACGGCGCCATGCGGATCACATGCTCGCGCACGCCGCCCCAGAAGGGCTGCACTTTCCATTTGCCGGCAATCACCGCCTGCACCACCGAGGTGTAATAAGCGCCCCAGTCATGCGTCACGCTGGTGAGCTGGGATTTGGGCGCCACATCGCGCATGTCGCTCTGATAACCCAGCAGCATCACGCCTTTTTCTTCGGCCAGCGCCGGCACCGCCGTCGAACCGCTGTGATAGGTGAGCGTGTCCACGCCCTCGTTGACCAGGCTGAGCGCCGCCTCGCGCTCCTTGGCCGGGTCAAACCAGCTATTGAGCCAGAGCACCTTGACCTGCGCCTTCGGATTGGCCACCCGCATGCCGAGCGTGAAGGCATTGATGCCCTGAATCACCTCCGGAATCGGGAAACCCGCCACATAACCCGCCGTGCCGGTTTTGCTCATGCGCCCGGCCACCATGCCGGCCAGATAACGCCCTTCATAGAAACGCGCGTTATAGGTATTCAGATTCGGCGCCGTCTTGTAGCCGCCCATGTGCTCGAACGCGACGCCCGGAAAATCCTGCGCCACGCGCAAGGCCGGCTCCATATAGCCAAAGCTGGTAGCAAAAATCAGCTGGTGGTTATGGGCCGCCAGATCGCGCATGACGCGTTCGGCGTCCGGCCCTTCGGCGACGTTTTCGATATAGATGGTCTTGACCTTGTCGCCTAGCTTGTTTTCCATCACCAGCCGGCCCTGGTTGTGCTGATAAGTCCAGCCGGCATTGCCGATCGGGCTCACGTACACAAACGCCACTTTCAAGGGTGATTTGGGCGGTGCCAGGGTGGCGGCCACCGGTTTGGTCGCGGCGGCGGCCAGCAGGCAGGCGCTCACGGACAGTGCGGCCAGCGCGGCGCGCACGAGGTTTTTGTACATGGTTGGTCCTCGACATGGCCCACAAAAAAACGAAACCGCCTGCGGGGGCACGCAGGCGGCGTTGGAGCTTGATTATCGCAGAGCGCCCGCAGTGGCTGCGGGCAAGGCCGCGCTCAGCCGGCGGCAAACACGGCGTCGAGTTGGTGCACCCAGGCCAGCTTCTGCGCGTCACTGACAAAACTGGCCTCGAAGCTGTTGCGGGCCAGCTGGTAGGCGTGGCGCGCCGTCAGCTGGGGCTGCGCCGCGAACAGCTCGACGAAGTTCTGGTTGATGTAGCCGCCGAAGTAGGCCGGGTCGTCCGAATTGACCATCGCGCACAGGCCGGCATCGAGCAGCGCTGGCAGATTGTGCTGGGCCAGGGTGTCGAAAACGCGCAGCTTGACGTTCGAGAGCGGGCAGACCGTCAGCGGCATGCGCTCGGCGGCCAGGCGGGCGACCAGCGCCGGGTCTTCCAGACAGCGCACGCCGTGGTCGATGCGCTCGGTCTGCAGCAGGTCGAGCGCCTGGACGATGTAATCGGGCGGACCTTCTTCGCCCGCATGCGCGACGATGTGCAGGCCCAGCTCGCGGCAGCGCGCAAACACGCGCGCAAACTTCTCGGGCGGGTGGCCGCGCTCGCTGCTGTCCAGCCCGACGCCGATGAAGTGGTGCCGCCACGGCAGCGCCTGCTCCAGCGTCGCGAGTGCGTCGTCTTCGCTGAGGTGGCGCAGGAAACACAGGATCAGCTTGGCGCTCACGCCGAGTTCGGCCTGGGCGCGGTGCGCGGCGTGGTTCAGGCCCTTGATGACGGTCTCGAACGGCACGCCGCGCTCGGTGTGCGTCTGCGGGTCGAAGAAGATCTCGGTGTGCACGACGTTGTCGGCCGCCGCCTTTTCCAGGTAGGCCCAGGCCATGTCGAAGAAGTCCTGCTCTTTCAGCAGCACGCTGGCGCCGGCGTAATAGATGTCGAGAAAGCTCTGCAGATCGCTGAAGGCGTAGGCGGCGCGCAACGCCTCGACGCTCGGGTAGGCCAGCGGCACACCGTTGCGCTCGGCCAGCCTGAAGATCAGTTCCGGCTCCAGCGAGCCTTCGATGTGGATGTGCAGTTCGGCTTTCGGCATGGTGCGCAGCAGCGCCGGCAGGTGCGCGGGGGCGATGGCGTCGAGCCGGGCGGGGGTCATGCCAGCGAGGAGGGCAGCGGTCATGTCGGACTCCTTGGTTGACCAGCATCGTACAGGCAAGCTGCCGTCCGAACGGCTGAATCAAGAGGCGGCGCGGTACAGCACACGCGCCGACAAATCAAGGGCATATTAAGCACAATTTATATTCTCATGAACCCTCTTCACCGTTACGAAAAAAATTTACGCCCCTAACTAGGGGGTCATACAATTGCCGCCACTTGTGTGCCATAGCGCACAACGCCACCAAGATATATCCATGCGTTATTACGGCCTTGATTTTGCTCGCGCGTTGCTCATGATCATGGGGATCGCCTACCATACCGCGCTTATCTATGCGCCAGCTGGTCAGCAGCCGTGGCGGGTTGCTGCAGTGACCACGCATCCATTCTTTACCGGCTTGGCGCAGTTCATCCATGATTTTCGGATGTTTGCCTTTTATATTATTTCAGGTTTCTTTCTCTCATTGCTCATCGGCAAATCAGGCACTAAACAAGCCCTTTCAAATCGCTGGATCCGGCTCGGTATTCCATTGGTTTTTTGCGGTTTGACCATCAATACCTTGATGAATCTATTGAGTCACCAGTGGCGGTTTCATCTAGGCAGCACCAGCGAGTTATCGGTCTATTTTTTACAAGGCGAATGGCTGGGGCATCTGTGGTTCATCGGCAACCTGCTGGCCTACTGCTGTGTGGGGGTCGTGCTGGACCGGGCGCTGCGCCGCATTCGGCACCTCGCCAATCCGCAGACTGGCTCCGCCTTGTTGCTGATCGGCACCACGGTACTGGCTGCCATCATATTGGCACAGCTGGGGCACCGCATCGCCAGCAACGTGTGGATTTTCATTTCCTTTGACCCGTTATTTTTATATTTCCCCTTCTTCATACTCGGCATGGTGCTGTGGCATAACAAGGCCCTGTTTGCGATGCTCACCGAATGGCGTCTGACATTGCCATTGCTGGTCTTTTCGGTTTTCCTTCTGACCATCTACAACCGGATTGGATCGCCGGCCGGTTCGTATACAGCGAGTCAACTGGTTCATGTTTTTTATCAGTTGACGTTGGCGCTCTTCATATTGTCGGTGTTCTGTCATTTCAAGCACCCCAACCAGTTGGCCAAGAAATTTTCGATGGCGAGCTATACCATTTATCTGCTGCATCAACCGCTGGTCATCGTGCTATTCAGCGTGGCGCAGGCCATGTCGCTGGGGCCGTTCGCCGGCTTTGTCTTCATCTGTCTGGCCACGACCGCGCTGACCTACCTGATCCACGTCACGGTGGTCGACGCCAGCCCGCTGGCCGCCTGCCTGTTGAACGGCAAGGTACCCCCCGCCTACGCCCGCACGAACACCGCCGCAGCGGCCTGAGCAGCTCCTGATACCCGTACAGGTATGTATACTGTGCAGGGTATCAACGGAGTCTGCTCATGTCGCACCCTGCTCGTCCTCATCTGATCCGCCTGACAGCGCTGCTGGCGCTGGCCTTCAGCGCGTCGGTCATGCCGGTGCAGGCTGCCGTGAGCGTGGCCACCACCGTCGTGCAAGCCGCATCGGCCAGCCGCAGCCTGGAGATCGACGGCTCGATCCAGCCCGTCAGGCAAGCCACCGTGGCGGCCCAGATCGGCGGCACGGTGCTGGCGCTGCTCGTCAAGGCGGGCGACCGGGTCAAGGCCGGACAGCTGCTGGCGCGCATCGACGAGCGCAGCACTGCCGCCGGGCTGGCGCAGAGCGATGCCGGCGTGGCCCAAGCCGACGCGCAGTGGCGCAACGCCCGTACCGAGCTGGAACGCACCCGCGAGTTGCGCGCCCAGGGCTACCTCAGCCAAGCCGCGCTGGAGAGCGCCGACACCCAGTTCAAGGCCTTTGAGGCCGGCTTGCAGCAGGCCCGGGCCGGCCGCAGCCAGGCCGCATTGGCGCGTGGTTTTGCCAGCGTGACGACCTCGTTTGATGGTCTGGTGCTGGCCACCCATCTCGACGCTGGCGATCTGGCCACGCCGGGCCGGCCGGTGGTCACGATCTACGCCCCCGGCGCCTTGCGCGCGGTGGTGCAGCTGCCGGCCTCGCAGGCGCCGCTCGCCCGGGCGGCGCAGCGCATCGAGGTGCAACTGCCCGATCAGCGCTGGGTCAGCCCGATCAAGCGCACCGACCTGCCGACCGCCGACGCGGTGTCGCAGACGGTGGAATGGCGGCTCGACCTGAGCAGCGCCGACAGCGCCAGCCTGTTGCCTGGCCAGACGGTGCGGGTGCGCTTTGCCGGCGCGACCAATCAGGCCACCACCAACACCAGCAGCAACGCACTCAGCGTGCCGACCGCCGCCGTGCTGCATCGCGGTGAGCTGACCGCCGTCTACGTCGCCCAGGGCGAGCAATTTGTGCTGCGTGCCGTGCGAACCGGCACCGAGCAGGCGGGCAGCGTCGAGGTGCTGGCCGGGCTGAAAGCCGGTGAGCGGGTCGCGCTCGACGCTATCAAGGCGGGCTTGCAGGATGCTCGACCCGCCAGTGGCGGCGCCACAGCGGCCTCGAAGTGATGCCCCGGAGCACGCGCTGACATGAATCCACATACCCCTGACCCTACCGAATCGAGCGCTGCAACGGCCAAGCTCGGCATCGCCGGCCGCCTGGCGGCGCACTTCCAGGACAACGCCATCACGCCGCTGCTGGCGATCGTCGCGCTGCTGCTCGGCCTGTTCGCCGTGCTGGTCACGCCGCGCGAGGAAGAGCCGCAGATCAACGTCACGATGGCCAACGTGCTGATCCCGTTCCCGGGCGCCAGCAGCACCGACGTGCAGAACATGGTGGCACGCCCGGCCGAGCAGGTTCTCGCCCAGATCGCCGGCATCGAGCACACCTACTCGGTGGCAAGGCCCGGCATGGCGGTGCTGACGGTGCAGTTCCAGGTCGGCGTGCCGCGCACCGAAGCGCTGGTGCGCCTGTACGACGTGCTGAACGCCAATCAGGACTGGTTGCCGCGCGAGCTGGGTACCCTGCCCCCCATCGTCAAGCCCAAGGGCATCGACGACGTGCCGGTGCTGGGCGTGACGCTGTGGAGCCGTGACGCCGCCTCGGGTCTGGAAATCGAACGGGTGGCGCGCAGCATCGAAGCCGAGCTGAAGCGTGTGCCCGGCAGCCGCGAGGTGCAGAGCATCGGTGGCCCCGGCCAGGTGGTGCAGGTGCTGCTCGACCCGAGCCGGCTGCGCGAGCGCGGCGTCGATGTGCTGCGCCTCAAGGCCACCATCGCCGCCGCCAATCTGGCCATGCCGGCCGGCACGGTGCTGAATCGCGACAGCGCCGCCGCGCAGATGCTGACGGTGGAAACCGGCGAGTTCCTGCGCTCGGCCGACGACGTCGGCCAGCTGGTGGTGGGGGTGAGCAACGGTAAGCCGGTCTATCTGCGCGAAGTCGCCAGGATCGAAACCGGCGCGGCGCAACCGCAGCGGTATGTGTGGTTCACGCCGGGGGCGGCCCCCTCTCCCCAGCCCTCTCCCGCGAGGGGAGAGGGGGCCGGCGCGGGGGCGCCAGTTGGCGCGGTCTATCCGGCCGTCACGCTCACTGTCACCAAGAAACCCGGCCAGAACGCGGTTGATGTGGCGCAGGCCGCGCGCGCCCGTCTGGATGAACTGCGCGGTACCGTCATCCCGGCCAATGTCGAGATGACGATCACGCGCGATTACGGCCAGACCGCCGCCGAGAAGGCCAACAAGCTGATCCAGAAGCTGGCCTTCGCGACCGGCTCGGTGATCCTGCTGGTCGGCCTGGCGCTGGGTCGGCGCGAGGCGGTGATCGTCGGGGCGGCGGTGATCCTGACGCTCACCGCGACGCTGTTCGCCAGCTGGGCCTGGGGCTTCACGCTGAACCGCGTCTCGCTGTTCGCGCTGATCTTCTCGATCGGCATCCTGGTCGATGACGCGATCGTGGTGGTCGAGAACATCCACCGCCATCAGCAGCTGGAGCCGGGCAAGCCGCTGCTGCAGATCATCCCGGCCGCCGTCGATGAAGTGGGCGGGCCGACCATCCTCGCCACGCTGACGGTGATCGCGGCACTGCTGCCGATGGCGTTCGTGAGCGGCCTGATGGGGCCGTACATGAGCCCGATCCCGATCAATTCGAGCTTGGGCATGGCGATCTCGCTGGCGATCGCGTTCTCGGTGACACCGTGGCTGGCGGCGCGGCTGATGAAGTCGCATGGCGCCGGCTCGGGACACGGCACCGCCCACGTCGCGCCGAGCGGTTTCGCCGCCAAGCTGCCGGCGCTGTTCACGCGCATCCTGTCGCCGTTCCTGGAGAGCGCCGCCAAGCGCTGGCTGCTGCTGGCCGGCATCCTCGCAGCGCTGGGCTTGAGCGTCGGCCTGGCCGTGGTGCAGCTGGTGGTGCTGAAGATGCTGCCGTTCGACAACAAGAGCGAGTTCCAGGTCGTGGTCGAGATGCCGGCCGGCACGCCGCTGGAAGAAACCGCCGCGACGCTGCACGAGATGGGCGCATACCTGGCGCAGCAACCCGAGGTGACGCACCTGCAGGGTTATGCCGGCACCGCCAGCCCGATCACCTTCAACGGCCTGGTGCGCCAGTACTACCTGCGCGCCGACGCCGAACAAGGCGACCTGCAGGTCAACCTGGTCGACAAACACCACCGCAGCGAGAAGAGCCACGCCATCGCGCAGCGCCATCGCCCGGCGCTGGAGAGAATCGCCGCCGCGCACGGCGCGCGCGTCAAGGTGGTCGAAGTGCCGCCGGGTCCACCGGTGATGAGCCCGCTGGTCGCCGAGGTCTACGGCCCCGACGAGGCCGGCCGCCAGCAGCTCGCCGCGCGCGTCGCGAAGGCGTTTGGTGACACGGCCGACATCGTCGGCATCGACACGACGCTCAAAGAGAACGCGCCGCGCGCCTTCCTGCGCGTGCAGCGCCAGCGCGCCGAGTCGCTCGGCATTCCGGTCGCCGCCGTGGCGCAGACGGTGCAAGGCGCGCTCTCGGGCATGGACGCCGCCTATCTGCACGACGGCCACAGCAAGTACCCGGCACCGGTGCGGCTGCAGCTGCCGCGCGAGGCGCAGATCGGCCTGGACGCGCTGCTTCAGCTTCCGCTGCGGGCGGGCAACGGCCAGCTGGTGCCGCTGTCGGAGCTGGTGCGGGTCGAGCACGGCGTGATCGACAAGCCGCTCTTCACCAAGGACTTGCACGGTGTCAGCTACGTGTTCGGCGACATGGCCGGCAAGCTGGATTCGCCGCTCTACGGCCTGTTCGCGATCCGCCCGAAGCTGGCCGAGGCCGCGCTGCCCGGCACCGGCGAGCTGGGCGAATACTGGATCCACCAGCCGAGCGATCCGTACCGCCAGTACGCCCTGAAGTGGGACGGCGAGTGGCAGATCACTTACGAGACCTTCCGCGACATGGGCGCTGCCTACGGCGTCGGGCTGATCCTGATCTACCTGCTGGTGGTGGCGCAGTTCCGCAGCTACATCACACCGCTGATCATCATGGCGCCGATCCCGCTCACCATGATCGGCGTGATGCCGGGGCACGCGCTGCTGGGCTCGCAGTTCACCGCCACCTCGATGATCGGGATGATCGCGCTGGCCGGCATCATCGTGCGCAACTCGATCCTGCTGGTCGATTTCATCGAGTTGCAGGTGGCGCAAGGGCTGGCCTTCAAGGCGGCGGTGATGAACTCGGCCGCCGTGCGCGCCCAGCCGATCGTGCTGACCGGCCTGGCCGCGACCATCGGCGCCTTCTTCATCCTCGACGACCCGATCTTCAACGGGCTGGCGATCGCACTGATCTTCGGCATCCTGGTCTCGACACTGCTGACGCTGGTCGTGATCCCGGTCCTGTACTACGCGGTGTACCGGCACCGCTTCGTCACAGAAGGAACCACACCATGACTGTCGATCGACTCATCCGCATCTTTGCCGGCAGCTTCATCCTGATCTCGCTGGCGCTGGGCGTGGAAGGCAGCCCGCTGTTCGTGAGCCGTTGGGCGCTGGCCTTCACGGCGTTTGTCGGCGCCAACTTGCTGCAGTTCGGCTTCACCGATGTCTGTCCGCTCGGCTGGTTCCTGAAAAAGCTCGGCGTGCCCGAGACGCAGACGACCTGTTCGCGCTGAAGGGAATGGTCATGGGGCCGATCCCACCTGAAGCGGTGACAATGCCGACCGATACGCCCGCAGGTACAGCCAGCGCGCGCCCACGTGAGGAATGCACCATGGCCAGACTCGAAGACGCAAGCAGTCGCACCGACTTGCTGAACCGCCTGAAACGCGCCGAAGGGCAGTTGCGCGGCATCCAACGCATGATCGAAGCGGGCGAACCCTGCCTCGACATCGCCAGCCAGATGGCGGCGGTGCGCAAGGCGCTCGACAGCGCCTATGTGCGCATGACGGTGTGTTTCATGCAGCAGGAACTGCAGAGCCGCCTCGGCGTCGAGGGCCTGCAAGCGGCCGAACTCGGCCCGATGCTCGACGACGTCCAGACCTTGCTCGGCAAGGTACGTTGAATATCCCCAAAGGAGTTTCCTGATGAGCGACTCGCCCGTGATCGTGCGCCTGCAACAGCGCCACGACTATCAGTTCGACACCAGCTTCGGTGCCGAGGTGCCGGACTTGCTCGCCGACGAGCCTGCGCCGCTGGGCCAGGGCGCCGGCCCCTCACCGGTGCAGTTGCTGGCGGCTGCGGTGGGCAACTGCCTGCTGGCGTCGCTGCTGTTCTCGCTGCGCAAGTACAAGCAGGCGCCCGAGCCACTGCAGTGCGAAGTCAACGCCGAAGTCGGCCGCAATGCCGAGCAGCGCCTGCGCGTACTGCACATCGGGGTGCAGTTGACGCTCGGTGTGCCAGCGGCCGATCTGCTGCATCTGGACCGGGTGCTGACGCAGTTCGAGAATTTCTGCACCGTCACCGAAAGCATCCGGCATGGCATTCCGGTCACGGTCGCGGTGTTTGACAGCACCGGCGCACAGCTCAAATAAGAGCTGGCGGCCAGCCACCGCCGTCAGGCCGCCTTGTCGAGCTGCATCTGCTGCAGCGGCTCAGTCTGCGCGGCGGTGGTCTGCAGCTCACCGGCGACCTGGGTGCAGACGACCCGGCACAAGGTCGCGATCCGGTCGCTTTGCAGGCGGTAATAGATCTGCGTGCTGTCACGCCGCTTGCCGAGCACCCCCGCCCGGTAGAGCGTCGAGAGGTGCTGCGACATATTGGGCTGGGTGGTTTCGATCTCGGCCAGCAGCTGCGAGACGTTCTTTTCGCCCTGGCACAGCGCGTGGATGATCTTCAGCCGGATCGGCGTGGACAGCAGCGAGAACAACTCAGCCACCGAATCGAAGACGGCATCGTCGACCACCTTGGGTTCAAATGTCGGCGCCATTTGCAAGGATGCAGTAAGTTTCATTGCGATCCATTCTATTCGTACACACGGATAGACGCACCCCTGCACCATCGAATACCAACGACAGATTGGTTCTAAGTTCAGATGCCACCGGCATAACCGTGCTGGCGCCAGGCGTCGAACACCGCCACCGCCACCGCATTGCTCAGGTTGAGGCTGCGCTGCCCCGGCCGCATCGGCAGGCGCACGCGCTGCGCGGGCGGGAACTGCTCGCGCAGCTCGGGCGGCAGGCCGCGCGTCTCGCAGCCGAACACCAGCCAGTCGCCGGGCCGCCACTGCAGCGCCGGCCCGAGCGGTTGGCTGGCGTGGGTGGTGAACGCAAACATGCGGCTCGCATCCGGCACTTCGGCCTGCAACAGCGCGGCCCAGCTGGCATGCCGGCGCACCGGCGCGTACTCGTGATAGTCGAGCCCGGCGCGGCGCAGCAGCTTGTCATCCATCGAGAAGCCGAGCGGCTCGATCAGGTGCAGCTCGCAGCCGGTGTTGGCGGCCAGGCGAATGACATTGCCGGTGTTGGGCGGAATTTCCGGGTGGACCAGGACGATGCGGAACATGTGATGCGAGAAAAGGGCTGGAAGACGGACCGCAGTGTCTCTCAAGCCGGCCTGACTCAAGGCGTGCGCGCCACCACCCAGACCTGCACCTGCTCGGCCCCGGCGCGCAACAGGGTGTGGCTGGCCTCGGCCAGGGTCGCGCCGGTGGTCATGACGTCATCGACCAGCGCCACCGTGCAACCCGTCAGCAGCGCCCGCGCCGCCGGGCTGCAGGCAAAGGCGCCGTGCACATTGGTCTCGCGCAAGGCGCGTGGCAAGGCCAGCTGATGCGGCGTGTCACGCACGCGCAGCAACAGATCGGCGCTGGCCTGCAAGCCATGTCGACGTGCCAGCCGCCGCGCCAGCTCCCAGGCCTGGTTGTGGCCGCGCTCGCGCAGACGCGGCGCGGACAGCGGCACCGGCAGCAGCCATTGCGGCAGCTCCAGGCCATCGGACCGCACGGCGCGGCTCACTTCAACCGACAGCAGCTCGCTCAAGGGCGCCGCCAGCTCGGCGGCGACGCCGAACTTGAGGTTCAGCACCAGTCGATCCCACGGATAGGCGTAGTTCACCGCCGCCAGCGCGCGGCTGAACGGCGGCGGCGCGCGCAGGCAGTCGCCACAGATCTCGCCGGAAGCGGCCGGCAGCTCGATGGCGCAGCAGCGGCAACGCTGCACGGCGGGCGCCCAGACCTGCCGGCACGAGGAGCACAAGGCGTCTGCTTGCCACTGCCCGCAGACCAGACAGAGGCTGCCCAGCCCGAGTCGCCCGGCCAGCCGCTGCCAGCCGGACTGGGCGCGAGATCGGGCAGATGGCAGCAAGCTCATGGGGCTATCAATATACTGGCCGCCGACCATGGCAGAGCCCCTCCCCTTCGCCCCGACGCACGGGCCAGACAGTGCGCCGTCCTCATCTCAACCAACCAGCGCCTCCGTGGCGCGACGGGTTGACGCAAACAGCCTGCAGCGCCACCTGCAACGCCACGCCAGCAGCGACGCGCCCTGGCTGCATCAGGAAGTGGCGCGCCGCATGGCCGACCGGCTGGCGGTGATCCGCGCCAAACCGGCCCGGGTGCTGGACTGGTGGAGCCAGCTCGGCGGCAGCGCAGCGCTGCTGCAGCAGAGCTATCCACAAGCACGTCTGCTGGCGGTCGAACCGGCCGCCACATTGGCCGCCAGCAGCAGCGCCACACCGCGCTGGTGGCAGCGCCTGCTGGGCAACCGGCTCAGCGTGCATGCCGACAACGCCCTGCCGGCCGAGCAGTTGCCCGCACAGTTGCTGTGGGCCAACATGATGCTGCACTGGGTCGATGAGCTGCCGCCGCTGCTGGAGCGCTGGCACGGCGCGCTGGCGCAGGATGGTTTTCTGATGTTCTCCTGCTTCGGCCCCGACACGCTCAAGGAACTGCGCGCGCTGTACACCCAGGCCGGCTGGGGGCCGCTCGGCAGCGCCCAGATCGACATGCATGACATCGGTGATGCGCTGGTGCACGCCGGCTTTGCCGATCCGGTCATGGACATGGAAGTGCTGACGCTGACCTGGGACAGCCCGCAGGCGCTGCTGGCCGAACTGCGCAGCCTGGGCGCCAACACGGCCCCCAAGCGGTATGCCGGTCTGCGCACGCCGCGCTGGCGTGCCCGGCTGGAGCAGCAGCTCGAACAAACGCTGCGCCGCGCCGACGGCCGCCTGCACCTGAGTTTCGAGATCGTCTACGGCCACGCCTTCCGCCCGGCACCTCGCGTGCGAGTGCAGGCTCAGACCGAAATATCGCTGCAATCGATGCGCGAGATGACGCGCCGGCGCGGCAGCGGTGACAGCACACCCTGAGCCTTGGCCGCTTTGCACTGCTGGCTTGTACCAATTGCTGCAAGTCCTGACGCGATGCTTAAATCCAACGCAACTATCAGTCTCGGCAGACGGTTGCCATGATCCTTGTCAAACAAAGATCGCGGCAAGGGGTATGTCTTTGTGATCTTTTTTGCGCTTTTTTGCAGATCAATCGTATCTGCGGGTGGTGATTGAGCCTCCACCAAAGCACTGGGTCACAAGGCGTACCGGCGTGGAGTCCCTGCCGCGACCTTTCGGTTTGGTGCAAAAAAGTAGAGAGCTCGCGATGAACACCATGAATGCGCTGTGGCGACGCCTGGGTCAGCTTGGTCTGGCAGCGTCTGGCCTGCTGGCGACGACCGCCGCCTTGGCGGTGAACGATCTGCCCGGTGGCCCGGCCAACTGGCAGACGGGCTTCCACCCGCCGGTGACACGCATCGCCGAAGAGCAGCAGTGGCTGCACATGATGATGCTGGGCATCTGCACCCTGATCTGCATCGCCGTGTTCGGCGTGATGTTCTATTCGATCATCAAGCACCGCAAATCCAGAGGCCACCAGGCGGCCAACTTCCACGAGAGCGTGACGGTCGAGATCGCCTGGACCGTGGTGCCGTTCATCATCGTCACGCTGATGGGCGCGATGGCCACCAAGACCGTGGTCGCCATGAAGGACACCACCAATGCCGACCTGACCATCAAGGTCACCGGCTACCAGTGGAAATGGGGCTACGACTACCTGAAGGGCGAAGGCGAAGGCATTGGCTTCCTGGCCACGCTCGACACCGCGCAACGCGCCATGTCGGACGCCGGCAAGCCGCAAGGCGACAACTACCTGCTCAAGGTCGACAACCCGCTGGTGGTGCCGGTCGGCAAGAAGGTGCGCATCATCACCACCGCCAATGACGTGATCCACTCGTGGACCGTGCCGGCCTTCGGCATCAAGCAAGATGCCATCCCCGGCTTCGTGCGCGACACCTGGTTCCGCGCCGAGCAGGTCGGCGACTTCTACGGCCAATGCGTCGAGCTGTGCGGCAAGGAACACGCCTACATGCCGATCCATGTGAAGGTGCTCTCGGCGGCCGACTACAGCGTCTGGGCCGCCGCCAAGCAAAAGGAAATCGCCGCCAAGGCCGATGACCCGGCGCGCGTCTGGACGCAGGATGAACTGCTGGCGCGCGGCGCCAAGGTCTACGCCACCAACTGCTCGATCTGCCATCAGGCCAGCGGCAAGGGCGGCGGCCCGGTCAAGCCGCTCGACGGCGCGGCCGTGGTGCTCGACGCCGACAAGACCAAGCAGATCGCTGTGGTGCTGAATGGCCAGAAGAACGGCGCGATGCCGTCCTGGAAGCAACTCTCCGACACCGAAATCGCTGCGGTGATCACCTACACCAAGAACAACTGGTCGAACAAGACCGGACAGACCGTGCAGCCGGCCGACGTCGTCGCGTCGCGCAAGTAACCCACACGCTGTCTACTGCTGAAAGAGGATCTCACCCATGAGCGCAGTTCTTCAACCGGGTGGTCATGCGCAAGAGCATGACCACGCGCACGACGATCATCATCCGCACGGCTGGCGTCGCTGGGTCTTCGCGACCAACCACAAGGACATCGGCACGCTGTACCTGCTGTTTGCCTTCACCATGCTGATGGTCGGCGGCGTGCTGGCGCTGATGATCCGCGCGGAGCTGTTCCAGCCGGGGCTGCAGTTCGTCAACCCCGAGCTGTTCAACCAGCTCACCACCATGCACGGCCTGATCATGGTGTTCGGCGCCATCATGCCGGCCTTCGTGGGCTTCGCGAACTGGATGATTCCGCTGCAGATCGGCGCGGCCGACATGGCGTTCGCGCGCATGAACAACTTCAGCTTCTGGCTGATGATCCCGGCCGCGATCACGCTGGTGAGCTCGTTCTTCATGCCCGGTGGCGCGCCCGCTGCCGGCTGGACGCTCTACGCACCGCTGACGCTGCAGATGGGCCCGAGCATGGACGCCGGCATCTTCGCGATGCACATCCTCGGCGCCTCGTCGATCATGGGCTCGATCAACATCATCGTCACCATCCTGAACATGCGCGCGCCGGGCATGACGCTGATGAAGATGCCGATGTTCGTCTGGACCTGGCTGATCACCGCCTACCTGCTGATCGCCGTGATGCCGGTGCTGGCGGGTGCCATCACGATGACGCTGACCGATCGCCACTTCGGCACCAGCTTCTTCAACCCGGCTGGCGGCGGCGACCCGATCATGTACCAGCACGTGTTCTGGTTCTTCGGCCACCCCGAGGTCTACATCATGATCTTGCCGGCCTTCGGCATCATCAGCCAGATCGTGCCGGCCTTCGCGCGCAAGCGCCTGTTCGGCTACGCCTCGATGGTCTACGCGACCGCCTCGATCGCGATCCTGTCGTTCATCGTCTGGGCGCACCACATGTACACGACCGGCATGCCGCTCACCGGCCAGCTGTTCTTCATGTACGCCACGATGCTGATCTCGGTGCCGACCGGCGTGAAGGTGTTCAACTGGCTGGCCACCATGTGGCGCGGCTCGATGACCTTCGAGGCGCCGATGCTCTGGGCGGTCGGCTTCATCTTCGTCTTCACGATGGGCGGCTTCACCGGGCTGATCTGCGCCATGGCGCCGATCGACATCAACCTGCAGGACACCTACTACGTCGTGGCGCACTTCCACTACGTGCTGGTGGCGGGCTCGCTGTTCGCGATGTTCGCCGGCTTCTACTACTGGAGCCCGAAGTGGACCGGTGTGATGTATCGGGAAGGCCGAGGCAAGTTCCACTTCTGGGGCTCGCTGATCACCTTCAACATCACCTTCTTCCCGATGCACTTCCTGGGTCTGGCCGGCATGCCGCGTCGTTATGCCGACTACCCGATGCAGTTCACCGACTTCAACCAGATCGCTTCGGTCGGTGCGTTTGCCTTCGGTTTCATGCAGGTCTATTTCTTCCTGTTTGTCGCTCTGCCGATGATGCGCGGCCAAGGCGAAAAAGCCCCGCAGAAACCGTGGGAAGGCGCCGAAGGCCTGGAGTGGGAAGTGCCATCACCGGCGCCGTTCCACACCTTCGAGCAGCCGCCGGTGCTTGACGCCACCGCCACCCGGGTGATCGGCTGATGCAAGGCGCGACCATGACCGACAAGCCGCTTGACAAGGCCGAGCAGCGCCAGCGCAACGTGCGGCTGGGCTGGATTCTGGCCAGCGTGGCGCTGATCTTCGGTCTCGGCTTCATCGCCAAGATCAGTTGGCTCGGCTACTGAAGCGCCACCGCCACCTCATGATGAGCAACTTCGCGACTTCCACCCTGTCCGCGCTGCGCCGCGACAACCTGCAGATGGTGGGCAAGCTCGGCGTGATCACGGCCCTGATGTTCGGCTTCGGCTACGCCATGGTGCCGATGTACAAGTCGATCTGCGAGCAGCTCGGCATCAACGTGCTGACGCTCAGCGAACGCGAAGCGGGCGCGGCGGGCAGCCGCACGGCGTCCAACTCGCAGATCGACCTGAGCCGGCTCATCACGGTCGAGTTCGACGCCAACGCGCGCGGGCCGTGGGACTTCAAGCCCGAGAAGCGCTCGCTGCAAGTGCATCCCGGTGAAGTCACCACCGTGATGTACGAGTTCCGCAATATCCAGAACCGCACCATGGCGGCGCAGGCGATTCCGAGCTACGCGCCGATGCAGGCCTCGATGCACTTCAAGAAACTGGAGTGCTTCTGCTTCAACGAATACACGCTGGCCCCGGGCGAAGCCAAGAAGTGGCCGGTGGTGTTCGTGATCGATGCCAAGCTGCCGCGCGACGTCACCACGATCACCTTGTCGTACACCTTCTTTGAAGTCGGCGGCAAGACACCGGCGGCGCCCGCTGGCCTGAAAGGGCCGACCTCATGACCGAACCCGATCGCCAGCCCGCCGCGCCGGCGGACAGCCTGCGCGAGGCCGCGCAACGGCGCGGCTCGTTTCTGCAGACGCTGCAGGCGGTGGCCTGGTCATTTTTCGGCATCCGCCGTGGCAAGGACTACGAGCAGGATGTGCAGAAGCTCAACCCGGTGCATGTGGTCATTGCCGGCATCCTGGGCGGCATCCTGTTCATCAGCGTGCTGGTGCTGCTGGTGCGCTGGGTGGTGCACAGCGGCGTGGCGGCCAGCTGAGCCAGTCCACCCCGAATCGCCCGACGGCACTTGATACCTCGCCCATCCGATAGAACACGACAGACCTGAGCAACCCCGGAGCAAACATGTCGGCAACCACCCACGGCAAGACGCCTTATTACTTCATCCCGGCGCCATCACGGCATCCGGCCATGCTGGCGACCGGCTTGTTCTTCGTCGTCCTCGGTGCCGGTCAGTGGGTCAACGACCATGGCTGGGGCGCCTATTCGCTGCTGTTCGGACTGCTGTGGGTGGCTTTTGTGCTGCGCCAGTGGTTCGGCCAAGCTGCGGGGGAAAGCGAAGGCGGCCTCTACAGCGAGCGCATCGACGTCTCCTACCGCTGGAGCATGGCCTGGTTCATCTTCTCGGAGGTGATGTTCTTTGCCGCCTTCTTCGGCGCACTTTACTGGGCTCGCACCCAGTCGGTGCCGAGTCTGGGCAGCCTGGAAAATGCCCTGCTGTGGCCTGACTTCAAGGCTTTATGGCCGAGCGACGCGCCCGGCCTGACCGCCTCACCGGCCGGCACCGTGGAGCCGTTCCGCACCATGGGTCCGTGGCCGATCCCGACCATCAACACCATGATCCTGCTGAGCTCCGGCGTCACGCTGACGATCGCGCACCATGCGCTGATCGCCAATCAGCGCGCCAAGGCGATCGGCTGGATGTGGCTGACCGTGATTCTCGGCATCAGCTTCCTGAGCTTCCAGGCCTATGAATACGTGCATGCCTACCATGAGCTGAACCTCAAGCTCAGCTCGGGCATCTACGGCTCGACCTTCTTCATGCTGACGGGCTTCCACGGCTTTCACGTCTTTGTCGGCATGCTGATGCTGCTGTTCATCACGATCCGGCTCATGAAAGGCCACTTCACACCGGAGCGCCACTTCGGCTTCGAGGGTGCGGCCTGGTACTGGCACTTTGTCGACGTGGTCTGGCTCGGCCTGTACATCGTGGTCTACTGGCTCTGATGGCCCTCGGGCCGCCACCAAGCCGGGCGCCAGAAGCGAAAAGAGCGCCCCAGGCGCTCTTTTTGATGGGGGTCGGATCAACGTCCCAACGGCAGGCCGGTCGGGTGGATCCAGCCCATCTGGTAGCTCAGCAGAATGGTCAGGAACAGCGCAATCGACACGCCGACCCGCACCGCCAGCGCCTTGGCCA
The DNA here is from genome assembly GCA_041083665.1 of Leptothrix sp. (in: b-proteobacteria). Taxonomy (GTDB): domain Bacteria; phylum Pseudomonadota; class Gammaproteobacteria; order Burkholderiales; family Burkholderiaceae_C; genus Sphaerotilus. The sequence goes on from JBFPGZ010000021.1 coordinate 24,163, forward strand.
TGCGATCCCGCTTGGCCTGCGGGTTGTCCCGATCGGTCGGGCGCTGCAGCATGAAATAACCTGCTGCGGCCAAGGCCGCAACAATCGCGAGGAAAGCCAGTCCGATGATGATTTTCATGCATAGGCATTATTCCAGCCGCGTCAGGCGCTGAACCTCGGTTTCTTCCCGTGCCTCAGATCATTCCCGACCTCTCTGCTGGCCATTTCCAGCGCACGAATCCTCGCCGACCGACCTGGCTCGTGTTGCTGGCGGCGCTGGTCGGCTGCCTGCTGACCGCCCGACTGGGCTGGTGGCAGCTGGACCGCGCCGCACAGAAGGTGGCCAGCGCGCAAGTGCTGCACGCCCGCAGCCTGCTGCCCGAGCTGCCGCCGACAGCGCTGGCCCGCACCGAAACCGAGGCCGAGGCGCAGCTGCAACGCCGCATCGAACTGCGCGGCGAGTGGCGCAGCGAGGCCACCGTCTACCTCGACAACCGCACCATGGACGGCCACACCGGTTTTCTGGTGCTGACGCCCCTGCAGCTCGCTTCCGGTGACGCGGTGCTGGTGCAGCGCGGCTGGGTGCCCCGCCACCGCGAGGACCGCACCCGGCTGACGCCCGTCACGACACCTGCCGGGCCGGTGGTCATCCATGGCCGGCTGGCGCCACCGCCATCCCGACTGATGGAACTCGGTCAACTCGGCTTCACCGCAGAGTCCGTCGCGGCGGCACCCGAAGGCGTCATCCGGCAGAATCTGGACTTGAGCGAATTCGCCCAAGAGTCACACCTCAAGCTGCGGCCGCTCACCGTCTTGCAACTCGTCACGGCCAGCGAGGCCGATCGCACCCTGGCCCGCAACTGGCCGATCCCCACCGTTGATGTGCAAAAGCACTACGGCTATGCCGCCCAGTGGTTCGCCCTGAGCGCCTTGATCGCAGGACTCTATGTCTGGTTCCAACTCATCCGCCCCCGACGCCAGCCTGGCGCCTGAGCCGCTCAGCTTCACGGTTCACAGCCTGCCCGAGCCGAGCCTGGAGACACGTCGCACCGCCAGCGGCCGCCTGAAGATGCTGCTGGTGATGCTGATCTGCGCCGCACCGGTACTGGCGTCGTACTTCACCTACTACGTGATCCGCCCCGGTGTGCGCAACAACTACGGCACGCTGATCGAGCCGATGCGCTCGCTGCCCGCTGCCGCCGCGCTGCCGCTGCAGAACACCGACGGCCAGCCGGTCGATCCGCAATCGCTGCGCGGCCAGTGGCTGCTGGTGGTGGTGGCCGACGGCGCCTGCGACGCCGCCTGCGAACGCCTGCTCTACGCCCAGCGCCAGTTGCGCGAAACGCTCGGGCGCGAAAAGGACCGGGTCGATCGGGTCTGGCTCGTCACCGGCGACGCCCCGGTGCGTGAAACCCTGCGGCCAGCCATGGCGCAAGCCAGCGTGCTGCGCGTGCCACGTGCCGCCCTGGCACAGTGGCTGACGCCAGCCGAAGGCGAGACGCTCGAAGCGCATCTCTATCTGGTCGATCCGATGGGCAACTGGATGATGCGGTTCCCGGCCGCCTTCGATCCAGCCAAGGTCAAGCGTGATCTGGAACGCCTGCTGCGCGCTGCCGCGTCCTGGGATCTGCCCGGCCGCTGACACCCTGCCCTGGTCCGTTGCGAGCGCTGCATGTCCACCGCCACCTTGATCGACCTCACCCCCGCCGCCCAGCTGGCGGCCGCCGGGGCGCTGCTCGCCACGCTGGCGCTGGCCTGGCTGGGCTGGCGGCATCGCGGCGCCAGCACCGCCGTGCGGCTGCGCGCGCTGACCTTGCTGTGCCTGTTCCTGACCTTCGACCTGATCCTGTTCGGTGCCTACACCCGGCTGACCGATTCCGGCCTGGGCTGCCCCGACTGGCCCGGCTGCTACGCCGCCACCAGCCCGCTCGGCGCCCAGCATGAAATCACTCAAGCGCAAGCCGCCCTGCCGAACGGCCCGGTCACGCACGCCAAGGCCTGGGTCGAGATGGTGCACCGCTACCTGGCCACCGGCGTGGGCGCACTGCTCACCGTGCTGATGCTCTGGAGCGCCTGGGCGGCGCGGCAGCGCGGCACGAACGGCGCCGGCATCTCGCCCGGCTGGGCCGCGCTCACCTTTGTCTGGGTCTGCCTGCAAGGCGCCTTCGGCGCGCTGACGGTGACGATGAAGCTCTACCCGGCCATCGTCACCGGCCACCTGCTCGGCGGCGTCGGCCTGCTGGTGCTGCTGGCGGTACAGGCCGAGCGCCATGCGCCGCAGCCGCTGGTGCTGGCACCACGCCTGCGCGCTGCGCTCTGGGCGCTGTTCGGCCTGGTGCTGCTGCAGATCACATTGGGCGGCTGGGTCAGCACCAACTACGCCGTGCTGGCTTGCAGCGACTTCCCGACCTGCCAGGGCCAGTGGTGGCCCGAGATGGACTTCGAGCACGCCACCACGCTGCGGCGCGAACTGGGGCAAAGCGCCGACGGTGGCTATCTGCCGTTTGCAGCGTTGACCGCCATCCATGTCATGCATCGCCTCGGCGCGCTGCTGGTCGCCGTTGCCGTGGCAGCCTGTGCCTGGGCGCTGCACCGCAGCGGCACGCTCAGGGCCCGACGCATCGCGCACGGCCTGCTGCTGCTGCTGGCCTGGCAACTGCTCAGCGGCATCTCCAACGTGGTGCTCGGCTGGCCGCTGCTGGCCGCCGTGGCCCACACCGGCGGCGCCGCCGCCTTGCTGGCCTGGCTCGCGACTGCGCTGGCACGCGCCGAAACCGCCCACGCAACCCTGCGTGACGTGCACTTTTACGCCTTCCGACCCAAAGCCCATTGATGTCCGCGACCACCGCCCCACCGCCAGCCCGCCACCTGCCCCGCTGGCGCCAGTACGCCTCGCTGACCAAGCCACGGGTGGTGCAGCTGATCGTCTTCTGCGCCGCCATCGGCATGCTGCTGGCCGTGCCCGGTCTGCCCGGCTGGGCCGAGCTGCAGAAAGCCATCATCGCCAGCGCCGGCATCTGGCTGGTGGCCAGCGCGGCGGCGGCCTTCAACTGCCTGATCGAGCAGCAGATCGACTCGCGCATGAAACGCACCGCCTGGCGGCCGAGCGCGCGCGGCGAGCTGAGCACGCTGCAGTCGCTGGTGTTCTCGGCCGTGCTGGGCGGCGCCGGCATGGCTCTGCTCTACGTCTGGGTCAACCCGCTGACGGCCTGGCTGACCTTCGGCACCTTTGTGGGCTACGCGGTGATCTACACCGTGATCCTGAAGCCGCTCACGCCGCAGAACATCGTCATCGGTGGCGCCTCGGGTGCAATGCCGCCGCTGCTCGGCTGGGCCGCGATGACCGGCGAGGTCGGGCCGGAAGCTACAGCGCTGTTCCTGATCATCTTTCTGTGGACGCCGCCGCACTTCTGGGCCCTGGCGCTGTACCGCGCCGAAGACTACGCCCGCGCCGGCCTGCCGATGCTGCCGGTCACGCACGGCAATGACTACACGCGGCTGCAAGTCTTTCTCTATACCTTGATCTTGTTCGCAGGCACCTTGCTGCCCTTCATCCAGGGCATGAGCGGATGGGTGTATCTTGTCGCCGCCGTGCTGGTGGGCTTGCGTTTCATCCAGATGGCCTGGCAGCTGCTACAGACCTACAGCGAAGCCCTGGCGCGGCGCACCTTCCGTTTTTCGATCCTCCACCTGTCGCTGCTGTTCGGCGCGCTGCTGGCGGACCATTATTTGAGGCCCTGGCTGTGAACCTTGCTCCCTCGCGCCGCCGCCTGCTCGGCGCCGCTGCCCTGTCGATCACCCTGCCGCTGGCCACGCTGCTGACCGGCTGTGATCGGCCGAAAGAAGTCCCCAAGCCGCCGTTCAAGGCACTCGACATCACTGGCGCCGACTACGCGCGCCAGCTCACCCTGACCGCGCCGGACGGCAAGCCGCGCTCGCTGAGCGACTTCAAGGGCAAGATCGTGGTGGTGTTCTTCGGCTACACGCAGTGCCCGGACGTCTGCCCGACCACGCTCGCCAATCTGATGGAGGTCAAGCAGCTGCTCGGGCCGGACGGCAACAAGCTGCAGGCGGTGTTTGTCAGCGTCGATCCGGAGCGCGACAGCGCCGAACTGCTCAAGAACTACGTCAGCGCCTTCGACCCGAGTTGGGTGGGGCTGCGCGGCACGCCCGAGCAGACCGCCGCCGCCGCCAAGGAGTTCAAGGTCTTCTACCGCAAGGCGGCTGGCAAGACCCCGAACAGCTACACGGTGGACCACACCGCAGCGTCCTACGTGTTCGACACCCAGGGCCATGTGCGCCTGTATGTGCGCCACGCCACGCCGCCGGCCGACATCGCGGCCGACATCAAGCTGCTGCTGCCACAGCCGCCGGCCTGAGCGGGACTTCAGCGCTCCGAGAGCACTTCCCAGCGCTCCAGCATCGCCATCAAGTCCTCGTCGATCTGCGCGTGGCGGGCGTGCACTTCGGCGATCTTGTCGGGCGCGCGGGTGTAGAACTCGGTGCCTTCGAGCAGCGCGTTGAGGGTTTTCTGCTCTTCCTCCAGCGCCACGATGCGGGCCGGCAGCTCGTCGAGCTCGCGCTGCTCCTTGTAGCTGAGCTTGCGGCGCGAGGCCACCACTGGCGCCGCGCTGACCGGCGCGGCAACCGGGGCCGCCACGGCCGGCTTGTCCGCCGCCTTGCCGGTATCGCCGCCGCGTTGCGCTTGCCGCTCGTTCGACTTGGCCAGCGCCGCCGCACGCTGCGACTGCTGCAGCCAGTCTTCCACGCTGCCTTCGTATTCACGCCAGCGGCCTTCGCCTTCCGACACCAGCGTGCTGGTCACCACCGCATCGAGGAAGCGCCGGTCGTGGCTGACCAGGAACACCGTGCCGTCGTAGGTCTGCAGCAGGTCTTCGAGCAGTTCCAGCGTCTCGATGTCGAGGTCGTTGGTCGGCTCGTCGAGCACCAGCACGTTGGCGGGGCGCGCGAACAGGCGTGCCAGCAACAGGCGGTTGCGCTCGCCGCCTGACAGGCTGCGCACCGGCGAGTTGGCGCGCTGCGGCGCGAACAGGAAGTCGCCCAGGTAGCTCATGATGTGCTTGCGCTGGCCGCCGATCTCGACCCATTCGCTGCCCGGGCTGATGGTGTCGGCCAGCGTCTTGTCCAGATCGAGCGCGGTGCGCATCTGGTCGAAGTACGCCACGCGCAGATTGCTGCCCTGGCGCACCGTGCCACTGTCGGGCGCGAGCTCGCCGAGGATCATCTTCAGCAGCGTGGTCTTGCCGGCGCCGTTCGGGCCGATCAGGCCGACCTTGTCGCCGCGCAGGATGGTGCCGCTGAAGTTGCTGACGATGGTGCGCTCGCCATACGACTTCGACACGCCGTCCAGTTCGGCGACGATCTTGCCGGTCGCCTGGCCAGCGTCCACATCCAGGCGCACGCGCCCGACCACGTCGCGGCGCGCCGAGCGTTGCTCGCGCAAAGCGACCAGCCGGCCGATACGGCTGACGCTGCGGGTACGCCGGGCCTCGACGCCCTTGCGGATCCAGACTTCTTCCTGCGCCAGCAGCTTGTCGGCGCGCGCGTTGGCGAGCGCTTCGGATTCCATCTCGCGCAGCTTGGTCGCCTCGTACGCGACAAAGCTGCCGGGGTAGCTGCGCAGCACGCCGCGATCCAGCTCCAGGATGCGGGTGGACACGGCGTCCAGGAAGGCGCGGTCATGGGTGATCACCAGCAGCGCGCCCTTGAAACTCTTGAGCAGATCCTGCAGCCAGACGATGGCGTCGAGGTCGAGGTGATTGGTCGGCTCGTCGAGCAGCAGCACGTCGGGCGCAGCGACCAGCGCCTGCGCCAGCGCGACGCGCTTGCGCACCCCGCCGGAGAGCGCCGAAACCTGCGCGCTGCGATCCAGCTGCAGCCGCTCGAGGGTTTCCTCGACACGCTGCTCCCAGGTCCAGCCGTCCAGCGCCTCGATGCGCGACTGCAGCGCGTCGAGATCGGTGTCGGCGTCGTGCGCCTCGTAGCGTTCGCGCAGCGCCTTGACCTCGGCCACGCCTTCGCTGACCGCCTCGAACACGGTGGCACCAGGCGCAAATTCGGGTTCCTGCGGCACGTAGAAACGGCGCAGGTTCTGCTGCAGCTGCAGCACGCCATCGTCGAGCCGCTCCAGGCCGGCGAGGATCTTCAGCATCGACGACTTGCCGCTGCCGTTGCGGCCGATCAGCCCGAGCCGCTCGCCGCTTTCCAGCGACATCGCCGCGTGGTCGAGCAAAGCCACGTGGCCGAAGGCCAGTGACGCATCATTCAAAGTAATCAGGGCCATGAACCGGGTCTATCCGCGCGAAAGGTGCGCGATTATCGACCCGACATGGCCCTGTGGTTGTGCCGACTCAGCCGCACCAGCGGCCGATGTCTGGCCGGATCAGTGCGATCCGGCCGTCCGCTCAACGATAGTGGACGTCAGCGCGGCGGTTTTGCGACCAGGCCGATTCGTCATGACCGGCCGCCAGCGGCTTGTCTTCGCCGAAGCTGATGGCTTCGAGCTGGTTGTCACGCGCGCCCAGCACCTTGAGGGCCTTGACCACGACCTGGGCACGCTTGTCGCCCAGCGCCAGGTTGTATTCCTTGCTGCCGCGCTCGTCGGCGTTGCCTTCGACCACCGCCTTGACGGTCGGGGCCGAGGCCAGGTACTTGCCTTGCAGCTCGACCACGGCACGATCCTGGTCACGGATCACGTATTGGTCGAAGTCGAAGAACACGCTGCGCTTGCGCGAAACGTCACTGTTCGGGTCCAGGTGCGGAGCCAGCGGCTCAGCCTTGACCACCGGGGCCGGAGCCGGTGCGGGCGTCGCAGGGGCCGGGGCAGCCACCACAGGCGCCGGGGCAGCCACAACGGGCGCCGGGGCCGGAGCCGGTGCGGGGGTCGGAGCAGGCGGGGTGCTCGAACAAGCAGCCAAGACAAGAGCGAGCAGAGAAGCAGAGGTGATACGCAACATCATCGATTCCTGATTATTAACACACAGTGGGTGGCAGCTTCAGACCTGATGCCGCAGCCGCAACTTGTGACTTTAGCGCAACCGTATCACCGAGCCTGAACCGCCGGGCCTGAACTCTGCCATGAGATCCTTCACGATGTGGTCCAATGCGTCGCAGATTGACCGCCCGTGTGTGCTATTTTTTTGAGCCGTTCTGCCTGCAACAGGCTAAGTTCCGGACATAGGCGAATTCTCAGCTCGCTCGGAAAGCATGTCATGGCCGATATATCCTGCGCAATGCCCGCTGCCACTTTGGAGCCGGACTTGGTATATCTGGTCGATCTGAAATGGCTCATGGCCGGTCACGGCCTGTGGCTCGACATTCCCAGACTGCGGCACGATCCTGCCTATGTTCGCGCGGCGCTCGACAGCGCACAGAGCCTGCCATCCGAGCTGATTCGCCGCAGTGCACAACGAGTTCTGTCCCCCCTGTTGTGACTGGCTCCCGATCCACCCCCGGCTCACACTTCAGAACGCACCCGCCCAGGCACAAAGCGCCGCCAAACCGGCCACCACGCCACACCGAGCGCCATCAGCCATAGCGGCCACAGACCACAAGATGGCACCCAGCGCGCGTACGGTGTCAGACCGGTGCGCCCCTGCACTTCACCGTTCAGCACACCCTGGGTGTAGGGCGCCAAGGCATGCGTCACGCGACCATGGTGATCGATGATGACGGTGGCACCGGTATTGGTGGCGCGAATCATCGGCCGCTGAAACTCCAGGGCACGCATCCGCGAAAACTGCAGATGTTGCGGCACCGCCGTACTCTGGTCATACCAGCCCAGATTGCTGACATTCGCCAGCAGGGTCGGCGCCGACTGCTCATCGGCAAAGCGCAGCGCCAGTTCCTCACCAAACAAATCTTCGTAGCAGATACTCGGCGCGACGCGCTCCGCTTTGACTCTGAACGACGGCGCATTGAGCGCACCACGGTTGAAATCACCCAATGGCATATTCATCATCGCCACAAACCAGTGAAAACCTGGCGGGATGAATTCACCAAAGGGCAGCAGGTGGGCCTTGTCGTAGCGATAGAGCTGATCATGTGCGGGCGTGACGCCCACCACTGAATTGGTATAACCAGCCTCGTAATTACCCAGTGGCACCCCGAACAGCGCATAGGTATGGCCCTGGACAAAATGCTGGACCAGTTCACGCCACCAGCCTTCGGGCAATTGCTCGGGCAACAAAGCAATGGCCGTTTCGGGGGCCAGCACCAGATCGCCCTGGGCTGCCAGCAAAGCCTGCCGATGCCACTCAAGCGACTGCCCGACATGCTCCTGGGCAAATTTTTCGTCCTGCGGCACATTGCCCTGCAGCAGGCTGACCCGCAAGGTGCCGGTCGGCTGGGTAAACCCTTGTGGCAGCAGATGCGCCAGGCCCAACGGGCCGATCAAACCCAATACCGCCGCCAATACCAACCATTGGCGTTGGCCCGCTGCCGCTTGCACCGCCTCGAACAACAGCCAGGGTGCGGTTGCCAGCATCGCTGCTGCTGCACCGATGCCATACACCCCGACCCAGGCCGCCAACCCCTGCAATGGTCCATCGATTTGGGCGTAGCCGCTGGCGGCCCAGGGGAATCCGGTGAACCAGACGCCACGCGCCAGCTCGGCCAATAGCCACCAAGCGATAAAACCGGCCCAACTTCCGAGCGGATGCAAGGCCCGCCAGCGCGCCTGCGCGGCCATCGCTCCCGCCAGATAAAGAGCCAACACCGCCGCCAGCAGCAGCACCGACAACACTGACAACCACGCCGGCAAACCACCATAGCGATGCATCGCGGTGTATAGCCACCACAGGCTGGCGCTCATCCAGGCAAAGCCGAAACTGCCGCCGTACCAAGCTGCCGCCACCGGTTGTGCGCAACGCACCGCGCCAAACAGCATCGTCAGTGACGCCAACTGCAGCCACCAGAGCGGTTGCGGCGCCAACGCCAATGCCTGCAGTCCTCCGGCCAGCAGACACACGCTGATCCAGCCGAAACCCGGCCCACGCCCAACCCCGGTCACGCGGCAGTGGGCGCAGAGGCCTCAAGCGGTGTGCGCATCACCTTGAACCAGCGCACCGCCCCACCGCGCGTCAGCATCACGGCAAATGACAGACCCGCCAGTTCGACCACCTCGCCGCGCCGGGGCACGCGCCCGAACTGATGCGCCAGCAAACCACCGATGGTTTCGAAATCTTCCTCCGGCAAAGCCACTGCAAAATGGCTATTCACCGCCACGATGCGAGTATCTCCAGCCACCCGATGGGTGCCATCAGCCAAGGTATAAATGCCATTCTCGCGGCTTTCCTCGTCGAATTCGTCTTCGATTTCACCGACGATTTCTTCCAGCACGTCTTCAATCGTGATCAAACCCGCCACCTTGCCGAATTCATCGATCACGATGGCCAGATGGTTGCGATTGGCACGAAAATCACGCAGCAATTCATTCAAATTCTTCGATTCCGGCACAAACACGGCCGGCCGCAGCAGCGTACGCAAACTCAAGGTGGGCGAGCGCTGCAGTTTCAGCAAATCCTTCGCCAGCAAGATACCGATGATGTTTTCGGGCTCACCTTCATGCACCGGGAACCGGGAATGGCCGGTGTCGATCACGCTGGCCAGCAGTTCCTCGTAGGGCGCCGAGATATCGAGCGAATCAATGCGCGGCGCGGCCACCATCACATCGCCAGCGCTCAGATCGGCCATGCGCAGGACACCTTCAAGCATCAACCGCGACTGCGGCTCGATGAGCTCGCGCTGCTCGGCCTCGGCCAGGGTCTCAATCAATTCGGCGCGGGAATCTGGGCCGGGCGAGAGAAATTCAACGACACGCGCAAACAAAGTGCGGCGGTCCTGCGCGTGGTGGCGCTCGTGTTCGCGCATGAAACGCGAACTAGACTGGGGGTCAGACACGGGCGGTGCCGGAAGTAGCGATGCCACGAGAATACCTGATGGCAGGCCCCTGCTGGTATGGTGGGCCATCGCCATTGGCTTGACAGCCAGTCGAGCTTGGCTGACAGTGATCAATCGCCATCACAATGTGGGGCAAATGCAACGCACCGGTCGCCACGGGCGCAGGTCTGCAGTGCAGAACAACCGGCGTATCACCCCCACACCAGCGGCACCGCACTCAAACCGGCACCATCACGGCCTGAGCGTGACCCGAAACGGAAAATCAATATGTCCAACGGCCTGATCCCTGCCACCATCCTGACCGGCTTTCTCGGCAGCGGCAAAACCACCTTGCTCAAGCGCGTGCTGAGCGAAGCGCATGGCCAGAAAATCGCCGTGATCGAAAACGAGTTCGGTGAAGAAAACATCGACAACGACATTCTGGTGGCTGACACCAAAGAGCAGATCATCCAGATGAGCAATGGCTGCATCTGCTGCACCATCCGCGAAGATCTGCGCGCCACGCTGGCGCAACTGGCCGAACAGCGCCGCAAGGGCACGCTCAAGTTCGACCGCATCGTCATCGAAACCACCGGCCTGGCCGATCCGGGTCCGGTGGCGCAGACCTTCTTCATGGACGATGAGGTGGCCGAGTGCTTCCTGCTCGACTCGATCCTGACGCTGGTTGACGCCAAGCACGCCGACAGCCAACTCGACACCCGTCAGGAAGCGCGCCGCCAGGTCGGTTTTGCGGATCAGATCTTCATCAGCAAGGCCGATCTGGTCGACGAGGCCACGCTCGACGCGCTGTCGCACCGCCTCAAGCACATGAACCCGCGCGCGCCGCAAAGCCGCGTCAACTTCGGCGAAGTCGCGATCAAGGATGTGTTCGACCTGCGCGGCTTCAATCTGAACGCCAAGCTGGAGATCGATCCGGAGTTTCTCGCCGCCGCCGATGACCACGCGCACCACGACCATGATCATCACGATCACGCCCCCGGCGAGGCCTGCGACCATCCGCACCATCACCGTCATGATGACGATGTGAAGAGCTTCGTGTTCCGCTCCGAGCGGGCCTTCCATCCGGCCAAGCTGGAAGACTTTCTCGGCTCGGTGGTCAACATCTACGGCCCCAAGATGCTGCGCTACAAGGGCGTGCTGTACATGAAGGGCACCGACCGCAAGGTGGTGTTCCAGGGCGTGCATCAGTTGATGGGCAGCGACCTCGGCCCCAAGTGGGCGTCCGACGAGACCCCCAACAGCAAGATGGTGTTCATCGGCATCGACCTGCCACGGGACGTGTTCCTGCAAGGACTGACCCAGTGTCTGGCGTGATGCTCTGCACCGCAACCAGCGCCGAAAGTCGCATAGGTGCACATGTCTGCGCTGAGATGGCTACAATCCGCGCGCCCATGCGGGCGGGTCGGCGTGGTCAGGAGGGCTCTCAGGTGTCTGACACCTCGCTTGCCCGCACCGACCAACGCCAGAATCAGCCTTTCAGGAACCGGCAACATCCGTCCAGACCACGCGCCATCCGCAGGTTGCGACACTGCCGGCATCACAGCCAGCCCACTTGAGTTGCCCCATGCCTACCCCTACACCGTCGCGCCTCGCCGCCAAACCCGATCCCAAACTCCTCAACGTCTGGAAGACCAAAGCCGGCCGCGATCTCACCGACGCGGAACTGCTGTCGATGCCGGAAAGCGAATACATGAGCGAGCAACAGCTCGAATTCTTTCGCACCCGACTCCAAGCGCTCAAGGAAGACCTGCTGTCCAATGCCGGTGAGACCACCGAGCATCTGCGTGAAGACACCTCGATCGTGCCGGATCCGGCCGATCGAGCGACGATCGAAGAAGAGCATGCGCTGGAACTGCGCACCCGTGATCGCGAGCGCAAACTACTGAAGAAAATTTCGCAAGCCCTGACGCGCATTGAATCCGGCGATTACGGATATTGTGACGAGACTGGCGAACCGATCGGCCTGGGCCGCCTGTTGGCGCGTCCGACCGCTACACTTTCACTCGAAGCTCAGCAGCGTCGCGAATTGAAGCAAAAGCTCTTCGGCGACTGAGCGCCCACGGTCCACACCTGCGCCAGAGCCCATGTCCGACTCCAAGGATCCCATCAAGAACGGCGAAAAGATCAGCGGAAGCTTCTTTCGCAAAGTGGTTCGTTTCGTCGCGAACCCGACCACGGACTGGGCCGACCTGAACAACGTGTCGCGCGACTCGCAAGAGAACGATTACGCCCGCACCGAGTTGAAGGCAATGATCGAGCGCAAGCGGCGTAACGACTTCGTGCGCAAGCGCGAATTCGACATGCTGCGCAAGATCCGCCGTGAAGGCCTGACCGGCGAAGGCATCGCCAATCTGGAAGGCCTGTCTCACATGGACGACTCCGAGGTACGCCCCGACAGCGCGCGCCCGGACGCCAGCGTGAAAGCCAAGATCGACGCCATCGAGCAGCAGATGGTCGGCGAAGCCGCCATGGGCGCCATGCCGCAGCGACGCGGCGCAGCGGTGATGCGTTCGGCGATTCCTCCGGCGATGAGTGAATCGTTCTTCAACGCCACCACCGCCCCGCAAGTGATGCAGTCGCAACCGGTTTCAGCGGATGCGTTCAAGCCGACCGCGCCGATGGAGCTGCCGTCCTACGCCGCGACCCAAAGCGACAGCGGCGCCGCATCGATGCTGGTACCGACCACGACGCAGAGCCTGCCCAAGATCTCGGTGCTGTCGCCCTTGCACGGTGCCATGAACGAAGGCGGCAATGCCTTCGCCGTCGAAGTCACCGAACTGGCGCATGACCCCGAACTCGACGAAGCGGTCATTGCCTTCGCCAACGCCGACTACGAACAGTGCGAGCGCTCGCTGCTGGCGCTGATCAGCGGCGGCGGCAGCCGCGCGCAGCACTCGGAAACCTGGTTTGCGCTGTTTGATCTGTACCGTGCCACTGGCCAGCAGCAGAAATTCGAAGCGCTGGCGATGGACTACGTGCAGCGCTTCGGCTGGTCGGCGCCGCAATGGTTCTCGTTGCCGCGCCTGGTGGCCGACGCGCTCAAGGACAAACCCCGCAGCAAGAGCAGTTCGTCCAGCGCGCGTGGTGCGACCAATATGGGCTGGGTGGCACCGGACGTCATGGACATCAGCCATGTCGGCCAGTTGCGTTCGCTGCTGTTGCAGATGCCGCTGCCTTGGGTGCTCGACTGGCGCTCGCTGCGCCGCATCGATCTGCCGGCCTGCCTTGAACTGACCCGCTTGCTGCAGGACTGGGCCGACGAGCCGGTCGAGATGCGCTGGGTCGGCGGTGAGCGCTTCTTCACCGTGCTGGCCGAGATGTCACCGACCGGCAACAAGAATGCCGATCCGGCCATCTGGCTGCTGCGCCTGGAAGCGCAGCGGCTGGCCAATCAGGTGGTCGAGTTCGATCAGACCGCGATCGACTACTGCCTGACCTACGAAGTCTCACCACCGTCCTGGGCACCCGCGCGCTGCTCGCTGCGCATCGCCAGCGGCGCCGGCGTGACGATCTCGCCCTCCGGCCACCAGATTCCCGACGTCGCCACCGGCTTCTTCGAGTCCGAACCGATCGAGGAAGCGCTCAATCAGGTCGCCTCGGTCGAACTCTCCGGCCAGTTGGTCGGCGACATCAGCACCTTGCTCAAGGCCATGGAAGCCGATATCGGCATGGCGTCGATCATCAAGGTGTCCTGCACCCGGCTGATCCGCATCGATTTCATCGCTGCGGGCGATCTGCTCAACTGGGTGCTGGTGCGCCGCAGCGAAAACCGCTCGGTGCACTTCGAGGAAACCCATCGCCTGGTGGCGCTGTTCTGCGGCGCCATGGGCATCAACGAACATGCGCGCGTGACGGTGCGCAACATCTGAGGCTGGCGGCGCGCCCATCGCGTCCCGCACCTCGGGTGCGAGTCTGATCATTTCCCCTTTTTCGGAACACCATCATGGAGTCCTTTCACGGCACGACCATCGTCAGCGTGCGTCGTGGCACGCAGGTCGCGATCGGCGGCGACGGCCAGGTGACGCTGGGCAGCATCGTCATCAAGGCCAGCGCGCGCAAAGTACGCCGCCTGTATCGCGATCAGGTGCTGGCGGGCTTTGCCGGCGCCACCGCCGACGCCTTCACGCTGTTCGAACGCTTCGAGGCCAAGCTGGAAAAGCATCAAGGCCATCTGGTACGCGCCGCCGTCGAGCTGACACGCGACTGGCGCACCGACCGCGTGCTGCGTCGCCTCGAAGCGATGCTGGCGGTGGCGGATCGCACCGCCTCGCTCATCATCACCGGCAACGGCGATGTACTGGAGCCAGAGCAGGGCATCGTCTCGATCGGCTCGGGCGGACCCTATGCCCAGGCCGCCGCGCGCGCGCTGCTCGAACACACCGCCATGACACCGCAAGAGATCGTCAAGAAATCGCTCGAAATCGCTGGTGACCTGTGCATCTACACCAACCAGCAGCACACCATCGAGGTGCTCGAATGAGCATGACCCCGCAGGACATCGTCGCCGAACTCGACCACCACATCGTCGGCCAGAAAGACGCCAAGCGCGCCGTCGCCATCGCCCTGCGCAACCGCTGGCGCCGCCAGCAGGTCGCCGGCGAGCTGCGCGGCGAGATCACGCCGAAGAACATCCTGATGATCGGCCCGACCGGCGTCGGCAAGACCGAGATCGCGCGCCGGCTGGCCAGGCTGGCCGATGCGCCCTTCATCAAGGTCGAGGCCACCAAGTTCACCGAAGTCGGCTATGTCGGCAAGGACGTCGACACCATCATCCGTGACTTGATCGAGAGCGCCGTCAAGCAGGAGCGCGAGCGCGAAATGCGGCTGATGCGCGGCCGCGCCGAGGACGCCGCCGAAGACCGCGTGCTCGACGTGCTGGTGCCGCTGCCACGCGGCGGCAGCGAATTCGGCTTCGGCAGCAGCGCGCCGACACCCGACAACACCGCCCGCCAGATCATGCGCAAGCGCCTGCGCGAGGGCCAGCTCGACGACAAGGAGATCGAGCTCGACCTCGCCGAGCCTGGCGCCAAGCTCGAAATCATGAGTCCGCCCGGCATGGAAGACATGGCCGAGCAGCTCAAGGGCATGTTCTCGCAGATCGGCCAGAGCAAGCGCAAGACCCGCAAGCTCAAGATCGGCGAGGCACGCAAGCTGCTGATCGACGAGGAGGCCGGCAAGCTGCTCAACGAGGACGACATCAAGACCCGCGCGGTCAGCAACGCCGAGCAGAACGGCATCGTCTTCATCGACGAGATCGACAAGGTTGCGACGCGCTCCGACGCCCAGGGCGCTGATGTGTCGCGCCAGGGCGTGCAGCGCGACCTGCTGCCGCTGGTCGAAGGCACCACCGTCAACACCAAGTACGGCATGGTCAAGACGGATCACATCCTGTTCATCGCCTCGGGCGCGTTCCACCTGGCGCGGCCGAGCGATCTGATTCCGGAGCTGCAGGGGCGCTTCCCGATCCGCGTCGAGCTTCAGTCGCTCTCGGTCGAGGACTTCGAGGCGATCCTGACCAGCACCCACGCCAGCCTGATCAAGCAGTACCAGGCGTTGCTGGCCACCGAAGGCGTGACGCTCGACTTCACGCCGGCGGCGATCCGCCGGCTGGCCGAGATCGCGCACGGCGTCAACGAGCGCACCGAGAACATCGGCGCACGGCGCCTGTCGACCGTGATGGAGCGGCTGCTCGACGAGATTTCGTTCGATGCGCCAAACCGCAGCGGCCAGACCGTGACGATCGACGGCAGCGATGTCGATGCGCGGCTGTCGGCCCTGGCGGGCAATGAAGATCTGTCGCGTTACATCCTCTGACCAGGCAGTGCGCAGAAGCGTTACTTCTGCGTACCGCCATCCCCTGTTGGGGGGCTGAAACAAACCTCCCCTTAACCTTGGGCTGCCTATCATCGGAAAACGGTTTTTCCCATGATGACAGCCCCTTTCGACCCCTCCAGTACCAGCTCGACAAGCTCCGCCAGCGCGCCGAGTCGGAGTGAGCCGAACGGCTGCCCGCCGCTGCTCAGCGAGCTCCAGCAGTTCACACGGCTGCGTCAGCTTGCCAACAGCGTACCGCTGCTGATGGGCTATCACGCAGCCGACACGACGTACTGCCTCTACGCCAATCGCAGCTACGCCCAAGCCTGGGGTTACGACGAAACCAGCATCATTGGCTTGAGCCTGGCGCAGATCGTCCCGCCAAGCCTGCTGCCGCGTCTGATCGAGCAATTCGAGCTGGCCCTGCACAGCGGCACTGCCAGCCGCTACGAAGACCTGCTCGACGCCAGCGACGGCGGCCCGCAGCGCAGCATGGAAGTGACGCTGGTGCCTGATCGGAATGAGCAACGCCAGCAATCATGCGGCGTGCTGGTGTTGCTGCACGAACTGACCCGCTACCGCGATACCGAGCGCGTCATGGCCGAGTCCGAAGGCCGGCTTGCGCGCTTCATGCAGGCCAGCGTCGAAGGCATCGTGTTCCATCGCGATGGCCTGCTGCTCGACGCCAACCCAGCCTGCTGCGAGCTGCTCGGCCAGTCGCTGCATGCCATGCTCGGCCGGCCCTTGCTCGATGCCATCGCCCCCGAACAGCGCCATCGCGTTGCGCAGCTGTTGACCGGCAACCAGGATCTGAGCGTCGAGACCCTGCTGGTGCACCGCGACGGCAGCCGCATTCCCGTCGAGTTCATCGACCGCGCCACGCTGCAAAACGGCGCACCGCTGCGCATGAGCGTGCTGCGCGACCTGCGCGACCGCCACGCCGCGCAGGCGCGGCTGCAGTATCTGGCGCACCACGACGCCCTCACCGGCCTGCCGAACCGCCAGGGCTTCATGTCCCAGCTGGAACACCTGATGGTGACCGCTCGCAGCGCCCAGACCCAGCTGGCCGTGCTGTTCATCGACCTGGATCATTTCAAGCGGCTCAACGACTCGGTCGGCCACGCTGCGGGTGATGCGCAACTCAAGATCGTGGCGCAACGCATCTCGGCTTGCCTGCGCACCTCGGATCGGGTTGCGCGTTTCGGTGGTGACGAGTTCATGGTGCTGCTGCCCGGCATTCGCGACGCCCGCGACGTCATCCATGTGGCCGGCAAGCTGCAGGCGGCGGTGGCGGCCCCGGTGGACATCGAAGGTCGGCCGATCTCCGTGACGCCGTCGATCGGTATTGCGCTGTTCCCGCGCGACGGCGAATCGCCCGAGACGTTGATCAAGCATGCCGACACCGCGATGCACATGGCCAAGGCGCACGGCCGCGCCGGCTATGCCTTCTTCGACCACGAGGTGGCGGCCTCGGCCTATGCCAATCTGGTGCTGGAAGGCCAGCTCAGTCAGGCGATCACGCACGGTGAATTCGCCTTGTTGTTCCAGCCGCAGATCCGCACCATCGATGGCGTGCTGCTCGGCGTCGAAGCGCTGATCCGCTGGCACCATCCGGAGCGCGGCCTGCTGACGCCCGACGAATTCATTCCGCTGGCCGAACAGCACCGCCTGATGGTGCCGATCGGTGCCTGGGTCTTGCACGAAGCGGCCCGCTGCGCCCGGCGCTGGCAGGTGCTCGGGCTGGCGCAGCCGTTGTCGGTGGCGGTGAATCTATCGACCATGCAATTTCAGGCCGCCGGTTTTGTCGAATCGGTGCAGCAACTGCTGCAAGACACCGGCATCGGTACCGATTGGCTGGAGCTGGAGCTGACTGAACGCATGCTGATGGACGACGTGCCGCAGGTACGCCAACGCCTGGAGCAACTGCGTGCCCTGGGCGTGCGCATTTCGGTGGATGATTTCGGCACTGGCTATTCCTCGCTCGGGCATCTGAAGGAGCTGCCGATCGACAAGATGAAGATTGATCGCTCCTTTGTGAAAGACTTGCCCTACGATCGCGAGTCGGCAGCGATCACC
Source organism: Leptothrix sp. (in: b-proteobacteria) (assembly GCA_041083665.1). Classification (GTDB taxonomy): domain Bacteria; phylum Pseudomonadota; class Gammaproteobacteria; order Burkholderiales; family Burkholderiaceae_C; genus Sphaerotilus. The sequence goes on from JBFPGZ010000021.1 coordinate 41,953, forward strand.
AGCGCCATCATTGAACTGGCCCGGGGCCTGGATCTGACCGTGGTCGCCGAAGGCGTCGAAACCGAAGCGCAGCGGCAGTTTCTGGCTCGACACGGCTGCGATCAGTTGCAAGGCATGGGCATCAGCCCACCGCTGAGCCTGGCCCAGTTCGAGCACTGGTTGAGCAGCCGACCGGCCGACTTGACCCTCCTTTCTGTAAATACCTGACGGCGATGCGCCTGCTTGACGCGCCACAAGCTCGGTCGAATCGTCCTCGTTAGGCTGGACAACATGCCCACGCACGCCATTTCGTCACACTGGTGGCCCACCCAGGCTCTGCGCTGGCTGGTCATCGTCCTGTTGCTGCTGACCATTCCGGCCTTTTATCTGGAAATGCAGCAAGCCGCGCCAGCACTGCTGGCACCTGCCGTCTATGCGGCGGCAGGACTCGCGCTGGCATTCGGTCGCCAGCAACTGGATATCGCACCACGCAAACGGCAGGCCGTCTTGACGGCAGTCCTGGTGTTCGGACTGGCGCTGGCAGCGGCCTTGCCATCGAGCGTCGAATCGACCCCGGCCCTGACGCTGCGCCTGCTGGTTGCCTTGCTGACCCTGACCTATCTGGTCTGGTCACTGCAGCATTTGCTGGAACGCGGCAGCCTGCCGGCGCTGCTGGCGATTGCCTTGACGGTGCTGCTGCTGTGCGGAGTGGGTTTCTGGTGGCTGGAGCCGCGCGTCAACAGCCTGGCAGACGGCCTCTGGCTGGCGTTCACCACCGCCGCGACGGTGGGCTTCGGCGACATCGTGCCCAGCACACCGGCCTCGAAGATCTTCTCGGTGTTTGTGGTGCTGCTCGGCTACGGCGTGCTGTCGCTGGTGACGGCGGGCATCGCGGCGATGTGGGTCGAGTCGTCCGAGCAGCGCCTGGAGCACGACATCCTGGCTGATCTGCATCGCCAGATGAGCGCGCTGCGCAAGGAAATTGCCCTGCTGCGGACCCAACTCGATGGGCTGCCGCCCCTCATCTCAGAGCATGCCGCGCTGGCGCCGCTCAGCCGCCAGGATCAGCAAGCCCTCGAAAATCAGCGTATCGATCAGCTCAAACGGCAAGCCTGAGATCGGCGCCAGCTTGACCGCCGCACCGCCCGTCATGTAGAGCAAGGGCTCCTCGCCACAGCGCGCGATGACGTGCCGGTACATGCGCTCGATGGCACCGGCGATCGCATAGGTGCCACCGCTCATGAGCGCATCGCTGGTGTTGGTGGGGAATTCATGCACATCGCCGGTCGGCACCTTCAGGCCCGCCGTGCCCATCTCCAGCGCCTTGAGCATCAGCCCGAAGCCGGGCAGGATGAAGCCGCCGACGAATCGGCCATCGACGTCAAGCACGTCCACCGTCACTGCCGTGCCGACCATCACCACCAGCGCCGGTCGGGCCCGACCCGCCGCCAGCACGCGGGCCCGCGCGCCGATCAGCGCCACCCAGCGATCCGAGCCGAGCCGGTGCGGATGCTCATAGCCGTTGAGCACCCCGCCGCCCTGCGCTTCAGAGATCACCCAGCGTGGCTGCAGATCCCACAGCTCCAGCTGTTCCTCGACGCGGCCGCGCACGATCTGACCGGCCACCACGCAACCCAGCATGGCTTGCGGATGGGGCAGATCAGACCATTCGGTTTCGGCCAGCTGGTCGATGCGCTCCAGGTAGACCGCACCATGGGCCAGGATCGGCGCACAAGGGTCCGGTGCCTGGTACTGTGCCCACTTGAGCCGCGTGTTGCCGATATCGATGACCAGGAAGCTCATGAGCCGCTGCTTGCGCTAGGAGTGAAAGACCTGGCGGCCAGCAAACCGAGCCGGCACACCGCAGGCCGCCATTGTCCTAGCAATCGCAGGCAACGCCCCGAGCAACAACCCGGCAAGCGCTGTCGGGCTGGTGCAGATCAAGTCGGCGCGTGGCGGCTTCGCCGCTCAGGCCGCGTCCTTCTCGACGTGCGCCTGCTTGTGATACAGGAACTCCAGCACCGCCTCGCGCGACCGCAGGTAGTCGGCGTTGTGCGCCATCTCCAGGCGGGCGCGGAACTGCTCGCGGATCGGCGGCAGCGGCACCTTGTGCACTTCGCCGATGGTGGCGGCCGGGCCGTTGGTGAGCATGACGATGCGATCCGACAGCAGCACCGCCTCGTCCACATCGTGCGTCACCATCATCACGGTCGAGCCGGTGGTGGCGACGATCTTCATCAGCTCGTCCTGCAGCTTGGCGCGCGTCAGCGCATCGAGCGCGCCGAAGGGCTCGTCCATCAGCAGCATCTTCGGCTCCATCGCCAGCGCACGAGCGATGCCGACGCGCTGCTTCATGCCGCCGGAGATCTCGCCCGGGCGCTTGTCCTTGGCGTGGCCCAGACCGACCAGATCGAGCGCGGCGAGCGCCCGGTCCTTCAGCTGCGCCTTCTTCTCGGTGGCGCCGAAGACGCGCTCGACCGCCAGATGGACGTTTTCCAGGCAGGTCATCCACGGCAGCAGCGAGTGGTTCTGGAACACCACCGCGCGCTCCGGGCCGGGGCCGCGCAGTTCGCGCTCTTCCAGCAGCAGCACGCCGCTGGTCGGGCTGGTGAGGCCGGCGACCAGATTCAGCAGGGTCGATTTGCCACAACCCGAGTGGCCAATCAGCGCGATGAACTCGCCGCGCGCCACGTCCAGGTCGATGTCGCGCAGCGCGACGAAAGTGCCCTGCTTGGTCGGGAACGACATGCCGACGTTTTCGATGCGCAGGAAACGCGAGCTGCGCTCTTCAGAAGTCTTGCTCATGATGAATGTTCTTTCCGGGCAGCTCAGGAGTAGTCGAAGCGACGCGCGATCCAGACCAGCAGCGCTTCCAGCGCCAGGCCGACGCCACCGATGATGAAGATGGCGATCAGGATGTGCGCCACGTTCAGGTTGTTCCACTCGTCCCAGAGCCAGAAGCCGATGCCCTGGCCGCCGGTCAGCATCTCGGCCGCCACGATCACCAGCCAGGCGGTGCCCACCGCGAGGCGCACGCCGGTCAGCATGTAGGGCAGCACGGCCGGGAACAGGATCTTGCGCATCACCGTCAGCTCGGACAGGTTCAGCACCCGCGCCACGTTCAGGTAGTCCTGCGGCACCTGGCGCACGCCGACTGCGGTGTTGATCACCATCGGCCAGATCGAGCAGATGAAGATGGTCCAGATCGCCGCCGGATGGGCGGCCTTGAACACCATCAGCCCGATCGGCAGCCAGGCCAGCGGCGAGACCGGCCGCAGCAGGCTGATGAGCGGATCCAGCATCTGGTTCAGGAAGTCGAAGCGCCCGATCATGAAGCCGAGCGGAATGCCGACCAGCGCCGCCAGCCCGAAGCCCAGCCCGACGCGCTTGAGCGAGGACAGGATGTTCCAGCCGATGCCCTGGTCGTTCGGGCCCTTGATGTAGAACGGATCCGCGAACAGCTCGACCGCCGAATGCCAGACCGGCAGCGGCCCCGGCAGTTGCTTGTCGCCGGCCTGCGAGACCGCCTGCCAGACCAGCAGCAGCAGCACGAAACCGAGCAGCGGCGCCAGGATCCGGCCCAGGCTGCGGCGGAGCTGGGCGCGCGCCATCGCGGCAGCCTGCTCCTGCAGCTTGACCTGCGCCGCAGTCGGCGCGGCGCACTCGGGCGTCCCGGCCGGTGCCGCACTGACAGCCGCTGCCTTGCCGGGCGACGTGTCGGATTTCGGCTTGCCGGCGGACGCGGCGGCCGTCAGGGGCATGGTGGTGGCATTCATCTGTCGCTCCTGCATGCGGCCCGCTCAGGCCGCCTTGATCTTGAAACTGGCGGCGTACTTGGCCGGATCCTTGCCATCCCAGACCGTGCCATCCATCAACTTGCTGCTGCGCAGATCGGACTTCGGCACGCTGACCTTGAGCTGCGACGCGGCCTGCTTGTAGAGCTCGGTCTTGTTGATCGCCTTGGCCACGCCGGCGTAGTCGACCTCGCCCTTCAGCAGGCCCCAGCGCTTGTGCTGGGTCAGGAACCACATGCCGTCCGACAGGTACGGATAGTTGACCGCGCCGTCGTTGAAGAACTTCATGTAGTTCGGGTCATCCCAGGTCTTGCCCATGCCGTTCTGGTAGCGGCCCAGGATGCGCTGGTTGATGGCATCGACCGAGGTGTTGACGTACGACTTCTCGGCGATCGTCTCGGCCATCTTCATCTTGTTCTGCAGGCCGGCGTCGATCCAGCGGCTCGCTTCCAGCACCGCCATGATCACGGCGCGCGCGGTGTTCGGGTTCTTGGTGACGAACTCGTTGGTGGCGCCAAGCACCTTCTCGGGGTGATCCTTCCAGATGTCCTGGCTGGTCATCGCCGTCACACCGATGCCGTCGATGATGGCGCGGTGGTTCCACGGCTCGCCGACGCAGTAGCCGTCCATGTTGCCGACGCGCATGTTGGCGACCATCTGCGGCGGCGGCACCGTGATGACCTTGGCGTCGCTCATCGGGTTGATGCCGTTGGCCGCCATCCAGTAGTACAGCCACATCGCGTGGGTGCCGGTCGGGAAGGTCTGCGCAAAGGTGTATTCGCGCGGCTCGGCCTTCATCAGCCTGGCCAGGCCCGCGCCATCGACGGCGCCCTTGTCGGCCAGCTTCTTGGACAGCGTGATGGCCTGGCCGTTGTTGTTGAGTGTCATCAGCACCGCCATGTCCTTCTTCGGACCGCCGATGCCGAGGTGCACGCCGTACACCAGGCCGTAGAGCACATGCGCGGCGTCGAGCTCGCCGTTCACCAGCTTGTCGCGCACCGAGGCCCAAGAAGATTCTTTGCTGGCAATGATCTTGATGCCGTACTTCTCGTCGAACTTCAGCACCGAGGCCATCACCACCGAAGCGCAGTCGGTGAGCGGAATGAAGCCGATGCGCACTTCCTTCTTCTCGGGCACGTCCGAGCCTGCCGCCCAGACACCAGTGTGCAGGCCGGTCGCAGCGCCTGCAGCCGTCACGGCGGCGGCGCGCTGAAGAAAGTCGCGTCGAGTCGGGTTGACAGGATTCACAGGCGTCGTCATGAAAGCGCTCCAAGCAAAAAAAACGGCGTCACGATCGTTGTCCGACAACTGACTTGCGTCAGGGCTGTCGGGACGATCGGACGCCGCTGTCCAAAATGTCCCACCTAGTGAGGCCACCCTGCGGCGACCTCAACAGAGCTTATGCAGGGAGCGTGCCAGCTTGCTTTTGTCAGGTGCAGCGGGCGCCGCTGCCGACCTTGTCACGCGGCCCAGATCGGGTTGAGGCCCGGATCGATGCTGCAGCGCACCATCCACAAGCATTTGCACCAACGCAGCGCACATTTCTGGCGCCCGCACGCTTTCGAGGCCTGCTTCAGCCCGCCTTGATCCTGAACCCGCTCAGGTAATCGACCGGCGAGCGGCCGTCCCAGACCGTGCCGTCGATCAGCCGGCTGCTGCGCAGATCGGTGCGTGGCAGGTTGATGTTGAGCTGCGTGGCGGCTTGCCGGTACAGCTCGGTCTTGTTGATGGCGCGGGCGATGCCGAGGTAGTCGGTATCGCCGACGATCTGGGTGCGGTCGCGGTTGGCCCGGTTGAGCTCGCGGCGCACCGCGCCGAAGTCGCCCACGTCGCCGCGCATCAGGCCCCAGCGCTTGTGCTGGGTGATGAACCACATGCCGTCGCTCAGGTACGGGTAGTTCACCGCGCCGTCGTTGAAGAAGCGCATCGGGTTGGCATCCTCCCAGCTGCGGCCCAGGCCGTTCTGGTAATGCCCGAGCAGGCGCTGGCCGATCACCTCGGCGGAGGTGTTCACGTAGGCCGGCGCCGCCAGCACTTCGGCGGTCTTGAGGCGATTGGCCGGGCTGGCCTCGATCCAGCGGCTCGCTTCCAGCACCGCCATGATCAGCGCACGCGAGCTGTTCGGGTGCTTCTGCACGAACTCGTTGGTCGTGCCCAGCACCTTCTCGGGGTGGTCCGGCCAGATGTCCTGGCTGGTTGCCACCGTGAAGCCGACACCGTCGGCGATGGCGCGCTGGTTCCACGGCTCGCCGACGCAGTAGCCGTCCATGTCGCCGGCTTTCATGCGCGCCACCATCTGCGGCGGCGGCACCGTGATGATGCGGGTGTCGCTCATCGGGTTGATGCCGTTCGCTGCCAGCCAGTAATACAGCCACATCGCGTGCGTGCCGGTGACGAAGGTCTGGGCGAACTTGAACTCGCGCTTGTCGCTCAGCAGCACGCGCGCCAGCGTCGGGCCATCGAGCGCACCCTTGCTGGCCAGATCGCGCGACAGCGTGATGCCCTGGCCGTTCTGGTTCAGCGTCATCAGCACCGCCATGTCCTTCTTGGTGCCGCCGGCGCCCATGTGCATGCCGTAGACCATGCCGTAGAGCGCATGCGCGGCGTCCAGCTCGCCGCTGATCAGCTTGTCGCGCACGCCGGGCCAGGAGGCCTCCTTGCTCGGCACGATCTTGATGCCGTACTTCTCGTCGAACTTCAGCACCGAGGCCATCACCACCGAGGCGCAGTCGGTCAGCGGGATGAAACCGACCCGCACTTCCTTCTTCTCAGGCGCGTCGGAGCCAGCCGCCCACGCGCCACCCGCCGGCCCGAGCAGGCTGCCGGCGCCCGCCGCCAGCGCCGCCGTGCGCTGCATGAATTCCCGTCGTGACGGCGGGTGCGCCGCTGCCTGTGTCGCTGCTGTCATTGTCTGACTCCAATAAAAAACGGCGTCCGATCGCGCCCCGACGCCTGGCCCCATGCCAGCAACGCCGGAAAACGATCGGACGCCGTTGTCCGAATCTGTTCCTGCCCGGTGCACACACCCTGACGTGCACCGCACCCTCATCCAAGCAGACAACGCGCCAAGGCCGCGCCGCGCCCTCTCTGCGCACAAGGTCACGGTGGGCGGACAGGCCCGAGGCGGGCGGCTCACACTCCTCACTCGCGCCGCACCATCCGCAAGCGCATCGTGTCGGCCCGACCCCATTTCGGTGCAGAGCACCCTATTCGGGTTCACCCGAACTGACGTTTACGTAAACGTCAATCTAGAATCGCTGGAGCATGGCATTCCAGCCATCGCGCGCCCTGCCCACCCGCACCGACCGACCGGAGAGCCTGCCCATGACCGATCTGAGCGCCGACTACCAAGCCCTTGCCAGCTACCGCCCGACTAACAAGGTGCGCTTCGTCACCGCTGCCAGCCTGTTCGACGGCCACGACGCGGCCATCAACATCATGCGGCGCATCCTGCAGGGCATGGGCACCGAGGTGATCCACCTCGGCCACAACCGCTCGGTCGATGAAGTCGTCACCGCCGCGCTGCAGGAAGACGTGCAGGGCATCGCGGTGAGCAGCTACCAGGGCGGCCACGTCGAGTACTTCAAGTACATGGTCGAGCTGCTGCAAAAGCGCGGCGGTGCCCACATCAAGGTGTTCGGCGGCGGCGGCGGCGTGATCGTGCCGGCCGAGATCCGCGATCTGGCCGAGCACGGCGTGCGCATCTTCAGCCCGGAAGACGGCCAGCGCATGGGCCTGGCCGGCATGATCGGCGAGATGGTGATGCGCTGCGACCAGGATCTGTCGCCGCACGCGCCGACCGAGGTCGCCGCGCTGCAAGGTCATACCGAAGCCGCCTGGCGCGCGCTGGCACAACTCATCACCGCGCTTGAAAACGGCAAGGCCGACGCCGCGCTGCTGGCCGCCGTGCAGGAAGCCGCCAAGGCCAGCACCACGCCGGTACTCGGCATCACCGGCACCGGCGGCGCCGGCAAATCCAGCCTGACCGACGAGCTGATCCGGCGCTTCCGCCTCGATCAGGACGACAGCCTGCGCATCGCCGTCATCTCGATCGACCCGTCGCGGCGCAAGAGCGGCGGCGCGCTGCTCGGTGACCGCATCCGCATGAACGCCACTGGACCGTGGTCGAACGGTGCGCGCGTCTACATGCGCTCGCTGGCCACCCGCGACACCGGCAGCGAAATCTCCGCTGCGCTGCCCGACGTGCTGGCCGCCGCCAAGGTGGCGGGCTTTGATCTGATCATCGTCGAGACCTCCGGCATCGGCCAGGGCGACGCGGCCATCGTGCCGCACGTGACGGTGCCGATGTATGTGATGACACCTGAATTCGGCGCCGCCAGCCAGCTCGAAAAGATCGACATGCTCGACTTTGCCGAGTTTGTTGCCATCAACAAGTTCGATCGCAAGGGCGCCGCTGACGCCCTGCGCGACGTCGCCAAGCAGGTGCAGCGCAACCGCGAAGCCTTCACCGTCATGCCCGACCAGATGCCGGTGTTCGGCACCATGGCGAGCCGCTTCAACGACGACGGCGTCACGGCTCTTTATCAAGCGCTGAAAACCCGTCTGGCCGGACTCGGCCTGAAACTCGCCGACGGCCGCCTGCCGCTGGTCAATACGCGCCACAGCACGCACCAGACCCCGATCGTGCCGGCCGCGCGCACCCGTTATCTGGCCGAGATTTCCGATACCGTGCGTGGCTACAAGGCCCGCGCCAAGAAACAGGCTCGAATCGCCCGTGAAGCGCAGCAATTGCGCGCCAGCGCCCGCATGCTGAAACTGGCTGATGCCGAGAAACACCGCGCCGTCGAAGCCGTGAATGAACTGGCTGACCAGCGCGACAGCCAGCTCGACAGCAGCGCCAAGAAACTGCTGTCGATGTGGCCTGAAATGCAGAAGGCCTACGCTGGCGACGAATATGTCGTGAAAATCCGCGACAAGGAACTGCGCACCGGCCTGGTCCACACCACGCTGAGCGGCAACAAGATTCGCAAGGTCGCGCTGCCAACCTACGAAGATCACGGCGAACTGCTCAAGTGGTTGATGCTGGAAAACGTGCCCGGCAGTTTCCCGTATACCGCTGGCGTGTTTGCCTTCAAGCGTGAAGGCGAAGACCCGACCCGCATGTTTGCCGGTGAAGGCGATGCGTTCCGCACCAATCGCCGCTTCAAGCTCGTGTCCGAGGGCATGCCGGCCAAACGCCTTTCCACCGCGTTTGATTCGGTCACGCTGTACGGTGCCGATCCGGACCCACGTCCGGACATCTACGGCAAGGTCGGCAATTCCGGCGTGAGCATCGCCACGCTGGATGATCTGAAGGTGCTGTATTCAGGTTTTGATCTGTGCAGCCCGACCACCTCGGTGAGCATGACGATCAACGGCCCGGCGCCGAGTATTCTGGCGATGTTCATGAATACCGCGATCGACCAGCAGCTCGACAAGTTCAAGGCGGATAACGGCCGCGAGCCGACCGAGGACGAAGCCGCCAAGATCCGCGTCTGGGTGCAAGCCAATGTGCGCGGCACCGTGCAGGCCGATATCCTGAAGGAAGACCAGGGCCAGAACACCTGCATCTTCTCGACCGAGTTTTCGCTCAAGGTGATGGGTGACATCGCCGAGTATTTCGTGCACCACGATGTGCGCAATTTCTACTCGGTAAGTATCTCTGGCTATCACATCGCCGAAGCGGGTGCCAATCCGATCAGCCAGCTCGCCTTCACGCTGTCGAATGGTTTCACCTTCGTGGAAGCGTATCTGGCGCGCGGCATGCACATCGATGATTTTGCGCCCAACCTGAGTTTCTTCTTCTCGAACGGCATGGACCCGGAATACACCGTGCTGGGCCGCGTCGCGCGCCGCATCTGGGCGGTGGCGATGAAGGACAAGTATGGCGCCAACGAGCGCAGCCAGAAACTCAAATATCACATCCAGACCTCGGGGCGCTCACTGCACGCGCAGGAAATCCAGTTCAACGACATCCGCACCACGCTGCAGGCACTGATCGCGGTGTATGACAACTGCAACTCGCTGCACACCAACGCCTTTGACGAAGCGATCACCACGCCGACTGAAGAATCAGTGCGCCGCGCGATGGCGATTCAACTCATCATCAACCGCGAATGGGGCCTGGCGAAGAATGAAAACCCCAGCCAGGGCGCTTTCATCATCGACGAGCTGACCGAGCTGGTCGAGGAAGCGGTGCTGGCCGAGTTCGAGAAGATCGCCGATCGCGGCGGCGTGCTCGGTGCGATGGAAACCGGTTATCAGCGCAGCAAGATTCAGGAAGAATCGATGCATTACGAAATGCAGAAGCACACCGGTGAATATCCGATCATCGGCGTGAATACCTTCCGCAACCCGCATGGCGATCAGGTGCCGGACCATATCGAACTGGCGCGTTCGACCGACGATGAAAAACAAAGCCAGCTGGCGCGTCTGAATGATTTCCATACCCGCAACGCCAGCGCCGCGCCGGCCATGCTGAAACGCCTGCAGCAGGCCGTGATCGACAATCAGAACGTCTTCAACGTGCTGATGGAGGCCGTGCGGGTCTGCTCGCTGGGGCAGATCACCGGCGCGCTGTTCGAGGTCGGCGGACAGTATCGGCGCAGCATGTGATGACGTGCGGATGGGCCGGCATCGCCGCTGGCCTGTCCGTCACTCATCCGGATGCTGGTTCGGTGCCGCGCCACGATAAGCGGCGCTGAAATCCTCCCCGGCATTGAGCTGCGCGATGAAATGGCGCAGCCCGGCCGGACCGGTTTCGGCCAACCACGGCCGGACTTCATGTCCGGCCGCCGCATAGAGCGGGTTCTGTAGCGGCTCGCCTTTGGTGCGCCGCTCGGTATTCCTGTCATCGCCGTAGCGCCGGACCGCATCCAGCCACTGCCGCAGCGAGACGAATGTCTGAAGCTCAGCCCGGGAGGGGTGCTCGACATGCTGCAGCACCAGCCACTGCCAGTGGGATTCGGAATGTTCCGGGGCGTCGCTCACGGCGACGGCCAGACCTTCATCAAACCAGCGCGGCAGCAGCCACCAGGCGCGCCATGACAGCCGGGCCTGCACTTCGGCATGCGACCATTCATGCGCCATGAAATGCCAGTTCAACCCACGTGGCGACAACAGGATGCGGTCGCCATACACCTTGGCCACCGCGCCATTGCCGCCGAAACGGGCATAGCAGACTTCGGTCACGCAGACATGCACGCTGGGCCGTGCGATGGCCGCGCCATAGGTGGCCACCACGGCCGCTTCGGCCTGCTCGGCCGCCACTTTCAAGGCCTCACGCGTGGCGGCATCGGCACCCTGCTCGATATACAGATGCGCGCTGACAGGCGTCAGGCCAAACTGTTCCGGCATCCACAGCCTGGCGGCGCCGAGACCGCCGTCACAACCGGCCAACCAGCCCGCACACAGCAACAGGCCCAGGCTTTTGAACAGACGCATGGCCATCAGGTGCCGGCCCGCAACTGCCGCACGGCGAGCAAGGCCTGCTCGTAGTCGTAGTTGCCCAGCAGCGTCTCGATCGCTTGCAGCGCGCGCGCAGCGTAGGCCGCGCGCAGCGTCGGCGCATGCAGGCGGAACTGCTGGCGGGCGCCGAAGTCGCCCACTGCCAGCATCGCTTCCAGCTGGTCAAGCAGCTCAGACGCTGACAGCGCTGCCGCATCGACGCCGACCGACGCCGGCTCGGTCGGCTCAGCCTCAACTGATCCGCTTGGCACGGCGGCAGCGACGTGCGACACCGCCGCCACGCCATCCAGCCACTGCAGCAAGGTGGCGTAGAAGCGGGGCGGATCGACCGGCTTGGTGATGTGGTCGTTCATGCCGGCCGCCAGGCAGGCGGCCCGGTCGTCGCCAAAAGCGTTGGCGGTGAGCGCCAGGATGGGCGTCTCGGCATGCTCGGGCAGTTGGCGTATTACCCGCGCGGCTTGCAGGCCGTCCATCTCGGGCATCTGCATGTCCATCAGGATCAGTGCATGGCGGCCGTGCCGGGCCAGCTCGCAGGCTTGCAAGCCACTGCTGGCGACATCGACCTGCAGGCCGACCAGCCGCAGCAGCTCGGCGGCGATTTCCTGGCTGACCGGATCGTCTTCGGCCAGCAGCACTCGGGCACCGGCGTGGCGCTGCTGCAGCATGGCCGTGACGGTCTGCTGCGGCATATCGAGCCGATCACGCTCCACCGCAGGCAAGCCAGGCGGCAGAGCGGCGGCCGGATCGGCTTGCACCGCGCCGCTGTGCTCCAGCCAGACGCTGAACCAGAAGGTACTGCCCACACCGGGCTGGCTGCTGACGCCAGCTTCGCCGCCCATCAGTTCGGCCAGCCGGCGGGTGATCGCCAGGCCCAGGCCGGAACCGCCGTAGCGCCGGGTGGTCGAGCTGTCGCCCTGCTCGAAGGCGTGGAACAGCTGCGCCTGGTGTTCGGGGGCGATGCCGATGCCGGTGTCCTGCACCTCGAAGCGCAGCTTGATGCGCTGCTCGCTGGTGTCGAGCTGCTCGCCACGCACCACGATCGAGCCCTGCGCGGTGAACTTGACGGCGTTGCTCAACAGATTGAGCAAGGCCTGCAGCAGTCGGGTCGGGTCGCCGCGCAGCCGCTCGGGCAAGTGATCGGTGCCGACCACCAACTCCAGCCCCTTGCTTCGAGCCCGCTCGGCCACCAGACCGCAAACGCGCACCAGCAAGGCGTCGAGCGAGAAGTCGATGTGCTCCAGCACCACCTTGCCGGACTCGATCTTGGACAGATCCAGGATGTCATTGATCACCTGCAGCAGGTGGTGCGCCGCGCTGGTCACCTTGGCGAGCCGCTCCAGTTGCTGGGCATCATGGCTGTCGCGCTGCATCAGATGCGTCAGGCCGATGATGGCGTTCATCGGCGTGCGGATCTCGTGGCTCATGTTGGCCAGGAACACGCTCTTGGCGCGGTTCGCCGCTTCAGCCTTGTCGCGTGACAGGCTCAGTTCGGTGTTGACCTGTTGCAGGTGCTGCTCGGCTTGGGCCAGGTTGCGGGTGCGCTCCTCGACCAGGTCTTCCAGGTGGCTGCGGTAGCGCTCCAGCTCGGCGCTGATGCCGACCCGCTCGGTGATGCTCTCGCTGAACAGCAGCAAGCCGCCGATCACGCCGGCCTCGTTGCGCCAGGGATGGATTTCCCACTTGATCCAGTCAAGCGTGCCGTCGGCACGCGGAAACGGATCGGCGTCGCTGCGCTCGACCGCACCGGCCAGGCAGCGCTGATGGATTTCTTTCCAGTACACCGGTATGTCAGGGAACACCTCGTAATGGCTCAGGCCGAGCATGGGCCGGTCCGCCAGATTCAGGTCGCTGCACCAGCGCCGGCTCACAGCAAGGTAGCGCATCTCGCGGTCCAGCATCGCAATCGCCGCTGGCGCGTATTCCACAAACAGGCGCAAGCGCTCCTCGCTGGCCCGCAGCGCTGCTTCGGCACGGCGGCGCTCGGTGATGTCGCGCGAGACGCCGAACATGCCGATCACTTGCCCATCCGGCTGGTGCAACGGCCCTTTGGTGGCGAGGAAGAGCACTTTGCCGGATGACGTGCTGAGTTCCTCCTCGTAGGTGCGGATCTGGTTCTCGGCCATCACGCGGGCGTCATTGGCCATGATCTGTTGGGCCTGCTCGGGCGGGAACAGCGCCGTATCGTCATGGCCCAGCATCTGGTCCGCGCTCTTGCCGGTGACGCGGCAGGCCTCGCGGTTGAACAGCAGGTAACGCCCCGCGCGGTCCTTGGCGAAGATGGCATCGGTCGAGCCTTCGGCAATGCCGTCCAGCAAGGCCAGCGCCCGCAGCCGTTCGGCCTGCTCGGCCTGTTTGGCCCGCGACAGCTGCAAGGCTTGGCGCTGCCGGAACAGATACGCCCCGGCACCGGTGGCAAACAGCGCCAGCAGACCAACGGCACTGATCCAGATCAGCTCTGGCAGCAGTTGCGTATAGAGCTCGTAGCGGTCGATCTTGGCCACCAGCAGCCAGTCGGTCCCGGCCACCCATTGGGTCATTGTCAGCACCGGCACACCCCGGTAGTCGGTGCCGTCGGCCGGCTCGCCGACGGCCACCGCACCACGCAGTACCCGGGCCACCGGCAAATCCGGTTCGCTCAAGGCACGACGCAAATGCAGCGCGGTGTCGGCCGCCAGATGGCGGAAGTCGCTCAGCGCTTGGATGTCCGCACCGCTGCGGCGCCACAGCACGACTTCAGCGCTCTGGCTCGGCAACGGCCAGTCGCGCAGCATCGGGTACAGGAAATCGTGCGGATCGATGCGCAGCACCACCACCGCCCGGTGGGCCGGATCGGTGCGCAGCAGCGGCACCACCACGTCGAGCCAGATCAGCGCCTCAGGCGCATCGCTTTCACGGTAAAGCTCGGTGCGCTGCGGTTGCGACGTCAGCAGCGCCTGCTGCACCGCAGCGAGCAAGGGCGACGCCAATACAGGCCTCACCTGACTGCCACGGGCGGACGTTGCGGGCCCGGACACATGGCCCTGCGCATCGACCAGCAGCACCGAATGGAACTGGCTCGACCGGGCAAACTCCAGCAGCCGGCTCATCAGTTCGTCGTGCGCGGCCACATCCCCAGTGGTTTGCCAGCGCACGTAGCGCTCGGCAAACCAGCGCGACGGCGCCAGATAAGCCGCTTCAGCCTGGTGTTCGGCCAGCCAATTGGCCACCTGCTTGGCACGCAGACTGGCCACCGCCTGCAGGCGCGCCACCTCCAGCTGCCGCAGGTCGTGATAACGCCAGGCCGCAGCCGCAGCGATGAAGGCCAGCAAGAGCAGCGCACTGACCAGGATCTGCCACCACCGCAGCGGCTTGGTCTCGAACGGCTGAGTGTCCGGCTCACTGCGATCACGCCGCAGCAGACGGCGCATCAAACCGTAGAGCAGCACCGAGGTCAGGCCGACATACAACCAGCCCTTGAGCACGCTGAGCTGGCTCGCCAGGACCGGATCGGACACCAGCATGGCCAGCAAGCCGTCGGAACCGAGGATCCAGACGGCGCCGAACACGGCGTAGAGCAACACCACGCGCACGATGCTGGCGCGCGGCACGCCGCCGGTGTGCGCCCCTCCGATATCGTTGCGATCAAGCGTCATGGCTGAACCGGATGCCCTCCGCCATGGGTACGCTCTTCCAGCTTGGCGGACACTCTCTCTTCGGTGTCTTGGTAACGCAGCGCGATGGCGCAGAACTCATCAAACCCCTGCACAAAGGCATCGAGCAGATCCGGATCGAACTGCAAACCGCGCCCGGTCTGCATGATTTGCAGCGCCTGCTCGCAGCTCATCGGCGCCTTGTAGACCCGGCGCGAGATCAGCGCATCAAACACATCGGCCAGCGCCATCAGGCGCGCCGGCAGCGGAATGGCCTCTCCTGCCAAACCGTCCGGATAGCCGCTGCCGTTCCAGCACTCGTGGTGATGGCGGGCAATCTGCTTGGCAAAGGCCAGAAACTCGACCGGCCGCTCTGCCTCATGCTTGGCGTCGCGCTCTGCCTGCTCCAGCGCCTCGGCCCCCAGCGCTGCGTGGGTTTTCATGACCGCCCATTCGGCGGGCGTCAGCTTGCCGGGCTTGAGCAGCACCGGGTCGGGAATACCGACCTTGCCGATGTCATGCAGCGGCGCCGATTTAGCCAGCAGATCAATCGTGTGGTCGCTCAGGACCGCAGCAAAACGCGGCTGACTCTGCAGCCGGCGCGCCAGCGAGCGCACATATTCCTGCGTGCGGCGCAGGTGGTTGCCGGTTTCCAGATCACGGGTTTCGGCCAGCCGCGCCAGCGCGTGGATGCTGACGTCCTGGATCAGCTGGTTGTCGCGCATGCGCCGCGCCACCTCGGCTTCCAGGTAAGTGTTCTGGTTCTGCAGGTGGTCGCGGGCGCGCTTCAACTCCAGCTGGGTGCGCACCCGTGCCAGCACGATGGCGGGGCGCAGCGGTTTGGTGATGTAGTCCACCGCGCCGAGCTGCAAGCCGTGCTCCTCTTCATCGGTGTTGATCATGGCGGTGACGAAGATGACCGGAATGTCGCGTGTCAGCGCATCGGCGCGCAAACGCTCCAGCACCTGGTAGCCGTCCATCTCGGGCATCATCACATCGAGCAGGATCAGATCCGGGCGCGGCGCCAACTCGGCCAGCTGGAGCGCTCGCGCCCCTGAGTTGGCCGCCCGCACATGATGCTCGGCCTGCAGCAACTCACCCAGCACGGTCAGGTTGTCGGGGTTGTCATCGACGACAAGGATGGTGGCCATAGACATCCATCAATCCACCGGCCCGCCACGCCACAGCTGCAGGAACGACCACAGCTTGGCACGCCACGGCAAACGCTCGTTCGACAGGGCATCGAGAAAATCGGACAGCCGCTTCGATTTGACCATGGTGTAGACCGTCAGCACGATCGTGGCAATCAACACCAGCATGAAATAGAAGATCCGCTCGCCCATCGGCTGCTCGGCCGCGGCGAGCAGGTTCATGCCCAGAAAACCGGTGGTGAGCGTGCCGATCAGGCCGAAGATCGTGACCACCGTGAGCCGCACCACCGTGTTGGCCTGGCGGCGCAAGCTGTCGGTTTCGAGATAACTGTTCATGTCGGCCATGCGCTCCTTGACCTCGATGTACAAGGCGTCGAGCTCCAGATGATCGGCGCTCAGTCTGAACAGCGCGCGCGCCTGCGCCTGCTCTGACACGGCATGAAACCAGTAGCGGTGCGTGAAACGCAGAAAACTCTCGAAGCTGCCCCGGATCGCCCGCTTGAACTGCTTGACGCTGTCGGCGTTGCGAATGTCCAGATCCTTCAGCGCTTCGACCAGCCGGTCCGAATACATCAGCAGCGCGGCTTTCTGGAAATGCGCGATCAGGAACAGCAGCAGATGCTGATGGCGGAACTGCGCCAGCACGCCGCGCTGCTCGCAGCGGAAAAAGGTCGAATCAGCCGGTCCGACCACCACCAGCGCATGGCCGCAGCACAGGTAGCGGGTATGCGGCGCCGCGCCACCGGCGCTCCAGAACCGGTCGTAGCAGTAGCGCCGCTCGAAATCGGCCAGGTGCTGTTCGCCATAGGGCAGCTGGTGATCGTCGGACCCGGCGCCGGTGACCAGGCCGAGGCGGACAAAATCGCTGCGGCTGAGCGCCTGCGGCTCGTCGAGCGCCAGATAGGCCAGCACCGGCATGCGGTAGTAGGCGATCTGCCGATAGCGCAACGCCCCGTCACGCTCGGCGTGATCCGGCACCAGCGGCTGCAGCAGGAAATCCCAATGCGACGCGATGCGCGGCGCACGGTGCTGTGCCACATACGACAGGTAGCCCTCACGCTGCTGCGCGTCCGAGCTGGCCAGCACGCGGCCATCGGCGCCGAGCCAATCGACCGCCGTCAGGCTGTGCAACGGCTCGCCGTCGGCGTCCCAGCCGGACGGATAGGCGCGGCCGAAGCGATACAGCAGCTCCTGCGCCTGCGCCAGGCTGAGGTCGTCGGCACGCACCTCGACCTCCAGCAGCATCACATCGACGTCATAGAAGAAGTACAGGTTGACATGCACCACCTGCAGCACCAGCGGCGCCGCGTCACGCCGCGCCTGCAGGCGCACCGCCGCAACATCGCGGCGCCGGAACACCCGCATCGACGATTCCGCCAGCGCGCCGCCCCGGCTGCCGCCTTCGCCGTACAGGAACTGCTGCACATAGGGCAGGAAGGTGACAAATTCGCTGTAATGGCGCTCGTGAAAGCGCTCCGGCGAGCCGGTGTATTCGTCGATCCACTCCTGCCAGGGCGAGCTGTCGCCCAAGGCCTGCAGCAACTCCCAGGGGCGCTGGCCGTGGCCGCCAGCCGCCGACACCGGCATCAGCCGCAATGGCCACAGCAACACCTGGCGCATGTGGCGCACCTGGAGTGCAGGTGCGGCGGAAAGATCGGGACGATGCGGTGATGCCATGCAGCCAGTGTAGACACGCTGCCGGCCGTGCGGCTAGGAGCTTTCCTGCCCTGGCAATGTGGCTCGGCCGATGCCCCACAGGCCGCGGCGCTCCCGCTGCGCGCGCAGCTCCAGCAGGTGCAGCCGCCGCTGCAAGTCACTGGCGGAGCCGCCGCGCGGCCCGATGATCTTGAGGCCCTTCACCCGTGCATAGCCCTGGCTGAGCAGCCACTGACCCAGATCGCCGCCATCGACCTCCAGTGCACCGTAATAGCGCGGCAGGCGGCTGTGCCCCGGCACATCGGCCCAGCGCGTCCAGACGATGAACTCGCGTCCCAGCAGGCGTCGGCGCACCTGCTTGCTGGCGATCCGACCGATGCGCAGCACATCGGCTTCGCTGACACCAAAACTGCTGGCCTGCTCGCTGACCCGTTCCGCCAGGCCCGCGTCGGACTCAGGCGCATCGACCGAATAGAGCCGCAGCACGAACTCGCGCGTACCGCAGCGAACCTGGAAACTGTCGGCATCGTTGACGCTGGCGTTATCGATATAGCGGCAGTTGTCGAGCCGGGCCCAGTTGCGCGCTTCGGTGGCGCGGGCTTGCAACGGCAGCAGCAAGCCGAGCAGCACCGCTAGCACGGCCGCGAACCGCTGACCCGAAGGAGGTGTAGAAGACATATCAGCCATGGGCCGGGATTGCACCACGTGGCGGGAATTTCTGAAGGTGAAAAATCCCCATACCCAGACGGTGGCTGAGCACAACCCGGCACCTGATGTGCGGTCTGGCGCGCAAGCCGGCCAGCCCCACCGACCAGCCCGGCTCAGACCGACTGCCCCGAAGCCGCCACCAGATTGAAATGCTCCACCATCGGCGGCTGAGCAAAGAACGGCCCGACGATGGCGCGCCACTCGGCAAACGCGGGCGACTCGCGGAAATCGACGGTGTGGTTTTCCAGTGTGGCCCAGAAGATCTGCAGCAGATAGCGCTCGGGCGACTCGATGCCGCAGTTGACCTTGTAGCCATGAAAGCCCACTGCCTTGGCGATGACGGTTTCAACGCCGTGGCGGATCGCCACGTCAAATTCAGCCTGACGGCCGGGCTGGATGCGGATGTCAGCGACTTCAAGAATCATGCAAAGCTCCTGGTGGATCGGATCAAACGCCGCATCGTATAGCGGCGCGACGGCGACGACCATCGATGGACTTACCATGCTGCCCATGGAACTGCCGCGCTTCATCCTCGACCGCCAGGGCGACATCGCCACGCTGTGCCAGCGCCACCACGCGCGACGGCTGGATCTGTTCGGCTCGGCGGTGCGCGGCGATTTCGAGCCGGAGCGCAGCGATCTGGATTTCCTGGTCTCGTTCGACGAGTTGCCACCAGTCGAGGCCTACGACGCCTATTTCTCACTGAAGGAAGGGCTGGAAGCCGTCTTCCACCGGCCGGTCGATCTGGTAATCGAGCGGACAGTGCGCAATCCGCATTTCCGGGTCAGAGTCGAGGCAGAGCGGCAACCGGTCTTCCATGTCGCCTGACGCCAGCAAGTTTCTCTGGGACGCCATTGGCGCAGCCCGGCTGGCCCTGAGCTTCGTGCAGGGCCGCTCGTTCGACGACTACCAGACCGATGCGATGCTGCGCTCGGCCGTCGAGCGCCAACTCTTCATCGTCGGCGAGGCGCTCGGGCGACTGCGGCAGATCGATCCGGCCACGGCGGCGCGCATTCCAGATCTGCCGCGTGCCGTCGGGCTGCGCAACATCCTGGCGCATGCGTATTCCGCCGTGGACGACGTGGTGATCTGGGGGCTGTTGTCGGGGCCGCTGGGTAAGTTGATCGCGGATATGGAAGCAGCCTGAATCCTGATCTTCCGGTTCCGACGGCACAGGCGACAATCGCGAGTTCGCGTCGCCTGCCGACGCCCCCCCGCTGCGTTCCACTGCCCGCCATGTCCGACCTGCCCACCGAAATCCGCCGCCGTCGCACCTTCGCGATCATTTCCCACCCTGATGCCGGCAAGACCACGCTGACTGAGAAGCTGCTGCTGTTCTCGGGCGCGATCCAGATCGCCGGCTCGGTGAAGGCGCGCAAGGCCACGCGCCACGCCACGTCCGACTGGATGGAGATCGAGAAGCAGCGCGGCATCTCGGTGGCATCGAGCGTGATGCAGATGGAGTACGGCGACTGCGTCATCAACCTGCTCGACACGCCCGGCCACCAGGACTTCTCGGAAGACACCTACCGCGTGCTGACCGCCGTGGACGCCGCGCTGATGGTGGTCGATGCCGCCAACGGTGTGGAAGAGCAGACGCTGCGGCTGCTGAAGGTCTGCCGGGCGCGCAACACGCCGATCCTCACCTTCGTCAACAAGATGGACCGCGAGGTGAAGGCACCGCTGGAGCTGCTCGACGAGATCGAGCAGACGCTCGGCATGAGCCTGGTGCCGCTGACCTGGCCGGTCGGCATGGGCAAGACCTTCCGTGGCGTGATGGACATCCAGCACAACCGCATGCGCGTCTTCAAGGCCGGCGCCGACAAGCTCGGCGAAGCCAGCGACGAGGTGGTTGACGGGCTCGACAACCCGATCCTGGCGGCGCGTTTCGGCAGCGATTTCGACGCCGCCGCCGGCGAGCTGGAGCTGCTGCGCGAAGCCACGCCGGCGCTGGACCGCGAAGCCTTCCTGGCCGGCCAGCAGTCGCCGCTGTTCTTCGGCTCGGCGGTGAACAACTTCGGTGTGCAGGAAATCCTCGACGCGCTGGTCGCGCTGGCGCCGCCACCGGGCGAGCGTCAGGCGCAGGAGCGCATGGTCGGCCCGACCGAAGAGAAGTTCTCCGGCGTGGTCTTCAAGGTGCAGGCCAACATGGACCCGGCGCACCGCGACCGCATCGCCTTCGTGCGGGTCTACTCGGGCCGCTTCCAGCGCGGCATGCGCCTGAAGGTGACGCGCAACGGCAAGGAAATCCGCCCGCAGACGGTGGTGAGTTTCCTGTCACAGCGCCGCGAACTGGTCGATGAAGCGGTGGCCGGCGACATCATCGGCATCCCGAACCACGGCACGCTGCAGCTCGGCGACACGCTCACCGAAGGCGAGCTGCTGCACTACACCGGCCTGCCCTTCTTCGCGCCGGAAAGCTTCCGCACCGTCGAGATCAAGGATCCGCTGCGCAGCAAGCAGTTGCGCCAGGGGCTGCAGCAATTGGGTGAGGAAGGCGCGATCCAGGTCTTCAACCCGGTGGCGGGCGGCTCGCTGATGCTGGGCGCGATCGGCCAGCTGCAGTTCGAGGTGGTGCTGCACCGGCTGAAGGGCGAATACGGCGTCGATGCCCGGCTGGAGCCGTGCCGCTTCACGATCGCGCGCTGGATCACCTGCGCCGACGAGGCCAAGCTGAAGCGCTTCATGGACTCCGAGCCGATGCGCATCGCCCACGACGTGGTCGGCGCGCCGGCTTTCTTGGTGCAGTACTCGTCGGATCTGCGTGTTGCGCAGGAGCGCGTGCCGGACATCCAGTTCCACGCCATGCGCGAGCACTCGGGGCGGGTGTTCGGCGCAGCGCCGAATTGATAGTCTGCACGCTCAGGCCATGGTTCGCCTGGGAGCGCTGCGCACACGAAAATACTGACCGGCTCGTGCATCACGTTACCGGATCCGGGGTGTCACGCTTCAAACTTGAGTCCACCGTGCTCTATTGCGTTTGCGCCGCGCCTTCAAGATGCAGTGATCCGGGCCAGCCCTGGCTGATGTGATTAAATAAGAGCTTGGCTAGTGTTGCGTCATGCGTGAAATGTCGGTCGCGTGCCTCTGTACAAGTCCGACAGTTGAGCATTGACGCAACACTAGGGCGCGTCTCAAGTCCGCTGCCTCAGGCACCGAAGATATGGTAGGCGGAGTACGCAGCGTGCTGGTTACGCGCCCACCACAGTGTCCACGCCCAAGGAGCCATCGAATGCGTACTGCATCGCTGTTGATCAGGACCTCCCGTTAAGCGGGTCTACGGCATGCTATGGCTGCCTTTGCCCTGCCTCCCGGCCTAGCCCGCCACACACCACAGCTGTGGGGCGCCGTAGTCAAGCTGTGCAGCGCCGGGTTCACCGTAGATCCGTACGAGGCCCGGGTGCTCTTCGCCGATTTCGGCATTGAGGCGTGGCAAGAGCTGGCTGCGGATTACCCGCAGCTAGGCACAAAGTTAACGGCGTGCAGTTTCGAGCGTGTGCTCACCCGCCAGTTCTACAACTACGCGGCCACCAGTCTGGTATCACTCAGCGCTGCGCGCTGGCGTCTGCGCGACATGCAGACTGTGCTGATGGCCCCGCCTTGCAGCAGCCCAGCCGGGGCCTGGCGCGTGCTAGCCGAAGCACTGGCACACCTGCCCGAGAACGACGTTGAACGTTTGCTTGCCTTTCGCACACACGGCCTGCCCTGTGAGTGGCTATTCGCGGCCGCTGATGGCGGCACCATACGCAATGCCCGCGCTGCGCTGGTCCAGGCAGCAACACGCTGGGTAGACCTCTCCTTCACGCTCGACCCGCAGGGTGAGCAGCCGGCGATCGCGCGCGCGCTGTGGAGCCATGGCCGCCACGCGGCCTCAGTGGCGCGCCAGCTGGGCTTACCCTTAGCGCAGGTGGAAGCGGCGAGGATGGATATTGGTATAAATCTTGCTTCAGCTTTGGATCACGCCACACCTAAACGGCGCAGCAAAGGGAGAACAGCCTTGGCAAATGACTACTTCAGCGATTTCCTGGTGCTGCTGGCACGTAGCAACCGCAGCGAGGTGCACCGCTTCGCTGCCCGATTTAGTACACACCTACTGGAGCAGCTGGACGACAACGACCTGCAGCTTAACGACGAGGCTAGACAGATCGCCGAGATGTGCCCAGAAGTGCTGGCACAAGCATACTATTTGCTGCTGAAATATTCCTTCAAAAATCAAGACGACCGGGATAGCTGCCAAACCGAGCATGCTTGGCAGCTGCATCAGCGGGCAACCCAGCACGTCGCTGCAGCTTTCGATGCGCTTGTCACCGACCTGCCTCCCGAGATGGTGGACTGGTCGCGGCTGTTGCCGCGTGACGTAGTCGGGAGGTTTGACACCACAGTGCCCGCCCCGGCTGAATCTAGGCACGCCAGCGCACTGCGCCGCTACGGCCTTGTGCCGGAGTCCTTCGTTGGGATCGCACGCAGCCTTCAGTTGCAGTTCGATGCACTGCGCAATCGCAATACGGTGCCAGCGTTCTTCGCTGCGGATGACGCGCCAGACACGCCCGAGCCTACCGACGAGCCTGTAACTATGGGCTTCAAGGAGTTGCAGGCATGCGTGCGTGCTGCACCGCATGTACCCGGCCATGCCGGCCTGGTGGACGCGCTGGCGCATTGGACACTAGAGGTGGTGGCCGAGCGGCCACACTTCGTCCCTGGCTACGCCAGCGATCGGTCGTCGTCGGATGAGGGCGCACTCGTGGCTGTACCGCGTACCTCCGCACTGGCAGTGGGTGTGCAGGATCTGCGCGCGCTTTGGATAGCGCGCCGTCCCGGTGTCCGGCAGATGGTGGCGAGTTGGTAGGCTATGTTCGCTCAACGTAACAAGACGTTCATCTGAAGGCCAGCGTCGACGAAGCCTGCCACCGGATCTCGGTAGTGTGGTCGGGCATGCCACCAAAGGCGGCCTGAGTTGTCAGTCTCCAACCTGTGCATGAACAATGAGTTGGGCGTACGCCGGCTCTTCGCGGGCGTACGCAGCCACGGGCGCCAAGCGTGTGGCACGTGATCGAGCTGTGTCGTCGAGCCACAGCACAGTTCGTGTGCGACTAGGTTTCCGTGGTTGTCGCGTATCTCAAAATGATCGCAGACGTGCGTATGACCGGTCAGTACAACTTGGATGTCATGCGCGCGAAGGAACTTGAGCAGCGCGTCGCGCGACGATCGCTGCATTCGCAAAGTCTTGCCGCAGTGCGAATAGCTGTGGTGGATTGCCAGCACGCGAATCTCGTTAGGGTTAGACGCGCCGAGTTGCCGAGCCAGCAGCGGTAATTGGGACCGGAACGCTCCCCAGGCCAAGCCACGGGCCATGCCCATCGGGTAGACATCTGCATCGGAGTCGACGCGTGCGATGACGAGCTCGCGGCCGTTAGGTAGCGGCACGACAGTGCGCAATGGCCCCGAGTTCGCGAATTTGGCGCCCATATACACCGAGGGTGCACCCGATATCGGACCATTGGTACCACCCCAGTGGTCGTGGTTACCAGGGATGTCTAGCACCATGGCTGGCACCGCAGGTGGCGAGGGGCGCGGAACCTGCAGGCCCGTCAGCACCGGAGCTGCAGACGTGCCGATGTTGACAGTGCTGTGCAGGTAGTCATCGGCGAGTGCCAACTCGTGCAGGCCACCGCTGCGCGTGAAATCGCCCGAGACCAGCAGCCGTCGCGGCACGCCGCGCTGGCGCGGTAGCCCGCGTATGAAACTCTCCAGATTGCGCAGCGACTCACCATGGTGGCCGATCAGACCATCCAGGAATGGCATCAGCATCAGCATCTTGCCGATCGCCGGATGGGCGGCTGAGTCGCCGGAACCACCGGGGTCGATGGGTCCGATGTGTAGGTCGGACACGTGAATCAAAGTCAGCAAATCCTGCGTGGCCATCCAGAGCCCTCCCACTTTGCTTTGTGTGTGGTGTGGTTACGGCATCATGCTACAGGCAGACCGGCCTGGGGTGAAGTTGCGCTTGTCCACTGACTGAATGAAACCTGCCTCTGCTGCACGGGCCTGTCTGTTCAGCGAAGACACCTACCGCGTGCTCACCGCCGTGGACGCCGCGCTGATGGTGATCGACGCCGCCAACGGCGTCGAGCCGCAGACGCGGCGCCTCTTGCAGGTCTGCCGCGCGCGCAACACGCCAATCTTGACATTCATCAACAAGATGGACCGCGAGGTGAAGGACCCGCTCGCGCTGATGGACGAGATCGAGCAGGAACTCGGCATGACGGTCGTGCCCTTCACCTGGCCGGTCGGCATGGCCAAGTTCTTCCACGGCGTGATGGACCTGCGCCAGAACCAGATGCGCCTGTTCGCGCCCGGCGAGGACCGCGCCGGCGGCGACGAGGAAGTCCTGCACGGCCTGGAAAACCCGGCGCACACCGCGCGTTTCGGCGGCCCCTACGAGCAGGCACTCGGCGAGATCGAACTGCTGCGCGAGGCCGCACCCGCGTTCGACCACGCCGAGTTCCTCGCCGGCAAGCAGACGCCGATGTTCTTCGGCTCGGCGATCAACAACTTCGGCGTGCGCGAAGTGCTCGACGCGCTGGTCGCACTCGCGCCGCCGCCGGGCAACCGCCAGGCCATCGAGCGCACCGTCGAGCCGGCCGAGGAGAAGTTCAGCGGCGTGGTCTTCAAGGTGCAAGCCAACATGGACCCGGCGCACCGCGACCGCATCGCTTTCGTGCGGGTCTACTCGGGCCGTTTCCAGCGCGGCATGCGCCTGAAAGTGACGCGCAACGGCAAGGAAATCCGCCCGCAGACGGTGGTGAGTTTCCTGTCACAGCGCCGCGAGCTGGTCGATGAAGCGGTGGCCGGTGACATCATCGGCATCCCGAATCACGGCACGCTGCAGCTCGGCGACACGCTCACCGAGGGCGAGCTGCTGCACTACACCGGCCTGCCCTTCTTTGCGCCGGAAAGCTTCCGCACCGTCGAGATCAAGGATCCGCTGCGCTCCAAGCAATTGCGCCAAGGTCTGCAACAGCTCGGTGAAGAAGGCGCGATCCAGGTCTTCAACCCGGTGGCGGGCGGCTCGCTGATGCTGGGCGCGATCGGCCAGCTGCAGTTCGAAGTGGTGCTGCACCGGCTGAAGGGCGAATACGGCGTCGACGCCCGGCTGGAGCCGTGCCGCTTCACGATCGCGCGCTGGATCACCTGCGCCGACGAGGCCAAACTGAAACGCTTCATGGACTCCGAGCCGATGCGCATCGCCCACGACGTGGTCGGCGCGCCGGCTTTCCTGGTGCAGTACTCGTCGGACTTGCGCGTGGCGCAGGAACGCGTGCCGGAGATCGAGTTCCACTCGATGCGCGAGCACTCGGGCCGGGTCTTCAACGCGGCGCCGAGTCTGTAAACACGCCCGCCGGGCAGCGGCTTCAGAGCGGGAAGCTGCCCGGCACCAGGATGGCGCGGTCCACCTGGCTGATCTGCGTGCGACCGCAGAACGCCATCGTCACATCGAGCTCCTTGTGGATGATTTCCAGGCAGCGGGTCACGCCCGCCTGGCCGAGCGCACCCAGGCCGTAGAGAAACGGCCGGCCGATCAGCACACCGCGCGCGCCCAGCGCCACCGCCTTCAGCACATCCTGGCCCGAGCGCACGCCGCCGTCCATCCAGACCTCGATCTGCGCGCCGACGGCGTCGGCAATCGCCGGCAGCGCTTCGATCGAGGCCGGTGCGCCGTCGAGCTGGCGGCCGCCGTGATTGCTGACCACCAGCGCGTCGGCACCGGAAGCGGCAGCGAGCCGGGCGTCTTCGACATCCATGATGCCTTTCAGGATCAGCTGGCCGCCCCAGCGCCGCTTGATCCAGGCCACATCGTCCCAGCTGAGCGTCGGGTCGAACTGCTGGGTGGTCCACGAGGACAGCGAGCTCATGTCATCCACGCCCTGCACATGGCCGACGATGTTGCCGAACTGGCGCCGCCGGGTGCCGAGCATGCCCAGACACCAGCGCGGCTTGCGCGCCATGCTGAGCAGGTTCGGCAGCGTCAGCTTGGGCGGCGCCGACAGGCCGTTCTTGAGATCCTTGTTGCGCTGGCCCATCACCTGCAGATCGAGCGTGAGCATCAGCGCCGAGCAGCGCGCCGCCTTGGCGCGGTCGATCAAGCGCTCCATGAAGCTGCGGTCGCGCATCACGTAGAGCTGGAACCAGAACGGCGCGCTGGTCGCCGCCGCGACGTCCTCGATCGAGCAGATGCTCATGGTGCTGAGCGTGAAGGGCACGCCGAAGGCTTGCGCCGCGCGCGCCGCCAGGATCTCGCCATCGGCATGCTGCATGCCGGTCAGGCCGGTCGGGGCCAGCGCCACCGGCATCGCCACCTCCTGCCCGATCAGCCGGCTGCGCACCGAACGATCCGCCAGGTTCACCGCCACCCGCTGGCGCAGCTTGATCTTCTGGAACTCGCTGCTGTTGGCGCGGTAGGTGGTTTCGCTCCAGGAGCCCGAATCGACGTAGTCATAAAACATGCGCGGCACGCGCTGCTGCGCCAGCACCCGCAGGTCTTCGATGTCGGTGATCACGGTCATGGTGGGTTCCTTGGGCGGCCAGAAAAGCAGGAAGTATCAATCGGCAGGAACCCCGAACAAACAGAGAGCCCCCCTCACCCGGCGGGACTCCGGGCAAATCTGCAAACAACTCCGCCCTCGCCTGTTGCCAAGCTGAGGGCGGAAGTGGCTGCCCGAGCCGGGCAGAGTAGGTGGCCGTCAAACCACCATCACATTGATCGGCGCGGTCCATTGACCTGGGCCGTCTTTGTTGTGGGCTCGCACCCGCACCCAAATATCCTGCCCGCGCATCAAACCATCCACGACGATATGCATGCCGGACGATGAAACGGTGGCGTGATCCCACTTGGCATCGACACTGCCACCGTTCTGGGATATTTCCACCTCGTAGAGCTTGGCTCCTGGCGAACGGGCCACGTGCACAACCAGCGTGCCGCTGAAATTACCATGTACAACGCGAAAGTCAGTGGGCGCGGGTAATGGATCGGTACTGGTGGCATGAACCGGCGTCGTCGAGCGCACTTCAAAGCCGCTGGATTCAAGAATATCCAGATTGTCGTGCGCTACCGCTTCAATATACGGCACCAAGTTATCAATCAAAACATGCAACTGATCGCGTGCATCATTGCGTGCTCGAATTTTGGAACTATCTCGCTGCAGGGCAGCTTCACAACAGGCAGCAAATTTATCCAGCCCTGCCTCCAATTGTTCAATCGAAGTTATGCTGGCAGGCCAAGGCAATGGGAAATTTGGATTGCCGCTCAACTTCTTGATGACGGTTCTGACTTTGATCTGGAAAACCTCATCAATGGCACGCTTGATGGCACCTAGATTGATCCTGTATCTCATGGCGAACCTCCTTTGTTTTGACCGCCATGGCGCAAATTTGAACTTTGAACACCACGATGTCAAGCCTTTGCCCGCCAGATATTGATCTTTCATCTGCGCTATTTGACAAAGCGCAACCCACGCCCTTCCGTGGTAAGCATCAGCTACCTCGATCCAGCCGATAGCCGCCCACCATCACAACCGCCTCCTCGGGCATCACTGCGGCCAAGGACACCATCAGCAACACCCCTTGCAACATTCGCCAAGCCCTGGCGCACAAGGCACCCTCACCCCACAGGTGCCACCCATGTCGGGGGAAGGCGAAGTGAGTGCCCGTGTTCAGGCGATCACCTCAGAAAGGCTGCATGCTTTACGCGTACAACCTTGCATGACGCTCTTGAAATCAATGCGGATTAACCAACTGGGGCATCATGACATTGCTTTGAGCTGAGAGCGCGCTGCTGATCAGGCCAACATCACTGTTTGAAGCAAAGGAATTCATGGCCTGGATGAGCGAGTTAGCGCTGGTATCGAGTGGATGGGCTGCAATGCCAGCTGCAGCTTGCTGAGCCGAGAACGGCAAGGACAGCAAATTGACCCCAGAAATATCACCAAGACGGCCATCACTCCAAGTAAACTGCCCGTCATCCAAAACAATATTGCCATGATCAACACGACCCGTTTGCACGGTATCAAGGTTGATGCTGGAAATACCCAATTGGTCCATTGTGTAGAGATCTCTGGCATTAAAGCTGGCAGTGCCTGTTGAATCGATCCAGACCTTCAGATCTGCCCAGGCGGCATCCTGTTGGTTCAAGACACCATTCTTGTCGGAATCCATTTCATGAAGAACGGAATAACCTGCAACCAATTGGGAGTCGCTGGTGATCGGTCGATTGTTTCCCTGCGGATCATAGACCAATATGCCCTCCCCTGCAGTCGCCCAACCTGTCTGGCTCTTTATGCCGGAATTGGACATATCGAACTGCGCAAGAGAGTCTTGCAGAGACTGCGTCTGCACTGGCCTGCCCGTCAGGTTAATTATTACCGGATCACTGACATAGACGGAGATATACTCTGGCGTGGAACTATAAACAGGATCTCCCCATACATCGCACCCTATTATTGGGCAGCCAATAGATTGGCTTTCATAGTGACCTGTTGTGCAGCTTGATGTATTTATCTCCCCGAATATTGTCGCGTCTGAAAACGGAGTGGCCGACACGCTTATCGATGCTCCATTCGATGATGTAAGGCTCTCCTGCCCATACCCTACGGCAACACCGTTGTCTGTGCTGCCTGTGCCATACTCCAGAATCTTGGTCCCGCTTCCTGATGTTTCAATATCGCCATTCCCGTGAACGTCAATGACATCGTTGGTGCCGGCGTTTATATGTGCATAAGAAGCATTGATCTTGTCACCAGTGGAGTTGCTGTCCACATAGATGATGGCATTGGTCCCGGCTTGAACGATATCTTTCGATCCGGAGAGTTCTAGCGAATCGTTGTTGCCGCCATACATGCGGATATTGGTACCGACGCCATCGACATGGGAATTGTCGATGACATTGAGGGTGCCACCCAGGCCGTTGTTCTGGAAATTGACGGCATCAAGAACACCGCCCTGGCCGTTGCCGCCGACGAAGAAGGTGGTGTTCAAGCCGGTGACGGTGGCGTAATTGTTGGCGCCGTACATGCCGCTGATGTCATTGTTGCCGTCGAACATGCGGATATTGGTACCGACACCATCGACATGGGAGTTGTCGATGACATTGAGGGTGCCACCCAGGCCGTTGTTCTGGAAATTGACGGCATCAAGAACACCGCCCTGGCCGTTGCCGCCGACGAAGAAGGTGGTGTTCAAGCCGGTGACGGTGGCGTAATTGT
>JBFPGZ010000048.1:0-79229 GCA_041083665.1 Leptothrix sp. (in: b-proteobacteria)
ACGAGGTCGGTGACGATGCTGATGACCTTGTGTGAAACCCGCTTGTCTTCGTCGTCGATCGTCCAGCCTTCATACACCTGCTGCGTGCCGGGCTTCAGTGGCATGTATTTGTTGTCGATGACTGTCGATCGGCTGAAGTTCTTGGGATTCATCTCCAGCAGATCGGTCCGGTCATCTGTCGCCAGTGCTGGCGACGCCAAGCCAGCCATCATTGCGGCCATCGCGACAGTGATGATTTGTGCTCTGAATAGTTTCATGATCACGTACCTCTTCGTCAGTGTGATGGGTTGAGAACAATTCGGCGTGCCAGTGCACAGCACTGCGCCAGGTGCCTACCACGAATATGTCAGGGTGGCCTGGATGCCATTGACGCGGTTGCCGGTGCCGCCCTGGCTGGTCGGGTAGTCCTTGATCTGTGAATATTCGAACTGCACTTTCAGACCCTCCTGCACCCATTCGCCGAGTGTCAGAGTCAGTTTCGACTGCGGCAAGAAACCCACCCGAGTCATCGTGCCGTTGATGTCCTGCGTCACACCGGCAAGATCATGGCTGCGCGAATAACCGAGCGCCACATAGGTGCCGGCCGAGCCGATCGCCTCGATCCATGGATTCCAGTCGAACTGATAGCCCAGCGAAAGTCCCCAGGCGTACGGTCTAATGCTTTGGGCGGTTCCGGCGGCGTCCTGGAATACTGCGGGTTTGGTAGCGCCGCTCCATTCGCCCGACAACAAGACCGGCCCGAGTGATAGCTTGAGCGTCGAAGCCATCCCTGGCACCGTGTCGATGGTGTCGAGAAAATTGCGGTATTCGTTGTCCATGAACTGACTGTCGAATATCGAGCTGAGGTAATCGACATTGACGTCCAGCGACCAGGGGCACAGGTCGCTGCGGCGCAGTTGTTCATAGGGTTTGCCGCAATGGCCGTCGCTTCGGTAGCCGATCCGAGCATTCACGTTGCGAGTGAAGCTGCGCGTTGCGCCAGCATCGTGACCTTCGTAGAAGTTGACGATGCCGTACAGCGGCGGCGGCTCCGGTGGCAGGTTGACAGGTGTGGCGGGCTTGGGCCGCTGCGGCGGCGGTGCGTAGCCGAGCAAGTTGCCAAAGGCATCGAACGACGGCGCCAGTACCTGTGGCTGGACCGGTGGTGCGATCACCCCCGGCGTCGGGCGCGTCGGTGCCGGCGTCGGCCAACCGAAACCGATGCCGATGGCGTTGCGCTTGATCTCGAAGGCATCGACCGTCAACGGGTTTTCGATCGACAGGACGTCGGCGCGGTGTGACCCGGTCGAGCTGCCGAAGGCCAGTGTCGACAGGCCCGCCTTCAGGAACAGCGGAAAGCGCTGCACGTCACCGATCGTGATCGACGCGGCATCGACCGTGACCCGATCGACGCCGGCCTCGACGCCTTTGGTGCTGGTGAAGGTGACGTCGCTGCCGTTGTTGTAGGCGAGTTTCAGATTGCCGAACGTCCACGGATTGACCTGAATATCCATGTCGAGCTCGGCGGTGTTCAGTTGCACCGTGCTCTTCGGTGTCCCGGTCAACGGGTTGCTGCGGCTGGCGAGGATTTCGATCACGCCGCCGAGCGACACTGCGTCGTTGATCTTCGAGCCTGTCGAGGTCATCGCGTCGCGGATGATGGCGCGGGTGGCATCAGCCTGCGCCGCCTTGGACATTTCGAGTTCCTTGACGCGGCGTGCCAGTTCTTCGTGGCCGGCGTCGGTGCTGGCTGCGGGATTGGCAGCACCACTCGCTGCACCGCTTGCCGCAGGTGCGGCGGCCTGGGCGGCGGACTTCGTGCCGGCCAGTTCAGTTTCCAGGCTCGTGACGCGCTCGGCCAGCTTGCGGTTGGCGGCGCGCAACTCCTCGATGGCGCGCATGAGTTCACCGAGATCCTTGTCCTGGGTCTCGGCGGCGGCGACGGCCTGGCCTGACAAACACAGCGTCAGACCCAACAGACCGATGACCGGCGCACGCAGGAGCAGCGGATGGATGTTCATGAGGGTGTGTCAGTTGCGGAAGGCCTCGGCGGGCTCAAGCTTGGCCGCGCGCGACGCCGGGTAGATGCCGGACAACACGCCGATCGCGCCACCGAGCAGCGGCGCCAGCATCGGCGTGACCGGGTCGAGCACCGGTGTCCAGACCTGGTAGGCCGACACCAGCACGATGACGAGCACGCCCAGGCTGGCGCCGAGGAGACCGCCGACCACGCCCATCGCCGCGCTCTCCAGCAGGAACTGCAGCGCAATGTGGCGCCGCGTCGCACCGATCGCCCGCCGCAAGGCAATTTCGCCGACCCGCTCCATCACACCGACCAGCGTGATGTTGGCGATGCCCAGCGCACCGACGATCAGCGACAAGCCGCCGAGCACCAGGAACATCAGGTTCAGGTCGTTCTGCACCTCGTCGCGCACGCGCTTGGGTTCCTGCGGCATCTGGACCTTGAGCGCGCGCGGGTCGTCGGGCCGCAGGGCCGGGCGCGCCTGGTCGGCGATCAGATAGGCCGCGCCGATGCGTGTTTCGACCACCAGGGTGCCCGGACCGGCCAGACTGAAGTAGCGGCGGGCCGTGCCTTCGGGAATGATGACCGAGCCCAGCAGCTCCGGCTTGCGCGCCACGTCGCGCAAGATGCCGATGACCAGGTAGATGTCGTCGCCGATCGAGATGGCCGGCAGGCGCTCCAAGCGGCTGATGCCCAGGCGCGTGGCCGCATCGGGCCCGAGCACGGCGACGCGGTCGGCGCGCTCCGAGTTGCCGGCGTCCAGCACGCGGCCGACGGCCAGATCGGCGCGCACGGCACGGAACGTCTCGGGTGAAGCGGCGCGCACCGACAGCTTGACGCTGTTGCGGTTGACCGGATCCTGCACCGGCGATGCACTGACAAGGGCATTGCTGACGTCCACCTCGCTCAGCAAGCCGGCAGCAACCACACCGTTCAGCCGCTGCAGGCGCGCCGGCGCATCCCAGGGAATGGCCCGTGGATCGACCAGGCCGCTGGTCGCGCCTGGGCGGGCCGTCACGAACAGTTCGGTGGCCGCCAGCTGATCGAACTGGCTGATGATGCGGTTGCCGGCGGTGCGCGTCAGGCCCAGGGTGGCAACCAGCGCTGACATGCCAATCACCACCCCCAGCACCGTCAAGGCGGTCCGTATCGGCCGGGCCAGGACACCGGCCAGCGCCTCGTTGAGCAGGTCTTGCACGCTGATGCCCGAGCGTGGCACCTTGGCCTCGGCCGCCGGCTCGCTAGCAGTCGGACGAGCGTCCGAGCGAGTCACAGCGTCGGTCACCGCACCGGTCTTGGCTTCGGTCCGAGTTTCGGTCAAGCGGCCATCGACGATGTGGACCCGCCGGCGCGCCCGGCTGGCGACGCTCTCGTCATGGGTGACGACCGCCAGGGTCAAGCCGTCGGCGTTGAGCTCCTCGAAGATGTCGAGGATGGCGGCTGAATTCTTCGAGTCGAGGTTGCCGGTCGGCTCGTCGCACAGCAGCAGGCTCGGCGCGCCGACCAGTGCACGCGCAATCGCCACGCGCTGGCGCTCACCGCCCGACAGCTTGCCGGGCAGGAAGTCGGCCCGGTGGGACAGCCCCACCCGCTGGATGGCCGCCAGGGCCCGCTCGCGCCGGCCCTGCTGCGGCGCGCGGCGATAGACCTCGGCCAGCATGACGTTTTCCAGCACGCTGCGGTAAGGCAGCAGGTGGAAGGACTGGAAAACGAAACCGATGCGGCGGCTGCGCAGGCCGGCACGCTCCTCGTCGCTGACGATGGTCGTGTCGATGCCGTCGATCAAATAGTGCCCGCTGGTCGGCACGTCCAGCAGGCCGACGATGTTCAACAGCGTCGACTTGCCCGCCCCGGACGGACCGGTGATGGCGAGCCAGTCACCTCGGTTGAGTTGCAGATTGACGTCGACCAGCGCATCCACCGCCGGATCGACGCCGAAGCGCCGACCGATGCCGCGCAGCTCAAGCACGGCCTGGGCGTGGGTGGCAGACGGTGTGCTCACTGGGCCGCCACGCTCTTGGCGTCGTTATAGCCAACCACGACCAACTGCCCCGGCTTGAGCGCGGCGCCGTCGACGGCGTTCACTTCGACAAAGCCGTCGGCCGCCAGACCGGGCTTGACGCTCACGTAACGCAGCCCCCCCTGGTCCTGCACCTGCACCCGCGAGCTGCCGTCAGCCGCCATCGACAGGGCGCTGACGGGTACGGCGGTCACCGCCCCGTTGGTCGACTTGATCGGCAACGTCAATCGCACCGAGACGCCGTCGAGCTTCTGCTCGGTCGGGCCGACCTTCACCGCAAAGTAGATATGGAAGCCGTCGACACCATGCGTCCCCGGCGTCGGGGCGAGCGTCTCGACCACCCCGGTGGCATTCACGCCCAGCGCCTGCTCGTCAATGGTGACCTTCATGCCGGACTTGACCAGCGCTGCCGCATCGATCGGCAGCGAAGAGTCGATCGACAGCGTGTTGTCGGTGACCGTCAAGACGGTGCCGGTCGAAGCAGCTCCAACCGCCGCCTTGAGCTCCTCGACGCGAACCGGGAAGGCATGCAGGAAGACCAGCTCGTCCACCGGCACCTGCACGCCGAGCTTTTGCCGCGCCACTTCGAGCTCGGTGCTCAGCTCCTTGGTGCGTTGATCGGCCAGCTTGGCGTCGAACTCCGCCACCTTGCGCGCGTCTTCCGCCGCCCGCACCGCGCGCTCGCCTTCGAGCTTGGCGGCCTTTTCAACCATCTGCGCCGACACCAGTGCCTGCTGCGCCAGCGCGATCTTTGGCCCCGCCTGGGCCAAGGTGCGCTCGGCCGCCTGCACGGCGGTCTTGGATTCGAGCCGCGTCTTGAGCAGTGCTGATCGGGCGAGGTCAACCTTGGCCTTGGCCGCCAGACGTGCCGTCTCGGGTTGGCGCGGATCCAGATTGATCGCGGCTTCCTCGGCAATCTGCGCCGCCAAATCGCTTTCGGCCGCCGCGTCGGCGTGCCCTGCCTTGGCGCGTTCGCTCTGCAAGGACAGGGCGAGCTCGGCGTCCCGGCTGCTCTCCAGGGCCTGCAACTCGGCCAGGCGGCTGGCCACTTCGCCCTGCGCCGCGCGCACAGTGTTGGCGGCGGTCAAGCGCGCCGAATCGATGGTTGGCGCCGCTGCCGAGACGGCGAGGGATGCGGCCAGTGCCGCCTTGGCAGCTTCGCCGGCGTTGCGCTCCAGCGTGCGGACCGCCTCGACCTGATCGCGCGTCGGACCGAAAGGCTCCCAGCCCCGGGCCTTGTACCAGCGCGCCACGGCCGCAGCCGTGCTCTGGTCATAGACACCATCCACCGGACCGGGATCGAAACCCAGTCGCGCCAAGGCACGCTCCAACTGGCGGACATCCTCACCTTGCAGCCCGGGCACGAAATCACGATACGCCGGCAACGCGCCCTGCAGCACCAGGACGGGCCGACCCGAAGCGGTGAACAGGACATCACCCTCCGAAACCTGCTTGTTGCGGATCGGCAGAATCGTGATCAGGCCTGCGGATGGCTTGAGGCTTGAGGGCGCGATCGATACCGCCTCCGGCAGCCCGAATCGCCCGGTGCCACGCGTGACCACGGTCGAGGCAAGCACCCGCTGTTCGATCGGCACGAGAATGGCCGACGGCGTGGGCGGCGCTGTCCTGGCGGCCGCGTCAGCGGGCGATTCGATGCGTGAACCCAGGCCCCAGGCGATCGCCACTGCGGTCAGGGTGGCCGTCAGCGCTCCTCCCAGTAACTTGATGCGCTTGCTGATCATGATTCGAGTGCCCTGCGGGCTCAGTTGACCTTGCGGGAATACATCTCCCTTTGGATCTGCTCTTCCACAGGGTCGAAAAGGCTCTCGCGCAGCTGGCGGTCCTTCTTCGCGACCCGACGCTCGTAGTCCTGCAGGGCCTTGAGTCCCTTCAGTTGCTCGGGCGTGAGCCTGGCGAGCTCGATGGTGCGATCCTGCGTCAGTGCAGCAATGCGCTTTTCGATGTCCGGAGCCACCTCGTCGGGATGCGCGTAGTCGAAGCCGGCCTTGCGCATCTCGATGGCGTACTTGCGCAGTGCTGCCTTCATGCGCGGATCCTTGTTGATCAGTTCGTCCATCGGGTTGTAGTAGTTCGCTGCCAATTGCTTGGTGCTGAATGCCTGCTCGATGCCCTTGCGTGTGCAGCCGCCGGTGCGCGAGAAGTTCTCAATCTCGAACGAGACAGCAAAGGTGGCATCGGTGTTGGTGCCCAGCAAGGCCCGGTTGTAGGCCACCTGGTCGGCAGCTGACAGGCCCTTGTAGATGGCGACATTGCGCTCTCCCAGGCCGACGCGGCCGGGGCTGTAACCATCGACCAGTTGCGGCGGCAACCCCGAGTACATCGTTGACAGGCCGAAGCCGTAGCGGTCGATGAACTCCTCTTCGCTGAGTCCGGGCATGCGCTTGTCGCTGTGCATGCCGTTGCGCACGGTATCGACGTCGGCGGCGATGTACTGGAAACCCTGGGCGCGCATGCATTTCTCGATTTCCATCTCGACTTTCTCGATCGCCTGCACGAACTGGCGGTCGGTCAGGCCGAACTCCTGCGTACCTGGTTTGCCTGCAGACTGTGCCGCAGCGATGCCCGACGCCAGTCCCAGTCCGAGCGCCGACAGCGTCATGGCCGCGCGCAGTGTCGTTGCGTTCATACCGTTGTTCTCCTTGGGAGCTCGTTCATTCCATGCCAAGCACCTTGCCCGAAACGAGATCGACGAGCACGTCCTTCTCGCCGGACTTCTCCGACATGATCTCGACCACATAGACGTTGCGGCCGCGCTTCTTCTCGATCGCGATGTCGGTCACCTTGCCGGGCAGGTACTTCAACGCGATGGCCTTGGCATCGTCCTCGCTGATCTTCTTGGCCGGTGCCTGTGTCTCCTGCTTGGCCTGGCCGTATTGCGCGTAGGTTGGCGTCGCGCACACCAAGGCGAGCACCACCGACGCAAGGCCGGCAAGGGGATGTCGCTGTGCAAAGTCCTTGTGATGTTGCATGTTCTGCTCCTGTGCTGGTGGCGTGATGCCTGCGTGATCTTGCAGGGGGCTCATTTGGCGGTCGTGAAACCAGCTTCGACGTACGACGAGTTGCCGTCCTGGGCCACCGTGCCGACGGCAACCTTGTACTCGACACCCGGTTGCAGGAAGCCGTCCGGCACGATGAACGAACTGGCTGACCCTGACAACTTGGCATTGACTTCACGCCCGCTCGCTTCGTCTTCGATGACAACATGGTGGGCAACCACCCCCTTGACCGGTTTCCACGCCACACGCAGGCCCTTGGTCGACACGTTACGGGCATCCGCGAGTGGCCGCAGCAGCGTGGCTGCCGCAGGAAACGCATGGGTCAACATCGCACTGCCTTGCAATGATTCGCCGCTCACCGTGGTGCCCGTGAAGACGTAAGCGCCGGCAGGGTAGTCGGCCTGCACCGCAGCGATGTCGGTCGGTTCGGGCGACTCGAATGTGAGATGGCGCAGGCCCAGTTTCGAATCGGTGGCCTTGTAGTCGACCACGGTTCTCCCATCGGGTGCGACGACCTTCAAGCTGGCCAGGGCCGCGCCAGTGCCGATCGCTTCGATGCGGACTTCCGAGTCCTTGTCGGTCAGGTTGCGTTCGAGCACCACCTTGGCCAGCTCGAAGTTGGCTCCGGCAAAAGCGATCGCATGCAAGCCGCATACCGCGAGCATGACGGACAAAACCTTGAGACTGCGCATAGTGATCCCCCTTCCGGGTCGGTTCGAGTTGATGGTCTGATGGCCAGTTGCGCACGCACCTGCCTCAGGCGGCAACGGGAGTCGTGTGCCCGACAGGGGCCGATTCCGTCTTGCGCGGCGCGCCGAAACGCAGATAGATCGACGGGACGACGAACAGGTTGAGCAGCGTGGAGGTGACGAGGCCGCTCAGGATGATGATCGCCATCGGGTGCTCGATTTCGTGCCCCGTGATGGCACCGGCGGCCACCAGAGGAACCAGGGCCAGACCGGTCGCCAGAGCGGTCATCAGGATGGGTGACAGACGCTCAAGGGCGCCACGCAACACCAGTCCCGGGCCGAAGACCTCACCCTCCTCGCGTTCCAGGTGCTGGTAGTGGTTGATGAGCAGGATGCCATTGCGCGCCGCGATGCCGAACACCGTCAGGAAGCCGACCAGCGAACCCAGCGAAATGACGCTGCCGGTGAAATAGGCGCCCAGCACACCGCCGACCAGCGCCGACGGCAGGGTCAGGAAACCGAGGATCGCCACGCGCAGATTGCCGAACGAACCGAGCAGGATGACGAACACACCGGTCGCGGCGGCAATCGCGAACAAGAGCAGTTGGCGTTGCGCGGCTTCTCGTTCAGCGAACTCGCCAATGATCTGCACATGAAAGCCCAGCGGCAGCTTGACATTCGCGACCCGTTCATGGACCTGCTCCATGATCGACTTGAGATCGCCGCCGCGCACATTGCCGCCGATGTCGATGCGACGTGAGTCGTTTTCGCGGTAGATCACGCTCTGTGCCGGCGCGATGCGAACGTCGGCCAGGTCGCGCAGAGGCACCGGCCCAGTCGGCGTGTCGATCGGCAGCAATTGCATGCTGGTCAGATCGCGGCGGGCCGCCGGCACGCTCCACACGTTCACGTCGTAGGCTTTGCCGTTACGGAACATGTCGCCGACTTCCTCGCCGGCCATCATGGTTCCAGAGGCGCGGCGCACATCACCGGGCTTGACCCCGTGACGCTGGGCGTCGTCGAGCCGCACCTGGACCTGGATCTCGGGTACCTCGGACTGCAGTTGAATGTGCAGCTCCTCGATGCCCTTGATCTCTTTCAGCACGTGTTCGACTTCGCCCGCCTTGTCGCGCAGGCCCTTGAGGTCGGGGCCGTAGATGCGCACTTCAAAGGTGTCCTTCGAACCCGTGATGACCTCGTCGATCGTTTCGTTCAGGTAGGTCTCGACGTTGTGGAACATGCCCGGATAACCCTTGACCACGTTGCCGATCGCCGCGAGTGTTTCCTCGTAGTCGACTTTCGGGTCGATGCTGACCCAGTTCTCGGCAAAGTTGACGCCGTTGATCTCGTCGGCGAGCAAGGCCTGACCAATGTGCGAGCCGAAGTTGCGCACGCCCGGAATGGCACGCAGTTCACGGCTGGCTTGCAGCACCATGCGCCGCTGTTCGGCCACGGCGGTGCCTGGCTTGGTGATCCAGTGCGTCAGGAAATCTCGCTCCTTGAACTCCGGAAAGAGCGACTCGCCGAGCAGCGGCACGATGGCCACGCCAGTCAACAGGATGACGGCCGTGGTGGCAAAGACCGGGCGCGGATGCTTGATGATGGCGGCCAGCATCGGCTGGTACAAACCCTTCAGCCAGCGCATCAGCGGTGGCTCACGGCTCGCCAGTGGCGAGTTTCTCAGCAGCAGCAAGCACAGCACCGGCGTGACGGTGAGTGCCACCCCCATCGAGGCGAGCACCGCCAAGCCATAGGAAATCGCCATCGGCTTGAAGAAGGCACCTGACACACCGCCCAGGAAGAACACCGGCACCAGCACGACCGCGTTGATCAGCGTGGCGTGGATGATGGCTTGGCGCACTTCGAGTGAGGCCTCAAGGATGATGACGGCCGTCGAACGGGTACTGCCCTCGGCACGGGCCTGACGCAACCTTCGGACGATGTTTTCGACATCGATGATCGCGTCGTCGACCACGACGCCAATGGCAATCACGAACCCCGCCAGGATCAGGGTGTTGAGCGCCATGCCGGTCCAATACAGCACCAGCGCGCCCGCCAGCAGCGACAGCGGGATCGCCACCAGGCTGATCAGCGCCGTGCGCCACTCGAACAGGAACGCGGCCAGCACGACGGCCACGAGCAGACAACCGAGCAGCAAGGCGTGACTCAGGTTGTCATAGGCCAACTGGATGAAATCAGCCGGGCGAAACAGGGTCGAGTCGATTTCGAGCTCCGGCAAGCCGGGACGCAGCTCGGCCAGCGCCGCTTCGACGCCATGGGTGACTTCCAGGGTGTTGGCCCAGGGGTATTTGTAGGCCACCAGCATCAGACCGGGACCGTCATTGATGATCGCGTCGCCGAACAGGGGCCAGGTATCTTCGACCACGTCAGCGACGTCACCCAGCACCAACGGCGAGCCGTCCGCCTTGTGCTTGTTGTAGATCGGCGCCTTGGCCAGATCGGCGGAGGTGATCAGCGGCGAAATGAGTCGCAGACCCAACCGCTGGTTGGACGTGTCGATGAAGCCGCCCGTACCGATGACGGCGCCCTTCGAAAAGTGCAGGATGCCGACGTCCAGCGCATCGGCCGTCAGCTCCATGACCTGATCGAGCGTGGTCTGGTGCGCCTGCATGCGCGGTGGATCGACGCGCACCTGTGGCATCTTGATGCGCTCGCCCCAGATGGCGACGTTGGCGACGCCGGGCACGCTCAGCAGGCGCGCGCGGATCGTCCAGTACGAGATCATCGACATGTCGGTCAGCGGGATCGTCTTCGACGACAGGCCGATCTTGAGGAAGCGGCCCGTGACCGACACCGGCGGCATGAGCACCGGCGGCGCCGCCCAGGTCGGCAGGTTGTTGACCACACCGTTCATGCGCTCTTGCACCATCTGGCGCGCCAGCAGAATATCGGTCCCGGCCTTGAACACGAGTTCGATCTGCGACAGATCGGAGATCGACTTGGAGCGCAGCAAGTCCAGCCCCGGCACCCCATTGAGTTCGTGTTCCAGCGGCACGGTCACCAGCGACTCGACCTCCTGCGACGACAAGCCCAGACAGATGGTCTGAATTTCCGCGCGCGGTGGCGCGAATTCCGGGAAGACGTCCACCGGCATGTTCGGGATCTGGCGCATGCCAAAAAACAGCAATGCGGCCGCGATCGCCAGCACGACG
Source organism: Leptothrix sp. (in: b-proteobacteria) (assembly GCA_041083665.1). Classification (GTDB taxonomy): domain Bacteria; phylum Pseudomonadota; class Gammaproteobacteria; order Burkholderiales; family Burkholderiaceae_C; genus Sphaerotilus. Next base: position 10,902 of record JBFPGZ010000048.1, read on the forward strand.
AAGCGGAACCTCAAACTCGACCGAACGATCAACCGAATCATGGCTGCCCCCTCGCCGTGTCACTCTTCTTCGAACTCGGACTCGGAACCGAACAGCTCTTCGGCGCCGACTGTCACGACCGCCATCCCCGTGGCCGGACCCGTGCTGAGAATCGCGTTATCACCGTCGATGTGGTCGACGACGATGCGATTGCGCATATACACACGAGCCTCGGGATTGGCGTAGGTCCAGGTATTGCCTCCGGTGTCGTAGAGGACTGCGGCATACGGGATGACCCAGCGCGGCTCGCCCTTGACCGCCGCCTCGCCAACGGCGGCCGTGTGGATATCGAGCCGCTTGACCGCTTCCTCGGTCAGGATCACACGGCTCGGCACCGCGCCGTCAAGATGTTCGACCTTGACCGGTGGCGGCTCCTCATCCTTCGGTGCAGCTGTGCTTTGGGTGCAGGCACCCAGAGGGAAACACGTGACGACCGCGACGATCGTGACGACCAACAGCCTTTGATGATCACACCTCATGACGTTCTCCTGACGGTGTTCGAGGGCTCGGCAGAATGGTGGCGATTGGTCGCCATCAGTCGCTCGCGGCAGCGTTTGCCGGTGCGCTGCTGAGAATCAGGTCAGCCGGGGCGGCGTCCAGGATCGGGTCGATTTCGTGCGCGGAGCGAACCCCAAGGTGCAGGAAGAGGGCCGGATTCAGGAACAGGTCCAGCAGTGCGGTCGTGATCAGCCCCGCGATCGTGACGATTGCCATCGGTCGGATGATTTCCAATCCGGGCACATCACCCAGAAGCAGCGCGGGAGCAACGACTGCGGCAGCGACCAGGCAGATCAGCAGAATGGGCGGGAACTTTTCGCGCGACCCGCGTGCAACCAGCGCCAGCCCGAAGGGCTCTCCCTCATCACGTTCAAGTTGCTGGTAACGCCTGATCAGTGCGACCTTGTTGTACACGGCGATACCGAACACGCAAAGCAGCCCGGCGAGTGAACCGATCGACAGATCAATGTGTGTCAGCAAGGCCGCGACGACGCCACCGGACAGCGCCGCCGGCAAGGTGAGCAGCGCCAGCGCCGCCAAGCGCCAGCTGCCGAAGGTCGCCTGAAACAGGATGAAGACGCCGATGGCCGCTGCGGCGACGATGCTGAGCAGCTGAGCGCGCTCCGCGTGTGAGGCCGCATAGTCTCCGAGCACCTCGGCGTGATATTCGAGCGGGAACTGGAGCTCGTGCAGCTTGTGCGAAATATCGCCAGCGACAGCGGCCAGGTTGCGTTGTTCCACATCGGCTGCCACGTCGATGTAGCGCTTGACCGCGTCGTGGCGGATCACCGCCGAGGCCGGAACGATGCGCACTTGCGCCACATCGCCCAGGCGCACACGACTGCCCGCCGGGGTGTCGATCATCAGATTGCCGACACTGGTCACGCTGTGGCGCGTTTCGGGGCCGCTCCAGACCACCACTTCGAAGATCTTCTGCTCTTCGTACAGATTGCCCACCACCAGGCCGGACATCAGCGTCGCTGCCGCGCGCCGCACGTCGCCTGGCTTGAGGCCGTGGCGCTGTGCGGCAGCGATATCGACCTGGACCTCGATCGCGGCTTGCTGCGCCGGCAACTTGGTCCTGGTTTCCGTGACACCGGAGACGCCGGCAATTGCCTTGCGCACCTGTTCGGCGTGTTCACGCAAGCCGGCCTCGGTCTCGCCGTAGACGCGGACGATGACCTTGTCATCGGCCGATGGCACCACGTCCTCGCTGATGCCTCTGAGGTAGGTGTGCACCTTGTGGTTGACGCCGGGGTAGCCGTCGAGCACATGCTGGATGGCCGCCGCAGTCTGGTCATACCCCGCGCCGCCATCCAGGCTGACCCAGAGTTGCGCCGAGTGCACATCGACAGCCCGGTCGCCCAGGACGGCTCGACCGATGTGCGCGTTGACGTCGTGAACCCCATGGATCGACTTCAACTCGTCGCGCACCCGGCCCGAGATGCGCGTCATTTCGGGTTGCGACGTTCCGCGCATCGAGCTCAGGTCGATCACCAGACTGGTTTCCTTGAAGTTGGGCACCAGTGAGCGGTTGAGCATGGGCAGCAGCACGACCGTGATCGCCGTGAGCAAGACGACGCCAACCAAGGCCAGACCGCTCTTGCCAAGCATGCGGCCCACCGCAGCGTCGTACGACCGGCCAAGCGAAGTGACGAGCGCTGGCGTGCGCCGCTCGCCGGTGGCAGCGCTGAGCAGAATCATGCAAAGCGCCGGAGTGACGGTCCACGCCACCAGCATCGACGCCAGGATGGCCAATCCGTACGAGATTGCCAGCGGCCGGTAGAAGGCCCCGGACGCACCGCCCATCCAGAGGATCGGTGCCATCGTGAGCAACAGGATCAGGGTGCCGAAGACGAGCGAACTGCGCGACTCGAGCGAGGCCTGCAGGATGATGTGCGCCGTCGAGTCGGTGCGGCCGGCGCTACGGCTTTCGTGCAGCCTTCGCACGATGTTGTCGACATCGAATACGGCGTCGTAGACGATGATGCCGACCGCAATCGCAAACCCGGCCAGGACGATCGCGTTGATGGTGGCGCCGGTCAGTTCCAGCACCAGCCCGGCGGCAACGATCGACAGCGGCACGGCGATGAAGCTGATCAGCGTGGTGCGCCAATCCGCGAAGAACAGGAACAGCAGCACCAGCGCCAGCACCAGACCGATCGACACCGCGACACCGAGATTGCCGATCGCCTGTTCGATGAAATCGGCCGGGCGATAAACCTTGCTGTCGACCTGCATGCCCGGCAGACCGGGAAGCAGTTCATTCAGCGCTTCCTCGACGTCCTGTGTCACTTCCAGGGTATTGGCGGCCGGGAATTTTTCGATGACGAGCAGCAATCCGCCGCCTTCTCTGGTGATGGCGTCGCCGATCAATGGCTGGTGATCTTCGACCACGCTGGCGACGTCCCCGAGCCGCTTGCCAGATCCTTCGATCGGAACTTGCGCCAGACCCTCTGCTGAAACGATGGGGAAGATATGCCGGATACCGAGCCGCTGGTTGTGCGTGTCGATGAAGCCGCCGGAACCGGGTGTCGAGGCCTCGACGAAGGACAGCGTCGATGACCAGAGCGCGTTGCCGGTGGTTTCGAGCACCTTGAGCAGCGATACCCCATTGCCCTGCAGTTTGGCCGGATCAACCCGGACCTGCAACTGGCGGTCACGCTGGCCCCAGATGGCGACGTTCGCCACACCAGGAACGCCCTTGAGACGCGGCACCACCGTCCAGCGCGCCAAGGTGGACATCTGAATGGGAGACAGAGATTGCGACGAAAGGCCGACGATCATGACTCGGCTGGTCGCCGACCGCGGCTGAATCATGACCGGCGGCTTGGACACGTGCGGCAGCATGTAGGCTTGGCTCATGCGCTCAGCTACCATTTGCCGCGCACGCATGAGGTCAGTGCCCGGCTTGAACACCATGACGACCGATGAGAGTCCGGGCAGCGATTCGGAGCGAATGCTCTGCACCCACGGTATACCGTTGAGCAGATCCTGCTCCATCCCCAGAGTCACCAACTGCTCGACTTCCTCGGCAGACAAGCCAAGGGCTTCCGTCTGTATCTCTACATAGGGTAGAGAAAACTCGGGAAGAACGTCGACTGGCGCATCACCAAGTCTTGCAACCCCGAACACCAGAAACCCAGCCGCCAGTATGGTGACCGCGAATCTCAATTTCAGGCACGCCTGAACGATGGAACGAAGCATGGAATACTCCTCCTGCGAAGCGAGATTCTATTGGCCAAATAAATATCAAGCAGCCCAATATATGGGCCGCTCTGGCCAATCAGATACACGAGTTTCTTAGAATTCGGTGGACTTTGCTCTAGGATCGGGCATCTCGACCTCCACGCAGAAATGATTTCAGCAGCGTGTACGCTGGCCAACCTGGCCAACAGTATTGACAGTTGAGGTGGTTTCGTTTTTTTAATGCATTAGCTGACGATCCGTTCAGCAAGAATATGCAGTCGCGGATGCATTTATAGTGAACAAAGTCACATTTGCTGGCTGTGCCGATGGGCAGGCTGATCAGGCGTCGAACACCACTTGGCCATACCGGAGCATTCCGATGTCTGTCATGGCTCGGCATGCGGCAGTATCTGGCTCTATCACGAATCCTTTGCTGGCGGCCGGGCGCAAGGCTTTGTGATGATCTAGCGGGCCTGATGCCATTGCCTATCAAAGGCATTGCAAGAGTCAAATTGATCAATGACGGCACCAAACCTACAGTGACGCTGTCAGTCCGTCAGTTGCCCCCCACAAAGGAGAGCCTCATGAGCACCGAATCCAAGTGCCCGTTCCATGTCCAGAAACACGTCACGGCGGGCGCGCCCTCGAATGCCGACTGGTGGCCCGAGCAGCTCAAGCTTGGTATCCTGCACCAGCACTCGGCCAAATCGAATCCGATGGGCGAGGCGTTCAACTACGCCGAGGCGTTCAAGAGCCTGGACCTGAACGCCGTGGTGCAGGATCTGCACGCCCTGATGACCGACTCGCAGGACTGGTGGCCGGCCGACTTCGGCCACTACGGCCCGCTGTTCATCCGCATGGCCTGGCACAGCGCTGGCACCTACCGTACCCACGATGGTCGCGGCGGCGCCGGCTCGGGCAGCCAGCGTTTCGCGCCGCTGAACAGCTGGCCCGACAACGTCAACCTCGACAAGGCACGCCGGCTGCTCTGGCCGATCAAGCAGAAGTACGGCCGCAAGATCTCGTGGGCCGATCTGATGATCCTGGCCGGCAACGTCGCGCTGGAATCGATGGGCTTCAAGACCTTCGGGTTCGGCGGCGGCCGCGCCGACATCTGGGAACCCGAACAAGACGTCTACTGGGGCACTGAGAAGACCTGGCTGGCGGACCAGCGCCACACCGGCGAGCGCGAGCTGGACAACCCGCTCGCCGCCGTGCAGATGGGCCTGATCTACGTCAACCCGGAAGGCCCGAACGGCAACCCCGACCCGCTCGCTGCCGCGCACGACATCCGCGAGACCTTTGCCCGCATGGCGATGGACGACGAGGAAACGGTCGCGCTCATCGCCGGCGGTCACACCTTTGGCAAGACACACGGCGCAGGCGATACCAAGCACGTCGGCGCCGTGCCGGAAGCGGCCGGCATCGAGGCGCAGGGTTTCGGCTGGGCCAGCAGCTTCGGCACCGGCACGGGCGGCGATGCGATCAGCAGCGGCCTGGAAGTGACCTGGACCACCACGCCGACGCGGTGGAGCAACAACTTCTTCGAGAACCTGTTCGGCTTCGAGTGGGAGCTGACGAAGAGCCCGGCCGGCGCACACCAGTGGGTCGCCAAGGGCGCCGACGCGACCATCCCGCACGCGCACGACGCCACCAGGAAGCTCGTGCCGACCATGCTGACCACCGACCTGTCGCTGCGCTTCGACCCGATCTACGCGCCGATCTCGCGGCGCTTCCTGGCGCATCCGGAGCAGTTCGCCGACGCCTTTGCGCGCGCCTGGTTCAAGCTGACGCACCGCGACATGGGGCCGCTGGCGCGCTACCTCGGCCCGCTGGTGCCGAAAGAAGCGCTGCTGTGGCAAGACCCGGTGCCGGCCGTGGACCACGCGCTGATCGACGCTCAGGACATCGCCGCGCTGAAGGCGCAGCTGCTGGCCTGCGGCCTGAGCACCGCGCAACTGGTCACGACCGCCTGGGCTTCGGCGGCCACCTTCCGTGGCAGCGACAAGCGCGGCGGCGCCAATGGTGCGCGCATCCGCCTCGCGCCGCAGAACGGCTGGGCCGTCAACCAGCCAGCCGAGCTGGCCGAGGTGCTGCAGACGCTGGAGCGGGTCCGATCGGCCTTCAACGGCGCACAGACCAGCGGCAAGCAGGTCTCACTGGCCGACCTGATCGTGCTGGGCGGCGGCGCCGCGGTCGAGGCCGCCGCCCGCAAGGCCGGCCACGACGTGACGGTGCCCTTTGCGCCGGGCCGCACCGACGCCACGCAGGAACAGACCGATGTGGCGGCCTTCGCGGTGCTGGAGCCACTGGCCGACGGCTTTCGCAACCACGTCTGCCCGGGGCAGGAAGACTCTGCAGCCGAGTTGCTGATCGACAAGGCCCAGCAACTCACCCTGACGGCCCCCGAGATGACGGTGCTGATCGGCGGCCTGCGCGCCCTGAACGCCAACGCCGGCCACACCGCGCACGGCGTGTTCACCCGCCGCCCCGAGACGCTGACGAACGACTTCTTCGTCAACCTGCTCGACATGGGCACCCGGTGGCAGAAGTCGGTCAGCACGGCCGGCGTGCTGGAAGGGCGCGACCGCGCCACGGCTGAGCCGAAGTGGACCGGCACCGTCGTCGATCTGGTCTTCGGCTCGAACGCCCAGCTGCGCGCCGTGGCGGAGGTCTACGCCAGCCGCGATGCGCAGGACATGTTCGTACGCGACTTCGTGGCCGCCTGGAGCAAGGTGATGAACCTGGACCGTTTTGATCTGATCAGTCAGGCGGAGTGAACCGCCCCGGGGATCGGGTGCCTGCCTGCCGGTGACCATGCTCATGCCCAGCCCAGCCGACGTCTGGTCACAGCTTTGTGCCATGCCGCATCGCACAATGGCGCCCTGCCCCGAATTGAGACTCAGAAAGAAAGATGGAACGTTTGCGCAACACGCTGCTTTCGATGCGCGATCTGCTGGTGACCGCCGGCCCGGTGCTGCTGCTGGGGCTGGGGCTGATCGCGCTGGCCTACTGGATTCTCGACCCCACCCCGCCCAAGCACATGACGCTGGCCACCGGGCCGGCGCAAGGGGCCTACGCCGAGTTCGGCCGGCGTTACGCGCAGGCGCTCAAGCCCTACGGCATCGACGTGCAGCTGCATCCAACGCGCGGCTCGCAGGAGAACCTGACGCTGCTGCAGGCCGGCGAGGTGGATGCGGCCTTCATCCAGGGCGGCGCCGACGAGATCGACAGCAACCTGCAGTCCGAGACTGACAGTGAAGACAAGGAGCCGCCCGACCTGGGCCTGTACAGCCTGGGCAGCCTGTTTCGCGAACCGGTCTGGGTGTTCTACCGCGAGGCCACCGCGCGCCAGCGGCTCAAGCGCCCGACGCTCGACAGCCTGTCGCAGCTGGCCGGCTGGCGGCTCAACATCGGCCACGAGGGCAGCGGTGTCACCAACCTGATGCGCCGCCTGCTGGCCGCCAACGGCGTGGAGCCCAACGAGCTGCAGCTCGGCCGGCTGGAGCCGACACCGGCGGTGGTGGCGCTGCTGGACGGCAAGATCGACGCGCTGGCCTTTGTCTCGGCGCCCGAGTCGCCGCTGGTGCAGATGCTGCTGATCACGCCCGGCATCCGGCTGCTCGACTTCGCGCAGGCCGATGCCTACTCCCGGCGCGTGCCGCAGGTCAGCCCGGTGCTGCTGCCGCGCGGTGTGGTCAATCTGGCCAAGGATCTGCCGGGCCAGGATGTGCGGCTGGTGGCCTCCACCGCCACGCTGGTGGTGCGCAAAAGCACCCACCCGGCGCTGCAGCATCTGCTGGTGCAGGCAGCGCAGCGCATTCACGGCACGGCGAACTGGTTCCAGCACAAGGGCGAGTTTCCGCATGCCTCGTCGGGGGAATATCCGCTCGCCGATGAGGCAGCGCGCTTCTACCGCTCCGGCCCGAGCCTAATGCAGCGCTGGCTGCCGTTCTGGGCTGTCAATCTGCTCGATCGCATGTGGGTGGTGGTGATCTCGATCGCGGCGCTGCTGATTCCGCTCTCAAGAGTGGTACCGCCGCTCTACACCTTCAAGGTGCGCTCGCGCATCTTCAAGTGGTACGGCATCCTGCGCCAGCTTGAAGTCGAGTTCAACGACGGCAAGCGTGATCCGGTCGAGTTGCTTGAAGAGCTCGGCCGCATCGACGAGCGGGTCGCCAAGCTGCCGGTGCCGCTCTCGTACGCCGACGAGCTGTACGCGTTGCGCAGCCACATCTCGGCGTTGCGCCTGCGGGTGCAATCGGCCGTGAGCCTGAGCAGCAGGCCGGTGAACTGAACGCGCGGCTGGCCATGGCTACGGCCGGTCAGCGGACACGGCCAGGTGTGCGGCCAGCCGGGTGCGGGCGTCGAGCAAAACCGAGGCCAGGTCTTCGGCGCTGTAGCCCAGGGTCTTGGCATAACGGCTTGTCACCCGGGCCTGCGCCTGAGCTCGAATGGTGGTCGGCATCATGCTGGTATCGACCAACTCGTTGGCGCAGCTGGCGATCAAGCCGATCCAGCCCTCGACGGTCTTGGGGCTGTAGACGACCTTGTCGCGCGGCAGCGGACAGATCATGGCCTGCATGCCGGCATCCAGGCCCCAGTGGCGCACCACGGCCGTCGCCAGCCCGCGCAGATCCACGCCGAGAACGGCCATTGCCGCCGCACTTTCGGTCATGCCGGGCACCACAGCAGCCTCAGCGCCCGGACCAGGCGCTGGCGACATCAAGCCCTGCATCTGCACGGCATCGTCCGGGAAGTGATAGAGCACCAGCAAGCGGCCGAGGTGCTGCAACTGCGCCGCCAGCAGACAGCCTTCAGGCTCGATGCCCGCCGGAGTCAGCAGCTCGGCCGCATGGCCCGCCAGACAGGCCCGTTGCAGGGCACGCTCCAATCGCTGCACCTGTCCGCCGCGCAAGGGCCCGGGCCAGGCCCGCAAAGCACTCGCAGCACGGCGCACGCCTTGCACACCGATCAACTGCATGGCCCGTCGCACCGTGCCGACCGACCCATCCTGGTGAGCACCGAACTGGGCTGAATTGACCACCCGCAGCAGCTCGAACGACAGGGCCGGGTCTTGCAGCACCAGATCGACGATTTGTTCGAGCGGCTGCTGCTCCATGCCCGCCAGTTGCTTGACGCGTTGTGCCAGACCCGGCCGCGCCGGCAAATGCCCGAGTTGCGGCAGGCGGTCAACCAGCAAGGCCAGCGCGCCGCCCTGTTCCTGCGCGCCGTGCACCTGCCGCCACCCCTGCAAGGCCCGCAGCAGACTGCGGGCATTCAGATAGCGCCGCTGCGGATGCCGGTCGGTGGCCCGATTGACGATGGCCCGCAGCGCTTCAGGCACCGGTTGCGGCAAATCCCAGGGCAAGCGCAAGATGTCGCGCTCCAGACGGCCCATAGCGGCGGGCAGATCGGGCTCGCCGAGTGCCGGCGCATGCGCCAGCACGCCGTGCATGACCAGCCCCATGGCGAGCACATCACGCTCGGCATCGGCACGCTGGTGCTGGCGCTGCTGCGCGTCGGCAGGATCGCCATCAACGGCAGCACAGCCATGAATCAAGCCCTGCCCCCAGACCTGGACATGGCCAGATTTGTCGAGCATCAGACTGTGCAAACCGATATCACCATGTGACATGCCGGCCTCATGCACGTACGCCAACCCCTCCAGCGCATCGGCACACCACTGCGCCACATCACAGGGTTCGGTGCTCGGACGGGCGGCCATCCATTCGGCCAGCGTCACCGCACCGTCAGGGCGTTCACAGACGACATAAGGCCACGCCTCGTACGCGCCCAGGTCCAGCACGGGGGCCAACTGCGGATGCTGCAACCGGGCCATACGGCGCGCGGCGTCGAGCCATTTGGCAACTTCGGCCGCATCGCCGATGGCCGCGCGAGGCAGCATCAGCATCACCTCCAGCTGCACGCGCTGGTCGTACGCCAGCCAGGCCATCGTCAGCGAGCTCTTGCCCAGCAAACGCCGCAGCACGAACGGCCCGAACCGACGCACACCGGCTGCGGATGCACGATCCGTGGCAAGCGGTGCAGCAGCACTGGCAAGCGATGTGGCCATACGGTCGAACGGTTCAATCGTTGAGTGGACCCCTGCGATTGCAACTCAAGCAGCACCGATCCGATGCCCCGAGTTGAGCGGCAAACTGCTGCCGATTGATCCGCTTGTCGGCCCCCTCGGAGCAGTGCCGCCAGACCTTGATTCGCCACACCTGACGCGCACTGATGTGCTTCGTGCGAAAATGATTCATCGTGCCCCAGCAACATGAAACGGGCACTTCAACGGAACATGCCATGAGCAGCGATCTCATCAAACACATCACCGATGCGTCGTTCGACAGCGACGTCCTGAAGGCCGACAAACCCGTCCTGGTGGACTACTGGGCCGAATGGTGCGGCCCCTGCAAGCAGATTGCCCCCATCCTGGATGACCTTGCCAAGCACTACGGTGCTCGCTTGCAAGTCACCAAGATGAATGTGGACGAAAACCGCACAGTGCCGGGCAAATTCGGCATTCGTGGCATTCCAACGCTGATGCTGTTCAAGAATGGTGAACTGGCAGCCACGCAAGTGGGTGCGATGAACAAGACGCAGTTGACGCAATTCCTCGACAGCCATCTATAATCACAATAGTGCTGGTCGGGAACCCGATCAGCCGCATTGAACGCCACTGCGCGTCGCCTTTCTCCAGCAGATCGTCCCCGGTTTGCTTCCGGCGTGCAGCGTCGGCTCCATCTCCCCCGCGTTGATCTTGCGTTGTTCCGGCCCAGCAGGCCTGAGCATGTGTTTGCCAAGGCGAGCACCCAAGGATGGACCGATCCCCCCTGGTTTGCACGACTGGCAGCGTGCATGCTTGACTCCACAGTCCCGTCCCCATGCATCTTTCCGAACTCAAGGCCCAACACATCTCGGCGCTGGTCCAGATGGCCGAGACGCTGGAGATCGAAAACACCGGCCGCCTGCGCAAGCAGGAGCTGATGTTCGCGATCATGAAGAAGCGCGCCCGACAGGGCGAGCAGATCTTCGGCGATGGCGTACTCGAGGTGTTGCCTGACGGCTTCGGCTTCCTGCGCTCACCCGACACCAGCTTCCTGGCCAGCACCGACGACATCTATCTCTCGCCCAGCCAGATCCGCCGCTTCAACCTGCACACCGGCGACATGATCGAAGGCGAAGTGCGCGTTCCCAAGGACGGCGAGCGCTACTTCGCGCTCGTCAAGGTGGACCGTGTCAACGGTCTCACCCCCGAGGAGAGCAAGCACAAGATCATGTTCGAGAACCTGACGCCGCTTTTCCCCAAAGAGGCGTTCAAGCTTGAGCGTGACATCAAGGGTGAAGAGAACATCACCAGCCGCATCATCGACTTGATCGCGCCGATCGGCAAAGGCCAGCGCGCCCTGCTCGTCTCCGCGCCCAAGAGCGGCAAGACGGTGATGATGCAGCACCTCGCGCACGCGCTGGTGGCGAACCACCCCGACGTGCACCTGATCGTGCTGCTGGTCGACGAGCGCCCCGAGGAAGTGACCGAAATGCAGCGCACCGTGCGCGGCGAGGTCATCAGCTCGACCTTCGACGAGCCGGCCGCGCGCCACGTGCAGGTCGCCGAGATGGTGATCGAGCGCGCCAAGCGCCTGGTCGAGATGAAGAAGGACGTCATCATCCTGCTCGACTCGATCACCCGACTAGCACGCGCCTACAACAACGTGCTGCCCTCTTCCGGCAAGGTGCTCACCGGCGGCGTGGACGCCAACGCGCTGCAACGGCCCAAGCGCTTCTTCGGCGCGGCCCGCAACATCGAGGAAGGCGGCTCGCTGACCATCATCGGCACCGCGCTGGTCGATACCGGCAGCCGCATGGACGAGGTGATCTACGAGGAATTCAAGGGCACCGGCAACTGCGAAATCCATCTGGACCGTCGCATGGCCGAGAAGCGCGTCTACCCGTCGATCCTGCTCAACAAGTCCGGCACGCGTCGCGAGGAGCTGCTGCTCAAGCCCGAGATCCTGCAAAAGACCTGGATCCTGCGCAAGCTGCTCTATCCGATGGACGAAATCGAGGCGATGGAGTTCATCCTCGCCAAGATGAAGGCCACCAAGAGCAACATCGACTTCTTCGACTTGATGCGAAGAGGCGGCTAAAAGCTATAATCCAAGGTTTTCCGCTGTCGGAAAGTGCGGCTGCATGGTGCAGCGTGGCTGCCGGCATCACAGCGAGGTTCGCATGAAAGACGGCATTCACCCCAATTACCGCGAAGTCTGCTTCGTGGACTTGTCCAACGGCTTCAAGTTCGTGACGCGTTCGTGCGCGCCGACCAAGGAAATGATCAAGCTGGACGACGGTCGCGAGCTGCCGCTGTTCAAGCTGGAAACCACCAGCGAATCGCATCCGTTCTATACCGGCACGCAAAAGAGCATCGACAGCCTGGGCGGTCGTGTCGAGAAGTTCCGCAACAAGTTTGCGCGCATCGGCATCAAGAAGTAAGCCGACTGCAGGAACAAGAAGGCAGCCCATCGGCTGCCTTTTTTTTGACTGAACAGCACCCGTGACCACACCGAACCCGGCTCTCGTTTCCCAGCATGCGGTGCGGCGCCTGCCCCGTGCGGCCCTGCTGCTTTTCTGCGCCGCCTACGTGTTGCCCGGCATCTTCGGGCGCGACCCGTGGAAGAACGCCGACATCACCGCGCTCGGCTACATGATGAGCCTGGTGCGTGGTGAAGCGCCCTGGATGACGCCCGCCATTGCCGGCCTGACGACCGACAACGGCCTGCTGCCTTATTGGCTCGGCGCCTGGAGCATCCAGGCACTCACACCTTGGATCGATCCCCTGCTGGCCGCCCGGCTGCCGTTTGGTCTGCTGCTGGCTGCGCTGCTGGTCATGCTTTGGTACGTCAGCTATCACCTGGCCTGCACCGATGCGGCGCAACCGTTGGCGTTTGCGTTTGGTGGCGAAGCCCAGCCGGTCGATTACGCCTGCGCCATCGCGGATGCCTCGGTGCTGGCCCTGATCGCCGCGCTCGGCCTGCTGCAACTTGGCCACGAAATCACCCCGGAACTGCTGCAGCTGGCCGCCGTCGGCCTGCATCTCTACGGCATGGCGGCCAGTCCGTATCAACGCCACCGCGCCGCGCTCGCCACTCTACTGGCCTTGCCGATCATGGCGCTCAGCGGTGCTCCGACCACCGCCGTGCTGCTGTCGCTGACGGGCGCGCTGGTGGTGCATCGCTCCAGCTATGCCGCAGCGCGCCAGCATCTGCGCTGGATCGTCTTGTCCGGTGTGCTCAGTGCCGCGCTCGCCAGCTTGCTGGACAGCTGGGCCTGGCGCATCGCCGCCCCGGACTCGCGCTTCGACATGCTGCAGCTGCTGGTCTGGTTCGCCTGGCCGGTCTGGCCACTGGCGGGCTGGACACTGTGGCGCTGGCGCGCCCATCTGTTGCATCGACACATCGCGGTGCCGCTCTCGACCGTGCTGGTGGCCCTCGGCTCCAGCATCGCGATGGGTGCGTCCGACCGCGCGCTGATGCTGGCACTGCCCGGTCTGGCAACACTGGCGGCCTTTGCACTGCCGACCCTGAAACGCAGTGTCAGCGCCGCGATCGACTGGTTCTCGGTCTTCTTCTTCAGCATCTGCGCCCTGACGGTCTGGGTCATCTACGCCGCGATCCAGACCGGCGTGCCGGCGCAGCCCGCCGCCAACGTGGCCCGCTTGGCGCCCGAGTTTGTCTCGCACTTCAACCCGCTGGCGTTGCTTGCCGCGCTGATCGGCACGCTGGCCTGGCTGTGGCTGGTGCGCTGGCGCACCGGGCGGCACCGCGATGCGCTCTGGAAAAGCCTGGTGCTGCCGGCCGGCGGCGTGGCGCTCAACTGGCTGCTGCTGATGAGCTTGTGGCTGCCGGTGCTCGACCACGCGCGCAGCTATCGGCCGCTGGTGGCACGCATCGCCCGCCATGTGCCAGTGAAAGACTGCATCCACGCCCGCAACCTGTCGCGCGCCCAACTGGCCGCACTGGAAGTGCTGGGCGGCTGGCAGGTCGAAACCACCTATGACGAGCGAGCCTGCCGCTGGATGCTGGTGAGTCTGCCGTTTGCGCAAACGCTGGACACGCCACCCGGCTGGGAACTGGTGCGCCGCGAGCGCCGACCGACCGACCGCGATGAATCAATGCTGATCTATCGCCGCAAGTGACCGCCGTGGCCCGCCGACGCTCCGCACTGAGCGGTACGTCGGTGCGTCAGGCCTCCGACATGGCCTGGATCGGCTGCCGGACCCGCACGCTCGGAAACACCAACCGGAAACACGAGCCCTTGCCGGGCTCGCTGTCGATCTGCAGCTCGCCGCCGTGGCGCTGCACCACATGCTTGACGATCGACAGGCCCAACCCGGTGCCGCCGGTTTCGCGTGAGCGGCTGCCGTCGACCCGGTAGAAGCGTTCGGTCAGGCGCGGCAGATGCTCGCGGCCGATGCCGATGCCGGAATCACGCACCAAGAACTCGAACCGGCCATCGCCGCGCACACTGCCCGCCACCTCGACCTGCCCGCCCGCAGGCGTGTAACGCACCGCATTGCTGACCAGATTGGCCAGCGCCGACAGCAGCTCGGTCTGGTGTCCGGCCAGTTGCAAGGTATCCAGCGGCGCGTGCTCGATGTCTGGGAACAGCAACTCGTGGCGCCCGTTCGACAGGCCGCGTGCCTCGGTTTCGACCTGCTCCAGCAACTCGGCCACTGGCACCCAGCGATCGGCGGTGGGACGCGGGCTGCCTTCCAGCTGCGCCAGCGTCAGCAGATCCGCCACCAGGGTCTGCACACGCCGGGTCTGCTGCTCCATCAGGGTCAGGACGCGATGGCGTTCAGCCTCGGTGAGCGGCAGGTTGGCCAGGGTTTCGACAAAGCCGGCCAGCACCGTGATCGGCGTGCGGATCTCGTGCGAGACATTGGCAACGAAGTCGCGCCGCATCGACTCGGCGCGCAGCCGCTCGGTGACGTCCTGCGACAGCACCAGGCGCATGCCATCGCCATAGGCGCGGATCAGCACCGTCAGGTGCAAGCCACCACTGGGCGCCAGCATCGCCAGCGGCTCACGATAGTCATTGCCCTGCAAGTAGGCGACAAAGGCCGGTGCCCGCAGCAGATTGGTGACCCGCTGCTGCAGATCGCGCACCGGATCCAGAAAAAAATGATCGGCCGCCGCCGCGTTGCACCAGACGATGTGAAAGTCGGCATCGAGCAGCAGCACGCCGTTCGGTGAAACGTCGATGGCCGAGAGAAACTGGTCCAGCCGACTTTGCTCGTGTTTCAGCAGCGCCTCGCGCTGGCGCAGGCTGCGTTCGATACGGTAACCGAGCTCGCCCCAGACGCCCCGATCACGCGGCGCCGCCTCGGCGGTGACGGCGCTTGAATGCACGTCACGCAGCCAGCGCATCAGGCGTTCGCTGCGCACCATGTCGCGCAGGATCGGCACCATCACCCCGAGGCAGGCGCCGATCCAGGCTCCCCAGGCGCCCGACCCCAGCTGGTGGCCGATCAGATAACCGGCCAGGGCCAGCACGGTCATCATGAGCACCGCAAACAGCAGCCGGACCAGATGGAGATTCATTGCAGTGCTGCCGTGCGGGTCATTCGATAGCCGGCCCCTCGGACGGTTTCGACCAACTGCGAGCACTGCACCGGCGCAAGCGCCTCGCGCAGGCGCTTGACGTGCACGTCGACGGTGCGCTCTTCAATGAAGACGTGATCACCCCAGACCCGATCAAGCAGCTGCGCCCGGCTGTGCACCCGTTCGGGATGCACCATGAAGAAGTGCAGCAGGCGAAACTCGGTCGGCCCGAGCTTGACCTCAGTGCTGCCGGCCGTGACGCGCCGGGTGGCCGGATCCAGCCGCAGAGCGGCGATTTCGACCGCACTGTCGAGCGCCTCGGGCGCGCGGCGGCGCAGCACGGCGCGAATGCGCGCCAGCAGCTCACCGGTCGAAAACGGCTTGGTCAGATAGTCGTCGGCCCCCGCATCCAAACCAGCGACCTTGTCGGGCTCCTCGGCGCGCGCGGTCAGCATGATGATCGGCAGCTCCTTGGTGCGGGTGGCCGCACGCCACTGCCGCGCCAGCGACAGACCCGACTGCCCTGGCAGCATCCAGTCGAGCAGCACCAGGTCGGGCAGCACGGCATCGACTGCCGCGAGTGCCTGCTCGGCGCTGGCCGCCAGCGTGACCTCGAAGCCGGCGTGCCGCAGGTTGATCGCCACCAGCTCGGCGATGGCGGATTCGTCTTCAACGACGAGCACTCGGCTCATGGATACGTCCCTGCTGCTTGGGTCACTTGACCAGCGACTCGACCTCGTCCGGCGTGTTGTGCCGTACGTCGGTGCCCTTGACGATGTAGATCGTCTGCTCGGCCATGTTCTTGGCGTGATCGCCGACCCGCTCGATCGCCTTGGCCACAAAGATCAGATCGATCGAGGCCGAGATGGTGCGCGGGTCTTCCATCATGTAGGTGATGAGCTTGCGCATCAGGCCGTCGAACTCGGCATCGATGGCGTTGTCTTCCTTGATGACCTGGATGGCTTGCTGGGTGTCGAGTCGCGCGAAGGCGTCGAGCGAGCGGCGCAGCGATGCGGTGGCCAGGCTGGCCTCGAACGACACGTCACTCACCGGCAGGCGCAGCCGGCTCGACACGCCGGTGTTGACCAGACGCTGCACCGTGCGCGCGATGCGCGCGGCTTCGTCGCCGACCCGCTCCAGATTGCCGATCGTCTTGGAAATCGCGATCAGCAGACGCAGATCGCGGGCGGTCGGCTGACGTCGCGCAATGATGGAGGACAGATCGCGGTCGATGTCCATCTCCATCTGATTGACGCGCTCTTCGGTCTGGATCACCTGGGCCGCTGTCTCGTTGCTGAAGTTGACCAGCGCGTAGATCGACTGCGCGACCTGTGATTCAACCAGGCCACCCATTTCGAGCACCCGGGTGGAAATGCCGCTCAGTTCGCTGTCGAATTGGGTGGACAGATGCTTGTCGCTCATCGCGTATTCCTTGTAGGCGCTGGCATGTAGATCGGGACGGGGTTCACTCAGCCGAAGCGGCCGGTGATGTAGTCCTCGGTCTCTTTCTTGGTCGGCTTCATGAACAGATCCGAAGTCGGTCCGAACTCGATCAGGTCGCCCAGGTACATGTAGGCGGTGTAGTCGGAGCTGCGCGCCGCCTGCTGCATGTTGTGCGTCACGATCACGACCGTGTAGTCGCTCTTGAGCTCGTGGATCAGCTCCTCGATCTTGCCGGTCGAGATCGGGTCGAGCGCCGAGCAGGGCTCGTCGAGCAGCAGCACTTCCGGCTTGATCGCAATGCCGCGCGCGATGCACAGGCGCTGCTGCTGGCCGCCCGACAGGCCCGAGCCGCTCTGATCCAGCTTGTCCTTGACCTCGTTCCAGAGCGCCGCCTTCTTGAGTGCCCATTCGACCCGCTCGTCCATCTCGACGCGCGGCAGGCTCTCGAACAGCTTCACACCGAAGGCGATGTTGTCGTAGATCGACATCGGGAACGGCGTCGGCTTCTGGAACACCATGCCGACCTTGGCGCGGATCAGCGAGATGTCTTCCTTGCTCTTGAGGATGTTCTCGCCGTCGAGCTGGATCTCGCCTTCGGCGCGCTGCTCGGGGTAGAGCTCGAACATGCGGTTGAAGGTGCGCAGCAAGGTCGACTTGCCGCAGCCCGACGGACCGATGAAGGCGGTGACCTTCTTTTCCGGGATTTCCAGGTTGATGTTCTTCAACGCGTGGAAATGGCCGTAATAGAAATTCAGATTGCGCACCGAAAGCTTGATCTTTTCGGCGGTGGGGATGTGAACCTTGGCGTCCATGAAGCGATTCCTCGGCGATATCAATGCTTGTTGCGCAGGAAGGTGCGCGCGACGATGTTGAGTCCGAGCACGCCCATCGTGATCAGGAACACCCCGGCCCAGGCCAGCTTCTGCCAGTTCTCATACGGGCTCATGGCGAACTTGAAGATCGTCACGGGCAGGCTGGACATCGGCTCGTTCAGGTTGCTGGTCCAGAACTGGTTGGAGAGCGCCGTGAACAGCAGCGGCGCGGTTTCGCCGGAGATGCGTGCGATGGCCAGCAGCACGCCGGTCAGCACGCCAGCGCGAGCGGACTTGAGCGTGATCGACATGATCACTTTCCACTTCGGCGTGCCCAGCGCGTAAGCGGCTTCGCGCAGCGCGTTCGGCACCAGGCTCAGCATGTTCTCGGTGGTACGGATCACGACCGGAATCACGATCAGGGCCAAGGCCAGCACGCCAGCAAAACCCGAGAAGTTCTTGAAGCGCGCCACCCACACCGAGTAGATGAACAGACCGATCACGATCGACGGCGCCGACAGCAGGATGTCGTTGATGAAGCGCGTGACGCGGCCCAGCCAGTTGCTGCGGCCGTATTCGACCAGATAGACACCGGCCAGCACACCGATCGGCGTGCCGATCAGCGTGGCCAAGCCGACCATCATCAGCGAGCCGAAGATCGCGTTGGCCAGGCCGCCGGTCTCGGCCATCGGCGGCGGCGTCATCTCGGTGAAGGTGGCCAGGTTCAGGCCGCCGATGCCGAGTCGCACCGTCTCGACCAGAATCCAGACCAGCCAGACCAGGCCAAAGGCCATCGCCGCGAGCGACAGCGTCAGCGCAACTTGATTGACCAGCTTGCGACGCCGGTGCATCGCCACACGGGATGCCTGATGGGCGGAGATAGCGACATCCGTCATTTCAGCGGCCCTCGCCTTTCTTGAGTTGTGCCAGCAGCACCTTGGAGCAGGCCAGCACGACAAAGGTGATGAAGAACAGCACCAAGCCGAGATAGATCAGCGAGGCCTGGTGCAGGCCTTCACCTGCTTCGGCGAACTCGTTGGCCAGCGCCGAGGTGATGCTGTTGGCCGCCTCGAACAGCGACACCGAGTTGAGCTGGTTCATGTTGCCGATCACGAAGGTGACCGCCATCGTCTCGCCTAAAGCGCGACCCAGACCGAGCATGATGCCGCCGACCACACCGCTCTTGGTGTAGGGCAGCACGACGCGGTAGACCACCTCCCAGGTGGTCGAGCCCAGCCCGTAGGCCGACTCCTTGAGCATCGTCGGCGTCACTTCGAAGACGTCGCGCATCACCGAGGCGATGAACGGAATGATCATGATCGCCAGGATGATGCTGGCCGACAGGATGCCGATACCGACCGGTGGTCCGGACACCAGCGCGCTCAGCCCCGGGATGCCGGCAAACGCGCTCTGCAGCGGCTGCTGCACATATTCAGCCAGCAGCGGACCGAACACCATCAGACCCCACATGCCGTACACGATCGACGGCACCGCAGCGAGCAGCTCGATGGCGATGCCGAGCGGGCGCTTGAGCCAGCCCGGCGAGAGTTCAGTCAGGAACAGCGCGATACCGAAGCTCACCGGCACCGCAATCAGCAGCGCGATGAACGAGGTCATCAGCGTGCCGTAGATCATCACCAGACCGCCGAAGCTGTCCTTGGTCGGATCCCACTCGCTGCGCCAGAGGAACGACAGCCCGTATTCGCGGATCGCTGGCATCGCGCCAACCACCAGCGACAGGATGATGCCGACCAGCAACGACAGCGTCAGCCAAGCTGCTGCCTGCGCCGAGAAGGCGAAAAGGGCATCAGCCCAAGGTGCGCGTACAGTCGGGCGCGGCCCGCCCGACCCGGTAGAGGTCTGCTCCATCGTCTTGATTGCATCCTGCGTAGTTGCAGGCAGTGTAGCGGCCACAGTCCCTCCGGCAGATCAATGCAACGGGCTTCCCAAGCCCCGCGACAAAATACGAAAAGCCCTGACCAGCGGCGTCAATTCGTGCGCTGAGCAGGGCTTGATCCGATTTCGCTTACTTGTAGGCCACGGCCTTGCCAGCGCCGTCCTTGACTTCGGCCCACTGCTTGCGAACCAGCGCCTTCAGGCTGTCCGGCAGCGACACATATTCCAGCTCAGCCGCCAGCTTGTCGCCGTTCACATAGGCCCAGTCGAAGAACTTGAGTGCCGAGCCAGCTTGGGCCGGCTTGTCCTGCAGCTTGTGCATCAGGATGAAGGTGGCACCGGTGAGCGGCCAGGCATCCTTGCCAGGCTGCTCGGTCAGCACTTGATAGAAGCTCTTGGTCCAGTCGGCACCGGCCGCAGCGGCCTTGAAGTTGGCGTCATCCGGAGCCACGAAGTGGCCGGCCTGGTTCTTCAGCAGCACGTACGACATCTTGTTCTGCTTGGCATAGGCGTACTCGACATAACCGATCGAGTTCGGCAGGCGCTGCACAAAAGCTGAAACGCCTTCGTTGCCCTTGCCACCCGCACCGGTCGGCCAGTTGACCGCCGTGCCTTCACCGACCTTGCTCTTCCAGTCGGCGCTCACCTTGGTGAGGTAGTTCGTGAAGATGAAGCTGGTGCCCGAACCATCGGCGCGGCGCACCACGGCGATGGCCGCATCCGGCAGCGCCACGCCAGGGTTCAGCGCAGTAATGGCAGCATCATTCCACTTGGTGATCTTGCCCAGATAGATGTCGCCCAGCACAACGCCGGTCAGCTTGATCTGGCCCGGCTGGATGCCCTTGATGTTCACCACCGGCACCACGCCGCCGATCACGGTCGGGAACTGGATCATGCCGTCCTTGGCCAGCTCGTCGTCCTTGAGCGGCATGTCGGAGGCACCAAAATCGACCGTCTTGGCCTTGATCTGCTTGATGCCAGCACCCGAACCGACCGACTGGTAGTTGATGCGAGCACTGGTCGCCTTGTTGTAGGCATCGGCCCACTTCGCGTAGATCGGCGCGGGAAACGAGGCACCCGCACCCGTCACGTCCTCAGCAACGGCCAGACTGGCGGCGCCCAGCAGCGTCATCGCGATCAGGCCCTGGCTCAACTTGGTGATGTTCATGACTGTCCTTTCGTGCATTACCCGGCACAAATGGCCGACCGGTCGCACTTTAACGACACTTTGTGACAGACACGTGACCAAAAAGTGGTTTGTGACAGTCGCCACGCAGATGACAAGTCATGTCATCGATACGTCACGAGCCTGTCACATCAGTTGCAGAGACTCGCCCGCCGACGGTCAAGGGCTGTCATTGCACCCTACCTCAGCTCTGAAGGAGTTTCCGATGAACAAACGTCAATCATTGCTGGCCCTGTTCGGCACCGCTTTGCTCGCCCTGTCCGGCTGCGCCAGCTTGGGCGGCAGCGGCTCGACGCTCGCCGATGTGGCGGCCAAGACCCCTGAGCTCAGCACCCTGAACAGCTTGATCCAGCAAGCCGGCTTGGCCGAAACCCTGCGGGGCGCCATCCCCTACACGGTGTTCGCTCCGTCCAACGAGGCGTTCAAGGCCATTCCTGCCACGACACTCGCCGACTTGGCCATGCATCCCGAGCAGCTCAAGTCTGTGCTGAGTTATCACGTGCTGCCCGGCAAGGTAACAGCCGCTGAAGTGGTCAACGGTCAAGCCAAGACGGTGCAAGGCGCCAGCGTCGCACTGTCGCGTGCCGGGAGTTTTGTCACCGTGGAAGACGCCGTTGTGACACAAGCCGATCTGACCGCCAGCAACGGGGTGATCCATGTCATTGACCGCGTGCTGATGCCGCCGAAGAAATAAATCAGCCCGCCATTGCAGCAGGGCTGATCGTCAAGCCTCAGGAGCGCGGCCAGCATGGCCGCCTCCTGACATCGCATCGCATCGACTCAGCCAGCACGCACCGCGTCAGCCAAGCGCTCGGCGCATTGGCGCGCCTGCTGCGCATCACGCGCCTCGACCATCACCCGCAGCAGCGGCTCGGTGCCCGAGGCACGGATCAGCACGCGGCCGGTCTGGCCAAGTTCACGGCCGATGCGCTCTTGCTCATCGGCCAGACGGGTGTTGCGCTTCCAGTCCTGGCCGGCAGTCAGGCGGACGTTGATCAGCGTCTGCGGGAACAGCGTCACGCCGTCGAGCAGCTCGGCCAGCGACTTGCCGCAGCGTTGCTGCGCCTGCAGCACCTGCAGCGCGCTGACAATGCCGTCGCCGGTGGTGTGGCGGTCCAGCGCCAGCAGGTGGCCGGAACCTTCGCCACCCAGCTGCCAGCGGCGCTTCTGCAGCTCTTCGAGCACATAGCGGTCGCCGACCTTGGCGCGCACGAACTCCACGCCACGTTGCTGCAGCGCCAATTCGACCGCCATATTGGTCATGAGCGTGCCGACCGCACCCGGCACCGGCTCGCCATTGGTGAGGCGATCCAGCGCCATCACATAGAGCAGCTCGTCGCCGTTGTAGAGCCGGCCATTGCGATCGACGATCTGCAGCCGGTCAGCGTCGCCGTCGAGGGCAACGCCGTAGTCGGCCTGGTGCTCCTTGACCGCCTGCACCAGCGCGGCAGGCGCCGTGGCACCAAAGCCGTCATTGATGTTGAAGCCGTCCGGGCTGCACCCAATCTTGATCACTTCGGCGCCCAGCTCGTGAAACACCGCAGGCGCCACCTGATAGGCGGCCCCGTGGGCGCCATCGACGACGATTTTCAGACCCTTGAGCGACAACTCGCTCGAAAAGGTCGACTTGCAAAATTCGATGTAGCGACCCGGCGCATCGTCGAGCCGACGCGCCCGGCCAATATCTTGTGAGGTCACCCACTGCGGCGGCTGTTCGACCGCAGCTTCGACCTCTTCTTCCCAGGCATCGGGCAGCTTCTCGCCACGCGCCGAGAAAAACTTGATGCCGTTGTCGGCATAAGGGTTGTGCGAGGCACTGATGACCACGCCCAGGCTGAGTCGCAACGCACGGGTCAGGTAGGCGACCGCCGGGGTGGGCACCGGGCCGGTCAGCATCACATCGGCGCCGGCCGAATTGAGACCCGCTTCCAGCGCCGACTCAAGCATGTAACCCGAGATGCGGGTGTCCTTGCCGATCAGCACCACCGGACGTTCATGGCTACCGCGCAGCACCCGGCCGACGGCATGACCAAGCCGCAGCACGAAATCCGGCGTGATCGGCGCCTCGCCCACCGTGCCACGGATGCCATCGGTTCCAAAATATCGTCTGCTCATGGATGTAATCTCTGAAAATTCTGAAAAAACCGGTCTATAACCCACCGTACCGGCCGAGAGGCAGATTGTGCGACGCACACAAGCCCGCGAGCCAGGGGGCTTTCACCGCAAGCAGCGCGCACCGCAACTAGGTCACGCAGTCGACGGCGGCACGCGGGCGTGTTGCCAGACCTTGAGCGCATCCACCGTCGCGGCGACATCGTGGACGCGCACGATCGCCGCACCCCATTGCACGGCCGCCAAGGCGGCCACCACGCTCGCCACCAACCGGTCGCTGACAGCGCGGCCCGTCACCGCACCCAGCGACGACTTGCGCGACCAGCCGGCCAACACCGGATAGCCAAGAGCACGCAAAGCCTGCTGCCCGGGTAGCAAGGCAAAGTTGTCGACCACTCGCTTGCCAAAGCCGATACCGGGATCGAGCACGATGCGCTCAGCCGCCACGCTGTGCCGGCCCAACAGCGTTGCACGCCCGACCAGGAAATCACGCACCTCGGCCACCACGTCGGCATAAGCAGGAGCCTCCTGCATCGAACGTGGTTCACCTTGCATGTGCATCAGGCAGACACCACAGCTGGGATGCTCGGCCACCACTTCAACAGCGCCTGGCGCCTGCAAAGCAAGCACATCGTTGACGATGTCAACGCCCAGATCCAAGGCTGCTTGCATCACCAGTGGCTTGCAGGTATCGATCGAAATCGGCACCCCAAAGCGGACTGCGGCTTCCAGCACCGGCTGGACCCGAGCGAGCTCTTCCAATGCTGACACCGGCTGCGAGCCCGGTCGGGTCGATTCGCCGCCGATGTCGAGCAGATCAGCACCGTCCTTGAGCAACTGCTCGCAATGCGCGATCGCCGCCAGCGTCGAGCGCCCGCCATCAGAAAACGAATCGGGTGTGATATTGACGATGCCCATCACCCGAGGCCGACTCAGGTCGATGCGATGGCGTGAGGTCTGCCAGTACAAAGCGCTCCCCTTGAACACAAACGGGGCCGCAGCCCCGTTTGCTCAACTCTGCAGCGACGAAAATCAAACCGCTGCCGCTGTCCCACCCGAATTGACCGAAGGCGACGAAGGGCCTCCGCTCTTGGGTGCCGGAGGGTTCCAGTCTTTCGGCGGACGCGGCGGGCGGCCAGCCATGATGTCATCCAGCTGGTCGGCGTCGATGGTTTCCCATTCGAGCAGCGCCTTGGCCATCACGTGCATCTTGTCGGCGTGCTCTTCGATCAGGTGACGGGCCAGCGCGTACTGGGTGTCGATGATGCGACGGATCTCCGAATCGACCTTCTGCATCGTCTGCTCGGACATGTTGGTCGTCTTGGTCACCGAGCGACCCAGGAAGACTTCACCTTCGTTGTCGGCATAGACCATCGGACCCAGTGCATCGGTCATGCCATAGCGAGTGACCATGTCACGCGCGATTTGCGTGGCGCGTTCGAAGTCATTGCTGGCACCGGTGGTCATCTGATGCATGAACACTTCTTCGGAGATGCGGCCACCGAACAGCATCGAGATCTGGTTCTCCATGTACTCGCGGTCGTAGCTGTACTTGTCGCGCTCCGGCAGTGACATGGTCACACCCAGCGCACGACCGCGCGGGATGATGGTGACCTTGTGGACCGGGTCGCACTTGGGCAGCAGCTTGCCGATGATGGCATGGCCAGCCTCGTGATAAGCGGTGTTGCGGCGCTCATCTTCGGGCATGACGAGCGATTTGCGCTCCGGGCCCATCATGATCTTGTCCTTGGCCTTCTCGAAGTCCACCATCTCGACCACCCGACCGTTGCGGCGGGCAGCAAAGAGAGCAGCCTCGTTGACCAGGTTGGCCAGATCGGCGCCGGAGAAGCCCGGTGTGCCACGTGCCAGGATGTCGGCGCGGATGTCTTGTCCGACCGGAATCTTGCGCATGTGCACGTTCAGGATCTGCTCGCGACCACGCACGTCCGGCAGCGTCACATAGACCTGACGGTCGAAGCGGCCCGGGCGCAGCAGCGCCGGATCAAGAATGTCCGGGCGGTTGGTCGCGGCAATCACGATCACACCCAGATTGGTCTCGAAGCCGTCCATCTCGACCAGCATCTGGTTGAGGGTCTGCTCGCGCTCATCATTACCGCCGCCCAGGCCAGCGCCACGATGGCGGCCGACCGCATCGATTTCATCGATGAAGATGATGCAAGGCGAGTTCTTCTTGGCCTGCTCGAACATGTCGCGCACCCGAGCCGCGCCGACACCGACGAACATCTCGACGAAATCGGAACCCGAGATCGAGAAGAACGGCACCTTGGCTTCGCCAGCAATCGACTTGGCCAGCAGCGTCTTGCCGGTGCCCGGAGGGCCGACCATCAACACTCCACGCGGGATGCGGCCACCGAGCTTCTGGAACTTCTGCGGGTCTTTCAGGAAGTCGACCAGTTCCTTGACCTCTTCCTTGGCCTCATCGCAACCAGCGACGTCGGCGAAGGTGACGGTGTTGTTGCTCTCGTCGAGCATGCGTGCCTTGCTCTTGCCAAAGCTGAACGCACCACCCTTGCCACCGCCCTGCATCTGGCGCATGAAATACACCCAGACACCGATCAGGAGCACCATCGGCCCCCAGGAGATCAGCAAGCTGGTCAGCAGTGAAGGCTCTTCACGCGGCTTGACCTTGAACTTGACGCCGTTGTTGATCAGGTCGCCCACCAGGCCACGGTCCAGGTAGGTCGCGGTCGTGCGAATTTTTTTGTCATCGGTGGTCAGCGCCTCAATCTCTGCACCACCCGGGTTTTCCTGCAGTACCACTTCGCGGATGCGTTTAGCGCGCACCTCTTCCAGAAATTCGGAATACCCGATCTGGTTGCCGGCAGTGGCCGTGCGGTCGAACTGCTTGAAAACGGTGAACAGCACCAAGGCGATCACCAACCACACAGCAACTTTCGAGAACCATTGATTGTTCACCGCGGCTCCTTCATCCAATCCAATTTGCCCAAATACGGGCGTTTTAGCGCGTACAACTGCGCTTATCTACGCGGCAGATGGGGCTCATTCTAGTGCAGTCAACCCCAGCCTATTGATCACCTTTTTCATTCAGGACCATAGCTTTCTTGACCGAACGCACACTCGTCTTGCCGTTCTCGACCCAAACGTATCAGGACTTGAGACCGATACCGACCAAAAAGGTTTCTGACGATTTGTCTTTCGAGGCCTTCGGCTTGATCGGTTTGACGACCCGGAACGCCTTTCTGAAACCATCGACCAACTGGCTGTAGCCGCTGCCATGGAACACCTTGCAGACCAGCGCGCCCTGTGGCCGCAAATGGGCCTGTGCAAACTCGATCGCCAGCTCGACCAGATGGGCGATCCGCGCCGCATCCGACACCTCGATGCCGGAGAGGTTCGGCGCCATGTCCGACACCACCACATCGACCTGCCGCCCGCCCAGCATCTCGACCAGCTGCGCCAGCACCGCGTCTTCACGGAAGTCGCCCTGAATGAAGGTCACGCCCTCGATCGGTTCGAACTCCAGCAGATCCAGCGCGATGATGGTGCCGTCGAGTTGCCCCACCGCCGCGCCACCGACACCCGCCCCCTTGGGTGCGAACCGGCGCCGGATGTACTGGCTCCAAGCCCCCGGCGTCGCGCCCAGATCGACCACCACCTGGCCCGGTTTGATCAGGCCCAGCGTCTCGTCGATCTCCTTGAGCTTGTAGGCAGCACGGGAGCGAAAGCCTTCCTTTTGCGCCAGTTTCACATACGTGTCGTGGACGTGTTCGTTCATCCACGCCTTGTTGACCTTCTTGCTTTTTGTGTCGATTTTCATGATGGGTCGATAATACGAAGATGCCTGCGATTCAACTCACTCCGGCCCAGCGCAAGGAACACCGCGCTGCAGCTCACCATCTCGATCCGGTCGTCATGATCGGTGGCGAGGGTCTTACCCCTGCGGTTCAAAAGGAAATCGATGCCGCGCTGAACGCGCACGGTCTCATCAAGGTGCGCGTCTTCAGCGATGACCGCACCGCGCGCGAAGCGCTGCTGACCACCTTGTCAGACCAGCTCAATGCGGCACCGATCCAGCACATCGGCAAGCTGCTGGTGCTCTGGCGCCCGATCCCCGAGAAGGAAAAGATCGAACGCGACGACCGCCAACCCGGCCCGCGCGTCGTCAAGATCCTGAAATTCTCCAAGAGCGGCTCACAACGCGCCCAAGTCAAGCGCATGACCGTGTTCGGCAACCAGCGCCTGACCGCTGGCGGTATCGTCAAGCGCGCCAAGAAGCGCCTGATCAGCGTCAAGAAGCGCTCACAGTCGGAATAAACCCGATATCAGCGCGGCGCCGAGTCCGCCGCGCGCCACAGCAGCGCCAGCAGCAGCAGGCCCTTGAGCGCAAACAGCGCGCTCGACACCCCATGCAATGCGCCAAAGCTGTAGGCGCCCTGTCCGGCTCGCGCCGCTTCCATCATCGGCTGCAGCGCGAAGTAGCCGAGCACGGTGCAAAAGAGCGCGCCCAGCACCAGCATGATCTCGACCGACAGGACCGAGCCACGCCCAGCGGCCACCCGCAGCGAGGCCAGCCGCCGCTCGATCAGGAACAGCGCAATCGCCAGCCCGAGGCCGACCCGCGCCTCGATCCCGAACATCCGCCCCGCCACCTGACCCGCCAGCGTGCGCTCCAGCACCGCAAACGCGGTCGGCGCCGCCACGGCGGCCAGCGTCACCACCAGCCCGAGCCAGAGTGCCGTCAATACGGTTCGAAGGCGTTGCAACATCAAGGGCGTCCTGGCACGTCAGCTGTAGCGAACTTCAATGATTTCGTAGCTCTTGACACCACCGGGCGCCTGCACATGCGCCACGTCGCCAGCTTCCTTGCCGATCAGCGCACGCGCGATCGGTGAGCCAACCGAGATACGGCCGAACTTGATGTCCGCCTCGTCCTCGCCGACGATCTGGTAGGTCACGGCGTCACCGGACTCCTCTTCTTCCAGATCAACCGTGGCACCAAACACCACCCGGCCGCCCGCATTGAGCTCGCTCGGGTCGATCACTTGCGCCACGGCCAGCTTGCCCTCGACTTCCAGGATGCGGCCTTCGATGAAGCCCTGCTTGTCCTTGGCCGCCTCGTACTCGGCGTTTTCAGACAGGTCACCCTGGGCGCGGGCTTCGGAGATCGCATTGATCACCCACGGGCGCTCGACAGTCTTGAGACGGTGCAGTTCCTCCTTGAGCAAGGCAGCGCCGCGTTTGGTCAGGGGAATCGTGGCCATGATGTGGTCTGGAGCAGTTTCGAGAGAATGAAAAAAACCGGCCGCCGCCTGCTCCCGTGTCGGGGAGGCCAGCGGCGGCCGTGGTGGGTTGGCGACGAGTTTAGTGCAGTTCGGCGTGCAACTCTTGCAGGGACATCACCGACAGGTCGGCCTGGTGCTTGAGCGCTTCGGTGGCTGCCTCGCAGCCGGCCATCGTGGTGTAGTAGGTCACCCGATTCGCCAGCGCAGCGGTGCGGATGTAGCGCGAATCCGCGATCGCGGTGCGCGTTTCATCCACGGTCGTGAAGACCAGCTGGATGTCGCCGGCCTTGATCATGTCGGCGATGTGCGGCCGGCCGTCCTTGATCTTGTTGACCACCTTGACCGGCACACCTGCCGCCGCGATCGCGGCTGCCGTGCCACGGGTGGCCACGATCACGAAGCCCAGCGCATGCAGATCCTGCGCGACCACAGCCGCCCGGACATGCTCGCTGTCCTTGACCGAGATCACCACCGTGCCCTTGCTCGGCAGGCGCGAGCCGGCGCCGAGCTGGCTCTTCAGCATCGCTTCGCCGAAGGTCTTGCCGACGCCCATCACTTCGCCGGTGGAGCGCATTTCCGGGCCGAGGATCGGGTCCACGCCCGGGAACTTGTTGAACGGGAAGACGGCTTCCTTGACGCTGAAGTACGGCGGCACCACTTCGCGCGGCGGCAGCCCGTCAAGGCCACGCTGGTCAGCCAGCTTCTGGCCGGCCATGCAGCGCGCCGCGATCTTGGCGAGCGGCTGGCCGGTCGCCTTCGAGACGAACGGCACCGTGCGCGAGGCGCGCGGATTCACTTCCAGCACGTAGACGGTGCAGGCGTCGAGCGCGCCGGTCACATCGCCCTGAATGGCGAACTGCACGTTCATCAGGCCGACCACCTTGAGGGCCTTGGCCATCAGCGCAGTCTGGCGGCGCAGCTCGTCTTGCAGCACGGCGGAGAGCGTGTACGGCGGCAGCGAGCAAGCCGAGTCGCCGGAGTGCACCCCCGCCTGTTCGACGTGCTCCATGATGGCGCCGATCATGACGTCGGTGCCGTCGCTGATGCAGTCCATGTCGACTTCAACCGCATCGTCGAGGAAGCGGTCCAGCAGCACCGGCGACTTCTCGCTGACGCGCACCGCTTCGCGCATGTAGCGCTCCAGATCCTTGTCGCCGTGCACGATTTCCATCGCGCGGCCGCCCAGCACGTAGCTCGGACGCACCACCAGCGGGTAGCCGATCTCGTTGGCCAGCGCGAGCGCGGCGTCTTCGGTACGCGCAGTGCGGTTCGGCGGCTGCTTCAGGCCGAGCGTGTGCAGCAGCTGCTGGAAGCGCTCGCGGTCTTCGGCGATGTCGATCGAATCGGGGCTGGTACCGATGATCGGCACGCCGGCGCGCTCCAGGTCGAGCGCCAGTTTCAGCGGCGTCTGGCCGCCGTACTGCACGATCACGCCAACCGGACGCTCCTTATCGACGATCTCCAGCACGTCTTCCAGCGTCACCGGCTCGAAGTACAGGCGGTCGCTGGTGTCGTAGTCGGTCGAGACGGTCTCGGGGTTGCAGTTGACCATGATGGTCTCGTAGCCGTCTTCGCGCATGGCCAGCGCCGCATGGACGCAGCAGTAGTCGAACTCGATGCCCTGACCGATCCGGTTCGGGCCGCCGCCCAGCACCATGATCTTTTTCTTGGTCGTCGGCTCGGCTTCGCACTCGCCATCCACGTTCTCGTAGCACGAGTACAGGTAGGCGGTCTGCGTGGCGAACTCGGCCGCGCAGGTGTCAACCCGCTTGTAGACCGGGCGCACACCCAGCGCGTGGCGCTTGGCACGCACCTCGTGCTGATTGGTGCCGAGCAGCTTGGCCAGGCGGCGATCCGCGAAACCCTTCTTCTTCAGGTAACGCAGCTCGGCCGCATTCAGGCTCTCGACCGTGCGGCCTTTGAGCTGGCCTTCGGTCTGGATGATCTGCTCGATCTGCGCCAGGAACCACGGGTCGATCGCGGTTTCCTCGAAGATCTCGTCGAGCGTCATGCCGATGCGGAACGCGTCACCGATGAACAGGATGCGCTCCGGACCGGCCGAGCCGATCTCCTCGACGATCTCGTCGCGGTCGGTCGAGCGCTCGGTCAGGCCGTCGATGCCGGTTTCCAGACCGCGCAGCGCCTTCTGGAAGCTTTCCTGGAAGGTGCGGCCCATCGCCATCACCTCGCCGACCGACTTCATCTGCGTCGTCAGACGCGAGTCGGCCGCCGGGAACTTCTCGAACGCGAAACGCGGGATCTTGGTGACGACGTAGTCGATCGAGGGCTCGAACGAAGCGGGCGTCGCACCACCGGTGATGTCGTTCTTCAGCTCGTCAAGCGTGTAGCCCACGGCCAGCTTGGCGGCGATCTTGGCGATCGGGAAGCCGGTCGCCTTGGAGGCCAGCGCCGACGAACGGCTCACGCGCGGGTTCATCTCGATGACGACCATGCGGCCGTCCTTCGGATTGATCGAGAACTGCACGTTCGAGCCGCCGGTATCGACGCCGATCTCGCGCAGGATCGCGATCGAGGCGTTGCGCAGCAGCTGGTATTCGCGGTCGGTGAGTGTCTGAGCGGGGGCCACGGTGATCGAGTCACCGGTGTGGATGCCCATCGGATCCAGGTTCTCGATCGAGCAGACGATGATGCAGTTGTCCGCCTTGTCGCGGACCACTTCCATCTCGTACTCTTTCCAGCCGATCAACGACTCCTCGATCAGCAGTTCCTTGGTCGGCGACAGATCGAGGCCGCGCTTGCAGATTTCCTCGAACTCTTCCGGGTTGTAGGCGATGCCGCCGCCGGTGCCGCCGAGCGTGAAGCTGGGCCGGATCACCATCGGGAAGCCGGCGCCGCCGATGTCGGCCTGGATGGCCTTCTGCACGCCCCAGGCTTCTTCCATCGAGTGCGCGATGCCCGACTTGGCCGAGCCCAGGCCGATGGAGGTCATCGCGTCCTTGAACTTGAGGCGGTCTTCGGCCTTCTCGATCGCATGCTCGTTGGCACCGATCATTTCGACGCCGTACTTGGCCAGCACGCCGTTGTTGTGCAGGTCGAGCGCGCAGTTCAGCGCGGTCTGGCCGCCCATGGTCGGCAGGATCGCGTCCGGGCGCTCCTTGGCGATGATCTTCTCGACCACCTGCCAGGTGATCGGCTCGATGTAGGTGACGTCGGCCGTGGCCGGGTCGGTCATGATCGTGGCCGGATTCGAGTTGACCAGAATGACCTTGTAGCCCTCTTCGCGCAGCGCCTTGCAGGCCTGTGCGCCGGAGTAGTCGAACTCGCAGGCCTGGCCGATGATGATCGGACCAGCGCCGATGATGAGGATGGATTTCAGGTCTGCGCGCTTAGGCATTGTTCTTCTCCGCCTTGTTCGTGGCCATTTTTTCGGTCATGAGCGCGGTGAAGCGGTCAAACAGGTAGGCGATGTCGTGCGGGCCCGGCGAAGCTTCCGGGTGGCCCTGGAAGCAGAACGCCGGCTTGTCGGTGCGGGCCAGGCCTTGCAGCGTGCCGTCGAACAGGCTGACGTGCGTCGGGCGCAGGTTGGCGGGCAGCGACTCGGCCTCGACCGCGAAGCCGTGGTTCTGGCTCGTGATCGAAACGCGGCCGTTGTCCAGATCCTTGACCGGGTGGTTCGCACCGTGGTGGCCGAACTTCATCTTGAAGGTCTTGGCGCCCGAGGCGAGCGCCATGATCTGGTGCCCCAGGCAGATGCCGAAGGTCGGGATGCCGGTTTCGATCAGTTCGGCAGCAGCGGCGATGGCGTAGTCGCAGGGCTGCGGGTCGCCCGGGCCGTTGGACAGGAAAATGCCATCCGGCTGGTATGCCAGCACCTCGGCGGCCGGCGTCTTGGCCGGCACCACCGTGACCTTGCAGCCGCGCTCGGCCAGCATGCGCAGGATGTTGCGCTTGACGCCGAAGTCATAGGCCACGACATGGAAGGCAGGCGCAGTCTGCGTGCCGAAGCTGGGCTGGCCGTCGGCGCCGCTGAGCTGCCACTCGGTCTCGGTCCAGGCGTAAGGCTCGGCCGCTGTCACGACCTGAGCCAGATCCTGGCCGGCCATGTTGGGCGCCGAGCGGGCCAGCGCAACCGCCTGGTCGATCATGGCTTGCGTCACCACGGTGTCAGCCGGGAAACCCATGATGCAGCCGTTCTGGGCGCCGCTGGTGCGCAGCACGCGGGTCAGCTTGCGGGTGTCGATGTCGGCGATCGCCACGGTGCCTTCACGCACCAGGTACTCGGACAGCGTCAGCGTCTGGCGGAAGTTGGAGGAACGGACTGGCAGATCTTTGATGATCAGACCAGCGGCATGGACTTTCAAAGCCTCGACATCCTGCTCGTTGACGCCGTAGTTGCCGATGTGCGGATACGTGAGGGTCACGATCTGCTGGCAGTAGCTCGGGTCAGTGAGGATTTCTTGATAGCCGGTGAGCGCGGTGTTGAACACCACTTCGCCGACTGTGTGACCGGCAGCGCCGATCGAGGTACCTTGAAAGACCGTGCCGTCTGCGAGTGCGAGGATAGCGAGGGGCAGGACGGGCAGCACGGGAACTCCGGATGATGCGCACCTGGCTTGGCTCCCGACACGCAGCCCACCCCGGTGGAGCGGTTGCAGCCGGCCCGAATCAGCTCGGGAAATCCGGTGTAGCGACGAAAGCAAGCTCGCCAGGCGGCAATTGTTGGCGGACAAACCTTGCGATTATAACCGGCCACGGGTTTTCCCCGGCCATGGCCAAAGGTCCGCAGCACCGTGTGAGGGCCACAGGCACGCGCCAACCCCGTACCCGGGAACTAGAATGCGCCCCCGTGGGTCAGAGCCCACGTCACATCTTTATCTTGGAGGTCTCATGAACGAACGCCTGCACACCTTCCCCGGCATGACTGGTCAAGGGGCGCTGGCTGCGCAACAAAACCGCGTGTTGCGCAACACCTACTGGCTGCTGGCACTCTCGATGGTGCCGACCGTGCTCGGCGCCTGGATTGGCGTCACCACCGGCGTGATGGCGATGATGGGCAACGGCCTGTCGCTGATCCTGTTCATGGCCGGCGCCTTCGGCTTCATGTTCGCGATCGAAAAGACCAAGGACTCGGCGGCGGGTGTCGGCGTGCTGCTGGCCTTCACCTTCTTCATGGGCCTGATGCTGTCGCGCCTGCTGGCGGCCGTGCTCGGCTTCAAGAACGGCGGCTCGCTGATCATGATGGCCTTCGGCGGCACGGCGGGCGTGTTCTTCGCGATGGCCACCCTGGCCAGCGTGATCAAGCGCGACCTCGAAGGCATGGGCAAGTTCCTGTTCGTCGGCGCGATCGTGCTGCTGGTGGCGGGCCTGATCAACGTCTTCGTGCAATCGAGCGCAATGATGATGGCCCTGTCGGTGATCGCGATCGGCCTGTTCTCGGCCTTCATGCTGTACGACATCAAGCGCGTCATTGACGGCGGCGAAACCAACTACATCAGCGCCACGCTGGCGATCTACCTGGACATCTACAACGTGTTCCAGAACCTGCTGGCTCTGCTGGGCATCTTCGGCGGCGAACGCGAATAAGCGTCTCGCGCACCATGAACAAAGGGATCCGCAAGGATCCCTTTTTCATTGCAGTGACGGAAGATGCCGCGCCGCGCTCAAGCGGCTCACCTCAATACTCGCTGCCGCCGTCATAGCCCGGCGCCAGATTCTCGAACTTGGTGAGCGGCTTCAGGAACAGCAGCTTCACGGTTCCGACCGGGCCGTTACGCTGCTTGCCGATGATGATCTCGGTCACGCCGGGCTCCTTGGAGTCCTTGTTGTAGTAGTCGTCGCGGTAGATGAACATGATGATGTCTGCATCCTGCTCGATCGCGCCCGAGTTGTGCGTGACCACACCGTCCGCCAGCCAGCAGGATGGTCCGGGTACGGTCAGGTCATAGACCGGCTCGCTGCCCGCCGCCTCGACCGACACCACCTGATCCCAGAACAGGTCGGACTCGGCCCAGTTCATCAGCGTGGCGCTGCCCAGATGCTCGGCGTAGTCGCGCAACACGCTGCGTGACGGGGCGAAGCTGAAGTGTGAATCGCCGCCATACGAGGTACCGCGCAGTGCAGTCATCGCCCGGGTGCTGATGCCCTGCTCGGCCATCAGGAGCCGCACCTCGTCAAACACGCTTTGCGGCAGCGTATCGACGTTGGTATTGGCGCGCACCTGCACCAGACGCTGGCGCAGCGCTTCGGCCGGGACGCAGCGCGGCCCGAACGCCCCGACCACGGTCAGGAAGCGCAGTTGCTGCTCGGCGCCGCTGACATCGACGTTCCACAGCGGTCGCTGCTGACCCTGCAGCACCGTGCGCAACCGCGCCACCATGCCCAGCCGCAGCAGCAATGCCGCCACATCCCGTGCCAGGCGCTCGCTGCAGGTCGCGAAGTAGATACGATGGCTGCCGCGCTGCTCAGGTGGGCGCACATGGATGCAACCATCGGTGGCCCAGAGGTGGCGCAGGAACAGCGCCAGCGCGTTGTCGTCCAGGCTGAACAGCTCCGGCGGCAGGTGCTTGTCATGCGAGCGCTGGTCGAACAGCCCGAGCCGCTTGAGCCAGGCGCCGACCCCGGCCGGCTTCCAGCGATTGCCATTGCCCGCGATCACCAGTTGATGCCATTGGCCGCGCCCGGCATGGCGCGTGACGGTGGAGCCCATCGCCAGCGCCGCAGCGGTGACGGCCGCACTGTTGTCCTCGCTGGCGGTGGTGTAGCGCAGCGGCTGGCCCTTCAGATAGCTGCCATCGCCGACCAGGTGGGCAAACAGGATCAGCTCATGCTCAGCCCAAGCCGGGCTGTGCGCCGGCTGCGGCACCCGCCGCGCCAGCGCAACGCGCTCGCCGGGCTGGATGTCTTGCAGCGTTTTCCAGCCACTGCCGCACAGCACGCGGTGTTCTGCGGTGGCACGCAGCGTGCGGCCACTGGCCAGGTTCATGCGCAGCACCGGCTTGGTGCCGACCTGCCACACGCAATCAGACTGCGCCTGCACCAGTTTCTGATCCGAGCCGACCGCATGCACCCACGGCGTCTGCCCGACCAGATCGGCGATCGGCACGCGCCGTCCGTCGGCCAGCCAGACCAGCGTGTCGCCGGTGACGCATTCGCGCAAGTCGCTCATCATCGGCCGCTTGTCGGTGCGGGTCTCGACCGAGCGATTCAGCTGCGACAGCGCGATCACCGGGCACTGCAGCTCTTTCGCCAGCGCTTTCAGTCCGCGCGAGATTTCGCTGATCTCGGTGGCGCGGTTTTCACTCGCGCTGCCGCCCGAGCCGCTCATCAGCTGCAGGTAATCGACCACGATCAGGCCGAGCTTGCCGCACTGGCGCGCTTGGCGCCGCGCCCGGGCGCGCAATTCACCCGGTGTGAGCGCCGGGGTCTCGTCGATGAACAGACTCACGTTGCGCAGCTGATCGACCGCTTCCGACAGCCGACCCCACTCCTCGTCGCGCAGCGCGCCGGTGCGCAGGTGCTGCTGGTCGATGCGCCCGAGCGAGCCGACCATCCGCAGCGCCAGCTGCGAGGCGCCCATTTCCATCGAGAAAACCACCACTGGCAGCCCTTCGCGCACGGCGACGTGTTCGCCGATGTTCAAGGCAAAGGCGGTGTTGTGCGTGACCACGTCCTGATCGGTGATGTAGAGCCGGTCCGGGTGGCTGACCGAGATGCACTGGCAGGCGGTCTGGCGCGTCGGCTCGATCGAGGTGATGGTCAGGCGCTTCTGGCGCCGCCAGACTTCGGGCGCACGCGCCTGCTTCTCGGACAGCAGGAACAGGCTGCGCGGCTCCGGGTGCGAGATGTGGCAGACGTAGGCCGGCAAGCCAGCCAGACGCATGCCAGCCACGTCGCGGTCATGCGGCTGCTTCTGCGTGATCGAACACCAGCCGCCCAGCGAGCGCACCAGCTCGGCCACATCATCGGCGAGCTGGCGGCTGGCGGTCGAGAAGCGCACGCTGCCCCAGCGCTCGACCCAGCCGTCGGTGTCGAGCAGGCCGCGCAGCAGATCAAGCCGCGCCGCGCGGTGCGCCTCCAGATAGAGGCGCGGTACGAATTTTTCGTCGCTGGCCAGACCGGATAGCCGCAATGATTCCAGCGCCGTGCGCAGCGGATTGGCTTGCGAACCTTGCAAGCCGGGCACATGGCCCCGGTCCTGCCGCACGATGCGGTAATCGTAGCGATCAGCGTGGGTCACCATCATGCCGTCGCCGACCCGCGCCTCCAGCTGCGCCAGCATCTGCGGCGCAGCGGTCGAGAAGCGCACGCTGCCTGTGCCGGTGAGATTGCCGTCGCCCAGCAGCGCGCCCAGCACCCAGGAATCGATCGGCAGCGGCTCGTGATGGCCGAAGTCGCCGCTGGCACGGTCGATCCAGATCCGGCCCTGATGGCGCTGGCTCTGCAGCAGGCGCATCAATTCGCTGGTCGGCACCACGCGCGGCACCGGCCAGTGCCGGGAATGGATGCGCCAGAGGTGTTCGGCGCAGCATTCGGTCGAGCGGCCGTCCGAGAACGTGATCCGATAGACCTGCCGCTGGCCCTGCGGGTACACACCCGTGACGATCGACGCCCGACCATCGACCGAAGCCAGCGCGTCGCCCACTTGCAGCTCGCCCATGGCTTTCCAGCCACCGCGCGTGCGCACCCGGGCGTCGAGCGGCTGGGCCTTGCCCATCGACGGCCGCGCCGCCAGGATGATCAGGTCGCCGCCCTGCAGGCCGGAGGTCATCCGGTCCAGATCGACGAAACCCGTTGGCACGCCAGTGACGTCGCCAGCGCCGTTTTCGGCCAGCTCCTGGACCCGGTCGATCAGCTGCACCACCAGGTGGTCCATCGACTGGAAGCCCTGCTTGTTGCGCGAGCCTTCTTCGCCGATCTGGAAGATCTTGCCTTCGGCCTCATCGAGGATGGTGGCGACCGTGCGGCCCTGCGGATTGAAGGCGTTGGTGGCGATCTCGTCGCTGGCCTCGACCAGCTTGCGCAGGATCGAGCGCTCGCGCACGATCTCGGCGTAACGGCGCAGGTTG
Source organism: Leptothrix sp. (in: b-proteobacteria) (assembly GCA_041083665.1). Lineage (GTDB taxonomy): Bacteria > Pseudomonadota > Gammaproteobacteria > Burkholderiales > Burkholderiaceae_C > Sphaerotilus. The sequence continues at coordinate 47,973 of JBFPGZ010000048.1, forward strand.
GCCGCGCTGGGCACGCTCTGCGCCAGCGCGTTCAGATAGGCCAGCCCGCCGACCGCATCGGCCTTGCCGAGGCTTTGCAGCTGCTCGTGCACGGTGATGACATCGGCCGGCTTGCTGGCGGCCATGATCGAGCCGATCGCGGCATAGATCAGCTTGTGTTCGTAGCGGTAGAAGTCGCTGTCGGTGAGCAGGTCACCGGCACGATCCCAGGCGCTGTTGTCGAGCAGCAGACCGCCGAGCACGCTCTGCTCGGCCTCGACCGAGTGGGGGGGGATGCGCAGACGCGCAACCTCGTCATCGCCCTTGGAGCCGGGCGGATTTCCAGTCAGGATGGCAGACATCGGGCAATGATAGGTCGGCATCGGCCGAAACCGCTGCGCTCAACCCTGTGAAGAAAGACGGAAAGACCGCGCGTCACTGGCAGCCGGAGAATTTGCCGGATCGGAAATGAAAAAAGCCGGCTGACGCCGGCTTTTCCCTGCACGAGGCGAGACAGCGAGGCTTAGGCAGCCGAGCCGACCACAGCCACAGTGACTTCGACGATCACGTCAGTATGCAGAACCACGTTCACGGGGAACTGGCCCACATGCTTGATCGCGCCATGCGCCAGGCGAACCTGCGTCTTGGCCAGATCGAAGCCTTGTGCCTTCAGCGCATCGGCGATGTCGGCGGTGGTGACCGAACCGAACAGGCGGCCATCGACGCCAGCCTTCTGGCTGACGGTGACGGTCTTGCCGGCGAGCTTTTCGGCAGCGACTTGCGCCTCGGCCAGCTTGTCGGCTTGCACCTTTTCGATTTCAGCGCGCTTGGCTTCAAAGTCCTTCAGCGCCGTCGCGGTGGCACGACGAGCGGCACCGGTCGGGATCAGGAAGTTGCGAGCGTAGCCATCCTTGACGCGGACGACTTCACCGAGGTTGCCCAGGTTGGCGACTTTTTCCAGCAGAATGATTTGCATTGTCTTGCTCCTCAGACCTTGTGCTGGTCGCTGTACGGCAGCATCGCGAGGAAGCGCGCACGCTTGATCGCGGTGGTCAGCTGACGCTGGAAGATCGCACGGGTGCCGGTCAGGCGCGCCGGGGTGATCTTGCCGTTTTCACCGACGAAGTCACGCAGCACATCGAGATCCTTGTAGTCGATCTCGGTGACGCCGGTCACGGTGAAGCGGCAGAAGCGCTTGCGCTTGAACAGCAGGGATTGCTGGTTGCGCTTGGTCTTGCGGTCCTTGGAGAACCTGGAACGAGGGGGTGCCATTTGAGGACCTCTCTATCAATCGGTAACGTTACAACTATCAGCCAAGCGGTCGATGTGCAGCATCACACCCTTGCCATTGCGTTGCTTGCCCAGAAATCCGTGGAACTCGGCGGTGGAACCCACCGCACGTCGCTCCAGATTCCAGGCCAGCTCACCCACTGCCACCGCATGCATCTCGAAGGAGATCTGCCTCGGGGCACCGTCCTGCATGACCTGAGAGGTATGTGCGATCCGCACATCCATCACAGGCAAGCCGGCCGGGGTGTAGCGCATGGCCGCGCGCTCGACGATCTGGGCAGAAAGAACGGTTTGGTTCATGTCAGGCCGCAGATGGCTGTCAGCGCGTCAGGTGTGAACACCTTACAGCGGCACAACTCAGGAGGTGGTGTCTTGCTGAGCCTTGCGGGCTTCTTCCTTCTCGACGCGCTTCATCATCACGGAAGGACCGGCTTCAGCCTTGTCTTTCCGGACGGTGAGGTGGCGCAGCACGGCGTCGTTGAAGCGGAAGCCGGTCTCGATCTCACCCAGCGTTTCGCTGCTGCACTCGATGTTGAGCAGCAGGTAGTGAGCCTTGGCCAGCTTGTTGATCATGTAGGCGAGCTGGTTGCGACCCCAGTCTTCCACACGATGGATCTTGCCGCCGGAAGCGGTGACGAGACCCTTGTAACGCTCCAGCATGGCCGGAACCTGCTCGCTCTGATCCGGGTGGACCAACAGCACGATTTCATAATGACGCATGGATACTCCTTTTGGATTCCGTTGCGGAAGCCGCCCCGTCGCGTCGTAGACAGGTGCAGCAAGGGAAAAGCCTGCGATTGTAGCAGGCCGGTCATTCCCGCCCCGGACCCGGGTAACGCATGCGGTCCACCAGGCCGGCTTCTTCAGGCGCCGGAGGTGGTCCCAGCCAACTGGCCAGCGCCAGCATCAGCGCCCCCACCGGCACACCAAACACCCCGGCAGCGATCGGATCGATGCCCCACCAGCGGGCTTGCTCCAGCGGCAGCGTGATGCCGCACAGGCCGCGCAAGGCCGGGTGATTCGTCACCAGGTAATAGACGCACACCCCCAGCCCGCTGAGCATGCCGAGCACCGCCCCCAGGCGCGACGCCCCGCGCCAGAAGATGCCCAGCACAAAGGCCGGAAAGAACGCCGAGGCCGCGAGCGAAAACGCCACCGAGACAAATTGCAGGATGTCGGTCAAGCGCAGCGAGGCCACGAAAGCCGCCAGCAGCGCCATCACCAGCACCAGGAACTTGGACAGCATGACGCGCCGCACCGCAGGCGCCTGCGGGTTGATGAGGCGGAAATAGAGGTCGTGCGAGAGCGCGTTCGAGATCGTCAGCAGCAGCCCGTCGGCGGTCGAGAGCGCAGCGGCCAGTCCACCGGCCGCCACCAGATAGGTCACCACCAGCGGCAGGCCGCCGATCTCGGGCGCGGCCAGCACGATCACATCGCCGCCCAGCTTCAGCTCGGCCAGCTGCAGGATGCCGTCGCCGTTGATGTCCTCCACCGACACCAGCGAGGGGTCGAGCTTGGACCAGCGCCTGATCCAGCTCGGCAGCTGGTCGAACGGTGTGCCGACCAGATTCGAGAACACCTCGACCTTGACCAGCACCGCCAGCGCTGGCGCCGCCAGATACAGCAAGGCGATGAAAAACAGCGACCAGGCCACCGAGCGGCGCGCCTCGCTGACCGAGGGCGTGGTGTAGTAGCGCGTCAGGATGTGCGGCATCGCTGCGGTGCCGAGCATCAGGCAGATCACCAGCGCCAGGAAGTTGCGCCGCGCCAGGTCGTACTTGGCCTGCTCTGCCGGTGTGCCATCCGGATTGCCGGCCGGATGCGCCAGTGCCTGTGGCTGCAAGCCAGCCAGCGGCTGTGAGCGCAGGCGGGCTATTTGCTCCTCGTGTTGATAGGCCTCGCGCGCCTGGGCCTCGGTCTGCGGCCGGGTTGCCAAGCGCCGCTCGGCTTGCTGGATGCGGTTCAAAGGCGCATCGGCGGCACGCAAGGCGCGCGCCCGCGCCGCCATCGTTTCACCGTCGTCGTGCATGGCCTGCGGCACATCGGCCAGCTTGCGTTGCGCATCGGCTTGCCGCACCGCCAGATGCCGGGCCACCGACAGCTCGCGCGGATCCTGCACCAGCGCGCGTTCACGCTCGGTGATCTGCGCCAGTTGCTGGCCGTAGGAAATCAGCGCGAACGGGCTGCCGGTCTGCTTGACCGACAGCCAGACCACCGGCGTGAGATAGGCAATGATCAGCACGATGTACTGCGCCACCTGGGTCCAGGTCACGGCCCGCATGCCGCCCAGGAACGAGCACACCAGTACCCCGCCCAGGCCGACGAAGATGCCGATCTCGAAGCTGAAGCCGGTCAGGTGCGAGGTGATCAGGCCGACGCCGTAGATCTGCACCACCACATAGACAAACGACACCAGCACCACCGCCGCCACGCCGATCAGGCGCGGCCAGACGCCGCCATAGCGCGTGCCCAGGAAATCCGGCAACGTGAAGTGCGCCAGCCGGCGCAGATAAGGCGCCAGCAGCATCGCCACCAGGCAATAGCCGCCCGTCCAGCCCAGGATGTAGGCCAGGCCCGCAAAACCTTGCAGGTACAACACACCGGCCGTACCGATGAAGGAGGCCGCCGACATCCAGTCGGCCGCAGTGGCCATGCCGTTGTACATCGCCGGCACGCGTCGGCCGGCGACGTAGTACTCGGTCTCGTCGGTAGTCCGGCACATCAGGCCGATCACCGCATAGGTCGCCACCGTGGCGACCAGAAAGGTGCCGCCGATCCAGTTGCGCGGCCAGCCCTGCCGCTCCAGCAGCGCCAGCAGGATGATGAAACCCGCCACCGCAACGGTATAGATCGCATAACGACGATGCAGCACGCGGGTGAAGCGCCGGACGGCTGCACCCGACATCGGGCGCGGTTCAATCATGAAGGCGGGACAACTCGGACGCAGAAAGGGACTCGTGCGCATGCAGCGCATGCCAGCGCCGATCCAGACGATCCATCACCTCGGCGTAGACCACGATCAGCAGCACATACAGCATGATGGCGCCCTGGGCACTCATCCAGTAATCAAACGGGAAACGCCCGATCAGCCAGTGGCTCAGGTCGCGGGCGTACCAGGGCACCAGCAGCGTCACCAGCAGCCAAACCGACAGCAGGGCCAGCGTCAGCCGGCAGACCTGCCGCCAGTACTGCTGCCGACGACGGATTTCTTCGATCTCCATATACGCACCTCACAGCTTGTGATTGTGCGCAGCGCGTGACAGAGATCGCTTAGGGAATGTCACCAAGGCGCCCCTCGCCTGGGTGATCACTCCCCTGCCCGCAAAAGCTTCAGCGCTTGGCCAGCAGCTTCCAGGTCTCGATCACGCTGTCCGGATTGAGCGAGATCGACACGATGCCTTCCTGCGCCAGCCACTGCGCGAAGTCCGGATGGTCGCTGGGGCCCTGACCGCAGATGCCGATGTACTTGCCGTGCGCGCGGCAAGCGGCGATGGCACGGCTGATGAGCGCCTTGACGGCCGGATCGCGCTCGTCGAAGTCGGCCGCCAGCAGCTCCAGACCGGAGTCGCGGTCCAGACCCAGCGTGAGCTGGGTCAGATCGTTCGAGCCGATCGACATGCCGTCGAAGAACTCCAGGTACTGGTCCGCCAGGATCGCGTTGCTCGGGATCTCGCACATCATGATGACACGCAGACCATCCTGACCGCGCTTCAGACCCTGATCAGCCAGCATGCCGACGACCCGCTCGGCCTGCTTCAGGGTGCGCACGAACGGCACCATGATCTCGACGTTGCTCAGGCCCATCTCGTTGCGCACGCGCTTGAGGGCCGCGCACTCCATCGCGAAGGCCTCGCCGAACTCCTTGCTGAGGTAGCGCGCCGCGCCACGGAAGCCCAGCATCGGGTTCTCTTCTTCCGGCTCGTAGCGGCTACCGCCGATCAGCTTGCGGTACTCGTTCGACTTGAAGTCGGACAACCGCACGATCACCGGCTTGGGCCAGAAGGCCGCCGCGATGGTGGCGATGCCTTCGGTCAGCTTGTCGACGTAGAAGGCACGCGGGCTGGCGTGACCACGCGCCACCGACTCGACCGCCTTCTTCAGATCCTGGTCGATGTTCGGATAGTCGAGGATCGCCTTCGGGTGCACGCCGATGTTGTTGTTGATGATGAACTCGAGCCGGGCCAGGCCCACGCCGGAATTCGGCATCTGGCAGAAGTCGAAGGCCAGCTGCGGGTTGCCGACGTTCATCATGATCTTGACCGGCGAGTACGGCAGCTCGCCGCGCTCGACCTCGCTGACTTCCATCTCCAGCAGGCCGTCATAGATGGTGCCGGTGTCGCCTTCCGAGCAGGCCACCGTGACCAGCTGGCCGTCCTTCAGGTGCTCGGTCGCGTCGCCGCAGCCGACCACCGCCGGGATGCCAAGCTCACGCGCGATGATCGCCGCGTGGCAGGTCCGCCCGCCTCGGTTGGTGACGATGGCGCTGGCGCGCTTCATGACCGGCTCCCAGTTCGGGTCGGTCATGTCGGTGACCAGCACGTCGCCAGGCTGGACGCGGTCCATCTCGGTGATCGAGTGCACCAGGCGCACCGGGCCGGCACCGATCTTCTGGCCGATCGCGCGGCCTTCGGCCAGCACGGTGCGATCCGCGCCGCCCTTGAGCTTGTAGCGATGCTCGACCTTGCCGACCGCCTGGCTCTTCACCGTCTCAGGCCGCGCCTGCAGGATGTAGAGCTGGCCGTCGCCGCCGTCCTTGCCCCATTCGATGTCCATCGGGCGGCCGTAATGCTGCTCAATGATCAGCGCGTAGCGCGCCAGTTCGGTCACGTCGGCGTCGGTCAGCGAATAGCGGTTGCGCAGTTCGGTCGGCGTGTCGGTGATCTTGACCAGCTTGCCAGAAGCGGCCTTTTCTTCCGGCGTGGCGAACTCCATGCGGATCAGCTTGGAGCCCAGGCTGCGGCGAATCACGGCCAGCTTGCCGTTCTTCAGCGCCGGCTTGTGGACGTAGAACTCGTCAGGATTGACGGAGCCCTGCACCACCGTTTCGCCCAGACCGTAGCTGGAGGTGATGAAGACCACGTCCTGGAAGCCCGACTCGGTGTCGATCGTGAACATCACGCCGGCGGCGCCGAGGTCCGAACGCACCATGCGCTGGATGCCGGCCGACAGCGCCACGTCGGCGTGCGCAAAACCCTTGTGCACGCGATAGCTGATGGCGCGGTCGTTGTAGAGCGACGCGAACACCTCGCGGATCTTGTGCAGCACGTCGTCGATGCCGACCACGTTCAGGAAGGTTTCCTGCTGACCGGCGAACGAGGCGTCCGGCAGGTCTTCGGCGGTGGCCGATGAGCGCACGGCAAACGACGCACCGGCGTTGCCGGCCGTCAGGCGGGCGAACTCGGCACGGATGGCGGCTTCGAAATCAGCCGGGAACGGCGCGTTCTCGACCCAGCCACGGATCTCGGCGCCGGCTGCGGCCAACGCGCGCACGTCATCGGTGTCGAGTGCGTCGAGCCGGGCGTTGATCTTCTCGGTGAGCTGATTGGCCGTCAGGAATTCGCGGAAGGCATGCGCGGTGGTCGCGAAGCCGCCGGGCACCCGCACGCCGGTGGCGGCGAGCTGGCTGATCATTTCCCCGAGGGATGAGTTCTTGCCGCCGACCGTCTCGACGTCGGTCATCCGCAGTTGTTCGAACGGAACAACCAGGGCGGTTTCCAGATGGGTTGCAGACATGACAAAGCTCCATGATGTAAAAAAACCGGGGCGTCATTTCGACCCAGACACGCAGCCGCCCAACCCATCTTTGTGATGACTTGTTCGTGACGGAAGGGGCGCGGCGTGCTGGTCATGGTCGGTTGAACGCAATGGGCGCAATTCTATGTCACAGGTCCGAGCGTTCACCACATCCCGCACCGCGTTTTCACGATCCTGTCAAGTGCTTCTCGCAGAAGCACAACAAGGGACTCGCCCCCTTGAACTCAGAGTGTCACCATCCGATGAATGACATCACGCTTTTCTTGGCTGAGCCCTTCAAGCTGGGACTCCGAAATTCTTCCTTCCCGCACCAGTCTCCCGAACACCAAGATCAGCTCCGAATAACGATAGTCATACTTCGATTCAAATTCTCGTTGCGCTTCTTTCAGATAATCCCCCACCGCCCACATCTCTTCTGCCGTCTGCACCGCCGCTGCTCGCGTCTTGAACCTTTCGATCAACTCCGCAAGCTCCGCTTCCACCGCGCTTTCAAACACCGCCCTGGCAAGGCGATTTTCCGATGGCGACCACTTCAAGATGTTCCATTGCGGTATTACAGCTGAGTTTGTGGCATCTCACAAGACAAGCGACTGACTGGAAGCCAGCTGCTGGGTTAGGAGTCAACTTGGCACCTTCGCGCATGTGTTTTCGGTGGCATAGATCAAGGCGTACGAGGATTCCAGTTGGATGACACGGAGATAGTCTTTTGCTCCAATCTTCCAGTACAGGTTCAGTGGTCGAACGAAGCCATTGGCGCCCATGCCGCCCATCGCGCTAACAAAAACTGGTTGACCGTATGTTTGAATTGTCTGATCAACGAAGCCAGCCATCTTCTCGAAGTTCGCAGGAAAGTTCTGGGTTATCTCATAGAGATGCTCGTTGCAGAAGTTGAACATGTAGCTGTGCGCCTGCGAATCCTGACCTTGAACGATCATGGTTTTGCCAAACCACTTAGCGATACCGAGGCTATAGCCATTGGCGGCGGCTTCGACCTGCTGAGGCGACTGCCCACTCGCAAAGCCAAAAGCCTCAAGTGCGTTCGCACTGCCAGCACTCAACAGGCAGAAGGCAATTGTGGCGGAGGATCTACCAAGTAGCATGCTGACTCCTAACGTGTTAGGCGTCATGCTGGTGCAGCAGATCAATGTCGCGTTGGTGCTTCTCTGCTGACGAATCGCCAGCAGCTACTGCAATTGATTTCATCTTCAATAGCGTGGTGCGAGAGGCAATTTGGACGGGTAGGTTGAACAACCTGCCATCAACGGCTTGTGACTCAACCTCTTCGAAGGTTGGTCCTTCCGTCCGTGGCGTCAGAAGCTCAGCGTACAAGTGCTGTTTCAAGGGTACTTGAAGTCCATCTCGGGCAAACGCTCCTGGTTGGAGATTGCTAATACCGACAGATTTGAGCGCCGCTTCGATTCGAGCGGAGTTCTCGGCACTCGGCTCGATCAAGAGATCCATGTCATCTGCTTGTCGTTCGGCGCAGTGCCAGGCGACCGCGAGTCCTCCGATCACAACGAACCGGACGTGCGCGTTCACGAAGGCTCTTACGAGTTCTTCATTCGGGGCAAAGTGGATGAGATTCTCGCCGATGCGGTTCATAACGCCTAACAGATAGAAGCGTTTATCTGCCGAGCGCCAATGCAGGCAGCCGCGCCGATGCGATCCGAGGCAGATAAACCGTGTTGAACTGAACCATGGCGCCGTCCCGTGCAGTCAGTGGTGTGGTGGCCAAGGGGGATTGGATCGCCTGGCCGCCGCGCTACTGGCCATTATGCTCAGAACGGCGGCGTTGTGAAACGCTGGTGCGACGGCCCAGGCGCCCCGCTGGGGCGTGGTCGTGCGGCCTTGGGCGAACCAGATCGGTGGCCAGTGCAGGACGCGCGATGGCAGGCACTTGTGATCCCGCTGCACGTGCGGGTTGGCGTGCAGTCGGCGCAGCCGTGTGATCCGGTGGGGGATTTCATGGCGGAGCCCTGGCCGGCGGCGGCGTTGCCGGCATAGCCTGCTGGACGATCGGGAGCAACCCCGACTCGACCTACGAAACGCCTCTCTGGCCGGCAGAATTGCCTTTCAGCTTGGTGGAATTGCCTGAACTGGCTGCGGTTTTCCCTTGCCGGGCCATGGAAACGCCTTGTCCCAGTGAAGTACTCAGCTTTGAGTGGTGCGGCTTTCCCTGTTTGGGCTGTTGATTTCCCTGACCGAGCGGCTGATTTCCATGTTTGAGCCGTTGATTTCCATGTCCAGGCGGCCGCTTTGCCTGTCTGGGCTGTTGATTTCCCAATCCTGGTGGCTGATTTCCCTGTTTGGGCCGCAGCGTTCCATGTCTGAGCTGCGGTTTTCATGTCTGGCCCGGCGGCATTGGCGGCCAGGCAACGGTCAGTGGACCGAGCCGGTGCGCATCACGGTGCTGTGACGGCCGGGGAGCCTGGTTCACCGGTCAGAACCTGCGCGGTTCGGTGGTTTTATCATCGGTGGCATCTCATCCATTCCGAGGCCGCCTGACATGCTCAATCGCACCGTGTTCTTCGTGTCTGATGGCACCGGCATCACCGCCGAGACCTTCGGCAACTCGATCCTGGCGCAATTTGCCATCAAGCCGCGTCATGTGCGCCGCCCGTTCATCGACACGGTGGACAAAGCCCTGCTTGTCGTCTCTGAAATCAACGGCTGCACGGAGCGTGAAGGCAAGCGCCCGATCGTCTTCATCACGCTGGTCAATGAAGAGGTGCGCCGCATCCTGGGCGCCTGCACCAACGCGCTGGTGCTCGACATGTTCCGCACCTTCGTCGAGCCGCTCGAAGAAGAGCTGGAGATCAAGAGCAACCACCGCGTCGGGCGCTTCTCGGACGTCGCCAAGAGCCAGGAGTACCACGACCGCATCGAGGCGATCAACTTCTCGCTGGCGCACGATGACGGCCAGTCGTCCAAGAACCTGGCCACGGCCGATGTGATCCTGGTGGGCGTGAGCCGCAGCGGCAAGACGCCGACCTCGCTCTACCTGGCGATGCAGCACGGCGTCAAGGCGGCCAACTATCCGCTGATCCCGGAAGACTTCGAGCGCGGTGCGATTCCCGCCACGCTGGCGCCCTTCAAGCGCAAGTGCTTCGGCCTGACGATCGACCCGGAACGCCTGAGCCAGATCCGCAACGAGCGCCGCCCCGGCAGCAAGTACGCCTCGATCGAGAACTGCCGCTACGAGGTCAACGACGCCGAACGCATGATGAAGCGCGAAGGCATCGCCTGGCTGTCATCGACGCACAAGTCGATCGAGGAAATCGCCACCACGATCCTGCGCGACATCCGGCCGGATCGGTTGATCTACTGACTGGCTTGGCCCCTCGCCCTTCATGGGAGAGGGGTTGGGGAGAGGGTGAGCCAGATCCGCTCAGCCACCGCCTCGGGCTGGCTTTCCCATTCGTGATTCCAGAAACGCAGCACCACGAAGCCCTGCGATTGCAGCCACGCATCCCGAACCGCATCGTGTTCTGGCTGATCCAGATGCTGGCTGCCGTCGAGTTCCACGATCAGGTGCGCCTTGAAGCAGACAAAGTCGGCGATATAGCGGCCGATGGGTTCCTGCCGTCTGAACTTGAACCCGGCAAACCGCTTGGCACGCAGCACTTGCCACAATTGCTGCTCCTGCGGGGTCTGCTCCCGACGCAGTTCACGCGCTCGCTGATTGACCCAGGTTCGTAATATCTGCTCGGGTTTGGTCAAGCCAGTTTTTCCCCTCTCCCCCGACCCCTCTCCCACAAGGGGCGAGGGGAGGTATGCGGCACACAAAAAGCCCCTCGCCCTTCATGGGAGAGGGGTTGGGGAGAGGGTGCAATACGGTTTCGCTTCACGCGGCGCGACGTTTCTTGCTGCGCCACCCCAGATCAGCCCAGCTTTTGCCGCGCCGACTCGTACAGGCAGATGGCCGCAGCCGCAGCGACGTTGAGCGACTCCTCGCCGCCCGGCTGCGGAATGCGCACGGTGAGCTGGCAGCGCTGCATCAACGTGGCATCGACGCCCTGCCCTTCGTGGCCGAACACCCAGGCGCAGGGCTGCGGCAGGGTGATGCGGTGCAGCTCGTCGGTGGCGTAGGAGCTGGTCGCGACCAGCGGCAGCTGCAGCGCGGCGAGCTGCTCAGGCGTCACGCCCTCGACCAGCGCGAGCGCAAAGTGCGCGCCCATGCCGGCACGCAGCACCTTGGGCGCCCAGAGCGCCGCCGTGCCTTTGAGTGCCACCACCTGCGCCACGCCCAGCGCGGCGGCGCTGCGCAGCACCGTGCCGACGTTGCCGGCGTCCTGCAGGCGGTCCAGCACCACGGTGGCCACACCGGGCCGCAACGTCGCGCCGATGGACGGCGCGTCGATCACGAAGCCGATCGGCGCGGGTGATTCGAGCGAGCTGATGCCGGCCATCAGGCTGGCGTCGAGCAGCACCACCTCGTCGGCGCGCTGCGCCAGCACGCGCAGGTCGGGTTGCAAGTCCCAGGCGTCCTGCGTGATCACCGCCAGACGCGCACTGCCGCCACGCGCCAGCAGCGCCCGCGCCAGATGGTCGCCTTCCAGCCAGACCCGGCCGAGCTTGCGGTAGGCGCCCGGATCCTGCGCCAGCCGGCGCAAGTCCTTCAGCAACGGGTTGGTGGCGGCGGTGATCTGGCGCGGCTCGCGATTCATTGCTGTTCCTTGGACGTGGCGGCCAGCGCGGCGGCCTGCAAGACCAGCCGCACCGGGCCGAAGGTGCGCCGATGCTGCTCGCAAGCGCCGAACTCGCGCAGCGCCTGCTGGTGTGCCGCAGTCGGATAACCCTTGTGGACCGCAAAGCCGTACTGCGGCCAGCGCTCATGCATCTCGACGCAGAGCCGGTCGCGCGTCACCTTGGCCAGGATCGACGCCGCCGAGATGGCTTGCACCTTGGCGTCGCCCTTGACGATCGCCTCGGCCGGGATGCGCAGCACCGGAATGCGGTTGCCATCGACCAGCACCTTGGCTGGTTTGAGGCGCAGGCCCTCGACGGCGCGGCGCATCGCCAGCATGGTGGCTTGCAGGATGTTGAGCTGGTCGATTTCCTCGACGCTGGCTTGCGCGATGCAGAACGCCAGCGCCTTGGCGCGGATCTCGTCGAACAGCGCCTCACGGCGGCGTTCGGTCAGCACCTTGGAGTCGGCCAAACCTTGAATCGGCTGCAGCTCGTCGAGGATCACGGCGGCCGCGACCACCGGGCCGGCGAGCGGACCACGGCCGGCCTCGTCCACGCCCGCGATCAGGCCGACCGGGTTGAAATCAAACGCCATCTGCGGTCCGGTAGAAGTTGCGCCTGGCCGGTCTGTCGCCGAGCCGCGCCCTTCTCCGGCCTCAGGCCTGGAGAATTTGCGCGATGGCATCGGTGGCCCGGCGCGCTGTGTCTTGACGCAGCAAGCGGTGAAGGTAGGCAAAACGCGCGGTGATGCGCTCGCAGCCGGTCGGATCGTCGAGCCAGCCGAGCGCGGCGCGGGCGATCGCCTCGGGCGTGGCGGCGTCCTGGAGCAGCTCCGGCACGGCAAACTCGCGCAGCAGGATGTTGGGCAGTCCGACCCAGGGCTGATAGCGCATGTGCTTCATGAGCTGCCAGCTCAAGAAATGCATCTGATACACGATCACCATCGGCCGCTTGAACAGCGCCGCTTCCAGCGTCGCGGTGCCGCTGGCGATCAGGGTCAGGTCGCAGGCGGCCAGCGCATCGTGCGATTGGCCTTCGAGCAGATCGACCGTGATGCCGCGCGCGTGCTCGGCCAGCAGCGGTTCGAGCAACGGTCGCAGTCCCGGCACCACCGGCAGCACAAAGCGCAGGCCCGAGCGTTGCCGGGCCAGCAGTGCGGCGGCGGCCAGCAGGCGCGGCGCGATGTTGCTCATCTCGCCACGGCGGCTGCCCGGCAGCAGCGCGATCACGGTGTCGCTGTCGGCATAACCGAGCTTGGCGCGACTGGCGGCACGCGGCACTTCGAGCGGAATGGCATCGGCCAGTGGATGGCCGACGTAGGTGGCGGCAATGCCGGCGCGCGTGTAGATCTCGGGCTCGAACGGAAACAGGCACAGCACATGGTCGGTCGAGCGACGGATCGTCTTGATGCGGCCACCGCGCCAGGCCCAGATCGACGGGCTGACGAAGTGCACGGTCGGCACACCAGCGGCTTTCAGGCGCGCTTCCAGACCGAGGTTGAAATCAGGCGCATCGACGCCGATCAGCAGGTCCGGCTTGTCGGCCAGCAGGCGATCGCCGAGCTGGCGGCGGATGGCGGAGATTTCGCGGTAGTGGCGCAGCGCCTCGGCGTAGCCGTGCACCGCCAGCTTGTCGTGCGGCCACCAGGCCTGGAAGCCCTGCGCCGCCATGTTCGGCCCGCCGATGCCCTGCGCCGTGAGCTCCGGCCAGCGCTGGCGCAAGCCGCCCAGCAGCAGACCGGCGAGCAAGTCGCCAGAGGTTTCACCGGCCACCAGGGCCAGGCGCGGCACAGCCTGTGTCATGACAGAGAGATCATCGCGGGCGTCAGCGCACCAGACCGCGCTTGGCGGCGGCGATGAAATCGAGCATCACGGTGATGTCGGCATCCATCTCGGCGCCCTGGCCGCGCAGCGCGCCGATGGCCTCGACCGCCTGCTCCAGCGTCAGCGAGTCGCGGTAGAGCAGCTTGTGCAGCTGGCGGATCGTGCCGATGCGCTCGTTGGTGAAGCCGCGCCGGCGCAGGCCAGTGAGGTTGACTGCGCGCACCGTCAGCGGGTTGCCGTCCACCGTCATGTAGGGCGGCACGTCCTGCGCCACATGGCCCTGGAAGCCGATCATGGCGTGCGCACCGATGTGCACGAACTGGTGCACACCCGACAGGCCGCCGATGGTGGCCCAGTCACCGACGTGCACGTGGCCAGCCAGCGTGGCGTTGTTGGCCAGCACGCAGTGGCTGCCCAGCCGCACGTCGTGGGCGATGTGCACGTAGGCCATGACCCAGTTGTCGGAGCCGACGCGGGTGACGCCGTCTTCCTTGAGCGTGCCGGTGTTGAAGGTGCAGAACTCGCGAATGGTGTTGCGGTCGCCGATCTGCAGCTCGGTGAGCTCGCCGCCGTGGCTCATGTCCTGCGGCACCGCCCCGATCGAGTTGAACTGGAAGATGCGGTTGTCCGCGCCGATCGTGGTGCGGCCCTCGATCACGCAGTGCGGCCCGACCGTCGTGCCGGCACCGATCTTCACGTGCGGGCCGACGATCGTGTAAGGCCCGATGCTGACCGATTCATGCAGCTCGGCAGCCGGATCGACGATGGCGGTGGGATGGATCTGCGCCATGAAAACCGCCGATCCTTCAGGCGATCTTGCGCATCGTGCACATCAGCTCGGCCTCGGTGGCGAGCTCGCCGTTCACGGTGGCGCGGGCGCTGTACTTGAAGATGCCGGCCTTGGCACGCGTGATGGTCGATTCCAGAATGAGCTGGTCGCCTGGCTCGACCGGGCGCTTGAAGCGCGCGCCGTCGATGCCGGCAAAGTACACCACCGTGTCGTCACCCGGATCTTCGCCCATCGAGGCAAAGCTCAGCAACGCCGAGGCCTGCGCCATCGCTTCCAGGATCAGCACGCCCGGCATCACCGGCCGGTGCGGAAAGTGACCCATGAAGAAGGGCTCGTTGATGGTGACGTTCTTGAGCGCCTTGATGCTCTTGTTCAGTTCCATCTCGATCACCCGGTCCACCAGCAGGATCGGATAGCGGTGCGGCAGTCTCTTCAGGATCTGGTGGATGTCCATGGTCGTCATGTGGAACTCTTCTTCAATTCTTTTTCGAGCGTGCGCACGCGGTCGCGCAAGCCATGCAACTGCCGCAGCGTGGCAGCGTTCTTTTCCCAGGCGGCATGTTCGGCCAGCGGGAACACGCCAGTGTACTGGCCGGGCTCATGGATCGAACGCGCCACCAGGCTGCCGGCCGAGATGTGCACGCCGTCGGCCAGCTCCAGGTGGCCGATCACCATGCCGGCGCCGCCCACCGTGCAGCCCTTGCCGATCTTGGTGCTGCCGGCCACGCCGACGCAGCCGGCCAGCGCGCTGTGTGCGCCGATCTGCACGTTGTGGGCGATCTGGATCAGGTTGTCGAGCTTGACGCCGGTGCCGATGAGGGTGTCGTCGAGCGCGCCCCGGTCGATGCAGGTGTTGGCGCCGATTTCCACATCGTCGCCAATCAGCACGCCGCCGAGCTGTTCGATCTTTTCCCAATGGCCGTCGATCGGGGCAAAGCCGAAGCCGTCGGCGCCGATCACCACGCCGCTGTGCAGCAGGCAGCGCGCACCGAGCACCGTGCCCGGCATCAGCGTGACGCGCGGCGCCAGGCGAGTGTCAGCGCCGATCTGCACGCCCGCACCGACAAAGCCGAGTGCGCCGATCACCACACCATCCGCCAGCACCGCGCCGCTTTCAACCACCGCCTGCGCGCCGATCGAGACACCAGCGCCCAGCACCACGTCGTCGGCCACCACCGCGCTCGGGTGCACCCCGGCGGCGGCCACCGGCCGGAACTGGCGTGCCCACCACTGCGTGAGGCGAGCGAAATACAGATAAGCGTCGGGGGTGACGATGGCGGCACCACGGGCCGCCGCTTCGTCCTGCAGCGCGGGCGGCACGATCAGGCAACCGGCCGCCGTGGTGGCGATCTGGGCGCGGTAACGCGCTTGCGCCACGAAGCTGATCTCGTCAGCCCCGGCATCAGCGAGCGGTGCAATGCGGCGAATCAGCAAACTGCCGTCACCCACCAGGTCACCGCCCAGCGCGGCGTGCAGCTGCGCCAACGGCACACCGCCAGCCAATTCGCCAGCCATTTGATCAGGCCGCTGCGTCGGCCCGTTGTCGGGCCGAGCGTTCACTTGGCCGCAGAGCTGTTGAGGACTCGGATCACCTTGTCGGTGATGTCGACTCGCGAACTCGCAAACACGGCATCCTGCAGGATCAGGTCGTATTTTTCCTGCTCGAAGATCTGCTTGATGACCTTGTTGGCACGCTCGACCACGCTGGACAGCTCTTCGCTACGGCGCTGGTTCAGGTCTTCCTGGAACTCGCGGCGCTTGCGCTGCAGGTCACGGTCCTGTTCGACCAGATCGCGCTGGCGCCGGGTGCGCTCGGCTTCCGACAGGGTCGGGCCTTCCTTTTCGAGCTTTTCGGCGGCGGTTTTCAGGCGCGCCGCGACGTCGTTGAGCTCCTTGTCGCGCTTGCCGAACTCGGTTTCGAGCTTGGCCTGCGCCGCCTTGGCCGGCGTGGCATCACGTAAGACACGATCGCTGTTGACATAGCCGATACGCAGGGCTTCCTGCGCCTGAGCCATCGGAGCCGCGAGCGTGAGCATGACCGCAGTGGTCAGCGAAAAAAGCGAGTACTTCATCATCAAAACGCGGTTCCGATCTGAAACTGGAATCTCTGGATTCTATCCGTTGGGGCGTAGCGAATCGGCTTGCCCCAGCTCAGCTTGAGCGGCCCGACCGGCGAGATCCAGGACAAGCCAATGCCGGCGGAGGCCCGCAGCGGGTTGTCCGAGGTGCTGCGGATCGACTCGCCTTCGCCCCAGACATTGCCAGCATCGGTGTAGCCGAACAGGCGCAGACTGCGGTCATTGCCGGTACCCGGGAACGGCACATACAGCTCGGCGTTCAGGTTGAGCCGCTTGGTACCACCGATGTAGGCACCGGTCACGTCCACCGGGCCGAGCGAGTTCTGGTCAAAGGTGCGCACCGTGCCCAGACCGCCGCCAAAGAAGTTCTTGAAGATCGGATATTTCCGGCCATTCAAGCCCTGCCCGAGGCCCAGCTCGCCATTCAAGCCGAGCGTGAGCTTTTTCGACAGCGGAAAGTACTGCTGATATTGATAATTGGTGCGCAGATAGCGGGTATCACCGGCCACGCCCCATTCGACATTCAGGCGCTGATAGCGGCCATTGTTGGGCGCCATCGCGCTGTCACGGCCGTCGCGTTGCCAACCAATGGTGAGGGGCACCGAGGTGCTGTTGCGACCAAACTCATCCTGGTAGCGGAAATAATTTTCCGGCAAGCTGGAGGCACTGTCAAAACGCAGCTGGGTGCGCTCGACGCCACCGCCAAAGAAGACCGTATCAAAATCAGAGAATGGCACCCCGAATCGAATCGAGGCACCCGGCGTGACCAATTCGTATTGTTCACCCTGGCTGTTCAAGGGTCGGTTGGTGCGGTAATACAGATCAATCGCCCGCGAGACACCATCGTTGGTGAAATACGGATCGACCGTCGACAACACGGCGGTGCGGCTGAACTTGCTGGTATTGAGATCCAGCCCCAGGTAATTGCCGCTGCCGAAGATATTATCCTGCTTGATCGAGGCGCTGAACGACAGCTTTTCGGCACTCGAAAAGTTGGCGCCGACCATCAGGCTGCCGGTGGCTTTTTCTTTCACCGACAGGGTCAGATCGACCTGATCGAAGGTGCCCGGCACCTCACTGGTCTCGACATCGACTTCGCCGAAATAACCCAAGCGGTCGATCCGATCGCGCGACAAGCGGATACGCTGGCCGTCATACCAGGCCGACTCGAACTGGCGGAACTCGCGCCGGATCACTTCATCGCGGGTCTTGGTATTGCCGGCCACATGGATGCGGCGCACATACACGCGCCGGCCCGGATCGGCATTCAGCTGCACCACCACCCGGCCGGTGAGGCGGTCGATCTGCGGCACCGATTCAACCCGTGCAAAGGCATAACCAAACAGGCCGAAACGCTCGGTGAAGGCGCGCGTGGTATTGGCAACGTCTTCCGCCCGATATGGATCACCCGGCTGAATCGTGACGAGCGATTTGAATTCTTCTTCCTTGCCGAGGTATTCACCCGACAACTGCACACCCGTCACGGTGTAATACGGACCTTCTTTCAGGTTGATCGAAATCGAGATGTCCTGCTTGTCCGGCGAGATCGCCACCTGGGTCGATTCGACCTGAAACTCCAGATAACCGCGATTCAGATAATACGAGCGCAGTGTTTCCAGGTCGGCATTCAGCTTGGTGCGTGAATAGCGGTCGCTTTTGGTGTACCAGGTCATCAGGCCACCGACGGTCAGGTCCATCTGACCAAGCAGCGTGCTCTCTGAAAAGGCATGGTTGCCGGTGATGCGGATCTCGCCGATGCGCGCCACGCTGCCTTCGCTGACCGCAAAGGTGACGTTGACGCGGTTGCGCTCGATCGGCGTGATGGTCGTCACCACCTCGGCGCCGTACAGGCTGCGCGTCAGGTACTGGCGCTTGAGCTCCTGCTCGGCACGGTCGGCCAGCGCCTTGTCGAAAGGCTGGCCTTCGCCGACGCCGATGTCCTTGAGCGCCTTGATCAGGGTTTCACGGTCGAACTCGTGCGTGCCGGTGAAATCGACATTGGCGATGATCGAGCGCTCCTGCACGACCAGCACCACCACCGGACCATCCACCTCGATGCGCACGTCCTTGAACAGACCGGTCGCAAACAGCGAGCGCAGTGCCGCCACGCCCTTGTCGTCGGTGTAGGTGTCGCCGACCCGGAACGGCAGGGCGGCAAACACCGTACCGGCTTCGGTACGCTGCAGACCCTCGATGCGGATGTCTTTCAGGGTAAAGGGATCGGCCGCCCAGACAGCTGCCGACACTGACAACAGCGTCGTCAGTGCCAGTGCACGCACCAGCGGCTTGAGCGGAGAAAAACGCAGAGTCACAGAGGATGAACCAAGCATGCGGTCAATGCAGGCCGATCAGGCGTGCCACATCGTTGTAAAGCGCCAGCGACATCATCGTCAGGATGAGCACAAGCCCGCCTCGTTGCAGACGTTCGATCCAGATGTCTGGAATCGGTCGCCCCATCACCCCCTCGACCAGATAGTAGAGGAGATGCCCACCGTCGAGCATCGGCAGCGGCAGCAAGTTGAGCATGCCCAGACTGATGCTAACGACGGCCAAAAAACCAAGGTAATACGCCAGCCCGAGCTGCACCGACTGGCCAGCATAGTCGGCAATCGTGAGCGGCCCGCTCAGATTCTTCAGCGAGGCTTCGCCGATCAGCATGCGCCCGAGCATGCGCAGCGACAGCCAGCCGGTTTCCCAGGTGCGCGTGCCAGCCCGCTGCAAGCCGTCGAGCGCGCCGTGCTGGACCAGATCCATCTGCACCGCGCCACCCACCATCGCTTCGATCCGGCCGAACTGCTGGTTGTGTTCGCTCATGCGCATCGGCGTGACCTGCAGGCTGAGCTGCTCGCCACCACGACTGACCAGCCAAGTCTGCGCCACCGGATTGGCGTCAGCGCCAGAGGCGCGAATCAGCGCCCGCAAGGTGGCCGCATCCGGGATCGCCCGGCCGTCCACGCTGAGGACGCGGTCGTTGGTCTTGAGCCCGGCCCGATCGGCCGGGCCGGTCGGCACCACTTGCCCCAGCACCGGCTCGGCATACGGCGCACCGATGCCGATGCGTTTCATCACCGCCGCGTCGGCGTCGGTGGCGGCCAGCGAGGCCAGCGCCAGACGCAGCTCGCGCTGACCACGGCCCTGCGCGTCGGTGACCTTCAGCCGCACATCCTGACCCGACAGCACGGCCCGAGTGATCTGCCAGCGCAGATCGCTCAGCGACGCCACCTCGTCCCAATCCTGCCCGTCCACCGCCAGCGCACGAACCCAGTCGCCCGAGGCCAGACCGGCGTGCTCGGCCAGCGTTCCGACGGCCGGGGCGCTCAGCAGCGCGCGCGGCTCGTCGGTGCCGATCCAGTACGAGGTGGCATAGAGCAGCACCGCCAGCAGCAGATTGGCCACCGGTCCGGCCGCGACGATGGCGGCGCGCTGCAGCAGCGGCTTGCGGTTGAAGGCGCGGTGGCGTTCGTGTTCGGCCACCTCGCCCTCGCGCTCATCGAGCATCTTGACGTAGCCACCCAGCGGCAAGGCGCCCAGCACCCATTCGGTTTCGCCGCTCTGGCGCCGCCACAGCGCTCGGCCAAAGCCGATCGAGAAGCGCAGCACCTTGACATCACAGGCCTTGGCAACCCGGTAATGGCCCCATTCGTGCACGATGATGAGCACGCCCAGGGTGAACAGAAAAGCCAGCACCGTCGTCATGACAACCTCACGCGGCAAGCACGTTCACGTACTGATGAGCCAGACGGCGCGCCGTCTGGTCGAGATCAAGCAAGCCTTCGACCGTGGTGGTGGCATCGGCCGGCACGGCTAGCTGCTCCAGCATGGCGGCGTTCACGGCGTGGATCTGGTCGAAGCGCAGCGCGCCGGCCAGAAAGCTTGCCACCGCCACCTCGTTGGCGGCGTTCAGCACGGTCGTGCTGCCGGCGCGAGCTTCGAGAGCCGCCCAAGCCAGGTGCAGACCGGGGAAACGCACGGCATCGGCGGCCTCGAAGGTCAGCGCCTTCAGCGCCAGGAAATCGAGCTGCGCGGCACCCGACTCGATGCGCTCGGGCCAGGCCAGCCCGTAGGCGATCGGCACGCGCATGTCGGGCGTACCGAGCTGCGCCAGCACCGAGTTGTCGCGGCAGACCACCATCGAGTGGATGATGCTCTGCGGGTGAATCACGACCCGCACATCGCGCGGCGCCAGATCGAACAGCCAGCGCGCCTCGATGACTTCGAGCGCCTTGTTCATCATGGTGGCTGAGTCAACCGAGATCTTGCGGCCCATCACCCAGTTGGGGTGCGCACAGGCTTGATCGGGCGTGACGTCGCGCAAGGTGGCCGGGTCGCGCTGGCGAAACGGCCCGCCGGACGCGGTCAGCACGATGTGGTCGATGCGCTGCGCCCAGGTGCGGCGGTCTTCCGGCAGGCACTGGAAGATGGCGGAGTGTTCGCTGTCGATCGGCAGCAGCGTCGCACCGCCCTGACGCACCGCGTCCATGAACAGCTGACCGCCGACCACCAGCGCTTCCTTGTTGGCCAGCAGCAGGCGCTTGCCGGCCCGCGCCGCCGCCAGACACGGCGCCAGACCGGCGGCGCCGACGATGGCGGCCATCACGGCATCGACCTCGGGATGCGCAGCCACCGCGTCGAGCGCCTGCGCGCCAACCAGCACTTCGGTCTTGAGGCCGTCGGCGCGCAGCAGCACCGCCAGCGCCTGCGCCAGCTCGGGCGTGGGCAGCACGGCGTAGCGCGGCCGCCATTGCCGGCACTGCGCCGCCAGCTCATCGACCCGGCTGTGCGCCGTCAGGGCGAACACCTCGAAGCGTTCGGGATGGCGCGCCAGCACGTCGAGCGTGTTGGTACCGATCGAACCGGTCGAGCCGAGCACAGTGACGCGCTGAAGCGCGCCAGCAAAAACAGATTCAGTCATGACAGCACCAAGGCAAGCGCCAGCGGACACACCGGCAGCAAGGCGTCGATGCGATCGAGCACACCACCGTGACCGGGCAGCAAGGCGCTGCTGTCCTTGGCGCCGGCGCTGCGCTTGACCAGCGACTCGAACAGATCGCCGACCACGCTCATCGCCGCCAGGAACAGGCAGCCCAGCAGCAGCCCGACGGCGCCCCAGCGCTGCAGCAGCAAGGTGTAGAGACTGGCACTGTCGGTCGGGCCATGCAGGTCATAGTTGATCCAGGCCACCGCCAGCAGCAGCACACCGACCATGCCGCTGTAGACGCCGGCCCAGCTCTTGCCCGGACTGATGCTGGGCGCCAGTTTGCGCTTGCCAAAGGCCCGGCCGCCAAAATAGGCCGCGATGTCAGCCGCCCAGACCAGGCAGAACACCGACAGCAGGAAATTGAGGCCGCGCACCTTGGCTTCGGCAATCGCCAGCCAGGCCAGCCAGAGCAGCAGCACGCCGCCGAGCAGGCGCAGCTGCTGGGAGGTCTGCGGCCAGGCGCTCACGCCGCGCTGCAAGACCAGGGCACCGCCGAGCACCCAGACCAGTGCCGCCAGCCACCAGAGCTGCACCGGCACCTGGCCGATCCAGCCAAAAGCGAACCCGAGCGCCGAAACGGCGGCGACCAGCGCGCCGACCAGCAGCGCCGGCGAGCCCGGCCAGCCGTTCAGGCGCGACCATTCCCAGCCGCTGGCGCCGATCATCAGCAGGCTCAGCAGTGCAAAGGGCCAGACGGCGTGGGCAAACAGCGCTGGCAACAGCACCAGCATCAGGACAATGGCAGTAATGACTCGTTGCTTGAGCATGCAGGGGCTGACTCAGGATTTGTCCGGCAGGGCAATCACCTCGCCGTTCGAGGACACATCCGTCTTGACGCCGCCGTAGCGACGATCGCGAGCGGCGTAATCGGCCAGCGCGGCATCGAGCGCACGCTCGTCAAACTCAGGCCAGAGACAATCGGTGAAGTACAGCTCGGCATACGCCGTCTGCCAGAGCAGGAAATTGGAGATGCGCACCTCACCGCCGGTGCGGATGAACAGATCCGGATCGGGCGCATAGGCCAGCGACATGTACTGCGACAGCCGCGCCTCATCGAGCTGCTCGGGCGTCACGCCGGCGCGCATGGCCTGCTGGCAGGCTTGCACCACATCCCAGCGGCCACCGTAGTTGAACGCCACCGACACGGTGATGCGCCGGTTGCCGGCGGTGCGCTCCTCGGCCTTGCGCCAGGCCTCGCGCACCGGCTCGGAAACCACCGAACGGTCGCCGATGATGCGGATGCGCACGCCGCGCTCGGCCATGCGCTCCAGGTATTTGGAAACCGCGACGAACACCAGGTTCATCAGGCCCGAGACCTCGTCCTGCGGCCGCTTCCAGTTCTCGGACGAGAACGCGAACACGGTCAGATACTCGATGCCACGGTCGATGCTGGCATCGATGATGCGCACCAGCGCATCGACCCCGAACTTGTGGCCGACGATGCGCGGCATCAGCCGCTTGTTGGCCCAGCGGCCGTTGCCGTCCATCACAACGGCAACGTGACGCGGAATCTTGGGAGACGGTTCGGCCACAGTGGGAAGCAGAGCAGCAATGGAGAAAGTGCGCCGAAAGCCGAAGGCCATCAGACGGCCAGGATCTCGGCTTCCTTGGCGTGGATCAGCTTGTCGATCTCGGTGATGGTGCGATCGGTAAGCTTCTGCACTTCGTCGATCGAACGGCGCTCGTCGTCCTCGCTGACCAGCTTGTCCTTGAGCAGCTTCTTGACGTGCTCATTGGCGTCGCGGCGCACATTGCGCACCGCCACCTTGGCGTCTTCACCGGCGTTGCGCACCACCTTGGTCAGGTCGCGGCGACGCTCTTCGGTCAGCGGCGGCATCGGCACGCGGATCAGGTCACCCATCGCCGACGGGTTCAGACCCAGGTCGGACTCACGGATGGCCTTCTCGATCGGCTTGGCCATGCTCTTTTCCCACGGCTGCACGCTGATGGTGCGCGCGTCGATCAGCGACACATTGGCCACCTGGCTGATCGGCAGCATCGAGCCGTAGTAATCGACGTGCACCTGGTCGAGGATGCCCGGATGGGGGCGACCGGTGCGGATTTTCTGCAAGTCTTGCTTGAACGCGTCGATGGACTTGACCATCTTGGCTTCAGCAGTTTTTTTGATGTCGGCAATGCTCATGTCGATGCTCCAGAAGTCGGCTGAGTCAACTCAGACGTGCACCAGCGTGCCTTCGTCCTGACCCATCACGACGCGCTTGAGCGCGCCCGGCTTGAAGATGCTGAACACCTTGATCGGCAGACGCTGGTCGCGGCACAGGGCAAACGCAGTCGCGTCGAGCACCTGCAGATTGCGCGAGATGGCTTCGTCGAAGCTCAGCTGGGTGTAGCGGGTCGCGGTCGGATCCTTTTTGGGATCGGCCGTGTAGACGCCGTCCACCTTGGTGGCCTTGAGCACGATCTGCGCGCCGATCTCGGCACCACGCAGCGCCGCAGCGGTGTCAGTGGTGAAGAAGGGGTTGCCGGTGCCGGCAGCGAACACCACCACCTTGCCTTCTTCGAGGTACTGCAGCGCCTTCGGGCGCACGTAGGGCTCGACCACCTGCTCGATGTTGATGGCCGACATGACGCGCGCGGTCATGCCTTCCTGACGCATCGTGTCGGCCAGCGCCAGCGAGTTCATCACGGTGGCCAGCATCCCCATGTAGTCGGCAGTGGCGCGGTCCATGCCGACCGCACCGCCTGCCACACCACGGAAGATGTTGCCCCCGCCGATCACGACCGCGACCTCGCAGCCCAACTGGGTCACTTCCTGGATCTCGCGCACCATGCGCACGATGGTGGCGCGGTTGATGCCGTAGGCATCGTCGCCCATCAGGGCTTCACCAGAGAGCTTCAGAAGGATGCGCTTGTAGGCCGGCATGCGGATGTCCTTGGTCGTTTCAACGGGGGCGAGTGTAGGCGATCGAGGCTTACTGGCCCTTGGCCGCAGCCACCTGGGCTGCGACTTCAGCCGCGAAGTCGTCCTGCTTCTTCTCGATGCCTTCACCGACGATGTACATCGTGAAGCCCTTGACCGTCGTGCCAGCGCCCTTCAGATAGGCACCGACGGTCTGCTTGCCGTCAGCCGCCTTCACGAAGACCTGGTCGAGCAGCGAGACTTCCTTCAGGTACTTCTGCACCGAGCCTTCGACCATCTTGGCGACGATCTCGGCCGGCTTGCCCGATTCGGCCGCCTTCTCGGCCGCGACGCGGCGCTCGGTCTCGATCAGCGCAGCCGGCACGTCGGCCGACGACAGTGCCACCGGCTTCATTGCAGCGACGTGCATCGCGACATCCTTGGCAGCCACGGCGTCACCGGTGTATTCCACCACCACGCCGATGCGCACGCCGTGCAGGTAGTGGGCCAGATCGCCACCAGCGGCATAGCGCTGGAAGCGGCGGATCGACATGTTCTCGCCGATCTTGCCGATCAGGCCGGTGCGCACGCCTTCGACCGTCGGGCCGAAGCCGTCCAGGGCCAGCGGCAGCGCCGACAGCGCCGCCACGTCAGCCGGGTTGTGCTCGGCCACCAGGTTCGCGCAAGCTTGCGTGAACGCCAGGAACGAGTCGTTCTTGGAAACGAAGTCGGTTTCGCAGTTGACTTCGATCAGCGCGCCGGTCGAGCCCGACACGGCAGCGGCGATGACGCCTTCGGCGGTCACGCGCGAGGCAGCCTTGCTGGCCTTGCTGCCGAGCTTGACGCGCAGGATCTCTTCGGCGCGGTCCATGTCGCCGTCGGCCTCGGTCAGGGCTCTCTTGCATTCCATCATCGGGGCATCGGTCTTGGCGCGCAGGGCGGCGACCATGCTGGCGGTAATCGCGGGCATCTCTCTACTCCTTAGACAGCGGCAGACAGCGGGGTCTGCAGCCGGAAATCTTGAAAAAAAGGGGCTGTAACAGCCCCTTGTGTCTCAAACCGATGAGGCTCAGACCGATTCGTTGACCTCAACGAATTCGTCAGAAGCCGACGAGGTCGAAGCCACGGCCTCGACGACTTCGTTTTCTGCACGGGCCTTGCCTTCGAGCACGGCGTCAGCCAGCGCACGGGCGTACAGCGCCACGGCCTTGGCCGAGTCGTCGTTGCCAGGGATGACGTAGTTGATGCCAACCGGGTTGTGGTTGGTATCGACCACACCGATGATGGGGATGCCCAGCTTCTGCGCTTCGGCGATGGCGATCTTGTGGAAACCCACGTCGATCACGAACAGCGCGTCAGGCAGAGCAGCCATGTCCTGGATGCCGCCGATGTCCTTTTCGAGCTTGGTCAGCTCGCGTTGGAACAGCAGGGCTTCCTTCTTGCTCAGCTGGTCAAGGCCGGTTTCGACTTGCGCCTGCATGTCCTTGAGCTTCTTGAGCGATCCCTTGACCGTCTTGAAGTTGGTCAGCATGCCGCCCAGCCAACGCTGGTCGACATAAGGCATGCCGCAACGGGCAGCTTCTTCGGCGACGCACTCGCGCGCTTGGCGCTTGGTGCCGACGAACAGGATGTTGCCGCGCTTGGCAGCCAGCTGGCGGGCGAACTTGGTGGCTTCCTCGAAAAGCGGAACCGTCTTTTCGAGGTTGATGATGTGGATCTTGTTGCGATGGCCGAAGATATACGGGGCCATCTTGGGGTTCCAGAAGCGGGTTTGGTGTCCGAAGTGGACGCCGGCTTCTAGCATTTCACGCATCGAGATGTTCATGGAAACTCCAAAGGTTGGATCTAGAATCCGGCGCGAATTGCAAGTGCCCGCAAAAATCGAATTCATCGTTATCGATTCGTGCGGCCATCACCACAACACCTTTAGGTAGCCGGATTCGAGGCTGCATTCATCCGCTGGCACATGCAGAGCTCTTGCTGCATCCAGCCCCCAGGCGGCCGACTTGCGGTCTGCATTGAGGTGACGCATAAGATATGTGCGCGGATAAACCCGAAGAGTATACAGCAGCCGTGATCCAACCTGACCTGAACGCCCAGCAAGACGCCATCGACCGCGCGCCCTCCTCCCGACCGGCCTTCGTGCAGCCTGACGCGCCCGCCGCCCCTCGCAACACCCTGCAGGAGGCTTGATGCGCATCGCCGTGATCGGCGCCGGCATCACCGGCATCACCACCGCCTTCGAGCTGTCGGAAGACGGCCACGAGGTCAGCGTGTTCGACCGCTGCGAATCGGTCGCCGCCGAAGCCAGCTTCGCCACCACCGGGCTGATCTCGCCCGGCTGCGTGTCGCCAGCCGCCGCGCCGGGACTGCGGCGCTGGCTGCTGCGCGGCCTGTATTCGCACGAAACCGCGCTGCGCTGGCGGCCGAAAGCCTCCCGCACCCAGTGGCGCTGGCTGCTGCGCTGGTGGAAAGCCAACCGCAAGGCCCATCCGGCCGACGTGCGCGCGATGGTCGATCTGGCCCGCGTCAGCCAGGAGCGCCTGGCCTGGCTCACCGACGTGCACCACCTGAACTACGAACGCAGCACTGGCGTGCTGGTGCTGCTGCGCCAGGAGCAAGAACTGGCGCCCACCCACCGCCACGCCGACATGCTGCGCGAGCTGGGCATCAAGGTCGAGGAGCTCACGCCCGAGCGCTGTCGCGTCATCGAACCCGGCCTGCGCCACACCTCCACCTTGGCCGGTGCACTGCACCTGACCGAAGACAGCGTCGGCAACTGTCGCGAGTTTGGCCACCTGCTGCGCGATCTGAGCATGCAGCGCAGCGGCGTCAACTTCTACTTCGGCGTCGAGATCAGCAGCATCGATCTGGCGGGCGGGCGCCCGCGCCTGCGCTACGCCAGCCAACCGACCGCCCAGACCGGCACCACATCGCTGCGACCGAGTCGGCGCGCCAGCCGGCCTGCCGATCCGGTGCTGGTCACCGCCACTCTCAACCAGGACGCCGGTGACACGGTGCCGATGTCACGGTTTCCGGACACAGCCCCCGACGAGCCCTTCGACGCCGTGGTGATCTGCGCTGGCGCCAGCGCCAGCCCGCTGCTCAAGAGCGTCGGCGTGAGTCTGCCGCTGATGCCGGTGTACGGCTATTCGGTGAGCTTCAGGATCCGACCCGACGGGCTGGCACCACGCTCGGCGGTGGTGGACGCCAGCGGCGGCGTCGCCATCGCCCGCCTGGGCGAGCGCGTGCGCGTCAGCGGCGGCTTCGAGCTGGGCGACCTGGGCGAGAAACACGCCGAAGCGGCGCTGGCACCGCTCTACGACGCGCTGCATCACTGGTTCCCGTTTGCGACCCAGCGCGCCCAGCCGCAGATCTGGAAAGGCGCTCGGCCGATGCTGCCCGAAGGTCCGCCGGTGATCGGCCCGGCCAAGGCGGCCGGCGTCTGGCTCAACCTCGGTCACGGCGCGCACGGCTGGACGCTGGCCTGCGGCTCGGCCCGGCTGCTGGCCGATCAGATCGCCGGCCGACCGCCGCTGCTCGACGCCGACCCGTACAGCATGCGGCGCTGGCAGCCATGAGCGCCCCAGCCTGGCCCGAACCCGGGCCGATCGACGAAATCGTGCTCGACACCAACGTGCTGCTCGACTGGCTGGTGTTTCGCAACCCGGTGACCCGGGCCTTCGACACCGCGCTGAACCCGGCCCGCCTGCGCTGGGTCAGCACCGAGCCGATGCGCCTGGAGCTCGGCTACGTGCTGACCGAGTCGCTGCTGACACGCTGGCAGGTGCAGGCCGACAACGTCTGGGCGACCGTGCAGCAACACACCTGCCCGGTCGAGCCACCGGCAGCGCTGCCCCCGCACCAGCGTCTGCGCTGCACCGACACCGATGACCAGATCTTCATCGACCTGGCCGTCGCCCGCCGCAGCCGCTGGCTGCTGACACGCGACCGCGCGCTGCTGAAGCTGGCGCGGCGCGCCTTGCCGCACGGCGTGACGGTGCTGACGCCCGAGGCCTGGCTGCGCGTCTGGAGCGAACCGGCCGCACCCGAAGCGGCGGGCACGCAGCCGGCCTGAAGCGCCGCTCGGCAGACAACGCTTGCCAGCAGCGGATCAGACCGCTAGCGTGGTCGCATGGATCACACCGCGCTGCCCGCCTCCCACCCTGATTCGTCAGCCCAGCCATCGGCAGGCCCGGCAGCGGTCGCCAGCCTCGTCGGGCCCCGACGGGTGCTGCCCGCCATTGATCACCGGCAACCCGCTCTTCCACTGCACGACAGCGCCAGCGCCCGCGCACTCGAAAGCCATGCCGCCGCCCAGTTGCCGCCGCACACGCTGATGCAGCGCGCCGGCCTGGGCGTGGCGCGGCTGGCACTGGCACTGGCGCCGCATGCGCGCCACATCTGGATCGTCGCCGGTCCCGGCAACAACGGCGGCGATGGCTTTGAAGCCGCCCTCCATCTGGCGCGGGCCGGCCGCGCAGTGCAGCTGCACTGGCTCGGCACGCCCGAACGCCAGCCCCCCGACGCCACCGCCGCGTTGGCGCGCGCCCGGGCCGCCGGTTTATCAAACTTGTCGATCACGCGCGGCCTGGCCACGCCACCGGCGCTGCAGGCCGACGACCTCGTCATCGACGCCCTGCTCGGCCGTGGCCTGACGCGCGCCGTGCAAGGCGAGCTGGCCGATGCCATCGCACGCCTGAACGCCTGCGCGGCACCGGTGCTGGCGGTCGATCTGCCGTCCGGGCTACCGGCCGACAGCGGCGCCCTGCCCCCGGCCGCACCGTGCGTGCGCTCGCGCTGGACCTTGGCCTTGCTGAGCCTGTCGCCGGGGCTGTTCACTGCCGATGGCCGCGATCACGCTGGCGCGGTCTGGCTGGACGACTTGGGTGTCGAACCACTGACACAAGCCCCCTGCGCCTGGCTCGGCGCGCCCGGCATACTGGCCGCCGCCTGGCCGGCGCGGCGCCATGCCCAGCACAAAGGCAGCTTCGGCGATGTCTGGGTGGTGGCCGGTGCGCCGTCGATGGGCGGCGCCGCCCTGCTGGCCGGACGTGCCGCGCTGCACGCTGGCGCGGGTCGGGTCTACCTGCAGCCGCTCGACAGCCAAGCCGCGCGGCTCGATCCGCTGCAACCCGAGCTGATGTTTGCGGCGCGCCCAAGCCCGGAGCAGCTCGCCACGGCCACCGTCGTGGCCGGCTGCGGCGGCGGCAGCGCCATGGCCGCCGAACTGCCCAGCTTGCTCAGCGCCGCCGGCCGCTTGCTGCTCGATGCCGATGCCCTCAACGCCGTGGCCGCTTCAGCCGATCTGCAAACCGCACTGCGCGCCCGCCGGGACCGTGGCCAAGCCACCGTGCTGACACCGCACCCGCTCGAAGCCGCTCGGCTGCTTGGCTGCAGCAGCGCCGAGCTGCAGTCCGACCGGCTCGGCGCCGCCCGGCGTCTGAGCGAACGTTTTGGTGCCGTCATCGTCCTGAAAGGCTCGGGCTCGGTGCTGTGCCGGCCGGACGATGCCGCCTGGATCAACCCCACCGGCAACGCCGCGCTGGCCACTCCCGGCAGCGGCGACGTGCTGGCCGGTTGGCTCGGCGGCCTGTGGAGCCAATGCGCACAGTCCTCCGCCGACCCTGCCGAGAGCGCCTGGCTGGCCGCACGCAGCGCGGTCTGGAGCCACGGCCGCGCCGCCGAACAACTCAGCCCGGCAGCCCACGCCCTGCCGGCAGGGGCGCTGCTGGAGGCGCTGCGGGCGCAGCCACCGGTGCTGCGCTGAGCTGCCAAAAGCGCTGAACATGCCGCTGGGCGCGCTGCAAGAACAGCGCCCCCCCGCTGCCCCGCGCCTGTCGGGCCCGAGAGACTGACTGATCTTGCTTGAGCAGGTTCTCGAAGCAGCAGAGCGGACAGTTCCAGTCATGCCATGACAGCGTCCCGTCTGCGCGCCGCCTGGGTCCGGCCTGCGTAGCCCCAGCTGTCCGCCTCGATCTCCTGAATGCTGATGTAGCTCGCCGGCGCGACGGCACCGGGGATGGCCTTTGCCAGACTATCCCAGGCGGCGGCGATCCAGGCCGATTTCTCGGCCTCGGTGTTGGTGCCGGCGGTGATGCGGATATCGAGCGCGAAGGTACGCACGGCGGGCGCGTCGGCACCGGGCAGTGGCTCGCCGCCAATGAACCAGGCGTCGGGCGCGGCCTGGATGCGCACCGCCGTGAGCGCGCGCTGCTTGCCGAGCAGGCGTTCGGTGTGATCGCTCAGCTCGCGGGCGATGGCGAGCTGCAGGCCGGCGTCATCAAGCGCGGGCCAGGTGGCCAGACGCTACTCACCCGCGCCCGCCAGGTGCTGGCGGCGCAGCGCGGCCAGGCCAGCGGCACGGTGCGGCTGGCGGTGGTCAGCCCGGCCATGGCACGGCACTTCGTGATCCCGGCGCTACCGCAGCTGGCCGAACAGCACTCGGCGCTGCGGCTGGAGCTGCATGCTGAAGACCGCTTCGTCGATCTGGTCGCGGAAGGCTTCGACATCGCGCTGCGCACCAACGACGTGCGACCGGCTGGATGGGCGAGAACCACTTCGAGTCGCTGCCGTCGGCCATTTACGGCGGTGTGCTGCTGATGGCGGCGATCGCCTACTACCTGCTGCAGCGCTGCATCATGGCCACCGATGGCCCCAGTTCGGTGCTGCGCCACGCCGTCGGCGCCGACTGGAAAGGCAAGGCCTCGCCCTTCCTGTATGTCGTCGCGATCGGCGTCGCTTTTCCAGCGCACTGGCTCGCGCAAGCCATCTACGTCCTGGTGGCACTGATCTGGCTGGTGCCGGACCGCCGCATCGAGCGCACCCTCAACGGCATCGAGGGCTGAAGGCCAGCTCTTCAGCGCCGGGAAGTGGCTGGTGTCAGGTCAAATCTTCCAGCGAGGCCTGCAATATGTCCAGGTCCACGGGCTTGTGCAGCACGACGATGCCGCGATCGCTCATGCTGCGCAGCAGGTTGGGGTCGGTGTCACCGGTGATCAGGATCGCCGGGATCG
>JBFPGZ010000043.1:0-77047 GCA_041083665.1 Leptothrix sp. (in: b-proteobacteria)
GCGGAGGCTGCTGCCGCCGCCGCACTGGCTGATGCGGCCGACCGAAGCGCTGCAGCGGGCGCACGCGCCGCCGCTGACGCCGACGGCGCAACCGCCGAAGCGGCCGGGCCGGTGGCAGCCGGCGCACCGTTCTCCGGCAACTGCGCGCAAGCCGCCAGACCGGCCAGCACCGCCGCCGCGAGGGCCGTGCGCGGCCACGCCGGCACGCACCGCGCCGCGCTGAACAGAGAAGCAAAAACGTGAGGTGAGGTCATGGCGCGGAAGCAGGCAGGCGGCCGGTGAGCCGCTGGATCAAAAACAAGGCAGGCACAAAGCGCCGGGCAACACAAGCGCAGCGCCGCCGCATCCTAACGAGCTAGGTCGATCCGGACAACCGGCCTCAGCCACCCGGCGCCGACACGGTGGCCGGCAGCGCGACAGGCGCCACGTCCGGCACCTTTTCCAGCTCGGCCAGCCAGACGGTGGCCTCGGCATCGCTGGGTGCGCGCCAGTCGCCGCGCGGTGACAGCGAGCCGCCCGAGCCCACCTTGGGCGCATTCGGCACACAGGAGCGCTTGAACTGGCTGGTCTTGAAGAAGCGCCACAGGAAAGTGCGCAAGTGGCGCCGGATCTCGGCCATCGAATAGGCCCGCCGCACCACGTCGGCGCCGTCCGGCCAACGCCCGACCGCCACATCGCCCCAGGCGCGCCAGGCCAGAAATGCCACCTTGGACGGCGCAAAACCGAAACGTAAAGTGTAGTAAAGGTGGAAGTCCTGCAGCTCGTACGGGCCGACGCTGCTCTCGCTGCTCTGCGCCGGTTGCGCGCCGGCGGCTGCCGTGGCGTCGGCCGGCACCAGCTCGGGGCTGATCTCGGTCTGCACCACGTCGAGCAGCGCCTGGCTGCAGTCCGCGCCGAACTCGCCGCGCTCGGCCACCCAGCGCACCAGATGCTTGATGAGCGTCTTGGGCACGCTGGCGTTGACGTTGTAGTGCGACATGTGGTCGCCCACGCCGTAGGTGCACCAGCCCAACGCCAGTTCGCTCAGATCACCGGTGCCGACGACGATGGCGTTGTGGTGATTTGCCAGGCGGAACAAATGGCTGGTGCGCTCGCCGGCCTGCACGTTCTCGAAAGTGATGTCGTACTGCGGCGCGCCGGCCGAGAACGGATGGCCGATGTCTTTGAGCATCTGCAGGCAGCTCGGGCGGATGTCGATCTGGCTGGCCGTACAGCCCAGCGACGCCATCAGCCGCAGCGCCTGATCCAGCGTGCGCGAGCTGGTCGCGAAACCCGGCATCGTGTAGGCCAGCAGGTTGCGGCGCGGCAGGCCGAGCCGGTCCATCGCCTTGGCGCAGACCAGCAGCGCGTGGGTCGAATCGAGCCCGCCCGAGACACCGATCACCAGCTTTTGCAACCCGGCGCTGGCCATGCGCTGCACCAGCGCCGAGATCTGGATGTTGTAGACCTCGTGGCAACGCTCGTCGCGCACCAGCGGATTCGACGGCACGTACGGAAAACGCTCCAGCACCCGCGTGGTCGGCAGCAGCGCCTGCGCCGGCACCTGCAGATCGAAGCTGACGCGCCGGAAGCGCGCCACCTCAGCCCGATGCCGCGCCGCCGACGCGCCGTAGCTGGTCTGGCGCATGCGCTCGCGCGACAGCCGTTCCAGATCGACATCGGCGCTGATCAGGCTGGCGGCCATCGCGAAGCGCGGACTCTCGGCCAGCAGCTCGCCGTTGTCGTAGATCAGCGCCTGACCGTCCCAGGCCAGATCGGTGCTCGACTCGCCAAAGCCGGCCGACGAATACAGATACGCCGCCAGACAGCGCGCCGAGTGTGTGCTGACGAGGCGGTGGCGGTAGTCGGCCTTGCCGATCGTCACGTTCGAGGCCGACAGGTTCACCAGCACCGTGGCGCCCGCCAGCGCCGCGAACGACGACGGTGGCACCGGCACCCAGACGTCCTCGCAGATCTCGACGTGGAACTTCAGCAGCGGGAGCTGGGCAGCCTCGAACAGCAGCTCAGGCCCGAACGGCACCGTCTGGCCGCACAGGCTCAGCTCGGTGGCATGGGCGTGTTCGGCCGGGTTGAACTGGCGCGCCTCGTAGAACTCGCCGTAGTTGGGCAGGTAGCTCTTTGGCACCACGCCGAGCAGCCGGCCGTCGAACAGCACCGCCGCGCAGTTGTAAAGCAGGTGCTCGACCCGCAGCGGCAAGCCCACCACCGCCACCGCGCCGACACCACGCGAAGCCGCCAGCACCTGCGCCAGCGCCGCCTCGCAGCCGTCGAGCAAGGCGCGCTGGTGGAACAGGTCGTCGCAGGTGTAGGCCGACAAGCCCAGCTCCGGAAACGCCACCAGCACCGCGCCATCGGCGGCGGCGGCCTGATGCAGCTGCATGGTCTGCTCGGCGTTGAAGGCCGGATCGGCGACCCGGCAGCGCGGCACCGCCACCGCCACACGTGCCAGACCGTGGCTGTACAGATTGAAGAATGGCTGCTGATGTCCCAACGGGCGCTCCGACGATAGTCAACTGACCAGGCCAAGATCCTGGCTCCGATCCCGGATTGGCAAAAGTCAATGGTAACTGCGCCACTGCGTCCGTAGTTCCCGCTCGATCCTGAGCAACGTCTGGTCTGGGGCTAATGCTGGAGCTGCGCCGAACTGATACGCGACGGCATCTGAAAGGTCAACTCATGCGCTATCCGATTGCCATTGAACCCGGCACCGACGCCACTGCGTGGGGCGTGGTGGTGCCTGACCTGCCCGGTTGCTGCTCGGCCGGCGACACGCTCGAAGAGGCCATGATTCAGGTCGAAGACGCCATCACGACCTGGATCGAAGTCACGCTGGACGCAGGCGCGGACATCCCGAAGCCTTCCAGCATCGCAATCCTGCGCGTCAACCAGCCTGCCACGCCGCGTGCTGCACCGCCTCAATACCTCGGCTCGCACCGCTGGTGAAACTCGCTCGGGCTACATCGCTCGGATGGTCCTTGAGAATCGCCAAATGACTGCACGTTCTTGAGGCTTTGTTGCACGAGTCAAGCGTAAATGAATCTCCTGTGATTCGGAGAATTGAAGGCACGCAGTCCGTTCAATCAGAAATCACTCTCTCTTGCTTTTCTCTTCAAAATAGCTGTATGCGGCACGACCAACGACTTCAATAAGACCCGCTGCTATTACTGCTTTAACCGGTATTGTGAGGGGATACCCCACGTTAGCTGCCTCCAGCGCAGCAAACACAGCCGCATGAGCTGCTGCGCCGATCTCCGTCGCTATGGCGGCCGCAAGAACACCCTCAGCATATCCTTTCTCTATACTCATGTTAAATAATGATCCTATTCGTATAATCATGGTTATTTCTTCTGCACCTAAGGCCACAGCGTCAGCACCTACCGGGAGAGCTGCCGCAATTGCCGCGCCACCAAGAGCCCATAAATGAATCTCTTTAGAATGGTCTTTTGGAATACTCATATGATTCTCCTTGCCTTCACTCACCCGGCCGATGGCCGGGCACAGTTAAATGTTTGCACGAAAGATGGAACTTAGTTCACCGCTCCTGGCGATCAAATAAAAAAATTAATGCGCTATTCAATTTCATGATAAACGTATCCATTTGGTGGAATATCCTCCTTCTGAGATGTACTTCTACCGTCAATTCCGCGTTCAAGTAGATGCCTCAAAATATGCAGCGCGTGATGATCGAGATGGTTTTCATGCGCGAACTTGATAGCTTCACGCAAATATTCCTCAAATTTCTTTTCCACGAATATGTAATTCGACATGATCGCGTCCTCGTGTAGTAAGTTACAGTGATCATCCCTGGCAAAGCCGGAGACTTTCAAACTAACTGTAGCGCTGGCTATGGGGTTGTTGGGGTTGTTGGGGTTGTTGGGGTTGTTGGGGTTGTTGGGGTTGTTGGGGTTGTTGGGGTTGTTGGGGTCGTTGGGGTCGTTGGGGTCGTTGGGGTCGTTGGGGTTGTTGGAGTTGTTCCTGGTGCAGACGTAGTGTTGCGGTCAGCACGTGTATTCACATAACCTCCGCTGATGGCCATGTCCTTGAGTAAAATATCATAACTCGCGATCACCCCAGATTTTTTGCCTTGATATCCAACACCAACTGGAATACCTAAGGACGGAGATGATGCAAACGGGTAGTAACTCAGCCCAATGGCTGCGATTCCACGGTCTTCCTTGCGGGTAGACGTGGCCTGAAGCGTCACACCCACGCCATTCTTGGCGCCGAAAGAATAGGTCAAGCCAAAAAAAGTGCCTACATCAGCGCTAGCAGCGCTCGCTGCAGAAACCAGATAAATGATAACCAGAAACTTCTTCATGATTACTCCTTTCAATCGATCCCTTTGACACGCTTCGTCTCTCACCTTGTCTTACGGCTGGCGCTCTCAAACTATTGAAATTCACCTTCATTACGATTTACGCAAAGGCACTACAGTAGCGTCCTGGTTCATTGCCGCGCACTACCGATGATTTCCGGAGAAGTGTTTTGCGTAAGTCCTATCCGTTCTTGTAGGTCTTGTTCTTCCTTCAGAACTGCCGATCAATCTCAATCCACCCACGCGTGGCCAACGTGCTTTGCACCAAATCCGGCTTGCTGCCGACTCGGGTGGCGACATACGCCCGGGCGCTCCAATGATCTTGTCCTGACCAGTTGAGACCGAAGCCGGCTCCGCTCAAGCTTGCGCTGTTGCTGCCCGTGGCCCAGGGATTCTTGTTCACCGTCATGTGGGCGCTGTCGATGAAGGCAATTGTTTCCCAGCGCCCCGGCCACGGCATGCCCAGGGCATGACGGAATTCGGCGCTGCCGAAGGTGCCGGTATCACCGGAGACGGCGCCCATGTCATAGGCGCGCACTGTGTAGGGTCCACCCGCGATCATCTTCTGCGAAGAATCGAGATTGCCATTTGCCCACTGTCCGGAAACAGTGAGATACAAGGCGCTATTCGGGCTCAGCGTTTGCAGGCGGTTGACACTGGCATTCCAGCGGGAAAAGCTGCCTTCTGTCTTGGCGGAAGAGGCATCGGCCGATTGAGCGGCTGAATCGTCAAAGCCGACACGACCCGTCGTCCAGCCTAAATTCCAGGCGTTGACGCCACCGGCAAGAAGGGTATCGCGGACGTCGCCAGCCAGGTTGACGGTGCCGAAATCCAGATGCCGATCGGTCTGGATGCTGGCGCTATCGATATGGTCGCGCAAGCTCTGGTGATCAACTTGGATCTGCCCGTAGACATTGACGCTGAGGCTGCGCACCAAGGGGTGCTTGGCCCACAGACTTTCCACTTGGGCGGTGCCATGTGCAGCGAGGTCAGCCAGACTGTCGCCGAGTTTGTAGTGCAGCGCGGAATATGCTCCGCCGACGCGGGTGCCTCGTCCATTCAACAGAACATCGTAGGCGAGGCGGCCGTAATAGAGTTCGCCGCCAGAACTGAGCGCTGACAGCGTCAATTCATCACCGTGATGCAGAGGATTGGTGATATTCACGGTACCACCAAGGCGTGCCCGGCCGGTATAGCGGCTGCCGTAGTTGTCCAGCGCAGCGTATCCGGACACGGCCGGGCCGGGCGTGGTTTCGACCACCAGATCCGAAGTGCCGACCGCCTCGCCTGGCCTGACAGTAGCATTGACCACTACGCCTGGAATATCCGACAGCAACAACAGGCTGTGGTCGAGTTCCGCCTTGGCCACCACCTGCCCACCTTGCAGGGGCGAGAGGGTGGACTCCAGCAGTGGATCATGCACACGACTCTGGTTTTCAAGCTTGATCTTGCCGTAGCGCGCCTCGATGACTTCGATGGTCACTCCGCCTTCGCGGATGGTTTGTGCCGGGATGATGGCGCGCGCCAGGGGATAACCGTGGCTGTGGTAGTAGTCGGTGATGCGGCCGGCCAAGTCAACCAGTTGGATGAGGCTGAGGGTTTGCCCTTCAACATCCGCCACCAGGGTGTGCAGG
Organism: Leptothrix sp. (in: b-proteobacteria); assembly: GCA_041083665.1. GTDB lineage: Bacteria > Pseudomonadota > Gammaproteobacteria > Burkholderiales > Burkholderiaceae_C > Sphaerotilus. Next base: position 5,950 of record JBFPGZ010000043.1, read on the forward strand.
GTGGTGGTATCGAAACTGATATTGCCAGTGATCTGGAGATTCTTCACCAGGAAGGGCGCGCTGGCCGGCAACTGACTGCCGCCTTGTTGTTCGATACTCAGTCCCGTGCCGGTAGACGCTGACGCCGGCGGCGACGCTGGCTGGATTTGCTGCAGGATGGTCCCCGCGCCAGGAACAACCGGGTCCGCCGCCAACGCGCCCAACGGCAGGGCAAGCAGCGCCGCAGCCAAGGGACGAAGGGTGTATTGCGCAGAGCTTTGACGTTTCATGGCAACCTCCTCAATTCTGATTCAACGTGTATTCCGGCAGCCGCACCCCCGGTTTCTCGACGCGCAGGTTGTAGTTCATTCCTTCCAAGCCATCCATTTTGGTATTGAGCACCGCACCAGCGCCCATGGATGTCGTGTACCCACCGCCCGAACCTGAATTTTCCGGCCCTGAAATGTTCGGCTGCCTGAGATACGACAGCGGTACGGCCGCTTCACCCTGAACCCGTGCCGACCGTGTATCCGCAGGCGGCGACACAGCTCCCGTGCTTATCGTCAATGTGCCGTCGGCATAGCTGATGATGTAACCCTGCTGATTCGAGTAAAGCCCGCCGGGTGTAATGGCGTAGCTGCCGGTATCGGTCGCGCCTTGGGAATTGCCGCCATAACTCACGCGGCCGAGCAGATTGGCATTGGGTGTCGTCGAATAACTCACCCCGTTGCCACCGCTGTACGCCTGCTGGTCATATGCCTTGCTCGCATTGTTCGCCGTCACCGTCAGTGGCGTCATGAAAACACGCAAGAGCGGATAGGTTTGCCCTTCGTACATCACCCAGGTATTGGTGAAATCCCAATTGGGATTCACATTGCCATTGGCTGCAGTGGCCGAAGTGAAATTGGCTTGCTGCTGCATCTGCGCTGACGTCAGACCCGTGCCACCTGCAGATGTGGCTTGCCCAGAGGTCTGGGGGTTCCAGAAGACGTTGTTGATCGATCCAATACTTTGCCCAACCGCACCGCCAAGATTGGTCGTGCCGCTGACACTGGCCGTTGCATAGCTGTTGACGACCGCGCCGGCGTTGTAGCCAACCAGCCCACCAATGGCATTGCCTCCACTCACAGTGCCAGTGGCATAGCTATTGCTGACCGTGCCAAAGTTGTCCCCCACGAGGCCGCCAGCGCTGTCTGCAGGAGCTGGTGGATGCACAGGTGCCACTTCGCTTACAGTCGCTGCGGCGTAGCTGTTGCTGACCGTGCCACGATTGACGCCGACCAACCCACCGACGCTGTGCAGGGCGAACACACTGCCGTTGGCAATCCCAAGGTTGGTTATCGCGCTTGTGCTGGACAATTCTCCGAACATTCCTACCCCCGTGGAAAGCAAGCTGACATTGAGATTGCTGATGACATGCCCAGCACCATCGAATTCCGTTGCGGAAAAGTACGGAATCCAGAGGCCGGGTGTGGTTGATAGGTCAATATTTCCGCTCAACCGGAACTTGTAGCCAGCATGGTCGGCGAATCCTAGAAAATCCTTCAATCCCTGCACATTACCGATGAGGTAGTAACCGTTAGCGACGTCATAGGGGAGGCTTCCTGCATAATTTGAGATATCGAGCGACAAACCGTGGTTCTGCCAGTCCTGATACTGAGCGTTGTACAAACCTCCGCGGGTTAGCGTGTGGTTGTTGCGGATGGTCAACGCGTCCACGTTGTAATGGGAGTTGATGATTTGCCCATTGCTGCCACCGACCAATCCGCCAAGATTGCTCAAGCCAGATACATTACCTTGGGCATAGGAGTTGACAACTGTGCCCGACGTATCGTTAAGACCAACCAGCCCACCAACATAGCTAGCATAATATGGATCGCCACTTGCATCGCCCATCGCATAGCTATTGCTGATCGTGCCATTGGTGTGGTTGTTTCCCACTAGCCCGCCGATATAGTTGAGTGCGACCGTATTGTTAGTTCCAGTCGCATTACCCGTGGCATGGCTGCCATCAATTGTTCCAACATTCTCGGCGACCAATCCACCGATATAGTCCCCGTTGGCGCTCGCGTTGCCCGTGGCGTAACTATTGGTGATTGTTCCGCTGTTGAATGCCGCCAGCCCGGCAACGTGGCTGGTGCCGGTCACCGCCCCAGTCGCATAGCTATTACTGATAGTGGCATAGCTATTGCTGACGGTACTATTAATGTAGCTGGTTCCCACCAGCCCGCCGACATAGGTAGCACCACTCACGCTGCCCGTGGCGTAGCTATTGCTGATGGCAGCATAATCATGGCTTACCCCCACCAGCCCGCCGATGTAATTGGCGCCGGTCGCATTGCCCGTGGCATGGCTGCTGTCGATAGTGCCGACGTTCTCAGCGACCAGTCCACCAACATAGTCCCCGCTGGCCGTCGCGTTACCTGTTGCATAACTGTTGCTGATGGTGCTGATATTTTCAGCAACCAAGCCGCCGACATACGATGTGCCATTCACAGCACCGGTTGCGTAACTATTGGCGACAGGACCAGAAATGCCGCCAGCCAAGCCACCGACATATATGTTTCCAGTTACCGCTCCGGTTGCATAACTGTTGGTGATGGGGCCATTACCATCCCCTATCAACCCGCCAACACTTCTTGTAGCCGTTACGTTCCCTGTTGCGTAGCTGTTGATGAGTGGGCCCAAATTCGACCCCACCAATCCGCCGACGCTGCTCAATCCTGAAACGGTTGCAGTGCTGTAGCTATTGCGGATAGTGCTGCGGCTGAATCCGACAAGTCCGCCATCGGAGCCACCATTTGCGAAGCCGGTGGCGGTCACCGTGCCTGTGACATAGGTATTGCTGATTAGGCTGCCTGGCCATGTGCCGCCGACAAGGCCACCAGCACCGAACCCTCCCGTGACGTTGCACCTATCCAACCCCACGTTGCGTATTGCAACTGTACCGCTCGCTTGGGCGAACAATCCGCTCCCACCGGAGCTTGGCTGGTTGATGGTTAGGCCGCTGACGATATGACCGAGTCCATCAAATATTCCGTTGAATGTCGTGTAGTTATAAGGATTGTAGTAGACACCTATCGGATTAAATCCTGCACCCCCATTCCACGCTGCTGTTGCGGATGCGTCAATGTTGCTCCCCAGGACGTAATGACCAGAGAGGTTACCCCACATGCCTTGCAGGTCTGTGCCGGTGGTACTGCCTGGCGTGCCCAAGCTGTTGATCACGGTATAAGGTGTGCCGTTGATCGAAAGCGTGCCACTGCCGCTGAAATCCACTCGCCCAGTAAAGCCATTCGGTCCGAGGGCGACATTGACAGTGCCGCCTGCAACCGCCGCATCGGCGCCATTGGCGGTCGCCGGATTCATGGCCAGTGATGCGCTGCCGGTCGCCGTCATGACAGCGTTGATATTGACGTTGTTGGCCGCCGTCAGCGTCAGAGTATTGGCGCTCCAGCTCACCGCGTCGTTGATATTGATGTCGCCCGAACCCGCCGTGCCGCCGCTGCTGCTTTGCAAGGTGACGTTGGTGCTGGCGAGGTTGTTCGACAGGGTGGTGCCGCTGATGTCGCCACCACTGGCGGCAACGGTGTAATCCTGCGGGTCGATCAGCCAAGTGCCGGTCTTGCCCGCAGCGGCAGCAGTGCTGACCCTGGAATCGTTGGCCACTTTCACGTGCGCGGCGGAGGTTTCGATGAAACCGCCGTTGCCGCCATGGGGGGCGCTGGCGTCCAGGGTGCCGCCGACGTTGACCTGGCCGGCCTGCATGCCACCCAGCAGGACGATGGTACCGTCGCGGTTATCCACCGTGCGCGCTTCAATCACGCCGGTGTTGTTGACGACGCTGGCGAGCAGGGTGTTCTTCGCGCCGGCACTCATCAGCACCTGGCCGCCATCGGCCTGGAGCAGGCCGCCGTTGGCGGCCAAGCTGCCCAGAACGCTCTGGTCCACCTGCAGGTGCACGAGGCTGTCGCCGCTGAAGGTGAGGGTCGCGGCGCTGCCGGCGCCCAAGGCCACCGTACCCAAGCGGGCGGTGATGACGCCCTGGTTGCTAACCTGGTTGCCGAGCAGGGCGACATAGCCGCCGTCGGCCGCATGGATCGTGCCCTGGTTAATGACGCTGCCGCTGCCCTTGCCGCTGAAACTGCGGGTCGTGGTGCCGCCCAAGCTGGCATCGTTCACATCCAGGCTGGCGGCAACCAATCCGCCGACGTTGACCTGCGCACCCTGGCCGAACAGGATGCCGTTCGGGTTGATCAGGTAGATCTGGCCGTTGGCGTTGAGGTGGCCCAGGATCTGCGTGCCGTTGGTGTCGAAGATGCGGTTGACCGCGAGCGCGCTGGCCGAGGGCTGCAGGAAGTTGACGGTTTCCTGCGGCGCGATATTGAAGCTGTTCCAGTTCAGCGACAGGTTCTGGCTGGCTTGCTGGACGGTGGTGGTATTGCCACTCTGGCTAATACTACCCGCACCGACCGTGATCTGGCCGCCGCTCGGCGCAGCTTGGGCTAGGGCCGCCGTCAATGACAGGGCAGCAGCCACCAGTTGGCGGCTGGACGACTTGCCTCGCCCCCGGGTGATTTCAGAAACTGCGATCCAGGCGTTGAGCACCAAGCTCCAAACGACACGATAGATGTGGTTGAGGGATGCGTGTTGCATGATTCCTCCGGGAAAAGCTCATATTGAGCGACTAGCTTTCTTAGGTCTTATGCAGATATTCATCCGCCCGCGCGAGGCAATAACTCATTTGACGTCGGATCAAGTCGTACAAAGATGCTCATGATCTCGGTGCTGCTCTTCCGCGTTTGATCATGTCCTCCACGTGATCGCGCGCGGCGTTGCGCAACTCGATCTTCACCTTGTCGCGGCTGAGCGCTGCATGGTCGGCATCGTTCAGCGTCTGATAACCCGCTTTCAACTCCGCCGGGGGCGGCACTTGTGCGAGCCAGGGTTCTGGGAAATGAGGATTGCTGTCCAGCGACCTAATGATCTGCCAGACCATTGCCAAATGATTGACATCACCCAGACTGGGTGGCAGTACCAATAAATAGTTCATACCAAATAACCTCCCGGTTACTAAATTGCACTTTTTATGTGCTGTGCATTCAGCCGCCTGGCGAGTTACTTGTACATCCAGAAACCGAATGCCAACGCATCATGCAGCGGTGTGCCAAAACCGTGAAGCCAGATATCTATCGTGTTTGCGATTGATCAAATGGGATTACAAAGCCAGTGCAGCCAGGCCGCCAGTGTCTATCCTTGAAGGGCAAGTCGGCACCGGTCAGCACACAGACCCCGTGCGGTCACGGCAGGGACCGCCTGGACGGATGACGCATACTGCGCCACACACCCGACATCCGAGTTCATCGACACCCTGCCAGATCATGGGCCACACCAACGACCGCAGCAGCACGACAGCGTCAGAAAAAAGCCATGGCGGGCAGGGTGACGCGGCCTCCTGGACCCTGCGGCAACATCCAGATCCCGGCCAAATCGACGCCGCAGCATGGAACGCCCTGCTGGTGGCCAGCCCGCAGCCGACGCCCTTTTTGCGCCACGAATTTCTGCTCGCCCTGCACCGCAGCGGTAGTGCTGTGCCCCAAACCGGCTGGACACCGACTTTCCTGACCCTGCACGATGCTGCGGGGCATTTACAGGCCGGCGCGGCGCTCTACCTCAAGAGCCATTCCTACGGCGAATATGTATTCGACTGGGCCTGGGCCGACGCATGGCAACGCGCCGGCCAGCGTTATTACCCCAAACTGCTCGGCGCGGTACCCTTCACGCCGGTGCCTGGCAGCCGGCTGCTGGCACGCTCAGGCGCCGCACGCGCCGCGCTGCTGCAAGGCATTGAGCAATTTGCGCGTGAGCGGGGTTTGTCATCCGCGCACCTGCTGTTTCTGGACGAAGCCGACCGGGCCGTTGCCCAGGCGCAAGGCTGGCTGCTGCGGGAAGGTGTGCAATTTCACTGGGAAAACCGCCATGTGCGGCAAGATGCGCCTGAATCCGCCCTGCCCTACGCCGACTTTGCCGATTTCCTGGCCAGCCTGAACCGCGACAAGCGCAAGAAAATCCAGCAGGAGCGCCGCTATGTGCGCGAAGCCGGTGTGAGTTTCGAGGCGCTGCAAGGCACCGATATCAGCCCGGCCGACTGGGATTATTTCTACGAATGTTATGTGCTCACCTATCAGGAGCACCGCTCCACGCCGTATCTGAGCCGGAGTTTTTTTGCAGAGGTTGCACGCACGCTGCCAGAGCACTGGCTGCTGTTCATTGCCCGCCGCAACGGCCAGCGCGTGGCCAGCTCACTCGTGGCCCTCGACCCGCAGCAAAAAGTGGCTTACGGCCGCTATTGGGGCAGCACTGAATATATTGCGCACCTGCATTTTGCCGCCTGTTATTTCGAGCCGCTCGACTGGTGCATCGAGCACCAATATTGCCGCTTTGAAGGCGGTGCGCAGGGCGAGCACAAGATGGCACGCGGACTGCTACCGGTGAAAACCACTTCGGCGCACTGGCTGCGCCATCCAGGTTTTGCGGATGCGGTGGCGCAGTTTCTGGATCAGGAAAAAACCGGGATCGGCGAGTACATGCAGGAGCTGGAGGCCCGCAGCCCGTTCAAGACCGACCAAAACTGATTTTCGGTTGGTGCATGCCGCCGCCAGGCAGGCAGCGGCATGAATTCAGGATGCGGCTCAGCCCAGCAGATTAGTCGGCACGTTGCCGCCGTTCTCAGCCAGTTTCTGCAGCACCGTCTTGTGCAGCCACATATTCATCTGAGCCGAGTCGGCCAGCTTCTCTTCCGAGCAATTCAGCTCAGCGGCCAGCGCTTTGCGTGCCGTCAGGCTGCTGTCGATGCCGAGCAGTTTCAGCAGATCAACGATCGATACTTGCCAGTTGAGTTTTTCGGCATGCGCACCGGCCAGCTCTTCCAGTTTGGCAACCACATCGACTTCGCTGATTGCCACCGATGCAGCCGGGGCGGCGTCAGGAGCAGCTTGTGCAGCATCCGGTGCCGCTGCGGCCACAGCAGCTTCAGCAGCAGCTTTTTGGTCATCGCCAAAACCGAGTTTCGACAGGATGTTACCGAAAATACCCATGACATTTCCTTTGGAAGTAAGGTGAGTGACCAGTGTACACAAGCAGTGTGACCACCGTTTGAATGATCAAACCATCCTCAGCGGCGCGTGGAAACCAGCGTCCAACTGCCATCCCGACTCAGCGTAAGGGCCTGGTCGTGGAAAGCGGTCAGGGTTTCGCGGTGGCCGACGCTGACGACGATGGTTTGCGGCAACTCGCTGCGCAGCAGGCTGTACAGGCTGTGCTCCAGGCCGCTGTCGGTGGCCGAGGTGGATTCATCCAGAAAAGCAATCGTCGGGCGATTCACCAGCACGCGGCCAAACGCCAGGCGCTGCTGCTCGCCGGGTGACAGCACTTGCGACCAGTCTTGCTCGACATCGAGTTGCGCGCCGAGGTGGCCGAGCTGCACGCGCTCCAGCGTGGCGCGTGCCAGCGTGTCGTCGATCGCGCCGCCCGGATAAGCCAGCGCCGCCCGCAGCGGGCCAAGCGGCAGATAGGGGCGCTGCGACAGGAACAGGCAGGCCATGGCGGCCGGACGCTCGGCCTCGCCGCTGGAGAACGGCCACAGCCCGGCCAGCGTGCGCAGCAGCGTGGTCTTGCCGGCGCCCGAGGGGCCACGGATCAGCAGCGCCTGGCCAGCATCGAGCCGCAGATTCAGATCGCGCGTCAGCGGCTGGCCGTCGGGGCGCAGCACGCTCAAGCCGTTCAGCACCAGCGCGCTGGGGTTTTCGCGCAACTGCGGCAGCGCCAGCGCCTGGGCGCCGCGCACGTTCTGCTCGAAGCCGCTCAGCCGGTCCAGCACCGCGCGATAACCGGCAAAGCTGTCGTACGAGGAACGGAAGAACGACAGCGCCTCCTCGACCTGGCCAAAGGCCTGGCTGGTCTGCATGACGTCGCCGAGCTTGATGGTGCCGGCAAACAGGCGCGGCGCCTGGATCAGGAACGGAAACACCACCGCGATCTGGCTGATGCTGAGGTTGTAGCCGTCGAACTTGAGGGATCGGAACAGCGTGGCCCAGGCATTGGCGATCACGGCGGCAAAACCGTTCAGGAGGGTGTGCCGCTCGATCACCTCGCCACGGTAGAGCGCCACGCTCTCGCCGTATTCGCGCAGCCGCATCAGCAGATAGCGGTAGGTAGCGCTGAGTTTTTCGTTCAAGAAGCTCAGCCCGATCAACGGCCGGCCGATCCAGAACGCGAACACCGACGCGGTCACCACGTAGAGGTAGACCAGAAACACCATCGCGCGCGGCACCTCGCTGCCGAACACCTGCATCGGCGCCGACAGGTTCCAGAGGATGCCGGTGAACTCGAACATCGACACCACCGCGCCGACCAGCCCCATCGAGAGCGCCAGCGTGGTCTCGACCAGGCTGGTGGCGTCTTGCTGGATGCGCTGTTCGGGGTTATCGACCTGTGGCTCGGCAAAGCGCCCGAGGTAATAGGCGTGGTCGCCGAGCCAGTGCGACACGAAGCGCTCGTTGATCCACTCACGCCAATGGATGCTGAAGGCGCCGCGAATGTAGGCGTTCAGCAGCGCACGCACCACGTGCAGCGTGGCCAGCAGGCCGAACAGCTGCATGTGAAACCAGAAGCCCGCCTGGTCGAGCGCCTGCAGCGCACTGTAAAAACCGTTGTACCAGAACGAAAACAGCACGTTCATGCGCACCGTGAGCAGTACGAAGAACAGGATCAGCGCCAGCCCGAGCAGCGGGCGCCAGCTGCGCGGCTCGCCCGGCCTGGGCGAGAAATAGGCACCGCTCAAACGCCAGAATTGCTGGCCCCAGCGGCTGAAGCGCGCCAGTGCGGTCATCACCACGACAAAGAGGATCAGCGTGATCGCATAGGCCTTGGCCAGCCAGAGCGCGCTGTTGAGAAGTTCCTGATTCCAGTCCATGGCGCCTAGCCTATCGCAAGCAAGAGCGGGAATGAAAAAGAGAGCCGCAAGGGCTCTCTCTTTGCTGGCAGCGCTGCAGGACAGCGCTTGCTCAGGGCTGCTTACTTGGCTTCTAGCGCCTTGTTGTAGGCAGCGATGCCGTTCAGGATTTCCTGCTTGGCGGCTTCCGGGCCTTCCCAGCCCTTGACCTTGACCCACTTGCCGGCTTCGAGATCCTTGTAGTGCTCGAAGAAATGCTGGATCGCCTTCAGGCGCATCTGGTTGATGTCCTCGGGCTTTTCCCAGTGCGAGTAGATCGGGCAGACCTTGGTGATCGGCACGGCCAGCAGCTTGGCGTCGCCGCCGGCTTCGTCGTCCATCTGCAGCACGCCGATGACGCGGCAGGTGACGACCACGCCCGGGGTCAGCGCGTAAGGGGTGATGACCAGCACATCGACCGGATCGCCGTCGTCAGCCAGCGTCATCGGCACGTAGCCGTAGTTGCACGGGTAGTGCATCGCGGTGGTCATGAAACGGTCGACGAACAGCGCGCCGCTTTCCTTGTCCACTTCGTACTTGATCGGATCGGCGTTCATCGGGATTTCGATGATCACGTTGAACTGCTCGGGGGCTTTGCTGCCCGGGGTAACGTTGTGCAGGCTCATCAGGTTCTACCTAGGTAGTGGCAAGAAAATCGGTGGGATCGGGACCAAATGGGCCGGATTCTACGGGCGGCCCTTGCGTTCACCTTGCTGGAAGGCCGCCTGCGAGCGCACGACCACACACCTGAGCGACATCAAGGGAGGTCTCAAGAGCATCGATGCTGCTGGAAAACACCATGCTGGCGTGATTGCTTTCACATACCCCTTCGCCTAGCATGGCCCGAGCGACTCCACCAGCCGACCAGCAGTACGGCCGGCGCGGACATCAGGTGCTGTTGATCAGCAACGGTGTCGGTACCTGTGGTGGCGTCCGTGGTTTGTAGCTCTCACCCGATTGCCTCACCCATCAGAGGAAGGAGACTCTTCATGTCCACGACAACAGCGCTCTACATTGCGCTGACTTGCGGCTTGGCCGCCGTGCTCTACGGCTTTGTGTCGCGTAGCTGGATCCTCAAACAAGACGCGGGTAACGCCCGCATGCAAGAGATTGCCGCCGCCATTCAGCAAGGCGCGGCGGCCTATCTGGCGCGTCAGTACCGCACCATCGCGATGGTCGGCGTGGTGCTGGCCATCCTGATCGCCGTTTTTCTGGGTGTCACGACCGCCGGCGGCTTCGTGCTGGGCGCCTTCCTGTCGGGCGCCTGCGGCTTCATCGGCATGAACGTGTCGGTACGCGCCAATGTGCGCACCGCGCAAGCCGCCACCAAGGGCATCGGCCCGGCGCTGGACGTGGCCTTCCGAGGCGGCGCCATCACCGGCATGCTAGTGGTGGGGCTTGGTCTGCTCGGCGTGGGACTGTTCTTCCTGATTCTCACCGGCGGCACGCAGGTCGATAGCGCCACGCTCAAGCCGCTGCTCGGCTTTGCGTTCGGCTCCTCGCTGATCTCGATCTTCGCGCGACTCGGCGGCGGCATCTTCACCAAGGGGGCCGACGTCGGCGCTGACCTGGTCGGCAAGGTCGAGGCCGGCATCCCGGAAGACGACCCGCGCAACCCGGCCGTGATCGCCGACAACGTCGGTGACAACGTCGGTGACTGCGCCGGCATGGCCGCCGACCTGTTCGAAACCTACGCCGTCACGCTGATCGCCACCATGGCGCTCGGCGCGCTGATGGTGACAGGTGCCACGATCAACGCGGTGGTCTATCCGCTGCTGCTCGGCGGCGTGTCGATCATCGCGTCGATCATCGGCTGCTACTTCGTCAAGGCCTCGCCGGGCATGAAGAACGTGATGCCGGCGCTCTACAAGGGCCTGGCGGTGGCCGGTGTGCTGTCGCTGGTGGCGTTCTACTTCGTCACGACGGCAGTCTTCCCTCAGGCGCTGACGCTGGCCGCTGGCAACACCGTCTCGGCGATGGCGCTGTGGGGCGCTTGCGCCGTCGGCCTGGTGCTGACCGCTGCGATGGTCTGGGTCACCGAGTACTACACCGGCACGCAGTACGCGCCGGTGCAGCACATCGCGCAAGCCTCCACCACCGGGCACGGCACCAACATCATCGCCGGCCTGGGTGTGTCGATGCGCTCGACCGCCTGGCCGGTGCTGTTCGTCTGCGTCGCCATCCTGGTGGCTTACCAGCTGGCCGGTCTGTACGGCATCGCGGTGGCTGCCACCTCGATGCTGAGCATGGCGGGCATCGTGGTCGCGCTCGACGCCTACGGCCCGATCACTGACAACGCCGGCGGCATTGCCGAAATGGCCGAGCTGCCCAAGAGCGTGCGCGATGTCACCGACCCGCTCGACGCCGTGGGCAACACCACCAAGGCCGTCACCAAGGGCTACGCGATCGGCTCGGCCGGCTTGGCGGCGCTGGTGCTGTTTGCCGACTACACCCACTCGCTGGAAGGGCGCGGCCTGCACGTGAGCTTCGACCTGAGCGACCCGAAGGTGATCGTCGGGCTGTTCATCGGCGGGCTGATCCCCTACCTGTTCGGCGCAATGGCGATGGAAGCGGTCGGCCGCGCGGCAGGCGCGGTGGTGGTGGAAGTGCGGCGCCAGTTCAAGGAGATCAAGGGCATCATGGAAGGCACCGCCAAGCCCGAATACGGCACGGCGGTGGACATGCTGACCACGGCCGCGATCAAGGAAATGATCATTCCGTCGCTGCTGCCGGTGGTGGCGCCGATCCTGGTCGGTCTGCTGCTCGGCCCGGCGGCACTCGGCGGCCTCCTGATGGGCACCATCGTGACGGGCCTGTTCGTGGCGATCTCGATGTGCACCGGCGGTGGCGCCTGGGACAACGCCAAGAAGTACATCGAAGACGGCCACCACGGCGGCAAGGGCTCGGAAGCGCACAAGGCGGCCGTGACCGGCGACACCGTGGGCGACCCGTACAAGGACACGGCGGGTCCGGCGGTCAATCCGCTCATCAAGATCATCAACATCGTGGCGCTGCTGATCGTGCCGCTGCTCTGATCGCCGCCGCGCCGAGCAGGTCATAGAGACCTTGCTCGGCGCCCGTGAATGCCATCGCCACCTCACGCAAGGAAACGGTTTGTCGCGTTGCTGAGCCACATGATCGGGGCCGAAGTGTGATAAGTACAACATTTGCGGGTTCGCAAGCAGGAATGATCCCGACTTGAGTTGCCGTGAAAAGTATTTCATGCTGAAGAACATGCAGTGTCGCGGTAGAATGCTGCACTGCAACATTTCGCTGCATACCGGCATCTCACGCCCCGAGGATTAGCAATGCTCTATCAGCTCTATGAAACCCAACGGGCACTGTTGAGCCCGTTTGCGGAATTTGCCAGCGCCTCATCCAAGCTCTACAGCCATCCGCTGTCGCCGTTTGCCCACGCCATGGGCTCGCAACGGGTTTCAGCCGGGTTCGACCTGCTGCACCGCTTGACCAAAGAGTACGAGAAGCCGCAATTCGGCATCACGTCGATCAAGGTCGGCGACACCGACGTCGCGGTGCAGGAGCAAACGGTTGCGACCAAGCCGTTCTGCCGGCTGCTGCGCTTCAAGCGCTACACCGACAACAACGCCGTGCTCGACAGCATGCGCAGCCAACCGATCGTGCTGCTGGTGGCGCCGCTGTCCGGCCACCACTCGACGCTGCTGCGCGACACCGTGCGCACGCTGCTGCAAGACCACAAGGTCTACATCACCGACTGGGTTGACGCCCGCATGGTGCCGCTCGATCAGGGCGACTTCCACCTGCATGACTACGTCACCTACGTGCAGGACTTCATCCGCCAGATCGGCCCTGAGGTCAACGTGATGTCGGTGTGCCAGCCGACCGTGCCGGTGCTCGCAGCGATCTCGCTGATGGCCAGCAACGGTGAAGCCACCCCGCGCACCATGACGATGATGGGCGGCCCGATCGACGCCCGCAACAGCCCGACTGCGGTCAACAATCTGGCGCTCAACCGCAGCCATGAATGGTTCGAGCACAACGTGATCTACCGCGTGCCGATGAACTTCCCGGGCGCAGGCCGCGAGGTCTATCCGGGCTTCATGCAGCACACCGGCTTCGTGGCGATGAACCCGGATCGCCACGTCAACTCGCATTGGGACTACTTCCTGGATCTGGTGCGTGGCGACGACGACAGCGCGGAATCGCATCGCCAGTTCTATGACGAGTACAACGCCGTGCTCGACATGGATGCCCACTACTACCTGCAGACCATCAAGACCGTGTTCCAGGACTTCTCCCTGGTGTATGGCACTTGGGACGTCAACGGCCAGCTGGTGCGTCCGCAAGACATCAAGACCACCGCCCTGATGACGGTCGAAGGCGAACTCGACGACATCTCCGGCGCTGGCCAGACCCGCGCGGCCCACGGCCTGTGCTCCGGCATCCCGAGCAGCAAGCAGCGTCACTACGACGTCATCGGCGCCGGTCACTACGGCATCTTCTCGGGCCGGCGCTGGCGCGAGATGGCGTATCCGGAGATTCGTGCCTTCATCGCCGAACATCAGGCCCACGCCAAGTCGAAGGCATCGGCACACAGCACTGAAGTGTCGGCCTGACCACCTGGACTGACGCACAATGGACGGGGCCGGATTTTTCCGGCCCCGTTTTTTTGTCCAGCCCAGATCCATGAGCCTTTTCCGCGCCAGCGCAGAGCAGATCGACGCGGTCCTGCCGCAGACCCAATGCACCCGCTGCGGCTACCCCGACTGCCGCGCCTACGCCGAGGCGATCGCCGCGAGCGCCGCTGCCATCAACCGCTGCCCGCCCGGTGGCGCCGAGGGCATCCAGCGGCTCGCCGAGCTGACCGGCCAGGCGGCCACCGCCCTCGACCCCAGCTGCGGCAACGAAGGCCCGCGCAGCATCGCCGTGATCGACGAAGACTGGTGCATCGGCTGCACGCTGTGCATCAAGGCCTGCCCGGTCGATTCCATCAGCGGCACCAACAAGCGCATGCACACCGTCATCGAGCCTGACTGCACCGGCTGCGAGCTGTGCCTGCCGGTCTGCCCGGTGGACTGCATCGAACTGATCAACGTCACCCCGGGCCGCAGCGGCTGGGACGCCTGGAGCCCGGCGCAGGCCGACACCGCACGCCAGCAATACCGCGCCCACCAGGCACGCCAGACCCAGGCCACCACCGACCATGCCGAGCGCCTGCAGGCCAAGGCCGAACACAAGCTGGCCCACCTGGACGCCCTCACCAAGGCCAACACACCGACCGAGCTGGAGCGCAAACGCGCCGTGATCGAAGCCGCCCTGGCACGCGCCCGCGCCCGCCGCACCGACTGAATTTGCGACGCTGCTTTGTGCAGTTTTCCGCCTTGCCGCTCGGGCTGTGGCTGATATACTGGCTGCCTGTTTGTGGGGGGGTAGCTCAGCTGGGAGAGCGTCGCGTTCGCAATGCGAAGGTCGGGAGTTCGATCCTCCTCCTCTCCACCACACCAGACACCGTCGGCACGGCCGACACAAAAAGCCCTAGAGAAGCAACGCTCTAGGGCTTTTTTGTGCCTGCACGGCAGCACTTGAAGCAGATCATCCATGAACCACACCAGCCTGTCCGCCTTCATCTGGTCGGTCGCCGACCTGCTGCGCGGCGACTACAAGCAGAGCGACTACGGCAAGGTCATCCTGCCCTTCACGGTGCTGCGCCGGCTCGACTGCGTGCTTGCCGCCACCAAGGCCGCCGTGCTGGCCGAGTGGGCCTTGCGCGAAACGCAAGGCATCAACCCCGAGCCCTTTGCGCAGCGCAAGGCCGGTGAGCTCAAGTTCTACAACCGCAGCCCGCTCGATCTGGCCAAGCTGCTCGGCGACCCGGACCACATCGCGCAGAACCTGTTCAGCTACATGCAGGGCTTCTCAAGCGAGGTGCGCGACATCTTCGAGCACTTCGAGTTCCAGACCCAGGTGGATCGACTGGCCAAGGCCGGGCTGCTCTATCAGGTGGCCGAGAAGTTCGCCCAGATCGACCTGCACCCGGACGCGGTCAGCAACCTGCAGATGGGTCTGGTGTTCGAGGAGTTGATCCGCAAGTTCGCCGAAATCAGCAACGAGACGGCCGGCGAGCACTTCACGCCGCGCGAGGTGATCCGGCTGATGGTGAACCTGATCTTCATCGAGGACGACGCCATCCTGAGCAAGCCGGGCGTGGTGCGCACCATCTATGACCCGACGGCCGGCACCGGCGGCATGCTCAGCGTGGCCGGCGAATATCTGGCGGAGCACAACCCGCAGGCGCGCCTGACGGTGCACGGCCAGGAGCTGAACCCCGAGTCGTACGCGATCTGCAAAGCCGACATGCTGATCAAGGGCCAGAACGTCGCCAACATCGCCTTCGGCAACACGCTCAGCGACGACGGCCACCACCACCAGCGCTTCGACTACATGCTGTCCAACCCGCCGTTCGGCGTCGAGTGGAAGAAGGTCGAAAAGGAAGTGCGCCGCGAGCACGAGCAGCAGGGCCATGACGGCCGCTTCGGCCCCGGACTGCCGCGTGTCTCGGACGGCTCGATGCTGTTTCTGCTGCACCTGCTCAGCAAGATGCGCCCGGCCGCCGAGGGTGGCAGCCGTTTCGGCATCGTGCTGAACGGCTCGCCGCTGTTCACGGGCGGCGCCGGCAGTGGCGAGAGCGAGATCCGCCGGTTTGTCATCGAGAACGATCTGCTCGAAGCCATCGTGGGTCTCCCGACCGACATGTTCTACAACACCGGCATCAGCACCTATGTGTGGATCATCAGCAACCGCAAGCCGGCGGCGCGCCAGGGCAAGGTGCAGCTGATCGACGCCAGCGGCTGGTGGCAGAAGATGCGCAAGAGTCTGGGCTCCAAGCGCAAGGAACTCAGCGAGGCGCACATCGAGCGCATCACGCGCCTGTTCGGCGACTTCGTCGAAGCAGAGGAAGACGGCAAACCGGTCAGCCGGATCTTCGGCAACGAGGCCTTCGGCTACTTCAGCATCACGGTGGAGCGCCCGCTGCGCGACGCCGAAGGCCGCGAGGTGCTGCCGCACGCGCCGGACGCCTGGATCGACCCCGACAAGACCCGCGAAGGCTACGAGATCCCCTTCAACCGCCACTTCTACGTCTTCAAGCCGCCGCGCCCGCTGGCCATCATCGACGCCGAGCTGAAGGCCAGCACGGATCGGATCCTGGAGATGATTCGGGGGCTGTCGGCATGAACATGACGAGTCACACTTGAGCTTCGCCGCAAGAAAGCAGGTCACACCATGCCAACCATCAGCATGTTCTACGGAATCCTGGTTCTCATGTTCTACCGTGACAACCGTCGGCACCATCTGCCGCATATCCATGCGCGTTATCAGGGCGCCGAGGCTGCGATAGCGATCGACGACGGCACGGTGCTGGATGGCCAGATCCCCGCCCGGCAGTTCAAGCTGGTGCTGGCCTGGATTGAAATCCACAAGGAAGAGCTGATGGTGGATTGGGAGCTGGCCGTCAATGGCGATGAACCGTTCCGCATTGCTCCGCTTCAGTGAGGTTCTTATGCAGCTCGACCTGATCTCTGTTCATCCCCGCACGGACTTCCAGCTGGATCTCGAATTCATGAACGGCGAACGCCGTCGCTTCGACATGCGCCCGCTGCTGCAGATGAAACCCTGGAACCGGATCGCCGCGCCAGCCGTTTTTGACCGGGTGCGGGTCGAATACGGCACCGCCGTCTGGCCTGGCGAAATCGATATTGCACCGGAAACGCTGTACGACGATTCCGTGCCGCTGAACCAACCTGAGCCCAACTGATGAGTTTCCCGAAATATCCGGCGTACAAGGACAGCGGCGTGGAATGGCTGGGGGAGGTGCCGGCGCATTGGGAAGTAAAGTGCCTCAAGCATGTCATTGCCAATATCGGGCAAGGCTGGAGCCCTCAGTGCGAAGGGTTTCCAGTTTCATCAGATGACGAATGGGGCGTTCTGAAAGTTGGCTGCGTCAACGGCGGCCAATTCCGACCTGATGAAAACAAGCGCCTGCCGGATACTGAAACACCAATCCCAGAGCTTGGAATCGTTGCGGGCGATATGCTGATTTCACGCGCCAATACACGAGAGCTGGTCGGTAGTGCCGCTGTCGTTCCGGCCGACTATCCACGGCTGCTTTTGTGCGACAAGCTGTACCGCCTCAGATTCAAAAACGATTCGTGCTTGCCAAAATTCGCCGCCAGCTTTCTTGCCACCGACGCAGTGCGCGCTCAAATTGAACTGGCCGCTTCGGGTGCAAGCAGTTCGATGCTCAACATTGCGCAATCAACCATTCTGGAACTCAAGATTGCCTTGCCGGAAGTGACGGAGCAAGAACAAATCAGTGAGGTATTGGCCGTCGAAACCGCCAAGATCGACGCCCTGGTCGCCGAGCAGGAAAAGCTCATCGCGCTGCTGAAGGAAAAGCGCCAAGCCGTCATCTCGCACGCCGTGACCAAGGGGATGGATCCGTCGGTGCCGATGAAGGATTCGGGCGTGGAGTGGCTGGGGGAGGTGCCGGCGCATTGGGAGGTCACACATATAAAGCGGATGACTTCGCGAATGACTGACGGCGCACATATATCACCTGAAACTGACGGTGGAATATTTGACTTCGTTTCCACAAAAGATGTAGTGGATGATGAGATTGATTTCGACGGAGCCTTAAAAACATCGCCCGCAAGCTACGAATATCTTGTGAGAACTGGATGTTAACCATCCTTCGGAGATTTACTTTTCAGCAAAGACGGCACAATCGGCCGTACGATCATAGTTCGTGAAACTCGTGACTTTGTTGTCGCCTCATCGTTAATCATCATTAGCCCCAATCAAGATCATCTTAATTCTGAATTTCTTAATTACTTGTGTCAATCTAAACTTGTGCAGCAGCAAGTCGAACAGTTTGTTAAAGACGCTGGATTACCAAGACTGTCAATTTAAAATCTTCTCAAGGTTATTGGAGTCTTTCCAACAAAACATGAACAACGCCAAATTTCCATGCATCTCGATGCTCAAACCACGGCATTCAAAAATCTAATGCGTGAAGCTCAATCCGCCATCGCCCTCCTGCAAGAACGTCGCACCGCGCTGATTTCTGCTGCCGTGACCGGCCAGATCAAGGTGACGGCGGATTGACTGCCGCCAGCGCGTCGCGCTCGCCCATCGTGATGACGCCGAACGGGCATTTGATGGCGCATTTGCGGCAGCCGGTGCAGGCGTCGGCGTCGTGCAGGGTCGAGGTCTTGCGCCAGTGCTGCACTTCCAGCGACAGCAGGTGCAGATGACAGGTCGGCACGCACCAGCCGCAGCCGGTGCAGCGGGCGGTGTTGATGATCGGGATGAGGCGCGGGCGGGCGGGCGTCATGTCGCGCAGGATAGAGCCGCCCTGCCCTGGCGCGCTGGTGCGTGACCAATTGCCCGTGACAGACGCCAACCCCTGGCGGCGGGCGTTGGCTCCGATCACACTGCGGCGCACGACGGGGAGCGTGACCGATGGGCCTACACAACGAGATCGAATTCGAGCACGACATCTGCCGCCACCTCGGCGCGCACGGCTGGCACTACGCCGGGCCGGGCAGCGACGGTGACGCGCGGGCCTACGACACGCCGCGCGCGCTCTACCCCGCCGACCTGCTGGCCTGGGTGCAGGAAACCCAGCCGCACGCCTGGGCCGCGCTGACCAAGAACCACGGCAGCGGCGCCGAAGCGATGTTGCTCGATCGTCTACGCAAGGCGCTTGACGAGCGCGGCACGCTGGAGGTGCTGCGGGTCGGCATCGAGCTGCTGGGGCTCAAAACCCGGCTCGCGCTGGCGCAGTTCCGCCCCGCGCTGGCGATGAACCCGGATCTGCAGGCGCGCTACAAAGCGAACCGCCTGCGTGTGCTGCGCCAGGTCCGCACCAACCACGCCGACGTGATCGACCTGGTGCTGTGCCTGAACGGCATTCCGGTCGCGACGGCCGAACTCAAGACCGACTTCACCCAGGACGTCAACGCGGCGGTGGACCAGTACCGCTTCGACCGCCAGCCCAAGCCGAAGGGCCAGCACAGCACCGAGCCGCTGCTCGACTTTCCGCGTGGCGCGACGCCAAGAAGCAGATCCAGGCCATCCTGTTTCCGCGCTACCACCAGCTCGACGCCACCCGCGCGCTGGTGCGCGCCGTGCTGGCCGAGGGGCCGGGCGGCAAGTACCTGATCCAGCACAGCGCCGGCTCGGGCAAGACCAACTCGATCGCCTGGACCGCGCACTTCCTGGCCGACCTGCACGACGCCAACAACGCCAAGGTGTTCCACACCGTGCTGGTGGTGAGCGACCGCAACGTGCTGGATGCGCAACTGCAGGAAGCCATCTTCGACTTCGAGCGCACCGCTGGCGTGGTCGCCACCATCAAGGGCGAAGGCAGCAGCAAGAGCGCCGAGCTGGCCGAGGCGCTGTCAGGCAGCAAGAAGATCGTCGTCTGCACGATCCAGACCTTTCCGTTCGCGCTGAAGGCGGTGCAGGAGCTGGCGGCGACGCAGGGCAAGCGCTTTGCCGTCATCGCCGACGAGGCGCACAGCAGCCAGACCGGCGAGGCGGCGTCCAAACTCAAGCAACTGCTCAGCGCCGAGGAACTGCAGGATCTGGCCGACGGCTGCGAGGTCAGCGCCGAAGACTTGCTGGCGGCGCAGATGGCGGCGCGTGCCAATCAAGCCGGCATCACCTACGTGGCCTTCACCGCCACGCCCAAGGCCAAGACGCTGGAGCTGTTCGGCCGCCGCCCGCAACCCGACGCGCCGGCCGGGCCGGGCAACCTGCCGGCGCCGTTCCACGTCTACTCGATGCGTCAGGCCATCGAGGAAGGTTTCATCCTCGACGTGCTGCAGAACTACACGCCCTACAAGCTGGCCTTCCGGCTGGCGCACGAGGGCCGCGAGTGGAACGAAGCCGAGGTCGAGCGCAGCGAAGCAATGAAGGGCCTGATGCGCTGGGTGCGGCTGCACCCGTACAACATCAGCCAGAAGGTCGCCGTGGTGGTGGAGCACTTCCGCGCCAACGTGCAGCCGCTGCTGAGCGGTCACGCCAAGGCGATGGTGGTGGTCGGCAGCCGGGTCGAGGCGGTGCGCTGGAAGCTGGCCATCGACCAGTACATCCGCGCGAGCGGCTACCTGCTCGACACGCTGGTGGCCTATTCCGGCGAGGTGAACGACGCGGAGTCACTGCCCGAAGCCGTGACCGAGCAGAGCAGCAAGCTGAACCCGGACCTGAAGGGCCGCGACATCCGCGAGACCTTCGCCAGCGACGACTATCAAATCCTGCTGGTCGCCAACAAGTTTCAGACCGGCTTTGATCAGCCGCTGCTGTGCGGCATGTACGTGGACAAGCGCCTGGCCGGCATCCAGGCGGTGCAGACGCTGTCGCGCCTGAACCGCGCCTACAGCGGCCCGCACGGCCTGAAGGACACCACCTACGTGCTCGACTTCGTCAACGAGCCCGACGAGGTGCTGGCGGCGTTCAAGACCTACTTTGAAACCGCCGAGCTGGCCGGCGTGACCGACCCGCACCTGATCTTTGATCTGCGCGCCAAGCTCGACGCCAGCGGCCACTACGACGACTTCGAGGTCGAGCGCGTCGCACTGGCCGCGCGCACCCGCATGAGCAAGCAGGCGCTCGATTCGGCGCGCGTGCGCGGCGGGCTCAAGCACATCCTGCTCGGGCCGGCGCAGCTCTATGAGGCGCTGCGCGGGCGCGGGGCGGCGTTGTGAGGCAGACAAGGACTCTGTTTCAAGCAGAGCCCTTGCGTCACTTCACTTGGCGATGCCTTTCGGGTAGCACAGACCGCCGGTGATTTCGATGGTCGTGGCATTCAAGGCGCCGTTGGTGACGCAATACCCGATCATCTCGGCGATTTCCTCGGGCTCGATCAAGCGGCCAATGTGCACGTCGGCCAGGATGGCTTTGAGGGCGTCCTGATTCATGCCGGTCAGCATCGGCGTGGCCGTGTAGCCCGGTGCGATGCCGACGCAGCGCACATTATGGATGCCGCGCATCAGGAATTCGCCCACCATGATCTTCGGCATCAACGCCACCGCCGCCTTGGCCGATGAGTAGTTGAGCTGGCCGATCTGGCCGATCTTGTTGACCGACGAGATCGGCACCAGCAGGCCTTCCCAGCCGCCGTTGACCATCGCCTCGGCGGCGTCGCGCAAGGTCAGAAAGGTGCCGGTGAGGTCGATGTCGATCACCGGCTGCCACTTGTCGAGCCCCAGCTTCTTGCTGACCTTGCCGGTGTCCTTGTCGAGCGTGAGCATGGTGCCGTCACGGATGATGCCGGCACAGGCGACCGCCACGTTCAGCTGGCCGAAGGCCTCGATCGTTGCCTGGATGAACTTGGCGGTATCGGCCTCGCTGGTCACGTCGGCTTGCACGCCGATGGCCTGGCCGTCCATTTGCTGGATGTCGGCCAGCACGCGGTCGATTTCCTTTTGCGAGCGATCGACCACCACGACCTTGGCGCCCTGCCGCACAAAATGCTTCGCAACCGCTTCACCGATACCGTTGCCTGCGCCCGTGACGAGGGCGACGCTTCCTTTGACTTGCATGGAGTACTTCCTGAATTGAAAACAGAGGTTCAGCCTTGGGCCGGAAATGAGCTGCTGTCCTGGTCCCAGCGGATGAAGTTGGGGTGACTGACATCCGGGCCGACCAATTTGAGGTCGCCGATCATGTTGGGGTGCGCCACATCGGGGCCGACGCTTTTCACGCCGACCGGACAGGCCGCCATGACCAGCGCGCGTGCGCGCAGCTGCGCCGCGTCGGCGGCCAGGCCCGCAAACAGCCCAGCCCCCAGCAGCGCCGAGCTGCCATCGGGCAGCAGGCGGGTGATGTCCCAGGCCTCGCCGGCCGGCTGCAGGCTGAACTCGGTGTCGTTGTAGATGAACGTGGTCATCGCGATCCCTTCGATCAGAGCTTGCGCAGGACCGTCACGCAGTTGGTCACTGCGGAGCCGCCCACATTGAAGGCCACGCCGATGTCGGCCTTGCGCGCCGGCACGCCGATCGGCTCACCGATGAGCTGCTTGTAGAGCAGCGTGTGCATCGACGCCCCGGTGGCGCCAACCGGATGGCCCTTCGACTTGAGTCCGCCAGACAGGTTGACCGCGACGCGGTCGTCACGCGTGAAGCGCCCGTCCAGGTAGTCGTAGCCGGCGCGACCATCGTCCGACAAGCCCAGGGCTTCGGTGGACATGATCTGGTTGATCGTGAAGCAGTCATGCACCTCGGCCAGGTCGATGTCGCCGGGCCGGATGCCGGCTTCGCGGTAGGCTTTGGCGGCGGCGTCCTTGCCGGCCATCAGCTCGTGCATGTTCGGGCGCACGTTCTCGGGCAGGCGCTCGACCGAGTGGCCGATGCCGGCGATCTCGACCGCGCGACGCCGGTTGCTGACCTGCGCGGTGGGCGTGATCACCAGCGCGGCCGCACCATCCGACACCAGCGAGCAGTCATGCAGGCGCAGCGGCGCGGCAATCACCATGTTCTTGCTGCGGCCGCGCGCATCAACCTCGTTGAGACGCATGATCTCTTCGAGCGACTGCGGGCCATTGCGCACATGCGCGAGCGGGTTCTCGGCGCCGTTGCGGTAGCACAGCGCGCCGGCGGTCCACAGCATCTTTTCAAGGATCTCGTCGGGAATGCCGTACTGCGCCTGGTAGCCCTTGGCATAGGCCGCGAACAGCATCGGGAACGACCAGCCCTTCGAGCCTTCGCTGGGCCAGTGCGAGCAGCACGACAGCACATGCGTCATCTGCGGCGTCGGCAGCAGATTCATCTTTTCGACCCCGATCACCAGCACATGGCGCGCGCGGCCCGCCTCGACAGCGTAGATCGCGTCGTACAGCGCCACCGACGACGAGGCACAGGCGCACTCGCAGCGTGTCATCGGCTTGAAGCGCAGCGCCGGATCGATCTCGGCGGCGATCGGCGCCACATGCTCCTGATTCACGAACGAGCCCGGCGAACACGAGCCCACGTAGATCGCATCAATATCCTTGGCATCCAGGCCGGTGTCGGCGATGGCGCCACGGCCGGCTTCGACCAGCAGGTCGTAGTAGGTCTTGGTATCGGTCATCAGGCCGGTGGCCTTGTCCTTCTTGACGAAGGCACCGAACGCGGTGTTGTATGCGCCGATGATGCTTGCCTTGCTCATGCTCATTTCCCTTCAACTGGTTGCACGTTTGCGTCAAGTCTGGCACCAGTTTCGAGAGGAAATATGACGAACCCATGGCATGCAATGCTGCGCCGCAGCATCTATGCTTCAAATCAAATCCGGGCGAATTTCAGCAGGCAAACGACTCGAAGAAGCGCGCTTCGCCGGTGCACAGGCAGTGCACGTCGGAGGCCGCCAGCGTCAGCACCGGCCCGGCCGCAAAGCTGAATTCGGCGCGGATGTCGCCCGCTGCCACCAGCGGCAGCGCCATCTGCACGTGCGGCGCGCCGTCCAGCCACAGCCGGCTGGCCGAGAGCCGGCCGAAGCAGGCCAGCGGCTCGCCCTGCCAGCGTGCCTGGGCAAAGGTCATCTCGACCGCTTTCAGGTAGCCGAAGTCATCGGCGCCGCCCAAGATTGGCGCCGAGCGGCGCACGCAGGCAGCCGAGAAGATCAGCCGCAGTGTCTGGCCGACCGCCTCGACCCGCAGGATCTCGGAGCCCTGCAATTCGAGGGTAAGGTTCATGCTCGGCAGCTCAGGGCCTCAATGTCGCAGCATGGCGTCGAGCTGATCGACCACCTCGGCCCAGTCGGCGTCACTGGCAATCTCGCCGGCCAGGAATTCGGCTTGGGACGGGCTCCAGAACGACGCCTCGGCCAGGGGCACCGCCCCCGGCAGCGGCGCGTGGTGCGCGATGAACTGGCCGATCGCAGCCTCGTCGGCCGGCAGGCCCAGCTGGGCGAACAAATGCGCAACGCTGTGGGTGTGGGACTCCATCGGAACCCTCCATGAGTCGTGACCAGAGGGCTCCATAGATACCACGCGCACGGTGTCCGGCATTTCGCAAGGGCTATGCCGAACGGGCCCGGCTCAGCCGCGCAGCGCGTGGGTGGCGCGTGCCAGCTCGGTGATGCGGGCCCAGTCGCCGTGCTTGATCGCGTCAGCCGGCGTCAGCCACGAACCGCCGCAGACCTTGACGTTCGGCAAACTGAGAAACTGCGGCGCCGTCTCCAGCGTGATGCCGCCGGTCGGGCAGAACGCGACGTCGTGGAACGGGCTGGCAAACGCCTTCAGCAGCGTGGCGCCACCCACTGCGGTGGCCGGGAACAGCTTGAGGAAATAGTAGCCATCGGCATTGGCGGTCATGACCTCGCTGGCGGTCGAGACGCCCGGCAGCAGCGGCAGGCCGATCTCGCGACAGGCCAGACCGATCTCGCTGGTGTAGCCCGGGCTCACGGCAAATTGGCAGCCGAGCGCCTTGACGGCCTTGGCATCCGCCACCGAGCGCACCGTGCCGGCGCCGACGATCGCTTCCGGCACTTCGCGGATCATCGCTGCGATGCACTGCAGCGCCACCGGCGTGCGCAGCGTCACTTCCAGCACCTTGACGCCGCCAGCGACCAGCGCGCGCGCCAGCGGCACGGCGTCTTCGAGGCGATCAAGCACGATGACGGGAATGACCGGGCCGTGCTGGGCGAGTTCAAGCGTATTCATGAATGGTTCTTTCGGTTTCGGAGGCAAGCTCAGAGCCAGGTGACGGCGCCTTCTTCGGCGGTACGCACGTTGCGGCGCATGCCGCCGAACAGCTCGCGACCCAGGCCGTAGGCGTTGCTCTCGGCCAGCTCGGCCGGGAACGGCGCGATCTCGCGCGCGGCCCACTCGACCGCATCGACCAGCGCGTCGAGCGTGCCGGCCACGGCGTCGAGGCGGATCAGATCACCGGTGCGCACCTTGCCGAGCGGCCCGCCGGCCAGCACTTCCGGGCTGACGTGGATGGCGGCCGGCACCTTGCCCGAGGCACCGCTCATGCGGCCGTCGGTGACCAGCGCGACCCGGAAGCCCTTGCCTTGCAGCACCGCCAGCGGCGGCGTGAGCTTGTGCAGCTCGGGCATGCCGTTGGCCTGCGGGCCTTGGAAGCGCACCACGGCGATGAAGTCACGCTCCAGCTCGCCGGCCTTGAAGGCGTGATGCAGCTCGTCCTGCGTGTTGAACACGACGGCGGGCGCTTCGATGATGTGCCGGTCGTCCGGCACCGCCGACACCTTGATGACGGAGCGGCCCAGGTTGCCGGCCAGCAGCTTCAGGCCACCGGTGGCGCTGAACGGCTCGGACGCCGGGCGCACCACGCTGGTGTCACCGCTGAGCGCCGGGGCGTTGGTCCAGCGCACCGCCGCCACGCCAGCGGCGGTGTCGAGCTGCGGGCTGAGCGTCTGGCGGCGCAGGCCGGGGCCGGCGACGGTCAGCACGTCTTCATGCACACAACCGGCGTCGAGCAGTTCGCGCAGCACGAAGCCGGGGCCACCGGCGGCCTGGAACTGGTTCACGTCGGCCGAGCCGTTCGGATAGACCCGCGCCAGCAGCGGCACCGCCGCCGACAGCTCGGAGAAATCGGTCCAGTCGATCAGGATGCCGGCCGCGCGCGCCACCGCGACCCAGTGGATCAGGTGATTGGTCGAGCCGCCGGTGGCCAGCAGCGCCACCATCGCGTTGACGATGCAGCGCTCATCGACGATCAGGCCGATCGGTGCGTGCTCGGCGCGCAGCGCCAGCACGCGCCGCACGGCGTCACGCGTCAACTGCGAGCGCAGCGGATCATGCGGATGCACGAAGGCGGCGCCCGGCACATGCAGGCCCATCGCTTCGAGCAGCATCTGGTTCGAGTTGGCAGTGCCGTAGAAGGTGCAGGTGCCGGCGCCGTGGTAGGCGGCCGACTCGGCCTTGAGCAACTCGTCGCGGCCGACCAGCCCTTGCGCAAACTGCTCGCGCACCTTGGACTTGTCGCCATTCGACAGCCCTGACGCCATCGGTCCGGCCGGCACGAACACCATCGGCAGATGGCCGAATTGCAGCGCGCCGATCAGCAGGCCAGGCACGATCTTGTCGCAGATGCCGAGCAGCAGCGCGGCGTCGAAGGTGTCGTGGCTGAGCGAGATCGCGGTGCTCATGGCGATGGTGTCGCGCGAGAACAGGCTCAGCTCCATGCCGGGATAGCCTTGCGTGACGCCGTCGCACATGGCCGGCACGCCGCCCGCGACCTGGGCGGTGGCGCCTTGCCGGTGCGCCTCGTCGCGGATCAGCGCCGGGTAGCCCTCGTAGGGCTGGTGCGCCGACAACACGTCGTTGTAGGCCGTGACGATACCGATGTTGGGGGCGCGCTCGGCGACGACACGAAACTTGTCCGAGCCCGGCAGCGCGGCGAAGGCGTGTGCCACATTGGCGCAGCCGAGACGCTCGGGGCCGCGCGGGCGCTGTGTCATCGCTTGCACCCGCCGCAGATAAGCCTCGCGGGTCGGCCGACTGCGGTCACGAATGCGGGCGGTGATGTCTGCGATCTGGGACTTCATGGCGACTGGGCCTCTGATGGCGATGAAACTGGTTTGATCATTAGAGCGTAACTTGGTTACATCGTCAAATCAAGCCACCAGATCCCGACCGGAGCTTGCGCCGCCACGCTCAGGGCGCCGCGACGAGATGAACGTCGACCCGCCGCGCCTCACGCGCCACCCCGGCGGTCAAGGTCGCTTGCGGCTTGTGGAGCAGCACCGCTTCGGCCGCCACACCATGCGAAACCAGCGCAGCTCGTACCATCTTGAGGCGCTGCTTGACCAGCTCGGCATCCCGCGCCGGCTCGGCGCTGACATCGTGATAGCCCGACAGCAGCACCCGCTGGGCCGAGTCGGCCCTGAGGCGATCGACCACCTGGGTCAGCATCAGCTCGGCGTTGGTGGACAGCATGGCCTGATCGGACTCGAAGTAGAGCGTGACCAGCGCCCGGCCTTCGGGCTTGAGATCGACCAGCGTGTCGCTCGCAGAGTCCGACCAGCCAGGCAAGACGATGTCGCTGCCGAGCTGGTCATCCAGATGCAGTGGCGCCCGCATGATCGCCAAACCAAAGCTGCTGACCAGCACCAGCAGCACGGTGGCAAAGACCACCGCCAGACCAACGGTGGGGCTTTCGTCTTGATTCAGGCTGTCCATGAATCGCTCCGACAAGCGCAAAGATGCCCCAGTGTAGGCATCCCCTCGGCGGTCTGCAGCCAAGGCTGCGCCAAGCACCTGCTGGCGTCGTCACATCTCGCCGGTCACCAGGGCCAGGGCCTTGCGTGCCAGCGCCAGATCGGCTTCGGTATCGACATCGACCAGCACACCGGGGTCATCGATCTCGACCGGATGGGCTGGATAGCGCGCCAACAGGCGGCGCGCGCCCTCATCGCCGGTGAGCGTGACCAGCTCCGAATAGAGCTCGCTGCCAAACCCGACCGGATGCCCGCGTCGGCCCAGGTGCTGGGCATAAGCCACCGGGTGCTGTACCAACGCCCGGGCCACCGCGCGCAAGGTGCTCGGCTGCACCAGCGGCATGTCGCCCGGCATGATCAGCCAGCTGCTGGCTTGCGAGCGAGCGCCAACACCGGCGGCAATCGAATAACCCATGCCGAGCGGCTCACGCGTGGCCGAACCGACCGGCGGCAACAGCACGATGTCGCGCGCGGCCACCACCGCCTGCACCTGTGCCACCAGTGCGGCGGTCGTGACCACCACCAGCGGCAAACCGGACGCCACCACATGACCGAGCGTGATGCTCAGCACCGACGCCGAACCCAAGGTCTGGGTCAACTTGTGACCATCGCCTTCAAAGCGCGAGCCCCGGCCTGCAGCCAGGACAACTACCACCGGTTGCGGTTTCACCATGACTGCGTCACCCAGCTTGGATCGGTTCTTGAGCGTTCACTACAAAACTCCCGCATGACATGCCTTGATTGTTTTGGTCTTTGCGCCACGGCCTGCCGCTGCGCTCGGTAGCCATATCGAACCGCACAAAGCCAGGCGGCGTAACTGGTGCCTTTACCTAAGCAAAACTCCGGGCATGCTGCGGCGCAGCAGACGGTAGATCTGTGCCAGATCGGCACGCTCAACCAACGCCGAAACCACGCGCTTCCTATACTCGCGCCATGAAACCCATCGCCGAATTGCGAAAAAGCTACGAAGCCGGTGAGCTGGACGAGCACTCTGCCGCCAGCGAGCCGTTGCGCCAGTTCGAAAGCTGGTTCCAGGAAGCGCTCAAGGCCGGCGTGCCCGAGCCGAACGCGATGACGGTTGCCACGGTCGATGCCAGCTCCGGGCGGCCCTCGACCCGCATCGTGCTCATCAAGGATTTCGATGCGCGCGGCATCGTCTGGTACACCAACTACGACAGCCGCAAGGGCCATGAGCTGGCCGGCAACCCGTTTGCCGCGCTGCAGTTCCATTGGGTCGAGCTGGAGCGGGTCGTGCGCATCGAAGGTCGGGTCGAGAAGGTCAGCGCCGAGGAATCGGACACCTATTACGCCTCGCGCCCGCTCGATTCACGCCTGGGCGCCTGGGCCTCACCGCAAAGCCAGCCGATCAGCTCGCGCGCGGTGCTGGTCGCCAATGCGGCCAAGGCTGCGCTGCAGCACGGCATGCATCCGCCGAGGCCGCCGCACTGGGGCGGCTACCGGTTGGTGCCGGACCGCTGGGAATTCTGGCAGGGCCGCAAGTCGCGCCTGCACGATCGGCTGGCCTATCGACTCGAAGACGGCGCCTGGCAGCGCGCACGGCTAGCGCCTTGAGGCAAACCCGGGTCAGGCCACCACCCGCGCGGCAAAACGCTGCCGGAACTTGCTCAGCTTGGGCGCGATGACGTAGGCGCAGTAGCCCTGCTCGGGGTGCTGCGCGTAATACCGCTGGTGATACGCCTCGGCCGGCCAGTAGTTGTCGAGCGGCGTGATCTCGGTGACGATCGGCGCATCAAAGCTGCCGGCCAGCTCGGCCACCAGCGCGCGCGCCACCGTCTCTTGGCTCGGCGTGTGCCAATAGATGCCGGAGCGGTACTGGCTGCCGCTGTCATGGCCTTGGCGGTTCAACGTGGTCGGATCGTGGATGCAGAAGAAGATCTCCAGCACCTCGCGCAGCGAGATGCGCTGGGTATCAAACACCAGCCGCACCACTTCGGCATGACCGGTGCGACCGCTGCAGACTTGCTCGTAACTCGGCTGGCGCAGCGGGCCGTTGCTGTAGCCGCTCTCGACCTCCAGCACGCCATCGACTTGGGCATAGACCGCCTCCAGGCACCAGAAACATCCGCCGCCCAAGGTGATGGACTCGGTGACCGCAGGCCCGATGGCGGTTGAAGACTGCTCGGCTGACATCTTGTTCTCCTGCTGACATGGCACCGCGCAGCGACGCGCAGTGCGAGCGGATTATTGGTCAGATCGGCCCGACCGGCTGATTCCTGCCGAGCAGCCGTCGGTTGACGGGCAGAATGTTCAAGTTTTCGATCTCGGGCCGTTCGGCTCGCCTGCCCCTCATGTCTGACCTCGCCACCTGGAAGCCTGTCCTGTCCGCCCTCGTCTTGCCACCTGGCGTGCTGCTGTTGCTGATTCTGGCGGGATTGTGGGTGGGCAGACGACGGCGCATCGGCTCGGTGCTGGTGGTGTTGGCGGTGGTGTTGCTGTGGTTCAGCAGTTGCCTGGGCACTGCGCGCTGGCTGCAAGACCGCATGCTCAAACCACCTGCGGCGCTGACGCAGGAAACACTCGTCAGCCTGCGCGCCCAGGCACCTGTCACGCGCAGTCCCAAAGCGGCGTCGCGCGTCGCCGTGGTGGTGCTCGGGGCCGGCCGGCATCGACATGCCACCGAATATGGCGCCCCGAACTTGACTGAGCCAGGCATGGCGCGATTGCGCTATGGTGTCTGGGTGGCACGTGAAACCGGCTTGCCCTTGGCCTACAGCGGCGGGGTCGGTTGGGCACAAGACGGTGACAGCTCGGAAGCAGAAGCCGCTGCACAGATCCTGCGACAGGAATACAACCTGCCACTGCGCTGGATGGAAGCGCAATCACGCGACACGCGTGAAAACGCGGCCCATCTGGTGCCCATGCTCCAGGCTGATGGCGTACACCACATCGTGCTGGTGACACATGCCGCCCACATGCGCCGAGCGATGCGTGCATTTCAGGAAGCCAGCGGTGGCGAGCTGCAGATCACACCGGCACCGATCGGGTTCACCGCCCGCGACCAGCGTCCAATCATGGACTGGCTGCCGACCACACGCGGCAACACACTGGTCTACGACATCCTGCATGAATTGCTCGGACTCGCCATCGGGGCCTGACAAAACCCAACAGTGAAAGTAAGAGTCTGAAACAGAAACCCGCCCGGAACGGCTGTTCGCGGGCGGGTTGGGCTGCCTTGAACGGCGGCCATTCGGAACTCCGGAGTAGGTCTGGTCCGGGGTTCCTTCCGCGCAGAGACTGTGCGGAGTGGAGTACCTGTGTTCGTCCACAGGCAAGCCCAGCTTACGCCGGCCGAGCGCCAAACGCAAGCCAGATCTCTCAATCGAAGCTCAGGTTTTGATCACTCTGACCGGGGTTGCGATACGGGTCCACAGCTGCTCCATCCGGGCACCGACGGCTGGGTCCATCGTGATCGGACGGCCCCATTCGCGGTCCGTTTCGCCCGGCCATTTGTTGGTGGCATCCAGCCCCATCTTGCCGCCCAGGCCTGAGACCGGCGAGGCGAAGTCGAGGTAGTCGATCGGCGTGTGCTCGACCAGCGTGGTGTCGCGTGCCGGATCAACCCGGGTCGTGATGGCCCAGATCACGTCGTCCCAGGAGCGGATGTTGACATCGTCATCGACCACGATGATGAACTTGGTGTACATGAACTGGCGCAGGAAGCTCCACAGGCCGAACATGAGCCGCTTGGCATGGCCGGGGTAGCTTTTCCTGATGCTGATGATGGCGAGCCGGTAGCTGCAGCCTTCCGGCGGCAGGTAGAAATCGACGATCTCGGCAAACTGCTTGCGCAAGATCGGCACGAACACCTCATTGAGCGCCATGCCCAGCACCGCTGGTTCGTCGGGTGGCTTACCCGTGTAGGTCGAGTGGTAAATGGCGTCGTGGCGCATGGTCAGGCGCTCGATCTGAAACACTGGGAACCAGTCCTGCTCGTTGTAGTAGCCGGTGTGATCGCCATACGGGCCTTCGAGCGCGTGCAGGTAACCGCCCTTTTCTTTCAGGGGGACTCCATGTTCGGAGCGGCCTTCAAAGCCCGGCTCTGCGACGGGGATGCAGCCTTCGAGCACGATCTCAGCTCGAGCGGGCACTTGCAGCTTGAGCCCCACTTCGCCCACGCTACTGTCCGCCAGCTCGGTGCGACCGCCGCGCAGCAGACCGGCAAACTGGTACTCCGACAAGCTGTCCGGCACGGGTGTGACCGCACCCAGGATCGTGGCCGGATCGGCACCCAGCGCCACCACGACAGGGAACCGCTGCCCAGGGTTGGCGAGTGCAAACTCACGGAAATCAAGCGCCCCACCACGGTGCGCCAGCCAGCGCATGATGGTCTGACGTGGCCCGATCACCTGCTGACGGTAGATGCCCAGGTTCTGCCGCAGGCGTGGTCGCGGCACGCTTTGCGGGCCACGCGTCACCACCAGCCCCCAAGTGATCAGAGGTGCCACATCGCCCGGCCAGCAATGCTGCACCGGCAAGTTGGCCAGATCGATCTCGGAGCCTTCCTGAATCACCTCCTGGCAAACCGGCCGCCGCACCAGCGAGGGCTTCATGTCCCATAAAGTGCGCGCCATTTGTAACAACCGGCCGGCATCTTTGAGCCCACGCGGCGGCTCGGGTTCCTTCAAGCTGGCCAGCAACTCGCCAATTTGTCGCAATGCCGCCAGATCGGTGGCACCCATGCCGAGCGCCACCCGCTCCGGCGTGCCGAACAGATTGGTCAGGGCCGGCATCGTGTGCTGGCGCGCTCCGGTGACAGGCGCAGAGAACAGCAAGGCAGGTCCACGTTCGCGCAGAGCGCGGTCACTCAACCAAGTCATTTCCAGTTTGGTCGACACCGGATCAGCGACACGCAGCAGTTCGCCACGAGTCTCCAGAAAATTGAGAAAATCGCGCAGGTCTTGGTACTTCATCACAATACAAAATAAAACAAGATTTTCTAAGTGTTGACCCGTTATTTGCCAGACGCATAGAATCGCGCCGTTTGTTGCAAACCAGGGGTAACCCGTAGACGCCCTAGCGTCCGTACCCTTGCCGGCTCCGTTGCACTGCACACCCTTCCGAGACGCTGGTCTCATCCGTGCAGTTCGCAGTCTCATGCGATGGAGATTATCCGAGGTGCTGCTGCATAGCCACGCAGCACCGGTTCTGTGATCTTGTAGAAAGGAGTGTCATGAAAACATTCCAATCGTGGCAACACGCTACGTCGGCCATTGCGACGTCAGTACGAGTGTTCCTGTCTGATCTTGGCGATGGCCTGCTGGCCGTCAGTCATAACTCGCTGGCCTTGATCGGCCTGGCTGTGCTGGGCGCCGTGATGGTGCTTGGCGGACGTGCCGATGTCCGCACCACCCTCGAAGCACAGGCTCTGGACTGGCTGCAAATGCGTCAGGAACAGCGTCTGATCGCCGAAGGCGAAGACATCCCCGATGACCCGCTGGCGGTCGAACGCGCCACGGCGGCCGATCCGGCCCGTCTGTCGCGTCAGCAAGCGGCAGTGGCGCAGTGGCTGTCGCGCCGTTACCGGGTCGCACCGGAGCCTGTCAGCCGCCTGGTCCAGGAAGCCTGGACGGTCGGCCAGCGCACCCAACTGGAGCCGACCCTGATTCTGGCCATCATGGCGATCGAGTCGGGCTTCAACCCGTTCGCGCAGAGCTCGGTCGGCGCCCAGGGCCTGATGCAGGTCATGACCAGCGTCCACGACGAAAAATACGAGGCCTTCGGTGGCAACCATGCCGCGTTCGACCCGCTCACCAACCTGCGCGTCGGCGTCGAGGTGCTGAAGGAATGCATCTCCCGCGCCGGCTCGCTCGAAGGTGGCCTGAAGTTCTACGTCGGCGCCGCCAACCTGAACGATGACGGCGGTTACGCCGCCAAGGTGCTGGCCGAACAAGCTTATCTGCGCCAAGTCACCCAGGGCCGCGTCGTTCCGGTGACCGTGCGCATGCCGGTGCCTGGCACCGCTGGCAACGACACCTCAAACGGCAATCAGCGCCTGGCGCTGCGCTGAAGCCAGCTGCCAGAGCCGCCTTCCGCTAAACTCGCGGGGCTGCGCAACTGGCGTTAAAGGGCGGTTTCATCGCGAAACAGCCCGAGGTGGTGTACCACCGGGGAGCGCGGCGATCAGCAGGCCGAGACGGTCTGCGATCCTTCTGCCGTGCGCCTGGGCAGCCCTCCCCTGCGTTTTCCGGTCACATGGGTGACCGATGCGCCGTCGGGCGGGATCCGTCATCAACACGAGGACTGCCACATCATGTTTGACCGCGCCACCCACACCCTGGCCGCCATCGACCCCGAAATCACCGCCGCGATCAACGCCGAAGTACGCCGCCAGGAAGAGCACATCGAGCTGATCGCTTCCGAGAACTACACCAGCCCGGCCGTGATGGCTGCGCAGGGCTCGCAGCTGACCAACAAGTACGCCGAAGGCTATCCCGGCAAGCGCTACTACGGCGGCTGCGAACACGTCGATGTGGTCGAGCAGCTCGCCATCGACCGCGCCAAGCAGCTGTTTGGCGCCGAACACGCCAACGTGCAGCCGAACTCCGGTTCGCAGGCCAACCAAGCGGTGTTCTTCGGCCTGCTGCAGCCCGGCGACACCATCATGGGCCTGAGCCTGGCCGAAGGCGGCCACCTGACCCACGGCATGCCGCTCAACATGTCCGGCAAGTGGTTCAAGGTCGTCAGCTACGGCCTCGACGCCAAGGAAGACATCGACTACGACGCGATGGAGCGTCTGGCCCACGAGCACAAGCCAAAGCTGATCATCGCCGGCGCTTCGGCGTTTGCGCTGCGCATCGACTTCGAGCGCTTCGCCAAGGTTGCCAAGGCGGTCGGCGCCTACTTCATGGTGGACATGGCGCATTACGCCGGTCTGATCGCTGCGGGCGTCTACCCGAACCCGGTGCCGCACGCTGACGTGGTCACCACCACCACGCACAAGACCCTGCGCGGCCCGCGCGGCGGCCTGATCCTGATGCGCGGCGAGGACATCGCCAAGAAGATCAACTCGGCGATCTTCCCCGGCATCCAGGGCGGCCCGCTGATGCACGTCATCGCCGGCAAGGCCGTGGCGTTCCAGGAAGCGCTGCAGCCTGAGTTCAAGACCTACCAGGAGCAAGTGGTCAAGAACGCCGCCGTGATGGCCGACACGCTGACCGCACGCGGCCTGCGCATCGTCTCCGGTCGCACCGAGAGCCACGTCATGCTGGTCGATCTGCGCCCGAAGGGCCTGACCGGCAAGGAAGCCGAAGCACTGCTGGGCCGTGCTCACATGACCTGCAACAAGAACGGCATCCCGAACGACCCGCAAAAGCCGTTCGTGACCAGCGGCATCCGCCTCGGTTCGCCGGCCATGACGACGCGCGGCTTCAAGGAAGAGCAGTCGCGTCTGGTCGCCAACCTGATCGCCGACGTGCTCGAAGCACCGAACGACGAAGCGGTGCTGGCGCGCGTGCGCGAACAGGTCGCGCAACTCACGCGCGACTTCCCGGTCTACCGCTGAAGCCCCTCGCTGAACCGACACGGTTCAGCGTTTGACATCCGGCCCCGGTTCAGCCCGGGGCCTTGCGAGTTTTTGATGCGTTGCCCCTATTGCGGACATGGTGAAACCCAGGTCGTCGAGACCCGCGAGTCCGACGAGGGCGATGCCATGCGGCGGCGGCGGCGCTGCAGCCACTGCGACAAGCGCTTCACCACCTATGAGCGCGCCGAACTGGCGATGCCGGCGGTGGTCAAGAAAAACGGCGTGCGCATGGAGTTCGACCGCAGCAAGCTGCGCGCCTCGATGATGCTGGCGCTGCGCAAACGCCATGTCAGCGTCGATCTGATCGACGCGGCGGTGACGCGCATCGAAGAGCAGCTCGTCACCAGCGGCGCCAGCGAAGTGGCGACCTCGCGCATCGGCGAGCTGGTCATGCACGAGCTGGCCGGCCTCGACAAGGTCGCCTATGTGCGCTTTGCGTCGGTCTACCGCGAGTTCAAGGATCTCGACGAGTTCAGCCGACTCATCAAGGACATCTGAGCCGCCTCGGCCCGGCGCTCCATTCCGGCATCCTCCCAACGGGGGTGATCCCCCATCATGGGGAAGTCGGCGACCAGACCACTGCCTAGACTGCGTGTGAACGAATTCACACCCTGCAGGAGGTCACGATGCACGCCAGACCACCGCACGACCCGACCCGTGGCTGGACCCTGATCGAACTGCTGATCTGCACCACGCTGGCCGCGCTGCTGCTGAGCATCACCTTGCCGTCGTTCGACGGATTTTTGCAGCGGCGCCGCCTCGACGGCCTGTCAGCCCAGCTCATCAGCGATCTGCAGTTCCTGCGCAGCAGCGCCGTCGCGCGCAACGTCAAGTTGTGGCTGCGGCTGCAAACCCACAGCGGCGGCAGCTGCTACCTGATCCACACCGGCGCCAAGAACGCCTGCGCCTGCAACCTCGACGGCAGCCCGCAGTGCCAGAGCGGCTCTGAGCTGCTGCGGCTGGTCTTTCTGCCAGCCGGTTCGCGGCAGCAACTGCAAGGCAACGTCGAGTCGATGCTGGTCGATCCACGCCAAGGCACTATCAGCCCGGCCGGCAACATTGAACTGCAAGGCGACAACATCCCCAACCTGCGCCATGTGGTGAGCGGGCTCGGGCGGGTGCGGCTGTGCGCGCCCGATGGTGGCTGGGCTGCGGTGCCGGCCTGTTGATTGAGGAGCTCATCATGCTGAACACCCAACCTTCATCGCCCCACCCACCGAGCAGATCACGCCCCCGGGCCGGCCGCAACCAGAGCGGCTGGACCTTGATCGAGCTGATGATCGGCCTGGTCGTGCTGGCACTGCTCGCAGCGATTGCCTTGCCGGCCTACCAGGGCCAGATCCGCAAGCTGCGCCGCGCTGACGCCGTGGCCACCCTGTTGCGCATCCAGCAAGCGCAAGAGCGGCTGCGCATGAACCAGCCGAACTACGCCGCCAGCCTCGGCAGCGGCGGGCTCGGCCTGCCCACCAGCACGCCCGGCGGCACCTACAGCCTGGCGACCAGCACCAGCACCGAGACACAGGCCAGCGCCTATCAGGTCAGCGCGATCGCCCAAGGCCCGCAGGCCAACGACAGCAGCTGCCGCTATCTGCGCATCAGCGTCAGCGGCGGCGAGATCAGCCAGCAATCCGGCCCGGACAGCAACCATGGCAACAACGCCCAGGACAACCGCCTCTGCTGGAACCAGTGAGCCCCGCTGTCGTGGCCTCGGTCTGGTGGAGATGCTGGTGGCGATTGCGCTCGGGCTATTTCTGGTCGCGGCGGCCGCCGCGCTGCTGGTGGCCGAACTGGCCGAGCAGCGCCGCATGCTGCTCGAAACCCGGCTGACGCAGGATCTGCGCGCCGCCGCCGATCTGGCCGTACATGACCTGCGCCGCGCCGGCTACTGGGGCGATGCCACTTCGGCCGTCTGGCAGCCAGGAGCCGCCACCGCCCTGCCGGCCAACCCCTATAGCCTGGTCTACCCGAGCGCCGGCAACCGTGACAGCGCGGTCGGTTATGCCTACAGCATCGACACCGAAGACCAGCTTGTCACCAGCAATGAACGCTTCGGCTTGCGCCTGAACGCAGCCAACCACACGCTCGATGTGCGCCGCTCTGGCGCGGCCATCGCACCCGGCACGGGGGACCGCTGGGAAGCGCTGACCGACCCGGCCCAGGTGCGCATCACCCGCCTGCAGATCAGCAGCAGCGAACAAGCGGTCTCGCTGCTGGCCCGCTGCCGTATCACGACCTGCCCGAGCAACGCCACCAACTGCCCACCGACCATTGCGCTGCGCGTGTTGACGCTGGAGCTGGACGGCCAATCGAGCATCGACGCGACCATGCGCCGCAGCCTGCAAACGCGGGTACGGCTTCGCAACGATCGCCTCAGCGGCGCCTGCCCGGAAGGCTGAATCGTGCGGCGCCGCCACATCAAAGGCACCGGCACGCTGGCCATGTTGCTCATCCTGCTGCTGGCCGCGTCGCTGATGCTGCTCTACGCGAATCGAGCCCTGATCTTCGAGCAGCGCTCGGCGGCCAACCAGTGGCGCGCCACGCAGGCCTTCGAGGCTGCCGAAGCCGGGCGCAACTGGGTCATCGCGCAGCTGAACCAGCGCGGCGAGATCGACAGCGCCTGTCAGCCGGTCGCAGCCGCTGGCGCCGCCCCGGCGAACAACCGCTTCCGGCAGCGTTATCTGAGCGTGGATGCCGCCACCGGCCGCATCAGCCCGGCCGTGGCGGCCGCGCCCGGCTGTGCCGTGACCGACAACGACTGGCGCTGCCACTGCCCGGCGAGCGGCAACGCCAGCCTGAGCGCGGCGGCAGACACCGAGACGCCGGCCTTCAGCCTGCGCCTGAGCGCCGGACCCACGCCGGGCAGCCTGCGGGTGGACGTGAGCGGCTGCAGCCACGTCGGCGTCAGTTGCGGCGGCAGCGCGCCGGTGGACGCCACGGCGCAGGTGCAGTTCATGCTGGCAGCGCTCTCGGCGCTGGCCCGGCCACCGGCCGCCACGCTCAGCAGCGGCGGCACGCTCACGCTGCAGAGTGGCGTCAGCGTCGCCAACACCGATCCAGCCAGCGGCGGCACCACCGTCGCCACGGGTGGCTTGCTGCAGCTGGCGCCGGAGGTCCACCTGATCGGGCCCGCCGGCAGTCTGGGCGGAGCGGACAGTGCCGTCAGCGCCGACGCCCAGTTTCTTGATGGCAGCGGCGCGCTGTTGCCCGACGAGCGCCTGTTTGCGCAGGTCTTCGCGCTCTCGCGCAACGCTTATCGCGACTTGCCGACCGTGCAGGTGCTCAGCTGCCAGAGCGGCTGCAGCGCCACCGAAGTGGACGCCGCCATCGCCAGCGGTGCACGCCTGATCTGGATCGACGGCACGCTGCACGTCAGCAGCAGCCCGAGCTGGGGCACGGACGCCGCGCCGCTGCTGCTGATCATCGACGGCAGCGCCCAGATCGACGGGCAGTTGCAGTTCACCGGTCTGTTGCATGCGCGCAGCCTGAGCTGGAACAACCCGAGCGCGGCCGCTGGCACGCTGCGCGGCGCCGTGATCACCACCGGCAGCCTGCAAGCCAGCGGCGCCTTGCAACTGGTGCGCGACGCCGAGGTGCTGGCCCGCCTGGCGCAGGCCGAGGGCGCCTTCATTCCAGTCCCGGGCAGCTGGCGTGATTTCGTCGATTGACATGGCCAGCCGCACCAAACCCGTCACACCGCCAAGCAGCCGCAGCCCTGACCCGGGTCGATCGGCCCAGCTTTGCCGTGGCAGCTCGCTGGTCGAGGTGCTGGTCGCGCTGCTGGTGCTGACGCTCGGGCTGGCGGCGCTGATCCGGGCCCAGTCCTGGCTCTGGCTGGCCAGCGACCTGACGCGCCAGCGCGCCGAAGCGACCCGGCTGACGCAGGACGATCTGGAGCAGCTGCTCGCTTACGATCACATCGAGAGCAGCGCAGCAGCCGGCGCCACCGGTCTGGCCTGGGCTGCGATCGGCGCACAGGCACCGCTGGAGCTCACCGGCGCGAATCGCAACGCGCTCTTCCGGCTGGAACGCAGCGTGACCGAGCTGCCCACACTCAAGCTCAAGGCCGTGCGCAGCAGCGTGCGCTGGGCCGATCGGCAGGGGCAGGCGCAGCAGCTCAGCCTGGCCACACTGATCGCCGGCATCGATCCGGCGCTGGTCGGCGCCTTGACGCTGGCGCCGTACAGCAGCGCCAGCACCGGGCAGCTCGCGCCGCAAGGCCGCGACGGACGCATTCCACGCGCCGCGCGCGATCTGGGCGACGGACGCAGCGCATTCAAACCACGCGCCGACCTGAGCCTGACCTGGGTGTTCGACAACCTGAGCGGCCAGGTCAAGCAGCGCTGCGACAGCAGCGCTGGGCTCGATAACCCGCAGCTCAGCGCCGCCAGCCTGGGCAACTGCCGCACCATCAGCGGCCAGTTGATCGCCGGCCAGGTGCGCTTTGCCACCGACACCGCCACGCCCGGCGTCGCCGAGGCTGAAAACCCGCATTCGCTGGCGCTCGACCTCGACATGCGCCTGAGCCTGAGCAGCACCGGCCACCCCAACCCGCCCTGGGAATGTGTCGATGACGCGCCGAGCAGCCCCGGCGCCCGCACCTCGGTGCGCTACCACTGCGTCGTGTCGATCAACCCGGCGGCGACGCGGCCGAGCTGGAGCGGCCGGCTCGACATCGTGCCGGTCGGCTGGACGCTGGCGGCCAGCGGCAGCGCCAACCGGCGCGTCTGCCGCTACAGCAGCGACGTCAACCACAACGGCCGCATCGACAACGCCGAGCATCCAGCCGCCTACGCCGACGTGGCAGAGCCGCTTGGTGAGCAGAACTTCCTCGTCATCCAGGCCGATGGCAGTTGCCCGACCGACAACGCGGTGCTGATCGGCAGCGGCACACCCAACCTGGCCGACGACAGCACCGTGGCGCATCAGCCCTGAACAGGCTCGTCGCCAACGCGGCACACTCACGGCCATGCTTGACATGCCACCCGAACCTGCCCGCGCCGCCGGCACCCGTGACGCCACCGATCTGCAGCACATGCGTGCCGCGCTGGCGCTCGCCGAGCAAGCCATCGGCCTGAGCGACCCCAACCCCCGCGTCGGCTGCGTCATCGTGGCGCAGAACGGCCAGGTGTTAGGCCAAGGCCACACCCAGCAAGCCGGCGGCCCGCACGCCGAGGTGATGGCGCTGCGCGACGCCCGCAGCCGCGCTGACGGCGCCGCCGCACTGCGCGGCGCCACCGCCTACGTGACGCTGGAGCCCTGCGCCCACCACGGCCGCACGCCGCCCTGCTGCAACGCGCTGATCGAGGCCGGCGTCGGCCGGGTCGTCGCTGCGTTGGGCGATCCGAATCCGCTCGTCGGCGGCCAGGGCCTGGCACGGCTGGCTGCCGCCGGCATCGAGGTGAGCTGCGGCTTGCTGAGTGAGGCGGCGCGCGAGCTCAACATCGGCTTTCTGTCGCGCATGCTGCGCGGCCGGCCCTGGCTGCGGCTGAAAGTGGCGGCCAGCCTGGACGGCCGCACCGCGCTCAGCAATGGCGTGAGCCAGTGGATCACCAGCGCCGCCGCCCGCGCTGACGGTCACGCCTGGCGCAAACGCGCTGGCGCGCTGCTGACCGGCATCGGCACCGTGCAAGCCGATGATCCGCGCCTCGACGTGCGGCTGGTCGAGACGGCGCGCCAGCCGCTGCGGGTGGTGCTCGACAGCCAGCTGCGCATCGACCCGGCCGCGCAGATCCTGCAAGCGCCGGGGCAGACGCTGATCTACACCGCCGCTGATCAGCCAGGCACCACGCCAGCCGAGCGTCTGGCCGCGCTGCCCGGCGTGACGCTGCAGCCGATCGGTGCCGGCGCCGATGGCCGCCTCGATCTGAGTGCGGTGCTGGCCGACCTGGGCCGGCGCGGCATCAACGAGCTGCATGTCGAGGCCGGCCAGCGGCTCAACGGCGCGCTCGTTCAGGCCGGGCTGGTCGATGAGCTGCTGCTCTACCTGGCGCCCAAGCTGCTCGGCCCGGGTCGCGATCTGCTGCAGCTGCCCGCGCTGCAGACCCTGGCTGGCGTCACCGAGCTGGAATTCACCGACATCGGCCGGGTCGGCCCGGACCTGCGCCTGCTGGCACGGCCCCGTCCCGGGCCACCGGACTGGCTGCGCCCCTGAGCCCTCTTGAGACGGCGCTGCCGCCGACAAACACAGATACCTTGAGGCTGCCGACTCAACATGAGTTGCAATACGGGCACGCCGCCTACAATCTCACACATGCCTATCTCTCCGATTCCTGAGCTGGTCGCCGAACTGGCCGCCGGCCGCATGGTCATTCTGGTCGATGAAGAAGACCGCGAAAACGAGGGTGACCTTGTGCTCGCGGCTGATCTGGTCACGCCGGAAGCCATCAATTTCATGGCCAAGCATGCGCGCGGCCTGATCTGTCTGACCCTGACGCGCGATCATTGCGAGCGCCTGCAGCTGCCGCCGATGGCGACCCGCAACGGCTCATCGCACGGCACCGCCTTCACGGTGTCGATCGAAGCCGCCACCGGTGTCACCACCGGCATCTCGGCCGCCGACCGCGCCCGCACCGTGCAAGCGGCCGTGACGCGCGACGCCAAGCCGAGCGATCTGGTGCAGCCCGGCCACATCTTCCCGCTGCAGGCGCGGGATGGCGGGGTGCTGATGCGCGCCGGCCACACCGAAGCCGGCTGTGATCTGACCCGCATGGCCGGCCTGAGCCCGACCTCGGTGATCTGCGAGATCATGAACGACGACGGCACGATGGCGCGTCTGCCCGAGCTGGAAGTCTTCGCCAAGCAACACGGCCTGAAGATCGGCACCATCGCCGACCTGATCAGCTATCGCAGCCGCAACGAAACCCTGATTGAGCGGCTGGCGCAGCGCCAGCTCGTCACGCCCTACGGCGAGTTCAACTGCTCGCTGTTCCGTGACCGCACCGGCCAGGTCCATCTGGCGCTGAGCCTGGGCCAATGGCAGCCGGAAGACGAAGTGCTGGTGCGCGTGCACGAGCCGCTGTCGGTGCTGGATCTGCTCGACGTCGGCTCGCGCCACTCCTGGCCGCTGCCCAAGGCGCTGGCGGCGCTGCAGCAGGCCGGCCGTGGCGTGACCGTGCTGCTCAACGCCGGCCACGAAGCCGAAGCGCTGCTGGGCGAGTTTGCCGCCCCTTCTGCCACCACGGCAGCAGCGGCAGCGCCGGTCACGATGGATTTGCGCACCTACGGTGTCGGCGTGCAGATCCTGCGCGATCTGGGCGTGCGTCGCATGAAGCTGCTGAGCAACCGTCGCCGCATGCCGAGCATGACGGGCTACGGGCTCGAAGTGACCGGCTTTGTGCCATATGAAGGTTGAGCTGTAGAGAGGAGCTGACAACATGCTGGGTGCTGACAAAGGCAAGAAAGACCAACTCGATGGCAAGGAACTGCGCATCGGGATCGTGCAGGCACGTTTCAATGCCGGCATCACCGACCGCCTGGCCGCCACCTGCATCGCCGAGCTCAAGCAGCTCGGCGTGACGACCAAGCACATCCGCCTGGTGACGGTACCCGGCGCCCTGGAAGTGCCGATCGCGCTGCGTGCGCTGGCCGAGAGCAACGACTTTGACGCGTTGATCGCGCTCGGCTGCATCATCCGTGGCGAGACCTACCACTTCGAACTGGTGGCCAATGAGAGCGGTGCGGGCGTGACCCGCCTGTCGCTCGACTACGGCCTGCCGATCGCCAATGCCATCCTGACCGTCGAGACCGAAGCGCAAGCCGAAGCCCGCATCATTGAAAAGGGCCGCGACGCGGCCCGTGTGGCCGTCGAGATGGCCAATCTGCTGGAAGACCTGCTTTGAACCCCGTGAATCCCCCTGCCCCCGTGGCCCCCAAGACCGCCACTGGCGCCAAACCGCGCCCGGGCCACAACGGTGCACCACGACCCAAGTCGGCACGGCGGCGCTCACGCGAGCTGGCTCTGCAAGGTCTGTACGAATGGCAGATCGGTCACGGCGAAGCCGATGTGATCGAAGCCCACATGCGCGAGCAAGACGAGTACGCCAAGTGCGACAGCACCCACTTCGACGCCCTGCTGCGCGGCTGCATCCTGGAAGCCAGCCAGCTCGACGAGCTGCTCACGCCGCACCTGGACCGCAAGATCAAGGAGCTCTCGCCGGTGGAACACGGCGTGCTGCTGATCGGCGCCTTTGAACTCAAGTACTTCGTTGACGTGCCCTACAAGGTCGCCATCAACGAGGCGGTCGAGCTGGCCAAGTCCTTTGGCGGCACCGACGGCCACAAATACGTCAACGGCGTGCTCGACAAGACCGCCATCGATCTGCGCCCGACCGAAGTGCAGGCGCAGCGCTCACGTCAACCCGGCTGACCACGGAGACACCACCGATGCGCCTGGCGTCGCGGGTCGAGAAAATCGAACCCTTCTGGGTCATGGAATGCGCCAAGGCGGCCGATGCGATCGCTCGCAGCCCCGCCTGCGATCCACGCCTGGGCGGCTCGCCAATGCTCTATCTGAACATCGGCGAGCCCGACCTGACCGCACCGGCCCGGGTGGTCGAGGCTGCCCAGGCCTGCCTGGCCGCCGGTCGCACACAGTACACGCCCGCCACCGGTTTGCCGGCGCTGCGTGAAGCCATCGCCGCCTGGTATGCCCAGCGTGACGGCCTGACGATCGACCCGGCGCGCATCGTCATCACCGCGGGCGCCTCGGCCGCGCTGCAATTGCTGTGCAGCGCGCTGGTCGAGCCGGGCGACGAGTGGCTGATGCCCGACCCGTCCTATCCCTGCAACCGGCATTTCGTCAGTGCCGCTGGCGGACACGCCCGCTTGCTACCGGCCGGCGCCGCGCAACGCTTCCAGCTCGACGCCGCGTCGGTCGCGGCGGCCTGGGGACCGAACACGCGCGGCGTGCTGCTGGCCTCGCCGTCCAATCCGACCGGCACCGCCATCGCGCCGGCCGAGCTGGCCCGCATCCACGCCGAGGTGCGCGCGCGCGGCGGATTCTGTGTCGTCGACGAGATCTACCAGGCGCTCAGCTACA
The DNA here is from genome assembly GCA_041083665.1 of Leptothrix sp. (in: b-proteobacteria). Taxonomy (GTDB): domain Bacteria; phylum Pseudomonadota; class Gammaproteobacteria; order Burkholderiales; family Burkholderiaceae_C; genus Sphaerotilus. The sequence goes on from JBFPGZ010000043.1 coordinate 49,702, forward strand.
GCGAGCCGCCCGCCGCGAGTGCGGCCGCGCTGGGCGAGGACGTGATCATCATCAACAGCTTCTCGAAGTACTTCGGCATGACCGGCTGGCGACTGGGCTGGCTGGTGCTGCCGCCCGCGCTGGTCGCACCGGTCGAGAAGCTGGCGCAGAACCTCTACATCTGCGCCTCCAGCGTCGCCCAGCACGCGGCGCTGGCCTGCTTCGAGCCGGAAACGCTGCTGGAGTGCGAACGCCGCCGCCAGGTGCTGCGCGAGCGGCGCGACTACATCGTGCCGGCACTCAACGCGCTCGGCCTGCCGGTGCCGGTGGCACCGGACGGCGCTTTTTACGCCTGGTTTGACGTGACTGGCCATGCTCACGACAGCTGGGATTTCTGCATGGACACCATGCGCCGCGCTCATGTAGCGCTGACACCGGGGCGTGACTTTGGTGCGGCCGAAACGGCCCGCTACGCACGCCTGTCATTTGCAAGTTCGATGGCACAACTCGTCGAAGCGGTGGCGCGCCTGCGTCACATGCTGCACGACTAAGGCGCATCTTGCCCGGGGCTCCCAACAACATGAATACGCCCGACCGAATCGATCCGCCGCCGCCGCCCGAGCCTGCCGAGTCGCCCGGCGACAGCGCTGCGCCCACCGGCTTGCTCTGGTCGACGCAGATCGACGAACGCACCATTGCGCTGCCCCGCAACCGCTCCGAGTGGCTTGACGGCGACACGCTGCGGCTGGGCACGGTCACCGGCAGCGAGCCGCCGATGCGCCTCGGCGACGGCATGCCGACGCTGGGCCGGGTCGGACGCTACTCGCTCAAGCTGCGGCTGGGTGCCGGTGGCCTGGGCACGGTCTGGGCCGCCCACGATCCGGTCCTGGCCCGGGTGGTCGCCATCAAGACGCTGCCGCTCGGCGTCGGCTCCGATGGCCGCACCCGCGTCACCGAACACTTCCTCGACGAAGCCCGCGCCGCCGCCAAGCTGAGCCATCCGCACATCGTCACGGTGTTCGATGCCGGCGTCGGCCCGGAAGGCGCCTACATCGTGATGGAGCTGCTGCGCGGCAGCGACCTGAGCCAGCTCATCAAGGCCCGCTGGCGGCCTTCGCCGGCCTCGGCGGCAGTGATCATGCAACGGGTGGCCGATGCGATCGACTACGCGCACAGCCACGGCGTGATCCACCGCGACGTCAAGCCGGCCAATATCTTCATGGTCGAGCACACCCGGCCGGTGGTGCTCGACTTCGGCATCGCGCACAGCGGCGCGGGCGGCACCGCCGAGCAAGCCATCATGTGCTCGCCGTTCTATGCCGCGCCCGAACAACTGGCCGGCGAGAGCGCCGACCGCCGCTCGGATGTGTACGCACTCGGGGTGGTCTTTTACGAAGTCCTGACCGGCGAGCGGCCTTATGCCGGCCGTTCGATCGAGGACATCGCCACCGCACTGAAGGCCGGCAAGCCACGGCCGATCACCCAGCTCAATCCGGATGTGCCACCGGTGCTGGCCGCCATCGCGATGCGCGCCATGGCCACCGACCCGGAAGCACGCTTTCGCTCGGCAGGCGCGATGGCGCGCGCGCTGGAAGCCTGGATCGCGGCCCAGAGCGATACCGGGCCCGACACCGAAACGCTGCCCCCGCCTGGACCACCCAAGGCCAGCTCAGGGCGGCGCACCTGGCTGCTGCTGACTGCGGCCGGACTGGTTGCGCTCCTGGCCGTCTGGCTGCTGCGCCCCGTCCCCGAGCAGCCCAGTGACGGCACGATGGCGACCACACCGGCAGTCGCGGCAGCGGCATCGCGATAATCGGCCCCATGCTGTCCAAGGATCCACTCACCCCGTCCACCTGCTCGCCACCACCCGATGTGCCGGCGCAGCCCTATCACTTCAGGCTGCGGGTCTACTGGGAAGACACCGATGCCGGTGGCGTGGTCTTCTACGCCAACTACCTGAAGTTCTTCGAGCGGGCCCGCACCGAGTGGCTGCGCGCGCTCGGCTTTTCGCAGGAGCGCATGCGCCTGGACGACGGCGCCATGTTCGTGGTGGCCGACACCAGCGTGCGCTATCGGCTGCCGGCCCGGCTCGACGATCAGCTCGACATCAGCGTGCAGCTGCTGCAACCCGGCCGCGCCGGCATGCTGATCGAGCAAAAAGCCTATCGCGTCACTGACGGCGCCTGTCTGGCCGAAGGCCGCATCCGCATCGGCTGCGTCGATGCCGGAACTTTCCGCCCCTGCCGCATTCCCTCCTTGATCCTCGAACGACTCACCCTCGCATGAACCAGGACCTCAATATCCTGCATCTGGTCACTCAGGCCAGCTTTGTCGTCCAGCTCGTGATGGCCATCCTGATGGTGGTCTCGCTGAGCAGCTGGGCCGTGATCTTTGCCAAGCTGGTCGGCCTGTCACGGGTGCGCACCCGCAACGAAGACTTCGAACGCGACTTCTGGTCCGGCCGCAGCCTGCAGGAGATGTACAGCCAGAGCGAACGCAACAGCAGCAGCGCCGAGCAGGCCTCGCCGATGGAGCGCATCTTCACCGCCGGCATGCGCGAGTTCCTGAAGCTGCGCGAGCGCCGCAACGGCGACGCCGGCGGCTTGCTGGACGGCGCGCGCCGGGCCATGCGCGCCAGCTACCAGCGCGAACTCGACGTGGTCGAGTCGCGCTTGTCGTTCCTGGCCACGGTCGGCTCGGTCTCGCCGTACGTGGGCTTGTTCGGCACCGTCTGGGGCATCATGCACGCGTTCACGGGCCTGTCGAACCTGCAGCAGGTCACGCTCGCCACCGTCGCGCCCGGCATCGCCGAAGCGCTGGTGGCCACCGCGATCGGCCTGTTCTCGGCCATTCCGGCCGTGATCGCCTACAACCGCTTTGCGCGCGACATCGACCGCATCGCCATCCAGCTGGAAACCTTCATGGAAGAGTTCTCCAACATCCTGGCCCGCCACAGCTCGCAGGTCCAGCCGCCGGCGCCTGCTGCGGCAGCGCGCTGAAGCTGGCCGGAGCCTGCCATGCCAGCCATCGCCAGCCGCCGCAACAGCGGACACCGCCGCACCATCAACGAGATCAACATGGTGCCGTTCATCGACGTCATGCTGGTGCTGCTGATCATCTTCATGGTCTGCGCGCCGCTGATGACGCCGGGCGTGATCGACCTGCCCAGCGTCGGCCAGGCGCAGCGCCAGCCGGATCGCGTCATCGAAGTGGTGCTCGACGCCACCGAGACCTTGCGCCTGCGCGTCGACAGCAAGGGCGAAGGCGAGCGGGTGCCGCTGCGCGCGCTGGCCAGCCGCGTGCAGGCGCTGCAGAACGGCGCCATGGTGGCGCCAGTCATCATCTCGGCCGACCGTGGCGTCAAGTACGAAGCGGTGGTGCAGGTGATGGACACGCTGCAGCGCGCCGGTGTGCAGCGGGTCGGCCTGGCAGTGCGCACCACCGGCAGCTGAGCTTTCGACCCCCTCCAGACCATGAGCAGCGACGCCCTGCGTCAACCCCCTTCCGCCGACAGCAACGCACTCGGCACCACGCTGGCCCTGCTGGCGCACGCCGCGCTGGTGGCGGCACTCGCCTATGGCGTGAGCTGGCGCCAGCATCAGGTCAACACCGTCAGCGCCGAGCTGTGGTCGAGCGTGCCACGCGTCGCGGCCCTGGCGCCCGAACCGACCGCAGCGGCGGAGCCAGCCCCCATCCAGCCACCACCCGAACCGGTGGCACCACCGCCGCCTGCACCAGCGCCACCGGCGCCCCAGCCGGTGCACAAGCCAGCGCCACCGCCGCCGGCACCGCCAGCGCCCAAACCAGCCGACATCGCCATCGAGCGCCAAGCCAAGCGCGCCGCGCAGGAAAAGGCCGATGCGCAGGAACGTGCGCGGCTGGAAAAAATCAAGGCGGCGCAAGCGGCGGCCGTGAAAGAAAAGGCCCGGCTGGCCGCCATCGAAGACGCCAAAGCCGCCGAGAAAGAGAAAGCCCGCAAGGAAGCGCTCAAACAAAAAGCCCTTGACCAGGCCCAGGCCGTCAAGGACAAGGCGCATGAAAAGGCGCTGCAGGAACGTCAAGCCAAGGACGAAGCGGCATCGCTGCAGAAGCGGCGCGAAGAAAACATCGCCAGAGTGCAGAAACTGATAGGCGGCACCAGCATGGCGGCCAGCACGACCAAGGCCGCAGCGGGCGGCTCGCCAACCGGTTCAACCGCCGGCACGGCGGCGCAATCGAGCGGCCCGTCGGCCGGCTATGAAGGCCGCATCCGCGCCCGCATCCTGCCCAACGTGGTCTTTACCGGCCAGGCCAGCGGCCACCCGACCGCCGAGGTGGAAGTGAAAGTGGCCATCGACGGCACCATCATCGGCCGCCGGCTGCTCAAGAGCAGTGGCCTGCCCGACTGGGACCAAGCTGTGCTGCGCGCCATCGATCGCGCCGAGGTGCTGCCGCGCGATGTCGACGGCCGCATTCCGCCGGTGATGGTGCTCACCTTCGACCCGAACAAGCGCTGAGGCTCAAGTCACGCGCCAGCCGGGTCGATAACAGCGGCAAGCCCGGACTGGCCGGGCAGGATGCCCCGCTGTGACGCCCAACGCCCCTCCTCTGCTCGTCGATGTCCGCCAACTGCGGCTCGGCATGTATGTGCAGCTCGATCTGGGCTGGATGGCGCATCCGTTTCCGAGCAACCGCTTCAAGCTGCGCCACCCCGAACAGATCCAGCGCCTGATCGAACTCGGGCTGCAGCAGGTGCAGGTGCGTCCGGAGCTGAGCGAAGCCGATGTGCTGGCCGCGCCCGGCACCGAGCCCGCCCCCCAACCCACCGACACACCAGCCAGCCAGGCCAGCCAATTCACCGGCCTGGTCACCGCCGTGGCCAACGCGCGCCGGCAGCAGCAGCTCGCCGCTGAGCGCCGCAGCCTGAGCTGCAGCGAGCGCCTGCACGCCGAAGCCCTGCGCAGCTGGCTCGGGGTCAGCCGCTCGGCGCTGAGCGAACCCGCCGTGGCCCGGCAGATTGCCCAGGACGCCGCCGAGCGGCTGCTGAATGATCTGCATGGCGACAGCGACACCACCTTGCGCGTGCTCAACGCCGCCGGCAGCGGCAGCGGGGCCGCGCTGCATGCGATCAACGTCACCATGCTGGCCTTGATGCTGGCGCGCCACGCCGGCCTGCCCGAGGCCGAGCAACGCGCCGTCGCGCTGGGCGCGCTGCTGCACGACATCGGCAAGCTGGCGCTCTCGGACACGCTGCGCAACGCCAGCCCGGACCAGGGCGCCCTGCAGCTACGCGCCCGGCGCGAGCATGTGGTGCAAGGCGTGCGACTCGGCATGGCGATGGGGCTGGAGCCGCTGGCGCTGCGCGTCATCGCACAGCACCACGAGTTGCATGACGGCTCCGGCCTGCCGCAAGGGCTGCAAGGCCCGGACATCAGCCGGCCGGCGCGCATCGTCACGCTGGTCAATCTGTACGACAACCTGTGCCACCCGCTCGACAACCGCGCCACGCGCACACCGCACGAAGCCCAGGCCCAGCTGTTTGCGCAGATGCGCAGCCAGCTCGACCCCGAGCTGCTGGCCGCCTTCATCAAGCTGGTCGGGGTCTATCCGCCCGGCTCGGTGGTCCAGCTCAGCGACGGCCGCCATGCGGTGGTGATGTCGGTGCATCCGGCCTGGCCGCTGCGGCCCAGCCTGCTGGTGCATGACACGGCCGTGCCACGCGACCAGGCGCTGCTGCTGCACCTGCATCAGGCACCAGAATTGTCGATCCGCCGCAGCCTGCTGCCACGCCTGCTGCCACGCGCCACGCTCGACTATCTGGCGCCACACGAGCGGCTCTGCTACAGCTATGCCCACGGCCTGGATCACGACGACAGCAGCGTCGGCGCGGCGCACTGATCGGCGGCGGCGCATGAACTGTCTCAATCCGCCCTTCTCGCTGGCCCGCCCGCCCGCATCGATCACGGACAACCCGGCCGTACCGGCCATGCTGCAAACGCTGCTCGACGGCCTGCTCGACGCCACCTTGCTGGTCGATGCGGCCGAGCAGACCGTGCTGACCGGCAACCCGGCCGCCGCCGAGCTGTGGGGCGCGCCGCTCGCCACACTGCGCGGCCGCGCCGTGCTGGATCTGCTGGCCAGCCCGGAAGACGCCTGCTTCTGGATCGAGGCCGGCGCCCACGCCAGCGCGCGCAGCCTGCACAGCGACAGCATGATGCGCCGCCACGACGGCAGCACCTGCGAAGTGGAGCGCCGCATCAGCACGCTGATGCTGAGCGACGGCCGGCCGACCTGGCTGGTCAGCCTGCACGATCTGACGCCGCGCCGCGCCATCGAGGCCGAGCTCGACCGGCTCGCCGAGGAGCTGACCAGCGCGCTCGACTGCAGCGCCGACGCCCTGCTCGTCACCGATCTGGACGGCGCCATGCGCCACTGCAACCGCGCTTTCGTGCAACTCTGGCAACTGCCCGACGAAGTGGTGCTGAGCCGCGATGACCACCGGCTGCATCAGCATCTGCAGGCCAGCCTGCTCGATGCGAGTGCCTCACCGGCGGCAGTGGCCGCCCAGCCCAACCCGGAGAGCAGCGCACCACGGCGCCTGCAGCTGCGCGACGGCCGCACGCTGGAGCGCCGCGTCCTGCCGCAATACGGCCGGGGCGAACCGGTCGGGCGGGTGCTGGCGTTCCGTGACATCAGCCGGGAACTGGCCGACCAGGCCCGCCTGCAGCTGGCCGCGCAGGTGTTCGAAGCCAGCCAGGACGCCATCTACATCACCGATGCGCAGCACCGCATCGTCGCGGTCAACTCGGCCGGGGCTGAGCTGGCGGGCCGCAGCGCCGCCGCCTTGCAAGGCCTGCCGCTGGCCGAGCTGCTGCACGATCCGGCCGATCTGGACACCGTGCCACTGCTGCTCGGCGAGCTGCGCTACCAGGGACAGTGGCAGGGCGAGCTCGCGCTGCAGAGCCGCTCGGACGTTCACCCGGTGAACGCCACCCTGCTCGATATCCGTGACGGCGGCCCGACCCCGGCCGGCTGCATTGCCATCTTGCGCGACCGCAGCGAACAGCTGGCCCAGCAAGACGCGCTGCGCGAACTGGCTTGCCGCGACAGCCTGACCGGCCTGCCGAACCGTCAGCACCTCAACCAGCGCCTCGGCAGCGAGATCCTCGACTGCGAACACAGCGGCAACCACCTGGCCTTGCTGCTGATCGGCCTGGACCGCTTCAGCCAGCTCAACGACTCGCTCGGCCCCGCCGTCGGCGACCAAGTGCTGGCCGAAGTGGCGCGCCGCCTGTCGGGCTGCGTGCGCCCGGGCGACACGGTGGCACGCCTCGGCGGCGACACTTTTGCGGTGCTGCTGCAACACGCCCAGGTCAAAGCCGCCGAGCAAGTCGCCAGCCGCATGCTGCTGACGCTGGCCGACGGCATGGCGGTGGACGGTGTGCAGTTCAACCTGAGCGCCAGCATCGGCGCGGCGCTCTATCCGGATGACGGCCGCAAGGGCGACGACCTGGTCAAGAACGCCGACAGCGCCATGCACCGCGTCAAGCAGCGCAACGGCAACGAGCTGTGTTTCTATCAACCGCAGATGAACACCGAGCTGCTGGCCCGCCTGCAGCTCGACCATGCGATGCGCCAGGCGCTGCGCCACGGCCACTTCCGGCTGCACTACCAGCCGCAGATCGATCTGCACACCAACCGCCTGATCGGTTGCGAAGCGCTGCTGCGCTGGCGCGATCCGCAGCACGGCGACATCTCGCCGAGCCGCTTCATCCCGGTCGCCGAAGAAACCGGCTTCATCGCCGAGCTGGGCGATTGGGTGCTGCAGGAAGCGGTGCGGCAAGCCGCCGCGTGGCGCCGCCAGGGTCTGTGCGTGCCGGTGGCGGTGAACGTCTCGGCGCTGCAGTTTCAGCAGGCCGGGCTGGTGGATCGGGTCAGCGAGCTGCTGATCGCGAACGATCTGCCGGCCGACCAGCTGGAGCTGGAGCTGACCGAGAGCGTGCTGCTGGGCGACATCCACGAGATCCTCGGCGAGCTGCACCGGCTCGCCGCTTCAGGCGTGCGCCTGGCGATCGACGACTTCGGCACCGGCTACTCGGGACTGGGTTATCTGAAGCGCCTGCCGATCCATCGCCTGAAGATCGACCGCTGCTTTGTCGATCAACTGCCGGACGATGCCAGCGACGCCGCCATCGTGCGCAGCGTCATCGAGATGGCCCACGCGCTCAAGCTCGACGTCATCGCCGAAGGTGTCGAAACCGAAGCGCAGCGCCGCTTCCTGGCCGAGGCCGGCTGCCAGAGCTACCAGGGCTGGCTCCATGCGCCGGCGCTCAGCGCCGAAGACTTTGCCCGCCGCGCCGGCCTGGTGCCGGCGCAGCCACAAGTGGCCTGACTGCGGGCACACTGGCGGCATGAATCCGCCTGACACCACCCGCTCTACATCCACTCACGCCACCGGCACGGCCACACCGACCGTCACGCACCACCCGGCCGAACAACGCTTCGACAGCTGGATCGACGGCTTGCATTGCGTGCTCGACTATCGGCTCGACCCGAGCAGCCGCAGCGTGGTGTTCAGCCACACCGGCGTGCCAGCGGCGCTGCAGGGCCGTGGCATCGCTGCCGAACTGGTGCGGGTGGCGCTGGACTGGGCGCGCGCGCAAGGCCTGCAGGTGGTGCCGGCCTGCTCGTACGTGGCGGTCTACATGCGCCGGCATCCGGCCACGCTCGACCTGCTCAAGGCGCGCTGAAAACACCCGCCTCACTCGCGCAGATCGATCACCTTGACACGCAGCTTGCGCTCGCGCTCGCCGCGCCGCACCGTCAGCTCGACGCTGCTGTTGATGCCGGCCCGGTCCAGTTCAGACACAAAGGTCGAGAGCGTCTCGACCGCGCGGCCGTTGACCGCCGTGATGACATCGCCCAGATCGCCACTGCGTTGATTCAAGGGCTGCAAGCCGGCGGTAGCGGCCGGCGTGCCACGGCCCACCTCGGCCAGCACCACGCCGCTGATACCGGCACGCGCCACCAAGTCGGGCCGCACCGGCGTGATGCCGATGCCCGGCAGCGGCGCCCGGCCCCGGCTGATCAGCGCCGGCACCACGCGGTTGACCAGATCGGCCGGAATCGCGAAGCCGATGCCCGACGAGCTGCCGCTGGCCGAGCGGATCGCGCTGTTGACGCCGATCAGCCGGCCGGCGCTGTCGAGCAACGGGCCGCCCGAGTTGCCGGGGTTGATGGCAGCGTCGGTCTGGATCACGCCGGCCACCTCGCGGAAATTGGCGGTCGGCAGCTCGCGATCCAGCGCGCTCACCAGCCCCTTGGTGAGCGTGCGCGACAGGCCGAACGGGTTGCCGATCGCGTAGACGGTCTGGCCGATCTTCAGCTCGCGCGAGCTGCCGAGCGGAATCGGCCGCAAGTCCTTCGGCACCCGCACCAGCCGCACCACCGCCAGGTCGTATTCGGGCGCGGTGCCGACCGTCTCGGCCTCGATCGGCTTGCCGCTGTCGAGCTGCACGAACACGCGCCGCGCGCCTTCGACGACGTGATAGTTGGTGACGACATGGCCGCTGGCGTCCCAGACAAAACCGCTGCCGGCGCCCTGCCCGACCTCCGAGCCGAACATGTTGCGTTGCACGGTTTCGGTGGTGATGTAGGCCACCGAGGGCGCCGACTGCTCGAACAGCGCCACCACCGCCTGCTCATCCGGCGGCAACGCGCCACGCGCCGTGACCGGGCGCGGCTGGGCATCACGGGCAGCGCTGGGCAGCGTTGTCCCCGCCAACAGCAAACCAAGAACAACGGCGCGAATCGCCAGCAGCAACAAGGCAGGCATCAGATCAGAACAGAGCCGCGATCAGGATGCCGTAGACACCCATCAGGAAAAAATTGGCGACCGACTGCAGCGCCGTCATGCGCAGGAACAACATCACGTCGTTGCCGGAGAAGGCGCCGTCGCCGTCGAAGTCGTCATCACGGAGCTGGCGCCGCAGCCCGTCTCGGAACAAGGTGATCACGAAACCGACCAACAGGAACAGGAACATGTAGGCCGGCCACATCAGGCGCGCCTCGGACCAGCTGAAATAAAACGCATTGAACACCACCCCCACCAAACCGACCATGATTTCCACGGCTTCAGCGCTCTTGAGCACATGCGCCGTCACCGTGTCGATGACCGACGCTCGGCGTGAGATGGTTGTATCAATCATGGCTGTCACCCCGCGATGCTGCTTCACAGCGTCACTCCCCAGATTGTTTTTTAACAGTCTAGTTGAGTTGCGCACGACTTCGCACATCACGGCTCATGACGTGTCCGCGCCGGGGGTGGCACACCGGTTGCTGGCCGAGCGGCCGGCAGAGTCTGGCTGAGCTCAGTACCCGCCGGAGCGAGCTGGCACCGCAGCCGGTGCACTCACCTTGAAGCCCTGCGCCAGCTCGGTCGCGGCCCTCACCAGCAGCGAGGTATCGACGCCGACCGCGACGAACAGCGCACCGGCATCGAGGTACTGGCGCGCCAGCTTCGGATCAGTGGCGAGGATGCCGGCCGCCTTGCCGGCCGCACGCACGGTGGCAATGCCTTCCAGGATGACGCGCTGCACCTCCGGGTGGCCTGGCTGGCCCCGGTAGCCCATCGACGCCGACAGATCGGCCGGGCCGAAGAACACGCCGTCCACGCCGTCCACTGCGGCGATGGCGGCCAGGTTCTGCACCGCCAGCGTGGTCTCGGCCTGCACCAGCAGGCACATCTCGTCGTTGGCGCGGTTCAGGTAGCCCTCGACCTGGTTCCAGCGCGAGGCGCGCGCCAGCGCCGCACCCATGCCGCGAATGCCTTCGGGCGGATAACGCATCGCGCTGGCCATCAGCGCGGCCTGCTCGGGCGTGTCGATCATCGGAATCAGGAGCGTCTGCGCGCCGATGTCGAGGTACTGCTTGACCAGTGCCACGTCGCCCTGCACCGGCCGCACGATCGGGTGCACCGGGTACGGCGCCACGGCGCGCAGCTGCTCCAGCGTGCTGCGCGGATCGTTCGGAGCGTGCTCGGCGTCGAGCAGCAGCCAGTCGAAGCCGGTGCCGGCCAGCAGCTCGGCGGCGTTGGCATCGGCCAGGCCGACCCACAGGCCGATCCGGGCCTGGCCGGCGCGCAGCGCGTCGCGGAAGGTGTTGCGGGCGATGGGCATCATGAGGCGGGGTTCCCTTCGATGGAATTTGGTTGGCGCGGATAGAGGCCGCGCCCCTGCGCCATCAGCCGGGTCAGGCCGAGCAGCGCGTCGATGTTCGGCGTCGCCAGGCCCAGATGCTGGCCGATCTCGCGCACCACCGTGACCAGGGCGTCCAGCTCGATCGGCCGGCCGGCCTCGACGTCATGCAGCATCGAGGTCTTGAAGGCACCCAGGCTGCGCGTGATGGCGTGGCGGTCGTCGGGCTGCTGGTCGATGCCGCAGCCGATGCGGTTGCCGATCGCGCGCGCCTCCAGCATCACCGCGCTGCAGAAAGCTCGCACCAGCGGGTCGTCGAGGATGCGGTCGCAACTCGCGCCGGTCAGCGCCGAGACCGGATTCATGGTCATGTTGCCCCAGAGCTTGAACCAGATCTCGGCCTGGATGCGCTCGGCCTGCTTCACGGCAAAGCCGGCCTGCTCCAGCAGCTTGGCGACCGCCTGCACGCGCGGGCTGACGGCGCCGGCCGGCTCGCCGATGATGAGCTGGTGGTTGCGGATGCGCTCGATGCGCCCCGGCCGGGGCGCCGCAGCGCTGATGTGCACCACGCAGCCCAGCACGTGGCGGGTCGGCAGCGCGGCGGCCGTGACGCCGCCCGGGTCCACGCTGTGCAGCGCCAGGCTGGCGCACTCGCCCGGCAGACCGTCGAAGAACCACCACGGCACGCCGTTCATCGCCACCAGCACCGTCGTGTGCGACGCCAGCAGCGGGCGCAGTTGCGCCGCCACCTGCGGCATGGCCGGCCCCTTCACCGAGACGATCACCAGATCCTGCCGGCCCAGCGCGGCGGCGTTGTCGCTGGCGGTGATGGCGTCGGCCGCGACGCGGTGCTCGACCGCAGCGTCACCGGTGCCCTCGACCCAGCTCAGGCCTTCGCGGCGCAGCGTGCGCAGGGTTTCGCCGCGCGCCAGTGCAGAGAGCTGCACCCGCCCGGCCGGCAGGCGCGTGCCGAGCCAGCCGGCGAACACGCCGCCGATGGCGCCGACACCCACCACGGCCACCTTGAGCGGTTCGTTCCCATCAGACATGCAGGATCCTTCGTTGCGGTGGGGTGTGTTTCAGCTGCGGTAACTCGGGTCGCGCGCGTCGATGATCCGCTGCAGCGCCGCAAACGCATCGCGCCCGGCGCCGAAGCGCGGATCGAAGTTGAGCGAGTCGCGCACACAGGCGTCCAGCACCGGCACCGGGATCGGCCGCAGCGCGCCGAGCGCCTGCGACGTCACCTGCACCTCGCAGGCGCGCTGCACCAGCCACATGAGCGAAAACGCCTGCGCCAGATCGTGGCCGATCACCACCGGGCCGTGGTTGCGCAGCAGCAGCACCGGTTTGTCCCCGGCCGAGGCGAGGATGCGCTCGCCCTCGTCGGCGCGCACCGTGATGCCCTCGAAGTCGTGGTACGCCACCTTGCCCCACAGCTGCGCGGCGTAGAAATTGGTGAACGACAGGCCTTCTTCCAGGCAGCACACCGCCAGCGTCGGCGTGGTGTGGATGTGCATGACGCAGTGCGCGTCGGGCACACGGGCGTGGATGCGGCCGTGGAAGGTGACGCCGGCCGGGTTGATCGGCCAGTCGCTGTGGCCGACGATGTTGCCCGCCACATCGACCTTGACCAGATTCGACGCCGTCACTTCCGAGTAATGCAGCCCGAACGGGTTGATCAGATAGCTGCCGTCCGCGTCCGGCACGCGCAGCGAGATGTGGTTGTAGATCAGCTCCGACCAGCCGAGGTGGTCGAAGATGCGGTAGGCGGCGGCGAGCTGCACGCGCGCCTCCCACTCGGCGGCGCTGCAGCGCGCCGGGCGCAGATAGGCGGAAGTCATCGAGGCAATCTCCTGCGGGTGGCGGCCAGACAGTTCAGACGAAGCGGAACGACACCGTGCCGAGCGGGCCGTAGTCGGCGTGGAAGCCGTCGCCGGCCTGCGCGGGCGTCGGCCGCGTGAACGAGCCGGCCAGCACGACGTCGCCGGCGTTGAGCTGCTCGTCGTACGGGGCGATCTTGTTCGCCAGCCAGGCCACGCCGGTGGCCGGGTGGTTCAGCACGGCAGCGGCCAGCCCGGTTTCCTCGATCACGCCGTTCTTGAACAGCATCGCGCCGACCCAGCGCAAATCGACCGCATCCGGCCGCACCGGCCGACCGCCCAGCACGATGCCGGCGTTGGCGGCGAAGTCGCTGATGGTGTCGTAGACCTTGCGCATCACCTTGGTGTCACGGTCGAACTGCTCGATGCGCGCATCGATGATCTCGATCGCCGGTGTCACGTACTCGGTCGCGGCCAGCACGTCGAACAGCGTCACGCCCGGGCCCTTCAAGGGCTTGCCGAGGATGAAGGCCAGCTCGACCTCGACACGCGGCGCGATGAAGCGACTGACCGGAATGTCGCCGCCCTGCTCGAAGAACATGTCGTCCATCAGCGGCGCGTAGTCGGGCTCGGTGATCTGGCTGGACAGCTGCATGGCGCGCGAGGTCAGGCCGATCTTGCGGCCCTTGATGGTGCGCCCGGCCGCCAGCTCCAGCTTGACCCACTCGCGCTGGATGGCGTAGCCGTCCTCGATGGTCATCTGCGGGAACTGCTTCGAGAAGTGGCGCAGCGGCGTGCGCGACTGGCGCGCGTCGCGCAACTGGCGCGCCAGAGCTTGGAGGGTAGCGAGGTCGAGCATCGGAAATCTTTCTGGTCAGGGCTTCTTGAACAGCGGGTGCAGATTGCCGAACTTGGCGTCGAACACCTCGGGGCCTTCATCGACCTGCAGCGTCAGCCCGACGTGGCGGTGTGCCAGCAGCGGCGCGAAGTGCGCCTTCGCGGCGTCGGCCAGCGCCTGCCCGGCCGCCTGCTGCACTGCAGCGCTGCGGCCGCGACCCATGCGCAGGTTCAGCCAGCAAAACCCGAAGTCGCCCGAGCCGTCCGCCACCGCAAAGTGCGCCGCCGGGTAGGCCAGCACGCGGATGCCACCGGTCGGAAAGACCGCCTGGCCCGCCTCGTCGCGCACCGTCTGCATCGCAGCAGCCAGCGTGCGGCACAGCGCGGTCATGTCGGTCTCGGCGTCGAGGTTGGGGGTGTAGAGGATGACGACGTGGGGCATGGCGGGCGCTCGATCACTAACAGGTGAGTAAAAATGGCGAGTGCCGCACTTTAATTGCTCACATGTGAGTTAGTCAATCGAGCGTCCAGATTTTTCAGCCCAGACCTGCCTCGCCAGGTGGCGACTGTTCACACCACTGCGCCGCCGCCTGGCTGGGCAGCTTCGTCGTCCAGCTCATCCTCGGGATCCGGCCCCATGCGGATGGCAACGTAGGTGGACGGCTCGCCCAGCCCCTCGGGGCCACGGCCGACGACGCGGTACAGGAACACCGAGCCGTCGGGTTGCGGCAACACGACGCGGTTGCTCAGCGACGTGATGGCGGTTTCCCACGGAATGCCCGGGCCGCACGGCACTTGGGCTTTCTGCACCTCGTAACCCAGCACGCGACTGCCGCTGATCGGCACCCGCCAGACCAGCTCGACCTGTTCAGGCCCGTGCTCGCGCGCACGCAGCTGGTGGCACGGCCCCGGCACCAGCTTGACCGGCGGCAGATCAGTCGGTGGTGGTCCGAGTTCGGGCGGAATCAGGCCGTGGGCATGCAACTGGTCAAGGAACTGGGCCAAGGCCCGGGCCGACCAGACCAGCTGCTCCATCGCCTGGTGTTGTTCCTCGCGCAGCGCGGCCATCTGGCGCTCGTGCTCGGCGTCGCCGGCCATCAGGGCCTTGAGGCCGTTCATCGCCCCGGCCAGATCACCAAGATCAGCCGGACAACCCGGAAACAGCTCCGGCTTGGCTGACAGGCCGTTCACCAGCCCCTCGGCCAAGGCGATCATGCGGGCGTCATTCAGATCAGACGGATTCACCATTCTTGTGCTCCTGAAATGTTCCAGCTGCGGCGGCCTCAACCCAGATGGATGCTGACCTGCTCCGACGGCAGCCCGCGCCCGCCGATGCCGCGTGCCACCACGCGGTACACGACCTCGACGCCGGGTGGCTGCGGCAAGACCACCTGCGTGCTCAGCGAAGTGACCGCCAATTGCCACGCACCGTCCGGCCCGCCAGGCGCCGCAGCCTTCTCGACTTCGTAGCCGTGCACACGGCTGCCCTCCACGGGAGATTGCCAGGTCAACCCCACCTCGTCCGGGCCGTGCGCTTGGGCTGACAGTTCCAGGCACTGGCCCGGCACCAGCGGGATCGGCAGCGGCTGGACCTCGGGCGGTGTCAGCTCGGCCGGGATGACGCCGAGTTTCTGCAGCTTCTTCAGATACTCGGCCATGCGCATCGCGCCCATGCCCAGCTCTTCCATGATCTGCATCTCGGCGTCGTAGGCCGCTTCGAGCTCGCGCTCGAACGCACTGTTGGCCTCCGAGATGGCAATCACCTCGTGCAGCGCTGCCAGCAACTCGTGGATGTTGGTCGGCACGGTCGGGAACAGATCTGGGTGTTCCGACAAGCTGTCTGCCGTTCCTTCGGTCAGCGCATTGCGGCGCGCTTCGATCAGGTCCGATGGTTCCATCTGCTTACCTCCGCGTTCTGAAAGCATTCAGCGAAGGCAACATCATCCGCCGGTTTTGTCGATTTGGGCAGATGTTCTGTTCGGCCTCGGAACCAGAAACACCCCGGCCGGACAGCCCCGGGCACCACCCCCATGGCGCCAGCCAGAGACTCTCACAGCGCCAATCGACTTGGCGAACCGCCATTCGACCGCCTGCTCGTTGCGCAAGCCATGACCGAAGGCATCACCTTGCTGAGCGCCGATGCCTTGGTCGCGCAATACCCAGGGCCGGTGCAGTTGGTCTGACCCAACCTTCACTTTTCACAACCGCGCCGACACCGGCGTGTAACCCAGCGCGCTGCTCGCCACCGCTGCCGGCACGGCCGAGCCATCCTGCTTTGTGACCGGGAACACCGCGTTGATCTGCCCGGTGCCCGAGGCGCCGAAGTACGGCGTGACGACATCGACCGGCGCGTCGTAACCCGACCAGCCCAAAGCGCCGAGCAGCATCGCCGTGTCGTGCATGAAGCCTTCGCCGTGGCCCTTGCTGGCGTACTCGGGCAGCATCTCGCAGAAGTCCTTCCACTCGGCCTTCTGCCACATCTCGATGACGCGGCGATCCAGCTGCTCCAGGAACGGGCTCCAGACCTTGAAGGCGAACTCCGGCGCCAGGCCGTTCTGCGCGAAGCGGTGGCTCAAGGAGCCGCTGGCCAGGAAGGCGACCTTGCCGTCGTAATGATCCTCGATGGCCTTGCGCATCGCCCAGCCCAGCCGAGCGCTGTCGTTCAGGTAATGCACCGTGCAGAGCGCCGAGACCGAGATCACCTTGAAGTGCTGGTCCGGGTTCATGTAGCGCAGCGGCACCAGCGTGCCGTATTCGGGATCCAGCGTGGTGGCGTCGTGTGCCAGCGTCTCGACGCCGTGCGCGCGGCAGGTCTCGGCCAGCAGCTGGCCGAGCGCCGGGTTGCCGGGCGCCTCGAACGGCATGTTGGCGATGAAGTGCGGCAGCTCGTTGCTGGTGTACAGGCCCTTGAAGTGCGGTGCGCAATTCACGTGGTAGTTGGCGTTCACCAGCCAGTGGGTGTCGAACACCACCAGCGTGTCCACGCCGAGTTCGCGGCAGCGCCGGCCGATCTCGATGTGGCCGTCGATGGCGTCCTGCCGGGTGCCCTTGCGCGGGCCGGGCAGCTCGCTCAGGTACATCGACGGCACGTGGGTGATCTTGGCGGCGAGGGCGAGTTGTCCCATGGTGGTCTCCTGAAAAGTCAAACGCCCCAGTGGGGGATGTGGTGGCCGCCCAGCGACACCGCCACGTTCTTCGGCTCCAGGAAGACTTCGTAGCTCCAGGTGCCGCCCTCGCGGCCGGTGCCGCTCGCCTTGGTGCCGCCAAACGGCTGGCGCAGGTCGCGCACGTTCTGGCTGTTGACGAAGCACATGCCGGCCTCGATCGCCGCCGCCACGCGGTGCGCCCGGCCGAGGTTCTCGGTCCAGACGTAGCTGGAGAGACCGTACTGGATGTCGTTGGCGAGACGGATGGCGTCGGCCTCGTCCTCGAACGGTATCAGGCAGGCCACGGGTCCGAAGATCTCGTCCTGCGCGATCTTCATGCGGTTGTCGACGTCGGCAAACACGGTCGGCCAGACGAAATTGCCGCGCTGCAGATGCGCCGGCAGCTCGGGCGCGTAGCTCGGCCGGTCCAGGCCGCCGCACAGCAGCGTCGCGCCTTCCTTCGGGCCCAGCTCGATGTAGCTGCGCACCTTGGCCAGATGGCCCTGGCTGATCATCGGGCCGATGATGGTCTTCTCATCCAGCGGATCACCGACCGTGATGCGGCGGGCGCGCGCGGCGAACTTCTGCGCGAAATCGGCGTAGATGCTCTTCTGCACCAGGATGCGGCTGCCCGCCGTGCAGCGCTCGCCGTTGTTGGAGAAGATCATGAAGATCGCGGCGTCGAGCGCGCGATCCAGATCGGCGTCGGCAAAGATCACGAACGGGCTCTTGCCACCCAGCTCCATGCTGAATTTCTTCAAGCCGGCGCTTTGCACGATGCGGTTGCCGGTCACGGTCGAGCCGGTGAAGCTGATGGCACGCACGTCCGGGTGCGAGACCAGCGGCTCGCCCGCGTCGGCGCCGTAGCCGTGCACCACGTTGAGCACGCCGGCCGGGATGCCGGCTTCCAGCGCCAGCTCGCCGAGCCGCGCAGCGGTCAACGGCGACAGCTCGCTCATCTTCAGCACCGCCGTGTTGCCGAAGGCCAGCGCTGGCGCGGTCTTCCAGGTCGCGGTCATGAACGGCACGTTCCACGGGCTGATCAGCGCGCAGACGCCGACCGGGTGGAACAGCGTGTAGTTCAGATGCGTCGGCGTCGGGTAGGTATGGCCATCGACGCGGGTGCACATCTCGGCGAAGTAGTGGAAGTTGTCGGCCGCGCGGGGCACCAGCTGCTTGCCGGTCTGGCTGATCGACTGGCCGGTGTCGCGCGTCTCGGTCTGCGACAGCTCGGGCACATGCTTGGTGATCAGCTCGCCGAGCTTGCGCATCAGCGCCGCGCGCTCGGTGGCGGGCCGGCCGGCCCAGGCCGGGAAGGCCGCCTTGGCCGCCGCGACAGCCGCGTTCACCTCCGCCGCGCCGCCAGCGGCGACTTCGGCCAGCACGTCCTGCGTGGCCGGGTTGACGGTTTCAAAGTAGCTGGCGCTCTCGACGGACTGGCCGCCAATCAGGTGCTGGACTCGCTGCACGGTGGACATCGCAGGTTCTCCGGGTTTCGGGTAGGCGGAAATGGACCAAATGGACAGAAAGCGCGACGCGCTCGGTGGTGCGCCTCAGGAATGCATCGGCTCGGGGCGGGATCGCTGGCCCGGCGCCAGACTCAGCGCCCGAACACGTCGTCACCGACGAGGGTGTTGACGAGCCGGCCCAGGCCGTCGATCTCGGTCACCACCTCGTCGCCAACGTTGACGTTGACGACACCTTCCGGCGTGCCGGTCAGGATCACGTCGCCGGGTAGCAGCGTCATGAAGCTGCTCAGGTACTCGATCAGCGCCGGGATGTCGTTCACCATGTTGGCGGTCGTGCCCTGCTGGCGCAGCGCGCCGTTGACCCAGGTGCGCAGGCTCAAAGCGTGCGGATCGGGCACCTCGGCGGCCGGCACGAACCACGGCCCGAGCACGGTGCCGGTGTCGCGGTTCTTGACGCGCAGGTTCGGGCGATACCAGTTTTCCAGGTAGTCGCGGATGGCGTAGTCGTTCGCGACCGTGTAGCCGGCGACATGGGCCATCGCGTCGGCACGCTTGACGTGGCGCGCCGGCCGGCCGATCACCACCGCCAGCTCGCACTCGTAGTGCATGAACTGCACGCCGGCCGGCCGGCGCGTCTGCGCGCGGTGGCCGATCAGCGCGCCGGGGCCCTTCAGGAACACCAGCGGCTCGTCCTTCGACGTGACGGTCAGCTCCTTGGCCAGCTCCTTGACGTGGTCGGCGTAGTTCAGGCCGAGCGCCAGCACCGTGCCGGGCTCGAACGGCACCAGCCATTGCACCGCGTCCTCAGGCACGACGCGGCCGTCGTCGAGCCGCAGCAGCGCCTCGCCGGCCGGGCCGCTATGCGGCGTGGCGGTGTGGATGGCGCCGCCAAAGGCGACGCGTGCGTGCCGGCCGGCCGACGCAGCGGCGGCCGGCAGCACGGGCGCGGCGGGCTGCAGCTCGACCGGAGTCGGCTCGGCGGCGGCAGCTTCGGCCTCGAAACGGTTTTCCAGCCGGCCGAGGCCCTCGATCTCGATCGCCACCGTCTGCCCGGCGCGCACCTTCGGCGCACCGTGGCTCACGCCCAGCATCAGCACGTCGCCGGGCTGCAGCGTCATGAATTCGGTGACGTCGGCGAGCAGCCGGGCGGCGCCGCGCAGCCGCTCGCCGGTGGTGGTCTGGTGGACCAGCGCGCCATCGACCCAGACCTTGACCGCCAGCCGGTCCAGCGCCGCCGGCTCGGCCAGCGCGGACAGCGCCGTCACCTGCGGCCCGATCGGGCAGAAGCCGTCGCGCACCTTCTGACGCAGCGACGGGCGGTAGAAACTCGCGTGCGGCACGCTGATGTCGGCCACGATGGTCAGGCCGGCGATGAAGTCGAGTGCCTCGGCCGCCGAGACGCGGCAGGCGCTGCGGCCGATCACCAGCCCGAGCGCCGCGCCCACTTCCAGCTCGGCCGGTTCACCCAGTTCACCCGCTGTGGCGGGCACGCGCACCACGTCAGCGTGGCCGGCCAGCGTGTTGCGCGGCTTGAGGTACAGCACCGGCGCCTGCGGCGGCGCCTTGTAGGGCGCGGCGTGCACCTGCTCGCCCAGCGCGGCCAGCGCCGGCCGGTGGTTCAGCAGCACGCCATAGACCACGCCCGAGAGGCGATACGGCGCGAAGTCGAAGGCAAGGCAAGCAGCAGGCATGGCGGCAGACGGCGTTGATCACTAACAAGTTAGCAATGTATTCGCTAAGATGTGAGTGTGTCAATGTCGGGTCTATGCGGAGGCAGGGCCTGAATTCACTAAGATGTGAATCTATCCCGCCCTGCCCGCCTGCCCCCTCATGCCCGACACCGCCGACACCCGCATCACCCACCGCAATCTGCCGCTGCTGCTGCTGCACGCCCGCGAAAGCGTGATCGCGCATTTCCGGCCGATCCTGAACGCGCATGGCGTGACCGAGCAGCAGTGGCGCATCGTGCGGGCGCTGCGCGAGCAAGGCGCGCTGGAGCCGCGCCAGATCGGCGAGCACTGCCGCATTTCCAGCCCGAGCCTGGCCGGGGTGCTTTCGCGCATGGACGATCTGGGGCTGGTGCGGCGCGAGCGGCTGGAGCATGACCAGCGCCGCGTGCGGGTGTCGCTGACCGAGCAAAGCGAACAGCTGATCGAGCAAATCGCGCCGCAGATCGAGGCGGTCTACCAGCAGCTCGAAGCGCGACTCGGGCGCGACTTCTTCGAGCAGGTCTACACGCTGCTCGACGAGCTGATCGAAGTGATGGGGCCGGCGGGCGCCGCTGAGCCGGACGCCTGAGCCAGACCCGTACCACTCACCGAACCGCCTCATGCTGAGTCACTGGACCCTGCTGATCGCCGCCGCCTTTGCCGCCGGCGTGCTCAACGCCATCGCCGGCGGCGGCAGCTTTCTGACCTTCCCGGCGCTGGTGTTCACCGGCATGGCGCCGATCACCGCCAACGCCACCAGCGCGGTGGCGGTGAGCCCCGGTTATCTGGGCAGCGCGCTGGGTTTCCGCGCCGAGCTGGCGCAGTTGCCGCTGCAGCGGCGTGTGCGCGAGGCACTGATCTGCGCAGCGGGCGGCGTGAGCGGCGCGCTGCTGTTGCTGGTCACGCCGGCCAAGGTCTTCTCGGCCGTGGTGCCGTGGCTGCTGCTGTTTGCCACCGTGCTGTTTGCGCTCGGGCCACGCCTGCTGGCGGCGCGGGCGCAGCGGGCGGCGCGCAACGGCACGTCAGCCGAGCCGCACCCGCTGGCGCGTGCGCTCGGGCTGCTGGCGGTCGCGGTGTACGGCGGCTACTTCAACGGCGGCCTGGGCATTCTGCTGATGGCGCTCTACACCCTCACTGGCGAAACCCATCTCAACACCGCCAACGCGCTGAAGAACCTGAATTCGCTGGTGCTGTCGCTGCTGTCGGTGGCGGCGTTTGCCTGGGCCGGCGCGATCGCCTGGCCGCAGGCGCTGGTGATGGCGGTGGCCGCGACCCTCGGCGGATTCTTTGGCGCCCAGCTGGCACGCCGACTGCCGGCGGCCGGCGTGCGCATGGCGGTGGTCATCACCGGCGTGGTGATGGCGGCGGGGTTCTTCGCGCGGGGATAGCGCGCGCCAGCGCAGCTGCCAGGCGCGGGGCGCGGGGCGCGAAACTTGCGTGCCCAGGCCCATGCAACCCACCCGCCCCGGCTCATCGCCCATGAAGCACTACGCCCGCAGCCGCGCCTGGTGCGAATGGGACGAGTTCGACAGCTGGCACGGCCGCGCGCTGTCGGCTTTGTCGGACCCGGACCAGGCAGCCTTGTCGCCGTTTCATCTGCTGTCGTTGCCCGGCATCAGCGCCGCCCAGCAACGCCAATGCGCCGAGCGCTGGATGACGGCGCGGCTGGCCGCCAGTGCGCCCGAACGCGCCTTGCTGGCGGCCGAGTTCGCCGCCGCGCCCGTACCACCGGCGCTGGTGCCGTCGGATGATGAACCGGCACCGCGCATCCGCCTGGGCTATCTCTCGGCCGACTTTCACCTGCACGCCACCGCGCTGCTGATGGTCGAGCTGTTCGAGGCGCACGACGACGCCCGCTTCGAACTGCACGCCTACAGCTACGGCCCGGACGACGGCGGCGGCATGCGCCAGCGCCTGCAGGCCCGCTTCGACCACTTCACCGACATCAGCGCGCTGGGCGAGCAGGCGGCGGCGCGCGCCATCCACGCCGACGGCATCGACATCCTGATCGACCTGAAGGGCTACACCGCCGACAGCCGTACCGCGCTGCTGACCTGGCGGCCGGCGCCGGTGCAGGTGAGCTTTCTGGGCTACCCCGGCACGCTGGGCGGCGACTTCTGCGACTACCTGATCAGCGACACCTTTCTGACGCCGCCGGCCTCGGCGGCCGACTACAGCGAGGCGCTGGCCAGCATGCCGCACAGCTACCAGCCGCACGGCCGCCACGGCGAGATCGCGCCCGCGCCCAGTCGCGCCGAAGCTGGTCTGCCGGACGACGGCCTGGTGCTGTGCTGCTTCAACCAGGCCTGGAAGTTCACGCCCGAAGTGTTCGACATCTGGTGCGAGCTGCTGGCCGGCACGCCCGGCAGCGTGCTGTGGCTGCTCGCCAACCCGCTGGCCGAAGGCAATCTGCGCCGCGAGGCGATGCAGCGTGGCATCGCGCCGCACCGCCTCGTCTTTGCGCCGGACCTGCCGCAGGCCGAGCACCTGGGCCGCCTGCAACTGGCCGATCTGGTGCTCGACACCCTGCCCTACAACGCCCACACCACCGCCAGCGACGCGCTCTGGGCCGGCGTGCCGCTCGTCACCTGCGCCGGTGACACCTTCGCCAGCCGGGTGGCCGGCAGCATCCTGCACGCCGTCGGCCTGCCGGAACTCGTCACCGCCAGCCTGGCCGAGTACGCCGCGCTGGCCCTCAACCTGATGCGCGATCCGGCGCGCCTGCAGGCGCTGCGCCACAAGCTGGCTGCGCAACGCGCCGCCGCCCCGCTGTTCGACGTGCCGCGCTATGCGCGCGATCTGGAAACGCTCTACACGGCGATGTGGCAGCGCCACGGCGCCGGCCTGGCGCCAACCGCGCTGGATTGCACGCCGCCGCCGCACAAAACCGATCGGCAGCACCTGACTTGATCGGCATAATCGGCGCCAATTCATCTGCCAGGTTCCCCATGTCCACACTTGCCGAAATCCGTGCCCAGATCGCCGCGCTCCAGGAGCAGGCCGACGAGATCCTGACCAACGAGCGGGCCAACGTCATCGGGCAGATCAAGCAGCAGATCGTCGACTTCGGCATCTCCGCCACCGAACTGGGCTTCACGGTGCTGCCGCCCACCTCGTCACGCGGCATGCCGAGCCCGAGCGCCGAAAAGATCATCAAATACCGCCGCGACAACGACACCTGGAGCGGCGGCCGTGGCCCGAAGCCGAAGTGGGTGCAGGAAGTGATCGCCAGCGGCGAGGACATCGAGCAGTACCGCGTTAGCTGAGCGGCACGCCAGACAAACGAAAGCCCGATCGGCGCGAGCCGGTCGGGCTTTTTTGCGCCAGCGGAGAACTCAAGCGACTTCCGCTCGATACTTGCACGGCGGCTGGCGGCAGGGCCCACGTGGCACTGAAGGTTCACTCCAGCCACAAGAAAGGCCTGACGTGACGCTTCGATTCAACCTCAATGCGGACGCAGTGTTGCGCCGCGCCCGCGCAGTTTGCGCCGTCTTCACCGTGTTGGTCGGAATGACGGCGTGTGGCGGTGGTGGCAGTGGCAATACGGCTGCACCACCACCGGCGAGTGACAGCGCAGGCAATACCAGCGGAACAGGTGGGACAAGCAACAGTGGCGGGATCGCGGGCAGCCGCGATCCGGCGGCCGCCCCCAGCGGTCAGCCCACCAGCAACAACCTGATCGACGCAGCATTGGCGGCAGGCAGCATCACGATGGAGCAATCACTGCTCTACAAGATGTACGCCGACTACGGCGACCCCGCACTGCCCGCCGCGCTCAAAGGAGACGATGTCGGGCAGATTGAAGGCACCGCGACTTCGGAGGTGAGCGCAGCCATTGCCGACCTTGGTGGCATCGGCATGCTGTCGGCCACGACGGCCGACGCCCTGCACCGCTTTGCTGCACCGCCATACATCCAGGGCAGTTGGTGGCATCAACAACACCCGACGGCCGTCGCCTTGTCGACCCACGGGATCCATCGGCCCAGGGCCGCTGCCGCTGCTGCCACATCACCGGACTGCCGCTTCTGGGAGGTCCAGTGCAGCACGCTCCAGGACTGGAAAGTCATCGTGGGGAACAACGTCAATGTCTGGTACTTGACCGCGAACGAAGCGACCGATGCACTCCAATCAGCTTTTTTGGTCTTGGAGTTTGACAACAAAATTGTCCCCAAGTTGACAGATTTGATGGGACGCTATCCGTTGACGACGACGGTGACGTCCAATCGCGTGGATGTCATTCTTTATGATCTCGGCGTCGATAAAGATGGCAACGCCAGCCCCGAGGGGCGAACTTCTCCGAATATCGCCATGCAGGGCAAAGAGGTACCCGTTCACATTTACTTGAACCGCGTGCTGAGCAGAGACGGACTGAAAGTGCAGGCGGCCCACGAATACATGCATGCGATTCAATATTCGTATGCGGTCAAGGCCAATAGTGTCAACGACTACTACACAACGCAGGAAGCGACTGCGACATGGGCTTCTCATTTTGTCTATCCTGAAAACAAATGGATAACCACGTATCCCAAACATTACCTCACAAATAAGTTTGTGAGTGATTCATACGATGACAAGTCAACTCCGCCACTGTTCCGTTATGGCGCCTATATCTTCCCCCTGTTTCTGGAAAAAACACTGGGAGCGAATGTTATTAGGGCGATCTGGGAGGAAGCGATATCATTCAACACGGAATTGCCCGCTATTGATGCGGCAATAACCTTGATGGATCCATTGCATCAATTGACTTTTGCCGATTTGTGGCCAAAGTTCATTGCTGACTGCTGGAATCAAAATGCACTCAATTTTTTTACTCAGTTTGACATACTGGATCATCCTAGTCTGAATGCCGACGAGTCTATTCTCATGTCAAATGGGTTTGTTGCTGTTCAGCATCCACTGATTTTGCCGCATGCATCGATGGCATTTTATCGCGTCAATTTTGCCGCAAACCCAGCCACTCGAAGCGTGACATTCGTGAATGGCTTGACGTTCTCTTTCGGTGAGCTGAGTTCAATTTTCGGCAACATGGCGTCATTCACCGGCGTATCGGCATTGAAGCGTCATGGTGCATCAATGCAGGTATTTTTGAAAGTCAACGGAGTTTGGCTCACTGGGCAGCATGATCTTGGAAGCGTGCCTTGGTCAACTGTTTGTCGTGACGACCCTGCTGGCAATATTGATGAAGCCATTTTCATGTACGGCAATGGCGAGATTGACCCAAAAGCTTTCAATTACGAATCACTGCAAGTACCGGCCCAGGCACCCGGAGTGCTTGCCACCGACATCGGTTGTCGCGATTGGACAGGCAGCGTTAGCCTGTCGCAGAATACAACGACATCAAGCTCAGTAACGACCGAAACAGTCAAGATCACCAACCTGCGGCTGCATAGCGATATGCCGACCGCTGTGCCACCGCCAAACCTTGTTCCCGCACCGTACCCAATTAACGATGGCGATTTATTTCCAGCCGCCTATGGCTATATATATTACGTCGTATCCGGTACCGCAACATGGACTTATGACCAGCATGCGGTGGGCGGCCCGGGTTGCGATTCTTCGGATGGCAGTACCTTCTCGATCGTTGGCGCTCCGAACCCGCTCCATACCTTCACCAACTGGACCCCACCGGATAGCACGGCGTTCCATGGCGTGACCCTGAATGGATTGATACGCAATGCCGCACCGGGTGCATCGCTGGGGATGGGCACCTGGCGCTGTGTCGCGCCGGACGGGAAGGTCACCACCGGAACGGGCCTCGCTAGCACAGGTCTCGATCTCACGCTCAATCAGGTGGATCCTGCCGTCAAGATTTCTGGCGGCGGACTGACCGTGAGCGGTAGCGGCATGTTAAACGGCGACCCGACAACCTCGGGCACTTGGGTTCTTACGGGTGAAACAAAGTGACTCGATAAGGTCGGCTGGGCGGTCTCTGTGAGCGTCCATTCAAATGGAAACCGCCCCCGGCTGGCGATCGCAAGGCAGCG
The DNA here is from genome assembly GCA_041083665.1 of Leptothrix sp. (in: b-proteobacteria). GTDB lineage: Bacteria > Pseudomonadota > Gammaproteobacteria > Burkholderiales > Burkholderiaceae_C > Sphaerotilus. The sequence continues at coordinate 75,820 of JBFPGZ010000043.1, forward strand.
GGGGGCGGGAGCGTTTACGAAAAGCAATGCGCAAGGCGCTGGTTCAGACCACCATGATCTTGATGGGCTCGGTCCAGAGACCATTGCCAGCGCTGTTGACACCACGCACGCGGACCCAGACATATTGCCCGGGGGTCAGGCCCTCGACCTGAATATGCATGCTCGTAGGCGAGCTGGTGGCGTGTTTCCAATCGGTGTCGGCGTTGCCATTGCCGGGCATGGTTTGTACGTCATAAAAACTGGCGCCCTCCAGGCGACGCACGTGCACGTCCAGGGTACCACTCAGTCGGCCGTACGTGACGCGGAAATCAGTTGGCGCAGGGAGCAGACTGGTACCCGCGCTATTGGTGCGCGGAGAACGCAGCGGGAAACCGGTGGAGCTGAGAATCTTTTCGTCGCCGTCGGCCACCAGCTCAACATAGCGGGCCACTTTGGGCATGGCTATTTCAAGCCGACCACGCACCTCGTCATGCTCACGGATCTTGGCGCGGTCGCCGCTGGTGCATTCGACGCACAGATTCCTGAATAAGGTCAAGTCTTTATCAATGGCGACCAGCTGAGGTACTTGCGGTGGCCATTCAGCACTGAAATAGGGATTACTGGTCATTTTCGCAACAACCAGACCAACCATGTTTTGTAGTTCGCCGTCACTGTATTGAGTGACTGAACCGATTACTTTCGGGCTCATGCTATTCCTCCGAATTAAATTTGAGATCGCAGTTTTATTTTCATCTTGGGACGCAACAAGTCAATTGTGCAAAATCAAGTTACAAAAATCACTGCTGCAATCTTCAATAAATTCTGAAATTTGTCACACCGTCATGCTGTTCACCCCGATTCACACATCCAGCGGAGCACCGTCAGCGATCAGCGGCCAGTCGGTCAATCACAGCGGCAGCAGTTGCCATGCCAGATCAGGAAGTGCCGCGCGACTGGCAAAAAACAGCAAGTTTTTGCTGAAAAAAGTCAGCTTTCGGGCCTTTCGGAGCCAGATCTGGGCGATGTTTGGATGTATTTCGATAAAAACAGACTGCTTTTGGAAAAATCCGTCCATTTTTCAGAAAAAAGTGGGCGCTTTTGGATAAAAAGTGACTGCATTTCGGGGAGTGTCGGTATTTTTGTGTGCGAGGCGGGACCGGACTTCCAAGGCATGCGGTGGACAAATCGGTGGTGGATATTACGCTGCCACACGGTTGAATCGATCGCCGTAGGCGATGGCGAACTGATT
>JBFPGZ010000052.1:0-14034 GCA_041083665.1 Leptothrix sp. (in: b-proteobacteria)
AGCCCATCGGCTACATCCCGCCTGCAGAAGCTGAGGCAAACTACTACCGGCAACTCGCCGATCAGGCCGCCACGGTGGTGGCCTGACTTAAACCAAACAGCCTCCACGAAAACCGGGGCGGTTCAGTGTGCCGGGTGCTGGCGGCACAACCCGACATTCTGGCGACTGACGCCGGCCCCGTGCTCATGGTGGACGGTCGAGCGGTGCCGCTGACCGCGCCCCGGTTGATGAACTTGATCGGTGGCCGCGTCGCCCTCTTCGCACGCGGTCAGAACGGCAAGGACGCCGCCGCCGACCTCACGCGCGAGGCCGCCGAACTCGTGCTCGCTGCCCTTCATTGCTGAGAACCCAAATGAATCACCAACTCAAGCGCTTGACGGCTGTTCACTCACTGCCGTTTTTCACCCCTTCGGGCCGCATGGTGTCCAAGCCCGGCCACGATGCCGAAACCGGCATCTGGCTGCACTTGCCCTTTGATTACTGTCCAGCCGTGCCGATGCGGCCGAGCAAGGATCAGGTGCAGTCCGCGCTGATTCAGTTGATGAAGCCGTTTCGCGGCTATCGTTGGGCTGGCGCTGACGACGCCGCAGCGGCCGTGTGCGCGGTACTCACGGCAGTTGCGCGACCAACGCTCGAACTGTGTCCGGCTATCCTCACAGAAGCGAGCACGCAAGCCTCTGGAAAGACCAAGGCAGCGAGTGCGCTGGGTTCGTTGCTGACGGGGCGGCTTGAGGGCGTCACACGCCCTTCTCTGGCTTCAATGACGAAGAGCTTCGGAAGCGGATCATGTCGGGTGTGATCACTTCGCAGGCCTTTCACTGCCTGGATAACGTCATTGGTTATTTCAAGTCGCCGGCACTGGCAGCGGTGTTGACTTCGGGTCGCTTGGTTGATCGCCTGCTTGGCAGTTCTCGGATGATTGATGCGTCAATTCGCGCCCTGTTCACACTCACGGCGAATAACGCAAGCCTGGACGCCGACCTGATGCGCCGAACCATGCGGGTCCGCATCGATTCGGGCATCAACCCGGCCGCCCGTGCCTTTGACTTCTGCCCAATCAATGAGGCGTTGCGGGACCGCTTGGTCATTGCAGAGGCAGCGTGCACGATCTGGTGCGCTTACTTCAATGCCGGCGCACCACGCATCGCGGCCGACGATGCGGGCGGGTTCACCGATTGGTCGAACCTCTGTCGTCAGGCCGTGCTCTGGCTTCAACGCGAGGGCATGGGCAGTGTTTGGGGATGGGGTGAGCTGGGTGACCCAGCCGCGTCGATGCTGGCCGATGCGTCAGCCTGTGACCCTGAACTAGAGACACACGCCGACCTACTGCACTCGCTCTGGGCGCTGACCGATGGCAACCCCTTCTCGGCCGCCGACCTGCTGAAGTGGTGGCGGGTGGGTGCCGGTGACGACGAAGGCCCGGCCGGGCAGTTGCGCGGGGCAGTTGGGGAGATGCTGGGTGTTCGAACCGGGTCCGAGCCCAGCACGCGCAGTCTCGGCCGTGCCCTTCTGAACCGGCGCGACCGCGTCGTCCGTGGGCTGGCGCTGCGCGAGCGTGGCCGAAGCTCGAACTGCGCCCTCTGGCGCGTCGTTCGGGCAGTGTGACGCGGGCAAAAAAGGGGGTTTGAGGGAGATGAGGGGGTTTTTCCAAGACCCTCTGGGAACTGAATTTCTTCTGGCATGTAGTCAAAACAAGCCCTCAAACCCCTCAAACCCCCTTTTTGGAAGAAAACAACATTTCTAGGTGTGAGATGAAAGAAAATTTCAACCAAAACCCACGAGGTGACACCAGCCCGCAAACTGCCACTGCCCGGCAAACGCGCTCGCAAAACGTCACGCTACCCGCCGACGCCGCCGAAGCGTCAGCCCAAGTCCTGGCCTATGTGCGGGGTGATGCCACCTTCTCACCCGCTCCGGCGCTGGAAGCGATGCGCGAGCGGGTAGCCCAGCTGATAGACCCGACGGCGCCCGACAGCCTGGAAGAGCTGGCCCGGCAGTTGCCCACCCTTGAGGCGCTCTGGCTTCGCTTTGCTGCCGAAGCCGTGGCAGCGTTTGACACCGACGCGAAGGCAAAGAGCCTGCGCATGGCGCTGCAAGCCCAGCAAGCCTATGCCCGCACCTTCACCCTCTTGCGTGGCCTTGCATTGCAAAAGCAAGGGCTGGCGCAAGTGGTGATTGAGGACTGACTATGTTCAAACCCGACGAACTCGGCAGTGTGTCCGCCTACCTGGAGACAGTGTGTGAACTGCTGGACTGGGCGCCGCGCGATCTACTGCCCCTGCGCGAACCGATTGCCGGCCTGCGCAAGCAACGCAAGGCAGCGGGACAGTGCATGGTTTTGCCTGACCGAAACCCAAAGTTTGAGAACCTAAAAAAATTCTCGAACGGGGGTGGTCTTTCGGCCGATGGCGCTGCCGATGGCAAAGCTACCCCGTCAGGCATGGGCAGCGTCAAGGGCGAAGGCGCTGCCTTGTGACAGTGCGGCGTGCATGTGACTGTGTGCCGAAAACGTGGCCCTGTGACAGTTGCTTGTGACAGTGCGCGTGCAGCGACAGTGCAACCGAGGGCGCGGCCTTGTGACCGCGTGGTGTGCTTGTGACAGGTGCACCGGGGACACAGCCTTGTGACAGTGCTTGTGACACTACGGTGTACAGTGGCTCAGCACCAGCAGCCCAAGAAACGGGGTTGTTGATGCGACAGACCCGGTGTTCAGCAGGCCACAGAGAGATGAAAGAAAGAAAAAAGCCTCACAAATCAATGGCTTGTGAGGCTTTATCTTGGTGGGCGGTGCAGGGTTCGAACCTGCGACCCCTGCCGTGTGAAGGCAGTGCTCTACCGCTGAGCTAACCGCCCGGAATTTGGTTCCGGCTTGCTTCGGGTCGCAGCGCTTATTTGCATAGAGCGCTGCAGCAAGAATGCGATTGTGCCATAGCTTTTATGCGTTTGCCAAGCGCCAGACGGTTTTTCCGCCACTGGCCTTGTCGAGTTCAGCCAGAACGCGTTCGTGCTGGCTCAGTTCGGCCTCGCTGGCGGTGATCACGGGCAGCGTGAAACGCGACAGGTCGATCTGCGGCTCAGCCTCGGCGCCCGCCGCCGCCGCGCTGCCGGACTCGTCCATCGCCAGGCTGTTCTGGCCGCGCGTCAGGCGGATGTAGACCTCGCCGAGCAGCTCGGCATCCAGCAGCGCGCCGTGCAGCGTGCGACCGGTGTTGTCCACCTCCAGCCGCCGGCACAAGGCGTCGAGCGAGTTCGACTTGCCGGGAAACATCTCGCGCGCCATCAGCAGCGTGTCGATCACGCCGGCGACGTGGTCACGCAACTTGCCCCGGCCGAGCCGGCGCAGCTCGGCATCCAGAAAGCCGATGTCGAAGGCGGCGTTGTGGATGATCAGCTCGGCGCCGGCGATGTAGTCGAGAAACTCCTCGGCGATCAGCGCGAACACCGGCTTGTCGGCCAGGAACTCGTCGGTCAGGCCGTGGATGCGCACCGCGTCCACATGGCTGGCCCGCTCGGGGTTGATGTAGTGGTGCAGGTTGCTGCCGGTGTAGCGCCGGTTCAGCAGCTCCACGCAGCCGACTTCGATGATGCGGTCGCCGCTGTCGGCGCTGAGGCCGGTGGTTTCGGTGTCGAGGATGATCTGGCGCATGGGGCGGCCCGCTTTCAGTGCTTTTCCTTGGCGTGGTTCACCGAGTACTTGGGGATCTCGATCAGCAGATCCTGCTGGGCGACGATGGCCTGGCAGCTCAGGCGCGAATCGGGCTCCAGGCCCCAGGCGCGGTCCAGCATGTCTTCCTCGTTTTCGTCCATCTCGTTGAGCGAGCGCTGGCCCTGGCGCACGATGACATGGCAGGTGGTGCAGGCGCAGCTCATCTCGCAGGCGTGTTCGATCTTGATGCCGTGGTCGAGCAGCGCTTCGCAGATCGAGTCGCCCGGCGCGGCCTGGATGGACGCGCCTTCGGGGCAATACTCGGCGTTGGGCAGGATCTTGATGATGGGCATGGCAATGAATGGGGTAGGCGGTGGCGTGGGCGCCGGTCAGACGTCTTCGATGCGACGGCCGGTCAGGGCCTGACGGATGCCGCGATTCATGCGCTCGGCCGCAAAGGCTTCGGTGCCCAGCGCCAGCGCCTTGGTCGCGGCGTCGATGGCGGCGGTGTCCTCGCCCGCAGCGGCGCTGTGCAGCGCGGCCAGCAGGCGGTCGAGCGCAATGTGCTCGTCTTCGTCGAGCAGATCACCATCGGCCGCCAGGGCCGATTGCGTCGCCAGCGTCAGGCGTTCGGCCTCGGTGCGGGCTTCCTGCAAGGCGCGGCGATACATGTCGGACTCGGCTTCGGTATAGCCTTCACGCAACATCTGCGCCACTTGGTCGTCGTTCAGGCCGTAGCTCGGCTTGACGATGATCGAGGCCTCGACGCCCGAGAGCAGCTCCTGGGCGCTGACCGACAGCAGGCCGTCGGCATCGACCTGGAATGTGACGCGGATGCGCGCCGCGCCGGCCACCATCGGCGGAATGCCGTGCAGCGTGAAGCGCGCCAGCGAGCGGCAGTCGCTCACCAGCTCGCGCTCGCCTTGCACCACATGCACCGCCAGCGCGGTCTGGCCGTCCTTGAAGGTGGTGAAGTCCTGCGCCTTGGCGGTCGGGATGGTCGAGTTGCGCTCGATGACGCGCTCGACCAGCCCGCCCATCGTCTCCAGCCCGAGCGAGAGCGGCGTGACATCCAGCAGCAGCATCTCGCCGTCGGCAGCGTTGCCGGCCAGCGCGTTGGCCTGCACGGCCGCGCCCAGCGCCACCACTTCATCGGGGTTCAGATTCACCAGCGGCTCGCGACCGAGCGCGCGGCGCACTGCCTCCTGCACCTGCGGCATGCGGGTCGAGCCGCCGACCATCACGGTGCCCTGCACCTCGTCGGCCGTGACCTTGGCGTCGCGCAACACTTTTTTCAGCAGGCTGATGGTGCGGGCGGTCAGCTCGGCGCTGAGAGTCTCGAAGTCGGCGCGGCGCACGCGCTGCTCGACCGGCCCGGCCGCCAGCGCCACCTGCACCAGCGTCTCGTCGGCGCCGGACAGCAGCTCCTTGGCAGCGCGGGCGCGCATCAGCAAGGCGCGCTTGTCGTGCGGGCTCAAGGCGTCGAGCGTCGGCAAGCTGGCCTGCACCAGCAGCCATTGCGCCAGGCACATGTCGTAGTCGTCGCCGCCCAGGGCAGAGTCGCCACCGACCGCGACCACCTCGAACACGCCCTTGGTCAGGCGCAGCAGCGAGATGTCGAAGGTGCCGCCACCGAGGTCGTAGACGGCGTAGAGGCCTTCGATGCTGTTGTCGAGGCCGTAGGCGATCGCGGCTGCGGTCGGCTCGTTGATCAGGCGCAGCACGTTCAGGCCGGCCAGCTGGGCGGCGTCCTTGGTGGCCTGGCGCTGCGCGTCGTCGAAGTAGGCCGGCACGGTGATGACGGCGCCGAACAGGTCTTCGTTGAAGGTGTCTTCGGCGCGGTAGCGCAGCGTGGCGAGCAGCTCGGCCGACACCTCGACCGGGCTCTTCACGCCCTCCACGGTGTCGATCGCGACCATGCCGGGCTGGTCGACGAAGCGGTACGGCAGCTTGTCAAAGCCCTTGATGTCGGCCAGCGCGCGGCCCATGAAGCGTTTCACCGAGACCAGCGTGTTGTGCGGATCGTCGGCTTGCGCGACCAGCGCGTCATGGCCGATCTGGCGCCGCCCGCCGCCCAGGTAACGCACGGCCGAGGGCAGGATGACGCGGCCGTCAGCCGCTGGCAGGCACTCGGGCAGGCCGTGCCGCACGGCAGCGACCAGCGAATGGGTGGTGCCCAGGTCGATGCCGACCGCGATGCGCCGCTGGTGCGGATCGAGTGACTGGCCGGGTTCGGAAATCTGCAGGAGTGCCATAGGAAGGTGAGAAGTCGAGGGGCCGGACAGCGCCGGCCGTTTCAGGCGCCCGCAGCGTCGAGCCGGCGGTCCACGTCGGCGGCAAAACGGGTCACGAACATCAGAGCACGCACCAGCGCCGCCGCCGCCGGCCAGTCCTGGCGCTCATCGATCAGCACGGCGAGTTCGGCCTGGACCTGGCGCTGACGCGCCGCGACCTCGTCGGCCAGCGCCTCGATGGCAGGCAGGCTGCGCGCCTCGTCGAGCGCCTCGCGCCATTCCATCTGCTGCATCAGGAAGGCGACCGGCATGCCGGTGTTGGTTTCGGCGCTGATCGGCGTGCCGTGCAGCTCGCACAGGTAGGCGGCGCGCTTGAGCGGATCTTTCAGGCGCTGGTAGGCCTCGTTGACACGGATCGCCCATTGCATCGCCAGGCGCTGGGCCGCGCCGCCTTCGGCCGCGAAGCGGTCCGGGTGCACCTCGGCCTGCAGCGCCTTCCAGCGTGCGTCGAGCTGGGCGCGCTCCTGGGCGTAGCGCAGCGGCAGGTCAAACAGCGCAAAGTCGTGGTCGTCGAGTTTCATGGCAGCAGCCTCTTGGCATAGAACACGCTCAGGCCGTTGTCGGGATAGCCCGCAAACGGCCCACGGCGGCGGTAGCCCAGGCGTTCATAAAGCCGCACGGCTTCATGCTGGTCCCGCCCGGTTTCCAGCAATGCAAGAGCGGTACCTTCGCGCGCGGCAACCTGTTCCAGCCGTTCCAGCAAGCGGGCGGCGATGCGCTGGCCGCGCGCCGCCGGCTCGACGTACATGCGCTTGATCTCGACATAGGGCTGGCCATCGGTGGCGGCTTCAGCCGGCATGCGCCGGAACGCACCGCAGCCCAGCAACCCGGCGTCAGCGTCACGCGCCACCAGAAAACACACCTCGGGTGCCAGCAGCGCCTGCATGCCAAGGATGTGGTTGTCTTCCGGCGCGTACAGGCTGGCCAGGTAGGCGTCGAGCGCGTCCAGCATGGCACGCACCTGCGGCTGGTCGGCACGCTCAGGAAAAATCTGCAGCTCTGGAACGCTCATCGGGACAAGGCGGGACGGCCATGAAAAGTGGAGTGCGTCTGTCGGGTTTCAGACAAACCGGCGCAGACAGCAAAAGGGCGCGGCATCTCCACCGCGCCCTTTCAGCATTTTGCCGCCCCGATCAGATGCGGAACGATTCTCCGCAACCGCAGCGGTCTTTCTCGCGCGGGTTGTAGAACTTGAAGCCCTCGTTCAGGCCTTCACGGACGAAGTCGAGTTCGGTGCCGTCGATGTACGGCAGGCTCTTCGGATCGACCAGCACCTTCACGCCATGGCCTTCGAAGACATGGTCCTCAGGGGCGATTTCGTCGGCGTATTCAAGCTTGTAGGCCAGGCCCGAGCAGCCGGTGGTCTTCACGCCGAGGCGCACACCGACGCCCTTGCCGCGACGGGCAAGGTAGCGCGTGACATGACGGGCAGCGGCTTCGGTCAGGGTAACAGCCATGGGTGGGTTCAAGATCGTCTCGCGAAGGACCGGAAAATTGGCGGGGCAGGCTCGGGCGTCAGGCCGCCGTGGCCGCGCCGTGATGCTTGGCGCGGTAGTCGTCCACCGCCGCCTTGATGGCGTCTTCGGCCAGGATCGAGCAGTGGATCTTGACCGGCGGCAGCGCCAGCTCTTCGGCGATTGCGGTGTTCTTGATCGTCAGCGCCTGGTCGAGCGATTTGCCCTTGACCCATTCGGTCACCAGCGAGCTCGACGCAATCGCCGAGCCGCAGCCGTAGGTCTTGAACTTGGCGTCCTCGATCAGCCCGGTGGCCGGGTTGACCTTGATCTGCAGCTTCATGACGTCGCCGCAGGCCGGCGCGCCGACCATGCCGGTGCCGACGTCGTCGTCGCCCTTTTCAAACGCGCCCACGTTGCGCGGGTTTTCGTAGTGGTCAATGACCTTGTCGCTGTATGCCATGGTGTGCTCCTGTGTACGGTTCGGGCCAGCCAGAGGTGCGCTTCAGTGAGCGCTCCACTGGATGGTGCTGATGTCGATGCCGTCCTTGTACATGTCCCACAGCGGCGAGAGCTCGCGCAGCTTGGCAACGCGATCCTTCAAGGTGGAGACGGCGTAATCGATCTCTTCCTCGGTGGTGAAGCGGCCGATCGTCATGCGCAGGCTCGAATGCGCCAACTCGTCGCTGCGGCCGAGGGCACGCAGCACGTAGCTCGGTTCCAGGCTGGCCGAAGTGCAGGCCGAACCGGAAGACACCGCCAAGCCCTTGACGCCCATGATGAGCGATTCACCTTCCACGAAGTTGAACGAGGCGTTGATGTTGTGCGGCACGCGCCGCTCCAGATTGCCGTTGATGAAGACCTGCTCGATGTCAGCGATGCCGCGCAGCAGGCGCTGTTGCAGCGCGCGGGTGCGCTCGATCTCGGCACCCATCTCTTCACGGGCGATGCGGAAGGCTTCGCCCATGCCGACGATCTGGTGCACCGGCAGCGTGCCGGAGCGCATGCCACGCTCGTGGCCGCCGCCGTGCATCTGCGCTTCGAGGCGCACGCGCGGCTTGCGACGCACGTAGAGCGCGCCGATGCCCTTCGGGCCGTAGGTCTTGTGCGAGGCCAGGCTGAGCAGATCGACCGGCAAGGCGCTCATGTCGATCTCGACCTTGCCGGTGGCCTGCGCCGCATCGACGTGGAAGATGATGCCCTTGTCGCGGCAGATCGTGCCGATGGCCGGGATGTCCTGGATCACGCCGATCTCGTTGTTGACGAACATCACCGAGACCAGGATCGTGTCCGGGCGCAGCGCGGCCTTGAAAGCATCCAGATCAAGCAGGCCGTCTTCCTGCACGTCGAGGTAGGTGACCTCGAAGCCTTGACGTTCCAGTTCGCGGCAGGTGTCGAGCACCGCCTTGTGTTCGGTCTTGACGGTGATGAGGTGCTTGCCGCGCGTCTTGTAGAAGTGCGCCGCGCCCTTGATGGCGAGGTTGTTCGACTCGGTCGCGCCCGAGGTCCAGACGATCTCGCGCGGGTCAGCGTTGATCAGCTCGGCCACCTGGACGCGCGCCTTCTCGACCGCTTCTTCAGCCTCCCAACCCCAGGCATGGCTGCGTGAGGCCGGGTTGCCGAAGTGTTCGCGCAACCACGGAATCATCGCGTCAACCACGCGCGGATCGCACGGCGTGGTGGCGCCGTAATCCATGTAGATCGGGAAGTGAGGAGTCATGTCCATATCAGTGAAATCGCTGTGACAGCGCACGCAGCCGCCCGGCTGACGCGCGCCGACGAAGGGCGAGTGGAAGCTCGTTTTACTTGCTCAGGGCGGAGCCGAGCGCAAACACGGAATTCGGCGCGGTGATCCGGATCGGCTTGACCACCGGCTGGCTGGAAATGGCCCGTTTGATCGGCGCCTCTTCCACTGAGACACCGCGTGCCAGCTGATCCCCGACCAGGCTCTTGAGCGAGATCGAGTTCAGATATTCCAGCATCTTGGCGTTCAGGCTGGCCCAGAGGTCGTGCGTCATGCAGCGGCCGTTTTCACCGCCCATGCAATTCTCGCTGCCGCCGCAGCCGGTGGCGTCGATGGCCTCATCGACCGCAACGATGATGTCGGCCACGGTGATGTCTTCGGCCTTGCGGCCGAGCGAATAGCCGCCGCCAGGGCCACGGGTGCTTTCGACCAGCTCATGGCGACGCAGCTTGCCGAACAGCTGTTCCAGATAAGACAGCGAGATCTGTTGCCGGGTGCTGATGGCGGCCAGGGCCACCGGACCACTGTGTTCACGCAGGGCCAGATCGATCATGGCCGTGACCGCGAAACGTCCTTTGGTTGTCAATCGCATGGTGCTGCTCTCCTTGAACTCGAGACTGAAACGGCGCTGCAAGCAGCGCCAGCCGGGCACCGAGTTCGGGTTGACCCTTGCTCTATTCCGAGTGTTTCACTCAATTATAGGAGATCGGGCGATGTCACTTTTGACAGTCGAACACGGCACCCTGATGTGAGTGCAGGTATTGGACCAACCCATCGCAAGCAAGTTCGATCAGGTCGAGCACATATTCGAAACCAGCGGTACCACCGTAGTACGGATCAGGCACGACCGAAGGCGAACCGGGGGGCGCAAAGTCCATCAGCCGACGCACGCGCTGCTTCAGCTCCGCCGGGCAGCGCGCCAGCAAGGCCTCGTAATTGTCGTCATCCATCGCCAGCAGCAGATCAAATGTGCTGAAGTCGTCACTGGCCACCCGGCGGGCACGCTGATCGGTCAGGTCGTAGCCGCGCCGCGCCGCATGCGCGGTGCTGCGCTCGTCAGGCGGACTGCCGACATGGCCGGCGTAGGTGCCAGCCGAATCGATCTCGACCCGCCGCGCCAGCCCAGCCCGCTGTACACGGTGGCGCAGCACCGCCTCGGCGGTGGGTGAGCGGCAGATGTTGCCCATGCACACCATCAGGACACGCACCTTGCGCACGGCGGTCGCGCTCACGCCGCACCTCGGCCCGAGGCACCAAAGGCCTGTTCGCGCAGCAAGGCGAGCTGGTCGCGCACCCGCGCGGCTTGTTCGAATTCGAGGTTTCGGGCGTGTTCCAACATCTGCTTTTCCAGTTGCTTGATGCGTTTGCTCAGATCCTTTTCGGACAGCGCCTCGATTTCTGCAACGGCATGCACCGCCTCCAGGTTGTCGCGGCCCGACTTCTCGCCGTAGACGCCGTCGATCAGCTCCTTGACGTGCTTCTTGATGCTGCGCGGCGTGATGCCGTGCGCCTCGTTGTGCGCCACCTGCTTGGCGCGGCGCCGTTCGGTTTCGCCCATGGCGCGCCGCATCGAGTCGGTGATCCGATCCGCGTACAGGATCGCCTGGCCATTGACGTTGCGCGCCGCCCGGCCGATGGTCTGGATCAGGCTGCGCTCGCTGCGCAGGAAGCCTTCCTTGTCGGCGTCCAGGATCGCCACCAGCGACACCTCGGGAATGTCGAGTCCCTCGCGCAGCAGGTTGATGCCGACCAGCACGTCGAAAACGCCGAGGCGCAGGTCGCGCAGGATCTCGACCCGCTCGACGGTGTCGATGTCGGAGTGCAGGTAGCGCACCTTGACGCCGTTCTCGCCCAGATAGTCGGTCAGCTGCTCGGCCATGCGCTTGGTCAGCGTGGTGATCAGCACCCGCTCGTGGATCACCACGCGCAGGCGGATTTCCTGCAGCACGTCGTCGACCTGATGCAGCGCCGGCCGCACTTGCACCAGCGGATCGACCAGCCCGGTCGGCCGCACCAACTGTTCGACCACCGCGCCAGCGTGGGTCTTCTCGTAGTCAGCCGGTGTCGCCGAAACGAACACCGCTTGGCGCATCTTGCGCTCGAACTCATCGAACTTGAGGGGCCGGTTGTCCAGCGCGCTCGGCAGCCGGAAGCCGTACTCGACCAGCGTGCTCTTGCGCGAGCGGTCGCCGTTGTACATGCCGCCGAACTGGCCGATCAGCACGTGGCTCTCGTCGAGGAACATCACCGAATCGGCCGGCATGTAATCGACCAGCGTCGGCGGCGGATCACCCGGCTTGGCGCCCGACAGATGGCGCGTGTAGTTCTCGATGCCCTTGCAGTGGCCGACTTCCTGCAGCATTTCCAGATCGAAGCGGGTGCGCTGCTCGATGCGCTGCGCTTCCACCAGCTTGCCTTGGGACGTGAACTCGGCCAGGCGCTCGCGCAGCTCGACCTTGATGCCGTCCATCGCCGCCAGCACCTGCTCGCGCGGCGTCACGTAGTGGCTGGCCGGGTAGATCGTGAAGCGCGGAATCTTCTGCCGCACCTGGCCGGTGAGCGGGTCAAACAACGAGAGCGTCTCGACCTCGTCGTCGAACAGCTCCAGCCGGATCGCCAGCTCGGAATGCTCGGCCGGAAAGACGTCGATCGTGTCGCCACGCACCCGGAAGGCGCCCCGGCTGAACTCGACATCGTTGCGGGTGTACTGCATGCGGATCAGCTGCGCGATGACGTCACGCTGGCCGATCCGGTCGCCGACCCGCACGATGAAACGCATCTGCGCGTAGTCTTCCGGCTTGCCGATGCCGTAGATGGCGCTGACCGACGCCACGATCACCGTGTCGCGCCGCTCCAGCACGCTCTTGGTGGCTGAGAGGCGCATCTGCTCGATGTGCTCGTTGATGGCGCTGTCCTTCTCGATGAACAGATCGCGCTGCGGCACATAGGCTTCGGGCTGGTAGTAGTCGTAATAACTGACGAAGTACTCGACCGCGTTCTTCGGAAAGAACTCGCGGAACTCGGCGTAGAGCTGCGCCGCCAGCGTCTTGTTCGGCGCGAACACGATGGCCGGCCGACCGAGCCGCGCGATCGTGTTCGCCATCGTGTAGGTCTTGCCGGAGCCGGTCACGCCGAGCAGCGTCTGGAAGGTCAGGCCGGCGTTGATGCCGTCCACCAGTTGCTCGATCGCTTCGGGCTGATCGCCGGCTGGCGGGTAGGGCTGGAACAGTTGAAAGGGCGAGCCTTCAAAGGTGACGAACTGGCCTTCAGGCGTCTCGGCGACAGCAGATGAGGCCACGGGGTTCAGCTCGGACATGGGCACGCGCTCCGCCAGTAAAATCAGTGAAAACTCTTGAGCGTACCGTAGCGCGGTCACGCTTTCCATCCCACTACCACGGCACCGCACTTCCATGTCCCTCTTCTCCTCCGTCGAAATGGCCCCCCGCGACCCGATCCTGGGTCTGAACGAACAGTTCGGTGCGGACAGCAACCCTGCCAAGGTCAACCTCGGTGTCGGCGTCTACTACGACGACAACGGCAAGCTGCCGCTGTTGGCCTGCGTGCGCGCCGCTGAAGCGCAGATGATGGCCGAGCCCAAGCCGCGCGGTTACCTGCCGATCGACGGCATCGCCGCCTATGACAAGGCCGTGCAAGGTCTGGTGTTCGGCGCCAGCAGCGAGGTGGTGACCGGTGGCCGTGTCGCCACCGTGCAAGCCATCGGCGGCACCGGCGGCCTGAAGATCGGCGCCGACTTCCTGAAGAAGGTCAATCCGAACGCCACCGTGCTGATCTCGGACCCTTCCTGGGAAAACCACCGCGCCATCTTCGTCAACGCCGGCTTCGAGGTCGGCACCTATCCGTACTACGACGCCGCCAACAAGGGCATCAACTTCGACGGCATGCTGACTGCGCTCAACAGCGCCCCGGCCGGCACCATCTTCGTGCTGCACGCCTGCTGCCACAACCCGACCGGCTACGACATCACCACCGAGCAGTGGGCTCAGGTGGTCGATGCCGTCAAGAGCCGTGACCTGGTCGCTTTCCTCGACATGGCTTACCAAGGTTTTGGTGAAGGCATTGCCGAAGACGGCGCCGTGATTCAGCAATTCGTCGCCGCTGGTCTGGACTTCTTCGTCTCGACCTCGTTCTCGAAGAGCTTCTCGCTCTACGGCGAACGCGTCGGCGCGCTGTCGGTGGTTTGCACCAGCAAGGAAGAAACCTCGCGCGTGCTGTCGCAACTGAAGATCGTGATCCGCACCAACTATTCCAACCCGCCGACGCACGGCGCTCAAATCGTCGCCACGGTGCTCAACACGCCGGAATTGCGCACGCAATGGGAAGGTGAACTCGCCGGCATGCGCGTGCGTATCAAGGAAATGCGCGTGGCACTGGTCGAGAAACTCACCGCCGCCGGCGTCAAGGACGACCTGAGTTTCATCACCCGTCAGAAGGGCATGTTCAGCTATTCCGGCCTGAACAAGGATCAGATGGTGCGTCTGCGTGGCGAATTCGGCGTCTACGGCGTCGATTCGGGCCGCATCTGCGTCGCCGCGCTGAATAGCAAGAACCTCGACTATGTGGCCGACGCCATCGTCAAGGTGCTGTGATTCGCCGCAGACCGTAAGGTCTGCTGCCTCCGGTCACTGAACGCAGAAAGGGTGCCTTGCGGCACCCTTTTTATTTGCTCGAATCCGTCCGTTGCGGCGATCCGATGGTTTCGAAAATACAAAGCAAAACGCCCTCCAGCGGTCTGCTGAAGGGCATTTTTAATATTAGCCTGACGATGTCCTACTTTCACACGCGCAATGCGCACTATCATCGGCGCTGAGGTGTTTCACGGTCCTGTTCGGGATGGGAAGGGGTGGGACCACCTCGCTATGGTCATCAGGCTTAACC
>JBFPGZ010000056.1:0-13987 GCA_041083665.1 Leptothrix sp. (in: b-proteobacteria)
GCTCTGATGCGCGCTCACTCTCTTTCCTTGAAACCTGCCCGGCTCGGGCGGGAACTGCGGCTGGCCAGCTTGGCCGTGGCGGCGGCGCTGGTTCTGTCCGCCTGTGGCGGCGGGCAGGGCGGTGGCGCGGCCGCCGCGCCCGGCGGTGCGGGTGGTGGCATGCCGCCGCCGCCAGCGGTCGGGGTGATCACGGTGCAGCCGGCGGCGGTGGCCATCAACACCGAGTTGCCGGGCCGGCTGGAAGCCTGGCGCACCGCGCAAGTGCGCGCCCGCGTGGCGGGCATCGTGCAAAAGCGCCTCTTCACCGAAGGCGCTGAGGTCAAGGCCGGCCAGTCGCTGTTCCAGCTGGACGCTGCCGTCTACCGCGCCGCGCTCGACAGCGCGCTGGCCACGCAGGCCAAGGCCGAGGCCAATCTGGCCCAGGCGCGTGCCACCTTCGAGCGCAACGAAGCGCTCGCCACCGCCAAGGCGATCAGCCAGACCGAATGGGTCGCGACGCAGACGGCGGTCAAGCAGGCCGAGGCCGATGTCGCCACCGCCAAGGCCGCCGTGCAGACCGCGCGCCTGAACGTCGATTACGCGGCGGTGCAGGCGCCGATCGCCGGCCGCATCGGCCGCGCGCTGGTGACTGAAGGTGCGCTGGTCGGCCAGGGCGAAGCCACCCAGCTGGCGCTGATCCAGCAGACCAACCCGATGTACGTCAACTTCACGCAGTCGGCTTCGGACGCGCTCAAGCTGCGCCGCGCCTTCGAATCGGGCCAGTTCAAGCGCGTCGGCGGCTCGGGTGCCGAGGTGCGGGTGGTGCTGGACGACGGCACCGAATACAAGCTGCCCGGCAAGCTGCTGTTCTCCGATCTGACGGTGGACCCGACTTCCGGCCAGGTCACGCTGCGCGCCGAGCTGCCCAATCCGGACGGCGCGCTGCTGCCGGGGCTGTACGTGAAGGTGCGCCTGGCGCAGGCGCAGACCGACGCCGGCATGCTGGTGCCGCAGCAGGCCGTCACGCGCGGTGGCGCGGGCGACACGGTGCTGGTGGTCGGCGAGGGCGGCCTGCCCGCGCCGCGTCCGGTCAAGATCGGTGGCGCCAACGGCGCCAACTGGGTCGTGCTGGGCGGCCTGAAGCCTGGCGAGCAGGTCATCGTCGATGGCTTCCAGAAGATGCGGCCCAAGTCGCCGGTCACGCCGGTGCCGTGGACGCCGGGCGGCGCCCCCGCTGCCGGCGGTGCGGCAGGTCCGGCCGCCAGCAGCGCGGCCAGCCGCTGAAAGGGCTGATTCATGTCATCACAATTTTTCATCGACCGGCCGATCTTTGCCTGGGTGATCGCGCTGTTCATCCTGGTGCTGGGTGGCGCGGCGATCACCAAGCTGCCGGTGGCGCAGTACCCGACGGTGGCGCCGCCATCCATCGTCATCAGCACCGCCTATCCGGGTGCTTCGGCGCAGGTGCTGGAAGACAGCGTGCTGGCCGTCATCGAGCAGGAGCTGAACGGCGCGCCCGCGCTGATCTACATGGAGTCGAGCGCTGACGCGAACGGCTCCGGCACCATCACCGTGACCTTCGAGCCCGGCACCGATGTGGCCATCGCGCAGATCGAGGTGCAGAACCGCCTCAGTCGCGCCACGCCGCGTCTGCCGTCGGCCGTGGTGCAGCAGGGCGTGCGGGTCGACAAGGCGCGCTCCAACTTCCTGCTGTTCGTGATGCTGACGTCCAAGAACCCGGCCTACGACCCGGTGGCCTTGGGCGACTACGCGGCGCGCAACATCCAGCCGGAACTGCTGCGGGTGCCGGGCGTCGGCCAAGCCCAGCTGTTCGGCACCGAGCGCGCCATGCGAGTCTGGATCGAACCGGCCAAGCTGGTCGGCTACGGCCTGGGCAGCGCGGATGTGGTGAGCGCAATCCGCAGCCAGAACGTGCAGGTCTCGGCCGGTTCGGTCGGCGGCACGCCCAATCCGCGCGAGCAGACCGTCTACGCCACCGTCAACGTCAGTGGCCAGTTCAGCACGCCGGCCGAGTTCGGCCAGATCCTGCTGCGCGCCAATGCCGACGGCTCCAGCGTGCGCCTGAAGGATGTCGCGCGCATCGAGCTGGGCGGCGCCGCCTACGCCACCACCTCGCGCCTGAACGGCGTCACCGCCACCGGCATCGGCGTGCAGCTGGCGCCGAGCGGCAATGCGCTGGCCACCGCCAAGGCCATCAAGGCGCGCATGGCCGAGTTGCAGCAGTACATGCCGGAAGGTGTGAGCTACGAGGTGCCGTACGACAGCTCCAAGTTCGTCAGCATCTCGATCGAGAAGGTCATCCACACGCTGGCCGAAGCCATCGCGCTGGTCTTCGTGGTGATGTTCCTGTTCCTGCAGAACTTCCGCTACACCTTGATCCCGACCATCGTCGTGCCGGTGGCGCTGATGGGCACCTTCGCCGTCATGCTGACGGCGGGCTTCTCGATCAACGTGCTGACACTGTTCGGCATGGTGCTGGCGATCGGCATCCTGGTCGATGACGCCATCGTGGTGGTGGAAAACGTCGAGCGCATCATGGCCGAGGAGGGCCTCTCCCCGGTCGAGGCGACGCGCAAGGCGATGGGCCAGATCACCGGCGCCATCATCGGCATCACGGTGGTGCTGGTGTCGGTGTTCGTGCCGATGGCCTTCTTTGCCGGCTCGGTGGGCAACATCTACCGGCAGTTTTCGCTGTCGATGGTGGCGTCGATGCTGTTCTCGGCGCTGATGGCGCTGTCGCTCACACCGGCGTTGTGCGCCACGCTGCTGAAACCGGTCGATCCGGAGCACCACGAGAAGCGCGGTTTCTTCGGCTGGTTCAACCGCGCCTTCAAGCGCACCACGCACGGCTACGAAGGTCTGGTGGCGCGCGTGATCCGCAAGGCCGGGCGCTATTTGGTCATCTACGGCGCGGTGCTGGGCGCGGTCGGTTTTCTGTACACCAAGCTGCCGACCTCGTTCCTGCCGAATGAGGATCAGGGTTACCTGATCGTCAACGTGCAGCTGCCGCCGGGCGCGACCATCAGCCGTACCGAGGCGGTGCTGCAGCAGGTCGAAGGCTTCTTCCTCAAGCAGCCCGAGGTCGACAAGGTGGTCGGCGTGACGGGTTTCAGCTTCTCGGGCGCCGGCCAGAACGCCGCGCTGGCCTTCGTGCCGCTGAAGGACTGGGATGAGCGCGCTGGCGCCGAGCACACCGCGCAGGCGCTGGCCGGGCGGGCCTTCGGCGCGCTGATGCAGGTGCGCGACGCCTTCATCTTCCCGCTCTCGCCGCCGCCGATTCCGGAACTGGGCACCGCGACCGGTTTCAGCTTCCGGCTGCAGGACCGCGCCGGGCTGGGCCACGACGCGTTGCTGGCGGCGCGCAACCAGATGCTCGGCATGGCGAGCCAGAGCAAGATCCTGCAGGGCGTGCGCCCCGACGGCCTGGAAGATGCGCCGCAGGTCAAGCTCGACATCGACCGCGAAAAGGCAGCGGCGCTGGGCGTGAGCTACGACAGCATCGCCAGCACGCTGGCCATCGCCTTCGGCTCGGCCTACGTGAACGACTTCCCGAACGCCGGCCGCCTGCAACGGGTGGTGGTGCAGGCCGACGCGCCGGCCCGCATGCAGCCCGACGATCTGCTCAAGCTGTTCGTCAGCAACGCCAAGGGCCAGCAGGTGCCGTTCTCGGCCTTCGCGACGACGCGCTGGGTCAAGGGCCCGGTGCAGACGGTGCGCTACAACGGCTACCCGGCGATGAAGATCTCCGGTGACGCCGCCAAGGGCTACAGCACCGGCGAGGCGATGGCCGAGATGGAGCGCCTGGTCGCGCAACTGCCGCCCGGCTTCGCCTACGAGTGGACGGGACAGTCGCGCGAAGAAAAGCTCTCCGGCTCGCAAGCCATGATCCTGCTGGCGTTCTCGATGCTGGCGGTGTTCCTGTGCCTCTCAGCGCTGTACGAGAGCTGGAGCATCCCGGTCGCGGTGCTGCTGGTGGTGCCGCTCGGCATCCTCGGCTCGCTCACCGGCGTCTGGCTGCGTGACATGCCCAACGACGTCTACTTCAAGGTCGGCCTGATCACCATCATCGGCCTGAGCGCCAAGAACGCCATCCTGATCATCGAGTTCGCCAAGGATCTGCAGGCCGAAGGCAAGAGCCTGCTCGAAGCGACGCTGGAGGCCTGCCACCTGCGCTTCCGGCCGATCATCATGACCTCGTTCGCCTTCATCCTCGGCGTGCTGCCGCTGGCGATCTCGACCGGCGCCGGCTCGGCCAGCCAGCGCGCCATCGGCACCGGCGTGATGGGCGGCATGTTCACCGCGACGGTGCTGGCGGTGTTCTTCGTGCCGATCTTCTTTGTCGTCGTGCGCCGACTGTTCCCGGGCGGCCACACGGCACCGCACAGCACGGCGCTGTC
This sequence comes from Leptothrix sp. (in: b-proteobacteria), assembly GCA_041083665.1. Classification (GTDB taxonomy): domain Bacteria; phylum Pseudomonadota; class Gammaproteobacteria; order Burkholderiales; family Burkholderiaceae_C; genus Sphaerotilus. The sequence continues at coordinate 4,398 of JBFPGZ010000056.1, forward strand.
CTCTCCCAGCACCGATGCCGTGGCTGCGGCGCTGAACCAAGGGAAGCATTGACCATGGCGAGTCTTCAAAAATCCCGGCGCGCCCGTGCCACGCTGCTGCCACTGATCGGTGCGCTGCTGCTGGCCGGCTGCGCCAACCTGGCGCCGAGCTACCAGCGCCCGGCAGCACCGATTCCGGCTGAGCTGCCGGCTGCGGCCTCAATCGCCGCGTCCGCGCCGGCTGGCCAATCAGCCGCGCCGCTGGCCTGGACTGATTTCATCCAGTCGGCGCCGCTGCGCCAGCTGGTGCAGCAGGCGCTCGCCAACAACCGCGATCTGCGCGTCGCGATGCTGAACGTCGAGCGCGCGCGCGCCCAAGCAGGCGTGGTGGCGGCTGATCGCTATCCCACCATTGGCGCCGGCCTCACTGCGGGGCGGGCGCCCAGCATCACCAACGGCAAGGAAACCAACTCCTTCACCGCTGGCTTGCAGGTGAGCAGCTGGGAGGCTGATTTCTTTGGCCGCATCGCCAACTTGAACGACGCCGCCAAGGCGCAACTGCTCGCCACCGAAGCCGGCCGGCGCAGTGCCGAGCTGGCGCTGGTCGGCGCGGTGGCCTCCAGCTACCTGAGCCTGGCCGCCGATGCCGAACTGCTGGCGGTGGCCGAGCGCACGCTGGCCAGCCGCGAAGGCAGCTTCAAGCTGACGCAGCTGAAGGCCGACGCCGGCGCCGCTTCGCAGCTGGAGCTGCAGTCGGCGCTGAGTCTGGTGGCGCAAGCACGCACGACGCAGGTGCAGCTGAGCCGTCAGCGCAGCCAGGACCAGAACGCGCTGGCGTTGCTGCTCGGCGGCCCGGTGCCGGCCGAGCTGCTGCCGGTGGCTGCACCACAGACGGCAGCGGCCCCGAGCGCTGCGGCTTCAGCCGCCGGCCCCGAACTGGCGGCCGATCCCGGCTGGCTGGCCGATGTGCCGGTCGGTTTGTCGTCGGACGTGCTGCTGCGCCGCCCGGACGTGGTGCAGGCCGAACAACAGCTCATTGGCGCCAACGCCAACATCGGCGCGGCGCGCGCGGCGTTCTTCCCGCGCATCACGCTCACCGCCAGCGCCGGCCAAGCCGCCAGCGTGCTGGGCGATCTGCTGTCACCCGGCCACTTCGCCTGGACCCTCAGCTCGCAGGCCTTGCTGACCATCTTTGATTCGGGCCGCAACCAGGCCAATCTGGATGCGGCCAAACTCAGCCGCGACATCGCGGTGGCGCAGTACGAAAAGGCGGTGCAAAGCGCCTTCCGTGACACCGCCGATGCGCTGGCCGGCCTGGCCACCTGGCGCGACCAGCTCGCCGCCCAGCAACAGCTGCTCGTGGCCGCCCGCGACATCAACCGTCTGACCGAACTGCGCTACCAGCACGGCGCCGCCAGCGAACTGGACCGCCAGGACGCCCAGCGCAACCTCTTCGCGGCCGAACAAGCCGTGGTGCAGACCCGTCTGGCCGAGCAGGTCAATCGAGTGGCGTTGTGGAAAGCACTCGGAGGTTGACGGGCGACAAATGGCGGAGTTTTCTTGCTGGACGACCTGCAAATTTGGCTAGTATCCTGTTTCTGTCAAACATGGAATGCAGTGAGTTACCGCCTTGAATTATGATGAGTGGATAATTGTCTGCACGATATGGGCTTGATGTTGATTGGTCGTAAGAAGGAGGAATCATGAGACGTTTATTTCTGGCTATTTTTGCCGTGGTGGTCGGTTTATTGTTGTCTGCTTGTGCGGCGACCACAACGCTCGGTGCTGCGCAAGCGGGTGCGACGATTGATGTCAAATCGAGCGCGCAGACCGTGGCGCCACGCACCGAGTCTTACTCAGCAACCAGTTTCGGCAATTACGAGTTTCGGGCGCAGGCGCCAGGCCATGAACCGTTCTACGGTGTGCTACCGCTCAAGTTCAATGGCGGCTATCTGGCGGTAGATATCTTGTTCTTTGCGCCGGCCATGTTCTTCAATCTGCGCGAGGTTTATCCGTTCTACAACTTTGATGTCGAAAAGAAGGTTGTCAAGTATCGGTACAAGGAAGGTGACGAATGGAGCACCTATGTTCCGCTTGATGCCGAGATGGTGCGTGCAAGAGAGTTTTTCAGCGCCAAGTAATCACTTGCTGCATTGATCAGCCGGACCCGCAGTAGTCAGCTTTGCTGGTTGCTGCGGGTTGCTTGTTTATGCGCATGCGCCCGCAGCGAACACATCTGGCGGGCGTCTTTGCCTTCCATCACTTGGACTGGCAGCTCCGGCCAAGCATGCCGGGGGGTCGACCGCAAGCGCCGGATCGGGCGACAACTTGCGGGTTTTCCTTGCTGGACGATCTGTAAACTTGACGCGTATCCTGTTTTTGCGGGATCGTGAAGTGCAGAGAAACCTCGCATCTGAAATGTGGCTGGAAGGACAAATCACTGCATGGCACGGGCTGGATGTGGGCCGCTGGACCGTCAAAGGAGGAAGGCCATGAGACGTTTGTTTTGGGCTGGTTTTGCTGTGGTGCTCGGATGGCTGTTGTCCGCTTGCGCCGCCACCACAACCATCAGCGCTGCGCAGGCGGGTGCGACGATCGATGTCCGGTCGAGCACGCAAACCGTGGCACCACGCACCGAAACTTACCAGTCCACCAGCTTCGGTGATTACGAGTTTCGGGCGCAGGCACCCGGCTATGAGCCGTTCTTTGGCATTCTGCCGCTCAAGTTGAATGGGTTGTACATGGTGTTCGATACCTTGGCATTTCCTCCAGCCGCTGCCTTCAATCTCCGCCAAGTTTATCCATTCTATGAATTTGACATTGAAAAGAAGATTGTGCGGTTCCGGAAAAATGAAACTGATGAATGGCATACCCATACAACGTTTCACGCTGAAATGGTTCAGGCACAAACATTTTTCAATGCCAAGTGACTATTTTTGGTATTGATGCCGGCGAGGTGATTGAGTGCGGCGGGGACGTGGAATGCAAAAAATCAGACTCCTGCTGTTGTTGGCGACCGTCCTGCTGACCAGTTGCGGCGGTGGTGAGTCGGGGCAGGGTGCCGTCACATCAGTGACCTTGCAAACTGACGGCAGCCGCAGTGATTTGGTGGTGAGCCAGTATTTTTCGGCAAACTCCCACGGCCCGACGCAGCTTTTCAGGGTCTGGTCAACGGTGGGTTTGGTGCTGCATGTGACGGTCAGTGATGCGGCCAACAGCAGTGGCCCGACCGTCACGGCGCATTTTCTGCTGTTCAGTGGTGCCGACCGTCAGACGCAGATGGATTGCTGGATCAGCAACCAGTATTCAGACGCCTTGTGCGCCGGTGTGCAGATACCGTTGGAGTTCGCCGCCAAGGTGGCGATCAATCTGTACCAGAAAACCGGCCAGGAGACCGGTCTGCATGGCGATCTGTACGATGTCTACCAGATGTCGCTGGATGTGTTGCCGCCGGTCATCGATTTCCTGACGGTGCCGCTGCTGGCGATCACTCTGCCGGTCTACAAGCTGATCGGCTAGGTCGCCCGGATACCCGGCGCGACCTGCCGTGGGTGCCTTCACGCCATCGCGTGCACCAGCCCCAGACACAGCGTCGGGAAGAACACCAGAAAACCGATGCGGATGAAATCGGAGGCCAGGAACGGCATCACGCCCTTGGCAGTCTCGATGTAGGGCACGTCCTTGGCGAGTTTCTGGATGATGAACAGGTTCATGCCGACGGGAGGGTGCACCAGGCCGATCTCGACCACCATCAGCGCGAGGATGCCGAACCAGATCGACTTGTCCGGCACGCTCATGCCCCAGAACTCCAGGCCCATCACCATCGGATAGAAGATCGGGATGGTCAGCAGGATCATCGCCAGCGAGTCCATCACGCAGCCCAGGCCGACGTAGACCACCAGAATCGCCACCAGCACTGCCAGCGGCGGCATGCCGCTGTGCTTGACCCACTCGGCCAGCTCGGTCGGCAGCTGCGTCACGGCCAGGCCGGAGTTGAGCAGATCCGCGCCGAGCAGCACCAGGAAGATCATCGCGGTGGCGTGCGCGGTGCCGATCAGGCTCTGGCGGATGCCGGGCCAGCGCATGCCGCCCTTGACGATGGCCAGGCCGCCGCAGGCTGCCGCGCCGATCGAGGCCGCTTCGGTCGGGTTGGCCCAGCCGCCGTAGATGCCGACGATCACCACCACGAACACCAGCATGACCGGGATCACGCCGACCAGCGCGCTGAGCTTTTCGGCCCAGCTGGCTTTGGCGGCGGCCGGTCCGGCGTTGGGGTTGAGCGTGACGACCAGGCGGATCACCAGCATGTAGCCGATCGTGGCGATGATGCCCGGCACCACCGCCGCGACGAACAGCTTGCCGATCGACTCCTGCGTCAGCACGGCGTAGATCACCAGCGGCACCGAGGGCGGGATCAGGATGCCCAGCGTGCCGGCGGCGGCCAGCGTGCCGGTGGCCAGGCGCCCCGAGTAGCCGTGCGCGCGCAGCTCGGGCAGCGCCACCTGCGCCATCGTCGCGGCGGTGGCGAGCGAGGAGCCGCAGATCGCGCCAAAGCCGGCGCAGGCGCCGGTGGCGGCCATCGCCAGGCCGCCGCGCCAGTGGCCGAGGAAGGCCGCAGCGCAGCGGAACAGCGCCTTGGACAAGCCGCCGTGGGTGGCGAACTGACCCATCAGCATGAACAGCGGAATCACCGCCAGGTCGTAGTTCGACAAGCGCGCATAGGCCAGGTGGTTCAGCGTGAACAGCAGCGCGTTCGGGTCGCCACCGTTCATGGCCAGAAACGCCGCCGAACCACCGATGAACATGCCCACGCCGACATGCACGCGCAGCGCCAGCAGCACCAGCAGGCCGGCAAAGATCCAGAGTCCGATCGCCATGCCGCTCATGCTTGCGCTCCCAGGGCCAGTTGCAGGGACACCATGGTGCGGTGCAGCGCGGCCAGCGCCAGCAGCACGAAGCTGGGCACCAGCAGCAGCACCGGCCACCAGATCGGCACCAGCATCAGGGTCGAGACTTCCATGTTTTCCTTGGCTTCGACGGTGTACAGGCCGGTGCGCCAGACCAGCAGCAGCGCCACGACGAGCAGCAGCGCGTGGCCCAGCGTGTCGAGCGCTGCGCGGCCGCGCGGGTGCATCCAGGTGGTCAGCGCATCGACCTTGATGTGGTGATCGTGCAGCTCGCACAGCGGCAGGAAGGCCGCCGAGCCGACCGCCGCGCCCATCTGCAGCAGCTCCATGTCGCCCTGGATCGGCGCATCGAACAGCTTGCGGCCGACGATCGAGACGATCGACATCAGCACCAGGGCGCAGAACACTGCACCGCCGGCCAGTCCCCACCAGGTGGTGACGTGGTTGAGCAGGCCCAGCACGCCGCCCGAAGGCGTCGGCGAGGTGGGCTGGTGGTCGTCCGGAATGAGTTCAGCCATGGCAGTGTGGGTGCAAGTTCAAGGTCATTTGGAAAGGTACTTGGCGCCGATGGCGTGCACGTCGGCGGCCAGCCGGGCGCCGTCCAGGCCGCGTGCTGTGGCCTGCTTGATCCAGTCGGCTTCGACGCCAGCGCCGGCCTTCTTCATCGCTTCATAGTCGGCCGGCTTGATGACCAGCACCTTGTTGCCCTGCGCGGTCATCTTCTTGCGGGCGGCGTCGTTGCCCTGGTCCCAGACGCTGCCGGCCAGGTCCGAGAGCGCCGCGCCGCTGTGCTTGTCGATCACGGCTTTCAGGTCGGCCGGCAGGCTGTCGTACTTGGCCTTGTTCATCAGGATCGCCATCGGCGTCTGCGTGAAGCCGGGCTGGTTCGGCAGGCCTTCCATGTGGTACTTGGTGACCTCGTCGATCTTGGTGGTCGGCAGGATCTCCCACGGCGCCATCGCGCCGTCGACCACGCCCTTCGAGATCGACTCGGTGATCGCCGCCACCGGCAGATTGACGGGCGTGCCGCCCAGCGCGGTGATCAGCAGCGCCGCAAAGCGCGACGGGCTGCGCAGCTTCAGGCCCTTGAAGTCATCGGCGGTCAGGATCGGCTTCGAGGCGGTGCTGATGACGACATTGCTGGCGCTGAACACCGCCAGCACCTTGAAATCCTTGTAGTCGTCCTGGGCGTGCTTCTGGTAGTACTCCCACATCGCACGCGAGCCGGCCAGGCCGCCGGGCGGCAGCGAGAAGGGCAGCTCCAGCGCCTCGGTGCGCGGGAAGCGCCCGGTGGCGAAGCTCGGCGAGGTCCAGCCGATGTCAGCCACGCCGTTCTTGACCTGATCCGGAATCTGCGCCGGCGTGCCGCCGAGCTGCAGCGACGGGTAGATCTGGCAGGCCAGCCGGTCACCGGAGTCCTTCGCGATCGCCGCGCACCACGGCTCGGCGATGAAGCGCTGGAAGTTGCCGGTGGACGGCAGGAAGTGCGTGAACTTGAGCGTCACGGTCTGGGCCTGGGCGGCCCCTGCACCGAGCAGCAGCGGCAGTGCGGCGGCCAGCAGGCCGCGAGCCAGGCCGTTCAGTCGGATGAGCATTGAAAACTCCTTCAGGAGGAACGGCCTGGTCGGGCAGGGCGGCCAAAGCGCGTGGCCGGTTTACTTCGGCAGGTACTTGGCGCCGATCGCGTGCACGTCGGCGGCCAGCTTCTTGCCGTCCAGGCCGCGTGCATCAGCCTGCTTGATCCAGTCGGCTTCGACGCCGGCCGAGGCCTTCTTCATCGCCGCATAGTCTTCCGGCTTGATCACCAGCACCTTGTTGCCTTGCGCGACGATCTTCTTGCGTGCGTCCTCATTGCCCTGGTCCCAGACCTTGCCGGTCAGCTCGACCAGCGCCAGGCCGCTGTTCTTGTCGATCGCGGCCTTCAGCTCCGGTGCCAGGCTGTCGTACTTGGCCTTGTTCATCAGGATCGCCATCGGCGTCTGCGTGAAACCGGGTTCCTTGGCCTGACCTTCCATGTGGTACTTGGTGACCTCGTCGATCTTGGTGGCCGGCAGCACTTCCCACGGTGCCATGGCGCCGTCCAGCACGCCCTTGGAGATCGCTTCGGTGACCTGCGCCACCGGCATGTTGACGGGAGTGCCGCCCAGCGCGGTCAGGAACAGCGCCGCAAAGCGCGACGGGCTGCGCAGCTTGACGCCCTTGAAGCCATCGGCCGACAGGATCGGCTTGTTGGCGGTGCTCAGCACCACGTTGCTGGCGCTGAAGATGGCCAGCACGTGGAAGTCCTTGAAATCTTCCTGGCCGTGTTTTTCGTAGTACTCCCACATCGCTCGGCTGCCGGCCAGGCCGCCCGCCGGCATCGTGAAGGGCAGCTCCAGCGCCTCGGTGCGCGGGAAGCGGCCGGTCGAGTAGCTCGGCGAGGTCCAGACGATGTCCGACACGCCGTTCTTGACCTGATCGGCCAGTTGCGGTGGCGTGCCGCCCAGCTGCAGCGCCGGATAGGCCTGGCACTTCAGCTTGTTGCCCGAATCCTTGGCAATGCTGGCGCACCAGGGCTCCAGCACGAACTTGTGGAAGTTGGAGTTGGGCGGCAGGAAGTGCGAGAACTTCAGAGTCACTTCCTGGGCCTGCACGCCCGCGTGGGCGATCAGGGCCAGCAGACCGGCAAGCAGAAAACGGGACTTCATGGGAGTGTCTCCTCTGGTGTCAGAAACGGGTGTTCAGGGCCGGGTGATTTGATCACTAATGTGTTAGTGATGTCCTTGCCGGAAAACCCTGAGGGCCGTCAGGTGCTGATTCTGGTGCTGGGCCAGAACCCCGGGCAGTGGGGGTCAGGCCATAGCAGCTATGCGCTTGCGGCATGCCACAGGGTTAGTGCGTATAACAATCAGCATGCTTATCATGAGCAAGCAATTTACATCAGATCCAAACTGACTGATGTCAAGGTGAACCCTGATATGGCGTGCTCAGGGCGCCGGAGCTGGCAGTACCGTGCCGCTGCACAGGCCGAAGCCGAGGCTGGCGGTACCTGGCTGGCTGCAGTGGCCGCGCAACGTCACCATGTCGCCGTCGAGCAGGAAGGTGCGCTGCTCGCCGTTCGGCAAGGTGAGCGGCTGCTTGCCGCCGCTGGACAGCTCCAGCAGCGAGCCGCCTTGTTCGGGCGCCGGGCCTGAGAGCGTGCCGGTGCCGAGCAGATCGCCCGGCTGCAGATTGCAGCCGCCGACGCTGTGGTGCGTGACCAGTTGCGCCGCTGTCCAGTAGGCGTCGCGGTAGTTCGATTCGCTCAGGCGCACGGCTGGTTCGCCGCGCGCGCGCATCGCGGCGGTCTGCAGCCAGACTTCGAGCTGCACGTCGAGCGCGCCGTGCGTGCGGTTGAAAGCGCTGTCGAGGTACGGCAGCGGCTGCGGATCCTCGGCCGGATGGGCGAAGGGCCGGCGGTACGGCGCCAGCGCCTCGAAGCTCACCACCCACGGCGAGATGGTCGTCGCGAAGTTCTTGGCCAGGAACGGCCCGAGCGGCTGGTATTCCCAGGCCTGCACGTCGCGCGCCGACCAGTCGTTCAGCAGCACGACGCCAAACAGCTGATCTTCGGCAGCGTTGATGCCGATCGGCTCGCCGGCGGCGTTGCCGGGGCCGATCAGCAGGCCCAGCTCCAGCTCGTAGTCGAGCCGACGACACGGGCCGAACTGCGGCAGCTCCTGATCCGGCGCCTTGAACTGGCCTTGCGGGCGACGGAAGCTCTGGCCGCTGACGCCGATCGACGAGCTGCGGCCGTGGTAGCCGATCGGCAGCCACTTGTAGTTCGGTAGCAGCGGGTTGTCGGGGCGGAACAGCTTGCCGACCGTCGTGGCGTGGTGGATGCCGGTGTAGAAGTCGGTGTAGTCGCCGATGCGGCAGGGCAGGCTGAATTCGAGCTGATCCTGCGCGATCAGGCAGGCTGCGAGTGCTGCCTGCTGTGCGCTGCCAGCGGCCAAGGCGGCACTCAGCGCTGCACGCACGCTGCGCCAGGCAGCTCGGCCCAGTGCCATGAAAGCGTTCAAGTCACCGGCGGCCAGCGGTGCGAGTGCAGCGGCCATGTCGGCCGGCCAGATCGGCAGCGCGGCAGCCGCCGCCAGGTCGAGCGCCTGGTCGCCGATCGCCACGCCGATGCGCCACGGCTCGGCACTGCCGGCGCGCCGCAGCCTGGCGTAGGGCAGGTTCTGAATCGGGAAGTCGGTGCCGGGCGCCTGGGCGGAGGCGACCCAGCTGGTCAGCGCCGGGTTGTGTGTGGGGTTGAGCAGGTTGGTCATGTCGGCGGTGACGCTGTCGGTTGGCGGTCAGATCAGGTGCTGAGGCAGGGCCGGTCAGGGCGGAGCCGAGTCAGGCGGGTGCGCTGGCTGCCGCGCCCACTTCGACGCCGGCGCGCGCGGCGGCCAGCGCTTCGCGCAGCACGCCCAGATCGCCGATCTGGTTCGCCAGCAGCAGGATCAGGCGGGCGTTGACGAGCCGGCTGGCTTCGTCGCTCAAGTTGCGGTGGGTCTCGATCAGGGCTTCGTAGAAGTCGTCGCCGGGCGTGAAGGCGTGCAGCGGCTGCACGCCCGGGGTGTGGAAGTTGGGCTGGGTGTTCAGGGTCGGCATGGTGGGCTCCTGGGGCGGCGGGCTGGCGGCGACCGTTGGCGGCTCAGGCCTGGCCGGCCGGCTGGGCGGTGGCGCGCGCCACGGCGG
>JBFPGZ010000034.1:0-67822 GCA_041083665.1 Leptothrix sp. (in: b-proteobacteria)
GCCATCACCAGACCCCCGCGACCTTGCGGTTTCAATCCACGCCCACCATATTTCAGGCGGGCGACGTTGGAGACGGAACAACATCGCCACCGGTTATATGTTTCAATCCACGCCCACCATATTTCAGGCGGGCGACCGGGTTGGCCGCAGCTCGCTGCCGGTAATAGTGCGTTTCAATCCACGCCCACCATATTTCAGGCGGGCGACGGAGGTGATGGATGGACTGATGCATGTAGTGGTGTTTCAATCCACGCCCACCATATTTCAGGCGGGCGACGAGCACCGCCCAAAAGCTGGGCCTGATCGAGACCGTTTCAATCCACGCCCACCATATTTCAGGCGGGCGACACCAGATGCACTGGCGGGCCGGGTGCGCCCCACAGGTTTCAATCCACGCCCACCATATTTCAGGCGGGCGACCCGTGCCGCCGCCGGCTTGAGGCCGGTAAAGGCGGTTTCAATCCACGCCCACCATATTTCAGGCGGGCGACGCATCGACCTCATCAGCGCCGGCAAATACAAAGTCGTTTCAATCCACGCCCACCATATTTCAGGCGGGCGACACATGGGGTGTGGTCTCTGTTGATGGGGTCAGGTGGTTTCAATCCACGCCCACCATATTTCAGGCGGGCGACCCGCCCGCGCTCCGCCACAAACATCGAGTAATTCGTTTCAATCCACGCCCACCATATTTCAGGCGGGCGACTCGGCGGCGTCAACGACGTTACCAAGGCCAAGATGTTTCAATCCACGCCCACCATATTTCAGGCGGGCGACTGGCCTCGGACATCGGGGCGGCCACCAAAGATTTGTTTCAATCCACGCCCACCATATTTCAGGCGGGCGACGGCCCGACTGGCCGCTGTCGGCGCTGATAGCGCGGTTTCAATCCACGCCCACCATATTTCAGGCGGGCGACTCATAGTCGGCCGGGAACGGGTAGGCGATCTGGCTGTTTCAATCCACGCCCACCATATTTCAGGCGGGCGACTGTGGGATGGTGCGCTGGCGCGCTGGGATGCACTGTTTCAATCCACGCCCACCATATTTCAGGCGGGCGACCATCTGCATGACGGCGCGCTGGTTGCCCTGCGATGCGTTTCAATCCACGCCCACCATATTTCAGGCGGGCGACGAAACCGCCGTGGCGAACGACGGGCGACCGAGCGTTTCAATCCACGCCCACCATATTTCAGGCGGGCGACGGACGTGTGCGAGCGCATCGGACGATCCACCAATGTTTCAATCCACGCCCACCATATTTCAGGCGGGCGACGGACGTGTGCGAGCGCATCGGACGATCCACCAATGTTTCAATCCACGCCCACCATATTTCAGGCGGGCGACAGGCGAACACCGGTGATCGGGCACCCCTCTTTAGCGGTTTCAATCCACGCCCACCATATTTCAGGCGGGCGACTCGAGCGCCACGTCGGTCATGATGCCGAGCTGCGGGTTTCAATCCACGCCCACCATATTTCAGGCGGGCGACTCCGCGCTGCCAAGTCGGCGTGGGGCAACACAAATTCCAGTGTGCAGCGCGAACCGGGCGGCCGTGGAGCGGCGTGCGGGGTTGGCGTTGATCACTAGCATGAGTGTTTTCCTTTGCTGACAAGGACTTGCGCGGTGCGCGAACCTCACAGGGGCTGAGGCGGTCACTCGGGGTTCGCGCAAGACGCGATCATAGAACCATCTGGCCGGAAGAGGTCCGGCGGATGACGCTGCGTCACAGAACCAACGGATCTTCAAAATCGACGGACCGGAAGTTGCCGTGCTGACGGACTTCACAGCCCTTCGTGTCGGCCATCCGATACAGCCGCAGGCAATCGCTGCTGATATCGATTTCACTGAGCAAGCGGCGCTCCAGTTCTTCCATTTGCGCCAGATTGACTTGGCACTCGAACACCGACTTCTGCACCCGCTGCCCCGTGCTTTCGCAGGTTTTTGCGACCCTGCGCAGTCGGCGTCGGCCAGCCCGGTCCTCGGTATTCACGTCGTAGCAGACAATGACCAGCATGGTGACTTCCTCTCAGCGGGTGGCAAACGGCACATAACTGGGGGACTCGCCACGCACATGCCGTGCCAGCAAACGCGCCTGCACCAGTGGCACCACACCGAGTGGCACACTCTCGGCTAGCAGCGGATGCGTCAATTCTTCCTGCTTGCGCTCTTGATAGGCCACTACCACCGCTTTTCGCGCATCGCCTTCGAGCAAAACGGCACCGCCTTCGCGTTCAACAAAATCTTTCGGTGCGAGCTGGCCACGATTCACCAGTGTGAGCGCAAGCCGGTCGGCCAGCGGGCGAAACTCTTCAACCAAATCGAGTGCCAACGCCGCCCGGCCCGGCCGCAGCGCATGCAGAAAACCCAGCTGCGGATCGAGCCCGGCCGCTTCGATGGCGCTGCGGCAATCGTTTGTCCACATCGAATATAAAAAGCTCAGCAGCGCATTCATGCGATCACGTGGCGGTCGGCGGCTGCGGCCGTTCATCGTGAAGTGCTCGCGCTGATCGGGCCGCACCAGCAGATTCAACGCTTCAAAGTAAGTCCGTGCCGCTTCGCCTTCAATACCACGCAGCACGTCCAGATCAGTGGCGTCAGGCAGTGCACGCAAACTGGCGGCCAGGTCTTGCGCGGCGCGAGTCAGTTTGGTTTCGTCTTCCTGAACTTTGGTATCGCGTGCGCCCCGCTGTAATACCTGCCGCTGATTGCGCACTTTGCCGGCTACCACGGCCCGCGCAGCTTCGAGCGTGAAACTTGCATTATCTACTGCATGGTGTTGGGCGCGGCGCAGCAGCACATTGCCGCTCACCTCGCCTTCCAGGCGTGCCTTGAACCGGCCATTGTTATCGAGCAGCACCAGCGCAATACCATCTTCGGCCAGGCGATGCATCAGCGGCGAGCTGAGATTGACATGCCCAAAACACACAACAGCCTGCAAGTGATGCAGCGGCACCCTGAGTTTGACTTCCCGGTCCACCTCGACCCGCAGGGTGTCGTTATCGAGCCGCAGATAACAGTCGGTCAAGGTGACATACAGCGTATTGAGGAGTTGCATCAGGCCTCCGGATCGAAAAGTCTGGCGCGCATATCCGTGCCAGCATGAAATTGCCGCCAGGCCTCGGGCTGGCAGCGATCCCGCAATGAGCAGCCGTGACAGCGACGGGTATCACTGGTCGGGGCCGGCAGTTCGCCACTGGTCAGCATGGCGCGCACGACCACCGCGATATCGACCACTTGTGCCAGCAACGCGGGGGTGATCGGCACGACCCGCCGACGTTTCGAACTGGCGTAATACAGCGCGCCTTCCGGCACTGCATGACCGGTCATCTCGGCCAGACAGAGTGCCTGTCCAGCCAGTTGCACATCGTCGGCCGCCGCAATATCGGCCGCCTTGTGCCGTGAGCCGTGCTTGTATTCAACCGGATACGGCGTGCCGCTGGCATCAAACTCCACGGCATCGGTTTTGCCGATCAACCCGTGCGCATCGTTCCAGACCGGCAAGGCACGCTCGATACGTAAACCCTTGCGCAACTCCATGCCGGGCTGATCCACCTGCGCGTGCACCGCCTGCCCACGCAAGGTATGCAAGTTGTCGTCAAAACACTGCTCCAAATGGATCAGCCCGCACTGTCGTGGACAATATGCCCAGTGCTGCAACGCGGAAAGTGGCAAGGGGTCTGGCTCTTCCATGATGGGCGGGTGGGTAGAAATTGGGGCAGGTTGTTAAAGAGCCGAGCGATGAGTTATCACCGTCTGCACAAAATGATGTGCAGATGATAAAAAACTCAAAACCCTTTAATTACTTCAGGTTCGAGATTGTCGAGTTTTGACAGGCTGATGCTGCCATCGGCATTGACCGTTAGCGAGCGGTGAACCTTCGCGGAAGAATACTGACCTGATTTGCAGTTGTGTTTCCACCAGATGACTTTCAGTACTTCCATGCTGCCATCCGGTCGGGCTGAAGATGCATCGTTTTCAAAAAGCTTGGGTAGGATGCTTTTGATGATTTCGGCGTCATCGTCGCTGAACCCGGTTCGCTCGGCGAGCTGGGGATTGATGCTGCCGTAGCACTCATAAATGCCAAGGTCTACACGGTGTTTCATACCCATCGTGTCGGAGCCGCGTTTACTGCCGTCACCTTCACCACTGACACTTTTGGTGATTTGCGTGCTGGTGATGCTCACTGGTTCTTTGCTGAATGCCGACTGTACCGTCACGGGACCGCGAATCGGGATAGATACACCACTGGCATCGCCATCTTTGCCGAAGGCGAATACTTGACCGAATGCACGCACGTCAAACCATTTTTGGCAGGCTGATTTGGCAGTTTCCTCCTTCTTTGATCCTTTGCCAAAAGCCTTCTTGCCAATCCCGTTGACTTCAGACTCTGCGCGTGTACGCAAGCTTGGTTCGTTGTCGATCTTTCGATCATCAGATTGCACAAAAATAATTTGCCCACTTTCTTGCAGGCGGTCGCGTAGCTTGCGTTTTAAACAAACATCAGTGATTTCACCAAGTCCACCATAGTCAGTGCGCGGACGATTTCCATTCAGTGGATCGCCGTTCGGGTTGGCGTGTTTGACACGCAGTACCAGCGCGAAATCGATCTTGTTTTGCAGGCTAGTCATTATTTACTCCTTGGGTTGGTTGTCGGTGCCGGTAGGCTCTGTTTCTGCGTCCGGTGTCGCGCTCTTTCTGAGTGCCAAGCGTTGGCAGTGATAGCCAAGCAGAAACTCACCAGAAAGTGAAGCGTCATTGGTGTAGTCGCTACCACTGAACTTCGCTGTGGTTTCATCCAACAATCGTTCCATTTCGAATAGAAAGCCGGCGCGCTGGGTCCGCAAGCGTGATTTGTAGGGCGCAAGGGCTAGTTCGATGGTTTTCCATGTGGAAAATAGACGATCTGAAAACCGCTGCATCAATCGTGCAGCAGTTGTGTCGCGCTTCTCCCCCGCTACAAATAATGCGCGACTCTCGATGGTTTCGGCAATTGCCAATAAACATCCGTACAGATAATCCCGAGTGGTTCGATCAGTCTCCAATGCCATTTGGTAGTTCCTTTCGGTATGGTGGCCTTTGAATAAAGCACAAGCGATGCCTAAACACTTCTCAAATTCCCATGCATCTAGACCAACGCGATTGCTCGTGCGGCGTGTCGTTGAAATGATGAGATCATGTGGAATCGGTTGCTGATCAACGATGCAAGGTAACAGACGCTCGATAGTTGCTTTGCGCAACTTGTCATCCAATCGTCGTCCAAATGCGGCTTCAGCAATATCACGGGGAGAAGGGGCGCCAATGAATTTGTTGTCCTTGCTGAAATTCTGATGCCAAGCAATTTTCTTATGCCAAGCCTCAATCCGACTGAGAAATTCAGAGCCTTTGAGTTCTCGATAAAAAGTGATTACCATTCGGCCAGGAGTGGCAGAGTCGAGACCTAGAACCATGATGTCTTCAGTGGGATCAAGATGCGCTCTGTAACCTGCGATAGCGTGTTTTAGGTGGATGGCGAAAGCTTGACCTGCATCGGTATCCTGTGCCGGGGGCGATGCTTCATCTGCGGCGCCAAATAAAGCGAGTGTGTTAGCAAAAGGATCTGGTATTGATTGGCCGCCACATGACCATGCCACAAAAACTTGACCTGATGCTTTGTCGTGATAGGCCTGACGACCGATTAACCAGCGAAGCGCATTGTGTGCTTTCTGGGTCACTTCAAAAGCCACCCCGACGGCTTCATCAGAATCGATGAACTTGCCGCGAAATGTGTAGCCTGTTGAGTCGTTGGCTGATATTAGTTTGGCCTTGTCACCGCCATGACGTAACTTTGCCGGGTGTTGAACAGCGAGTGCTGTTTCATCTCCCATTACCATGCAGTAGCCTCTTTTGGTCTGAATGTTCCGGTAATGTGAAATCCATGAGTGAATTAAATCTGAATCTTGCCAAGTGCCACTGACCGGATCTCCTGCCCGTTCCACACTCCAGCGCACAAAAGCATCGTCTTGGGTCTGTGTATTGGATAAGGCCTTGAAGATCGGTGGAGTTGTTTCTTTGTCGCCATCCCAAACTGTTTTTAATTTGTTGGTGTCGACATGCAAGATCCCGTGGTTGATCAGATCCTGCAGAAGACTGCCTTTCATTACGTACATTTGGATTGCATGAAGCTTTGGATGCTGATGCTCTGAATTGGCCCATGCATTCAAACTGGCACAGTAAGCTTTATGTGGGGCCTTGGGCTCAGACGCATAGCCGGAAGTTACGATGCCGCCGTAGTTTGTGAAATCACCTGCAAGGTATTGAAGTTTGTCGCATAGCGGATGATTTACTGGTTTGCTGCCTGCACGCCCACCAGACTCTTCAGTGCAAGGAATAAGTGTGTTGCTTTCGTTCTTGTCAAGTACTCTGGCACGTTGAATGTTTCCAGCGTCATCCAGAACGACTTCAATCTGTGCTTGTTGCGTCGTGTGACTGATAGGCATCAGCTTTCCAGCCCCATCCGGTTCATGCCCGGCACAGCGATCGTATGTCTCGTACAGTTTCTGCAGCCAGCTCATCACAACTCCCCGTTCTGCGTGATTTCGACTTCAACACTCTGCATATTCTTGCCA
The DNA here is from genome assembly GCA_041083665.1 of Leptothrix sp. (in: b-proteobacteria). GTDB lineage: Bacteria > Pseudomonadota > Gammaproteobacteria > Burkholderiales > Burkholderiaceae_C > Sphaerotilus. The sequence goes on from JBFPGZ010000034.1 coordinate 6,609, forward strand.
ATGCCAAATGGTTTGACACTCATCGTTCGCACGAACTTGTGCACTGGGCAGTCCTCGGGGCGATCAAAGCTGATCACGCCGTCGCGCATCGTCTGGCGCCAGAATCTGGAATGCAGATTGCCATCGCCGGTTTCGTCTGGATAGTCGAAGCCATGAAACATCAGGCCGAAAGCCAGTTCACCTGCTCCGTCATACTCGCCTGTCCCGCTGCCGAATTCGCATGGTTCGACATAACCTTGGCAATCTCTGGTGCCGAGAAATATATCTTGCCGACCACCACGCTCCAGCATGCGTTTGGCAACTGTATAGTGTTTCCCTTCGATCTGATCTGACTTCAGATCTGGTCGATGCTGATTCCATTCAAAATGCGCTCGAACTTGATATTCCACATCGGCAAGGAAGGTGTAGATCGCGAGCGTATTGCCTCCACTGAATTCAAGCGGCTTGGTTCCTTTGGTTTGTGTGCGAATACGTTTCATCACACGGACTTCATCGATCACCCAGATCAGGGTCGGTTTCCAATAAATTGATTTGACGATGCCTTTGAGCGCTTCATAGGTCGGCACGTGATAAGAGCACTTCTCGCCACCAATCTTGGTCAACGGATCAGTGAACAGAGCGTGACGAGCCCATACTTTGAATTCAATGCTGTTTCGCAGCGTACTAGACATAGTTGACTCCCATCATTGAGACGGATTCTGTTGCAAGCCCGAACTGTGGGCTGTAATAGCGTTCATCAAGGCAGAGGATGCGCACCTTGCCTTCCTCCGCAGCATGCAGTGCGCCATTCCTCTGGAGCTTTTCAAGCACATGCGGAAAGACATTCACTGTGTATTGCTGGGCGCGGCGTAGCAAGTCGAATTCGGCATCCAGTTTGTACGCGGCATGCAGGTCTGCGATCAGTGCTTTGCCTTCTGGTCCGTAAGGTACAACAATGCCTTGAGTAGGTGCATCAATTGATTTGAAGACTTTACCGGCTGTCATGAATGCCTGCCGCAACATGATCATTGGTATTTTATTGAATTGGCGCCTATGATCATTGACCGACTGGGTATTGTCCGCCAATAGATTTAGTAATGTGTCATCATGACCCACCTCGCGTTCACCAACGATAAATGCCATTTCGCTCTGCCGTTGAAAGAAGTAGTATTTATAGTAGTCTTGCAACGCTTCGGGACCGATCAGGTTGTGGTTGTATATGGTCGGCTGTCTTGCGTAGTCATCCAGAATTCGTTCCATCAGGCGTTTCCCGGTTTGTATATCTGGTAGTTTATCCAGACTCTCGTCTTTTGGGTTGATGACATGCACAATGCCAGGCTCTGGGCGGCCATTCCGGTTGCAGCGGCCTGCTGCTTGAGCGATGGAATCCAACCCTGCGATCGACCGTATTACGGTGCCAAAGTCAACATCTACGCCGGCTTCGATCAGTTGAGTGCTGATGCACAGCACGGGTTGCCCTTTTGTTAATCGAGCGATGACTGTGTTGCCAGATAAATCATGTTTGTTGCCCAGCACCGCTTTGCGGTGTGCCGGACACATGTCCGTGCTGAGGTGAAATATGCTGCCTGCATCCATTTCAAGTTGGCAACGCTGAAAAACCTGACGGGCTGCATCCTTGGTGTTGACGATCACGAGACAGCTACCGATGCGTGTCAGTTCGCTCAAGGCAAGCGCTGCTATCTCGTCATAGCTCCAGCCGCTGGCTTGACAGCGGTTGTGCACCTCGACACGCTTCAGCTTTTCAAAAAGAAGCCCTTTGTCGGGCATCAGCTCGTGATCGGTTTGCAACCGGACTGCTCCTTTGTCTTTTGCTACTTGATTCAGCAAGGGCTGGGTGGCGGTGCACAGCAGCACAGTGGTGTTGCATTGCTCAGCCAAGAAATTGATGGCATTGTTAAACAGGTGAACACACTTGATCGGCAGGGTTTGTATTTCATCGAATACGAGCACCGCATTGGCCAATTGATGCATCCTGCGTGCGCCACGTGTACCTCCGCCGAACAAAGCTTCCAGTAGCTGCACCATGGTTGTATAGACGACGGGTGCATCCCAGTTTTCACACAGAATTTTTTCTTGCCAAGTCTGCTGTTCCGGTGTCAGACTGGCATGGTGTTCGAGTACGACCTTGCCTTGATCTTGGGGTGCATCAGAGGGTTCCAGAATCTGGCGTACCTCACGCGCATTCTGGTCAATGATCGAGGTGTATGGAATCACAAAAATGACACGGTCTCTCTTGTGATACTGGGCGTTATGCAGCGCAAAACGCAAACTAGCCAGAGTTTTGCCACCCCCCGTGGGCACAGTCAATGTATAGATGCCGGCACCACGTTGTGCGGCATTCAGGCAATTCTCTGATATCTGGTTCCGTAAAGCATCAATCGGCCGGCGTGGTGTCAGACTATTGAGATGCTGTTCCAGCCGTTGGATCAATGTTGGCCAGCTTGTATAGTCACCCAGTGGGCGAAATCGCTGGGTGCGTTTATGTTCAAAATCGGCAGTATCAATCCGGTCGGCATCAATCAGACAGCTGAACAACAATCGAACAGCCAAGCCCATTTGGTTGGAACATACTGTAGGCGATGTGCCTGCATTGCTGCGACCAATTCGCTCGAACAGTGACCAGAGAGAGGCGCTCAGGTCTGGCTGCTGGATCAGCTCTTGGCAGCGCGCGAGAATGTGAGGATCAGCTACTTTTTTTACTTCATCGAGATGCGTTTTCTCATCTCTCTTTGTCATTCGTTTCGGAAAGACATCCTGACCGAAATTGTCGGCATACCCGCCCCCGATGCAATCAATCAAACCAGAATGGTGGGAAGCAATGCATAGTGCGAGAATCTGGGCCGTAACAAGTTCTTGGTTGCCTTTGCTAGACAAAGCTTGCCAGATGTACTGCGCTCCAGCAGTGGAGTGATCAACCTTGCCTTTCAACCCGCTGGCATCGACATAATCATCGGCATCGTTATCAATCAAACCGAGTGCAGAACGGATGTATTTTTGAAATTCATTGCTGTATTTGCCAAGATCATGCAGCAGACCGATCAATTCGCCAGCAAGTTCCAGATCAATCTTCGTGGCAAACTCACCGGCCAGTTTTCCGACGCCTCGCAGATGATCGGCCAATCGATGCTCAGTCTGGTCCGATTCCCTCCAGTGGGCGATAGGTGCATCACTCATGATGTCCCGCCCCCGCCTGGTTTATCTGCTGTGTTGAGCAGGTCACGGGGTCGCCCGCAAAGCTGGCAGCCAGCCCCGCGACGCCGCGCAGGTGTTCGTGTTCGTCCAGCAAGTGATGCTCGCCGCCGTCCGTGGCGGCATGAGCAATGGCAAGTGTGATCATCGACGCTCCCTTGATGGCCCAGCGCGTCGGCGCAATGCTCAGCGCGCCCGGGCCAGGTCGCACCACGATAGCCCCTGCAACGCGGCGTGACACTCCCCCTAAAGGCTGAGATCACGCATGGACGGCGGGCGCCGCGCGTATCTCTGCCCTGCCGGGCGGTGCGGTGGAACTCCTGCGGCATCGCCAAGATCGCGGCCCGGCGTCCGATCCTGTGATTCATGCCGTGTCTTGGTTGCGTTGATGCTAATGCGCCGACCCGTTCAGACCGGACCAGCTCGTGGCATGGCGCGGATTGCGATCAACCTGCTCCGCGCATCGTTTCAATCTGCTGCCGCAGCGCCGCCGTCTGCTGCCGGCCTGACTGTAGCCGGGCAGCAGACTGAGCACCTGGTGAGGCTGACGCCAGGAACCGGTGTTGTATTCGAGCAGCGCACCTTTTCCCACCAGCATGGTGATGGATGGGCACAAACAAAAAGGCCGCCGGTGGTCTTTCCATCTCGGCGGCCCTGACCTTGGCGTATCAAGCGCTGGCTGGCATCACCTGGGCCAGCGAATGCCCTCGTTGGGAGTAGGTGACCGAGCGTACGGGCGACAGCGATCTGTAGCTTCACTGATATTTATCAAGGCATTTGTCCCTATGCTTTCGATGCTCCCGCGCGATCCTTGCGCTGTGGATCATCCCCCCCAACGGGTCAACAAGCGACATCAATCAAGGCAGAGACATGATTCATACCAAGACGATTCCGGCCTTGCTGGCCCTGGGAGCACTCGCTGCATGTGGCGGGGGAGGCGGCAACTCAACGCCCAACGGCGGCGGTGCCACGACGCTGGCATTGCAGGGTGTGGCCGCGACCGGTGCGGCCATCCCCGGTGCCGCCGTACTGGCCAAGTGCAATGGCGGCAGCGGCAACGCGACGACGGCAAGCGACGGCAGCTACAGCATCACGCTCACGGCAGGCACCTTGCCATGCGTGCTCGAGGTCACTCCGACCACGGGCCCCAAGTTGTATTCCGTGGCGGTTGGTTCGGGCACCAGTGTGAAAGCCAATGTCACGCCGCTGACGCAGCTGATCGTCGCGAAACTGGCGGGCAAGGATCCGGCGGCCTACTTCACGGCCTTTGGCGCCGGTGACATCACGGCGCTGACGGCCTCCGCCGTCACGCTCAGCCAGGCTGCCGTGGTGGACACGCTCAAGAACAGCGGTGTCGATGCCTCTGCGGTCGGCAATCTGTTGAGTGGCAACCTGGTGGCTGCCAGCGGCGGCAACGCAGGCAACGCGATGGATCTGGTTCTGGACGCGCTCAACACGAAGCTGACCACGGCCGGCGTGACGCTGGCTCAGTTGACGACGCTCGTGACACAGACCAGTGCGGCGGCCACGCCGAGCGGAACGGTGAGCCTGCCGCCCGACCTGGTCTTGCAGCCGGCTGCGGCCACCTGTACCGCCCTGCGCAGCGGCACCTATCGCACGATCAACCCCCAGATCGGGCCGCTGGGCGACCATGGCTCGGCCTCGGTTGGCAAGGTTGTTGTCGACGTTGTGGCGGCGACCATGGTGTTTTCAGACAACTCGACGGCCACCCTGGCGCCAGTCGCCGGCACACCTTGCCGATTCACCAACAGCAATGGTGCAGAGATCACGGTGTCCCAGTCCGGGGTGATCGCAGCCGAAACGGCCGCACCGAAATCGCTCGCGATCCTGTTCCCCGAACAGGCGATTGCCCTGGCCGATCTGGCCGGCAGCTGGAACCTGCTTGGCTTCGATCGTGCAACTCTCGCGGACCCACTGATTCCAGCCTCGCGGACGGTCACCATGAACGGCACTGGCAGTGTGGTGGTCAACAGCAACTGCACCGACGCCAAGACCTGCACCACGACCGGCTTGCCGACGCGCACGCTGGTCGCCAACCCGGCCGGTGGCTTTGACCTGACGGACGGCACCAGTGCCCTGTCGCGGGCCTTTGCCTTCCGAGCCGGCGGTGGCGAATTGATGCTTGCCACCGTCGCGGGGGACGGCACCTGGGCGCTTGGCACCCGTGTGCGCACAGCCACCCTGCCCACGGCAGGTACCGTGAACCTGGGCTGGAACGTCGGTGCCACCAACGTGCTGTCGGCTGGCAACTATCAGCAGGCCGGTATCGCCATCACCGACTTCAGCAACACTGTCTTGTCGGTCAATGCGCCTGCCGGCACCTTTGCCCGCGACAACGTCACCAACTTCACCTCGGTGCCACCCGTGACACGGCCTGAGACGATCGAGTTGAACAGCGTGGCGGGTGCCGCTCGCACTGGCTACAACTATCGCCAGCCCGGCTCGGTGACGAATTCGGCCGGAGCGACGGTGAATGTTCCCGAGTTCATCCAGCTGCAGTTGCGCGGCATGGGCCTGAATGCCATTGGGCTACCCGGCGCGACGGCAGCGGCAAGTCAATTCCTGCTGTCGGTCATCAAGCCCTGACAAAAAGGCCGCCGGTGGACTATCCATCCCGGCGGCCCTGACCGTGGTGGGTCAAGTGCTGGCTGGCATCACGTCACCAGCACGCGCACGGGGCTGGTCCAGGGGCCGTAGCCGTTGTTGTTGACGGCGCGCATGCGCACCCAGACATAGCCGGGTGGCTGGCCGTCGACGGTGAAGCGTTGCAGCGAGAAGACGATGTGGGCGTGCAGCCAGGGTGGGTTCTCGACCGAGGTGGGGTCGGTGGTGATGGTCTGCAATTGGTAGCCGAGTGCGCCGTCGGCCTTGGTGGCGTGCATCTCGATGCGGCCACTGTGCTCGGTCGGGAAGGCGCGCAGGTCGGCCACTGGCCCCGGTGCATCGGTATTGACGGTGCGGCTGGTGGCGTGACGCAGCTCGAAGCCGGTGGTGGCCAGCAGCAGCATGTCGCCGTTGGCGGTGAACTCGACGTAGGCGGCCACGCGCTTGAGGGCGTCGCAGAACACTTGGCGCGATTTGTTGCGCGCCGCGATCTTCTGCGTGTCGTGTGACAGCGCGGCGTAGTAGTCGTCGCTGTACGTCTTGAGATAACCGTCGAGCACAACCCAGCTCGGTGTCGTGTCGGTGCCCGGTAGCGGGAACGCCTTGTTGTCTCTCATCCCAACGACCACTGCGCCGCCGTAGGCGAGCAGGTTCGGGTCGCTGCGACGTTCCAGCCCCAGGATGATGATGGATGTGGGCATCTTGATCTCCGTTTCCCTGAAAGTGCATCGAACTGATGCAAAGCGATTTTTCCACTTTTCAGGAGATTGGGGTTACCTCTTAAGGGGGATTCCCGAGTCGGCGGATTGGCGGCAATCTGCCGGATTGGCTCACGCGCAGCCGCACGCCCGCTGCTGACACCCTGCGGGTGGCGATCTGCAGGCTTGCAGGTCGGTCGTCACACCTTGCCGATAGGTGCATGCAACCTTGCAGATAGGTACGTGCAACCTTGCAGGTCGGTCGTCACACCTTGCCGATGGGTGCATGCAACCTTGCAGATAGGTGCATGCAACCTCGCAGGTCGGTCGTCACACCTTGCAGATGGGTACGTGCAACCTTGCAGAGAGGTGCCTGCAGCCTTGCAGGTCGGTCGTCACAGCTTGCCGATGGGTGCCTGCAAGCTTGCAGGTTGGAGCTGCGCCTGCACGGCGTCGGCGACGCTCCAGAACAGGCGATCTTCGGCGCCCACACCTTGTGGATCCCAGCGCACCAGCTGCCTGCCGCAGGCACTCAACCGATGATCAAGTTCGAGCAGACATTCCACGGCGGTGCTGTCGAGATCGGAGCTTTCTTCGAGGCTCAGAACCACGGTCTGCACGGTGTTTCGGCTGGCCACTCGGGTCATGATCTCCGACACCACGCGGTCCGCGCTGGCGAAGAAAAGGGGCTCTTCGGGCCGCAGGATCAGCAATCCGGGCACGGCCACGGCGCCCTGGTGCGCATCGAGCACGACGAAATTGCGCGATGAGCCCAACTCTCCCAATTCGTGCACCACCGGCTGACTGAAGCGTCGCAGCGCACCGAGCAGCGACAGCGCGATCGCGGTCAACATGCCATGCAGCACGCCGAACATCAGCACGGCAGCCACGGCCGCGACCACCAGCGCACGGTCACGATTCATGCGCCAGATTTCCAGCAGCGGCCGGGGATTCAAGGCATGCCACAGCGCATTGATGACCGCGACCGCCAGCACGGGCCGGGGCAGAAGATGCAGCGCGGGCAGTGCAACGGCGAGTGCTGTGCCCATCACCCCAAACGCGAACCCGCTCGCCCAGCGACTGGTCGCACCCGCCGCCGCATTCGCCGACGTGGCCGAGAACCCGGCGCCAACGGGCATGCCTTGCAGCAAGGCGGAACCCACGTTGCAGGCGCCCAGCACCATGAGCTCCCGATTGGGGTCCAGCGAATCGCCATGCGACAAGGCCAGGCTGCGCATGCTGCCCCACGATTCTGCAAACACCAGCACGACCAGACCCGCCGCCAGCTCACTGAGCCGCAGCCATTCGGCGAGCGGCAGATCGGGCAGCGCCAGGTGCAGCGCTGGGCGCTCAAAGGCACCGACCTCCGCCACGCCGAGCAATTTCAAATCCAGCCCGTGCGCAGCGACGATGGCCAGCACGATGACGAGCATCGCTGCGGGCACTTGCGGCCAACGCCGCAGCACCACCAGCGCCAGGCCGGCAGCCAGTGCGACGGCCAGGCTGGGCAGGTGCCAAGTTTGCACACGAGCGGCCAACAGCAGCAGGTGCAGCGGATCGGAGCCCGCCTCGTGCGGCAACGACAAACCCAGCGCATCGGGGAGCTGCTTGATCACGATGGTGATGGCCAGCGCGAACGCGAAGCCACGCAGAACCGCGCGCGACACAAACGCCGACAACTGCCCCTGTCTGGCGTACGCCAGCAGCATCAACAGAACCCCGGCCAGCAGCACGAGGCCAAACAGGGCCTGGGTGTAGGCGACAGGATTGGCGACTGCGGCCGGACCGGCGACCGAAATGACGGCCACAGCCGACAGGGTTGCCGTCGAAGAGGTGGGTGCGACGATGGCAAAGCGGCTGCCACCGAACAGGGCGTAAATGGCCAGCCCCACCATCGCAGCCGTCAGGGCATGGGCGACCGGCAGACGGGCCAGACCCGCATAGGCCACCGCTTCGGGGAGCAGCAATCCGGCCACGCACAATCCGGCGCCCAGGTCATGGCAGCGTGAAGCCAGGATATTGGGAGGCTCCGGTGCGCCGTTGCTGCGCTTGTCAGCCATTGAATACCCCGTCGTCCCAGGCAGCGTTGTAGACCGCCGCGTCCCGGCGCACCTGCTCGGCGCAGTCCTGCGCTGCGCTGCGCAGTTTGTCCTGCCACTTCTTGCGTCGTCCGAAATCGATCAGTTCGTCGGCGATGGCCGAACCCTCACGGCCCGCGCTGCGCAACTGGGCCCAGGCGACGATGCCGCCCATCGAGCTGACCATGCGCTCCAGGTCGATCGAGCGGCGGTCGGATCGATCCAGCGCGATCCGGTCTTCCGATGGTTGCAGGGCGCGCAGCGTACAGGCGTTCTTGTCGACGAGCACGGGCTGCAGGAAGGCCATCGACACCGCCTGCATGCGCTGCTGCAGCGCCACGACACGGTGAGCCTCGGTCTTCCACGTGGGTTGCGCCACGCTCAGATGCGGCACCAGCGAGGATGGCAGGGCCTGCTTCAGATCGAGCAGGTAGTTGCCGTCCGGGTTGCCCTTGCCATGGATCAGGATCGCATAGCGGTCCACACCGAGGCTGCCGGTGCCGGCGATGCGACGCGCGACGTCGAGAACCTTGTAGAACCCGGGGTCAGCCTGCTTTTGCGCAAACTCCTGCATGAAGTTGGTGATCACGGCGCGCTGCTTGTCAGTTGCGGGCAGCGCCTTCTTGCCATCCACGCGCAGCTGGCGCTTCTTGCCTTTCAGGACGGTGCGGCTGTCGAGAAATCCGGAGCGCTGACGCTCGCTCAGGGCGTCGAGCAGCTCTCGCACCAGCCCCGTCGCCGTGAGGCGCTCCACCCAGTAAGGCTTGCCGAGCATCAATGCCGAGGCATAGGCGTCCAGAAAAATCCGGCAGAGGGCTTGCGCCGTGGCGTTGTCGATCGAGAGGCTGTCGGCGCCGATCAACAGGCTGGTCATGAAACGCACCAGATCCCAGCTGGCTGGCGCCAGGGCTGATTCGTCGAAGTCGTTGATGTCGAAGTAGACCAGCCGGTTGTCGCCCTTGTAGCTGCCGAAGTTCTCCAGATGAAGATCGCCGCAAACCCAGACCGCAGGTGCCGACTTGAACACGCCGCCGCGAGGCAGGCGGTCGTAGAAGAGATGGCAGGTTCCGCGCAGAAACGTGAACGCACTGCTGCGCATGGCGCGGTACTTGAGTTGCAAGCGCTCCGGATCACGCCCGGCATTGAAGGATTGAATTTGTCGCACCACATCCACGGCAATGTCTCCGCTCGAAACGCTCGTCCATGGCCCACCCGCTGGCGCGCGAAGGCCCGCACGGACCGCAGATCAAAGAGCTTACAGTGGCGCACTCAGTCGGCTCACGCACACCATTATGAATTTCACATCCCGCCTCATGGCGCCCGTGTTGATGGCCCTCTCACTGGGCGCCTTGGCGGCACCACCCAGCTACAAAGTCATCGACAAGATCGCCATCGGCGGAGAAGGTCGCTGGGATTTCGTCTATGTCGATAGCGGACAGCATCGGCTGTATGTTTCGCACGGCGGGCAGACTGAGGTGATCGATACGCAGACCAACCGGCTGGTCGGCACCATTGCCGGCACGCCGGGCGTCCATGGCATTGCGGTCGCGAACGATCTGGGACTCGGGTTCACCAGCAATGGCCGCGACAACAGCGTCACCGTGTTCGATCTGAACTCGCTCAAGCCGCGCGCGACGATCAAGGTGGGCGACAACCCGGATGCCATCGTCTACGACCCGGCGACACAGCGCGTCGTCACGTTCAACGGCCGCTCCAAAGATGCCACCATCGTGGACGCCAAGCGTGGTCAGGTGATCGGCACCGTCGCGATCGGCGGAAAACCGGAGGTGGCGGATATCGGTCAGGACGGCGCCATCTACTTCAACATCGAGGACACGAATGAAGTGGCCGTGCTCGATGCTCAAGCCGTCAAGCTGACGCAGCGCCACAGCATCAAGCCGTGCGAGAGCCCGACCGGGCTGGCAGTCGATACCCGGCACCGGCTTTACTCGGTCTGCGACAACAATCTGTTGGTGGTGAGCTCGCCAGAAGGCAAGCTTCTGGGTCAGGCGCCCATTGGTTCCGGACCCGATGGGGTGGTCTGGCTGGATGGATACGCCATCTCATCCAACGGTGGCGACGGCACCCTCAGCATCGTGGGCGAATCGGCCGACGGCAAATTCGAGACGGTGGCCACCGTTTCGACGGCAGTTGGCGCACGCACCATTGCAGCCGACGCCGCGACCCACAAGCTCTATTTGCCGACCGCCGATTTCAAGCCATCGGCCGATGGCAAACGCCAGGCCATCGCCGATACCTTTGCCATCCTGGTCGTTGGCAGGCAATAAAGGCCAGCTTTTATTACCCCAGCTTCATCGACGCGCGATTATCGTGCAGGGTGGCCAGGGCCGACTTGGTAGTCGGTGCCCTGGCCGCTGGTTTCGCACGCCGTCAGCGCAAGACGGGGTGGCGGACATAATATATGGATGAACCGGCTGGTATTTATACCGTGACGTTTTCACGAAGCGAAATACTTATTCATCCCTGACCCTTCATTCGGGGTCTGGCAATTAATTGTTGTGTATATTAGCGACTTATCAGAAATCAATTCCGCTGCTAGCCAAACCAGGATCATTCATTGATCCATGGCGATCTACCCATGGCTTCAGCATGAATTGATTGATGAATTCAATGGTTTAACAACTTGGTCACATTCATAATATGACGACTGTTCTTCCGGTGTCCGATATTCCATTTCTCGCTGCTCCAAAACTGTGGCCGTGGCTGCACTCGGTAGAGCGCGATGCTCAGCGCGTTCACGCCCAGCTCGGCCTGCCGCTGCCTTCGGTTCATGCGCCAACCGCGCCTTTGGCCCTCGCCGCAGAGCAGATGGGCGTGGAGCTTCGGCCAGCAACAATCTACAAGCTGATGATCCTGGAACAACTCGGCCGGCGCGGGATGCGGGCTGTTTTCATGTTCGAGGAACGCGACGTCGCCAGCAAGGACAAGCGCCTGCGCGGCTGGGCCATGCCGAGCTTGGCGAACAAGCCGGGCAGCAGTGACGGTGTGCAGCGCATCTCGCCGCTGGGCCCGACGGTGACGGCCAAGACGCTGCACAACCGACCGCTGGCGCACGTGCCGATCACGCTGGACTATGCCAAGGCGGCAGCCACCATCGTGTCGCTCTACCGGCCATTGGTGGAGCGCAACAAGTGGTGGGCGCTGAACAAGCTGGTCCATGAGTTCATGGAGTTTCTGGCTGCGCAGGCGGGTGGCGCGACGACACTGGCGCAACTCGGGCAGCGTCAGCTGGCCCATGTCGCGGCGCGTCTTGGCATCCGGCACGTGACTTTCTGCAATCTCTCGGCGGTGGAAGACCCGCTGCTGGCCACCGGCCTGGAGGGCTTGCAGTCGGTGCTTCCGCTGCAGCAGGCGGTGGAGGCCGGCTTGATGCCAGCCGACGCGGCGCCGTTCTGGGGGCGGCACAGCGGGGCCTGCTGCGGACGTGTCAAGGTGCTGCCGGACCTGCAGGCGAGCTGTCTGCGCTGCGGTGAAACGCTGGCGCAAGACGCCTGGACACCGCTGTCGTTGCGCGCCTCGATCCGCATGCTGGCACTGCAGAAACTGGGGGTTGATCTGTTCATTGCCGGTGGTTCGTCGGGTTACAACGCCGGCATCCGCGATTTTCAGCATCGACATGGGCGGCCCTATGTGCCGCTGGCATGGCATGCCGGCCTTTCGTACGCCGGACCGGCCCAGCTCGCATCGCCGCAGATCGCCGCCGAGACGGCTGCCGGCGGCCTCAGCCTGATCGATGCGTTCATCGGCACCAGCTTCGCTGATCCGCGTGGCGTCTTCCATGCCGCAGATCTGCCGGACCCGCTGCAGGGGGCATTCGATCACCTGGGCGCGTGCATGCGCGACACCCTGGCTCGCAATGGGGTGCGCTACCAGGCGGGAGAGGCACCACCGCCACTCCGGCCAGCCGCAACGATGGCCCAGACCACTCACGTGGAGGTGTGCGCATGAAGCAGCTGACCCCCACCGACCTGCGGCACTATGTGCGTGGTGCTGATGTGCTGGCGCGCGGCAGCGGCAGCGCGACCCCTTTCATGGACGCCGTCCAGCGCGGCGAGTGCGAAGCACCGATGCTGGCGTCCGCCAGTGAGCTGTCCGGCCACATCGTCACCGTGGTGAAGTTCGGCGCCACCGGAACGACGCATGACTGGACACCGTTCTGTCGCGAGGCCCTGGACCGGCTGCTGCAAGACAGCGGACTGGGCTGGAACGACCTGGCCGGTTTCACCGGCGTGGAAATCAACCGCTCGCAGATGGACCGTACCCTCGGTCTGTGCGCAGCCCTGGGGCGGCCCCTGGTTGATGGCGATCACGTGGGTGCGACGGCGGTGCCATCGCTCGCGCTGTGCCGGTCGGTGCCGGCGGGGGTGTCGCTGCGCACGTCATTTGTGGTGGTCGACGCATCGAGCGGCGCGCTGCAGGGGGGCGCACATGGCATGACCGACGAGGGCACCGGCTTTCAGTACGCCGCCGAGATCGACGCGCGACTGCGGGCCTGCACCGGACAAGGTGGGGTCGCGGCGGCCCTGTTCCTGACGCGCGACACGAGTGTGCTGCATCACGGCAGCGTGTCTCACACCATCGCGCTGGGCGGCGTACTTGACGAGCCGGATCCAGTCGCCGGCCTGTTGCGCTATACCGGAGGCCGGCGGCTGGGCTCGGGCATTCTCCGGGAGGTTCGCAAGCATCCTGGTGTCGGGTTCACGGCTCGCACCCTCGTCGTTGACGACCTGATCGTCACGGTCATGAACGAGTTTCTATCGGTCGAGCGTGGTGGCGACATATTGGCGGCGGTGCCGCAGCACATCGCTGTCGTGGACGACAACGGCACAGGGGTTCTGACCGCCCAGGCCGATCGGTTCCTGGGCAAGCAGTTGCACCTGATCGAGATCCCTTTGGTCGAGCCGCCAACGGCCGATATCTGCGCGGAATGGGCCCGCATCATGGGGCTGTACCGTGAGTGGAGCCTGCACTCGGCTCTGTCGTGCAGGCAGTGAACACGGCGGTCCAACTCTTCCCCGCCTTGGACTCTGGGCGCTTCGTGGCGTTGGTATCAGATCAACCCTGACGCCACGTTGATCATCAACCCGATCAGGCTGGTGTTGAACACGAACGCCAGCAGGCAATGCACCATGCCGATGCGACGCATCGGGCCGCTGGCGAAGGACACATCGGCGGTCTGCCCGGATGTGCCGATGACCACGGTGAAGTACAGGAAGTCCAGATAGTCCGGCGACTCCGTGTCCGGAAATACCAGCCCGCCCGGTGCGCTGCGCCCGACGGCGGCGTAGAACTCATGCGCATAGTGCAGCGCAAACATCACCTGCGTGAACGACCACGAGGCCAGGATCGTCACCACCGCCAGTCCGATGTGCATCAGCCGTGCCGTGCTGCCCAGATCCTTCGCCATGGACAGTTCGGCCACGATGGCACCGAGGCTGGCCAGCGACGACAGCGCCACCAGCGTCAGAATCGTGCGTGCGCCTTCAGCCTGCGTATGGGCACGCCGGTGGATCTGGACCCGGTCGGAGTGCACCATCATCCAGCCTGCCAGTCCCAGGTACAACCAGGCCCCACTGTTCCAGGCGACGATCAGCCTGGTCGCCTCGCGGCCAGCCCAAGCGTGCGGCAGCAGCAGATAGGTCAGCACCCCCACCGCCAAGGCCATGAAGAGACGCGGGTGGGCACGTACAAGGCGCAAGAGTCGAAGGCGATGTTTCATGTTCTTTGTGGGGATCAAAACGTGGAAGGACGGCTTGCCGGGTGCTCACGATGATCCGCAGAACTTCGAGCTTGTCCCAGTTCACAGCACGCGATGCTTGAGTGGCACAGGCTTCCAATGCTTAGCCTGATGGCTGTTAGTCGATGTCTTCACGTGCCGGATTCAAACCTGGAGTGGAACACCTTGACAAGCAGGCAAGGCCAGATTGTCCGCAGGATGTGGCCCGACAACCCCGAATAACACGTCTCGCGCGAGACCATCGCTAGATCCACTCGCGGCCTCAGGGCCTCGTGACAGGATGGTCGTGAAAACTGCCTTGCAGGCCGGGAGGAACGGACTGCAGGTCGTTCATGACAGCTTGCAGATTGCAAGGATCTGCGCGGTCAACAAGCCTTATTTGCTGCCTTCAGTGGCATCCCGACAGGCCCATGATGAAGTCGCCTTGCCCTGAGCCGTAGGGAGTTGACATGGATACCCGGCCGACCTTGAAGGGTGCTTCTGATTCTCTGCGCACGCCAGAGCCACTTGCGCGCCGCGCGGTCATGCGGTCGCTGTTGGGTCTGGGTATGCTGGGCCTGGCCTTCGATTGGAGCGAGCCCAGGCTGCCAGGCGATTCGATCGGAATCACCAGTAGCGCCCAGGTGCGTCCGGGTCAGGCTTACGCATTCAAGGCCTTGCCGAACAATGCCAGGCTCTGGCTGCAGCTGAACGGCCAGTCGATTCCGGATTCAGGCACCTTGGACCTGAATCTGACGCCGGGCTTCGATAACACCTTGTTCGCCTACGTCGCCATCATGCCCGGCGATCCGGCGCCCGATTTCAGCGGCACCGACACGAACGGGCAGCTGCACAGCCTGGGCGCGCTGCGCGGCAAGTGGGTGCTGGTCACGTTCGGTGATTGGGGTTGCGCCGGTTCGCGCCAGTTCGCGCCGGTGCTGGCGTCGCTCTACAGCCAGTACCACTCGCTGGGGCTGGAGGCGCTGTCGGTGCTGCTCTGCCCGAACTCGGAGGCGCGCTTGGCTAATCCCACCGACCTGAGCGACTGGACCCAGACCTACGGCGCCAACTATCCGGTGATCAGCGACGCCAACAACGCGACCCAGTATTACAACCGCGAGTATCTGAGCTGCACTTACTACTCGTGCTCGGATCAGCCGTCGATCTTCCTGATCGACCCGCAGGGCAACATCACCCGCCGTTATCGCGGCTGGGATGCCAACGACGGGCTGGCCACCGTGCTGGCCGGATTGCAGTTCTGAGCGGTCGAGTTGGTCTGCAGACTGCGGGGAACACGCTGCAGCCGCTCGGCATGCGCCGGCTCCAGGTGTTGCCAGGGTCAGCGGGCGAATCAGGCCTGTTTGCGACGGCGCGTGATCGCACCCAGGGTTGCCAGACCAGCCAGCAGCATGGCGTACGACTCGGGCTCGGGCACCGGAGCCGCAGGAGCGGGTGCGCCGGCAACCGTCAGATTCTTGATCTGGAGATACCCGGTCGTGCCGTCCGAGACCCCGCCACCATTGGCCAACCCGAAATTGACGGACTTGATGCCGTTGGCTGAGGTCAGCCCGAAGAAACCACCATTGTTGATTGAATAAGGCATCGCCAGGCTGCTGGTCGAGTTATCACCATAAGTGACGTAAGCATAGAAGCCGTGGCTGATGTAGATATCAAAGCCCATGCCGTAGACACCGCTCGAATTACCCACCGATGTCGAGGCAAAACCCAGCTTGAACGAAGCATTGCACCCCGAGCAGTACAGCCCGAGGCTGCTGTTGACATTGTTCCAGTTCGAAAAACCGGTGGTCGTGTAGGTTGTCTGCCCAACCACGGCGCTCATGGCGGCATCGGATAAAGCGTATTGACCCGAAGGCATGGCATAGCCGGGATTGGTGTAGTTGTCGGTCACCGTCGTCCCCACCGCCGACATGAACGAGCTACGGTCGCTGTAGACCGTCGGGGCGGCAAATGCAGATGTCACCAGGCAGGAAATGGCTGCACCGGCGAGGTATTTGGTGATATTCAGACGAAACGCGTTCATTGGGTTCCTTTGATAGGTGTAGTCTTATCTTTAATCAAAGTTGAACCGGTGTCACCACTTGACTTGCGGGGGGAATGAAGCGCCGTTCTGCCTTTTTGCAACAAACCATCCAAACAAGGGGCATCTGACCAAGACAGCTCTGGTGATGGCAATTTATATCCAATTAAGTATCTGCACTTGGTCGTGGTGGATGTGGCAAGAACTATCTATTTATTGAATACCTGACATCCATTGCGCTGGGCTGGCGCTCAGGGCTGGCCCAGCCGCTCGCGCAGAAACTCGATGAAGCGCTGGGTCTTGGCCGGTAGCAGGCGCGTTTCGGTGATGGCGTAGACCGGCGAGGATAGAGATGGGTCGGCAGGCTGGCCAGCAACCAGCGCGACAACGCCTACGGTGGCTCGGCCGAGCACCGCGCCCGCTTCGTGCTGAAGGTGCTGGCGGCTACACCGACTACGCCACGCTGGACACGGCAGCTTCTGCCTGAGGTTGCTTGGCGACGGGCCCGTCAGGGCCGGATGTAGGCATACCCCTGCTGCTGCTTGAGGATCAGCTCGACCACTCCGGCCGGCACGTAGCTGATATTGGGCAGCATGTCGGCATGTGCCAGGTGCTGCGCGTTCATCGTGTTCTCGCAGGCCATCACCTTGACACCGGTCTTGAGCGCAGCCGAAACCCGCTGGGCCACGGACGAGTCGCCTTTCAGCATCGCGATGCCAGGGCCATAGGCAACGATCTCCACGTCGATGCTTTCCTCACCCAGGTCAGCCTGCGCGTTGCGCACGTTGTTGAGGGTCAGGCCCCACTTGGCCGGGTCGCTGTCGCTGACCTGGAACACGACCTTCGCTTTCACGCCTGCGGCTTGCGCCAGGACAGGCAGCGCCGTGACGGTGACCGCCAGACCAACCAGTGCGGCCATCGAGAAAACGCGTCGAATCAGCATGATGAATCCCAAGGGTTGAACGAGCGAAATGGGGGACAGCGGACGATCTTAGTGCCAGCTACCATCCACCCGATGCGGCGCCGCTGCCGCACAACCCATCAGCTCGGCCGATCTTGATCATGGATACACGCACCCCGCACCCCTCCGGCACGGCGCTCGCCACCACTCTGCCCGTTCACACCGCCTGGCTGGACGTGCCGGTGCCGGGCGCGGCAACCGGCGCGGCGATGGGCGCCTACCTCGCCCTGCCCCCGTCGGGTCGCGGCCCGGGCCTGTTGCTGCTGCAGGAAATCTTCGGCGTCAACGCGCATGTCCGCGCGGTGGCCGATCAATACGCGCTGGCCGGCTTCACGGTGCTGGCACCCGACCTGTTCTGGCGCGAAGGGCAGCGCATCGAGCTCGATTACGTCGGCACTGATCGCGAGCGGGCCATGGTGCTGATGCGCACCATCAGCCGCGCGCAGGCCGTCACCGACATGCAGGCCTCGCTGGCCGCGCTGCGCGCCCTGCCCGCCTGCAGCAGCCGGGTCGGTGCGATCGGCTACTGCATGGGCGGCCGGCTGGCCTACACGGCGGCGGCGCTGTGCGGGGTGGACGCGGCGGTGGCCTATTACGGCGGCGGCATTGCCAACCATCTGGAGCTGGCCGGCCTGATCAACTGCCCGGTGCAGTTCCACCACGCCGAGACCGACGCCAGCATCCCGCCCGAGGCAGTGCAGGCCGTGCAGGCGGCGATGGCGCAGTCACCTGGTTCAGCAACGGCGGAGTTTCACCTCTACCCGGGTGCGCAGCACGGCTTCAACTGCTGGGCGCGCGCGGCCTATCACCCGGCCAGCGCGGCGCTGGCGCACGGGCGCAGCCTGACTTTCCTGGCGCAGTTGTTCGGCTGACGCGACGGCGCGGGCGGCCGTCAGGCGCCGAAGCCCAGCCACCGCCTCGGCGTGTCCCACCACAGGCGCTGCCGATCAGCCGGGTCGGGCAGCAGCGCTTCGACCTGGCGCAGCAGCGGGCCCATGTCGAGCCGCTCGGGCGCCTTCAGGAACGGCCAGTCCGAGGCCCACAGGCAGGCGTCGAGCGTGTAGGCGTCGATCAGCGCACGCACGAAGACCTGCGCGTCCGGGTACGGCGCCGACAGCCGCGAGAACTTCTGGAAACCCGACAGCTTGACGGCGACGCGCCCGGTGCGGGCCAGCGCCAGCAGGGCCTGGAAACCGGGCTGATCAAGTCCTGCATCGGGGCTGGGCCGGCCACAGTGGTCGATCAGCACGCGGGTGCCGTTGCGCTCCAGCAGCGCTCGCAGGCCGACCAGCTGGTCGTGTTCGACCTGCACCTGCACGAACATGTCCAGGTCAGCCAGGTGGCGCAGCAGCGGGTCGGTGTCGGCGTAGTGCGCGACGCCGAGCAGCGTGGCGTTGAAGGCCACGCCGATCACGCCGGCCGCGCGCAGCTGCGCTAGCTCGGCGTGGCTGATGTCGTTGCGCACCACCGCGATGCCCTTGTAGCGGCCGCCGCCCTGCGCGATGGCGTCGAGCAGGCAGCGGTTGTCCAGGCTGTAGCCCGAGTTCGGCCCGACCAGCAGCGCGTGACGGATGCCGTAGGCGTCCATGACGCGGTGATGTTGGTCGGGTGTGCCGATCTCCTGTCCGGCCGGCCGGTAGGCCACGTCCGTTGCGTAGGGAAAACGCGCCGGGTCGAGCACGTGGCAATGGCAGTCGATCTTGGCTTCGTCGAAGACGCTCATGGCCATGCTCACTTGGCGCCCAGCGCCGGCAGGATTTCCTTGACGACCTGATGGCCGTCGCGCGCCTCGACCATGAAGCTCTCGCGGTCCAGGTCGCCGTTGGCGTCGATGCTGACGTCCATGATCACGCCGGGAACCTTGGCGGCCGAGATCTTCAGGCCGTGCAGCGCCTGCGCCACCGCCTTGCGGTCCAGCTTGCCGACCTTCTCAATCGCGGCCTTCAGGATGTAGACGCCGGTGTAGCCCTTGATGCCGTTGTGGTCGGTGAGGTACTTGTACTCGCGCTCGAACTTGGCGCGGAAGTCCTTCATCGGCTGGATCGGCGCATCGACCGTCAGGCCGACGTGTGCGACCGCGCCGTTGGCCGCCTCGCCGGCCAGCTCGATGACCTTCTGGCCGACCAGCGTGGTCTCGCCGACGACCGGCTTGTTCACGCCCTGCTTGCGCAGCTCGCGCAGCGCGCGCGCCGACTCTTCCTCGTTGGTGTACACGAACACCACGTCGGCGCCGCTCTGCTTGGCCTTGAGCACCGGCGCCGAGAAGTCGATCTGGCCCTGGTCGGTCGAGAGGTCGGCCGCGAGCTTGACGCCCAGCGGCTCCAGCGCCTTCACCAGCGCCTCGCGGCCGCCCTTGCCGTAGTCGTTGTTGACGTAGATCAGCGCCACCGTCCTGGCCTTCAAGTTGCCGGCGATGTAGCGCGCCACCTTGGGCATCGCGGTGTCCTGCGTGAAGCTGGTGCGAAAGATGTAGGGGTTGCCCTGCTTGGTGATGCCCGCCGCCTCGCCGCCGGTGAAGTTGGGGATCTCGGCGCGGCGCGTCTCGGCCATGCTGACCATGATCGAGCCGGAGAACACCGGACCGAACACCGCGAAGACATCGTCGTCGATCGCCTTCTGCGCCAGGCCCTTGGCGACACCCGGGTTGCTCTGCGTGTCGGCAGTGCTGGTCTCGATCTTGTGCCCCAGGATGCCGCCGGCGGCGTTGATCTCCTTGACCGCCAGTTCGACGCCGTTCTTGAAGTTGGTGCCGGAGGTCGCGCCGGCGCCGGACAGCTCGACGACGTTGGCGATCTTGATCGCCTGCGCCCAGGCACCGCCGCTGAGCAGCAGGGCTGCGGCGGCCAGCGTGATGGCGCGGCGCAGCGGGTTCATGGCAAAGCGGATGGTCATGGTCTTGTCTCCGTCATGGTCGTGGTTCACTTCGGGTAGAGCAGCGCGCGGATGCCGCTCAGGTCGCCCTGCAGCGACTCGGCCACCGCGTCGAAACCGAAGAAGCGCAGGTACTCGGGCACCTGCTGCACCAGCATCTCGAAACCCGCCTCGGCCTGCAGGCCACGCGCCCGGCAGGCTTGCAGCAGCGGCGTCGGCACGCGGCTCATGATGATGTCCACCACCGCAGCGCCAGCATCGACGCGCGCCGGGTCGAAGGGCAGCGGGTCATCGGCCTTGAGGCCCTGCGAGGTGCAGTTGACGATCAGGTCGAAACCGGCCGGATCGCTGCTCTCGGCCACCAGCGCCGCCGCGCCGATCAGCGGCTGCAGACGCTCGACCAGCGCCGCCGAGCGGTCGCGGGTGCGGTTGTAGACCGCCAGCTTGGCGGGGCCGCGCTGCGCAAGCGCCGCCGCCACGGCATGACCGCCGCCACCCGCCCCGACCACCAGCACGCGCCGCCCGGCCACCGCGATGCCGAAGTGATCCAGCCCCTTGACGAAGCCGATGCCGTCGAACAGCGCCGCCTCCAGCCGGCCGTCCGGATGCCGCTTGACGGCGTTCACGGCGCCAGCGATCGCCGCGACCGGGTCGGTTGGCCGCAGCAGCGCGGCCAGCTGCGACTTGTGCGGGATGGTGGCCCAGCAGCCGCCGATGTTCTCGGCCGCCATGCCGTGCTGCAAAAAGCCCGGCAAGGCCGCAGCGGGCAGCTTGAGCGGCACCAGCGCGGCGTCGATGCCGTGCTGCCTGAACAGGTGGTTGTAGACCTCGGGCGCACGCACCTGCGCAACCGGATCGCCAAGAATGTAGAAAACCCGAGTGGTGCCGGTGATGCCCTGACTCATGCTTGCTCCTTCTGATCCCAGGCGAGCGCCTCGCGCTCCTTGCCGGCCACCGAGTAGAGCGCATTCGGCGCGTTACGGGTCTGCTGGAATTCCTCTAGCGTCTCGCCGCGCATCGCGGCGTAGATGTGCAGATTGGAAACCCCCACCACCGCGCCGAGCTTTTCCAGCATGAAGAAGATGACGCCGTAGCGGATCAGGCCGCGCCAGTCGCGGCTGCGCACCAGCTCGCGCTCCTCGTCCGTCAGGCCGGCTTCGCGCATGGCGGTGGCCTCGTCGGCGCGGAAGCGCTCGCGCCGGGCCGGCTCGATCAGATCGTGCAGGAAACGGTTCAGGCGGAAGGCCTTGACGCTGCGCTGGAAGTTGAACGGATAGGTGCCCGGCAGGCGCTCGGCACCGGCCAGCTGCACCGTCATCGCCTGCTGATGCCGCATCACTTCACCGGCCACCACCGGACCGGCCTGGTTCTCCAGGATGACGGCGGCGATGCCGGTCATCGATGGCAGGTAGTAGGCCTGGTGCAGCTTCTTGACCTGCGAGGAGAGCGCGCCACGCATCGTCAGCCACATGATGACCTCGGCGCCTTCGACGCCGCCCAGCTCGGCGAACTCGGCCTGCGTCATCGCTGCCAGACGCTCGGGATCCTTCTCGAACAGGTCGAGGAACTGCATGTCCCACGGCGTGTTGTTGAAGCCGGCGCGCTCGCCATGCACCTGGTGCGACAGGCCGCCGGTGGCGATGATGACGACGCGCAGGTCTTGCGGGTAGCTCTCGATGGCGCGGCGCAGTGCCTGGCCGAGCTTGTAGAAGCGCCGCGCGCTCGGGATCGGGAACTGCAGCACGCCCATCTGCAGCGGCACGATGCTGACCGGCCAGCCCTCCTGGTGCTCCCACAGCACCGACATGGGCGAGAACGCGCCGTGGTCGAGTGGCTTGCCCTGGAAGAACGACATGTCGAACTCGTCGCACATCAGCGACTGGCCGATGTGCGCCGCCAGCCCCGGATGGCCGTTGATGCCCGGCAGGTCGCGCGGGCCGCCGCCTTCGTCGGCTACCTCGTAGCGCTCGCCGATGCCTAAAGCAAAGGCCGAGTAGTGATCGAAGAAGAACGAGGTGACGTGGTCGTTGTAGGTCACGATCGCCACATCCGGCTTCTGTTCGGCCAGCCAGGTCTTGACCGGCGCGAAGGCCTCGAAGATCGGGGCCCAGACCGGGTCGGTCTGCTTGTCGCGATCGAAGGCGAAGCCGATGGTGGGCGTGTGCGAGACCGCCACGCCGCCGATGATGGTTGCCATGGGTTGATTCCTTGAACAGGGAAAGGGATAGGCCGACGGCGCTCAACTGCGGCGGTGACTGAGCAGCACCGCGCCAGCGGCCAGCGCAGCAGGAATCGCCAGCAGCGAGAGGATGGTGGAGAAGCTCCAGCCCAGGCCCAGCAGAACGCCACCGATCGCCGAGCCGAAGATGCTGCCGAACCGCCCCATCCCGAGCATCCAGCTCACTCCGGTGGCACGAGCAAAGGTGGGGTAGCACGAAGGGGCGTAGGCGTTCAGACCGGTCTGGGCGCCACTCATGCAAAAGCCGACCAAGGCCACCAGGACGGCCAGACTGGTCGAGACGATGCCGCTGCCGGCCAGGATCAGCACGCTCACGGCGCCGCCGACGTAGGCCAGACTGATCACCCGCGTGGGCGTCTGCCTGTCCATCAGCCAGCCGACAAACACGCCGCCGACCGTGCCACCGATCTGGAACATCGCCGTCACGTTGGCGGCCTGGGACACGGACAACCCGGCGTCCTTGAACAGTGTCGGCAGCCACCCGGTCAGCAGGTAGATCACCATCAGACCCATGAAGTAGGTCACCCACAACGCCACCGACATCGCACCAAAGCCTTGCGAGAACAGCAGACGCACAGGGGTGTGCGCCTGCACGGCCGGCTCCTGGGCCACGAAGGTGGTGCCCGCCGAGAAGGACGTACCGCACACGCGCCCCAGCGTCCTGGCGATGCGCTCGGCCGAGATGCCGCGAACGGCCATGAAGCGTGAAGACTCCGGCAGCAGCGCCACCAGCAGCGGCACCAGCACGATCGGCAACGCCCCACCGGCCATGAGCACGGTGCGCCAGCCGTACAAGGGGATCAGCCAGGCTGCGGCAAACCCCACCAGCGCCGAGCCGAGGTTGAAGCCGGTGAACATCATCGTCACCATCAGCGAGCGCGAACGCTCCGGCACGTACTCCGACAAGAGCGTGGTCGCGTTGGGCATGGCCGCACCCAGACCGATGCCGGTCAGGAAGCGCAGCAGGGCCAGTTCGGTCGTGTCACGCGCACAGGAGGTCAGCAGCGTGAAGATGCCGAAGATCAGCACCGAGGCCACCAGCACTTTCTTGCGCCCGACCTTGTCCGACGCCGGGCCGGCGAACAAGGCGCCAAACACCAAGCCGATCGGCGCGGCGCTCATCACCATGCCAAATGCGGCCCGCGAAATACCCCACTCCTGAATGATCGGGGGCGCCACGAATCCCATGATCGCGACGTCCATGCCATCGGCCGCAACGATCAGGAAGCACAGGCCCAGTACCAGCCACTGATAACCGGACATGGTCCGGCCGTTGATGAACGATCGAACGTCCACCTCGGAATGCGAATTCAAATTTGTCTCCTCGATCTGCTTGGAAATGACTGCCTGTTGACCTTGATCGATCAATAGAAATTGACTCGATTGATATGGCGCAACACAGTGGAGCGCAGTCTATGAAGGAGGACGCCGTACGAACAGATGCGGCGTCAGGAGGCGCGATAACCATTGGTTATCATGAAGACATGAAGCTCGCTGCACTCAATGCCCTGGTGGCCGCGATCGATGAGGGCAGCCTGCGCGCCGCCGCGCGGCGCCTGGGTGTGACCCAGCCGGCCTTGACCAAGATGGTTCGGGAGCTTGAACGCGAGCTCGGCGCCACCCTGTTGCAGCGCACGACGACCGGCGTCAGCCCGACCGCCCAAGGCAGGATCCTGCATGCACGCGCACGGGCCGCTGCGCAAGAGCTCGATGAGGCGGTGCAGCAGATCGGCCAGATGGGCGGTCGCATGGTGGGCGAGCTGAGCATCGGCGCGGTCCCGCTGGCGCTGCTGCTGCTGATTCCGGAAGCCATCCGCACCTACAACAGCGAGTTCCCGGCGGTGATGTTCCAGCTGCGCGAAGAGCTCTATGTCGGACAGCTGACCCTGTTGCGCCAGCGTGAAGTGGATGTGGTGGTCGGACCGATCCCCGCCACCCTGCCGCAGGGCGAGTTCTACGTCGAAGCGCTGATGCCGATCGAGATGGTGGTGGTGGTCGGCAAGGGCAATCCGCTGGCACAGACACGCTCGCTCGCCCAACTGGCCGACTCACGCTGGGTCTACACCAGCCTGAGCGGTCACACCGGTTATGCCCACTCCTTGTTCGAGCAGCACGGTCTCAAGCCACCAGCCCCGGCGGCGGTGGTCAATTCGACCCTCGGGCTGATCACCCTGATCAGTCACGGCGACTGCGTCGGGCTGATGCCCCTGCCGATTGCTCTGCACCCGGCAGCCGCCCAGTTCATGACTGTCGTGCCGATCAGCGAGGGGCCGCTGGTACTTGAGGTTGGCGTGATCGTGAGGGCCGAGGTGATGGTGCGGCCCGCAGTCAGGCAGTTTGTCGCCCACCTGCATCGAGCGGCACAGCACATTCGCACTGCCACGGCCACCACCTAAAATCCCCCGGCCATGCGCCACGTGCTCGAAGGGCCCGCGCATTCGATTCGAATCACTCAAGGAACCGCAAGAACATGGGCGCCCAATGGAAAGCCAAACACAAGGATCTCGCCGCCAATGCCAAGGGCCGGCTGTTCGGGAAACTGGCCAAGGACATCATGATCGCCGCGCGTCACGGCGCTGACCCGGCGGCCAACTCACGGCTGCGACTGGTGCTCGAACAGGCGCGCAAGGTCTCGATGCCGCGCGACACCCTGGAGCGGGCCATCAAGAAGGGCGCCGGCCTCACCGGCGAGGCGGTGCATTTCGAGCACGCCATGTACGAAGGCTTTGCCCCGCACCAGGTGCCGGTCATGGTCGAATGCCTGACCGACAACGTCAACCGCGCTGCGTCCGAGATGCGCGTGCTGTTCCGCAAGGGCCACCTGGGCACCTCCGGTTCGGTGTCATGGGATTTTGACCACGTCGGCATGATCGAGGCCGAAGCCGCCGCCCCGGGTCTCGACCCCGAACTGGCCGCCATCGAAGCCGGCGCGCAGGACTTCGAGGCCGCCGACGAGGACGGCGTCACCCTGTTCCTGACCGAGCACGCCGATCTGGATCTGGTCAGCCGCGCGCTGCCGGCGCAGGGTTTCACGGTCTTGTCGGCCAAGCTCGGCTACAAGCCCAAGAACCCGATCAACCCGGCCAGCCTGAGCGCCGAGCAACTCGAAGAGGTCGAAAGCTTCCTGGCCGCGCTGGATGCCAACGAGGACGTGCAGAACGTGTTTGCAGGTTTGCAGGGCTGAGTTGGCAGGATTGACCCTGACTGCAGCACAGGTACATCTGAATGGCCGATCTCTTGTATCTTGGCTGCATGCGTCGGCTGCATCAGATGTCATGCCCACTTCGATCCTGACGAATCGCGGCGAGTTCATTGACGCCCTGGCCTCTCTGTGCCGGGGCAACGTCATCGTGCTGCTGAACGACGGCTCCGACACCTGCGTGCTGGATGGCGTGCGGCTCATGTGGTCGTTCCCATCGCTGATGGCTTATGGCCTGGTCGCCGAGTTCGAGAATCCAAAGGGGTTTGCGGGCGCCCGCTACTACGGCATCACGGCCGTCGGGCGCGAATTCGCTGACAACGCCCTCGCCGCCTGGCGCGCTCGGCCCCTGCACGAACGGCTGGTGATCCGGCTGCTCGGCTGAGCGCGATTCTCTGCCCTGACCTGTGATCTATGTGGTGTTGCCGGCGGTTTTGCGGCCATTGCCGCGCTTGGCCTGGCCTACGCTGATGGTGCCCGTTGCAACGGCATAGGCCCGTCGATGACACACCCACACCCATTTGAAGCTGCCCCTGCGGCCTGCCTGCCGCACTCGGAACCACTGACCGGCCAGGTCCGGACCAGCCTGAGTCACCCGCTGCGCATCGACACCCTGCCCGCCGGCCCGGCCGGTGGCCAGATCGGCATCTCGCTGTGCCCCGGCAAGCGCGGCAGCAGCCTGCTGGGCCCGCGCTGGGAGCGCAATCTGGCCGCCGATCTGGCGGTGGTCAGCCAATGGCAGCCCGATGCGGTGGTGACGCTCATCGAGGACCACGAGTTCATCGAACTCGGCGTCACGCACCTCGGCCCGCAGGTTCGGGCGCACGGTATCGCCTGGCATCACCTGCCGATCGTCGATGTCCACGCGCCCGATGCGCGTTTCGAGACGCGCTGGCAAACCAGCGGCCCGACGCTGCGTGGCTGCCTGCGCGCGGGTGGCCGGGTGCTGGTGCATTGCCGTGGCGGACTCGGACGCGCCGGCACGGTCGCCGCCCGCCTGCTGGTCGAGCTGGAAGTGCCCGCCTGGGACGCCATCAAGCGTGTCCGCACCGCGCGGCCAGGGGCGATCGAAACCGCAGATCAGCTCGATTACGTGCTGCGGCTGCCAGAGCTTTGCCACGCCTGAAGTCGCCCGTTGATCCTGCGATCGGCTCGGTATGGCCCACCGCCGAGTGGCTTTATTTTTCGCGATTTACCATGGTTGTGCGATGCAGCAAAAAGCTGGTTGAGAAACCGGTTTTTCATCAATATGGGTGATAACCCTAGGCATACTCTGCAGCCATGGACCCCCTTCTTCATACCAAAGATCAAGTTCACGGCATTGACTACGCCCGCGACGCGATGGAACGCAGCGTGCTGTTTCTCGACGCCCTGCGCCAGCGCGGCAACAACTACGTCGCGCATGTCAACGCCGGCGAGCCCGACCTGCTGAAGTTCGAGCACGAACTGGTGCTCGACGGCCGCGACCTGCCACAACCCTGCAACTACGCGCTGCTGCACATCCTGCCACCCGCCGATACGCCGGTGAACCCGCTGGCGCGGCCGGTGATGGTGGTGGACCCACGCGCCGGCCATGGCCCGGGCATCGGCGGCTTCAAGGCCGATTCCGAGGTCGGCATGGCCTTGCGCGCCGGCCATCCGGTCTACTTCGTGACCTTCCGCCCGCAGCCCGAGGAAGGCCAGACCCTGCTGGACGTGGCACGGGCCGAAGCCCGCTTCCTCGAAGAAGTGGCGGCCCGGCACCCGGACAGCACCGACAAGCCGCTGGTGATCGGCAACTGCCAGGCCGGCTGGGCCATGGCCGGGCTGGCTGCAATGCGGCCGGAACTGTTCGGCCCGCTGATCCTGGTCGGCTCGCCGCTGTCGTACTGGGCCGGCGGCGCCAAGCTCAACCCGATGCGCTACAGCGGCGCAGCGCTGGGCGGTGCCTGGCTGGCAGCGCTCACGGTCGACATGGGTGCGGATCGCTTCGACGGTGCGCATCTGGTGAAGAATTTCGAGAATCTCAACCCGGCCAACAGCCTGTGGAGCCGCTACTACAAGCTGTGGTCGCAGGTCGATCACGAGTCGGAGCGTTTCCTGGAGTTCGAGCGCTGGTGGGGCGGCTACTTCCGCATGAGCGGCGCCGAGATCGAGTCGATCGTCGAGAACCTGTTCGTCGGCAACCGGCTGGCACGCGGCGACGTGCAGATCGGTGCGCATCGCATCGACCTGCGCAACATCACCTCGCCGGTGGTGGTGTTCGCGTCCTGGGGCGACAACATCACGCCGCCGCCGCAGGCCCTGAACTGGATCATCGACGTCTGGGGCGACGAGCGCGCCATCGCGGCCGCCGGCCGGGTGATCGTCTACGTGCTGCACGAGAGCGTCGGCCATCTGGGCATCTTTGTCGGCACCGAGGTGGCGCGCAAGGAACACGACCAGATCGTCAGCTCGCTCGATGTGATCGAGAACCTGCCGCCCGGCCTGTACGAGATGAAGCTGCAGCTCAAGGACGATCGGGAGCCGATCTGCTACGACGCGCTCGATCCGGGCAGCTACGTCGGGCAGTTCGAGCACCGCACGATGGACCACCTGCGCGCGCTCAATCCGGAAGGCCGCGAAGAAGAACAGCTGTTCTCGACCGTGGCCAAGGTGTCCGAAATCAACATGGCGCTCTACAAGACCTGGGTGCGCCCGTGGCTGCGGCCGCTGGCTTCGCGCCAGGTGGCCGATGCACTCACGCAGCTGCACCCGCTGCGCCACCAGCGCCAGACCCTCTCGGATGCCCACCCGGCCGCAGCGCCGCTGGCGGCCTGGGCCGAGCAGATCCGCGAAGACCGCCATGCGCTGCCGGCAGATCACCCGGGGCTGCAGGTCGAACACACCGCCTCGGCGTGGATCGAGACTTCGCTGAACCTGTTCCGCGACCTGCGCGACCAGACGGTGGTCAACTTCACGCGCCTGACCTTCGGCCCGATGGGCGTGGGCGCCTGGCTGCCGCCGGAGCCGCCGGACGAACAGGTTGCGGTGACGCGGGCCCAGACCGAACTGGAGCGCGTGCGCAGCGAGGTGCTGCCTCACATCGGTGAAGGTGGTTTCCCTCAGGCGGTCTGCCGCATCGTGATGGCGGCCATGGTGCGCAGCGGCTCGTTCGAGCGGCGCAGCCTGCGCCTGGTGCAACGGCTGGCCGAACGCCGGATGCGGCCCGCCGACGGCAGCCCGGCCCGCCCGATGTTCGATTGGCGCCAAGGCGTGCGCGAAGAGGCTCGCATCAGCGCCGTGGCGCCGATCGAGGCCCTGAACGCCCTGGCGCAGATGCTGCCGGACCCCGCCGCACGCCAACGGGCGCTGGCGATTGGTGCCGCCGCCGTGATGGTGAGCGAGCCCGCCGCAGGCAACCCGGCCGCCGCGCTGATCGAGCAGCTGATCGTGCAGTTGGGCGCCGATCCGGTACGCGTCATGGCGCTGGCCGCCGACCTGACGGCGCTGGTCACGCCTGACGCCGTGCAGCACGCGCTGGCCGCCTGAACTGAAGAACAGCGAACCACCCGAAAGACCTGTATGAACATCGATCTGAACGACGCGTGGCTGCAAAACACCACCTTCGACGAACTCACCCTCGGCCAGGGCGCCACGATCCGCCGGGCCTTGACGGATGCCGACGTCGCCGGCTTCGCCGCCATCTCGGGCGACCTCAACCCGACCCACCTCGACGAGGCCTACGCCCAAGGCGAAGGCATGGTCGGCCGCACCGCGCACGGCATGTGGAGCGGCGCGCTGGTCTCGACCGTGCTGGGCACGGTGTTCCCCGGGCCGGGCACCCGCTATGTCGAACAGCACCTGCGCTTTATCAGCGAGGCACGCGTCGGTGACTTGCTGGATGTCTCGGTGCGCGTCAAGGCCAAGGACGCCGCCACCTCGTTCGTGACCCTGGACTGCGCGGTGCGCCGGCAAGACGGCCAGGATCTGATGCTGGGCGAGGCCATCGTCAAGGCGCCGCTGCACAAGCAACGCGTGCGCAGCGCCAGCGGCCTGCGCTGGCATGTGTTCGACGCGGCGGCCGGCGTGCGCGGCCTGATTGCGCAAGCCACCCAGCTGGGGCGCCTGAACTGCGCCATCGTGCATCCCTGCGATGTCGAATCGCTGCGCGGCGCGCTCGACGCCGCCCACCACGGCCTGTTCACGCCGATCATCGTGGCGCCGCGCGACCGCATTCTGGCCATCGCCGAGCAAGCCGGGCTTGATCTGGGCTCGGCACAGATCGAGGACGTGGCGCACAGCCACGCGGCGGCCGAGCGCGCCGCCGCCCTGGCCGCCAGCGGCGATGTCCAGGCGCTGATGAAAGGCAGCCTGCATACCGACGAGCTGATGAAGGCGGTGCTGTCGCGGCCCGAACTGCGCACCAAGCGCCGCCTGACGCATGTGTTCCGCTTCGACGTGCCGGCCTACCACAAGCCCTTGCTGGTCACCGATGCGGCCATGAACATCGCGCCCACGCTGGACGAGAAGGTCCACATCGTGCAGAACGCGATCGACCTGGCCCGCATCCTCGGCGTCGCCAAGCCGAAGGTCGCCATCCTGGCCGCAGTGGAAAGCGTCAACCCGAAGATGCTCTGCACGCTCGACGCCGCCGCGCTGTGCAAGATGACCGACCGGGGCCAGATCACCGGCGGCATCGTCGACGGGCCGCTGGCGTTCGACAACGCCATTTCGGCCGAAGCCGCCCGCACCAAGGGCATCGTCTCGCCGGTGGCGGGCGACCCGGACATCCTGGTGGTGCCCGACCTGGTGTCCGGCAACATCCTGGCCAAGCAGCTTGAATACCTCGGCGGCGCAATGGGCAGCGGTGTCGTGCTCGGCGCCCGTGTCCCGATCGCCCTGACCAGTCGTGCCGACGGCGCCACCGCCCGGCTCGCTTCCGCCGCGCTGGCGGTGCTGGTCGCCCACAGCCAACGGAGCCCCCAGTCATGAACCGTCGCGAGTCTTTTCAAACCCAGGCCGTGTTGAGCGTCAACGCCGGCTCATCGTCACTGAAGTTTGCCGTCTACCCGGTGGCCAGCGACGCCAGCGGCCAGGTCGGCAGCGCCGGCCTGTCGGGGCTGGCCGAAGGTCTGGAGCCGGGCGGCCAGCCCTGGCTGAGCATCAAGTCGCCCGGTGCGGCCAGCGTCAAGCAGCTGCTGCAGCCCGGCGCCGGTGAAACCGCCTTCGAGGCCGCGCTGCGTGCCGTCATCAAGGCGGTGGAAGCCGACGGCGGCCCGCGCCTGATCGCGGTGGCGCACCGCGTGGTGCACGGCGGCAGCCACTACGCCGCCTCGGTGCTGATCGACGACACCGTGCTGACGGTGCTGGACAGCCTGTGCCCGCTGGCGCCGCTGCACCAGCCGCACAACCTGGCCGGCGTGCGCGCATTCCGGCGCGCCTGCCCGGATCTGCCGCAGGTGGCTTGCTTCGACACCGCCTTTCACGCCACCACCCCGGAGGTCGAGCAGCGTTTTGCACTGCCCGAATCGTTCAACCAGGAAGGCGTGCGGCGCTACGGCTTCCACGGCCTGTCGTACCAGTACGTCAGCGGCGTGCTGACCGAGGCCACACCGCGCGCGACCGGCCGCATGCTGCTGGCACACCTGGGCAACGGCGCCAGCCTGTGCGCCGTGCGCAACGGCCACAGCATCGCCACGACGATGGGCTTTTCAGCGCTGGACGGGCTGATGATGGGCACGCGCAGCGGCGCCATGGATGCCGGCGTGCTGCTGCACCTGATGCGCCAAGGCTGGACCGGTCCGGCCATCGAGAAGCTGCTCTACAAGCAGTCGGGCCTGCTGGGCGTGTCCGGCCTGTCGGCCGACATGCGCACCCTGCGCGCCAGCACCGAACCGGGCGCGGCACGGGCCATCGCGCTGTTCACCTACCGGGTGGTGCGCGAGTGCGGCGCACTGGCGGCCTGCCTGGGCGGCCTGGATGTGCTGGGCTTCACCGGCGGCATTGGTGAACACGATGTGGCGCTGCGGGCCGACGCCTGCGCCGCCTTGAGCTTCCTCGGCATTCAGATCGACGAGGCCGCCAACCGGGCCGCCGACGGCAGCACAGTCGCCGCCATCCATGCCCCGACCAGCAGCGTCGAGGTGTGGGTGGTGCCGACCGACGAGGGCCGCGTGGCGGCGCGTGATGCGCTGGCGCTGCTGCAGCACGGGCAAGCGCAGCACACCGGACCCGCAGTTGCGGCGCTGGTCTGACGGCACTTCGGGCAGCGCCTGCGCATCAATCCAGCAACACCAGATGCCCATGGTCATGGGCGGCCAGAATCTCGTCGAGGGGCAGTGCGACGGAACTCTGGCCTTGCGCACCCCAGATGATGTCGATCGACCGGCCGCCCAATCGCTCGACCAGGCAGGGCCCCATGGGGATGTTCTGCTTTAGCCCGCTGCCGGCCAAGTAGGAAATCGGGCCGGTGATACGCGCGTGGTGTGTCGTGGTGTTCATGAACCTGTCCTTGTGAGCTTGGCGGGGCAGGCCAGCAGGTTGCAGACCTTCGATTCAGCATGGGTTGTCGTGAGAAAGTGGTCTGTTCGCTGCCGCACAGTGCCACCGACCACTCTTGAATACGCTGGCCGCTCCGGCACCGTCGGTCGATTGCCGCCGACACGCCTTGCGACTGGAGATATTCATGGCCCAAAAGACTCAACCCTCAGCATCGAAGCCGGTTCCGGTGCATCCTGCGCCACCGCCCCAACCGAACCCGCAGACCCCGCCAGCTGAACCGATCGAAGTCCTGGGGCGGCACAAGAACACGGGCCAGAAGGATCACAAGGGCGCTCGTTGAGCGTCCATTGACGGAGCCGCGATTGCACAAGGTTCTCACCCAGGGTTTCAGCACTTTTCTGCGTCGGCGGCGGGCGAAGAAACACTTCGAGCGCCGGCCCTTGCTGGACACGCTGGTGGCCGCGCCGCCGACACCGGTGCCGAAGGTTGGTGTCGGTGGTACTGCCCGTGGTGCGGGCGCTGCTGCCGGCGTGGCGACCTTGGGCCAGGACGTGCTGGCGGCGGCCCGGGATGAACCCGCACAAGCACTGGCACGGCTGCAGTCGCAGGCCGACGGGCTGGATGCCGCCGAGGCGGCCCGGCGCCTGGCGCGCGACGGCCCGAACGAGATTCAGCACGAACCGCCGCTGCCGGGCTGGTTGCGGCTGTGGCGCTGTTACCTCAACCCCTTCAACCTGCTGCTGACGGCGCTGGCAGCGCTGTCGTTCCTGAGCGCCGACGCCAAGGCTACCGTGGTGATCGGCGCCATGGTGTGCTTGAGCACCGGCATCCGCTTTGTCCAGGAGGGCCGCTCGCACCGGGCGGCCGAGGGCCTGCGGGCGCTGGTCAGCAACACCGCCAGCGTGATCCGCCGTCCGGCGGCCCAGCCGCAGGAAATTGCGCTGCGCGAACTGGTGGCCGGGGACGTGGTGGCCTTGTCAGCCGGCGACATGATCCCGGCCGACTGCCGTCTGCTGACCGCGCGCGACCTGTTCGTCGCCCAGGCCGCGATGACAGGAGAATCACTGCCGGTCGAGAAGTTCGTGCAGAGCGCGCCGCAAGATGCGGCGGCGGCCGGCAACGGTCCGCTCGATCAGCGCAACGTGGTGTTCATGGGCACCAACGTCACGTCCGGCACCGCCACCGCGCTGGTGGTGGCCACCGGCGCGCGCAGCTACTTCGGCACCCTGGCCGCGCACGCCACCGCTGTCGAGACCACGCCGAACGCCTTCCAGGCCGGCGTCAACAGCGTCAGCTGGCTCTTGATCCGCTTCGCGGCGGTGATGGTGCCGATCGTCTTCTTCGTCAACGGCTTCACCAAGGGCGACTGGCTGGAGGCCTTCCTGTTCGCGCTGTCGGTGGCGGTGGGGCTGACGCCCGAGATGCTGCCGATGATCGTCACCAGCACGCTGGCCAAGGGCGCGGTGCTGCTGGCGCGGAAAAAAGTGGTGGTCAAGCGGCTGGATGCGATCCAGAACTTCGGCGCGATGGACATCCTGTGCACCGACAAGACCGGCACGCTGACGCAAGACAAGATCGCCCTGGCGCGCCATGCCGATGCCTACGGCCAGGACACCGACGAGGTACTGAACTTCGCCTACCTGAACAGCCACTACCAGACCGGCCTGAAGAACCTGCTCGACCACGCGGTGCTTGAACGCGTCGATGTGGCGGCCGAGCTGAAGCTGCACGAGGCCTACCGCAAGGTCGACGAGATTCCGTTCGATTTTGAGCGCCGGCGCATGTCGGTGGTGGTGGCGGTGCTGGTGGCCGGGCAGGAACACCATCACGAGCTGATCTGCAAGGGCGCCGTCGAAGAGGTGCTGGCTGCCTGCACGCAGGTGCGCACGCAAGATCCGGTCGATGCCAGCCTGGATGGCGAGCGCAGCATGCCAACGTTGCCGCTGGACGCCGCGCTGCTGGCCAGCACCCAGGCGGTCACCGCCGGGCTGAACGCCCAGGGCCTGCGCGTGGTGGCGGTGGCCGTCAAGACGCTGCCGCCGAGCCAGACCACCTACTCGGTGGCCGACGAAACCGGCCTCACGCTGATCGGCTACATCGCCTTCCTCGATCCGCCCAAGGAGTCGGCCGCCCCGGCGCTGCAAAAGCTCGCGGCGCACGGCATCACCGTCAAGGTGCTGACCGGCGACAACGAGCTGGTCACCGCGCAGGTCTGCCGCCAGGTCGGCCTGCCCACCGATGTGGTGCTGCTCGGTGCGCAGGTCGAAGCGCTGAGCGACGCGGCGCTGAA
This sequence comes from Leptothrix sp. (in: b-proteobacteria), assembly GCA_041083665.1. Classification (GTDB taxonomy): domain Bacteria; phylum Pseudomonadota; class Gammaproteobacteria; order Burkholderiales; family Burkholderiaceae_C; genus Sphaerotilus. The sequence goes on from JBFPGZ010000034.1 coordinate 40,996, forward strand.
GACCGCCGCTGAAGAGCACCGCGTCTTCGCCAAGCTCACGCCGCTGCACAAGGAGCGCATCGTGCGTGCGCTGCGCGCGGGCGGCCACGTGGTCGGTTTCATGGGCGATGGCATCAACGACGCCCCGGCGCTGCGCGCCGCCGACATCGGCATCTCGGTGGACAGCGCGGTGGACATCGCCAAGGAAGCCGCCGACATCATCCTGCTGGAAAAGAGCCTGCTGGTGCTGATCGAAGGCGTGGTGGAAGGCCGCACCACCTTCTGCAACATGCTGAAGTACATCCGCATGACGGCGAGCTCCAACTTCGGCAACGTGCTGAGCGTGCTGGTGGCGAGCGCCTTCCTGCCCTTTCTGCCGATGCTGCCGCTGCAGCTGCTGGTGCAGAACCTGCTCTACGACATCGGCCAGACCGGCATCCCGTTCGACAACGTCGATACCGAGCTGGTCACCAAGCCGCTGCAGTGGAACCCGGCCGACATCGGCCGCTTCATGCTGTTCTTCGGGCCGATCAGTTCGCTGTTCGACATCCTCACCTTCGGCCTGATGTGGTGGGTATTCGACGCCAACAGCCCGGCGCGGCAGACGCTGTTCCAGTCGGGCTGGTTCGTGGTCGGCCTGCTGACCCAGACGCTGGTGGTGCACATGGTGCGCACGCCCAAGCTGCCGTTCGTGCAGAGCCATGCCGCCGCACCGCTGATGGCGATGACGCTGGCGATCATGGCGGCGGGCCTGTGGCTGCCGCTCGGACCGCTGGCCGGCTATTTCAGGCTACAGGCGCTGCCGGCGGCCTACTACGGCTGGCTGCTCGCCATCCTGCTGGGCTACTGCACCCTCACCACGCTGATGAAGCGCGTCTACATCCGGCGCTATGGCTGGCAGTGAACCAGACGCAGGCTGAGCGAACTTTTCCGTCTACTGCCGGGGCGCTATTTCGGCGTCGAAATCCATCAGCAGGCTGGCCATTTCGAGTGCTCGCCACAGGTGCGGCGGCATCTGCATGATGCGCTCGGGCGTCTTGGCGTGGATGGCCCAGGCGCGGATTTCCGAGTGCTGGTCGGGCGTCAGCAGATTGAGCGTGAGCATGTCATCGAGCGTTTGCATGGCATCTCCAAGTCCAGTCACGGCATGAATTCAGTGCTTGACGAATTTGAGGACGAATTCGTCCTTGGGCTGGGGCGGATTGGGGGTATTTTGGTCGCGCGGGTCGGCAGGATTGCGCAGGAAATGGCCTTCCTCAAGCAGCGTGAAGCCGGCGGCTTCGACTTCGGCGCGCAAAAAGGCTTGCTCGATGCGGTGCAGCGTACCGGACTCGGAAATGCCCGTGCCGGCCCGACCGGCATGGTCGGCAATCACGTACAGGCCGCCGGGCTTGAGCGCGGCAAAGACGGCACGGTTCATCTGCGCACGGTCGACACCCAGGTGGCCCAGGTCGTGATAGTTGAACATCAGGGTCACCAGATCGAGGCCATTGGCGGCCAGCTCGGGCGGCACGGGGCGCTCGAACGGCTGCACCACCGCGATCAGGTTGGTCAGCTGCGCCTTTTGGGCCCGCTCGGCCAACGCCACCGGTGAGGGGCGCGGCGCCGGGCTCGCTGCGGGCGCCGCCATGCCGGGCGAGGCGTTGCCTTCGCGCTGCGCCGGCGGTCGGCTCATGCCACGCGGCGCGCTCTGGCCATACACCTGCCCGCTCGGGCCCACCGCCCGCGCGAGCAACTCGGTGGTGTAGCCGCCGCCAGCGCTCAGGTCCAGCACCACCATGCCCGGCCGAATGCCGATGAAGGCCAGCATCTGGGCTGGCTTGCGGCGCAGATCGTTGGTCTGATCCGCCGCGCTGCGATCCGGGCTGGCCAGGATCTCGGCAATGCGCGCCGGCGCCAGCGTGGCCAGTTCGGGTGGCGCTGGCGTCTGTGGTGCCGGGCCGGCGCAACCGCCCAGCATCAGCAATGGAATCGAGAACATGGCCGCTGTACGGGCCCACCAGTGGCTGGACATGAGGCACCTCGGTTGTTGAATGCGGTTCACCTGGCTGGGTTTTCAGTCTAGGGCAAAGTTGCCTTGCGGCCGCCTTGTCGGCATCAAGGACGTCGCCAGCCCGCGCGGCCAGGCAGCGCTGGTCAAGTATGATTTTCGACATGGACAGCCTCCCGCCGCGCGGCGGGCACCAGCGTCTCAATCACCCTCGCCGCCATAAAAGCCGATTCTTTGCCAAATCGGCCGTACTTTCTTGCCACAGTGAACGAAGCCAAGTTGTTGTCAGAAAAAGGAAAAGTCACGCACGACAACGACTTCTCCGCGCACACGCCGATGATGCAGCAGTACCTGCGCATCAAGGCCGAATTCCCCGACACGCTGGTGTTCTACCGCATGGGGGATTTCTACGAGGTGTTCTTCGACGACGCCCGCAAGGCGCATCGTCTGCTCGACATCACCATCACCACGCGCGGCCAAAGTGCTGGCGAGCCGGTCGTGATGGCCGGCGTGCCGGTGCATTCGGTCGAGAGTTATCTGGCCAAGCTGATCCGCCTTGGCGAGGCGGTCGCGATCGCCGAGCAAGTCGGCGAGGTCGGCGCCAGCAAAGGCCCGGTCGAGCGCAAGGTGGTGCGGGTCGTCACGCCCGGCACCATCACCGACACCGAGCTGCTGGCCGAGCGGCAGGACACCCGGCTGCTGGCCCTCACCGCCAAGGGGCCGAGCACGGCTCCGACCTACGGCCTGGCCTGGCTGGCACTCGCCTCCGGCCAGCTCGGCCTGACCGAATGTGCCGAACGTGAGCTGGCCGCCTGGCTGGCGCGCCTGTCGCCGGCCGAGGTGCTTGTATCCACCCATCAGCACGGCGAGCGTCTGCCGGCCGCTGTGCGCGACTGCGGTGCCGTGCTGACGCAGCGGCCGAGCTGGCAGTTCGACAGTGCCTTGGGCGAGCGCAAGCTGCGCGAACAGCTGCGCGTGGCGCATCTGGCCGGCTTCAACGCGCAGGATCTGCCGGTCGCGCACGCGGCGGCGGCCGCCCTGCTGAGCTACGCCGAACACACGCAGGGCCGCGCGCTGTCGCACGTCGCCAGCCTGACGGTCGAGCGCGCCAGCGAGCTGCTGGAGCTGCCGCCCGCCACGCACCGCAATCTGGAGCTGACGCAGACGCTGCGCGGTGAAGCGGCGCCGACGCTGCTCTCGCTGCTCGACAGCTGCCGCACCGGCATGGGCAGCCGGCTGCTGCGCCACTGGCTCACGCACCCCTTGCGTTCCCGTCAGGGTGCCGCCGAACGCCACGCCGCCATCGCCGCGCTGCAGGCCAGCGGTTTCGAGCCGCTGCGCGAGGCGCTGCGCAACGTCTCGGACGTGCAACGCATCAGCAGCCGCGTCGCGCTGCGCCAGGTGCGCCCGCGCGAACTCGCGGGCCTGCGCGAAACGCTGCTCACGCTGCCCGCCTTGCGCGAGCGCGTGCCCGACAGCGCCGCGCTGCTGACCGAGCTGCACACCGCGCTGATGCCCGACACCGCCATCCACGCGCTGCTGGCCACCTCGATTGCACCGGAGCCCGCCGTGCTGCTGCGTGACGGCGGCGTCATCGCGGCCGGGTTTGACGCCGAGCTCGATGAATTGCGCGGCATCGCCACCAATTGCGACGCCTTTCTGCTGGAGATGGAAGCGCGCGAGCGTCTGCGCACCGGCATCAACAATCTGCGCGTGCAATACAACAAGGTGCACGGCTTTTATATTGAAATCACCGCCGGTCAGCTCGACAAGGTACCGCTCAATTACCAGCGCCGCCAGACACTCAAGAATGCCGAGCGCTTCATCACGCCCGAGCTGAAAACCTTCGAGGACAAGGCGCTCTCGGCGCAGGAGCGTTCACTGGCGCGCGAGAAATGGCTGTTCGAGCAAGTACTCGATCAATTGCAGCCACATCTGTTTGCACTCGCTGAATTGGGCCGGGCACTGGCTTCGCTCGACGCACTGGCCGCGCTGGCCGAGCGTGCCATCACCTTGAACTGGTGCCAGCCCGAGTTTGTCAACTATCCCTGCATCGAGATTGAACGCGGCCGCCATCCGGTGGTGGAAGCCCGTCTGGCTGAAACCGGCTCAACCGCTTTCATCGCGAATGACTGCCGCTTAGACGCGGCGCGGCGCATGCTCATCATCACCGGCCCAAATATGGGCGGCAAAAGTACCTTCATGCGCCAGGTGGCGCTGATCGTGCTGCTGGCGGCAATCGGCTCTTATGTGCCGGCGCAGAGTTGCCGGCTCGGCCCGGTCGATGCGATTCATACCCGCATTGGCGCGGCCGATGATCTGGCTAATGCCCAATCGACTTTCATGATCGAGATGACTGAGGCCGCTGCGATATTGCACAGCGCCACCGCGCAGTCGCTGGTGCTGATGGATGAAATCGGCCGTGGCACCTCGACCTTTGACGGTTTGGCGCTGGCCGGCGCCATTGCCAGCCATCTGCACGACCGCAATCGCGCCTTCACGCTGTTTGCGACTCATTATTTTGAACTGACCGAGTTTCCGGCCCGCCATCCGCACGCGCTCAATACCCATGTCAGCGCGGCCGAGAGTGGTGACGATATCGTGTTCTTGCACGCCATCGAAGCCGGCCCGGCCAGCCGCAGTTATGGCGTGCAAGTCGCCCGTCTGGCCGGTATGCCAGCGGCGGTGCTGCGCCAGGCGCGCGGCGCACTCGACAGCCTGGAGAAAAAAGCCCGTGCGGCGCAAGCCCAGATTGATTTGTTTGCCGCACCAGCCTTGCCTGAGCTGGCCGACGATATCATCGCGCTCGGCAGCGATACCAAGCCACCTGCGCTGGTACCTGCCACGCTGCCAGATCCGGCCGAGTCAGCCACGCTGCAAGCCTTGGTTGAATTGAATCCGGATACCCTCACCCCCCGCGAGGCGCTTGATGCGCTTTATCGCCTCAAGGCGCTGTTGCCGGCCTTGGCCTGAGCACGCTGAACGCGTGCCGCCCTCTTTACAACCGTTTCTCTGACTGATTGATTGGTGCCCTCATGACTTACTGCGTCGGCATCCGGCTCAACGCCGGTCTGGTTTTCTTGTCCGATTCACGCACCAACGCTGGCGTGGACGCCATTTCCACCTTCCGCAAGATGATGGTCTATGAAAAGGCCGATGACCGTTTCATGGTGCTGCTGTCGGCGGGCAATCTGAGCATCTCGCAATCGGTGCGCGAGATTTTGCAAGTCGAAAAGATTCACAACGGCGAAGGTGAGCCCATCAGCATCTGGAACGCCACCAGCATGTTCGATGTTGCCCGCGTACTCGGCCAGGCCGTGCGCCGGATTTATGACCAGGATGGCCCCTCGCTGCGCGCTGCCGGCATCGATTTCAATTGCACCATGATTCTGGGTGGCCAGATCAAGGGCGAAGCGATGCGCCTGTTTCTGGTTTACTCGGCCGGCAACTTCATTGAAGCGACCCGCGAAACCTGTTTCTTCCAGGTTGGCGAATCCAAATATGGCAAACCCATTCTGGATCGTGTCCTGACGCCCAGCACCCCGCTCGACGAAGCCGCCAAGTGCGCCCTGGTGTCGATGGATTCAACCCTCAAATCCAATCTCGGTGTCGGTTTGCCGCTTGATCTGGTGGTGTACCAGGAAGGCACCTTCAAAACCAGTCAGGTGGTTTGCATCGATGAACACAACCCTTATTTCCAGATGATTCACAGCACCTGGGGCCAGCGCCTGCGCGAAGTGTTCGAAGCGATCGATGATCCGCGCTGGGACGGCGGCGATGCGGCTCATCCGTTGATGGTGGGCTCGGAACGTTATGAAGTGGTTCGGAAAATCACCACGCCGAACGAAAAGATCGTTTAAGCCTTATTGTCGGTCAGATGGCGCCATGCTGATTCAAATTCAAAATTATTGATCGCATGGCTGATTCGAACCATGGCATCAGCCGGCAAATGGGCGGCCAGCTCATCGGCATGCCGCTCCCAGATATCGAGCGCGCCGCTATCACCATCCTTTAACAGCTGTTGCAGCTGCAGTAACCAGTCGGGTGCTGAGTTGGCTTGAGATGGCCCAGCGACGGCCGGCCGAGTCGCCATGGTTGGTATGCCCGGCAAAACTGCTGCTGCCTGCAACGTCAAGCGTTCATCGAGTGCGGACAGCAAAGGCGTCAGCAGCGCTGCAACGGTTTGCAGGGCATGCGTCGCTGTGATGGCGTTCTGCATTTTTGCGGCTTTTTCCAGGGCCGCTGCGTGCTGCACCAATTCAGTCGCCGCAATCGAGCCGCTCAACCCTTTCAAGGTATGCGCCATGCGCAGCAAAGGCGCCCACTCACCCGCAGCGAGATGGGTATTGGCTAGCGTCTCAAAATCACGCACATCATCAACAAAGTGCCGCAATATCCGTAGATAGAGCACGGGTTTACGGTTGACGTAGCGCAGCCCTTTGGCGACATCAATACCAAGATCATCAAGCTTCGGCAAAGCACCTGTATCGACATCGAGATCATTCGCGGCCACCTGAGATAGTGGTGCGAGAGGAGGACCGGATTTGTCGGTGCTGCCTGATTTGCTTGTATCGTGCTTGACATAGCCCTTCAGGTGGCGGAACAACTCATCCGGATCGATCGGCTTGCTGATATGCCCATTCATCCCTAGCGAGAGACAACGATCACGCTCCTCGGCCATCGCATGCGCTGTCATGGCGATGATGGGCAAATCATAATAACGCGGTGTTTCACGCAAACGCCGTGTCGTTTCATAGCCGTCCAGCACTGGCATCTGCAAATCCATCAATACCAACGAGTAATAATTATCAGGTACGGCATCAAGGGCGGCAATCGCCTCCAGACCATTACTGACGCAGGTCACATCGATATTCTGGCTGTGCAGCAACTCACAAGCCAACTCTTGGTTGATGGGGTTATCTTCCACCAACAGCACCCGCAATCCGCTCAGCTTGATGGTTTCCTGGACCGGCTCTTCCAGCAGCGCCCCATTGAACGAATGCCCAGCCAGCTCCTGAAACAAGCTTCGCAGTGCTTCTGGCAAGACAGGTTTGGCCAGGAATGCGCTGCTGCCCAGATCGGCGGCCGAGTTGCGCATGAAATCTGAATCATAGGCAGAAACAATCACCGTGATGGGCCGCTCCGCATCGGAGAGGGTGTTAATCGTTGCCAGCACCTGTTCCCCGCCCACCTCTGGCATGACCCAATCCAGCATCACCAGGTGATAAGGGCACCCTGCAGTTGCCGCCGTCTTGATTCGATCAATGGCCAGGCGTCCGCCATCGGCGGCATCGACCACACCACCACCGGCCCCAGCGCCGAGCACGCCAAGCAATTCAACCAAGGCTTGCCGAGCATCCGGGTTTTCATCAACCACCAGGATGCGCATTTTCTCGGCTTGCACCAGCGGCGGCAGCGGTTGCGGGGATGGCAAGGAACGCTCGAAATAGACATCGAAGCTGAACCTTGACCCTTTTCCAACTGTGCTGCTGACCGCCAATGCACTACCGCCCATGGCTTCGACCAAGCGCTGCGAAATCGTCAAGCCCAGACCCGTTCCACCATATTTGCGGGTCATCGAGTTATCGGCTTGACTGAATTCCCGAAACAAGCCAGCCTGCTGCTCCAGTGTCATGCCAATGCCGCTGTCTTGAACCACAAACCGTAATCTGACACCGGTCTCTAGCCGTTCAATCAATGCGACAGAGAGGCGCACATGGCCACGGTGCGTGAACTTGACAGCATTTGAGAGCAGATTGATCAGCACCTGCCCCAATCGCAGCGGATCCCCCACCAAAGAGCCATCCTCTTCGAGCAGCGTTCGATCAGCGATATCAAGAATCAGCTCGATTTCCTGTTCGTGGGCACGCTGCCGCACCAGCGACAATGCATTTGCCACGACGTCTTCGATTCGAAACCGACGCTGTTCCAGCGTGAGTTTACCCGCCTCTATTTTTGAGAAATCAAGAATATCGTTGATGATCCCGAGCAATGAGCGTGCAGCCTGATGTGTTTTTGAAATATAATCTCGCTGGCGGGCACTCAGATCAGTTTTTAGCGCCAGATAGGCCATTCCAATGATGGCATTCATCGGCGTACGTATTTCATGGCTCATATTCGCCAGAAACATCGACTTGGCATAAGTGGCATCTTCTGCCAACTGACGAGCACGCTCCAGTTCGAGTTGCACGCTCTGCCGCCGATTGATATCATCTTCAACCGCTTGCGCCATACCATCGAGCGCTCGCCCGAGTGAATACAATTCACCCACCCCCTGCACTTGGCCAGCCCGCGCTGAATAATTGCCAGCGCCCAATTCGATGGCAATCAATCCGAGTCGGCGTATGGGTCTTAGAACTTTTTTACCAATAAGCTGCCATGCCAGCAGCGTCGCAATGAACTCGATCAAAAGCAAAATGATCGACAAGCTGATATCACGCTGCAGTACCTGCGTCGCATCACTCAACTCCTCATGCGTACGCTCGTCAACCAGCGTGGTCAGCTGGCCGATATCACGCGACAAATCGGCTCTGAGCTCGTTGTAATCAGTACTGTTGACCATGCGGCTGGCCACATCGAGATGTGGCTCGCCATCCACGTAGCCGTTGATTTTGGGGTCGAACAATATGCCCTGCGTCGCTGCAAACGCCACCTGCTCGACTTTGTTCATCGCCTCGGTGGCAGTCAAGACCTTCGCCAGGGCGGCCAATTCGGCCACCGTAAAGCCCTGCGCCTTGAGCACATCCTGGATCGCATGGCGCTCTCCAGCGGCCGGCAATTGGTGTGTGATGCGATTTGCAATCACATTATCCCAATAGGTAACCGACTGCATCTTAACTGGTGCAGTCGCTTCACCGGCTCTGATTTTCAGAATATCAGCGTAGTAATTCAAATACCGTAGTTCACCGGTCGCCGTGTACATTCGTACCAACCGAGCGAGTTGTTCTGTTTCGCTCTGCAAATCAGCCGCCAACGCCATGGTCTTGGCCCGCCGCGCATGCGCCTCGGCGACACTGGTATGGGCCTGAAAGATCAACACCAGCAAAGCGGCATTGGCCATCAAGCCGGCAAGCAGTGCTGCGAAAAACCAGCGCGAGGCATATTTGAGCTTCATGGCCGAGTGGATTGCGTGCCGTGATCAGTGCTCAGCCAGCACTTCGAACGCAGGCACCGTGCGGTGAAAACCTTTCAGCGTCAACTCACCGATGGCACGGGTTGCCACCTGCCCTTCGATGCCGGCCTGGACCCGCTGCGACACCAGAATCTGCCCGCCATGACCTTCGCCGCACAAGCGCGCCGCCAGGTTGGTCACGGTCCCGATGGCACCGTAGTCGCGCCGCCCTTCAAACCCGATGGTACCGATCGTGGCATAGCCCTGGGCAATCCCGATGGCAACCGCCAGATCAAAACCACGACGCTGCCAGAACTGCGTCAAACCGACCAATTGGGCCTGCATTTTCATGGTCATGCGAACCGCCGTCAGGGCCGGCTCAGGAGTCGGCAGCGGGTCGTTGAAAAACACCATCATGCTGTCGCCGCCAAAACGCTCCAGCGTGGCACCATACTCCATGATCAGCTCGCCCATGGCAGTGTGAAACTCGCGCAGAACCTGCATCACGTCTTCCGGATCAGCGGTTTCAGTGAAAGCGGTGTAGCCACGAATATCAAGGAAAACCACCACGATCTCGCGCCGCCGAGTTTTGAGCAGATCGTCGGCATTGCCCGCCAGGATGATGTCGGCGACCGATGGCGAGAAAAATCGCTTCAATCGGGCCAGACGCTCATTTTCATGTATGCCGCTTGTTACCCGCTGCTCAAGGGTGGCATTCCAGGCCAACAGTTCGGCCGCCTGCGCTTCCAGTTGCACCACCATCTGCTCGAGCTGATGCGATTGTTCACGCAGCATGAGCTGAGTGCGTACTCTGGCACGCACGATCGGCGGGCTGATTGGTTTGGCAATGTAATCGACCGCCCCAAGCGCCAAACCGCGCTCTTCATCCTCCGTATCGCCCATGGCGGTGACGAAGATGATGGGAATACTGCGGGTTGTCACATCCGCTTTCAAGCGCTCACACACCTGATAGCCACTCAAATCAGGCATCATGATATCGAGCAGAATCAGGTCCGGTTTTTCTGCCGCAATCAGTGTCAGGGCGCGTTCACCGCTGGTAGCGACTTTGACACGATAGTCTGCCTTGAGTACTTCCGACAGCAAGGCGATGTTGGCCGGCGTGTCGTCAACGACAAGTATGGTCGGTTTGTTGAATAGCATAAATCGGAGCTTTCCTTTTATGCGTGCGTGCTGGACTCACTCACGCAGCCGGCGAGGCGCTATCAGCCAATGCCTGATTATTTTTAGTGCGACCGACCTACGGGATCTGCGGGTGCGCAACCACGGCCCGCTCAATCACCATCGACGTTGGCTGGCATCAGACCGAAAACAATTTTGGCCAAGCCAGCTCATCTTCCAAGGCTGACTCATGGACAGCCACCCGCATCAATTTTTCATCGGACATGCGCAGACGCCGCGACAGTTCCCGATTGATATTCATCTGAATGATCGCAAACTGTCCCGCATCATATTCACAGATGCCATGCAGGTTGATGGACGAGATCTCAATGGCAATACAGTCGGTTTCGGCACGCACCGACGCACTGCGCGCCGACATATCGATCACAGCCATTTCACCAAAACAATCACCAGCACTCAGGGTGCCGAGTTGGAGTTCATGCTCGTTCCAAGTCTTGCGCACTGTGGCTTGACCTGACTCAAGCACGTACATGTACATGGCCTCATCAGCTTGCCGGAAGAAATAATCACCCTCGCTGATGTGGCATTCTTGCGCCTTGCCAAGCAGCCATTGCAGGGTGTCCTCACGAACCCCAGCAAAGATGGGCATGCATTGCAGAAGTTCAATTCGCGAGGTGAACATGGCGGCTCCGCTAGGATCCTCGAAGATGACGATCAGACAAAGGCTGGAATCTAGCATCTCCTCGCAGAAATTGCCACACATTACATTCTATGACAAGTAGCCGCCACCTCCGCCTCGGTCAACCCAGTGGCGCCCAGGAGGGATATGCGCACAAGTTGTCGCGGCGACGCAACTAAGCCGAATCCCCGCTCACATCGCCATCAGTTCAGAAAAGGACTGCGTGTCTTCGGTCACCAAGCGATGGTCGAGGAGCTGCATCAAATGTTCATCCGTTTTACGCAACCGTCGTGACAGTTCACGGCTGATATTCATCTGGATGATGGTGAACTGCTCTGGATCATATTCATAAATTCCATACAACTGGGCCGATGATATCTCGATGGCCGAACACAAGCGCTCGGCCCGCACCGATGCGCTGCGCAGCGACATATCGATCAGCGCCATTTCCCCAAAACAATCACCATCCCCCAGCGTACCCAGCACCAGCTCACGGCCGCGCCAACTCTTGCGCACAGTCACCTGGCCAGCTTCCAGCACATACATGAACATGGCCTGTTCACCCTGCCGGAAGAAAAACTCCCCCACCGAAACCCGCCGCACTCGCGTTTCTTCGAGCAGCGCCGTCAGCGTGTCGGCACGTATTCCGCCAAAAATAGGCATCCGCTGCAACAACTCTATTCGCGATGTGTTCATCGTTGTTCCAAGATTCATTTGATATCAAGCGCCGAATGGATTAACCCCAATCAACGCCACATGACCCCATCGTGCAAACACAACCCAGGCAACCACTCCAATCACGACGCTCAGGCCATCACGCCATGCCGGGTTTTGAATTGTTTCATTTGCGAGTTTTCCGGTATTTTGGCGATCACGGCGACGGGCACTCCGAAAGGCCAGCAGGGCCCAGATAAAAATCGTTCCGAAAAGCAGCAGATCAGCGAGCCGGTTATTGGCCATGAGGTGTGCCACGGCCCAGAGTTGCACGCCCAGAATCATCGGGTGGTGCAGCCAGGCGCGGATCCGATTGCCAGGCACATAGGCCGCAGTGAGAAGCACCAACGCGGGCAGCATCAGGGTCGCGGTGAGGTGGTGCGTCCACAACGGCGGGGGCCAGAGGTCAGGCTGCACGGCACGCGCCTGGCCATAACCGATCGCGATGAGCGCCAGGCCGATCAGCGACAACAGGCTGTAAAGACCTTTCCAGACCCCTTCGCCGTGTCGGGCGAGCTGGGCGCTGCGCCAGTCATCAGCCACGATGCGCACCGAATGCGTGCTCAAGAACAGCAACAAACCCAGACTCAGGAGCAGCATCGCAGACTCTTTCTTGGTCAAACCCGGATCGCACCGCCATTCGGCCGCTGCCGCAGCAGCGCCCTGGCACCAGCCGAGCCCGCAGTATCGCGGAGTCGAGCAGGCGTGACCAGTGGGCCGCCACGATGTTTGGTTTGCTTTTGTTTCAGGGCGACGAGTTGACGTGTTTCAATATCGCCAAGGTGTATTTCAGAAACTCGCGCCATGCCCCAAACCATCGTTTTTTCGCACGCCAACGGTTTTCCGGCCGGCACCTACCGGGTTTTGTTCGAAACTTGGCGCGCAGCCGGTTATCGGGTCGAGGCGGTCGAGCGCTTTGGTCACGACCCGCGTCATCCGGTGACGAGCAACTGGCCGCACTTGCGCGATGAACTGACCAGCTTCATTGACCGCCTGCAGCCGGTTGAGCCGGTGCATCTGGTCGGGCACTCGCTGGGTGGTTTCCTGAGCTTGCTGGCGGCGTGCCGACGGCCGGATCTGGCGCGCAGCGTGCTGCTGCTGGATTCGCCGATCATCACCGGCTGGCGCGCGCACAGCGTGCAGGTGGTGAAGGCGACCGGGCTGATCCGGCGCATCTCGCCCGGCAAGGTGTCGCGGCGGCGGCGCCAGCATTGGCCGTCGCGCGACGCGGCGCTGCAGCACTTTGCCGCCAAGACGGTATTTGCACGCTGGGCGGCGCCGGTGCTGGCTGACTACATCGCGGCCGGCACCGAAGCAGCGCCCGACGGCGGCGTGCAGTTGCGCTTTGATCGCGGCGTCGAAACCCGCATCTACGAAACGCTGCCGCACCATCTGCCGACGCTGCTCAAGCGCCATCCACCGCGTTGCCCGGTGGCCTTCATCGGCGGCACCAGCAGCGCGGAAGTGCGCAAGGTCGGCCTCGCCGCAACCCGGGCGCTGACGCATGGCGGCATCGACTGGCTGGAGGGCGGCCATCTGTTTCCGATGGAACGCCCCGAGGAGACCGCGCAGGCGGTGCTGCGCCGGCTCGCCGCCAGCCAGGACTGACGGCGGCCGCTTTTCAGGGCTGCAGCTTCCAGGCGCCGTTGTCGATCTTGACCATGACGCGGGCGCGCTGATCCAGCCCGAGGTGATCGGTGGCCGACATGTTGAAGATGCCGTGCGCGCCGGCCACCTCCTTGGCGTTTTCAAGTGCATCACGCAGCGCAACGCGGAACTCCTTTGTTCCGGGCTGGGCTTTTTTCAGCGCGACCGGCACAGCGGCCGTCATCAGCAGGCCGGCATCCCAGGCGTGTGCGCCGAAAGTGCTGACCGAGCCCTTGCCGTAGGCCGCTTCGTATTTGGCGACGTAAGCCAGCGCGCTCTTCTTGAGCGGATGGCCAGCGGGCAGCTGCTCAGCCACCAGCACCGGGCCGGCCGGCAGGAAGGTGCCGTCCACGTCCTTGCCACCGACGCGCAGGAAGTCGTTGTTGGCCACACCGTGGGTCTGGTAGAGCTTGCCGGCGTAGCCGCGTTCTTTCAGCGTCTTGGCCGGCAGCGCAGCCGGGGTGCCGGAGCCGGCGATCAGCACGGCGTCGGGGTTGGCGGCCTGCAGCTTGAGCACCTGTGCGGTCACCGACGTGTCGGTGCGGGCATAGCGCTCGCTGGCGACGATCTGCAGACCTTTCAGCGCCGCCGCCTTGCCGAATTCATTGAACCAGCCTTCGCCGTAGGCATCGGCAAAACCGATGAAGGCGACCTTCTTGACACCCGCGTCCGCCATGTGGGTGGCGATCGCGAGCGACATCATGATGTCGTTCTGGGGCGTCTTGAAGACCCAGCGCTTCTTGGCATCCTGCGGCTCGACGATGCGCGCCGAGGCGGCCATCGAGATCATCGGCACCTCGCTCTCGGCCACCACATCGAGCATGGCGAGCGAATTGGGCGTGGTGGTCGAGCCGAGGATGATGTCGGCCTTGTCCTCGGTGATGAGCCGGCGCGCGTTGGCGACTGCCTTGGTGGTGTCGGAGGCGTCGTCGAGCACGATGTAGTTGACCTTCTGGCCGGCGATGGTGGTCGGCATCAGCGCGACGGTGTTCTTCTCGGGAATGCCAAGCGAGGCGGCCGGGCCGGTGGCCGAGACGGTCACACCGACGGTGATGTCGGCCAACGCCGCACCGCTGGCGGCCAGCAGCGCCGCGCTGGCGAGCAGGGTCTTGATGAATTTCATGGGGCTTGTCTCCGTGAGAGGGCGAGTCGGCGCGCTGTCGGCCGACGTTTGTGAGTGAGCTGGGGATCAGCGGTCGCGAAACACCGGCGTGCGCCTGGCAAAAAATGCCTGCACGCCTTCGCTGTAGTCGGGCGCCTGGCTCAAGGCCCCTTGCAGGCGCGCTTCGGCGCTCAGGGCCTCGGGCAGGCTCATCAGCTGGGTGGCGTCAAAAGCACGCCGGGTTTCGACCAGCGCGCGCACCGGCATGGCGGCCAGCCGCTCAGCCAGCGCAAGGGTTTCGGCATGCAGCTGTGCGTCATCGACGCAGCGCCAGATCAGGCCCCAGGCTTCGGCCTGCTCGGCGCTCAGCTTGTCGCCCAGCAGCGCCATTCCCAAGGCACGCGCGCGGCCGGCCAGGCGCGGCAGCAGCCAGGTACCGGAGCAGTCGGGCACCAGGCCGATCTTGGCGAAGGCCTGGATGAAGCTGGCCGAGCGCGCCGCGACCACCATGTCGCACAGCAGCGCCAGATTGGCGCCCGCCCCTGCGGCCACACCGTTGACGGCCGCCAGCACCGGCACCGGCATGCTGTGCACGCGCAACGCCAGCGGCCGGTAGCACTGATCGATGATGTTCGAGAGGTCGGGCTGCGGGGCACCCGGCTCCAGATTCGGCGCCACCGCCGGATCGGACAGATCTTGTCCGGCGCAAAAGCCCCGCCCGGCGCCCGTCAGCACCACGCAGCGCACGGCCGGATCCTGCGCCGCAGCGTCCAGCGCCGCGAGCAGTTCGGCATGCAGCGCAGTGGTGAAACTGTTCAGCGCTTTTGGACGGTTCAAGGTCAATGTGCGCACCGCACCGTCTTGCGACACCAGCACCAAAGCTTCGGACACGAGCTTGTCTCCTTGAAAAATGACTGACCGACCGGTTGGTCGATCCTAAATTAGGCATTGACCCAGAACAAGTCAGCACCACCCCAGATTTACCCTCAACCCGGCACCGCTGGCCAGCAGATTCGTTTCTGACCCGATCGACTTGAATTAATTCGGCCCCACCTTACGACCGAATCATTAACACTGGTTTACCCTAAGAACTGATAGCCACAGCAGGCACAAACGCCGCCGTAACCATCACTTACACTCTGTGATCATGAATAAAACCCTGATCCGTGCCGTCACACCCGCCGATCACGCCGCGTGGTTGCCGCTATGGCAGGGCTACCAGATTTTTTACAAGGCAAAAATTCCTGCCGACGTCACTGAGCTGACCTGGCAGCGTTTTCTGGATCCGACCGAGCCGATGCATGCCGCTGTTGCTGAACTGGACGGCCAAATCGTCGGCATCGTGCATTTCATTGAGCACCGCAGTTGCTGGACGGCGGGCAATTACTGCTACCTGCAAGATCTTTATACCGACGCGACGGTACGTGGCCGTGGTGTCGGCCGGGCACTGATCGAACACGTCTACACGCAGGCGCACGCACTGGGCTGCTCGCGGGTGCATTGGCTGACCCACGAAACCAACACCCAGGCCATGCAGCTTTACAACCAAGTCGCCGATCGATCTGGATTTTTGCAGTACCGGAAGATATTTGAATAAATCAGCCTGAAACGCGAAAAATCTTCAGGTTGCTGCCGAAACGTGATTCTTCAAATCGATCAGCACCAACCGGTACAACCCCCGATTCAGGTGGGAACGATACCCAAGAACACAGGTCTGAACCGACTGCGCGCGTTGTGCGGGCACCCAAACGGTGTGAGGATCAGAACTGTTGTGGACGACTTTTGTTTTCTGCACCAAAGCGTGTGATGCCGGTGTGCATCGCCACCCTGAATGAATCAAGTCGATGCAAACCATTGAGCTGAATACCCTGGACTGGAATCTGCTTCGCGCGTTCGCCTGCGTGGTGGAAATGGGTTCGCTGACCAAGGCGGCGAGCCAGCTCGGCCTGAGCCAGCCGACCCTGTCACGCCAGATCGCGGCCCTGGAAGAACAGGTGGGAGCGCCACTGTTCGACCGCACCGGGCGGCGCCTGCGGCCGACCGAAATGGCGCAAACCTTGCAGGACTGCGCCCAACGCATGCACGACGCGGTCCAGGCGCTCGGCTCACTGTCACAAACGCCACGCGACACGCTGAGTGGCACCGTGCGCATCAGCACCAATGAGGTGATTGCGGCTTATGTCTTGCCCGCTGTCTTGGCACGACTGGCGCAACAGCACCCGGACATCGAAATCGAGCTGGTCACCAGCCAGCACACCGACTCGGAACCAGAGCGTGCAGTCGATCTGGCGGTGCGCATGGGGCGCCCCTCCCAGGACGCCGTGATCTCGCGCTACCTGGGCGACTGGCCGCTAGGCCTGTACGTGCATCGCAACTACCTGACTCAGATCGGCGGGGACATCGATCCCACACGCCTGCACGACTACCGCTGGATCGGCCTGGACCGCAACACCCAATTGGTGGAAGGCTTCCGCTCGGCCGGTCACAACATCGACCGGCACTTTTTCGGTCTGCGCAGCGACAACATGATCGTCGGTCTGCAGGCGGTTCGAGCCGGTCTGGGCATCGGTCTGCTGAACCAGCCGGTCGCCAGCACCGACCCCGATCTGGTGCAAGTGCTGCCCGAACAGGCACTGCCGAGCATGCCGGTCTGGCTGATGGCACACCGGGAATTGCGTGGCACGCGGCGTTTGCGGGTGGTGTTCGACTTCCTGGCCGATGAGCTGCAGGCCATCGGCAACTGCCACCCTGCGGAGCCGGCCCCTGCCGAGCTGGTGCAGCGCCCGTCCTTCAACTTCACATCGGGTGGCGGCGCCCTAATTCACGGTCGCTGATCACTGGCCGCTGGTTCAGCGGCGCCAGTGTGTGGGTTCTGGTCGACCCACAACCGCTGCTGCAAGAGCCACAACTGCCACAGCCGCCAGCGGTTGCTGGCGGCGTCCACCGATCGCCCAGGCGCTGCAAGACCGGCAGTCGAGTCGTTCGGCCCAGTTGTTGTACCGTTGCGCCCAACACCCGGCGCAGCGGCAGCACGCGCGTGAGCGTCTGGTATGCGGCCCAACCCAAGGCGCCGGCCAGGACAGTGAACTCGAAGGTACCGTAGAGCGTGATCATGGTCGTCGGGTCTCAGGCGCCCAGCGCGCGGGCGATGTGGAAGGTCAGAAACGCCGAGCTGTAGGCCAGTGCGCTCAGATAGGCCGCCGCCAGCCACATGACGCGGGCGGAATTGGTCTCGCGGCGGATCACCGCCAGCGTCGAGATGCATTGCGGCGCAAACACGTACCAGGCTAGCAGCGCCAGCGCGGTCGGCAAGCCCCACTGGGCCCCGATCAGACCGGCGAGTTGCTGCGTCGCGGCCTCGCCGGTGTCGGACAGCGCATAAACCGTGGCCAGCGCACCGACCGCCACTTCGCGTGCCGCCATGCCGGGCACCAGGGCGATGCAGATCTGCCAGTTGAAGCCGATCGGCGCAAACACATGCTCCAGCGCGTGGCCGATCATGCCGGCAAAGCTGGTTTCGATCGCCGCACCGGTGGCACCAAAGGGCGGCGCCGGAAAGCTCGCCAAGCCCCACAGCAGCACCGTCAGCGCCATGATCACCGTGCCGACCCGGCGCACGAAGATGCGCGCCCGCTCCAGCAGGCCGAGCGCCAGATCGCGCGGATGCGGCAGACGGTAGGACGGCAGCTCGAGCAACAGCGGATGCTCGCCGCCCTGGCTGCCAAAGCGCTTGAGCAGCATCGACACCAGCACCGCGCTGACGATGCCCGCCACATACAGAGCAAACAGCACCAGCCCCTGCAGATTCAGCAGCCCCGCCACCGGCCGGGCTGGAATGAAGGCACCGATCAGCAGCGCATAGACCGGCAGCCGTGCCGAGCAGGTCATCAGCGGCGCGACCAGGATGGTGATGAGCCGGTCGCGCGGATGCTGGATGCTGCGCGTGGCCATGATGCCCGGCACCGCGCAGGCAAAGCTGGACAGCAGCGGGATGAACGAGCGCCCCGACAGCCCGGCGCCAACCATCAGCCGGTCCAGCAGAAAGGCCGCGCGCGGCAGGTAGCCCGACTCTTCCAGCACCAGGATGAACAGGAACAGCACCAGGATCTGCGGCAGAAACACCAGCACGCTGCCAGCCCCAGTGATCACGCCATCGGTGAGCAAACCGCGCAGCGGTCCGTCGGGCAGGCTGGCCTTGACGAAGGTGTTGGCCGCTTCCATGCCGGCCTTGATGCCATCCATCAGCGGGGCGGCCCAGGAAAACACCGCCTGGAACATCACGAACAACAAGCCGGTCAGGACCAGCAGGCCCCAGACCGGATGCAGCAGCACACGGTCCAGCCATTCGTCAGTCGGCGCGCTGAGCGTTTCGTAATGCACTGCCACCGCCAGCAGCCGCGAGGTTTCGGCGTGCAGATCGGCCGGCACCGCCCCGACAGGCAACGGCGGCATGCCTTGGTCGAGCAGCTCGACCAGCGCGCGCGCGCCGTCCTTGTGCACGGCGACCGCCTCGACCACCGGCAGGCCGATCTCGGCGCTCAGGCGTGCGGTGTCGATCTGCACGCCACGGCGGCGCGCGTCATCCATCATGTTCAGCACCAGCAGCATCGGCCGGCCGAGCGCCTTGAGCTCCAGCGCAAAACGCAGGTGCAGGCGCAGGTTGGTGGCCGAGACCACGCCGATCAGCACATCCGGCAGCGGCTCGTCGGCCAGCTCGCCCAGACAGACGGCGCGGGTCACGGCCTCGTCGGGGCTCTTGGGCTGCAGGCTGTAGGTGCCGGGCAGATCAAGCACCCGAAAGCGCCGCCCGGACGGCGCCACGAAGCGGCCTTCCTTGCGCTCGACCGTGACGCCGGTGTAGTTGGCGACCTTCTGGCGGCTGCCAGTGAGGCGGTTGAACAGCGCGGTCTTGCCGCAGTTCGGGTTGCCGACCAGCGCCAGCTGGCCGACCGGGCTGGCGGCGTGCGCGCTCATCGGCTGCCTCCGGCCGCCGCCACGACAGGCTCGATCAGTACCCGCTCGGCCTCGGCACGCCGCAGCGCAAAACGGGTGAAGCCGACCTGCACCGCAATCGGTTCGCGCCCGAACGGCCCGCGCCCGATCACGCGCACCAGTTCACCGGGCACGAAGCCCAGCTCATCCAGGCGCTGTGCGACCGGATCGTGCTCGCCATGAAGGCGCACTGCGGTGATGCGTGCGGCAGTGTGCAGAGGCAGGTCATGCAGGGAGGACATGGGACAGGCCGGAATCAAGTTGCATTGATGATAAACGAGAATAGTTCTTATTTACCAGCAACCTGCACAGCGCGGCTGAATGCCTTGATCTAAATCACACTTCGCCTGCCGGACGCAAACGGCGCCGACCTGAAACGGCACCGTCAGCGCCCGCCGCTCACATCGAGCAAGGCGCCGGTGGTGTAGCTGGCGGCGTCCGACAGCAGCCAGGCAATCGCCTCGGCGATCTCATCCGGGCGGCCCGGGCGCTGCAGCGGAATCTGGCTCGCCACGCGCCAGGCCCGGTCGGGCTGGCCGCCGCTGGCGTGGATCTCGGTGTCGGTGATGCCCGGACGCACCGCGTTGACGCGCACGCCATCGGCCGCCACTTCCTTGGCCAGCCCGAGCGTGAAGGTGTCGATCGCACCCTTGGCTGCGGCGTAATCGACGTACTGGCCGGCGCCGCCGGTGCGCGCCGCACTCGACGAGACATTGACGATCACGCCGCCCCGGCCGCCGCCCTCGGCACGGAACTCGGCCGCCGCGCGCAGCGTGCTCATGCGGCGCAGCGCCTGCGCGGCGCAGTAAAAGCTGCCAAACACATTGACGGCGAACATGCGCTGCAGCCGCTCCGGCGACATCTGCTCGACCCGCGCCGCCACATCGACCACGCCAGCGTTGTTGACCAGCCCGGCCACCGGCCCGAGATGCTCGTCGATCGAGCTGAACATCGCCGCCACCGCCTGCGCGTCCGACACATCGGCCTGCACCGCCAGCGCGCGCCGCCCGAGCGCGCGCACTTCCGCCACCACCCGCTGCGCCGCCAGCGCATCGTGGCTGTAGTTGACCGCCACGTCCCAGCCCTGGCGCGCGCACAGGCACGCCGTCGCGGCGCCGATGCCCCGGCTGGCGCCGGTGATCAGCACAACCCGCGCCCGGCTGTCGGCGGGCAGATCCTGGAGGGAGGAGGCAGTGCGCATGGTCATCATCAACTTCCGCAGAGAACAGGTTCGGAAGTGTCGCCGAGGAATGGCCCGCCGCCGCTGCAGGCTTGAGGCGCGGGCGGCACAATCGCTGCCATGGACACTCGCACCGCCCCGATCCGCCAGCGCCTGACTGCCCTGCGCCTTGCACTCCACCAGCATGGCCTGAGCGCCGTGCTGGTGCCCTCCGCCGATCCGCATCTGTCGGAATACCTGCCCGAGCGCTGGCAAGGCCGGGTGCGCTTCTCGGGTTTCACCGGCTCGATGGGCACGCTGATCGTGACGCCCGAGCGCGCACTGATCTTCGCCGACAGCCGCTACTGGGTGCAGGCCGAGGCCGAACTGGCCGGCAGCAGCGTCGAGCTGGTCAAGATCCCGACCGGCGCGGCCACCCATCACATCGACTGGCTGGCGCAAAACCTGGCGGCCGGCAGCACCGTCAGCGTGGATGGCGCGGTGCTGGGCCTGGCAGGCGCCAAGCTGCTCGGCGACGCGCTCAGCGCGCGCGGCATTCAGCTGCGCACCGACCTCGACGTGCTCGACACGATCTGGCCAGATCGCCCCGCCCTGCCCGCCGCAGCCGTCTACGAACACCGCGCGCCGCACGCCGCCACGCCGCGCCGCGCCAAACTGGCCGACCTTGCCGCAGCGATGCGCCGCCTCGGCGCCACGCACCACTTCGTCTCGACGCTCGACGATCTGGCCTGGATCACCAATCTGCGCGGCGCCGATGTCGACTACAACCCGGTGTTCCTCGGCCACCTGCTGATCGACGCCAGCGCCACCGGCGACGCGCCCCGGGCCACGCTGTTCGTCGGCGCCGGCAAGGTAGGCGCGGAACTGGCAGATCAGCTCGCGGCCGATGGCGTGGCGCTGGCGCCTTACGCGCAGGCCGCCAGCGCGCTGGCGGCGCTGCCAGCGGACGCGGTGCTGTTGATCGATCCGAAGCGGGTCACGCTGGGCTTCCGGCAGGCGGTGCCGGCGGCGGTGCGCGTGGTGGAGAGCCTCAACCCGAGCACGCTGGCCAAGAGCTGCAAGAGCGCCCTCGAAGCCAGCTTCATCCGCCAGGCGATGGAACACGACGGCGCCGCGATGTGCGCCTTCTACGCCTGGCTGGAAGCGGCGCTCGGCCATGAAGACATCAGCGAGCTGACCATCGACGAACGCCTGAGCGCCGAGCGGGCCAAGCAGCCCGGCTTCGTGTCCTTGAGCTTTCCGACCATCGCCGGCTTCAACGCCAACGGCGCCATGCCGCACTACCGCGCCACGCCCGAATCGTTCGCCGCGATCTCGACCCGCGCCGGCCTGGTCGCGGAAGGCCTGCTGCTGATCGACTCCGGCGCGCAGTACCTGGGTGGCACCACCGACATCACGCGCGTCTGGCCGATCGGCACGCCGAGCCCGCAGCAGAAAAGCGACTACACCCACGTGCTCAAGGGCACGCTGGCACTGTCACGCGCGCGTTTTCCGCTCGGCACGCTGTCGCCGCAACTCGACGCGCTGGCACGCGCGCCGCTCTGGGAAGCCGGGCTGGATTACGGCCACGGCACCGGCCACGGCGTCGGCTACTTCCTGAACGTGCATGAAGGGCCGCAGAGCATCTCGCGCGCTGTGCCCGACGCCACGATGGCAATGCAGCCCGGCATGATCACCTCGATCGAGCCGGGCCTGTACCGCGACGGCCGCTGGGGCATCCGGATCGAGAATCTGGTGCTGAACGTGCCGTCCCGCGTCAGCGACGAGTTCGGCGCTTACCTGGAATTCGAGACGCTCACGCTCTGCCCGATCGACACCCGCTGCATCGACCTGGCCCTGCTGCGCGACGATGAGCGGGCCTGGCTGAACACCTATCACGCCGAGGTGCGGCAGCGGCTGGCACCGCTGCTGGATGGCGCGGCGCACGCCTGGTTGCTGCGCCGCACCGAAGCGATCTGAGCACGTCAGCTCAGAAGCTTTCCCAGTTGTTGTCGCCACCCGTGTCAGGCCGATCAGGCCGGCGCGTCTGGCGCGGCGGCGGCGGGTTACCAGCGGCAGGCCTTGACTTGGGTGCCGGTGGCCGTGACAGGTAGGCGTCGAGCGGCGCTGGCGCCGTCAGGCTGATCCGGGCACTGTCGCGCGCCGAAGCGATCGTGGTGTGCGCCGTCCAGGCTGCTTCCTGGGTCTGCTGCAGCAGGCGGAAGGCGCCCACCACCTTGTGCAGCCGCTCGGCCTGCATGCGCAGCGACTCGGCCGCCGAGGCGCTCTCGTGCACCAGCGCGGCGTTTTTCTGCGTCATCTGATCGAGCTGCGTGACCGACTGGCTGACGTGACTCAGGCCGGTACTCTGCTCGCCGGTGGCGGTGCTGATCTGGCCGATGATCTCGGTGACGCGCTGCACCGAGGTGACGATGGTGTCCATCGTCGAGCCGGCGTCGCGCACCAGCTTGCCGCCCGACTCGACCTTCTCGACCGAGGCGTTGATGAGCGTCTTGATCTCCTTGGCGGCGCTGGCGGCGCGCTGCGCCAGGTTGCGCACTTCGCCGGCCACCACCGCAAAGCCACGGCCCTGCTCGCCGGCCCGCGCGGCTTCCACGGCGGCGTTGAGCGCCAGGATGTTGGTCTGGAAGGCGATGCCGTCGATCACGCCGATGATCTCGGCGATCTTGCGGCTGGAGGTCGAGATGTCTTCCATGTTGCTGACGACCTGGCTCACCACCTCGCCGCCGCGCTGCGCCGCTGCCACCGCGCTGTGCACCAGGTCGTTGGCGGTGCGGGCCGAGTCAGCGGTCGAGCGCACCGTGCCGCTGAGCTGCTCCATCGAGCTGGCGGTCTGCTGCAGGCTGCCGGCAGTCTGCTCGGTGCGCTGCGACAGATCGGCGTTGCCGGAAGCGATCTGGCTGCTGGCGGTGGCGATCGAGTCGGTCGAGTCGCGCAGGCTGCCGACCATCTGGCGCAGCCGCTCCTGCATGGTCGCCACCGCTTGCTGCAGCTGGCCGAAGTCGCCGTCGTGATCGACTGCGATCTCGTGCGTCAGGTCGCCGTCGGCGATGCGCTGCGCGCTGGAGACGGTGCGCTCGATCGGCGAACGGATCGCGCAGATGATGCGCCAGCCGATCACCAGCACCAGCACCAGCGCGATCAGCGTCAGCACCGCCAGCACGCCCAGATAGAACTGCTGATCGGCTTGCAGCACCGCCAGCGTGGGCAGCGTCTCGGCCGCCGCAGCGGCTGGCGGACTCGCCGCCGAACCCTGTTCGACCAGCCGCTGCCAGGCCGCACCGGTGCGTTGCAGCGCCAAGGCGCCGACCGCAGCGATCGCCAGCAACAACACGGTGATGCCGGCCAGCCCCAGATAGAGCCGACCCGACAGAGACAACCTTGGCGCAGCCGCACCATTGGCAACAGGAACCGACATCAAGCGCACTCCAGCACTCCCAGAGGTATATACGCTCATTCTGAAGAGCAATTCACCGCCCTGGTGCACCGAACAAGCCCCAGTCAGACCTGCATTCCGGCCGACCAGACAACACGGCGCATTTCAGGCTCCGCTGCGTGTCAGCTTGGCGCTCAAGGCCTCCCGCAGCGAATCGGCGCTGTCTTGCAGATGCGCGCGTGCCACTTCGCTCAAGCCGGCCCGGCGCGTGGCCGCCTCCAGGCGCGGCAGCAGCGCCTGCGCCTGGGCGCGCAGCAAGCTGCGCGCGTCGGCACGACTGAGCGAGGCCGGACGCAGCAGTTGCGTCGTGAGCCGGTTCAGGTGCTCACGCTGCAGCTCGCGGCGCGCGGCATTGATGTCGCCACGCGGCACGCTCAGCTCACTCCAGACCTCGCTGGCGATGCGCTGATACAGCTCGGCCAGTTGCAGACTGGCCGCGCCGCTGCTGTTCTTGGCTTCGCTGTCGAGCAGCCGGGTTGCCACACCGTCGCTCATCAGCTGGCCGAGCAGCGCACGTTGCAAATCGGTCAGCACTTGAGCGGGTGAATAGTCGGTGGCGACCGGGCCGTCACCGGATTCGAGCGCATCGATGCGCTCCAGATAGTCCGGCGCCAGGCGGCGCTGCAACGCGGGCGACACCATCAGCCCTTGCGCCGACAGCACGCCGCTGGCCAGCACATCGAGCGCGGCGCGTTGCTGCGGCCCCGGCACCGGCTGCAGCGGATCACGCCCGGTGTTCGGGAAGTCACGCAAGGTGCGCACACCGCCGATCTGGCGCGACAGCACGCCGGCCGCCCGGCCGACATCGCGCAGCGCATAACTGACGCTGCGGCGCAGGATGGTGTAGTCCTGGCCCGGCTCCAGCTGGCGGCGCTCCAGGCGCTGCAGCAGGTCGCGGGCGATCTCGATGCGCTTGCTGGCAAAGGCGACCGGGTCGTTGCCGAGGTCGAACTGCAGCGCTTCCGGATCGACGCCGAGGAAGTTGTCCTCGTCGGTGGCAAAAGCCAGCTCGGGCTCGCCGCTGCGCGCCGCGATGCGGGCCAGCTCGGCGCTTTCCTTGTCGGCATCGAGCGGGCGGTAGGCGTATTCGATCGCCCAGTCGTCATACGGCCCGAGCGTGGTCTGGAACGGCATCGGCGCGGCCTGACCCGGGCGCGGCAGGTTGATCGGCGCGTATTCCATCACCGAGCCGGTGAAGGCGTAGGCGCGGGTGAAGTTCGGGTCGGCGATCTGCGCCTCGCTGTAGATCGTCGAGGCGCGGAAGTTGTGCCGCAAGCCCAGCGTGTGACCGATCTCGTGCATCGTCGTGTCCTTGATGTAGGCCTGCACGAACTTGTCGACATCGATGCCGGCCGGATCGAGCTCGCCGCGCACCGCCAGCAGGTCGAGCGCGTAGTCGAGCTGCTCGGCCGCCAGCGACGCGTGCTGACAGGCGTCGCTGTGCTGATGCGCGAAGTAGCGTGGCGCAAAGTCACCGGCCGCCGCCGCTTGCTCGGCCTGCAGATCGCTGGCTTGCAGCAGCGCCGGCCAATCAGTCGAAGCCGCGCTGCCCAGGATCTGCGCCCGGATCGTGCGCACCGCGCGCGACGACAGGCTCTCGATGCCGACATCGGCGTCGAGGATCTCGCCGCTGCGCGGATCCACATGGCTCGGGCCGATCGCGCCGAAGCTGGCGCCGGCATTGGTCATCCAGCGCACCGAGGCGGTACCGAGATCCAGCGTGTCGAAATCAGCGTCGTCGGCCTGCTGACGCACGACGATGGCGTCCTTGAAGCCGATCTTCTCGAAGGCCTTGTTCCACTCCAGGATGCCGACGCGGATCGAGGCGCGGTATTTCTCCGGCACGTTGCGGTCGATCCAGTAGGTGATCGGCTTGACCGGCTCCGACAGCACGGCGGCCGGGTCTTTCTTTTCCAGGCGCCAGCGGTTCACGTAGCGGCGCTTGGGCGTGCGCGCCGAGTCGTTGCCGAAGTCGCTGACCAGCGTGGTGAAGTGGCCGATGCGCTGATCGGCCACGCGCGCCGCCATCGGCTGCTCGGGCAGGCGCGCCAGCGAGTAATGCACGTTGATGAACAGGCTGCGCACGTCCGGCAGCGTGTCGGGCGTCTTGGGCGTGGGCCCGCCGGGCGGTGTGCCCAGCTGCGGCACCGCGATCGAGCCGCTGGCGTAGTGGTTCAGCACCTCGAACACCAGCTCATCGGGCTTGCCGCGCACGCTCAGCAGCGCGGAATTGCGGCCGTCCCAGGCGTAGCCCTGCCGATAGCTGCGCTGCAGCAGCATGCCCAGCCCGAGCAAATCGCCCGAGAACAGCGCGGTGGCATCGACCAGCACGGTCTTGCGCTCGGGGTGCGGCTGGCTGGCCACCATCGTGCTGCTGACCAGGCTGGGCGAAAACGCTGCCTGCACCGCGCGCGCCTCGGGCGAGCCGGCCTTGGCGGTGTAGGCGGTGTTGCGCGCGATCAGCTGCACCTGGTTGTGGATGCGCCGGAACTCGACCAGCTGCGGCCGGCCGAAGTCGCCCCAGTTGCTCGCCATCAAGCCACCGTAAAGGCCATGCTCACCGATGCCGCTGGCCAGCTTGGGCGACAGGAACAGCGAGGCACCGAAGTCCTTCTCGGCCAGCTCGATCCAGACCTTGTCGTCCTTCTTCCAGACCGTGAGGGGGCCGTCGATCTTCTGGGCGTCCTTGATCACGACGGCAAACGCTGGTGGCTGGCCCGGCTGCGCCGCTGCGGAGGCTGCTGCCGCCGCCGCACTGGCTGATGCGGCCGACCGAAGCGCTGCAGCGGGCGCACGCGCCGCCGCTGACGCCGACGGCGCAACCGCCGAAGCGGCCGGGCCGGTGGCAGCCGGCGCA
>JBFPGZ010000027.1:0-67243 GCA_041083665.1 Leptothrix sp. (in: b-proteobacteria)
TGCCGCCTCCAGCGCCGCCACGTCCCAGTGCTTCGCCACCCCCACCACATCGTGTGACATCGCCACCTCCACAGGCTTGGCCTACATGGGTGTTCGACTCTGATGACTACTTGAGGTTCGTATGACCTCCTGTGCCGAGGCCAGGTATTTCCTCAGCCATTGCCCAGGCGTCAAGATGGACGGCAACGGGGACGGCACACCCTGCGAAAAGCAGTGGTGCGGTCGGTAGCCAAGCTTGCGACCGGTCGAGGCGGGCAGATTTATTCGTAGCCGTAGCTCTTCAGGCGCTGGTCGTCGTCGGCCCAGCCGGAGCGGACCTTGACCCACAGCTCCAGAAACACCTTGCCGTCGGTGAGGCGTTCCAGCTCGGTGCGGGCTTCGGTGCCGATGCGCTTGAGGCGCTCGCCGCCTTCACCGATCACCATGCCCTTGTGGGCGTCGCGCTCGACGATGATGGTCGCGGCGATGCGGCGCAGGTTGCCTTCTTCCACGTACTTGTCGATCACCACGGTCGAGGTGTAGGGCAGCTCGTCGCCGGTCAGGCGGAACAGCTTCTCGCGGATCAGCTCGGAGGCCAGGAAGCGGTCGCTGCGGTCGGTGAGCGAGTCTGCGTCGTAGAACCAGGGCTGCTCGGGCAGGTACGGGCGCACGATGTTGAGCAGGCGCTTGGTGTCGTCATCCTTCTTGGCGCTGAGCGGCACGAATTCGGTGAACGGGTGCTTGAGCTGCATCTGCTGCAACCAGGGCAGCAGGTCGGAGCGGCGGTTGATCAGGTCGAGCTTGTTGGCGACCAGGAACACCGGCTTGCCGGGCGTGATGAGCGACAGCACCTTGGCGTCGTCGGCGCCGAAGCGGCCGGCCTCGACCAGGAACAGCACCACGTCCACGTCGCCCAGCACCGATTGCACGGTCTTGTTGAGGGATCGGTTCAGCGCTGCGGTGCCGCGCGTGGTGTGGCGAGTCTGGAAGCCGGGCGTATCGACGAAGACGAACTGGCTGTCGTCCTGGGTGTAGATGCCGGTGATGCGGTGCCGGGTGGTCTGCGCCTTCTTGGAGGTAATGCTGACCTTCTGGCCGATCAGGCTGTTGAGCAGCGTCGATTTGCCGACGTTGGGCCGGCCGACGATGGCGATCAGGCCGCAGCGCTGGCCGCTGCCGTCGGGGCCGCCTGCTTCGGTCTCGTCATCGGTGTCGTCGGTGCTGTCTGCGCCATCGGTATCGGTGTCGAGCGTGTCGTCCAGCGAGGCGTCGCTCGTGTCAGCGTGGGCGGTGTCGTCGTCGGGCAGGTCGGTCGGCTCGGCCGCGTGGGGGGTGTCGCTCATGGGGAATCCGGGAAAAATGCGGTGGCGGGGCGGGCGGAACCGACGCTGACGGCGGTGGGGCCGTGGAGATGATGAACCCATATGGGACCGGCGCACAGGCCCGAGGCCTGCATGCGCACCGGTCGGTGGTTCACTCGTTCTGGCTGCTCAGGCGTTCGAGTACCAGGCGGGCGGCTTCTTGTTCGGCGGCACGGCGCGAGCGGCCTTCGCCACGGCCCTCGACGGCGTAGCTCGCCACCGAGCAGACCACCACGAAGGTCTGGTCATGGGCGCGGCCACGGGTGGCTTCGATGCGGTATTCGGGCACGCTCTGGCGGCGTGCCTGCAGCCATTCCTGCAGCTGGGTCTTGGCGTCCTTGGCCCAGGTCTGCGCGACGGTCTCGATCACCAGCGGCTCGAACAGGCGTCGCACCAGCGCTTCGGCGGCGTCGTAGCCGGCGTCGATGTAGACGCCGCCGATGATCGCTTCCATCGCGTCGGCCAGGATCGAGGGGCGCTGGGCGCCGCCGCCGCGTGCTTCGCCTTCCGACAGGCGCAGCGCGGTCGGGATCTGCAGCGACAGCGCGATGCGGTGCAGCATGTCCTGGCGCACCAGGTGGGCGCGCACGCGCGTCAGGTCGCCTTCGGGTGAGCTGGCGAAGTGGCCGAACAGCAGGTCCGAGACGGCCAGGTTCAGCACCGCGTCGCCCAGGAATTCGAGGCGTTCGTTGTGGTCGGCGCCGTAGCTGCGATGGGTGAGGGCGCGTTGCAGCAGATCCTGCTGGTTAAAGCGCAGACCCAGGCGTTGTTGCAGGGCTTCGATGGCAGGGTTCAAGATGGTCATTCAGCCATTATTTGGAACGGCCGCGGTATTTGATCAGCAGAGAGACCGGACCGAAGAGTTCAATTTCCTTGTCGTAGGCAAAACTGACCACGATCCGTTCGTTTTCTTTCGTCACGGTCAGATCCTGGCCGGTGATCGACGTGATCGAGTATTCGACTTGCCTGGTGCGCTCGAAGGAGGCGCGGATTTCCTGCACCGTGCTGCCGCCGGCCTTGGCGGCCTTCTCGACCGCCGCCGAGATGGTGTAGTACTCGTTGACGGTGGGGATGACCTTCAAGGTCACCAGGGCCACCATCGCGAAGGCGATGGCCCAAAAGACCAGACTCACCAAGGTGAGACCCTGCTGTCGGGCGGCGCGGCCCGAGCAGTGGCGGTGACGGTTCATCATCCTGATCTCCCGAAAGGGGCCGCTCACTGGAAGGCGCCGATGCGCTTGAGGTTGGCGAAGTTCATCCACACGAAAAAGGCCCGGCCGACGATGTTCTCATCCGGCACGAAGCCCCAGTAGCGCGAGTCTTCCGAATTGTCGCGGTTGTCGCCCATCATGAAATAGTGGCCGGGCGGCACCTTGCAGGTCACGCCTTCGGCGCTGTAGCTGCAGTTTTCGGAGTACGGAAAGTGGCGGGCGCGACCGCCATAGCTGGACGGCAGGCGCGGATCGACCAGCAGACCATGACTGACGTTGCCGAGCTGTTCCTCGAAGTGGCGCGAGTAGGTGCGGCGGTCGTCGTCGTAGTAGTCGTCGAGCTGCTTGAGCGGCGTCGGCTGGCCGTTCACGTAGAGCTTCTGGTTGGTGTAGGTGATCTCGTCGCCGGGGATGCCGACGACGCGCTTGATGAAGTCGATGCTCGGATCGACGGGGTAGCGAAACACCATCACGTCACCGCGCTGCGGATCGTGGTTGGCGAGGATCTTCTTGTTGATCACCGGCAGGCGCACGCCGTAGTGAAACTTGTTCACCAGGATCAGGTCGCCGATCTCCAGCGTCGGGATCATCGAGCCGGACGGAATCTTGAACGGTTCGAACAGGAACGAGCGCAGCAGGAACACGATCAGGATGACCGGGAACAGGCCGGCGGTCCAGTCCAGCCACCAGGGCTGGGCCAGCACGCGATGGCGCGCTTCGTCGAGGTCGCCGTCCACCTTGCTGATGCCCAGGTCGTTCAGCTTGGCGCGGCGGGCCTGGTCCTGCGAGGCCAGTTGCGCGGCAGCGGCGAGCCGGCGCGGCAGGAACAGGAAGATTTCAGCCAGCCAGTAAAACAGCGTGACGAGGGTCAGGATGAAGAGCAGCAACGAGAAGTTGCCGCTCCACTGGCCCAGGTACCAGCCTGCGCCGTAAATGGCCAGGCAGGCGTAGAGAAAACCGGTGAGAGATGCCATTGAGGGTCCGGATGGGGTTCAGTCGTCGACCTGCAGAATCGCGAGGAAGGCTTCTTGCGGCACTTCGACCGAGCCGATCTGCTTCATGCGCTTCTTGCCGGCCTTCTGCTTTTCGAGCAGCTTGCGCTTGCGGCTGATGTCGCCGCCGTAGCATTTTGCCAGCACGTTCTTGCGCAGCGCCTTGACGTCTTCGCGGGCGATGATGTTGGCGCCGATGGAGGCCTGGATGGCCACGTCGTACATCTGGCGCGGGATCAGCGTGCGCATCTTGGCCGCCACCGCGCGGCCTCGGAACTGGCTCTGCGAGCGGTGCACGATCATGGCCAGCGGGTCGACGCGGTCGCCGTTGATCATGATGTCGACCTTCACGACGTCGGCGGCGCGGTATTCCTTGAACTCGTAGTCCATCGAGGCGTAGCCGCGCGACACGCTCTTCAACTTGTCGAAGAAGTCCAGCACGATCTCGGCCAGCGGCAGCTCGTAGGTCAGCATGACCTGCTTGCCGTGGTAGGCCATGTTGAGCTGCACGCCGCGTTTCTGATTCGCCAGCGTCATCACCGCGCCGACGTAGTCCTGCGGCATGTACAGGTGCACCGTGACGATGGGCTCGCGGATTTCCTTGGTGCGGCCGACGTCGGGCATCTTGCTGGGGTTCTCGACCTCCAGCACGGTGCCGTCGTTCAGCTCGACCTCGTAGACCACGCTGGGCGCGGTGGTCACCAGATCCTGGTCGAACTCGCGCTCCAGGCGCTCCTGCACGATCTCCATGTGCAGCAGGCCCAGGAAGCCGCAGCGGAAGCCGAAGCCCAGCGCCTGCGACACCTCGGGCTCGTAGCGCAGCGAGCTGTCGTTGAGCTTCAACTTTTCCAGCGCGTCGCGCAGCTGGTCGTACTCGCTCGACTCCGAGGGGTACAGGCCGGCGAACACCTGCGGCTGGATCTCCTTGAAGCCGGGCAGGGCTTCCAGGGCCGGGCCGGCGTTGTTGGGCAGCTTCTTGTCGAGCGTGATGGTGTCGCCGACCTTGGCCGCCTGCAGCTCCTTGATGCCGGCGATGATGAAACCGACCTCGCCGGCCTTGAGCGACTCGCGGTTCTCGCTCTTGGGCGTGAACACACCCATGTGCTCGACGGGATAGACCGTGTTGGTGGCCATCATGCGGATGCGCTCGGCTTTTTTGATCTCGCCGTCGACCACCCGCACCAGCATCACGACGCCGACGTAGTTGTCGAACCAGCTGTCGATGATCATGGCGCGCGGCGGGCCATCCGGATCGCCTTGCGGCGGCGGCATGCGCGTGATGACGGCTTCCAGGATCTCGTCGATGCCCAGGCCGGTCTTGGCCGAGCAGGGGATGGCGTCGTCGGCGTCGATGCCGATCACGTCCTCGATCTCGGCCTTGGCGTTCTCGGGATCGGCGTTGGGCAGATCCATCTTGTTGAGCACCGGCACCACCGTGACGCCGAGGTCGAGCGCGGTGTAGCAGTTGGCCACCGTCTGCGCCTCGACGCCCTGGCTGGCATCAACCACCAGTAGTGCGCCTTCGCAGGCCGACAGCGAGCGGCTCACCTCGTACGAGAAGTCGACGTGTCCGGGGGTGTCGATCAGGTTCAGGTTGTAGACCTGACCGTCCTGGGCCTTGTACTGCAGCGACGCGGTCTGCGCCTTGATGGTGATGCCGCGCTCGCGTTCGATGTCCATCGAGTCGAGCACTTGCGCTTCCATCTCGCGGTCGCTTAGTCCGCCGCAGCGCTGAATCAGCCGATCGGCCAGCGTGCTCTTGCCGTGGTCGATGTGCGCGATGATGGAAAAGTTACGAATATGGTTCATGAGAGCGTGAGTTGCCTTGGTTCTGTCACGACGGCCAGGCGTGTCGGGGCAGGGTGGCGGCGTGTCGGGCCTGCGGCGGGACGGGGCCGCGCCGGAGCTAAAAAAAAGGCACGCCTAAGGATGACGCGCCTTCCAACAAGAACGTTTGGCAACTGCTTTGTTGGTCCCTTATTGTAGCCAAAACACTTTTTGCCTCTCCACCCGAGCGGCGCGCCGGCTCAGCGCGCCGGGCGAATCAGCGCGTACTGCGCCCACTCGCCACGCCGGAACAGCAGGTTGATCGGTTTTGATTTGTCGAGCTTGGCCATCAGCGCCTCGAACTGGCGCAGGTCGGTCACTTCGGTGTTGCCGACACCCAGAATGATGTCGCCTTCGCGCAGCCCGGCGCGGGCTGCGGCGCCCTCGGCGGTCTCGATGCGCACGCCGCCCTTCACTTTGAGTTCGCGGCGTTGCGCGTCGCTGAGTTCGCTGGCGCTCAGGCCCAGCGAAACGGAGGCGGATTCCTTGGGCGCCTTCGGCTCAGGCTTGCTGGCCTGGGCGGTTTTTTCGGTTTCCATCTCGCCGACCGTGACGTTCAAGTCGCGCAGACTGCCGCGCCGCAGCACCTGCACGGTGGCCTTGCTGCCGGGCTTGGTGTTGCCGACCAGCCGTGGCAGGTCGGAGGATTTCTCGACCGGCTTGCCGTCGAACTTGGTGACGATGTCGCCGGCCTCGAAGCCGGCCTTGTCGGCCGGGCCGCCCGGCTCGACCGAGCGCACCAGCGCGCCGGCCGGCTTGGGCAGGCCCACGCCTTCGGCCACATCCTTGCTCACCTCGCCGATCACCACGCCGATGCGGCCGCGCACGACCCGGCCGCTGGCGCGCAACTGCTCGGCGACGCGCTGCGCCTCGTCGATCGGAATGGCAAACGAGATGCCCATGTAGCCGCCCGAGCGGCTGTAGATCTGCGAGTTGATGCCGACCACCTCGCCGCGCATGTTGATCAAGGGGCCGCCCGAGTTGCCGGGGTTGATGGCGACATCGGTCTGGATGAAAGGCAGGATCTCGCCGGTGTCGCGTCCCTTGGCGCTGACGATGCCGGCGGTGACGGTGTTGTCGAGATCGAAGGGCGAGCCGATCGCGATGACCCATTCACCGACCTTGAGCCGTGCGACATCACCGAAGCGCACGGCGGGCAGGCCGCTGGCATCGATCTTCAGCACCGCGACGTCAGTGCGCTTGTCGGCGCCGATCAGCTTGGCCTTGAATTCGCGCTTGTCGGTCAGGCGCACCAGCACTTCATCGGCGCCATCGACGACGTGGGCGTTGGTCATCACATAACCATCCGCCGAAATCATGAAGCCGGAGCCGACGCCACTCGGTTGCGCGTCTTCGGCGGGTGGCTGGCCGTGGCGTGGATCGGGTTGGCGCGGATCCTGGCGCGGGTTCGGCACGCCGAAGAAACGCCGGAAGAACTCCTGCATGTCCTCGTCCATCTCCGGCACGCCACGTCCGCCACGCGTCTTGGACAGGGTGCGAATGTTCACCACCGAGGGGCCGACCTGTTCGACCAGTTCGGTGAAATCAGGCAGGCCACGCACCAGACTGCTCGCTGCTGCCGTGTTGGCGGGCGCGCTGGCCACTCCGGCGGCCTGGGCGGTGGCGCTGTGATGGCCCGTCAGCGGCACCACCACCGCACTGGCAGCCACTGCTGCCACACCAGCCCACAGCCAGCGACGGGCAACAGACGATTGAACAGGCGTGATTCCTTGCGACATGCGATGACCTCAGTTCAGGGTTTGCGTCGTTCCAGCGCTTGAACAAACTGACGCAGCGTCAGTGGCGGCACATCGCCGACCGCAGTGATCCACCAGTCGCCCTGCCGGCGTGTCACGGCATGGGTTGCACCCATCACCAGCTGGGTTTCGGTTTGACTGGCGTCGGCCCGATAGGGTTCGATGAAGATCGACACATGGGTCAGGCCATCGCTGTAGATGGCTTGCAGCATGGTGTCGGCCTCGGCGCTGTTGCCGGCCAGATTGAGCGGGGCGCTGGCCGATGCGGGCTCGCGCGCAAACTGGCTGCCAGGACGGCGCACGCAGCTGATCGGGCGAAAGCCGGTCACCGGCACGCGCAGGCTCCAGCCTTCGCGGTCAAGGTGGGTGGGCAGCAGAACCGGACGGCTGACCTTGTAGCCGTCGAGCCGATTCATTTCCTGCAGCAAGGGCTGCGGCGAAACGCGCACGCCGATCTGCAGGCTCGAAAACGCCGCCGACTCCAGCACTTCACCGTGCTCGCCGAGCATGTCGGTGCGCAGCAGCAGGCCGCTGTCGCGCTCCAGCCACCAGCGCTGCGCGAACCGAAGCGCATCGCGTGGCTTGAGCAGCACGACCTGGGCCTCGTAGCCGGCGATGCGTTCGCTGTGGCTGCTGGTCTGGATCTCGTACAGATCGAGCGGATGGCTGGCTTCGGTGCTGATCGTGGCCGGGAAGTCCCGCACCGCTTCACGCTGCTCGATCGACATCAGATGGGCGCGCGGCCACAGCACATGCACTTCGTCGTTGTGGCGAAAGACCTGGCGCATCTGGCCGTCGAGGCTGTCGATGCGCTCGACCTGATTCTGGCCATCGCCGAAGTGGATGATGTGCGAGCTCGACATCTGCCCGGCCGCCGAAATCACGAAGGTG
Source organism: Leptothrix sp. (in: b-proteobacteria) (assembly GCA_041083665.1). Lineage (GTDB taxonomy): Bacteria > Pseudomonadota > Gammaproteobacteria > Burkholderiales > Burkholderiaceae_C > Sphaerotilus. Next base: position 8,019 of record JBFPGZ010000027.1, read on the forward strand.
CCGTTGAAGCTGCGGCGCTGGCTGGCGTCCTGCACCCGCTTGATCAGGCCGGGCGCATCCAGCCCGGCAGCGGCCAGCATCGGGCCGGCCGCCTGTGCGTCGATGATGAGGCCGCACAGACCCAGACTCAGCGCGGCCAGGCGCTGCCACAGCAAAGGGCTCATCGTTGTTCGCCGGACTCGTAGGTGGCGCTGCGCAGGAACGACGAGGCCGGCCCGACCGCCGTGGCGTTCTGGAATTGTTTGTGCGCCGACAGATAGCGGTCGAGCTGGGTGTTGGGCGTCGCGTTGCGATCAAGCATCTGTGCGGCAGTGAACTCGGCGCCTGGCGCTGATGTGGCAATCTGCTCGGTGCTCTGGCTGCCCGGCCGGGTCACCAGCACCACCGAGGCCACCATCACCACGCCAGCCGCAATACCGACCGGTGCGACCCAGCGGCGCAGGATCTGGCGCCGCGATGGCACCGGTTCAAGCTGGGCGGCCGGCAGGGCACTGGCTGTCGATGCGGTTGACGCCGCCTCGTTGCCCGGTGCGCGGTGCGCCAGGATGACGGGCTCTTGGGCCAGTCGGCCGCGCAGCGCTTGCAGGAAATGCTCGTCAGCGCTGGTGTCGTCGGGCGCCAGATCTTCGGAGCGCAGCACGTCACCGATCAGGTGGTAGGCATGCCAGTCGGTGCGCAACTGGGTATCGTCACGCCAGTGGCGGCAGACACGGGCCAGACCGGTGCCACTGCCTTCGCCGTCGACCAGGGCAGACAGTGCTTCGACATCGTCGGTGGCTGGGCGTGCTTCACGATCGGTCATCACATCACTCCATGTGGCCTGGCGCTTCACCAGCGCTGGCCCTTTTTGGTGTCAAGCAGAGGGCGTAATTTTTCGGCGATCGCTTCGCGGGCACGGAAGATCCGTGAACGCACGGTACCGATCGGGCAGGCCATGGCGGTGGCGATTTCGTCATACGACAGTCCTTCGATCTCACGCAACAGCACCGCTTGGCGCAGATCATCGGGCAGCGCGTCGATGGCTGTATTCACGGTACGGGCAATCTCGCGACTGGCCAGCACCGCTTCGGGCGTCTCGACATGGCTTAGTTCGCGATCCGGCCGCGAAGTTTCGTCGTCGTCATCCTGGCCGGCGAGTGCGGACTCGGTGATGACCGGATCACGCTTGAGTTCGACCAGCGCTTTTTTCGCGGTGTTGACGGCGATGCGGTACAGCCAGGTGTAGAAAGCGCTGTCGCCACGGAACTGCGGTATGGCGCGGTAGGCGCGAATGAAGGTTTCCTGGGCGATGTCTTCGACCAGATCGACATCGCGCACCATGCGGCCGATGAGCCGCTGGATGCGGCGCTGGTACTTGATCACCAGCATCTCGAACGCCTGCATGTCGCCACGCTTGGCGCGGTCGATCAACAGGGCGTCAGGGTCGGTGCTCATGAGGTGGCGGGTTGGCGGCGGGCGAGCCGTCTGCAAGCGCCACGAGGGACGCGGGGCGCGGCGAATATACCGCACAGCGTAGCGCGTGCCACTGATCCGGCAGCGCGCGGCGGCTGGCACTGAGCCAGATGGACGGCCGCTGGTGGTGCCAGCGGGGCGCGCAGGTGTCGAGCGGCATGAATTCCAGCAGCAGCCACCGGCCCAGATCGAGCCGCACCTGCAGCGTGCCGGGCCAGGCGTCGTGCAACGCTGCATCGGGCGTTTGCAGGGCCCAGTGCTGGCCGGTCCAGGCCAGCCACCAGACCTGTGGTCGGGTGTCGAGCCAGGCCTGCCGGATCAGCCAGAGCGTCAGGCACCAGAGGCCGAGTCGGCTGGCGCGGGTGGCCAGCGGATCGGTCGGCCAGTGCAGCACCAGCCAGGCCGACAGCCCGCTCAATGCCACGCCAGAAAAGAAAACCGCAGCCGTGCGCAAGGCAGGGCTGCGGGGAAGCAGGACACTCAGCGGCGGGGCCGGATGCATCTGTGCAGCCGGTCCGCGTCGGAGGCCTCAAGCGCGACGGAACACCAGCGTGCCGTTGGTGCCGCCAAAACCGAAATTGTTTTTCATCGCCACGTCGATCTTCATCTCGCGCGCCGTGTTGGCGCAGTAGTCAAGATCGCACTCCGGATCCTGATTGAAGATGTTGATCGTCGGTGGCGAGATCTGGTGATGCAGCGCCAGCACGGAGAACACCGACTCGATGCCACCCGCGCCACCGAGCAGATGCCCGGTCATCGACTTGGTGGAGTTGACCACCAGCTGTTTGGCGTGGTCGCCAAACGCCAGCTTGATCGCGTTGGTCTCGTTGGTGTCACCCAGCGGCGTCGAGGTGCCGTGGGCGTTCAGGTACTGCACGTCGCCGGCATTGATGCCCGCGTTGCGCAGCGCCATCTGCATCGACCGTTTCGGGCCGTCCACGCTGGGCGCCGTCATGTGATAGGCGTCGCCGCTCATGCCGAAGCCCGAGAGCTCGGCATAGATCTTGGCGCCGCGTTTCTTGGCGTGTTCGTACTCTTCGAGCACCATCACGCCCGCGCCTTCGCCGAGCACGAAGCCGTCGCGATCCTTGTCCCAGGGCCGCGAAGCGGTCTTGGGATCGTCGTTGCGCGACGACAGCGCACGAGCTGCCGCGAAGCCGCCGATGCCGAGCGGAGAAATGGTCGACTCGGAGCCGCCGGCGATCATCACGTCGACATCGCCGTATTCGATCATGCGTGCCGCCATGCCGATGCTGTGCAGGCCGGTGGTGCAAGCCGTCACCATGGCCAGGTTCGGACCCTTGTAGCCGCAGATGATCGACACATGTCCGGAGATCATGTTGATGATCGAGGCGGGCACGAAGAACGGCGAAATGCGGCGCGCGCCACGCGCGGCGTATTCGACCTGGGTCTGCTCGATCAGCGGCAGGCCGCCGATGCCGGAGCCGACCATCACGCCGATGCGCTCGGCCGCCTCTTCCGTCAGCGCGTCGCCTTCAGGCAGGCCGGCATCGCGAACCGCTTGCAGCGATGCGGCGATGCCGAAATGGATGAAGGCATCCATGTGCCGGGCTTCCTTGGCGGGGATGTAATCCTCGATCTGGAAGCCCTTGACCTCGCCGGCGAACCGCACCGACAAGTTCGAGGGATCGAAACGTTGAACAGTAGCGATACCGGACTGGCCGGCCACCAGGTTGGTCCAGGACTCGGCGACCGTGTTGCCCACAGGGGTCACAAGGCCGAGTCCGGTCACGACGATGCGACGACGGGTCATGGTGTGCAGATCTGGAAAACGACAGACGGAATGGCGGGCACGATGCCGGGATCAGCTAGCGCTGCTCGTGGCTTTGAGCGCGTAGTCAATGGCCAGCTGGACGGTGGTGATCTTCTCGGCTTCCTCATCAGGAATCTCGATGCCGAACTCGTCTTCCAGCGCCATCACGAGTTCGACGGTGTCAAGCGAGTCGGCGCCGAGGTCGGCGACGAAAGCCTTCTCGTTCGTGACGTCTGGCTCGGCAACGCCGAGTTGTTCTGCAATGATTTTCTTGACGCGTGCTTCGATATCGCTCATGACTCTCTTCCGGGAGGGGTGGTGCAAACAGCCTGCGATTCTACGGTGTCCCGAAACAAGTGTTTCGGGAGCGCTTGGGCAACCCGCGCAGGACGGAAGTCGGATGGCCCGAGTGTGGTCAGTTCAAGACGTTTATGGACGCCTTCAGTTCATGAACATGCCGCCATTGACGTGCAGTTCACTGCCAGTGATGTAGCCGGCGGCCGGCGACGCCAGGAACGCCACCGCTTCAGCGATGTCGTCCGGGCTGCCCAGGCGGCCGAGCGGAATCTGTGCCATCAGCGCGGCCTTCTGCGCTTCCGGCAGCGTCTCGGTCATGTCGGTGGCGATGAAGCCAGGCGCGACGCAGTTGACCGTGATGTTGCGGCTGCCCAGTTCGCGTGCCAGCGAGCGCGTCATGCCGGCCACGCCGGCTTTGGCGGCGCAGTAGTTGGCCTGGCCGGGATTGCCGGACGAGCCCACCACCGAGGTGATGTTGATGATGCGGCCGAAGCGCTGCTTCATCATCGGCTTGATGGCCGCGCGGCTGGCGCGGAACACCGCCTTGAGATTGGTGTCGATGACGGCGTCCCAGTCGTCGTCCTTCAGCCGCATCGCCAGCATGTCGCGGGTGATGCCGGCGTTGTTGACCAGCACGTGCAGGCCGCCATGCGCCTTGACGACGGCGTCGATGGCGGCGTCGAGCGCGGCGGCGTCGGTCACGTTCAGCGTCAGGCCCAGGCCGCCGAACGGCGCCAGGGCGTCCGTGATGGCAGCCGAGCCGCTGTCACTGGTGGCGGTGCCGATGACCTTGAAACCGCGCTGGGCCAGCAGCAGCGCGATCGCGCGGCCGATGCCACGGCTTGCGCCGGTGACGAGCGCGACTTGGGCGTTTGCAGCGATGGTCATGCGAGCAGTCCTTTGGCTTCAATCAGGCTGGCGGGATCCAGCACGGTGGCCGAGATCAGGCCGGCGTCGATGCGTTTGGCCATGCCGGCCAGCACCTTGCCGGGGCCGCATTCGAGGATGATGTTCAGGTCGCGCGCCTTCAGTGCCTGCACCAGTTCGACCCAGCGCACCGGGCCGAAGGCCTGGCGATAGAGCGCGTCGCGGATCGCATCAGCATCGGTTTGCACCGCGACGTCGATGTTGTTGACGACCGGGATCTGCGGCGCCGCGATCTGGATGCTGACCAGGCGCTCGCGCAGCCGCTCGGCGGCCGGCTTCATCAGGCTGGAGTGGAACGGCGCCGACACCGGCAGCGGCAGGGTGCGCTTGGCGCCCATCGCCTTGAGCACGACGCAGCCATGCTCGACGCCGGCCTTGCTGCCGGCGATGACGGTCTGCTTCGGATCGTTGAAATTGACGGCCTCGACCACTTCACCCGATTCGGCCATGGCCTTGGCGCAGCCTTCGCGCACGGCCGCAGCGTCGAGGCCGAGGATGGCGGCCATGCCACCGGTGCCGACCGGCACGGCGTCCTGCATGGCTTGGGCGCGCAGGCGCACCAGCGGCAGCGCATCAGCCAGCGTGAGCGAGCCGGCCGCGACCAGCGCGGTGTACTCGCCCAGCGAGTGGCCAGCGACGGCAGCCGGCAGCGGGCCGCCTTCGGCCAGCCAGGCGCGGTAGTTGGCGATGCCGGCCGTCAGCATGACCGGCTGGGTGTTGGTGGTCAGGTCGAGCGACTCTTTCGGGCCTTCGGCAATCAGCTTGGCCACATCTTCGCCGAGCGCGTGGCTGGCTTCTTCGAGCGTGGCACGCACGGCGGGGTGATCACCCCAAGCCGAGAGCATGCCGACCGACTGCGACCCCTGACCGGGGAACACAAAGGCGAAGGCTGTCATGGTCGTCGTTTGATTGGTAGAAAAAACCGGAAGACCTGCGGCTGCCCCGCCCGCAGCCGATGCTGCAGGCTGGACAGCCCCAGACGCTCAGAAGCAGAGCAGCACCGCGCCCCAGGTGAAGCCGCCGCCTACCCCTTCAAGCAGCAGGGTCTGGCCGCGTTGCACCTGACCCGCGCGCACGGCGTGGTCGAGCGCGAGCGGAATCGACGCAGCCGAGGTGTTGCCGTGCTCGTGCACCGTCACCACCACCTTGTCAGCCGGCAGCTTCAGCTTGCGGGCGGTGCCGTTCATGATGCGGATGTTGGCCTGATGCGGGATCAGCCAGTCGATGTCGGCGCTGGTCTTGCCGGCCTTGGCCAGCACGGCGCGCGCGGTTTCATCGAGCACACCGACGGCGAGCTTGAAGACGGCCTGGCCGTCCATGCGCAGCAGCGGGTCACCCGTGACCAGGCCGCCGGCAACATGGCCGGGCACGCACAGGATGTCGAGATGGCGGCCGTCGGCGTGCACGTCGGTGGCGAGGATGCCGGGCGTGTCGCTGGCCGACAACACCACCGCGCCGGCGCCGTCACCGAACAGCACGCAGGTGGTGCGGTCGTTGAAGTCGAGGATGCGCGAGAACACCTCGGCACCGATCACCAGCGCGTTGCGGGCGGTGCCGGTGCGAATCATCGCGTCGGCCACCGTCAGCGCATAGATGAAGCCCGAGCAGACCGCCTGGACGTCAAACGCCGGGCAGCCATTGGTGATGCCCAGCTTGCGTTGCACGATGGTCGCGGTGGACGGAAACACCATGTCTGGCGTCGAGGTCGCGACGATCAGCAGATCGATGTCCTGCGGCGTCATGCCGGCAGCTTCGATCGCCTTGCGTGCGGCGTCAGTGCCCAGATCGCTCGAGCCGACGTCCGGCGCGGCAAAGTGCCGGGCCCGGATGCCGGTGCGCTCGACGATCCATTCGTCCGAGGTTTCCAACCCGCGAGCGGCCAGTTCGGCCACCAGATCGGCATTGGTCAAGCGGCGTGGCGGCAGCATGCTGCCGGTGCCTGCGATGCGGGTGTAGCGAGGAAATGTGGTCATGCGGCGTGACGAGTGGCCGGCTGTTCGGGTGGCTCACCAGAGCCGCCTGCTGCAGGCAGAGCCTGCAGTGTCTCGAGGATCCGGTTGTGGACCCGGTCGAGCAGTCGATTGCGGGCCGCATCATAAGCCCGGTTCAGGGCGTTCTCGAACGCGAAGGCGTCCGCCGAACCGTGGCTCTTGAACACCAGCCCACGCAGACCCAGCAGCGCTGCGCCGTTGTAGCGGCGATGATCGACGCGCTGCTTGAAGTGTTTCAGCACCGGCAGGGCCACCAGCGCGGCCAGCTTGGCGTAGGGCGAGCGGGTGAACTCCTGCTTGATGAAGTTCGACAGCATGCTGGCCAGGCCTTCGGCGGTCTTCAGGGCCACATTGCCGACAAAGCCATCGCAGACCACCAGATCGGTGGTGCCTTTGAAGATGTCGTTGCCTTCGACGTTGCCGTAGAAGTTGATGTGTCCCGCTGCGCCAGCGGCGCGCAACAGCTCGCCGGCCCGCTTGATGATCTCGTTGCCTTTGATCGCTTCTTCGCCGATGTTGAGCAGGCCGACCGTCGGGTTGGCCTTGCCGTCCACCGCAGCGACCAGCGCGCTGCCCATCACTGCGAACTGCAGCAAGTGCTCCGCGCTGCAATCGACGTTGGCGCCCAGATCGAGCATCGTCGTGTAGCTGTCGAACTGGTTCGGCATGACCGAGGCGATGGCCGGCCGGTCGATGCCTTCGAGCGTTTTCAGCACGTAACGAGCCACCGCCATCAGCGCGCCGGTGTTGCCGGCAGACACGCAGGCGTCCGCCGCCGAAGCGCCATCGGTCTGCTTGACTTGCTGGATGGCCACCCGCATCGACGAGTTGCGCTTGCGGCGCATCGCGATTTCGACCGGGTCATCCATCGCGACGACTTCGGACGCGTGCACCAGCGTGCAGCGCGGCCAGCCTTGCGCCGGTGCAACAGCCTCGGGCAGGCCGACGAGCAGCAGCTCGGCTTGCGGATGCTTGTCGAGGAAGCTGCGACAGGCAGGCAACGTCACGGCGGGGCCGTGGTCGCCGCCCATGCAATCCACCGCGAGGCGGACCGGACGGGACAGAGGAGTGATTGCGTCCAAGGGATTCGGATCGATCAGCCCGCCTGGACCGCCGCAGTCATGCGGGTCACAGGCCACCTGCAGCGGGGCAGTTGCACAGGCACACAGAGAAGACCGGCGACCTTGAGGGCGGCTGGCCGGGCATCCTTGTGCAACGCATGACGAGGCGACTTGACGTGCCGCACCGACCGGCTCAGCCGCAAGGCGACTGGGTGCCGATCAAGGGCGACGCACGACTGGCTCAGGCGTCAGCCTTGGTCTTCAGAACCTTGCGGCCCCGATAGAAGCCATTCGGGCTGATGTGGTGACGCAGATGAACTTCGCCGGTGGTCGGTTCGATCGCGATGCCCGGATTGGTCAGGGCATTGTGCGAGCGGTGCATACCACGCTTGGAGGGCGACTTTTTGTTTTGCTGAACGGCCATGATGGACTCCTGGGTCTTCTGGCAGGGAAGAAAAGCCTTCGATTCTAGCACGTCCTCCGCACGCTGCTGCAAATGGCAGCAGGAGCAGGCAGGATCGCGCCGTACGTCAGGCGCTTGAGGTGCCGCCTACCCTTGCGGGCCGGCGGATTTTTTCAGTGCAGCGAGGGCGGCAAATGGATGCGGCTCGGCCTCTTCGGTGGCTTGATCCACCTCGGGCTCGACCATGCTGTCGGGATTGAACGGCAGCTGGGTCGGGCACTGCTCGTGGTTGGGCACCACCGGCAACGCCAGCAGCAGCTCATCCTCGACCAGTTCGAGCAGGTTGAACGCCGAGCTTTGTACCAGCACGTCGTCATCGCTGGTTTCGTCGAGTTCGGCGGCCAGCGCCTCGGTCTCGACGAAATGGAACCAGCGGTCCACTTGCAGCGCCACATCAACCGGTTGCAGGCAGCGCTGGCATTCGAGCGGCACGCTCGCCTGGGTCTGCAGATGCAGCCACAGCTCGGGCGCCCCCGTGCGACGCGGGCGTGCCTCGCCACGGGCCTGCCAGCGCACGGGCGCCACGTCCTGTGGGCTGGCTTGCGAATGCAGGTCGGCGCCGAGCCTGGGCAGGTCGGTCAGGGCGATCTGGCCTTGCAGCTCGCCAGCATTGACGACAAAGGCCTGGATGTCGAGCCGCTGCGGCTTGAACTCACGGTGTTTCATGGGCGCGCAGTGTACGGCCACGGCAATGGAACAATGCAGGCATGAGTGATTTTCATGTCCCGACCTTGATCCTGGCGTCCACCTCGCGCTACCGGCAGGAGCTGCTGCAGCGCTTGCGTTTGCCCTTCGAGGTTCATGCGCCGGCCGTCGATGAAACCCCGCTGCCGCAGGAAGCGCCGGCGGCCTTGAGCACACGGCTCGCGCTGGCCAAGGCGCAAGCGGTGGCGACGCAGCAGCCGCAGGCGATCGTGATCGGCTCCGATCAAGTGGCGGAGCTGGATGGCGAGCCGATCGGCAAGCCCGGCAACCACGCTCGTGCGGTCGAGCAACTGCAGCGCATGCGCGGCCGTGCAGTGGTGTTCCATACCGCCGTGGCGGTGGTGTGCAACGCGCGTGCTTACGCTGGCGTGCGGCACGTGCCGGTGACGGTGCGCTTTCGCGACCTCAGCGATGCCGAGATCGAGACCTATCTGCGCCTGGAGCAGCCGTACGACTGCGCTGGCAGCGCCAAATGCGAGACGCTCGGCATCACCTTGCTCGATGCGATCGAATCCGATGACCCGACTGCGTTGATCGGTCTGCCGCTGATCGCCACGGCGGCGCTGCTGCGCGAAGCCGGGCTCGATCCCCTTCATTTCCCTTTCGAGAGTTTGACTTGAATCATCCTGACTCTGGCGCGGCCGTTCGCGGGCGCCTGCTGCTGATCCCCAACACGCTCGACCTCGGCACCTGGCGCGATGGCGAGCCGGCGCCTGACATCACTGACGTGCTGCCGCTCGGGGTGCTGCGCGAGGCCGCCCGTCTGACGCACTGGGTGGCGGAAAACGCCAAGAGCGCGCGGGCCTTGCTCAAGCGTGTGCATGCGGTCGTGCCGCTGGCGCAGCCGCTGCAGGCGCTCGATATCCGCGAGCTGCCGCGTCCGCCCAAAGGCGGCGGCAAGCCGGCGGCAGCAGGTGGTGGGGAGCGCACATCGGCGGCCGATCTGACGGCGTTGCTGGCGCCAGCGCTGGCCGGGCACGACATCGGCCTGGTGTCCGAGGCTGGTTTGCCCGCCGTGGCCGATCCAGGGGCCGCGCTGGTGCGCGCCGCCCATGCGGCTGGGCTGGTGGTGGTGCCGTTGTCGGGGCCGAGCTCCATCGTGCTGGCGGTGGCTGCCAGCGGCCTGAACGGCCAGAGCTTCGCTTTTGTGGGTTATCTGCCGACCGATGCCGCCGCTCGCACGCAACGCCTGCGCGAGCTGGAGCAGCACTCCAGACGCTGGCAGCAGACCCAGCTGATGATCGAGACGCCGTATCGCAATGCGGCCTTGCTGGAGGCCTTGCTGGCCAGCTTGCAGCCGCAGACCTGGCTCAGCGTCAGTTGTGGTCTGACACTGGCCTCGGGCTGGACCCGCACCGAAACGGTCGCGGCCTGGCGGGCCCGGCGTGAGCGCACGCTACCCGCCGATGTGCCGGCCGTGTTTGCTTTTCTGGCCTGATCAGGTCGGCAGCGAGCCGCCCAGCAAGGTGGCGATCTTGCGCTTGGGCTTGATGAAGCGTGACAGCCCGGTGCGATTGGGGGTCGGCATCAGCGTGGCGCTTTCCCAGCTGGGAGCGGCGTTCGGGTCGGCCTCGTAAGGGCGATCGAAGAACGGGTCACCCGAGCTGCGCGCCGGGCGCAGCAGCGGCCGAGCGGGTGCCGGTGCGGTGTAGCTGCGCTCGGCGGGCTCGGTGTCGCGTTGGTAGCGCCGCACGGGAGCCTGCTGCGCCATTTCGAGCGGCTCGATCTCGAGCTTTTTCTTGATCAGCTTCTCGATGTCGCTGACCAGCCGGGTGTCGTCACGGGTGACCAGCGAGATGGCGATGCCTGATGCGCCGGCCCGACCGGTGCGGCCGATGCGGTGCACGTAGTCTTCGGCATTGAACGGGATGTCGAAGTTGAACACCGCCGGCAGATCGACGATGTCCAGGCCGCGTGCTGCCACGTCGGTGGCCACCAGCAGATCGACTTCACCGCGCTTGAAGGCATCGAGCGCTTTCAGGCGTTCGTCCTGCGACTTGTCGCCGTGCAGTGCGGTGGTTCTGAGACCATCGCGCTCCAGCGAGCGCGCCAGCCGGGCTGCGCCGAGCTTGGAGTTGACAAAGATGATGGCTTGCGTGATCGAGCGCTCACGCAGCAGCTGGCGTACCGCGCTGCGCTTGTCGTCATCGGCGACGCTGTAGAAACGCTGCTCGACGTTGGTGGCGGTGGCGTTCGGGCGGGCGACTTCGACCAGCAGCGGATCCTGCAGATAGCTCTGCGCCAGCTTCTTGATCTCGGGCGAGAACGTGGCCGAGAACAGCAGGGTCTGACGAGTCTTGGGCAGATAGCTCAGGATGCGCTGCAGATCGGGCAGGAAGCCAATGTCGAGCATGCGGTCGGCTTCATCGAGCACGACATATTCGACCTGGCCGAGCTGGCAGTTCTTGGCTTGGATGTGGTCGAGCAGTCGGCCCGGCGTGGCGATCAGCACTTCGACGCCGCGTTTGAGCTCGGCGGTCTGCGGTGCCATGTCGATGCCGCCGAACACACAGGCCACGCGCAACTGAGTGTGCTTGGCGTAGGTCTTGATGTTGTTCGCGACCTGATCGGCCAGTTCGCGAGTTGGTGCCAGTACGAGTGCGCGCACCGGGTGGCGCGCTGGTGAGGCGCTATTGGTCTCGTGGACCAGCATCTTGTGCAGCAACGGCAGCGAGAACGCTGCGGTCTTGCCGGTGCCGGTCTGGGCGGCGCCCATCACGTCACGGCCTGCGAGCACGATCGGAATCGCCTTGGCCTGGATGGGCGTCATGAACGCATAGCCGGCCTCGCCAACCGCGCGCTGGAGCTTTTCGCCCAGCGGCAGAGTGTCGAATCGGGAAGGGGGCGCCGGTGTCTCGGCGCTAGCAGAGTTTTCGATTATCACCAGCGGATTATCCCGCAGACTTGTGCATTGCCCAAAGTTCGCTGCTGCGTAGCAGCATCCGGGGGGTTCTGAAATGAACGATTGCTCGGTAAAGGCCTATGTACAGCAGGCAAAAAGCAGCAATGCACCAGCCAAGGACGTCGCTGTCATCCCACCAGAGCACTGCGGGCGCGGCCGACAGCGAGCACAGAACCCACAGGTACGGTGAGGTCATTGAGTTGCGCCGCAGCAAATTGGCGGCGTCGCGTTTGCCGATCGCCCAGCGCATCACGCGGCGGTAGATCAGGCTGTGCAAATGGGTCGCGTCCGGCAGGCCCATCGGCCGACCGCGAATCACCCGGCGTCGGTACATCGTGAACAGCGTTTCGAACATCGGATAGGCGCACAGCAGCAGCGGGAACATCGGCGACACCGAGGCATTGCGCTGCACCAGCAAGATGCCCAACTCGGCGACCCAGAATCCCAGCAGGTAGGCGCCACCGTCACCCAGAAAGATCAGGCCGAACGGGTAGTTCCAGACAAAGAAGCCAAGCACGGCACCCAGTGTGATCAGAGCGCATTGCAGCACCAGCATGTCGCCGACTTGGTACGCGACATAAGAGAGTGCACTCAGCATGATGGCAACACACATCGAGGCCAAGCCATTGAAGCCATCGATCAGATTGATCGAATTGACCACGCCCGCCACCGATAGCAGCGTCAGCAGCAGTGAAACACCAACCACCTGCAGCAGCGGATCCAGTCCAGGGATGTCGGTGCGCTCGATGGCAATGCCCGCCAGCCACATGGCTCCGGCGGCGGCCAGCACCGTGGCCAGCATGCGCTCGCGCGGCGTGACACGCTTGGTCAGGTCTTCGAGCAGGCCGGCCGCGAAGACGATTGCGCTGCAACCGCCCAGCGTCAACATCACCTGCGCCGACTGGGCATCTGTGTGCGAGATTGCCCAGCACAACCCGATTGCGATTGCGATCGCGATCCCGATTCCACCAACACGCGGCACGACCCGCGCGTGAAATTTCTGTGGGGAGTTCTGGTCAGTGTCGCCAAGCACGGTGACGTGGGACGCCAGACGGACCACCATCGCAGTGACCATCAGCGCGATGGCGAACGAGATCAGTAGCAGAACCATGGGCTGGATTGTCGGGTTGGTTGAGTCATGGCGTTTCCAAATCTCACCGAGTTGGGGCTTGACGTTGGAAGGTGCTTCCCATGCGAAGTGTGCGAATTTGACAATGATCTACAGACCCTGTCGCAGCATGAATGCGCACTTTGCAATGCGAACTTCCATTTGGATTGATTATCGTGAGGATGAACCCCATGAACAGGGGGTGTGCATGGCTGTTATTCGTCATTTGTAAACAAGTTCATGGGCTTAGTAACGCCGTTGGTCGACTTCTGCTTGGTGTGCCGACAAGCTTGCGTACCGCAGAAGATCTGATGGGTAATGTCGTCTTTTGCTATCGTTCCGAGGGTTGTTTTGCCAATCAATCGACGTTGCTGCTGGCTGGCTACTCGATCGGTGGTGTTCTAAAGGAATGCCACTCGGCACAATTCGAGTAAATCTAAATATGGTGTTTTGATACATATTTTTACAGCCAAATTTGGCACTAATTTTTGTTAAGGAATCCGTGCATGAATACCTCCCACATCAACGTTCAACCGGTGATCATGGCTGGCGGCAGCGGCACGCGGCTGTGGCCGCTGTCGCGCGCGGGCTACCCGAAGCAGTTTCTGGTGCTCTCGGGCAACCAGAGCCTGTTCCAGGAGGCGGCACAGCGCCTGGCCGGGCTGGCGGCGGGGGATCTGACGGTGGCCGCACCGCTGATCGTCGGCAACGAAGAGCACCGCTTTCTGGTGCTGGACCAGTTGCGCGAGCTGCGCCAAGACCCGGCCGCCGTGCTGCTGGAGCCGATGGGGCGCAACACCGCACCGGCACTCACGCTGGCGGCGCTGCAAGCGCTCGAAGGCGGCGCCGACCCGGTGCTGGTGGTCACGCCGGCCGACCAGACCGTCACCGACCCGGCCGCTTTCACCGCCGCGCTGCAGCAAGCGGTGCGCGTCGCTGCCGGCGGGGCGATTGTCATCCTGGGCATCACGCCGGATCGGCCCGAAACCGGCTATGGCTACATCCGAGCGATGCCCGAAACCGGTGCGGCCCGGGTGGCCCAGTTTGTCGAGAAACCCGACCTTGCCACCGCCGAGCGCTATCTGGCAGAGGGCCATTACAGCTGGAACAGCGGCATGTTCGTGCTCAAGGCCTCGGGCTGGATGGCCGCGCTGGAGCGCTTCCGCCCCGACATCGCCGTCGCCTGCCGCACCTCATGGGCTGAGCGCAAGATCGATGACAAGTTCGTGCGCCCCGGCAAGGCCGAGTTTGCCGCCGTGCCGAGCGAGTCGGTCGATTACGCCGTGATGGAGCGCTGCCCGCAAAGCGACATCGACATCCGCGTCATGCCGCTGGCGGCCGGCTGGAATGATCTCGGCGCCTGGGACGCCGTCTGGCAAGTCGCCGAGAAGGACGAACAAGGTAACGCCGCCGTCGGTGACGTGCTGCTGCACGACAGTCACAACACCCTGGTGCACGCCACCAGCCGGCTCGTCAGCGTGGTCGGTTTGGACGATCTGGTGGTGGTGGAAACGCCCGACGCCGTCATGGTGGCCGACCGCAGCCGCAGCCAGGAGGTCAAGCAGATCGTCACCAGCCTGCAGAAGTCCGGCCGGGGTGAACACACGCTGCACCGCAAGGTGCATCGGCCCTGGGGCTGGTACGACAGCATCGACCATGGCCCGCGCCATCAGGTCAAGCGCATCATGGTCAAGCCGGGCGCGTCCTTGAGCCTGCAGATGCACTACCACCGCGCCGAGCACTGGATCGTCGTTACCGGGACCGCCGAGATCACCAACGGCGACAAGGTGCTGCTGCTCAGCGAGAACCAGTCGACCTACATCCCGCTGGGGCAGGTGCACCGTCTGGCCAACCCGGGCAAGGTGCCGCTCGAAATCATCGAGGTGCAGTCCGGCTCCTACCTGGGTGAGGACGACATCGTCCGCTTCGAGGATACCTACGGCCGGTCTTGAGATGGTGTGACGGCGTCCCGTCTTGGCTGGCCAAGGCGGGACTGAACGACAATGTGGCTGCATCCGGCGCACAGGTGCTCTGTGAGCCTTTTTCGGATTTCAGACACATTCATCCATGATCCTCATCACCGGCGCCGCCGGCTTCATCGGCGGCAACTTCGTGCACCACTGGTTCGGCAAGACCGAAGAGCCGGTGGTGGTGCTGGACAAGCTGACCTACGCGGGCAACCCGCAGACTATTTCCCAGCACTTGGCGGCGGGCCACTGCACGCTGGTGCAAGGCGACATCATTGAGCGCGCGCTGGTGGAAAAGCTGCTGGCGGAGCACCGCCCACGCGCCGTGCTGCACTTCGCTGCGGAAAGCCACGTGGACCGCAGCATCCACGGCCCCGGCGAATTCATCCAGACCAACATGGTCGGCACCTTCGAACTGCTCGAAGCGGTGCGCGCCTACTGGGGCGCCTTGCCTGCTGACGACAAGGCAGCCTTTCGCTTCCTGCACGTCTCCACCGACGAGGTCTACGGCTCGCTGTCGGACACCGACCCGGCCTTCTCCGAGACCACCGCCTACGCCCCCAACAGCCCGTACTCGGCCAGCAAGGCAGGCAGCGATCACCTGGTGCGCGCCTACCACCACACCTACGGCCTGCCGACGCTCACCACCAACTGCTCGAACAACTACGGCCCTTACCACTTCCCCGAAAAGCTCATCCCGCTGATGATCTTGAACGCCCTGGACGGCAAGCCCCTGCCGGTCTACGGCGATGGCCTGAACATCCGCGACTGGCTCTACGTGCGGGATCACTGCGAAGCCATCCAGCAGGTGCTGGCCAAGGGCCGCGTCGGCGAGACCTACAACGTCGGCGGCAAGAACGAGATCAAGAACATCGACGTTGTGCTGGTCATCTGCCGCAAGCTGGATGAACTGCGCCCGAAGATGGATGGCAGCAAGTACGAAAGCCAGATCACCTATGTGACCGATCGCCCCGGCCACGACCGCCGCTACGCCATCGACCCGACGAAGATCGAGCGCGAGATCGGCTGGCAGCCGGCCGAGACCTTTGAGTCCGGCATCGACCAGACCGTGCGCTGGTATCTGGACAACACCGCCTGGATTGACGCCGTGCGCACCGGCGCCTACCGCGACTGGGTCAGTCAGAACTACAGCGACCGCGCCTCGGCGGCCTGAAGGAGCCCTTCCATGAAGATCCTTCTGCTCGGCCAAGGCGGCCAGGTCGGCTGGGAGCTGCAGCGAGCCCTCGCGCCGCTCGGCCATGTCATCGCCCTCGACCACGACGGCAGCGTGCAGCATCCCGGCTTGTGCGGCGACTTCCGCCGCCCCGAGGCGCTGGCGGAGAGCGTGCGTGTGCTCAAGCCTGACGTGATCGTCAATGCCGCTGCCCACACGGCCGTGGACAAGGCCGAGAGCGAGCCGGAGCTGGCCCGCCTCATCAACGCCAGCGCACCCGGCGTGCTGGCCCGGGAAGCGGCGGTGCTGGGCGCTTGGCTCATTCACTACAGCACCGACTACGTCTTCGATGGCTCAGGATCGGAGCCCAGAGACGAAGCCGCCCCGACCCATCCCTTGAGCGTTTACGGCCGCACCAAGCTGGAAGGCGAACAGGCGATCCAGGCCAGCGGCTGCCAGCACCTGATCTTTAGAACGAGTTGGGTCTACGCCGCGCGCGGCGGCAACTTCGCCAAGACCATGCTGCGCCTGGCCAAGGAGCGCGAACAGCTCAACGTCATCGACGACCAGATCGGCGCGCCGACCGGCGCCGAGCTGATCGCCGATGTCACCGCGCATGCGATCCGCACCGCTCAAGTGCACCCCGAGGTGAGTGGCCTGTATCACCTGGTCGCCAGCGGCCAGACCAGCTGGCACGGCTACGCGCGCCACGTGATCGAGTGGGCACGCGCGCAAGGCCACGAGATCAAGGTCGCCCCCGAGGCGATCCGGCCGATTCCGACCAGCGCCTACCCGACGCCGGCGCAGCGCCCGCTCAACTCGCGCCTGGACACTACCCGGCTGCAGGCAGCCTTCGGCCTCACGCTGCCGCACTGGCGCCCGGGGGTGGAGCGCATGCTGGCCGAGGTGCTGGGCTCGCAAGCCTGAGGCCCATCAGGCGCGCCAACCGAACCCACCATTCCATATCGATCGTCAGGGAAAGACATGAACACACTGAATCGCAAAGGCATCATCCTCGCTGGCGGCTCCGGCACCCGGCTGCATCCGGCCACACTGGCCATCAGCAAGCAGCTGCTGCCGGTCTATGACAAGCCGATGGTCTATTACCCGCTGTCCACGCTGATGCTGGCCGGCATCCGCGACATCCTGCTCATCTCGACGCCGCAGGACACGCCGCGCTTCGAGGCGCTGCTGGGCGACGGCAGCCGCTGGGGCCTGAGCATCCGCTACTGCGTGCAGCCCAGCCCCGACGGCCTGGCACAGGCCTTCATCCTGGGGCGTGACTTTGTCGGCCACCACCCGAGCGCGCTGGTGCTGGGCGACAACATC
This sequence comes from Leptothrix sp. (in: b-proteobacteria), assembly GCA_041083665.1. GTDB lineage: Bacteria > Pseudomonadota > Gammaproteobacteria > Burkholderiales > Burkholderiaceae_C > Sphaerotilus. The sequence goes on from JBFPGZ010000027.1 coordinate 25,169, forward strand.
TTCTACGGCCACGACTTCCAGCGCCTGCTGGGCAACGCCACGGCGCAGGACACGGGCGCCAGCGTGTTTGCCTATCACGTCACCGACCCGGAGCGCTACGGCGTGGTCGAGTTCGACGCCGACAAGCGCGCGCGCAGCATCGAGGAAAAGCCCGCGGCACCGAAGAGCAACTATGCGGTGACGGGGCTGTATTTCTACGACAACCAGGTCTGCGACATCGCCGCCAGCATCGCGCCGAGCCCGCGCGGCGAGCTGGAGATCACCGAGGTCAATGCGACCTACCTGCGCCAGGGCCAGTTGAACGTCGAGATCATGGGCCGCGGCTATGCCTGGCTCGATACCGGCACGCATGACAGCTTGCTGGAGGCGGGTCAGTTCATCGCCACGCTGGAAAAGCGCCAGGGCCTGAAGGTGGCGTGTCCGGAGGAAATTGCCTTCCGCAACGGCTGGATCGGCGCCGAGCAGCTCGAAAAACTGGCACAGCCGCTCCTGAAAAATGGTTACGGGCAGTATCTGATGCAGGTCTTGGCCGAGCGCGCGTTCTGAGCGGAATCCATCACAGCAGATCACCATGAAACTGATTCAGACCCGACTCCCTGATGTCGTGATCATCGAGCCGGCCGTGTTCGGCGACGACCGCGGCTGGTTCATGGAAAGCTTCAACGAGCAGCGTTTCCACGCCGAGCTGGTCAAACTCGGTCTGCCGGTGCCGCGCGCCTTTGTGCAGGACAATCATTCCTGCTCTAAGGTGGGTGTATTGCGCGGCCTGCATTTCCAGCGCGCGCCGCATGCGCAAGGCAAACTGGTGCGGGTGGTGCAAGGGGCCGCGTGGGACGTGGCGGTGGATATTCGACCCGGTTCAGCGACTTTCGGGCAGTGGACCGGCGTTGAACTCAGCGCCGAGAACAAGCGCATGCTCTGGATTCCGGAAGGCTTCGCGCATGGTTTTGTGGCGCTGCAGGACGAGACGCATTTTCTCTACAAGACCACCGACTATTACGCGCGCGACTGCGAAGGTGCGCTGCGCTGGGATGATCCGGCGATCGGCATCGACTGGCCGTTGCAAGGATTGATGCCGCGGCTGGCGCCCAAGGATGCAGCGGCACCCAATCTGGGTGAGTTGTCGCAGTGAGCCTTTCATAACGTATGGTGCAGAAATACCCATCATGCTGAACCGTAAAATCTATGTCACCGGCCACCGCAGCATGGTCGGCTCGGCGCTGGTGCGCCGGCTCCATGAGGGTGGCTATACCAATATTTTCACTCGCAGCCGCAGCGAGCTTGATTTGCTCGATCAGCGTGCCGTGCATGCTTTTCTGGCGCAGGAAAAACCGGATTACATCTTCATTGCTGCCGCCAAGGTCGGCGGCATCCAGGCCAACAACCAGTACCGTGCTGATTTCCTCTACCAGAATCTGCTGATCGAGGCCAATCTGATTCACGGTGCCCATCTGGCCGGTGTGCAACGGCTGATGTTCCTGGGCTCCAGCTGCATCTATCCGCGTGATTGTCCGCAGCCGATCAAGGAAGATTATCTTCTGACGGGTCCGCTGGAACCCACCAACGAACCCTATGCGATCGCCAAGATTGCCGGCATCAAGCTGGCCGAGAGCTACAACCGGCAGTACGGTCGCCAGTACATCAGCGTGATGCCGACCAATCTGTATGGCCCCAATGACAACTACGATCTGGCCAACAGCCATGTGTTGCCGGCGCTGCTGCGCAAGGCCCATGAAGCCAGGCTGCGCGGTGACAGAGAGTATGTGGTCTGGGGCAGTGGCACACCCAAGCGGGAGTTTCTGTATGTGGATGATCTGGCCGACGCCTGTGTGCATCTGATGCAGCAGGGTTATGCCGACGAGCTGGTCAACATCGGCACCGGCGAAGACGTCACGATTCGGGAGCTGGCCGAGACAGTGATGGAAGTGGTCGGATTTGAAGGCCACATCGTGTTTGATGCCAGCAAGCCAGATGGCACGCCGCGCAAGCTGCTGGATGTCAGTCGGCTCAAGTCCTTGGGTTGGCAGGCCAGAACCAGCCTGCGTGATGGCATCAAGCTCGCTTATCAGGCCGCTCCTTTTCATGCCGCCTGAGCGGCATGGGTATTGAAATCAGCATTCAGGACACAGACATCATGACCACAGAAAAGAAAGTTGCCCTCATCACGGGTGTCACCGGTCAAGACGGCGCTTATCTTGCCGAGTTGCTGCTGAAGAAAGGCTATGAGGTGCATGGCCTGAAACGGCGCTCCAGCTTGTTCAATACCGATCGGATCGATCATCTGTATCAGGATCCGCACGTCGATAATCGCAACTTCGTGCTGCACTACGGTGACCTGACCGATTCGACCAGTCTGGTGCGCATCGTGCAAAAAGTGCAGCCGGACGAGATCTACAACCTGGCGGCCCAGTCGCATGTGGCAGTGTCGTTCGAGGAGCCTGAATATACCGCCAATGCCGATGGCCTCGGCGCCTTGCGGCTGCTTGAAGCCATCCGGATTCTCGGGCTGGAGAAGAAAACCCGTTTTTACCAGGCCTCGACCAGCGAACTCTATGGTTTGGTGCAGGAAATCCCGCAGAAAGAAACTACGCCATTTTATCCGCGCAGCCCCTATGCGGTGGCCAAGCTGTATGCCTACTGGATCACGGTGAATTACCGTGAAGCCTATGGCATGTATGCCTGCAATGGCATTCTGTTCAATCACGAAAGCCCGATTCGTGGCGAAACCTTCGTGACCCGCAAGATCACCCGTGCGATTGCACGTATTGCCTTGGGTCTGCAAGAGTGCCTGTATCTTGGTAACATGAGTGCGTTGCGTGATTGGGGCCATGCGCGTGACTATGTCGAAATGCAATGGCTGATGTTGCAGCAGCAACAGGCGGAAGATTTTGTCATCGCGACCGGCGTCCAATACAGCGTGCGACAGTTTGTCGAGCGGGCCGCTGCGGAGCTCGGTATCATGATTCGATTCGAGGGTGAAGCCGAGCAGGAAGTTGGCGTCGTGGCTGCCGTAACTGGCAAACGAGCCAAGGTCAAGGTCGGTGATGTGATTGTTCGGGTGGATCCACGTTACTATCGTCCGACTGAAGTGGAAACTCTGCTTGGAAACCCCACCAAGGCCCGTGAAAAACTCGGCTGGGTACCAACGACCAGTTTCGAAACCTTGGTCAAGGAGATGATCGAGAGCGACTACACCGAGGCTCGCAAGGACAGTCTGGTCAAGCTGGCAGGCTTCCAAGCATTCGATCATCACGAATGACGCAGATTCGGTAAAAACTGCCGTGGCAATGCGTGCATTTTGTGACCAATCGCTGAACGCCTAGCTCATCTTGGACCGCACTCGCGGCCACAATGACGAGCTTTTAAGGCCCCCGCATCCTGACCTCAGCAGGTCGGGTCATGGGCCAGTTCAACGAGCGGGATGTGCATGAAATCTGAAGCTGCGGCACTGCGGGTCGAAGACCTGCTGGATCAGACCGAGTTGCCTGGGCAGGCGGGCGCCGCCCTGCGGCGGCTCGGCCGGACGGGGGTGGGGGTTGCGGTCGCGTCCCTGCTGTTGCTGGGGGCCTGGGCTGTTTCGGCGCCGCTGTCGGGCGCGGTGGTGGCGACCGGACTCGTCAAGACCGAGCACAACCGCAAGGTCATCCAGCATCAGGAAGGCGGCATCGTCAGCAGCATCCTGGTGCGTGATGGCCAGGTCGTCAAAGCCGGTGATGTGCTGGCGGTGATCGGTGATGTGCGCTCTGACGCCGGCCTTGATTTGCTGCGTGACCAGCATGATGCCGAGCTGATCCGGCGCACCCGGCTGGAGGCAGAGGTGGACTTTGCAGCAGATTTCAGCCTGTCGGCCGAACTGCGTAAAAGTCGGGTTGTCGGCGATATTCTGCCGCGTGAGCGCAAAGTGTTTCAGGCTCGGCGCAGCACGCTCAATGAACAGGTCACGGCGCTTGGTGCGCAAATCCATGAAGCCGATACCCAGATTGAGGCGCTCGGCTCCCAGATCAAATCCACCGACAATGGCCTGAAGCTCGCACAGGAAGAGCTGGTCTTGAATGAAAAGCTGGTCGAACAGGGCTATGTGCAAAAAACTCGCCTGATGACCTTGCAGCGAGGTGTGGAAGATTATCAAGGTCGGCTCGGTCAGCAGCGCAGTGATTTGGCGCAAGCCAATCAGAGGATCCAGGACTTGCGGCTGCGCATCGCCCAGGCCCGCAATGCCTACCAGCAACAGGCCGCCGACGATCTGAAAGATGCGACGGTGCGTTTGCGTGAAATGGATGAAAAGCTGCGGCCGTCGTCAGATCTGGCGGATCGACAGACCGTCAAGGCCCCGGTGGCGGGCACCATCATGGCAATGCACATTACCGCCGTGGGCACTTCTGTCGGGCCGCGTGAACCTTTGATGGAACTGATTCCGCTGGACGAAAAACTGGTGGTTGAAGCGCATATTCGCCCTGAGGATATCGACCATGTGCGGGTCGGCGGCAAGGGCGAAGTTCGTATCAGTGCCTACGATACTCGTTCATCACCTCACTTGGCTGCGCGGATTGAAATGGTGTCTGCCGACCGGGTGTTCGAGCAGCAGTCCGGCACGTCTTGGTATGTGGCGCAGCTCAGCGTCGATGACGCGGCACTCAAGCAGTTTCCGCATCTGGTATTGCAGGCTGGTATGCCGGCTGAAGTGTTTGTGGCAACCACGGCGCGAACGTTGGTGGATTACCTGATGGAACCCATCGATGCTTTCCGTCAACGCGCTCTGCGTGAGCCTTGAGCAGCTCACGTCACCCATTGGCAGCGTCACCGGAGACTTTATTCGTGCAGACCCTCGGGCATAATTATCTGTTCATTCATCAGAATTTTCCGGGCCAGTTTCGGCATATCGCGGCCCGGTTAGCGCAGTTGCCGGGCAACCGGGTGGTGTCAATCGGGCAGCCGCAATCGGTGGCGATCAAAGGTGTCTCCCATATTGCCTACAAGCCAAAACGCTTGCCGGCCAAATCAACCCACCGTTATTTGATCGGCATGGAGAGTGCCGTGCTGGCTGGGCAAGCGGTGGCCGAGGTGTTGCTTGGCTTGAAGCAGAAAGGTTTCACGCCGGATGTGGTGGTGGCGCATCCAGGCTGGGGCGAAGGGTTGTATCTGCAGGATATTTTTCCAGACGCCAAGATTTTTCACTTCAGCGAGTTTTATTACCAGGTCGAAGGTGCCGATGCCGGGTTCGATCCGGAGCAGCCCTTGTCGCCCGATGAGCGAGCTCGGGTGCGTACGCGCAATGCCCTGCACCTGCTCAATCTGGAACAGTGCGATGTGGCGATTTCGCCGACCTGGTGGCAGCGCTCGGTGCATCCGCAGGCGTACCACGACAAGATTCAGGTGATTCATGAAGGCGTCGATACCACCCTGGCCAAGCCAGATGACACGGCTGAAGTCACGCTGCCCGACGGGCGTGTGCTGACGAAGCAGAACAAGGTCATCACTTTTGTGGCCAGGAATCTGGAGCCGTATCGTGGTTTTCCGCAATTTCTGCGCGCGATGGCCGCCCTGCAAGCGCGCCGCAATGATTTTGAGGTGCTCATCGTAGGTGCTGACAGCGTCAGCTATGGCGCTGCGCCGGTTGGTTTTGCTAACTGGCGAGAAAAGCTTCTGCAAGAAATTCCGCTCGACCTGAGTCGCATCCATTTCATGGGTAAATTGCCTTATGTCGATTACCTGAAGGTGTTGCAGATATCCAGCGCCCATGTGTATTTGAGCTACCCCTTCGTGCTGTCGTGGTCGATGCTGGAGGCGATGGCCTGCGGCTGCCTGGTGCTGGGCTCGCGCACAGCGCCGGTGCAGGAAGTGCTTGAACATGGCCACAACGGCCTGTTGGTTGATTTTTTTGCGCCCGCTGCGCTGGCTGATCAACTCGCCGAGGTGCTGGATGCTGCACCTCAAACCTGGTCTGGCCTGCGCACTGCGGCGCGCCAAACCATCTTGAATCGTTACACCGTCGAGCAAGGTTTTGCACAGTGGCAAGCGTTGCTCGCACGTGAGCTGGCTGATTTTGGCTATCACCGCCGTTTAACCAAAAATTCCAACCGGACTGACCTATGAAATGGCTTTTTGCGCGCTCACTGCGCCGTTTTGTTTTCATGGCGGCCGGCGCCAGTTTGCTGCTGAACCTGATGGCATTGGCGCCATCACTGTTCATGATGCAAATCTTCGACCGCGTGTTTGGCAGCGGCAGCATGGAAACTCTCACGATGCTGACGTTGTTGGTATTCGTGTGCTTGTTGATCCAGTCGGCGATGGATGTCCTGCGCGCCCGAATTCTGGGCTGGGCTTCGACGGTGCTTGACCAGAAACTTGGCCCGGAAGTGCTGCGCTCGCTGCTCGGTAACTCGGCCAGCGTGGGCGGTGCACGCAACGTGCATACCCTGCGCGATGTCGGCATGTTGCGCGGTTTTCTGGCCGGTGGCGGCATCTTTGCGCTGTTTGATGCGCCGTGGCTGCCGCTGTATCTGCTGCTGATCTTTGCTTTCCATCCTGTGATGGGACTGACGGCGCTGCTCGGAGCGCTGATGTTGTTTGGCATCATCCTGATCAACGAGCGGCTGACCCGCTCCTATATCGAAGCCTCGACCCAGAAAACCCGCAATGCCTCGCGCTTCATTGATGCCGCGCTGCGCAATGCCGAGGTGGTGGCCGGCATGGGCATGGCACCGCGAGTGGTGGGTCGCTGGTCGGAGTTGAACGACGAATTGCTGCAGCAGCAGATGCGGCTGACCCGCGTTCAGTCGATGCTGCAAGCGGTGGTGCGGCTGGTTCGGCAAGGCATCCAGGTGGCGATGCTGGTGGTGGGGGCCTGGCTGGTGGTGCGGCAACATGCCTCGCCCGGCATCATGGTCGCGGCCACCATCCTGCAAGGCAAGGCGCTGCAGCCGATCGAACAGCTGGTGACCGGCTGGCGCAACTTGATCGAAGCCCGTGCCGCCTGGGCGCGTTTGTGCGCCGAGCCACTGCGGCCGACGCGCAGCGGCCTGGAGCTGCCGGCGCCCCAGGGCAAGATCGATCTGGAGCGCGTCATGTTCGTGCCCGGGCCGAAGCAGCCCGCCATCATCAAGGGCATCAGCCTGAGCCTGCCGGCCGGTGAATGTCTGGGTCTGATCGGCCCGAGCGGCTCGGGCAAGACCAGCCTGCTGCGGCTGATCCTGGGCATCTGGACGCCCCAAAGTGGTGCGGTGCGGCTCGATGGTGCCGACATCGGCAGCTACAGCCGCGAGCAGCTTGGCCGCCATGTCGGCTATCTGCCGCAGGACGTCGAGCTGTTTGCTGGCACGGTGGCGTCCAACATCGCCCGTCTGCAAGAGCCTGATCCGGCGGCCGTGATCGCCGCAGCCCAGTTGGCGGGTGTGCATGAGCTGATCCTGCGCCTGCCGGGTGGCTACGACACGCCGATCGGCGACGCAGGTGCGTCCCTGTCAGGCGGGCAGCGCCAACGCATCGCGCTGGCGCGTGCGCTCTACGGCCAACCGCGTCTGCTGGTGCTGGATGAGCCCAACTCCAATCTGGACGTCGATGGCGAGAACGCGCTGCAGGAAGCCCTGCGCCGGGTGCGTGAACTCGGCATCACGGTGGTGCTGGTGGGGCATCGGCCGTCGATGATGCGCAGCGTGGACCGCCTCGCGGTGCTGCGTGACGGGGCGCTTGAGCTTTATGGCCCCCGCGATCAGGTGCTTGCCAAATTGTCGGGTGGTGGTGCTGCTACGGCGGTCGCGTTGCCTGTGCACGCCGCTTGAGAGATATCGTGATGCCGGTGTTTGCCATGAAATACCGGTTTTCCAGACTGCGCTGGTTTTCCTCTCGAACGAGGGGTTCACAACCTCGCCACGATCAGCTTTAGTTCGCTGTCTAACGCACCACCTGGCTGATTTGTTTTTGCCATATTCGGTGGGGCTGCACGTGCAATAGTTTCTTAAATTAAATTAAGCCAGGGCATTGCCCTGGTCTACCTTGGCGAGATTCATCCATGGCAATTTTTACCGGCACAACCGCTGCAGAAGTTATTTCGGCTGGCTTGGAGAACGACACGATCAGCGTGTCTGGTTTTAATGGCGACACCATCTACGGCGCAGGTGGGGCTGACCTGATCACTGACCACGGTAGCAACAACGTCATTTACGGCGACCTGTACCCTGATCTGACCGAGCATGCTGATGGTGCCGGCGACACCATTTATGGTGGGTTATACAACTTGATTGATGCCGGTAGCGGCAACGATCTTGTGGTGGCAGACGGCAGCTCAACCCTGATCGGTGGATTAGGTGACGATAATCTTACTTCGCTGACGGGTAACAGCAGCCTGTCGGGTGGCGATGGCAACGATTCTCTCTACGGCGGGACTGGCAACGACACGCTCGACGGTGGCAGCGGCGCTGACAGCATGGCGGGCGGCCTGGGCAATGACACCTACGTGGTGGACAACATCGGCGACGTCGTGGTCGAGGCCGCAGGCGAGGGTTACGACCTGGTCAAGACCAGCGTCTCCTTTACCCTGGGTGCGGGTGTCGAAGTCGAGGAAATCCTGCTGACCGGTTCGGCCGCCATCAATGTCACCGGCAACGAATTCAACAACATCATTACCGGCAACAGCGCGGCCAACGTGATCGATGCCGGTGCGGGCAACGATGTCATCGACACCACGGCAGGTGGTGCCGACACGATCACTGGCGGCGCGGGCAGCGACACCATCGTGCTGTCGCTCGGCGGGCCGGTGACCATCACCGATTTCCAGGTCGGCGCGGGCGGCGACAAGCTTGACCTTGGCACCGTGCTGGTCGGCTTGGCGGCCAGTGGCGGCTATACCTTCGACAACCCGTTCACCAGCGGCTTCATGCAAATGGTTGCCTCGGGCGCTGACACGCAGGTGCAGGTCGATCTCACCGGCAGTGCGGATGGCGCGCAATGGCAGACCATCGCCACGCTGCAGAATGTCGCTCCGGCGGCCATCACGGCTGACAACTTCCGCTACAACCTCGATCCGGCCGGCCATACCGCCCCGGTCACGCTGACCGCTGGCAGCAGCAGCGCCGTGCTGGAAGGCTGGGAAGGCAACGACACCATCACCGGCGGCGCCGGCAACGATTTGCTCGATGGCGGCTTCGGCGGCAACGACAGCATCTCCGGCGGTGACGGCAACGACACGATCTTTGGCTACGCCGGCAACGACACGCTGGACGGTGGTGCGAACGGCGACTTCATCTACGGCGGTGCCGGCAACGACCTGATCCTGGGTGGTGACGGCGACGACCGATCCGGGCAGATCACCTACAAGGGCACCGCCTACACCTACAACAACATCGCGCTGGAAGGCGGTGACGGCAATGACACCGTCGATGGTGGCGCGGGTAACGATGCGCTCAGCGGCGGCAACGGCAATGACTCGCTGCTTGGCGGCACGGGCGATGACTATCTGGTCGATATCTCCGGCAACGACACCCTCCAGGGCGGCGACAACAACGATACGCTCGATGACCTGGCCGGTGGTGGCGTGCTGTTCGGCGATGGCGGCGACGACCATCTGACCCTGGAAGGCACCACGATTGCCAGCTTGCTCGACGGTGGTGAGGGCAATGACTATCTGAGCGTCGTGTCGAGTGCCAGTGGCTCGGTGCTGCGTGGCGGCCTGGGTGATGACACGATCTACGCCTCCAGCTCCGGCTTGAACCGGGTCGCGGTGGATGGTGGTGCTGACAACGACTTCATCTCGAACGCCGGCTGGTCCAATTCGGCCTGGACCATCGCCGGCGGCGAGGGTAATGACCGCATCGAGATGGGGGGCAACTTCCACCTCATTGATGCCGGCGCAGGCAATGACACCATCGACTTTGAAGTCGCGGTCGGCAAGACCGGCAGTGGCACGGTCACCACGGGTGCCGGCAGCGACACGATCGAACTGTCACTGCGGGCCGTGGTCGATGACCAACGTTCTGCCGTGGTTGTGACTGACTTCACGACCGGTGCTGGTGGTGACAAGCTTGATCTGGTCAGCGTGATCGACCGGCTCGGTCTGCCGGCCGGTACCGACCCCTTTGCGGGCGGCTACTTGCGCCTGGTTGCGTCGGGCCCCAATACCACCTACGTCGAAGGCACGCTGGTCCCTGGAGTCGGGGCGGAATACACCACCATGGCCGTGCTGCAGGGCGTGGCGCCGGACAAATTGACCGCTGACAACTTTGTGCAGGCTGTCAGCCCGGTGGTGAGTGCCAACCAGGGGCCGGTGGTCGAATTGCCGCATGCGGTGGCACTGCAGGGCAGCGGCGCGACGCCGCTCGGCATCACGGTGCCGACCGACCCCGAAGGTGGTGCGCTCACGATCACCCTTTCTGCCGTTCCGGACAAGGATGTCGAAGGCATCGTCCAGCTCAGCAATGGCACGCAGGTCTATGCCAGCAACACCCTGTCAGAAGCGCAGCTGGCCGGCCTGACTTTCACGCCAGTGGCCGGTGCCACCGGCATCGGTGCGACGCTCTTCTACACGGTCATCGACGATGCCGGCAACAAGGTTCGCACCAGCATCCTGCTCGATACCCCCAATACGGCACCGACCGTCCATGTGGCGGACCAGGTGTATGCGGTAGACGGCATCACGCCGTTCAGCTACGACCTGAAGACCGTGGTCAGCGATACGCTGTCGGTCGACAACGTGCTGAGCTACGCGGTCAGTGTGAATGGCGGCGCGCTGCCGGCCTGGCTCAGTTTTGATCCGCTCACCCATGTCTTCACCGGCACTGCGCCGGTTGCGACTGATGCGGCCTACACCATCGCTCTGACGGTGACGGATCCGCAGGGTCTCATTACCACGACGAGTTTCATGCTGACCCCGCCGGCAGTTGTGCTGACCGGCTCCGCTGGGGATGACACGCTGACGGGTCATGCCGGCCCTGATACCCTTGTTGGCTTGGCTGGCAATGACCTGCTTGACGGAGGCGCCGGCAAGGACACCATGACGGGTGGGGCGGGTAACGATACCTACGTGGTTGATAACGCTGGTGACGTGGTTGTCGAAAATGTTGGCGAAGGAACCGACACAGTCCAGGCGAGTATCAGCTATACCCTGAGCGCCAATGTCGAGAATCTGACGCTGACCGGTGTGGTGGCGATCAACGGCACCGGCAACGCGCTGGACAACGTCATCACCGGCAACGCGCTGGACAACGTGCTGAGCGGAGCGGACGGCAACGACACGCTGCTCGGCGGCGCTGGCAACGACACGCTGGATGGTGGCATTGGTACGGACTCGATGACCGGCGGTCTTGGAAACGACACCTACGTCGTGGACAACGTCGGTGATGTAGTCGTGGAGAACGCCGGAGAAGGCAGCGACACGGTGATGAGCAGCGTGAACTACACGCTGGGTGCTAACGTCGAGAACCTGACGCTGACCGGTGTGGCGGCGACCAGCGGCAGCGGCAACGCGCTGGACAACGTCATCACCGGCAACGCGCTGGACAACGTGCTGAGCGGAGCGGACGGCAACGACACGCTGCTCGGCGGCGCTGGCAACGACACGCTGGATGGTGGCATTGGTACGGACTCGATAACCGGCGGTCTTGGGAACGACACCTACGTCGTGGACAACGTCGGTGATGTAGTCGTGGAGAACGCCGGCGAAGGCAGCGACACGGTGATGAGCAGCGTGAACTACACGCTGGGTGCTAACGTCGAGAACCTGACGCTGACCGGTGTGGCGGCGACCAGCGGCAGCGGCAACGCACTGGACAACGTCATCACCGGCAACGCGCTGGACAACGTGCTGAGCGGAGCGGACGGCAACGACACGCTGCTCGGCGGCGCTGGCAACGACACCCTGTCCGGTGGCGCCGGCACCAACGTGCTGCAAGGCGGCACCGGTGACGACACCTACATGGTCGACGGCGCGACCGACGTGATCAGCGAGAACGCCAGCGAAGGCAGCGACACGGTGATCTCCAGCGTCAATTACACGCTGGCAGCCAACGTCGAGAACCTGGCGCTCAATGAAAGCGGCGGGGCGATCAGCGGCACGGGCAATGATCTCGCCAACGTGCTGACGGGCAACGCCAGTGACAACGTGCTTAGCGGTGGAGCGGGCAACGACACGCTCCTGGGTGGAGCGGGCAACGATACGCTCGACGGCGGGAGCGGAGCCGACTCGATGGTCGGTGGTCTGGGCAACGACACCTACAGGATCGACAACAGCGGTGACGTGGTGGTGGAAAGTACCAACGCGGGCACCGACACGGTGATCGCGGCGGTCACGTATGCGATGGGCGCCAACATCGAGAACTTGACGCTGGATGCGGCCAGCGGCGCCATCAGCGGCTACGGCAACGCTCTGGACAACGTGGTGACCGGCAATGCCAGCGACAACTCGGTCTTTGGTGGGGACGGCAATGACACGCTGTCGGGCGGCGCGGGCAACGACTTCATGGTCGGCGGGATGGGCGCCGACTCGATGATCGGCGGCACGGGCAACGACACCTTCGGCGTGGACAACGTCGGCGACGTGGTGGTGGAGAACGCCAACGAGGGAACCGACACGGTGATCTCGGCGATCACGTACACACTGGGCGCCAACGTCGAGAACCTGACCCTGCACGCCAGCGGTGGGGCGATCAACGGCAGCGGCAATGCGCTGGTCAATATCATCACCGGTAACGCCAGCGACAACGTCATCGACGGCGGCGCTGCGGGCGACCTCCTCAACGGCGGCGCGGGCAACGACACCCTGATCGGTGGCGTCGGCGCCGACACGATGCTGGGCGGAGTCGGCAACGATACCTACTACGTCGACAGCATCGGCGACGTCGTGACCGAGAACGCCAACGAAGGCGTGGACACGGTTGTCTCGGCGGTGACCTACGTGCTGGGCGCCAATGTCGAGAACCTGACGCTGGATGCAGCCAGCGGGGCCATCAACGGCTACGGCAACGTGCTGGGCAACCTGATGGTGGGCAACGCGAGCGACAACTCGCTGCTGGGCGACGCCGGCAGCGACACGCTGATCGGCGGTGCGGGCAACGACTTCCTGGTGGGCGGCACCGGCGCCGACTCGATGCTGGGCGGCGCAGGCAACGACACCTACGGCGTCGACAGCATCGGCGACATCGTGGTGGAGAACGCTGGCGAAGGCATCGACACGGTGATCTCGGCGGTGACGTTCGTGCTGGGCGCCAACGTCGAGAACCTGACCCTGCACGCCAGCGGTGGCGCCATCAACGGCTATGGCAACGCGGTGGACAACGTCATCACCGGCAACGCCAGCGACAACTCGATCTTCGGCGATCTCGGCAACGACACGCTGTCGGGCGGCGCGGGCAACGACTTCATCATCGGCGGCGCGGGCGCCGATTCGATGCTGGGCGGCCTGGGCAACGACACCTTCGGCGTGGACAACGTCGGCGACGTGGTGGTGGAAAACGCCAACGAGGGAACCGACACGGTGATCTCGGCGATCAGCTACACACTGGGCGCGAATCTGGAAAACCTGACCCTGCATGCCAGCGGCGGGGCGATCAACGGCACCGGCAACGCGCTGGGCAACCTGCTCACCGGCAACGACAGCGACAACACCCTGTCCGGTGGTGCCGGTGTTGACACGCTGATCGGCGGTGCGGGCAACGACTTGCTCGACGGCGGCACCGGCGCCGACACGATGCTGGGCGGAGTCGGCAACGATACCTACTACGTCGACAGCATCGGCGACGTCGTGACCGAGAACGCCAACGAAGGCGTGGACACGGTTGTCTCGGCGGTGACCTACGTGCTGGGCGCCAATGTCGAGAACCTGACGCTGGATGCAGCCAGCGGGGCCATCAACGGCTACGGCAACGTGCTGGGCAACCTGATGGTGGGCAACGCGAGCGACAACTCGCTGCTGGGCGACGCCGGCAGCGACACGCTGATCGGCGGTGCGGGCAACGACTTCCTGGTGGGCGGCACCGGCGCCGACTCGATGCTGGGCGGCGCAGGCAACGACACCTACGGCGTCGACAGCATCGGCGACATCGTGGTGGAGAACGCTGGCGAAGGCATCGACACGGTGATCTCGGCGGTGACGTTCGTGCTGGGCGCCAACGTCGAGAACCTGACCCTGCACGCCAGCGGTGGCGCCATCAACGGCTATGGCAACGCGGTGGACAACGTCATCACCGGCAACGCCAGCGACAACTCGATCTTCGGCGATCTCGGCAACGACACGCTGTCGGGCGGCGCGGGCAACGACTTCATCATCGGCGGCGCGGGCGCCGATTCGATGCTGGGCGGCCTGGGCAACGACACCTTCGGCGTGGACAACGTCGGCGACGTGGTGGTGGAAAACGCCAACGAGGGAACCGACACGGTGATCTCGGCGATCAGCTACACACTGGGCGCGAATCTGGAAAACCTGACCCTGCATGCCAGCGGCGGGGCGATCAACGGCACCGGCAACGCGCTGGGCAACGTCATCCTCGGTAACGCCTTCAACAACGTGCTGGCCGGTGGTGCGGGCAACGACACGCTGACCGGCGGTCTGGGCAGTGACCACTTCGTGTTCAACACCGCGCTCAACGCCACCACCAACGTCGATACGATCAGCGACTACGCAGTTGGCGTGGACCACATCGACTTGGCGGTGGCGATGTTCGGCGGGGCGGGGGCGATTGGCGCGCTGCTGGCGGCCAGCTTCTACAGCGGCGCGGGCTTGAGCGGTAGCACCTCGGCCGCGCAGGGGGCCGGCATCTACTACGACACGAGCACCGGCAGCCTGTACTACGACGCTGATGGCAACGGCGGTGTTGCAGCAGTCAAGTTCGCCAGCGTGACTGGCCATCCGGCGCTCTCGGCAGCGGACTTCAACGTCATCGCTTGACGCGATCACTGTGACAGGGACTTGCCCGTTGGGCGGGTTCCTGTCCTGCTTCGAACGTTCGCCGTTCTTCTCCCAGCGATTCACGGACTATCAGACGCGGCTCAGCCAGGCAGGCTTGAGTCGCGTCTGTCATTGGATGGCGGCACCTCCAGCCCGGGTAACAAGCAATTTACCTGATGACAAATGAATCGGGATACCGAGCTCCGCCAGCGCTGGTCTTAAACTACCGCTCCTGCCGCATCGCGGCTCGGTGGCAACGCCGCCGTCCCTACCACCGCTCGCAGACTGCATACCTGATCCAATGCGACTGAAACGCTTCCGACTGGTCGCCCTGACCCTTGCCGTGATGGTCACCTCTGCGTTGGCCCAAGACATGGTGGTGCCCACCAGTCCGGTCGTCCCTGGCGGCCCGACCGGCGGCTTTGGCCCGGGTGGACTTGGCGGTAGCTTCGGCGCTGGAAATGCTGCAGCGGCCGCCGCTGCAGCAGCAGCAGCAGCAGCAGCAGCGGCGCAGCAGGGTCCGGGCAGCAACACCATTTCTAACCAAGCTGACTCGACCGGCAAGGACGCGAACGACGCGTCCAAGCAGGATCTCGGTGCTGCCACGCTGCGCGAACCGCTCGAACCGAACGAATTCCAGCGGTTCGTCTTCGCTTCGACCGGCCAGAACCTGCCGCTGTTCGGCGCGCGCTATTTCACCAATCCGCCACGCACCTTTGCACCGGCCGACAAGGTTCCCGTCTCGGCCGACTACATCCTTGGCCCGGGCGACGAATTGCAGATCCGCGCCTGGGGCAGCGTCGAGGTCGATTACCACGCCACGATCGACCGCAATGGTCAGATCAGCATCCCGCGCGTCGGCACTTTTGGCATCGCCGGCACCAAGGCGGCCGACGTCGAACGCGTGTTGCGCCAGCAGGTTGGCCGCATCTTCAAGAATTTCAGTCTCAACGTCACCCTCGGGCAATTGCGCAGCGTGCAGGTGTTCGTCGTCGGGCAGGCCCGCAGACCGGGCAGCTACACCGTCAGCAGCCTCTCAACACTGGTCAACCTCGTCTTCGCCAGCGGCGGCCCGGGCAGCAACGGCAGCATGCGCAACATCACGCTCAAGCGCCAGGGCAAGGTCGTGGCGAACCTGGATCTCTACGACTTCATCGTCAACGGCAATCAGACCACCGACGTGCACCTGCAGGACGGTGACGTGGTCGTGTTTGACGCTGCGGGCCCGCGCATTGCGATGCTTGGCTCGCTCGATACCCCGGCGGTCTACGAACTCAAGAGCAAGCAGGAAAGCCTCACCCAGATGCTGTCCTACGGCGGTGGCACGCGCGCCTCGACCAACCTGAGCACCGCGCAGCTTGAACGCATCGACCCGACGAGTCCGAAGACACCGCGCAGCGTCAGTACCGTCGATCTGAGCCTGGCCGACAGCCTGATGCTGCGCGACGGGGATGTGCTGACGCTGTTCGGCGTATCGCCGCAATTCGCCAACGCCGTGACGCTGCGCGGCAACGTCGCTGCGCCGCTACGCTATCCCTACACCCCGGGCATGCGCATCAGCCAGTTGATCCCGGACCGTGACGCCCTGATCACGCCCGACTACTACCTGCGCAAGAACAAGCTGGTGCAGTTCACCGAGACACGCGACATCAGCGAAACCAAGGTCGAACGCGAGGTGCGCAACATTGTCGATGAACCGAACTGGGAATACGCGGCGGTCGAGCGCCTCGACCGCGATCACGTCACACCGAGCATCATCTCGTTCAACCTCGGCAAGGCCGTCATCGAACACGACCCTCAGAACGATCTGGAGCTGCAGCCCGGCGATGTGGTGACGATCTTCGCCCGCAACGACATCCGCAACCCGATTGCCAACCAGACCCGGATCGTACGGGTCGAAGGTGAAGTGCGTGCGCCCGGCATCTACCAGTTGCAACCCGGCGAGACGCTGCACAGACTCGTCGCGCGCGCTGGCGGCCTGACTAACGAAGCCTATCTCTACGGCACCGAGTTCTCGCGCGCCGAGACGCGCAAGAAACAACAGGTCGCGCTCGACAACGCCGCCGCCCGCCTCGAAACCCAGATCGCTAACGCCGCCGCTACCGAAACCGCCAACCTGGCCGGCTCCGACGCCCAGAGCGCTGCGGCACTACGTGCATCACAAACCGCAGCGGCGCGTGCCCAGCTCAACCGTCTCAAGCAGATGAAACCGAACGGCCGCATCGCGCTGGAACTGCCCACTACCGCCAGCGACCTGAGTGACTTGCCCGACATCCCACTGGAGGACGGCGACCGCATCACGATCCCGAACCGGCCAGCTTTCGTGTTCGCGGTCGGCTCGGTCAGCAACGACAATGCGCTGATCTGGAAGCCTGACCGTGCACTCCACAGCTACCTCGACATCGCCGGTGTGGACCGCGATGCCGACAAGGACAACATCTTCGTGTTGCGCGCCGACGGCTCCGTCATCAACAACAACGGCCGCAGTTTTTTCCAGCGTGGTATCGAAAACACCGCGCTGATGCCAGGCGACACGGTTGTCGTACCGGATCTCGTTAACCGCGAAACCTTCTGGGGCGCCCTCACCCGCGGGCTCAAGGACTGGTCGCAGATTCTCTATCAATTCGGTTTGAGCGCGGCAGCGATCAAGACGTTGAGGCAATAAGTCAGCACTGGCCAACATGTCACACCCCACTGACGTTGCGAGCAACCGTACGCACAATGTTGACCTGCTCGACATTGCATTGGTCGTTGTTCAACATCTGCGTTTACTGATCATTGGATCCCTGATGGCCGGCATGCTGGCTCTGGGCATCAGTTTTGTGATCAAGCCTACTTTCACGGCCACGATCGTTTTGCTGACACCGCAGCAGCAACAAGGGTCCGCCATGGCTGCACTACAGTCCCTGAGTGCGCTGACAGGCATGGCCGGTGCAGCTGCAGGCATCAAGAATCCGACGGATCAATATGTTTCACTGATCCAGTCGACACGTATAGCTGACCGCATCATCGACAAGTTCAAACTGATGGATGTCTATGATTCGGAAATGCGCACGGATGCACGCAAGACACTGGATCGCAAGACCAATGTCACTGGAGGCAAAAAGGACAACTTGATCACCATCACGGTGGACGACACCGACCCACAACGTGCTGCTGATATTGCCAATAGCTATGTCGATGAATTGCGTCGTCTCACCAAGGATTTGGCCATAACCGATGCCCAACAACGGCGGCAATTCTTCGACGAACAGTTGACGGCCACCAAGCGCAAGCTCTCGGAAGCGCAGAAAGCATTGCAAAGCAGTGGCATCAACCAAGGCGCGCTGCGCGCTGATCCCACCTCGGCTGCGCTCGAATATGCTTCGATCAAGGCCGAAGTGACTGCCGCCGAAGTAAAACTGCAATCGATGCGTGGCTATCTGACGGAGAGTTCACCGGAGATCAAACTGGCGGCAGGCAATCTGAAGGCGCTGCGTGATCAGTTGGTTCGTGCGGAGGCCTCTGATACTTCTTCTGCCAGCAACGATTACGTCAGTAAATTGCGTGACTTCAAATACTACGAAAATCTGTTCGAACTCTTTTCGAAGGAGTATGAACTCGCCAAGATTGACGAAGCGCGTGATGGCATGCTGATCCAGGTGATTGACGCAGCCACTCCGCCGGAACGCAAGAGCAAGCCAATGAAGGCACTCATTGCCATTCTTACTACGATCGGCACCGGTTTTCTCCTACTGTTGTTCGTGCTAGTTCGCCAATTCACCAGAGATGCCCGCCAGACTCCAGAAACAGCCCTAAAGCAAGACATGCTGGTGGCTGCCATGCGCAGTGCCTTCAGGCGTTCCGGCCGTTAAGGGTGTCTGCCAGTTGGACTGTGTATTCTGTTGTGGCATTCACAACATATGAAAATTCTGACCATATTCGGAACTCGACCGGAAGCCATTAAAATGGCACCTGTCGTGAAGGCTCTGCAGGGCACTCCGGGCCTTCAGACCGGTGTTTGTGTGACCGCGCAGCACCGCCAGATGCTTGATCAGGTGCTACAACTCTTCGACATACAGCCGGACTTCGACCTCGATCTGATGAAACCGGGTCAGGATTTGACCGATATCACCAGCAACGTGCTGCTGGGACTGCGACTGGTACTCCGGCAGTGGACTCCAGACTGGGTGCTAGTCCATGGGGATACCACCACCACGCTGGCCGCGAGTCTGGCGGCCTATTACGAAAAAATCCGGGTTGGACATGTCGAGGCAGGGTTGCGAACGCACAACATCTATTCCCCATGGCCAGAGGAGATGAATCGGCGCATTGCCGGCTCGGTGGCCGTCGCACATTTCGCTCCCACCGTCGGCGCCAGGGACAACCTCATGCGCGAAAACATCGATGCGGCGAGAATACTCGTCACCGGTAATACCGTCATCGACGCTTTGCAGGACGTGGTGCGCCGATTGCACGCTGACCCGCTGCTGCAATTCGAATTGCAGCGCCGCTTCACCTTCCTAGATGGGTGTCGTCGACTGATCCTTGTTACCGGGCACCGCCGCGAAAACTTCGGAGTTGGATTCGATAATATCTGCCAGGCACTGCACGACCTCAGCCAGCGTTCGGACGTGCAGATCGTCTATCCGGTTCACCTGAACCCGAACGTGCAGGCACCTGTACGCCGCATCCTTGGGGCAAGTCCGAATGTGCATCTGATCGAACCACAGGATTACCTTCCTTTTGTTTATCTGATGGACCGTGCCTATCTGTTGCTTACCGACTCAGGTGGTATCCAGGAGGAGGCGCCATCGCTCGCCAAACCCGTGCTGGTTATGCGCGACACCACCGAGCGCCCTGAAGCGGTCGAGGCTGGTACGGTCCGGCTAGTCGGTACGGACCGTGATGCTATCGTCCGTGCAGCGACTGAGTTGCTCGACAATGCTTCCGCCTATCAGCGCATGAGCTTGGCACACAACCCATATGGTGATGGCCTGGCCGCCATGAGAATCGCCAAATACCTACAAGAGCAATCATGAGCATCCGCTACGAATCAGTTTCCATGATCGGCCTCGGCTATATCGGCCTGCCGACCGCCGCGATGCTGGCGTCGCGCAAGATCAAGGTCATCGGGGTCGATATCAACCAGCACGCGGTCGATACCATCAATCGTGGCGCGATCCACATCGTCGAGCCAGACCTCGACATGATCGTGCAGGCAGCGGTGGCGCAAGGCTATTTGCGCGCCACGATCCACCCCGAGCCGGCCGACGCCTTTCTGATCGCCGTGCCGACCCCGTTCAAGGATGATCACGAGCCTGATATTTCCTACGTCGAGGCGGCAGCCCGCTCGATTGCGCCGGTGATCAAGAAGGGCGATCTGGTCATTCTCGAATCGACCTCGCCGGTCGGCACCACCGAACAGATGGCCGCCTGGCTGGCCGAGATACGCCCGGACCTGACCTTTCCGCAGCAGAAGGGCGAGCAGGCGGACATCAACATCGCCTACTGTCCAGAACGTGTGCTGCCCGGCAAGGTCGTCACCGAACTGGTCAACAACGACCGTGTCATCGGCGGGATGACGCGCCGCTGTTCGCAACGCGCTACCACGCTATACAAAACCTTTGTCACGGCCGAGTGCATACCAACCAGCGCACGCACCGCAGAGATGTGCAAGCTCACAGAAAACTCTTTTCGCGACGTCAACATTGCCTTTGCGAACGAACTGTCGATGATCTGCGACAAGCTCGGCGTCAACGTCTGGGAACTGATCCGGCTAGCGAATCGGCACCCGCGTGTCAATATTCTGCAACCTGGACCTGGTGTAGGCGGACACTGCATCGCCGTCGATCCATGGTTTATCGTCAGCAAGACTCCTGCTGAGGCGCGCCTGATTCGCACCGCTCGGGAAGTCAATGACCACAAGCCGCATCTGGTGATCGACAAGGTCAAAGCGGCAGCTGCGCGATTCCGTAATCCCCGCATTGCCTGTCTCGGCCTGTCATTCAAAGCTGACATCGACGATCTGCGCGAAAGCCCGTCGCTGGAAATCGTGCAACACCTCAGGGACGAGCAGGTGGGCGATCTGCTCATCGTCGAGCCGCACATCAGCGCTCTGCCTGAAAACCTGCGGGCCGAGCACGTGCAACTGCTGCCGCTGGCCGATGCCATCTGCGAAGCCGATATCGTGCTGCTGCTGGTCAATCACCGGTCATTCCACGACGTGCCGCGCGACGCACTGATGGCCAAGATCGTCATTGATACCCGTGGCATCTGGAGCATCTGAACATGTCCGGCAATATCTTCGTGACGCAGCCGGCACTGCCGCCGCTGGAAGAGTTCATCCCATATTTGCAACAGATCTGGGACCGCAAGATTCTTACTAATGGGGGCCCCTTTCATCAGCAGCTCGAACAGGAATTGGCCCGTTACTTGGGCGTTCAGCACTTGGCTCTGTTCACCAATGCCACGATTGCCCTGGTCACGGCGCTGCAAGCACTGCGCATCACCGGCGAAGTCATCACGACCCCATATTCGTTCGTTGCCACTGCTCATTCGCTGCTCTGGAACGGACTGAAGCCCGTATTTGTCGATATCGACCCGGAAACACTCAATCTCGATCCTGCCCGGATCGAAGCTGCCATTACACCGCAGACGACCGCCATCATGCCGGTGCATTGCTATGGCCACCCCTGCGACGTCGATCGCATTCAGCACATCGCCGATGTTCACGGGTTGAGGGTGATTTATGATGCGGCCCATGCATTCGGGGTAGAGCACGACAACCGCAGTGTGCTGCTGCACGGCGATCTTGCGGCCCTGAGTTTTCATGCCACCAAGGTATTCAATACTTTCGAGGGTGGTGCCATCGTCTGCCCAGATGCAAAGACAAAGCAACGCATTGACTATCTGAAGAACTTCGGCTTTGCCGACGAGGTCACCGTCGTCGCTCCAGGCATCAATGGCAAGATGAACGAAGTGCAGGCAGCCTTCGGCCTGCTGCAGCTCAAGTCGATTGATCAGGTGATCCAGCGGCGCCAGCGCATTGATGGTTTCTACCGAAATGCTTTGGCGGATATCACCGGCATTCGTTGCGTGGCGGATAGCGGCGAAACACGTCGAAATTACTCCTATTTTCCAATCCTGGTCCAGCCGGAATTCCCGATCTCGCGCGACGCGCTCTATCAGGCACTACGTGACCAGAACATTTATGCACGACGCTATTTTTACCCGCTGATCACTGATTTTCCGATGTATCGCGGATTGCCGTCATCTGCGTCGTCCAATCTGCCGGTCGCCACGCGCATTGGGCAACAAGTGATCTGCCTGCCGATCTACCCGGATCTTGCCGAGATTGATGCCGAGCGGATCGTGTCAATCATTCGTCAATCGGCCAACCGGGTATGAGCAGCAAGCCACTCTACATCTTTGGTGCAGGTGGTCACGCCCGTGAAGTACTGCAAATCGTGAAGGACATCAACGCCAGCGCACCCAGTCCACAATGGCATCTAATGGGTTTCTTGCTGGATGACGGTTACCACCTTCCAAGCACACACCTCAATGGATTGCCCGTCTTGCAAGGTCCGGTCAGATGGGGGCAACCTGCCGCCGTGGTCATCGCAATAGGTCAATCCGCTGCCCGCAAGGAAGTGGTCCGACGTCTCCAGGGTCTGGGTTACTCCGAGTTTCCAACTATGGTCCACCCACTCGCCTGGATGGCTGACACGGTCGTGCTGGGTAGTGGCAACGTCATCTTTTCAGGGGTACTCCTGAACACCGACGTGACCCTGGGTGATCATGTACATGTGAATCTGGGCTGCAGCATCAGTCATGACGGACGGATTGGCAGTTATTCGACCCTCGGGCCCGGCACTCGCATTTGCGGCCACTGCGTTACTGCGGAGGGCACAGACATTGGGGCGGGCTGTACCTTGATCCCCAAGGCGAGCATCGGCGAGTGGAGCATCATCGGGGCGGGTGCAGTGGTGACAGGCGACATTGCCGCCAACGCTACAGCCGTCGGAGTCCCTGCAACCGTGATCAAGACTCGGCCGCAAGGCTGGCATGCTGGCTGATACACCGGCAAAGAGTTGCAATGCGCATCCTGCATCTGGTCAGCGACGAAAAATTCATTCCCTTTGTGGATGAAATATTTTGCCGAGTATCCGGAGTGGTCAACACTTATTTGGTGATTGTTGCCGACGCCACACAACCACTAAAATATCTGCAGCCATTGCAGTCAAAGTTCGTTGCAGATAAGCACACCCTTGATTCCATCAGACCTGAAGATGTGTCACACGACGCAATCATTATTCATTATCTCGATCCATTGAAGATAAGAGTCGTACGCAATTTGCGAACTCGAGCGCCTATCGTTTGGAGTGGATGGGGCGGTGACTACTACGAATCATTCTCTGCACTCAATAAAGACATTTTCGGCCAGAACACCAAGCTTCTGCAAGATCAACTGATTTCCAGCCAGTCGCTCCTGTCCAGGTTTAGGGGGAAACTGAGTAAACTGCTCTACCAGCACTGGCACGAGGCATCCATCATCCGTTTTATGAAACGCATCGATTACTTTTCAGCGCCGATTCCGGAGGATTATGAAAGGATATGTGATCATTTGCAGCTCCGGGCGAAATATCAACAGATCAACTATGCCAGCCTGGAAATGACATTCGATCAAGGTCCATCCATGACAACTGGAACGGATATCCTGATAGGTAACTCTGCATCGGCCAGCAACAATCATTTGGAAGTCTTCGATCTGCTCAAGCGGTGTGATATCGGAACACGCAATGTCATCGTGCCATTGAGTTATGGTAGCGCAGCCTACCGCAATGCGATCGTCCAGGTGGGCATTCCAGCATTCGGTGAGCATTTTGTGCCACTGGTCGATTTCATGCCACTGGAACAATACAATACACTCATTTCCAATTGTTCGATTGTCATCATGGGGCACAAACGGCAGCAAGCCGTCGGCAACATAGCCACCATGCTTTACAAGGGCGCTAAGGTTTTTCTCGAAGAATGCACTACGACTTTTCAGTTTCTCCGATCTCGCGGTGCACATGTCTATTCTCTCTCTGACTTGGCACAGCCAACTGACGGACTGCTCGACCCGCTCGGCCACGCTGAGCAAATGCAGAATGCAGAGGTAATTCGGGACTTCTGGAATGACGCGCGTGTTCAGGATAATGCAACTCAATTGGTGACGCGCCTGCGCAGTCACCAAGCAAGACATTGAATCGATTCCGACCGAATGAACCTCAGAGCGCAAGCAATGGCTGGAGTTCGATGGACGACGCTGTCGTCCATCGGACGAGCCATCTTGCAATTTCTTCAGATCATCGTGCTGTCGCGTTTTCTGACACCGGCTGAATTTGGCCTTATCGCACTGGTTACATCGACGGTGGCCGTCATTCAGATTTTTGCCGATGCAGGTGTCAGCAATGCTATCATTCATCAACAGGAAATCAGTGCCGACCAGAATTCCAGTCTCTATTGGTTCAATGTCATCTGCAGTGCGTTGCTCGCTCTGCTTCTCGGATTGTGTAGCCCATACATGGCCGCTTGGTACGAGCAGCCTGCGCTGGTATCACTCGTATTGATGGCCGCCGCTACACTGCTGATCAACTCGTTGGCGCAACAACTCAAGCTTCAGGCGCAGAAGCGACTTGACTTCCATAAATTGGCGAAGGTCGAGTTATTTGCTGCTGGGTTCGGATTCGTGGCCGCCACGATGTTGGCCTGGCACGGTGCGGGAGCATCGGCGATGATGGCCGGCACCTTGGCGACCGCGTTTTTCAGCACATTACTATCTTGGTTGACGCTCGCCAACGGTTGGCGGCCACAGATTCGATTGAACTTTGAGGAAATTCGCGAGTTCATTCATTTTGGACTTTACATGATTGGCAACAATCTGGCGAACGCCTTGAATTCCCAAATTGACATATTTCTTGGCAGCAAGCTGTTGGGCACCTCATCGGTGGGTTTGTACAGCCTTCCAAGGGAGATCAACCTTCGGGTGGCCGGGCTGATCAATCCGATCATCACCCAAGTTGCCTTCCCGATCATGGCCAAGGCACAAGAAGACGAAGACCTGTTGCGCCGGATTTATCTACAGATCATGCGGATGACGGCATCAATCAATTTTCCTATATATGTGTTTTTGGGCTTATTCGCACCAGACATCATCGGGGCTCTGTTCGGACCCAAGTGGCATGATTCCGTACCGCTTGTACAAATCCTCTCAATTTGGGCATTGATCAGATCGACTGTCAATCCTGTCGGTAGCTTGCTCATGGCGCGCGGCCGCGCGGATATAAGTTTTAAGTGGAACATGATGATGCTCGGATTAATGCCAATAGCGGTGTGGGCCGGCAGTCATTATGGAATTTCTGGGATCGCGACTGCCATGACCGGAACAATGGTATTGACTTATTGGCCGAATTGGCGTTTTCAAGTTTATCCACTTTGCAAGGTAACGCTCTCAGAATACACATATCAGATCATTGTGCCACTTGTGTTGTCTTTGCTTGCGGCGATGGTATGTTTTTACATTGTACAGACAATTGGCTTGGATATTTCAAGAATCTTTATATCCATAGTAATGTATTTCAGTATATATTTGTTGTTAAGTAAAAAGTTCAACAATGAGTTTTTTTCTAACGCGGCAACAATTTTTAGATTTAAGAAAACACAATGATTTTTATATTTATTGCGTCAATGCTGGCATTTTATGTGGCCATGCAGTCGGCAACAAGCAGAAACAGGCGGACAAATATAATTTTTGTGTCGCTTGTTTTTAATTTGGCATTTATATTTTTTGAGCAGCTATACCTCGAGCATGAACTACTAAGATCCTTTCATTTTTCCGACCCATCAAATTATTATGAAGAAGTACGAAAATTGTCATTTCAAAATTTGTTGGATTTTGTTGGATCCGATGAATACAAGTCAAATCAATTTTATTATATAATCAATTGGATATACGAAAGTTGGACGCCAAATAGCACTATTGTCGCCGTCATGTTAAAGCTGACAAATTGCATGCTATTTTATACGGCATTTATCTTGGCAACAAATAACGAGATCAAGAATGATGCCATTGATGCAGCAATCCTGCTGCATCCTTACTTAACAATGTTGTTAATAAGAAATGTTCGAGATGCATATATAATATTTTTTCTTGTTTTGTTTGTTTGCTTGATTCAGGGGGAAAGACTAAAAGGCGGTCTTAAATGGGCTTGTATAATTTCAACAATTGGCTTTATGGCGATAATTAGGCCATTTTTTACAGGGATAATGGGCATCATCGCGCTCAACAATGGGGTCCCAAAAAAAATAAAAAAAATAATTATTTTCCCACTTTTTATTGGATCGATGATTTTCGTGTACATCAATTTTTCTGAAATAACGACGAAATTATTTTCTGCTGTATTTAGTACATTTTCTGTTCACGAGGGATTTGATGAAGAAAGAAACAGCATTGTCACCGACCTTATCGAGGGGAATGGGGCTGGCTTTGGGTTTTGGCTTTCGACCGTCAAACGCATTGGCGTGGGAGTGCCAGTATTTTTATTTACGCCCAACCCAATTAGCTACACGATAAAATATGCCAAAGAAAATATAAACGGGATCTGGGGTATTTACACCGAACTGGACAACATTATCATCATAATTGGCGCAGTCATAAATTATTTATTTGTATACCCAATCCTGATGCGGGAGTTCGTGGCGGCAGAAAAAATAAATAAAGTTTATTTATTTATCGCTATATTTATGGGTATTTCTTATATAATTTTTCAGCTGGGCATTACTGATACAAGAATAAAATACACGTTCTTGTTTTTTGCTTTATTGAGTATCAGAGGCAAAAAACCTAGATTTGGTTTGAATGAAATACAAAACATCAAATATTTGGCTGCATCAATTGCGTTAATGATTGGACTTTCACTCGTTTAACATGAAAATATTACTTGTCAGTAGCTTGTTTCCACCGGACAAAGGCGTCTCGACGCATCGCATTGCATTTTTCGCTGAAGAGCTTGGCAAAATCCATGAAGTTGATATTCTAAAATTCGGGAATAACACTTGTCTTGATGGAAAAATCAAGACTATTGATAAATCGTATTTCTCATCACTCGCAAAAACATTATTAAACAAGAAAAATATTGAAAACATCCTTTCCCCTTTAATTGAGCGATATGATTTATTAATTGTTTCTGGACCCCCATATAATATATATGAAATAGCCAATGTTGCATTCAACAAAAAAATAAAGTTTGTTCTTGATTTGCGGGATCAACCTGACCTGATATATTCAGAATTAAAAAAATCGTCATCAAAAATTCTGCTTAAAATTAAACTATACTTGACAAATTATTACATAAACTCAATCGCAAAAAAATCTCAATTTGTCTCCTGTGTTGGCGGAATTTCCTCTGCCATCACGCAAACATATTTTGCCGGCACAGATACTAAAGTTATTAATATTCACAACGGATTTTTGGAGCGTGACATTTACTTGGTCGATACATATCGTTCCTGCGAAGTTGATACAACGAAAATAGTTATAGGATGCGTGGGTAGTTTACATAATTTCCGTGCGACCAACGACCTGTTCAAAACATTTTCAGAACTTGAAAATCTAAATAAACCTGTCATCATCAGGCATTGGGGGATTCTTTGTGACGAAATATTAAATCAAATAAAGCAATACAGAAATATTACATATGAAAAGTGTCCCCCAATAGACAGGATACTACTTTTGCAAGACTTATCAAAAGTTGACGCTTTTTTATTGCCGTGCTCTGATGACCTTATTTGGGAGCCCACAACTTCTGTCTTTGACTATATTTTGTTCTCAAAGCCCGTCATATTTTGCGGGCTAAGAAATAATGAGGCGTACTCTATTCTTGAATCTGTTAATCAGCCAATAGTTACATCTAATCGTATTAAGCATATTGATGAAATACTCTCAAGAACATCAACTAGGTCTCCGGAAGAAATACTCTCCTTTAGTCGAGAAAATTCATTTCTGAGATTCAAGAGAGGAATAGATGAGGTGTTTGATGAATGAATTATTTTTTAAGCTAATAGAAAAAATAGCTAGCATTATTAGAAAAAACAGCTACACGCTAGACAGAAAAATACCACTATCTTATTTGGTCAAAATCAGTCTTGATAAAATAAAATGCTTACTTAGGGCGGTATTGCATGGTTATTCCATAAAAAGAAAAATTTTTATTGGCAAAAATGTCAGCCTCCTGAGTAAAAACAAGTTATTTATTCAGAGCGGAACAGTCATTGGGGATTGCGTATATATCGATGCGCTGTCCCACAATGGTATACAGATCGGCTGTAACGTCAGCGTTGGACCTTACTCCAGAATTGAGGCGTCCGGAACGATTTCCAATATAGGTGCCGGGATCAAAATCGGAAACAACACTGGGATAGGATCTTATTGCTTCATTGGAGGCGCAGGGGGTGTATCGATAGGATCTGATGTGATAATGGGCCAATGGGTGAGTTTTCATCCGGAAAATCACAATCATGAAAATATTGATATTCCAATTCGGTTGCAAGGCGTCATTAGGAAAGGAATCACGATCGAAGATGACTGTTGGATTGGTGTAAAGGTTACTTTCTTGGATGGAGCACACGTTGGTCGCGGATGTGTGATTGCCGCCGGTGCAATAGTCAAGGGATTTATTCCTCCATTTTCAGTTGCCGCAGGTATTCCTGCGAGGGTTATTCGTTCACGAAAAACATCTACACTGGCATGACCAAAAACGTTCTTTTTGTCCACCAATCAGCCGATTTGTATGGGTCTGATAAAATATTGATGTCAATAGTATGTCGACTTGCTGATCACAATTATATTCCAATTGTAATCATCCCTGTGGACGGACCATTGGTGGTTGAGCTACGGCAAGCTGGTATTGAATGTCATATCATGCCGCTTGCGATTTTATCGCGTGGTCTGATGACGTTGAGAGGAGTATTGTCAATTCCAATAAATATTTATAAGAGCGTCCGAGCGCTTGACAATCTTCTGCGGGGTAGAACTGTCGACATGGTTCATTCCAACACGCTTGCCGTATTAACAGGCGCTTTTTGGTCTAGGAAAAATAATATATTTCATGTATGGCATGTTCATGAAATTGTTGTGCATCCAAAAATTGCTATTACAATTTTTGGATATTTGCTGAAATGGTTTTCTGATAGAATAATCTGCGTATCCGATGCTGCTCGACTTGGAATCGCCAAGGTTCAGCCTGAATTACAATATCGCTGTAGAGTCGTTTATAATGGACTATATCGGGATATCGATCCGAATCATTCCCTCGTCAATAGCAGGCCTGCGTTTATTACCAAAAAACCAGGCGATGTGGTTCTGGTACTGGTTGGTAGAATAAACAGGTTGAAAGGGCAAACACTTTTGGTAGAAGCAATAAATATACTATGGGCGCGGAACATAAATAATATTAATGTGACATTTGTCGGTGGAGTTGTTCCCGGTCAGGAATATTTTATAAAAAAACTCCAAGAATTTATTGAAGAATCTCCAGCCAGGGAGAAGATATCAATCCAGCCTTTTATACGCAATATTTGGCCCGTATGGGATGGCTGTGATATCGCAGTTGTTCCGTCTACCGAGCCAGAGTCATTTGGGCTAGTTGCCATTGAGGCGATGGCTGCGGGCAAGCCGGTCGTCGCGGCTGCTCATGGTGGTCTTACAGAAATCGTGATTCCAGGCCAGACAGGTTGGCTTGTGCCTCCATGCAATGCCCTCGCCCTAGCGGATGCCCTGCAGGAGGCCATCAGTCAACCTGAACTTCGGCGGCGTATGGGTCAAGCCGGGCGTGTTCGTTATCAGGCTGAGTTCACGTTGGACCGACAAATTCAGCAAATTGCCGCAGTTTATGATGAGCTACTACAGTAGTGGCTTTCTATTAACCCTCTGACTAAAAGCAGAAGTAGAGTGAGGAACTGAGCGGTTAGAGGAGAAGGTGATGCCATCGACAGATGCACGCGAGCTTTCGGAAGAGTCACTGCAGTTGCTGCGCCGGCAGGCACACCGTCTGCGGCACCATATGGAAATGCCGTGGATCAAGATTGCCGAGATCGTGGGCGTGAGCCTGACGACGATGATGGCCTGGGTCAGGCGGTATCACCTGAGTTCGCCGACGCTGGGCGAGGTGAGTTCGCTCAAGCGGGGCCGGCGCTACGGCGAGAAACGCACACTGGAGCCGGCACAGGAAGAGGATCTGCACCAGACGGTGCTGCACGAGACACCAGCGGCACTGGGACTGGGGCATGCGCTGTGGAGCCGCGCGGCGGTGCAGCAGGCCATTGAGGTGAAGTTCGGGCTGAAGATGCCCATCAGCACGGTGGGCGAGTATCTGCGGCGCTGGGGCTGCACGCCGCAACGCCCGGTGCAACGGGCGCAGGAGCAGGACGATCAGGCGCTGCAGCGCTGGCTGGACGAGGTGTATCCGAAGCTGCATCAGCGGGCGCAGGCCGAAGGCGCCGAAATCCACTGGGTCGACGAGACGGCGGTACGCCAGGACACGGCCTGGGTGCGCGGCTTTGCGCCGGCCGGGCACACGCCGGAGCTGCGTCACCGAGTGAACTGGAGTCATCTGACGGTGATCTCGGCGCTGAGTAACCAGGGCCACGTGCACTTTGCGCTGCACGAGGGCTCGATCAACGCCGAGCGCTTCATCGAGTTCCTGCAGCAACTCATGGGCGAGGCGTCCGGGCGCACGATCTTCCTGATCGTGGACAACCTGCGCGTGCATCACGCCAAGAAGGTGCAGGACTGGCTGGCCAAGCCCGACCACCACGCACGCCCGCATCGAGTTGTTTTATCTGCCACCGTACTCGCCCGAGCACAGCCCGGACGAGTGGATCAACCGCGATCTGAAAACCCATCTGCGCCAGGCCGCCCCGCTCAAGTATGATTCGATGCTGCGCACCCTGGCCGAGCAGTTCATGACCAAACTGGTCCAGTCGAGCCAACTCATCAAGACCTACTTCGAGCACACCTATACTCGATATGCCTCTGCGGGGTGCGGTGTTTAGTTAGGGGGTTAATAGTTGCTATCAATGGAGTATCAACACCATGTCACGCATTTTCAGTTTTGGTAATTGGTTTATCGTTCTAGTCCTGTCAGCGCTGTTGTACTCGGGGGTTGTGGAGGCGAAAGATGTTTTGGTCATCGGCAACAGTCTGACGCGACACCCTCCTGCAGCTCAATTAGGCTGGCAGGGAGATTGGGGCATGGCTGCCAGTAGCATGGATCGGGATTATGTCCATCAATTGGCCAATCATCTGGAATCGGTTGGGCACGAGAAGGTAAAAATCTCGTTGTTGCCTGCTTACCCGCTTGAATCGGCGTTTTTTGCGCAGCAACCTCCAGCATGGCCTGCTGTTGAGACCAGTAGTTATGACTATATTTTGGTCGAACTTGGCGACAACATCGATTTCAGAAAATCACAGGGGAATTTGTTCGAAACTCGCTATGATGTGCTGCTGAACACTTTGAGCGTAGGGTTGCGCCCAGCAGGTCGATTGGTTTGTCTGGGTAAATGGTGGCCGAACGCTGCGGCTGACGCTTCGATCCGCACAGTCTGTGAACGGCACGGAGGTGCTTTCTTGGCCCTAGCCCCGATTTCGGTTAAGCCGGAAAACCATGCACGCCATGAGCGGGATTTTTTCAATCAGGGTGTTGGCGAACATCCTGGGGACAGGGGCATGACTGAGATTGCTCAGCAATTGTTCTGTGTACTAAGCTCCTGCACTACTCCGACCAGCGGTGATACTCATCCAGACATTGGTGTTTATTATTTTCCAGGCTGGCAATCGCAAAGTCGTTATTGGAAAGACATCCAGGGACAGCCTGACTCGCGGTCACCTAATCGGGCATGGCCGGAACGAGAGCCTCTGCTTGGCTACTACGCCGAAGAAGACCCCAAGGTCGCAGAACAGCACATCAACTGGGCCAGCCAGTACGGTATCACGTTTTTTGCGTACGATTGGTATTGGAACGGCAAGGCAACTTACCTGAATCATGCTATCGATAACTTCCTGAAGGCGCCCAACAACAACAAACTCAAGTTTTCGATGCTTTGGGCAAATCATGGAGACGTCCCGCGAAGCCAAACTGAATTCGATGCTATGGTGGACTTTTGGGTGATTAATTACCTTAAGCATCCGCAATTCTATAAAATAGACGGCAGACCAGTCATATTTGTTTATTCGGCAGCACAACTAGACCAGAATGCTCGCAAATTTGGGGCGACTGCATCTGAATTGCTGAAGAAGGCCAACTTGGCGGCTCAGAAACATGGATTGCCAGGACTGTTTTTCGTAGCCACGACCAACCTTAAGCCAAATGACAAGTTAGAGCTGCAGTTGAGTCAGCTAGGTTTTTCTGCCTACTCTGGGTGGAATTATGTGGCTGCCCAGGATCAGCGGCAGTCGGCGGATTACGACTCCATGGTCAAGACATATCTTGATTTCTACTCTGCTGCGGCTGACACTTCTGGTGTCTTGCCATACATAGTTCCTGCAAGTCCAGGTTGGGATTCTCGCCCATGGGAGGCGGGGAATGCCTATTTCCGATTGAACTCGAGTCCTGAGAAATTTCAACAGATGTTGACTGGTGCTCGCAACATTCTTGGGCGCGGCAAACGCTCAATCATGAACATCGTGATGATTGAGGCTTGGAACGAATTTGGAGAAGGTGCCTATATCGAACCGACCAAGAAGTGGCAGTTCGAGTATCTGTCGTCGATCAAGGATAAATTTCAGTAAGCGATGAAAAAAGTCAGCATTATCGGTACGGTTGGAGTTCCGGCAAGTTATGGTGGATTTGAGGCTCTGGTCGAGAATTTGATCAGACATCATTATCTAAACAATTTGCCAGAGGAAATTACTGTCTACTGTAGCGGTAAAAACTACCAAGAGCATCGGACACACTTTCTGTCTGCGCGATTGTGTTATATCCCTCTACAGGCTAACGGCATACAGAGCGTATTATATGATATAGTTTCGTTGTTAATCGCCATATGGCGACGCCAAAATGCTGTATTGGTTCTCGGTGTTTCTGGGGCAATTGCCTTGCCGCTGGTACGGTTGTTTTCTAAGAGTATATTAATTACTAATATTGATGGGATTGAGTGGCGTCGTGAAAAATGGCGTGGCGTCGCAAAACATTTTTTGCGATTTTCCGAAAAAATTGCTGTTCGTTATTCGCATAAGGTGATTGCAGACAATGGTGCGATCGCAAGTTATATCCAAAATACTTATGGAATTGACTCACATGTGATTGCATATGGCGGGGATCATGCCATTCACGTTGACATAGCAGAAGTGCCGTCCAGCATACCCTCATGTGGGTATGCATTCGCGGTTTGCAGGATCGAACCTGAAAACAATGTTCACATGGTATTAGAGGCTTTTACCAATCTTCCTGAACATCGACTTGTTTTTGTTGGTAATTGGAACAGAAGCGACTACGGGCGGTCGCTTCGTCAGCAATATGCTGAGTGGAGCCATATTCAGATGCTCGATCCGATCTACGACCTGGGTGTACTCAAGTCACTACGCATGCATGCTGGCTGTTACATACATGGCCATTCCGCAGGTGGAACTAATCCGTCGTTGGTGGAGGCTATGCATTTTGGTATTCCAATATTTGCCTTTGATTGTGATTTCAATCGCAATAGCACGGATGATGAAGCAATCTATTTCCGGAATTCAGAGGAACTAATGAATGCAGTCTGTCATCTGGATGATTCAGTGACGAAAGAAAGTGGGCATAGAATGAAAATTCTTGCGAAGCGATATTATACATGGGAAAAAATTGCGCAAAAATATTTTGATCTTATCGGGGAGTAGTGTTGATTGATGTTGTTTTATGTATGTCGCATGTGTTATTGAAAATATATTTTTTGAGGTCTCAGGGGACTTACGTCCAGCAATCTAACATCTTGCGAACTGGTCGCTGTCGAAGAAGACTGGATGTGTAATCTGCCACTCGCTCCGACGTTCGTGTCGTTGATTGTAATAGTCATTGGGAAAGTGCACATATCAGGATATTTTGTGTCGATGGTTAGTGTGCCTTCCATGGCACTAGTTGGCGTGATTTGAATTTGAGCTGTATTGCGACAAATTCTATATTTTGCGATATTCACAAATGTGTCAATCCACAGTGTACTGCTCAGCGCAGCGGTATATTTAAGGCTTTCCGTCAACTCTGATGATGGAATGGGACTGTAACCGGCGCCGTCAATACTATGGCCTGCAAAAACGACCCAATTGCCAATTTGTGCGGTCTTGTCTAATACGTGATTGATGTCCAAGGCTGTTGTTGTGCTTGTTAAATAATATACATTATAATTTGGCCCATTAAGTTCCATTGGAAATCTTGCTGATATGTAATATTTTTTTACTTCAGCTAATGTTTTGTCATTGTATTTGTTTCCTGGAAATGCGAATGACTCCGGCTTTATTCCGATATGGGTTGCAATTGATTGTTGAGAGTCAACGACTTCATGATGAATCTCACTGTCTGTTAAGGCTGGATTGTCCAATAGGATATGCGTTGACGAGTGGCTGCCGATTTCATGACCTTTCTGGCTGGCGGTTAACCACATCTCCCATTGTGCTGTTGATATTTTGTCTGCAATGACATAAAAAGACGCCTTTAAGTTCTGTTCATTAAACATGGTAATGATGATGTCACTGTTTTGTGCGCCATCGTCGAATGTATAGCTCACAGCACCATGTCGGTTTCCAGGATAGGCGGCAAGAGATACTTTTTCAGCGGACATGCATTTGACGAACGAGTCACATGGAACTGCGTCAGTTTTGGTGTTGTTGCTGGCGCCTCCGCCACAACCAGATATGACTAACCCGGCAATTGTAATAATTGCACTATGCGCTATGTACTGCATTATTCGCATCCGATTGACTCGTTACAAGATGAGTATCAGGTAAAATACTTCTGATGCTCCATAAGCATGGAGCACCGTTCGATTCGACCTTTGAGGTTCGTTCCAAGCCCGAGTCTAGCGGTGCAGCTTTGGGCCCGTACTTTATAGCTTTTTTTTAAAAAAAGCCCGGTAGGGTCTGCCGGGCCGCTTAAGAATCGAAACAGGCGGGTATCAGGTGACTAAGACGTCGTTGGCCGACAGTGAGGAGACACCGTTGAGGGTCGCAATGAGTACGCCAGTCTGAGCACCGACGCCATCGGCGTCGTAGTACAGGTTACCGGTGCTGGTGTCGAAGGCTAGGAAGGTGTGAGCCGAGCTGACCGAGGTCATCCCAGCGCCGCTCTGGACGCTCGCGCCGTACGCCGGCAGGCTGGTGAAAACGGCGTGATCGAACTCCAGGTGGTCGGCGCTGGCGGTGAAGTCGGTGATCGTATCGACGTTGAAAGTTGCGTTGGCTGAGGTGTTGAAGACGAACAGGTCGTTGCCGCCACCGCCGGTGAGGGTGTCGTTGCCGGCGCCACCGAACAGGATGTTGTTGCCTGAGTTGCCGACGATGACGTTGTCGAGTGCGTTGCCGAAGCCGTTGATGTTGCCACCAGCGGCGTCCAGGGTCAGGTTCTCGACGTTGGCGCCCAGGATCCAGGAGATGGTCGAGACGACCGTGTCGGAGCCCTGGCCGGCCTTCTCGATGACCACGTCGCCCTGGCTGTCGACGTGATAGGTGTCGTTGCCCGTGTCACCAGCCATCCAGTCGTTGCCAGCGCCGCCATCGAGTGTGTCATTGCCGGCGCCACCCAGCAAGGCGTCGTTACCAGCGCCGCCGGAGAGCAGGTTGTCGCTGGCGTTGCCGGTCAGCACGTTGTTGGCGTCGTTGCCGGTGGCGTCGATGGCACCACCCGCCGCGTCCAGCGTCAGGTTCTCGACATTGGCGCCGAGCGTGTAGCTCACCGAGGTGGTGACCGAGTCGATGCCGGCGCTGGCGTTCTCGGTGACGACGTCGGCGGCATTGTTGACATAGTAAGTGTCGTTGCCGGCGCCGCCGCTCAGCGAGTCCACGCCCGAGCCGCTGACCAGCGTGTCATTGCCGGAGCCACCGATGAGGGTGTCGTTGCCGGCGCCGCCCGCGAGGTAGTCGCCGCTGGCGTTGCCGATGATGACATTGTCAAGCGCGTTGCCGTAGCCGTGGATGGCGCCGCCTGCGGCATCCAGCGTCAGGTTCTCGACGTTGGCGCCCAGCACGTACGAGATGGTCGAGACGACCGTGTCGGTGCCCTGGCCGGCGTTCTCGATGACCACGTCACCGGCGCTATCGACGTGGTAGGTGTCGTTGCCGGCACCACCAGCCATCCAGTCGTTGCCGGTGCCGCCGTCGAGCGTATCGTGGCCAGTACCACCCAGCAGCGCGTCGTTGCCGGCGCTGCCTGACAGCACGTTGCCGCTGTTGTTGCCGATGAGGACGTTGTTGAGGTCGTTGCCGGTGGCGTTGATGGCACCACCGGTCGCGTCTAGCGACAGGTTCTCGATGTTGGCGCCCAGCGTGTAGCTGATCGCAGCGATCACGGTATCGGTGCCGGCGTTGGAGTTTTCAGCCACAACGTCACCGGTGTTGTCGACGTAATAGGTATCGTTGCCTGCGCCTCCGGCCATCGAGTCGGCGCCTGTGCCGCCAACCAGAACGTCGTTGCCTGCACCGCCAGTGAGGGTGTCGTTGCCGGCGCCGCCCGAGAGGTAGTCACCACTGTCGTTGCTGGTGATGACGTTGTCGAGCGCGTTGCCGTAGCCGTGAATAGCACCGCCCGCAGCAGCCAGCGTCAGGTTCTCGACGTTGGCGCCTAGCACGTACGAGATGGTCGAGATGACCGTGTCGGTGCCCTGGCCTGCCTTCTCGAACACCACATCGCCTCCGTTGTCGACGTAATAGGTGTCATTTCCAGTCCCGCCGGCCATCCAGTCGGCGCCGGTGCCGCCGTCGAGCGTGTCGTTGCCGGTGGCGCCGCCCAGCAGGGCGTCGTTGCCAGCGCCGCCCTCGATCCAATCGTTGCCGTCCTGGCCGTCGAGCACGTTGTTGCCGCTGTTGCCGACCAGGTGGTTGGCCAGTGTGTTGCCGACGGCGTTGACGTTGGCGCTGCCGCTGAGCACGACGTCGATCTGATCGTTAGAGCCGGTGGCCGCCGGCATGGTGTAGCTCTGCGTCGTGTTGACCATGGCGTTGAACGCCAAGTTGACGCCCAGGCTGGCGTTGACGTTGGCGATGCCGTCGCTGACTTGGTAGCTCAGCGTGACCGCGCCGTTGTAGCCCGGCGTCGGTGTCAGGGTGTAGCTGCCGTCCAGGTTGTCGACGATGCTGCCGTGGTCGGCGGAGAGGTTCGCCACCGCCAGCGTTGCGCTGTCGACGTCGCTCCAGCCCGCCAGCAGGTCGCTGGCGTTGATGGTGTACGGCGTGTCCTGTGCTCCAGCGCTCAGCGTGGCAGCGGCGGCGGTGAGTGCGGGCGGGTCATTGACGGCAGTCAGCGACGTGTTCAGCGTGGCATTGCTGGTGACCAGTCCGTCAGTGACGCCATAGCTGAAGGTCAGCGCGCCGTTGTAGTTGGCGGCCGGGGTGACGGTGTAGGTGCCATCCAGGTTGTCCACCACGGTGCCGTGATCTGCGGTCAGGCCGGTGACGGTCAAGTTGGCAGAATCGACGTCGGTCCAGCCCTGCAGCAGTTGTGCCGCAGTGACGGCG
Source organism: Leptothrix sp. (in: b-proteobacteria) (assembly GCA_041083665.1). Taxonomy (GTDB): domain Bacteria; phylum Pseudomonadota; class Gammaproteobacteria; order Burkholderiales; family Burkholderiaceae_C; genus Sphaerotilus. The sequence goes on from JBFPGZ010000027.1 coordinate 62,758, forward strand.
TAGGCGGTGTCTTCGGTACCGGCAGCCAGCGCCGCAGCGGCTGCGGTCAGTGCCGGCGGGTCGTTGACGGCGGCCAGGCTGGTGGTGAGCGAGGTGTTGACGGTGGCGATGCCGTCGCTCACGCCGTAGCTCAGGGTGAGCGCGCCGTTGTAGTTGAGCGTCGGCGTGACGGTGTAGGTCTGAGTGGCAGCGTCGTACGTGACTGTGCCGTGGTCGGCGGTGAGGTTGACGACGCTGAGGGTGGCCGAATCGACGTCGGTCCAGCCCTGCAGCAGTTGCGCGGCGGTGACGGTGTAGGCGGTGTCTTCGGTGCCGGCGGCCAGGGTGGCGGCGGCGGTGAGTGCGGGCGGGTCATTGACGGCAGTCAGCGACGTGTTCAGCGTGGCATTGCTGGTGACTAGTCCGTCAGTGACGCCATAGCTGAAGGTCAGCGCGCCGTTGTAGTTGGCGGCCGGGGTAAGCGTCCACGTGCCGTTGCCGTTGTTGACCACCGTGCCGTGGTTGGATGTCACACCTGTGACGCTCAGCGTCTGACCCGTATCCGGGTCGGTCCAGCCTTGCAGCAATTGCGCGCTGGTGAGCGTCATCACCAGATCTTCGGTACCGGCTGGCAATGTCGCGGCAGAACCTGACAAGACGGGTGGCTGATCGTTCACCAGGGATACGACGATCTGCTGTGTGGCCGGAATGGCAGATACGTTGCCATTCCCGTCGACCGCGTCGTACTGAAAGGTGCTGCTGCCGCTCCAGTTGCCGATTGGCTTGAAATAGATCGTTGCACCATTGCCTGTGGCGGTGATGGTCGTGCTGGTGCTGATGGCCTGGGTCAGTCCAGCGTCCAGGTACAGCGTGCCGTTGGCTGGCAGGGCACTGACGATGAAACTGCTCAGAGGCACCGTACTCGATGCGCTGTAGCCGGCCAGATTGATGGCTGTTGCGGTGTACTGGTTGGTGACGATGGGTGTACCAGCGGGGTCGTCGTGCAGCAGCACCGAAACTGTGTTGTCGGCGTTCACGAAAACCAGATCAGTCACGCCGTCGCCGTTTACATCGGCAGTTGCTGAGTCGGACAGGGTATGTCCGATCGAATAAACAGTTGGACTACTTTGAAAGGAAAGGGAGATGCTGACTGAAGTGCTCCCCAATGTCAGCACATCATTCGATTGGTCAGTATCGAGGTTTGGCGTCCAGTTGCCGTGGAAAAATCGAAAATCCTGGGATGGCCAGAGTAATAACTGAGCGTTATAGACAGTCTTTGCGTTTGCAAGTACCGCCGTCTGCGCAGCACTGAAGGTTCCATCGCTATTTCCCAGCATCACATGCGCCGAGGTGGCGTTGTAGGCGATAACGTCCACCTTGCCATCGCCATTGTAATCGCCGAGAAACTGGGCGCTGACAGGCACACCACCGGAGACGCTGTCGCCTATCGGCATCGTGAAAGATCCACCGACACTCGACGTGGTCGCCAGATGAAATGTAGGCAGGCTGCCTGCAATGACCGTGGTGGGAGAAGACGCCAAGGAACTTTCCTTCCTAGTTGCTTGATACTAATGACATCAGCGACCCTGCCACAAGCAATCAGAAAGCGTCTGATCATCCATAACAGAATTCGCCTGAACAGGGCTCATGCAACCAGTCAGCACGGTCGGTCTGGCACAGGAGCCCGTACTGCACACCAACCTGCGAAGTACATCACACCCCGACCAACACGCTACCAGTTGCAGTCCGCGAAGAATAAATGAAGCCGTCCCACTAAACAGGGAATGACATTGTTACTAGATGTGGCAAACTTATGAGCGGGCAACTTTTTCTGCTTTTTGGTGCTTCACTTGTCGTTTCGATCGAACAGATGGGAGGCATATCTCAAATGTTCGTGAAATATTCATTGGTCGTTACGTTAGTCATCCCTTGCACGCTTGAATGGACGACTCATGCAAAGGGCCTTCCACCAAAAAATAGAGCCTGCGTAGCAGGCTCTATTGGGCAGTGGCGGTGTTAGTGCGCAGGATGCCCGGTCAGAAACCCCGGTATCAAACGACCCAGACGTCGCTGGAAGAGAGGTGAGTGACTCCGGTGAGGTGGGCGACGAGCACGCCGGCCTGACCGTTTGCGCCGTCGGCGTCGTAGTACAGGTTACCGGTGCTGGTGTCGAATGCCAGGAAGGTGTGAGCCGAGCTGACCGACGTCATTCCTGCGCCGTTCTGGACGCTCGCACCATACGCTGACAGGCTGGTGAAGACGGTGTGATCGAACTCCAGGTGGTCGGCACCGGCGGTGAAGTCGGTGATGGTATCGACGTTGGTGGCGGCGTTGGGGGCGGAGTTGAAGACGAACAAGTCGTTGCCGGCGCCGCCGGTGAGGGAGTCGTTGCCGGCACCGCCGAACAGGACGTTGTTGCCGGCGTTGCCGACGATGACGTTGTCGAGCGCGTTGCCGAAGCCGTTGATATTGCCGCCAGCGGCGTCGAGGGTGAGGTTCTCGACATTGGCGCCGAGCACGTACGAGATGGTCGAGATCACCGTGTCGGTGCCGCCATTGGCCTGCTCGGTGACGACATCGCCGGCGCTATCGACGTGGTAAGTGTCGTTGCCGGCACCACCGGCCATCCAGTCATTGCCGGTGCCGCCGTCGAGCGTGTCGTTGCCGGCGCCGCCGAGCAGCGCGTCGTTGCCGGCGCCGCCGGAGAGAACGTTGCCGCTGTTGTTGCCGATGATGACGTTGTTGAGGTCATTGCCGGTGGCGTTGATGGCGCCGCCAGCGGCGTCGAGCGTGAGGTTCTCGACATTGGCGCCGAGCGTGTAGCTGACCGAAGAGATGACGGTGTCGGTGCCGGCGTTGGCGGACTCGGTGACGACATCGCCGACGTTGTCAACGATGTAGGTGTCGTTGCCGGCGCCACCGGCCATCGTGTCGGCGCCTGCGCCGCCGGAGATGTAGTTGTCGCTGGCGTTGCCGGTGATGACGTTGTCGAGCGCGTTGCCGTAGCCGTGGATGGCGCCGCCGGCACTGTCCAGGGTCAGGTTCTCGACGTTCGAGCCCAGCACGTACGAGATGGTCGAGACGACCGTGTCAGTGCCGCCATTGGCCTGCTCGATGACGACATCGCCTTGACTGTCGACGTGATAGGTGTCGTTGCCGGCGCCGCCGGCCATCCAGTCGTTGCCGGTGCCACCGTCGAGCGTGTCATTGCCGGCGCCGCCGAGCAGGGCGTCGTTGCCGGCGCCGCCGGAGAGAACGTTGCCGCTGTTGTTGCCGGCGATGACGTTGTTGAGGTCATTGCCGGTGCCGCTGATGGCGCCGCCGGCGGCGTCGAGCGTCAGATTCTCGACGTTGGCGCCGAGCGTGTAGCTGATCGAAGCGACGACGGTGTCGGTGCCGCCATTGGCGGCTTCGGTGATGACATCGCCGACGTTGTCGACGTTGTAGGTGTCGTTGCCGGCGCCGCCGGCCATCGAGTCGGCGCCGGAGCCGCCGATCAGGATGTCGTTGCCGGCGCCACCGGTGAGGGTGTCGTTACCGGCGCCGCCGGAGAGGTAGTTGCCGCTGTCGTTGCCGATGATGACGTTGTTGAGGTCATTGCCGTAGCCGTGGATGGCACCACCGGCGGCGTCGAGCGTCAGATTCTCGACATTGGCGCCGAGCACATACGAGATGGTCGAGATCACCGTGTCAGTGCCCTGGCCGGCTTTCTCGAACACCACGTCGCCCATGTTGTCGACGTAGTATGTGTCGTCGCCCACGCCGCCGGCCATCCAGTCGGCACCGGTGCCGCCGTTAAGCGTGTCGTTGCCGGTGGCGCCGCCCAGCAGCGCGTCGTTGCCGGCACCGCCCAGCAACAAGTCATTGCCGTTGCCGCCGTCGAGCGTGTCGTTGCCGGCGCCGCCGTCAAGGGTGTTGTCACCGTCATTGCCGGTCAGGTGGTTGTTCAGCGTGTTGCCGGTGGCGTTGATGTTGCCAGTACCGGCCAGCACCACATTGGTCTGGTCGTTGGTGCCGGTGGGGGCTGCCAGTGTGAAGCTCTGCGGAGAGGTGACGGTGGCATTGAACGCCAGGTTCACGCCCAGGCTGGCGGTGACGTTGGCGATGCCGTCGCTGACCTGGTAGCTCAGCGTGACTGCGCCGCTGTAGCCGGTGGCCGGCGTCAGGGTGTAGGTGCCGTCGAGGTTGTCAACGATGCCGCCGTGGTCAGCTGACAGGTTCGCTACCGACAGCGTGGGCGAATCGACATCAATCCAGCCGGCCAGCAGGTCGCTGGCGTTGATGGTGTACGGCGTGTCCTGCACTCCGGCCAGCGTGGCGGCCGCGCCGGTCAGGGCCGGGGCGTCGTTGACCGGGGCCAGGGTGGAGCTGAGGGTCGAGGCCACGGTCAACAGGCCGTCGGTGACGCCGTAGTTGAGCGTGACGGGGCCGTTGTAGTTCAGCGTCGGGGTGACGGTGTAGCTGGAGGTGGCGGCGTTGTAGGTGACGGTGCCGTGGTCAGCGGTGA
>JBFPGZ010000038.1:0-65870 GCA_041083665.1 Leptothrix sp. (in: b-proteobacteria)
TCGCTTCAACCGCCGTTTCGACCTGCGCGGCCTGCTCGCCCGCCTCATCACCGATACCGTCCAGTGCAAACCCCGTCCTCAGCGTGTCATTCGGGGGAATGCGGAGGATCATTGCTAATCAGGTATTTTTATCCTTGCGCGTGGCAAGGCTTGGTTATATGACAGCGCAGGGAGTTCTTCACATGGGCTCATGGCGTTTCCCCCTGAACAGGGTGGCCGCTGTTGTCAGCGCAGCACATCGTGGGCAACAAATCTGAAGCCGACGGTTGTCATGGTGCCAACCCACAAGACCCTGTGGCGGCCACGCGGCAGACTCCCCAACGATTTCTGATGCCCCCGTAGAGATGCCGGACCGCATCGATGCGCGGCGCGCGCGCAGGTGCTTGTTTATGGGCAGCGTCCGTCGTGTCCGCCTGGGCCAACACGGTGCGGGCCTTTTGCAGGTCGTCCGGACTGCCGTGCATCACCAGCAGGTACTTGTCGACCTTCAGGGCCGCTTCGTATTTGATGACCTGGTCCTTGGGCACGCCGACCTGAGTCAGGGCCGCCCCCAGTGCAGAAAGGCCACCGACGACGACGGCACCTTCCAGTGCACCGATGAGCGTCGCCACGAAGGGACCAGCCATGCCCACCACGCCCAATCCGGGCAGCACGAACACGGCCGGCGCCAGCAGCAGGCCCCAGATGCCGCCCCAGAAAGCCCCCGTGCCACCCCAGGCCTTGATGCGGTCGCCTGCGGTGTAGAAGCCCATCGGCTTTTCTTCGCTGTGATAACCCTTGCCCACCAGCGACAGCTTCTGCATGTCGAAGCCGGATTGACCCAGGGTGCGGATCGCCGATTCGGCGGCGGCGTGGCTGTCGAAGACCAGGAAAGCGGCGTCTGGAGTGCTCATCGTGTGCTCCCGGTTCAGTAGACAAGACTCATCTTGTCGACGACGTTGCGAACGCCGGAGGTGCCCCAGGCCGAGCGCGTGGCCAGGTCACGTTCGGACCAGCTGTGCACGGTGCCGGTCAAGGTCACGTCAGCCCCCTTGACCTCGACGGTGATGGTCTTGGCATCGGCGGCGGCGCGGCGCCTGAGTGCGGCCTCGATATCGGACTTGACGACGCGGGCTGACAGCGCTGGCCTGATGGCGATCTGGTTGCTGACCCCCGTGACACCCGAGAGGCTGCGCACGCTGTTGGCCGCATCCTGGCGCTGGTATTGCCACTCCACCTCGCCCGACAGGGTCAGCCAGCCGCCTTCGACCAGCACCTTGACGGCGTCTGCGGGCAGGAAAGGGGAGCTGGTCCAGCTCAGGATGTTCTTGGCTGACGCGGCGATGTCGGCATCGGTGCGCTTGCCGAACTCCGACAGCTTGACCGTCATCTCGACCGCCAGGGCCTTGACACCATGGACGCGTTGAGCGGCACGTTCTGCATTCCACTTCTCGGTGTAGCTGCTGACCTCACCGGCCAGCGTCACGACGCCGCTCTTCACCTGGACGCCGATCTGCGCGGCATGCAGGGCGGGTTCCCACTTCAATTCATCCATCACGTCTTGCTGCAGTTGCGAGTCAGTCTTCATGGGTGTGGTCCGGTTCGTTAAGGAAGGCCGAGCCTGCGCCGCCCGGGCCACCCGGTCTGTGCGACACCGAACGCGCAGCAACAAGCGACCTCACCTCAGGCTGGTTCGCTGCAGCACCGTCGCCATGGCGCCTTGTGCGTATGCTGCTCTGATGCAGCCACCCTCTTTGGTCTGACCCACGATGTCCATCACCGACCTCGCCACCGCCCATGAAGACCCGCCGCACAGCCCCGCACTCGCGCAGGGGCTGAGCGACGCCGAGGCCCGGCAACGCCTGGTCAAGGACGGCCCGAACGAATTGCCGGTGTCGAAACCGCGCAGCGTGCTGCGGCTGGCCCGCGAGGTGGCCTCCGAGCCGATGTTCCTGCTGCTGGCGGCCTGCGGTGCCCTCTACATGGTGCTGGGCGACCGGCAGGAAGCGCTGATGCTGCTCGGCTTCGTCTGCGTCGTGATGGGCATCAGCTTCGTGCAGCAACGGCGCAGCGAGCGCTCGCTGGAGGCGCTGCGCGACCTGTCCAGCCCGCGTGCCTTGGCGCTGCGTGGTGGCCAGCCGGTGCCCATCGCGGCGCGCGAACTGGTGGTCGGTGACACCGTTTTATTGGCCGAAGGCGACCGGGTGCCGGCCGACGTGCAGCTGGTCGAGGCCTCGAATCTGGCCGTCGATGAGTCGCTGTTGACCGGTGAGTCGGCGCCGGTCGTCAAGGCGGCGTCACCCGCAGGCGCCGACGCTTCAATGGCTTACTCCGGCACCCTGGTCACGCGTGGCACGGCGCGCGGCTGCGTCGTGGCCACCGGTGCGCGCAGTGCGCTGGGCCGCATCGGCCAGTCGCTGGCGGGCATCGTGGTCGAGACGACGCCGATCCAGCAGGAGACCGGCCAGGTCGTCAAACGCGTCGCCCTGGTCGGCCTCGGCCTGGCCGGCGCGCTGGCGATCGCCTACGGCGTCACGCAGGGCCATTGGCTGCAGGGCTTGCTGGCTGGTTTGACGCTGGCCATGGCCGTCCTGCCGGAAGAGCTGCCGGTGGTGCTGACCTTGTTTCTCGGCCTGGGCGCCTGGCGGCTGGCACGCGAGAAGGTGCTGGCGCGCAGCATCCCGGCCGTCGAGCTGCTGGGTGCGACCACGGTGCTGTGCGTCGACAAGACCGGCACGCTGACCGCCAACCGCATGACGCTGCGCCGCCTGTGGTCGGCGCAGGCTCAGTATCAGGACGATGCGGTGCCGCCCAGCCCGACCAACCCGGCCGCCGTGCCGGAAGCGCTGCACGGCCTGCTCGAATACGCCGTGCTGGCCAGCCACCGGCGCGCCTTCGACCCGATGGAAAGCGCCATCGGCGCGGCCGGCCAGCGCCTGCTGGCCGACACCGAGCACCTGCACGCCGACTGGACCCTGGTCAACGACTACGCGTTGTCGCCCGCGATGCTGGCGATGTCGCGCGTGTGGCAGTCGCCGGACCAGGCCGAACGCCTGATCGCCGCCAAGGGCGCGCCGGAAGCGATCATCGACCTCTGCCACCTGGATGCGGCGCAAGGCGCCCGGATCATCGAGCAGGTCCACGCCATGGCGGGCGATGGCCTGCGCGTGCTGGGTGTGGCGTGGGCCAGGTTTCAGGCCGACGAGCTGCCCGAGCAGCAGCACGACTTCGCCTTTGCCTTCCTCGGGCTGATCGGGCTGGAAGACCCGGTGCGCGCCGACGTGCCGCAGGCGATTGCCGAGTGCCAGGCCGCCGGCATCCGCGTCGTGATGATGACGGGCGACCACCCGGCCACGGCGCTCTCGGTGGCGCGGCAAGCGGGCCTCGGCACCGACGCGCCGGTCATCACCGGCACCGAATTGGCTGCGCTGAGTGAAGCGGCGCTCAGCCAGCGCCTGGCCGACACGCACATCTTCTGCCGCGTCCAGCCCGATCAGAAGCTGCGCCTGGTGCAGGCCTTTCGGGCCCGTGGCGATGTGGTCGCGATGACCGGCGACGGCGTCAACGACGCGCCGGCCCTGAAAGCCGCCGACATCGGCGTGGCAATGGGCGCACGCGGCACCGAAGTGGCGCGCGAGGCCGCCGCGCTGGTGCTGCTGAACGACGACTTCTCGTCGCTGGTCACGGCGGTGCGCTACGGCCGGCGCGTCTTTGCCAACCTGCGCAAGGCCATCGTGTTTGTGGTGGCGGTGCATGTGCCGATCGTCGGCCTGTCGATCGCGCCGGTGCTGCTGGGCTGGCCGATGCTGCTGATGCCGGTGCACATCCTGTTCCTGCAACTCATCATCGACCCGGCCTGCTCGGTGGTCTTCGAGGCCGAGCCGCTGGAGCGCGACGCCATGCAGGCACCGCCACGCCGGCCGGACCAGAAGCTGTTCGACCAGGCGGTGCTGGCGCGCGGCCTCTGGCAGGGCGCCGGCCTGCTGCTGCTCCTGCTCGCGGTGGTCGCGGGCGCCAGGGCCTGGCTGCCTGCCGATGCCCAGCGCGACGACGCGGCGCGTGCGCTGAGCTTTGTCGTGCTGGTGCTGTCCAACCTGGGTCTGATCCACGCCAACCGCTCCTGGGGCCGCACGGCCTGGTTCGGCAACCCCGCATCGAACCGGCAGTTCGGCTGGATCGCGGCAGGCACGCTGCTGCTGCTGGGCGCCGTGCTGGGTGTGCCTGCGATCAGCCGGCTGTTCTCCTTCGCCATGCCGCCGGCCAGCATGCTGCTGGCGGCGCTGGGTGTCGCCGGGCTGAGCATGGTCTGGTTCGAGAGCGTCAAGCAGCTTCAGAGCCACCGGCTTCGGACCGGCAACCGTGCGCTGTCGAACAGACCGATCACCTGAAGCAAAGTAGGGTCAAAGCGCCAATAGCCCAGCGGCGCGAAGGACGACCCCATGCACGGATTCACAACGACACTCTCCGGTATCAGCTTCGATCAGGCACGGCAGGCGGTTGCCGACCCTGCGGTGGCCTGCGCTGCTGTTTGATGCCGCCGCTGCTGCTGGCCGCCAGCGCACTGGCGCTGGGCTGGGTTCTGCTGCCGTTCTACGGCGCCATCATGTGGTCACTCATCATTGCGATGCTGTTCGTGCCGGTGTATCGATGGCTGCTGCCGCGCTTGAAGCAGCGGCACAACATCGCTGCCGGGCTGGTGATGCTGCTGGTTCTGGTGGCCGGCGTGCTGCCATTCGCGGTGATGACCGCCTCGCTCGCACGCGAAGCATCGGTCGTGTACCAGCATATCGATTCCGGGGACTGGAGCCCAGCGTTGTACCTGCGTGGTCTGTTCGACGCGCTGCCGGCCTGGATGACGGCGTTGCTGGAGCGCACCGGCGTGGCGGACTTCGACATCCTGCAGCGCCAAGTGACGACCGCCCTGTCGCAAGGCAGCCGGTTCATCGCTGCCCAGGCGTTCAGCATCGGTCTGGACACGTTCGCCTTTGTCGCCAGTCTGGGCGTCACGTTGTACCTGGCCTTCTTCCTGGTTCGCGATGGCGACGAACTGGCGCAGATCGCCGAGTCGGCTCTGCCGATTCCGCCGCAGTACAAGCGCGAGCTTGTCGACAAGTTCATGGCCGTGGTGCGGGCCACGGTGAAGGGCAGTCTTCTCGTCGCGGCGATCCAGGGAGCGCTGGGCGGACTCGCGTTCTGGCTGTTGGATGTCAATGGCGCCCTGCTCTGGGCCGTCCTGATGGCGTTTCTCTCGCTGCTGCCGCTGATCGGCGCGAGCATCGTCTGGGTGCCGGTGGCCGTGTACTTCTTGCTGGTGGGCGCGGCCTGGAAGACCCTTGTGCTGATCGCCTACGGGGTTGTCGTCCATGGCCTGGTCGACAACCTGCTGCGGCCGATACTGGTCGGCAAGGACGCCCGCATGCCGGACTATGTGGTGATGATCACCACGCTCGGCGGCATGGCAGCGTTCGGCATGAACGGTTTCATCATCGGTCCGACGATTGCGGCGATGTTCATCGCCATCTGGCACTTGTCGATCACGGCACCGCCGCAGGCACCATGAGTGCGCCCATGCGCACTGGCCGTCTCGCTCGCCGCGATGGCGTGATTGGGCATTCGCAATGCCTTCTTGACACAAGAGACCTCGCTCCATGACTTGGTTCACCTGGCTGATTCTCATGGCCGCTGTGCTCGCGATTGCCGCCGTGGGGCTGACGGCGCTTGGCTCGATGCGATGGGCCGAGGCGATGCAGTTGCTGACGGCCGGCCTGGAGGCGGGGCGGGTACCGACGTCTGCGGCGCGCTATGACCCGAGCGAGCTGGCGGGCCTGCCGGTGCCGGTGCAGCGCTACTTCCGCACCGTACTCACGCCTGGCCAGGCCGTCGTCAGCACCCGGCGCCCCGGGTTCGTGTGGGATGCGCGGATCGCGCTGCTGCCCATCTCCTTCACGTCGGGGTCGATCGGCCGAACAGCGTCCAGCACACACCGCGCAGCCAGCGATTGGCCGGGTCGTGGTGAAAGCGCGCATGCCAGTGCTGCTTGACCGTGAAACCGGCAATCGCCAGCGGTGGCGCCAGCACCCGCAAGTCGCCCATCTGCGCCAGCGTCTCTCCGATCTGGCGCGGCAGCGTCGCGATCAGGTCGGTAGTGGCGATGATGCTCACCAGGCCGAGAAAACCGGGTAGCGCCAGCACCACGCGGCGCTCGACGCTCGCGGCTTTCAGGGCGTTTTCCAGCAACAGGTTGCCGGTACCGGACGAGATGGCCACATGCGCTTCGTCGGCGTACTGGCTCAGGCTGAAAGTGGCGCCGACGCGCGGGTGGCGCGGGTTCAACAGACAGACCCAGTCCTGCGCAAACAGCGTCTGCTGGTAGAAGCCCGCCTCCAGCCCCGGCACCAGGCCGAGCGCCAAGTCGGCCTCGCCGGATTGCAGCAGCACGGCGGTATGCGCGTCGATGCGCAGCGCCTCCAGCTGCACGCCGGGCGCGGCGGCGCGCACATGCGCCAGCAGCTGCGGCAGCAGCGTGACGTGGCTGGCGTCGGTCATGCAGATGCGGAAGCGCCGCGTTTCGGTGGCCGGGTCGAACTCGCGTTGCGCTTCACCGAGCCGGCGCAGTGCCGCCAGCGCCTCGCGCGCGTCGCCGATCAGCGCCTCGGCACGCGGCGTCGGCTGCATGCCGGCGGCGGTGCGCACGAACAGCGGATCGGCCAGCTCCTCGCGCAGCCGGGCCAGCCAGATGCTGACGGTCGGCTGGCTCTGGTCGAGCTGCTCGGCCGCGCGCGTCACGCTGCCGGTGCGGTAGAGCGCGTCGAACAGGCGCAGCAGCTTGGTGTCGAGCAGAGTGGCGTCGGTGTTCATCATGTCGAAATGCAATGAAGATCATTGAGCCTATCTGATCGACAACATGATGCGCGCTGCCGATCATGGCGACCTTGCTTGAAAGGTCTGCCCATGAAAGTCTGTGTGCTGGGTGCGGGCGCGCTGGGTTGCGCGATCGGCGGCGTGCTCGCCGAAGCCGGCGCTGAGGTCTGGCTGCTGAACCGATCCGCCGCCCACGTGGCGGCGATGAACCAGAACGGCCTCAAGCTGCGCGACGGCGGCGTCGATCGCGTCGTGCGGGTACAGGCGGCGACCAGCGCCAGCCAGGTCGGCCACGCCGATCTGGTCATCGTGCTGGTCAAGTCCTTCCACACCCGCGAGGCGCTGCGCAACGCCACTGCGCTGCTCGGGCCGCAGACGCTGCTGCTGTCGCTGCAGAACGGCCTGGGCCACGAGGACATCCTGGCCGAGTTCGTCGGCCGCGAGCGCGTGCTGGCGGGCAAGACCTACGTCGGCGGCGTGCTGCTGGCGCCCGGCCATGTGCTGGCCGGCACACGCGGCAAGGCCACCCTGATCGGCGAGCTGGACGGCCAACTCACGCCGCGCGTCGAGGCGATCGCCGCGCTGTTCAACCGCGCCGGGCTCGACACCACGGTGAGCAGCAACATCCTCGGCGTGATGTGGGACAAGCTGCTGGTGAACGTCGCCACCGGCGCGCTCAGCAGCATCACCCGCCTGACGTATGGCGCGCTCTACGCCGTGCCGGAGCTCAAAACCACCGCGCTGGCCGCTGTTGCCGAAGCGATGGCGGTGGCGCGCGCCGGCGGCGTGACGCTCAGCTTCACCGCGCCTGAACAAGCCTGGGTGCGCGCCGCCGAAGGCCTGCCGCCCGAGTTCAAGACCTCGATGTTGCAGAGCCTGGAGAAGGTGGAAAAGGGCTCACGAGGTGACGGGCAGATCACCGAGATCGACTTCATCAACGGCGCCGTGCTGCGCTGGGGCGCGCGCCACGGCGTGGCGACGCCCGTCAACGCGACGCTGGTGGCCTGCATCAAGGGCATCGAGCAAGCCCTCCAAACCGGAGCCACCGCATGAGCAGCCGCGCTTATCTGGAACACGTCGCCATCTGGGTGCGTGACATCCATTGGCACATTCGCTTCTTCCACGACGTGCTCGGCATGCCGATGCGCGAAGTGCAAGGCCCGCCCGACCATCCGGTGCAGTACTGGACCCTGGGCGGCCTGCAGTTCATGGCCAAGCCTGACTTCGCCGGCCCGGAAGGCCGCCTCGGCCACCTCGGCGTGATGTGCGAAGACCTCGAAGCAGCGCTGACCGCCGCCCAGGCCTTTGGCGTCGCCGAGATGCCGCAGGGCCGCAACTGGCTGCGCCTGCCCGACGGCCTGACGGTCGAGCTGATCCAGGCCAGCCCGGCCAGCGCGGTGGCGCAGATCCTGGCCGTGAACGCGCGCGTCTGAGCGGGCCTGCGAATCCGTCTGAATCCCAACCCGAATCGCACCATGACCATCGTCGAGAAATACTGGGATGACGCCACCGTTGGCGACGCCTGCACCAGCCCCAGCTATACCGTCACCCGGGAACGCATCCTGGCCTACGCCGACCTGACCGGCGACCACACCCCCGTGCACGTCGATGAGGCCTATGCCAACGCCAGCCACTTCGGCTGCATCGTCGCGCACGGCCTGTTCGGCCAGTCGATCGCCGACGGCCTGAAGACTCAAAGTGCCTACCGCTTCCTGCCGGGCATGTCGCTCGGCTGGACCTGGGACTTCCTGCTGCCGATCAAGGTGGACGACGTGCTGCACGTCAGGTTCAGGGTCGGCAGCCTGCGCGCATCCAAGAGCAAGCCGGGCTGGGGCATCGTCGTGCTGCCGTCCGAGCTGATCAACCAGCACGGCGAGGTGGTGCAGCGCGGCGAGCACCGGCTGATGGTGCCGCGCCGGCCGGAGGTGCAAGCATGAGCACCAACTTGAACGAAGCGAACGGGCCGAGCGCCGGGCCGCCCCAAGCCGGCCCGCATCCCCTCGGGGGATCGACCGGCGTACCCGCCGGGCGAGGGGCTCAAGCGTTACCGCTCGCGGGCATCCGCGTCATCGACTACAGCCACTTTCTCGCCGGCCCCTACGTCGGCCGCTGCCTGGCCGCGCTCGGCGCCGAGGTCATCAAGGTCGAGCGTCCCGGCTCGGGTGACGCCGGCCGCCAGCACGCCACCGTGCTGGACGAGCAGAGCAGCGGCTACTTCTTGCAGCTCAACATGGGCAAGCAGGGCGTCAGCGTCAACATGCGCGATGCGCGCGGCAAGGCCTTCATGCACAAGCTCTGCGACAGCGCCGACGTCTTCATCGAGAACTACCGTCCCGGCGCGCTCGACAAGCTCGGCCTGGGCTACGCCGAACTCTCAACGCGCAACCCCAGGCTGGTCTATTGCTCGATCTCGGCCTACGGCCACACCGGGCCGGACGCGCACCGCGCCGGCTTCGGCCTGATCGCCGAAGCCAAGAGCGGCATCATGCAGATGGTCGGCACGCCCGGCGAAGCGCCGCCGTTGCTGCGCATTTCGCTGGGCGACATGTACACCGGTATCCACGCGGTGGCCGCCATCAACGCCGCGCTGCTGGGCCGCGTGACGTCGGGCAAGGGCCAGCACATCGACATGGCGCTGTACGACTGCCTGGTCTCGATGCACGAGTACGCGGTGCAGAACTACACGCTGACCGGCGCGCTGCCCGAGCAGACCGGCCACGACATGCCGACCTCGACGCTGTACGGCGTGTTCCGCGCGGCGGATGGCGACTTGGTGATCGCCGCGCAAGTCGATGACGCCTGGCAGCGCTTTGCCGCGCTGGTCGAGGCACACGGCGGCCCGGCCGGCTTCGGTGCCGACGCACGCTTCCACAGCCTGACCGGCCGCAACGCCGGGCGCATCGAGATCCTCGACGTCGTCAAACCATGGGTCGCCACGCGCCGCGTGGCCGAGATCCTGGCGCTGCTCGACGCCATCGACGTGCCGGCCGCCAAGGTGCAGCGCATCGACGAGGTGCTGGCGGATCCGCAGATCCAGGCGCGCGGCATGCTGGTGGAACAGGAGCACCCGCGCTACGGCACGCTCAAGCTGCCGAACCTGCCGTTCCGCTTTTCGGATTGCGACACCACCCTCCGCCAGGTCGCGCCCGATCTGGGCCAGCACAACGCCGAGGTGGCCGCCAGCCTGGGCTACCCAGCCGACGAGATCGCGGCGCTGCAGGCCGACGGCGTGCTCTTTGCCAAGTGAACCCAGCGAGACACGACATGACCGACCGATCGATCGACCGCTATGCCGTCATCGGCAACCCGATCAGCCACAGCAAGTCGCCGCTGATCCACGGCCTGTTTGACGGCGTCGGCATGCTGGTCGAGCAGGCGGCCGTGAGCGATGCCGAAATCAGCGGCTCTCGATGGTGAGCGTGATCGGCAGGGTCAGTTCCGACGCGACACCATTGAAGCTGATGTCATAGACCACCTGGGCTGTGTAGGTGCCGGCTGGCAGGCAATCGATGCCGCTGATCGTGGTCAAGCAGGTACTGGTTTGCTGGACAGTTGAGCCCACATACAAGGTGAACCAGTTGTTGGCCATCGGATGACCTGCGGCTGCAGCCGGTGCACTCAGATAATCGAGCCGTGCCGAAGTGATCACCGTGCCATCACGCGGGACGAACTGGATATTTGCGAGCCCCAGGAGAGGGTCACCCTGAGTTCTGGTCAGGGCGAGCGATGAGGGGCTGAAAAATCCATTGACATTTGAACCCGCACCAACCTGGCTGCTGAGATTGATGGTCTTGCTGATGGTCTGGCTCAATGCCGATGGGGTATTCACACCGGCATTGATGGTCAATTTCGCAGAGTAGTTTCCAACTGCTGCCGGCGGTACCGTCAAGGTAAGGGTCGAGGTTTCTCCTGCCAGTGCGCCGGAAGGCATGACCGTGACCCATTCGAGCGGAGTACCCGCATCGTTGATCACCGAAACACCCAAGTTGGTCAGGTATTTCGGCAGTGTCACGGTCAGGGTACGTGTCTGCGTCGGGTCGCCGAACTGGCTGGTGAAAGCAATGGGCGTGGTATCGACAACCAGCCCTGGCTCAACCGTGACGTTGTAGGGCAGCGCCAACGGGGAATTGCCAAGTTGTGTGCTGCATGCCGGATCCAGGCAAACATATAGCTGGATGTTGCCGCTGAAATTCCCTGTCTTGGTGAGCGTGTTCCCCATCAGCGCAATCGTGTACCTGCCATCGGCAGTAACAGAAACGCTGGGGGGATTCTTGAAAAGCTGGTCAGGATCGACGACCTGAACATAAATGATCTTGCCAGCCAGCGATTGCAGATTTCCGGAGGCTGTTCCGGTGATCAAAGTATTCGGTGCAGTCATACCTTGCACTGCAAGAACCTGGACGGAGGCCGGACTGCTCAGACGGATACTCACGTCAGAGCCAGCCGAATTACTGCTGCCACCACCGCCTCCACAAGCTGACACGAGCAAAGTCAATGAGAAGGCCAGCCAGGCAATTGAGGATGAGAAGATTTTCATGTTGACAGCAGGATGATGATTATCAAGACACCAAACCAGACCATGTAGTCGGGTCGGGTGATATTTTATATATGCAACCGACCATCATTCGAAATAGTAATGGTGTTGGTAATTTTTTCACATATGCCGATGCGCTTGTTGTGCCGTGGCAACTCTGGCAAGCATCCGCACGTCGAAATAGTGCGACTCGACTGCCTGGTCTCGATGCACTAAACTCGGTCAGTGCGACAAGCTATCCGACCGAACCGCAATGCTGCAGCGTCCGGCCGGAGATGCTTGAAGTAATTATTCGACTGACCCAGCTGCTGGCGTGAAATTACTGACCATTGGTCAGGACGATGCCGGCTTGGGCTGCAAAAAACCTTGGTCAGTGTTGTACGCCCATTGGTCCATCGATTTTGAGATGTTGTGCCAGTGCTGGTGCAATGCAGGCAAGTTTTCGGTCGTCACCCAAGGCTGGTCGAGAGCCTCAAGCACATTGAACTGCGGCGTAGCGACCACCGAGCCGAATGTCGCATCATAAAAGAAATGTGAGGATAGAAAGTTGGCCACCCGCACGATGGTCTTCAGGGCTTCATCAATATCGTTATAAGTAACTTGCGGCAACGCATCAGATTCCTGAGCAATGCGTTCCGCATGAGCCATATGACGGTCAGCCAGCGTGCAAACAGCGTCAACGGCAGTGCTCGACAAGGCAGCCTTCAACTTGCTGAGCAAGGCTACATCGATGCAATCTGTGCGCTTGCGCTTTGACGGGTGTCCGCAGAGGGCATCGAAAGCTTCGTGCAACATTTCAGACATTGCCCAAGCGTCAGGCCCCTTGGTTGGCAAGTACCCGAAATGCACACCATTGTTGAGATTGATTGAAGCGACGTACTTTCTCTGGACAGACTTGCAGTCATATGGAAGCCCGTCATAGCAAACAAATTTCTCGCGCGTGAGCAGTTCAGGGCGCTTTTCCACCTGCGCGATGACATTCCAGACTGAATCTGTACGTGGGTCTTTATCAACAAGGCGTCGAATGCCGAGTGTCATCAGATTGTTATAACCTGCTGCAATCAGTTCCCACATGGCCCCGTTCACAGCTCGATCCGGCTCCAATCGACGGGCCTCGTTAAGAGTCCTGAAAACAGTGGTATGCCAAGCCAGGTCATGGACCTGATTCATCACCGAAGTTCCAGTATTTCCTCGCATGTACTCCAGACATTTACGGCGAAAAACACGGTATTCGGCCAGCGCCGCCCTCCGAACTGCGGGAACGTCACATTGCTCAAGCGGGTACTCGTAGTCTGGAATGGCCATGAAACCAGCATACAAGAGGCCGGCCCCGAACGGGGATGAGTCCTGCGAACTTCACCCTGCCGCTAGATGCCACCAGCAGCCGGGTCCAAGGCTGTCCACGTGGCGGCTTGTCTCTGTGCCGCAACTCGGCCGGGCGACCCGACCAGTCAGCCTTGCCAGGGCTGAACTGACTGGCATTGGTACGATCCGCCCTTTTTGCTGTATCGGCCATATCGTGGTGAACCAAGCATTGAGGGCCTTCTGGTCTGCGGTTTTCTTGAGCCTTGCCGGCGTCATGCTGCTCGGTGCCCCTCGGCTGTCGTTGGCGTTGCCCATCGAGGTCCATGACGTCCTGGCGCCCGCGCTGGTCAACCAGACCAAGGAAGTCGCCCTGACGCTGGATGCCTGCTCAGGCCGGTTCGACGACGACCTGATCGAGTTCCTGATTCAGCACCGCATCCCGGCCACCCTGTTCGTCACCGAGCGCTGGATCCAGGCCAATGCCGAAGGGGTCGCCATCATCAAGGCGCATCTGGACCTGTTCGACGTCGAGGACCACGGCGCCAATCACATTCCTGCGGTGATCGGTATCGGGCGCAAGGTCTACGGCATCCCCGGGGAGCCGGACATGATTCACCTGCGCCAGGAAGTGCAAGAAGGCGCGCGGGCCATCGAGCAGGCTTTTGGCGTTCACCCGCGCTGGTATCGCGGCGCCACGGCTGAATACGATGTCGAGGCCGAACGGGAGATCGAGCGCCTGGGCTACGGCATCGCCGGCTTCTCGGTCAATGCCGATCAGGGTGCCACCTTGCCCAGGCCGGTCATCGAGGCCCGCCTGCATCACGTGCATGACGGCGACATCATCATTGCGCACATGAACAAGCCGGCCTCCCAGACCGCCGAGGGCCTGGCTCCGGGCCTGAACTGGCTGCTCGGCCAGGGCTTCGCCTTTGTCCGGCTCGATCAGGTCCGGATCCGAACCGTGCGCTGAGGCCAGGATCACGCGCCGATCTTGTCCTGCGTCCTGGTCTCGAAATCGCTGGCGTCATGGCGCTCGTGCAGCTGGCTGGACGGCTCGCCCTGCACGCGGTTGACCATGCGGCCGCGCTGCGCCGCCGGCCGCGCGGCGATCAGGTCGGCCCAGCGCTGCACGTGGCTGTACTGCTGCACCTGCAGGAACTCGCCCGCACCGTAGACCAGCCCCTTGACCAGCGCGCCGTACCAGGGCCAGATGGCCATGTCGGCGATCGTGTAGTCGGCGCCGGCGATGTATTCGGTTTCGGCCAGGCGCCGGTCCAGCACATCGAGCTGGCGCTTGACCTCCATCGCGTAGCGGTTGATGGCGTACTCGATCTTGATCGGCGCGTAGGCGTAGAAGTGGCCGAAGCCGCCGCCCAGGAACGGCGCGCTGCCCATCTGCCAGAACAGCCACGACAGGCACTCGGCGCGCTGGGCCGGGTCGGTGGGCAGGAAGGCGCCGAACTTCTCGGCCAGATGCAGCAGGATCGCGCCCGACTCGAACACCCGGATCGGCGCCGGCCCGCTGTGGTCCAGCAGCGCCGGGATCTTGGAGTTGGGATTCACCGCCACAAAGCCGCTGCCGAACTGGTCACCATCATTGATGCGGATCAGCCAGGCGTCGTACTCGGCGCCGGTGTGGCCGGCAGCCAGCAGCTCTTCCAGCATCACCGTGACCTTGACGCCGTTCGGCGTCGCCAGCGAGTAGAGCTGCAGCGGATGGCGCCCGACCGGCAGCGCCTTGTCGTGCGTCGCCCCGGCAACGGGACGGTTGATGCTGGCAAAGGTTCCGCCGTTTTCCTTGTCCCAGGTCCAGATCTTGGGCGGCGTGTAGGCGGACGAATCGGTCATGCAGTCAACTCCAGGGGTGGGACAGGTGCACGCGGAAATCGGTGCCACCATCGAGGCCGAAGACTGTACGGGAATTGCCGCCAAGCTGCCGTCCGCAGCTGAAAAGCCAAGACCGGCCCTTGAGCCAGCACCTCAGAAGAAGCGGTCGAAGTGGATCTGCTGGTAGGGCACCCGACACGTGACCATCAGCAGCTCCTGGATCGCCTGTGTCATGGGTGGCGGCCCGGCGAAATAGAACTCGTGCTGCGCCAGCTGCTCGCCCAGCAAGCGCGCCAGGGCTTGGTGGACGAAGCCTCGCTCACCCTGCCAGCCGGCGGCATCCGCGCTCGCCACGTCGGACACCACCGGATGGAACTGCAGCGCCGCACCGAAGCCGGGCAGATCGCGCAGCAAGGCGTCACCGCAGACATCGCGCGGCGTGCGGGCGCCGTAGAAGAAATGCAGCCGCCGCGTCGCCAGCAGGCCGGCCGCCGCTGCGCCGCGCGCGATCGAGATCATCGGCGCCAGCCCCGAGCCGCCCGCCACGCAGACGATGTCGCGCGGGCTGTCTTCGCGCAGGCCCGCCAGGCCGTAGGGGCCGTCGATCTCGATCTCATCGCCGACGGCGAGGCGGTCGAACAGCACGCTGGTCGCCTGTCCGCCCGGAACGCGCCGGATCTGGAAGTCCCACTGCCCATCGGCGTTCGGCAGGTTTGCCATCGAGTAGCTGCGCGGCCCTTCGACGCCGGCCAGCGCCAGGCTGGCGTACTGGCCCGGCGCGAAGTCGGCCGGCACGTCGGTGGCAAAGCGGAACTCGCGGATGTCGTGCGTGACGTCCATGCAGCCAACCAACCGAGCGCGCCGCCGACGCGGCCGGATCTGCGGCTGGTATTCAGCGGCGGTGCGCACCTTGATCGTCAGCTCACCCGCCGGCACACATTGGCAAGCCAGCTGGCGGCCCTTGCGGCGATCCCGCTCGGTCAAGCCCGGCGCATCCGGCCACAGCACCGTGAAGTCGCCCGCCACAACGTCGAACTTGCAGCCGCCGCAGCCGCCCGCGTTGCATTCGTACGGCAAGCCGACGCCAGCGCGCAGCGCGGCGCGCAGCACGGTGTCGGGCGCGTCCTGCTCGAAGCGGACCGGACTGCCGTCGATGTGTATCGGATGAGCCAATTGGATGAACCTTCAGGCTGAAAAGTCATGCACGACGTGAGCGAGCCGGCCCGGAGGCGACCCGCTCGCAGGCCGATACGCCTCCGACAGACCGGGTCGATCACAGTCCCAGCGAACTGCGGAAACCGCGCGTGGCGGCCTTGGCCGCGCTGGCGGCGTTCGGCACGTCGGGCAAGGCGGCGCAGTAGGCATCGATGGCGGCGTCGGCCAGCGGCTCCCACTTGGCGACCCAGCCGGCCAGCACCTCGCGATTGCCCGCCTGTTCCAGCGCCATCTTGGTCAGCGCGGCGGCCCAGCGGCGGTGCCGCTGCGCGTCCTGCAGTTGCGCGTCGGTCAGCAGGCCCAGCAAGGTGTCGCCGTTGTGGCGGCCGGCTTCACCCAGGCCGCGCAGCACCGCTTCTTCAACCGCAGGACGCACCACCAGGCTGAGGGCTGTGAAGCACTCGGCCCAGTCCCAGGCCACCAGCGCCTTCTCGACCAGTTCGCGCCAGCCCTGCCAGGCCGGGTCGTTCTCCCAGTACTGACGCTCGGCGCTGCCCAGGCCGATGTCACCGAAGGTCTTGGAGAGTTCCTTGGTGCGGTAGGCGGTGTGCGTCAGCCAGCGCAGCGAGTCGGCGGTCTGGTAGGTGGCGCAGTTCGAGATGGTCGAGGCCGGCGCCATCTGGCACAGGTAGGCCGATCCCATCTGCAGCGTGTGGAACAGATACCGCGCCGGCGTGTAGAGCCGCGCCAGGCTGCCGGCCCAGGTGCGCTCCAGCATGGCGTCGTGGCCGCGCGCCGAGAACTGGTCGAACAGGCCGAGCACATAAGTCTCCTGGCCGTCCTGCTGCATGTTGTAGGTGCGGTAGACCATCTCGTCCGGATCGCGGAAGGCGTTCCAGTCGGGATGCTTGAGCGGCGAAGCGTTGCGGTGCAGCTTGAACCACTGCGCCATCGCGAAGTTCGGGTCCAGCTCGAACGGCGCGTCCGGGTTGTCGGTCGAGAAATGCAGATTGGTCGAGACGATCTCGTATTCGCTCGGCTTGCGCCGACGCCCGGCCAGGTGGCTCCAGGTCTTGAGCGGCTTGCGGATTTCAGGTTGGGCAGGCTGTGCGGGTTGCTGCGACATGGCTTGTCTCCGGCTCTGGAATCAGAGCGTTTTTTCGTAATAGAAGCGGACCTGGTCGTCCGCCGTCTCGATGCGGCCGGCGAAGGAAGCGAGGTTCACCTCCAGCTCGGACATCTTGAACGGCCGGCCCAGCGCACGTTCCAGCGTTTCGCGGCGCAGGATCAGCTCGCCTTCGCAGTCGATGCGCACGTAGGCCAGCTTGTCATCGACGCGGATCGACTTGGCGGGGTTGTCTTCCTCGGCGGCCTCGACCACCGCACTTGTAATCTCGCAGGCACGCATCACCGGGCCGACGCGGTTGTTGCGGTAGGCGTCGGCAGTTGTTGTATGGCTCATTCGTTTGTCTCCTTCACCGTTCACTGGGCAGTTCAGCGGGCAGGTTTTTCAGGTGTGCGCGAACAGCGGCTGGACGCCATCGACCTGGATCAGGACGTCGTCGCCGTCGAGCTTGACCGGGTACTGGGCCAGGCGGCAGTCGCCCGGGTTGATGCCTTGGCCGGTGCGGGCGTCGAAGGTCCACTGGTGGGCGCGGCACATCAGCGCCTTGCCGTCGAACTTGCCTTCGCACAGCGGAATGTCCTGGTGCGGGCAGATGCCCTGGAAGGCGCGCACTTCGCCGCCCTCCAGGCCGACCAGCACGATGACGTGCTCGCCGACCTCGACCTCGGCCATCTCGCCTTCCCAGACGTCATCCAGCGTGCAGACTTTCTGATAGTTCATGTCAGCACTCTTTCCGTTCAGGCGTCGCAGAAAATGAATTCGAGCGACTCCATCGGCTTGATGTCGGTCTCGCACAGCTTGGCCTGGCGCGGGAAAAACTCGGTGGCACCTTGGCGGCGCACCCGCACCACCTTGTCCGGCTGCGGCGCCACGCGCCGGCCCACCGAGTGGTATGCGGCGGCAGCGGCCACTTCGTCCATCGTGTTGTCGGTATCGACCGGCAGCAGTTGCAGCACGAAGTCGTACTGGAAATTGGAAATCAAAGGGAACAAAGCCATGTCGGGCTCCTTGTACTGGTCCGGGAGTGGTGCGCTCAGGCGGCTTTCTTCTGATAACGCTGGGCGCGGTAGGCGTCCACCCAGGCGTATTTGTGCGCGTCATCGCCAATCTCGCCCGGTGCCAGATTCATGTATTGCAGCGCGCCCATCAGATTCATCGGCTGAATATGGCCGGCCAGGAAACGATCCACCAGCGTCAGGTGGTCGCGGTAGCGCACCGGATCCTGCAAGAACACCCAACGGTCGATTTCCGAGTTGAAGTGATAGGTGCGGCCCTTGTAATCGAGCGGATAGTCCTTGACATTCCAGCCCTTGCCCGGAATACCGCAGATCGGAATCTGGCTCATGTTGCAGACGATCGGCAGCGTCTCGGGCAGCGTCAGCTCGGTGCGGCCGGCCACCAGGTTATCGATGATCACGTCCCAGCACTTGCCGAAGGTATCGTTCCAGCCCGGATACTTTTCTTCCAGCCAGTCGCGGCATTCCGGGGTCACGCCGGCAGCGGGGTTCCACCACAGCGTCGGGCGCCAGAACCAGATGCCCATTTGATAGGCGTGGTGCTGATAATCAAACTCGTTGATCATCTGGTCCCAGTACCACGGCAAGTCCAGCCCGAGGTCGATCAGCGTGCGCTCGAACTGGCCGACGATCCACTCGCGCATGAATTCCTTGAACGACTGCTTGCGGTGTTGCAGCGGCGTGGCGTAATCCATCGCCGTACCGGTCAGCAGGCTGAACAGGCGCCAGGCGCGCGCAATCGCCACATCAACCAGTTTCTGCGCCTCTTCCTTGCGACCATTGCGGATCAAGACCTGCAGCGCCGGGCCGCCGATCTGGGCGTGGCGCGACTCGTCAGTCTGGATGCTTGAAATCAGGCTGGAGAACGTGAAATCACCCGCCTCGGCCGCATCCGCCGCCAAACCGAGGAACTGCATGTTGGTGAAACCGGTTTCGAACGCGAAGGTCAGCATCACCGCAATATCGGTGGCGCTGCGCGACAGGAACAGGTCGTCAAAGGTATGGCGCGCGGCAATCGCACCCCATTCATTGGTGTGATAGGCCTTGTGCGCCCAATCGAATTGGCGGTCCTTGGCGCAATAGCTGTGCGGGAAATAAAGCTGGATCTGGGCGTGACGGTTTTCGTCCATCATGCCGAAGGTCGCCATATTGCGCATGCCCGGCGCGCGGCCGAAACGCGTCATGCGCGCTTCGGCGCTCATCGCCGCATATTCGCCCAGCGCGATGGCACCGTAATGCGATTTCAGAATCGACAACCAACCCGGGTCGGCATCGTCAAACATCTTGCTGCGCTCCAGCGCAGCTTTGACGGAATAGGCGCCGGCGTCCTTTTCGCGCTGGATCTTGACGTATTCCGGATACGAGGTCTTGTAGGGCTCATCGTAGTTTTCCCACTGTTCCATCGGCACGCCTTGGGCGCCCGTCATCAGATCCGGGAAAAGCTCCGCTTCGGTCACATAACTGGGCGTCCAGTTGGTGCTGCGCGCAATGTCATACCACTCGTGCCGTTCAAGCAAGGCCATGGTTTGTCTCCTGTCGTTGGTGGGAGAAATTTAGGCGTTCAGCGCTTTGCGCGCTATTGCACTTTGGTTTAGAGGGTTCTCCCTGATCGATCCAGACACGGGCCGATCCAAGCTTCGGCCCAAAGTTAGCTAGACTAGACTAACCATGGATGGAGAACGCGATGCAAGCCGTCAACATGCTGCAAGCCAAGTCCTCGCTGTCACGGCTGGTTGAGGCTATTGAGCTGGGCGAAGAGTCCGAAATCGTCATCGCCCGCAACGGCCGGCCGGTCGCCAAGCTGGTGCCGATCGAGACGGCCTCGGCCGGGCCACGCCTGGGCATTGCCAAGGGCAAGTTCGAGGTGCCGGACGACATCGACGCGCACAACGACGAGGTGGCCCGGCTGTTCATGGGCGGGGCGACGGCGTGAACCTGCTGCTCGATACCCACGTCGCCTTGTGGGCGATCACCGACAGCCCGCGCTTGCCACAGCAGGCCCGCGAGTTGATCGCCGCCAGCAAAACCTCGGTCTGGGTCAGTGCGGCGAGTGTCTGGGAAATCGCCATCAAGCATTCGCTCGGTCGGGGCGACATGCCGGTGTCCGGCCAGGACGCAGTGCGCTATTTCCAGGCATCGGGTTACCGCCTGCTGGCCATTGAGCCCGAACATGCGGTAGCGGTCGAGACCTTGCCACCGCACCACCAGGATCCGTTCGATCGCATCCTGGTCGCCCAAGCGCTGACCGAGCCGATGCGCCTGATGACTCACGACGCCTTGGTGGCTTTGTACAGCGACACCATCATCAGGATTTGACGTCGAGGTGAGCGGTAGGGCCGCTGACAATACAGCATGAAGATCATCCTCTACGGCGCTTCCGGCATGGTCGGCCAGGGCGTGTTGCGCGAGTGCTTGCAGGCGCCCGACGTGGCGGCGGTGCTGGCGGTCGGGCGCAGCCGGCTGGCGCTGCAGCATCCCAAGCTGCGGCAACTCGTCCGGGCCGATCTGTTCGACCTCCGGGAGGTCGAGGCTGAACTCGGTGGCTACGACGCCTGTTTCTTCTGCCTGGGCATTTCGGCCAGCGACACCGACGAGGCCGGCTTCACCCGCCTGAACCACGACCTGCCATTGGCGGTGGCGCGGGCACTGGTGCCGCGCCATCCGGGTATGTGCTTCGTTTACGTCTCGGGTGCCGGCACCGATTCGACCGAGCAGGGCTCGGTGATGTGGGCCCGTGTCAAGGGCCGCACCGAAAACGCCTTGCTCAAGCTCGGCTTCCGCGCGGTCTACCTGTTCCGCCCGGGGATCATCCTGCCGCTGCACGGCGAGCGTTCCAAGACCCGTGTCTATCGGCTTTTCTATGCCGTGCTGGGTTGGGCGCTCAAGCCGCTGCGCCGCTTCTGGCCTGGCCAGATTCTCGACACGGTCCGCATCGGTCAAGCCATGCTTCAGGTCGTCCGGGCCGGCCCTGCCACGCCGCTCGTCGAGGCTGCAGACATCCATCGGCTGGCTCAGATCACTCAGCCGTGACCATCCGGCGCTGATTCCATGGGCTTGGATCAGCTACGCCTGTAAGACCAACATGCTGGCGAACGATGCCAGTGCGACCGTTTCGGTCAGGCGCAGCCCGCTGCGCTCAAACAGGGCTTGCCATTCAGGCAGGGTGCGCTCGCGACCACGGGTGCCCATGAACATCTGCATGTCGAAGCTGGCGCCGGTCAGATCGGCGGGGTGCTCGGCCAGCACCAGCTCCAGCACAACGATCCGGGCGCCGCTGGCTCGGACGTGCTGGGCCAAGGGTCGCAGCAATTGCTCGCAACTTGCATCGTCGAAGCCGTGCAGCACGGCGCAGAGCAAGTAGGCGTCACGCACACCAGTGCTGAGCGGAAAGGCGCCTTGTAGCAGATCACCGGTAGCGAACTCGATGCGGTCCCGGCAGGCTGCGTCGCCCTGCCTGGCCCAATGGGCGCGTGCCTCGGCGATCACCGTCGGCCGATCGACCACCACGGCCCGCAAATGGCGGTGCCGGCGCAAGATGGCTGCGGCCTTGGCGCCCTGGCTGCCGCCGAGGTCAATGAGTCGGTCGAATTGGCGCCAGTCAAAGGCGGTGGCAAAGCTGTCGCCGCTGAGGGCATCGACCTCGTCCATGGCCTGGGCAAACAGGGCATTGAAGGGTGCATGCCGGTCCATGTGGGCGTAAAGCTCCTCGCCGTGGCAGAGATCGAACGGCACTTGGCCGCTGCGGATTCCTTGCTCCAGCGTCTCGAACCACGGCTGGCTCATCTCGGGCGAGTTGTGCATCAAAACCATGTGGCGGACGCCGCCCGGCCGATCAGCACGTAGCGGCTGCGACAGTCGGTTGTTGGCGAGGTGCCCGGTGCGATCGATGGCAAAGATGCCGCAGGCACTCAGCAGGCGCAGCAAGCGGTGCAGCGCGTCCGGATCAGCACCGACCCGCGTGGCCAGTTCAGCCACCGTGAGCTGTTCGTCGCCCAAAGTGGTGGCCAGATCCAGCCGAGCAGCCACGTACAGCGCGCGCGATTGCCAGAACGCCGAGCCGATCTGCAGCAATCGGAACGGCGGTGGCGCGAGTCCGTTCGGTAAACGCTGCAAGAACTCGGCCAACGCCGCCGCCCACTTGAACACCTTGGCTTGCCAGCCCTGCCGTTGCAAGCTCATGGTTGCTCCTTGGCTACGACTGGCATTGCCTGCGCGGTTTGCGTGGCCAGGCTGGCGGCGATCATCTGGCCGTTGAAAGCCGCCAGCATGTCCATGAATGCCGGGTCCATCGGCCGCTCCATCTGCTCCTCGAACACGTCCTTCAACAGCAGCGGCGTCATCGCCAGGCTGACGAAGCACATTCGCAGCACGTCCGGGTCCAGCGTCGGCGCGGCAAATCCGCCTTGCTTGAGCGCCTCGACCCGCTTGGCACCCCGCGTGCGACCGCGTTCCAGCAACTGCTGGATGAAGCGTCGACCCGGGCCATGGTGCAGCGCCAGCACCTTCAGGATCAGCTTCGGAAATTCCGGCGTCGCCAGCATCGTGCGGTAGTAAAGCCGCAGATAGTCGGCAAAGCCGGCCGGTGTCTGCAGCATCTCACCATCCAGCACGTCGAGCATCGGCTGCAGGGTCACGCGGATCATCTCCTCGTAAAGCCCTTCCTTGCTGCCGAAGTAATAGCGGATCATCGAAACGTTGACCTCCGCCAGCTCGGCGATGCGCCGTGTGCTCACGGTGTGATAGTCGTCGGCCAGGAAACAAATCTTGGCCGCCTGCAGCAAGCGCTGTGGAACCGGCTGGGCTGCATCAACGAGATCGGTGGCTCGTTCTGGGCGTTCTGTCAGTGGCGTGCTCATGCGCCTATGTTCCGGCAACCACCCTCCCAAGCCCAGCGGAACCGTCAATCAGTTTGGCGGAAGTGATTGAGGGCGCGCGCTTCGGTGAAATCGAAGGATGGCCATCGACCGACTGCCCTCGGGATGCGCTGCGCCGGGGAGTGGCTCAATGTAGGCACACTGTGCAGCCCCGCATGCCCTGCGCCGCCTTGGCGCCCACTGCTCCGTGTCTGCCTCATCCGTCCTACGCGCGCTCGCGCATGCTCCGTTCCGCGTCTACTTTGCCGGCCAGGCGGTCTCGATCCTGGGCACCTGGATCCAGCAGGTGGCGCTTTCCTGGCTGGTGTACCGGCTCACCGGCTCGTCGCTGCTGCTGGGGGTGACGGCGTTCTGTGCGCTGATTCCGCAGCTCGTGGTCGGGCCGCTGGCCGGGGCGTGGATCGACCGCCAGAACAAGCGCCTGTGGCTGATGGGTGTGCAGTTCGTGCTGGCGACGCAGGCGTTTGTGCTGGCGGCGCTGACCTGGAGCGGCGTGATCACGCCGGGCATCATCGTGGCGATGTCGCTGCTGCTGGGCCTGATGAACAGCTTCGACACGCCGCTGCGCCAGTCGCTCATCGCCAGCTTTGTGGGCCGGCGCGAGGACTTGCCCAACGCGCTGGCGCTGAACGCCATGCTATTCAACTCCGGCCGCTTCATCGGCCCGCCGCTGGCCGGCCTGCTGTTGGGCTTGACGTCGGAGGCGATGTGCTTTGCGCTGAACGGTATGTCGTTTGCCGGCCTGATCATCGGCATGGCCTGGCTGCGCGGCGTGGAGCCGCCGCGCGCCAGCGGCTCAATGGGCCAGGTGTTCCGCGAGGGGCTGGCTTACGCCTGGCACACCTGGACGGTGCGCATGCTCATCGTCACGCTGGCCACGCTCAATATCACCGCCTCGGCCTACGCCGTGCTGCTGCCGGTGTTTGCGCGTGAAGTGTTTGCGGGTGACGCACGCACGCTCGGCTGGCTGTGGGGCGCGGCCGGGGCGGGCGCGCTGGTCTCGACGCTGGTGCTGGCGTCACGCCGCTCGGTGCCCGGCGTGGTGACGGCGGTGCTGGGCGGCGCCATCATTGCTGCCGTCGGCCTGGCCGTGTTTGCCTCGACCCACACGCTGGTGTTTGCGTTGCCGGCCATGGCCTGCGTCGGTTCCGGCATCTCGGTGACCAACGTCGGCGTGAACATGCTGCTGCAGAGCATGGCGCCCGAGCCCCTGCGTGGCCGTGTGGTGTCGTTCTTCAGCTCGACACGATTCGGCTTCGACGCGCTGGGCGGGTTGATCGCCGGCGCCATCGCCGCCCGCTTCGGCCCGGGTCCGACGCTGCTCGGCGAAGCGGCGGTGCTGGCGGTGGCGATCAGTTATTTGTGGACGTTGCGGCGGAGGATGGTGGGGGAGGTGAGGGAGGCGGAGCGGGTAGCGCGGGGGCGGGTGGAATGAGCGTGGTGCCTGCCTGACGGAGTTTGTGTCTTCGAGCGCTGCGATCGGCCTGTGGGCCGTGATCCCCGTGCGCTTACAAGAAACCATAAAACGGCAGAGGTTGAAGTCTGTTCTTGGTCACGAACAGTCCCTAGCCCCTGCGCCCGAAGCAGTCCATGCAGTGAGAATTTACATCATCGGTTAACCGCCAGCGATGAGGCGCCAGAGGGTCTGCCACTTCACGGCCGGAACCCCGCTCAGCGCCATGACCCCCGCGACAAGTACCCAGCGAATATCCCTGGAGACCAGGGCCCACTTCCGCTCCCGGTCGTCCTTGAACGCCACGTATGGACTGTCCGTCCCTGCTCCGAACTTCCGCAGGGTCATGACGCAACACCTGAGGTGGATGTCACTGCCGTTAGCGGAGCTTGATTCGCGGTCAACCCAGAAGAATCACCGGCGGTAGGCCCCGGCCCGGCCGGCGCCGTCGCTCCGAGAGCTGCTGCAGCCTGAGTAGTTTGCACTGCCTGAGCCAGCCGGTACGCCTCCCAGGCGGAGCGAGTAGCAGTAATTTCGCTGAACGCACCTACGTCTGTGACACGGGTCAGGAATCGGCTATATAGGTCGTCTTGAACCCCGGTGCTATGACGCATCCATTCCATCGCTACATTCGGGTTCTGCAGGAGTACATAGCTAAATTCTCCGGCAGGGCCTTTCTTGGCCGCGATGAATCGCAGTTCAACCAAACGTTTCATGCGCCGCCTCCAAGTATCGACAGCGCGTTCACCGCTGAACCCCGCCTCCGCAGCGAAAGTGGCGGGGTTCTCAATGATGATGAGCGGATGGTCGGGCGACCTTGCCCACAGGCAGAACAACGTGTGCCCGGCGGGTTGGCCCTTCGATTGATCGTCGATGGCCTGCATCACAAGAGGCAAGGTCCGTGGCACCGTGGTGTAGCCGTCGTTCACCTTGCGCTGCCACAGCCACAGCGGGTCGCATTTCGGGAAGTGCAATTCCTGCTGCTGCTGGGCTCTCTCCGACATCTTCAGCCGCTTCGCACCGGCTTGCTTCACGTTCACCATCACGGTGCTCCTGTTGATTCGCTGGGAGAAGTGTCGACGTTGTGACCTGTGTCAGCAAGGATTCGTGGCGCAGGTTCTACTGGATATTGACCAGCTCCAATGGTCAACACACAGTGTCAAATCATCATGAAAAACAGTTGATTAGAAAATGTCAGTTGCGCGATTCCGCACGCAATTTTTATCCAAGCCTTTGATATTGTTGGTTTTTTATCGGTCTTTTGGTGCTCACTGTTCTCCTGCTTCTCTGCGTACTCTATGTGCTCACCGTGCTCCCGGGTAATGGTGCAGGAAGAGGGGGTAGCGCCGCGCCGCAGAACGCGTGCTTGAAGGGCTGGCACTGCGAAAATCTTCGCAGTCGACTGCTATCAGGTGTTGCAGCCCTTCAAGAACACGAAAGTCCGTTCCAGTCACTGCAGGCCGTCTCTCTGGAGTCAGGATTGGCCCGGCGACTGGCCGCTTCGTTTACTGTTGAGAGACAGCAATGGGTGGGATATGCCGTTCTACCTTCGTCATCCCATCCGCCCAATCTGCCTCCGCGCCGCCTCCATGTACCGCTCCAGCGCGTCCACGCACGCTCCCCACCGCTCCGACCACCGCCCTTCCGCGCCCACCCGCTCAAGAAACGCCTCTGCCAACACCAGCGCCCGCCGCCACGTCTCAGCCAGCACCACCGGCCGCAGCACGGGCGGCGCCAGTTCACCGGGCAGCGCCACGCCAGCCGTGGGCGCGAAACCCATCGGCAGCATGTCGTAGGCTGGTGCCAGCGCCCAGGGCCGGCCGGCGCCGGTGAACGACAGATTGCCTGGGTGCATTGCATGTCGGTGTTGCCGATCAGCGCCACGCAGACGTGACCTTGCCAACCGCCGCAAGAGCCGATAGCACCCCAGGCCACGCGATTATCGCGAGCAGGTTGTAGACTCGCACCAATCGCATCCAACCCACTGGGCGCCGGTCTGCCGGACCGCCTGGGCACCACGCCATGTCGAAGCCTTTGCGATCCTCACTCAGTGCCGCAGGCACGCCAGCCTTGCCCGGTGCCGGCACACACGTTCGTCTGGCTCGGCGGCGGCTCTTGAAGCGGCAAGCCGAGCAGCGCCGGTTCATGGTGTCACCGACTGCCATGTCAGACGACCCGGTTCGCAGCGTGGTGACGCAGTTGATCGAATCGGGCGCCCTGGATGCAATCGCCAAGATCGTGGCGCTGCAGCGTGCGGCGCCTGCGCAGCCGGCGCGACACGTGAAGCCAATGCCAACCCAGGAATTGGTGGACCAGACCGCCGTGCGACGCCTGGATCCGGTCGCACAGCGCCTGCAGCAGCGCGCGATTGATGCCATCTTGAGTGGCACCCCCTGGCTGACCTCGAAGGAGGTTGGCACCCGTGCTGACCCGAAGGCGGTGAACAAGCACTCGCTGGCCAGCCGGTGGCTGAATCAGGGCCGCATCTTTGCCATCGAGCACACCGGGCAGAAGATGTTTCCCGACTACGAGTTCGATCCGCTGGGCAGCCCGATTGCCGAAGTGCAAGAGGTGCTGAAGATCCTCGACGGCTACTCGCCGTTCCGGGTCGCCTCGTGGTTCGAGTCGAGCAGTTCGCTGCTGGGCGGCCGCAAGCCGCGCGAGCTGCTGGCCAGCAACTCCAGGGCCGTCATCGAAGCGGCGCGCGCTCACGTCGCCGGACCGGTGCATGGCTAGCGCGGGCGCGGGCAGCAGCGCTGGCTGCCCTATCCACCTCCGTCCGGGATGCTCCATACGCAGCCCATAGCCGCCTTCGAAAACCAGGTCATGCAGCTGCTGGACGAGCTGGGCTGCGGCTTGGCCATAAGCTGAGCGCCGTACTCACCACCGCCTGGAGCTTGGACATGACCAGCAAGAACACGATCTGTCTCTGGTACGACGGCACCGCCCTGGACGCCGCGCAGTTCTATGCCGCGACGTTTCCGGACAGCGCGGTGCACGCGGTGCATCGCGCGCCCGGCGACTATCCCGCCGGCAAGGAGGGCGATGTGCTCACCGTGGAGTTCACCGTCATGGGCATCCCCTGCCTCGGCCTGAACGGCGGCCCGGACTTCCGGCACAGCGAGGCGTTCTCGTTCCAGGTGGCGACCGACGATCAGGCTGAAACCGACCGCCTCTGGCACGCCATCATCGGCCACGGCGGCCAGGCCAGCGCCTGTGGCTGGTGCAAGGACAAGTGGGGTCTGTCGTGGCAGATCACGCCGCGCGCGCTCACGGCGGCGATCAGCGACCCCGACCGCGCGGCGGCCAAGCGTGCCTTCGAGGCCATGATGCAGATGAGCAAGATCGACATTGCGGCGATCGAGGCGGCGCGGCGCGGCTGATATCAAAAGGAACTCGCATGCATGAACTCAGCCTGGCCGGCGGCATCCTGCGTCTGGTCGAGGACGCCGCCGCACG
This sequence comes from Leptothrix sp. (in: b-proteobacteria), assembly GCA_041083665.1. Lineage (GTDB taxonomy): Bacteria > Pseudomonadota > Gammaproteobacteria > Burkholderiales > Burkholderiaceae_C > Sphaerotilus. Next base: position 27,590 of record JBFPGZ010000038.1, read on the forward strand.
CGAAGGGTTTGCGCTTGTGGCGCAACTGCGGCTGGAGGCCGGCGCGCTCTCGGGCGTCGAGGTGCAGGCGCTGCGCTTTGCGCTCGACGCCATCCGCCACGACACCTGTCTGGCCGAGGCCGAGATCCTGATCGACGCGCCGCCCGGCAGTGCCTGGTGCCCGCGTTGCAGCGCGAGCGTGCCGATCAGCTCGCGCGCCGACGCCTGCCCGCACTGCGGCGGCTACCAGTTGCAGCCAACCGGCGGCACCGAGCTGCGCGTGGTCGATCTGCTGGTGCACGACGCGCCGGCCCAGGTTTCCGGCTGAGTCGGACCGATACTTCGCCACTTTCAACGACGAGAACCTGCCATGTGCGTCATCTGCGGTTGCTCCACCGGCACACCCGGCTCGGTGGCTGATCACCACGACCACGATCATTCGCATGAGCATGCGCACAACGCCACGGGCGATCTGCACTTCGGCGCCGGCAGCGCGCGCGTCTCGGTGCCCGGCATGAGCCAGGCGCGCGCCATCAAGCTCGAAGCCGACGTGCTCGGCGCCAACGACGCCGTCGCAGCGCAGAACCGCGCCCATTTCGCCGGCCACGGCGTGGTCGCCTACAACCTGGTCTCCAGTCCCGGCTCGGGCAAGACCACCCTGCTGGTGGCGACCATCGAGGCGCTGAAAGCACGCGCGCCGCAGTTGCCGGTCGGCGTGATCGAAGGCGACCAGCAGACCTCGCATGACGCCGACCGCATCCGCGCCACCGGCGCGCCGGCCATCCAGGTCAACACCGGCAAGGGTTGCCACCTCGACGCGCCGATGGTCGCCGCCGCCTTTGCGCGCCTGCCGCTGCATGATCATCCGCATGACCACGACCACGCGCATCACGACCACGCTCACCACGAGCACCACCACGAACCTGCCGCGCCGGGTGCCCTGCTGATGATCGAGAACGTCGGCAACCTGGTCTGCCCGGCGATGTGGGATCTGGGCGAGCGCGCCAAGATTGCCATCCTGTCGATCACCGAGGGCGAGGACAAACCCATCAAGTACCCCGACATGTTCGCCGCCGCGCGCCTGATGGTGCTGACCAAGACCGATCTGCTGCCCTACCTCGACTTCGACGTCGCCCAGTGCATCGACTACGCCTGCCGCGTCAATCCGGGCATCGAGGTGCTGCTGGTCTCGGCCAAGAGCGGCGCCGGCATGGACGCCTGGCTCGACTGGCTGCTCGACGCCCAGTCCGGCCTGCAGCCGTCGCATGCACCGCACGCACGGCACACTCCGCTGCCTTTGCATCCTCAAGAGAGCTGAATCATGTGTCTTGCCCTGCCCGCTCTGGTTGTTGCGCTGCTCGACGCCGACAACGCCGTCGTCGATCTCGGCGGCGTGCGCAAGGAAATCTCCATCGCGCTGGTGCCCGAAGCAGCCGTGGGTGATTACGTCATCGTCCACGTCGGCCACGCCATCGGCCGCCTTGACGCCGAAGAAGCCGAACGCACGCTGGCGCTGTTTGCCGAACTGGCCGAAGCCGAAAAGTCTGCTGAAGGATTCGCGGCACAAGCCGCCGGATAAGCCGCATGAAATACATTGACGAATTCCGCGACGGCACGCTGGCCCGCCATATTGCCGCCAAGATGGCGGCCGAAGTGCAGCCCGGCCGAAACTACAGTTTCATGGAGTTTTGCGGCGGCCATACGCACGCCATCTCGCGCTACGGCGTCACCGAGTTATTGCCCGCCGCCGTACGCATGATTCACGGCCCCGGCTGCCCGGTCTGCGTGCTGCCGATCGGCCGCATCGACCAGGCGATCCGGCTCGCGCTGGAACACAACGCCATCGTCTGCACCTACGGCGACACCATGCGCGTGCCGGCCTCGGGCAGCCTGTCGATGACCCGCGCCAAGGCACGCGGCGCGGATATCCGCATGGTCTATTCGCCCGCCGACGCGCTGAAGATTGCCCGCACCAACCCGACCCGCGAGGTGGTTTTCTTTGCCATCGGTTTCGAGACCACCACGCCGCCGACCGCGCTGGTGATCAAACAGGCCGCCAAGGAGAATCTGGCCAACTTCAGCGTGCTGAGCTGCCACGTGCTGACGCCAAGCGCCATCACGCACATTCTGGAATCACCCGAAGTCAAGCAATGGGGCACCGTGCCGCTGGACGGGTTTATCGGCCCGGCACACGTGAGTATCCTGATCGGCTCGGCGCCCTACGAGGGTTTTGCGCGCGATTACCGCAAACCGGTCGTCATTGCCGGTTTCGAGCCGCTCGACGTCATGCAGGCCATTTTGATGCTGGTGCGCCAGGTCAACGAAGGCCGCTTCGAGGTCGAGAACGAATTCACCCGCGCCGTCAACCGCGAGGGCAATCTGGCGGCGCAGAAATTGGTGGCCGAAATCTTCGATCTGCGCGAAAGCTTCGAATGGCGTGGCCTGGGCGAAGTGCCCTACAGCGCCCTGAAAATCCGCCCCGCCTTCGCCCAGTGGGACGCCGAACAGCGCTTCGATCTGCGCTACCAAGCCGTGCCCGACCACAAGCAATGCGACTGCGGCGCCATCCTGCGCGGCGTCAAGCGCCCAACCGACTGCAAACTCTTCGGCACCGTCTGCACGCCCGACAACCCGATGGGCTCGTGCATGGTGTCGAGCGAAGGCGCTTGTGCGGCGCATTATTCGTATGGAAGATTCAGGGATATTGCGGTGGTGACTCAATGAGCGTCAAAAAAGAATATCTCCGCCCCCTCGACCTCAAAACCGGCCGCATCGACATGAACCACGGCGCCGGTGGCCGGGCCGCTGCGCAGCTGATCGACGAGTTGTTCGCGCGCGCCTTCGACAACGAGTTTCTGCGTCAGGGCAATGACGGCGCGCTGTTGCCCGCGTTGCCGGCCGGGCATCGGCTGGTGGTGGCGACGGATGCGCATGTGATTTCGCCGCTGTTCTTTCCGGGTGGCGACATCGGCGGCCTCTCAGTGCACGGCACGGTCAACGATGTGGCGATGCTGGGCGCGACGCCGCTGTATCTGTCGGCCAGTTTCATCCTCGAAGAGGGTTTCCCGCTGGCGGATCTGCAGCGCATCGCCCTATCGATGGCGGCGGCCGCGCGCGAGGCCGGCGTGGCGATCGTCACCGGCGACACCAAGGTGGTCGAGAAGGGCAAGGGCGACGGCGTGTTCATCAGCACGACCGGCATCGGCCACGCGCCGGCTGGGCGGCGCATCGGCGGCGCCGAGGCGCGGCCGGGCGACGTGGTGCTGCTGTCGGGCACGATCGGCGACCACGGCGTGGCGGTGCTCTCGAAGCGCGAGTCGCTGGAGTTCGAGACGACCATCCTGTCCGACAGCGCCGCGCTGAACGGGCTGGTCGCCGCGATGCTGGCCACCGTGCCGGAAGGCAGCGTGCGCACCTTGCGCGACCCGACGCGCGGCGGCCTGGCCACCACGCTGAACGAGATCGCGCGCCAGTCCGGCGCCGGCATGCTGCTGCAGGAAGCGGCGATTCCGGTCAAGCCGCAGGTCGAGGCGGCCTGCGAGCTGCTCGGGCTGGATCCGCTCTACGTCGCCAACGAAGGCAAGCTGATCGCGGTCTGCGCGCCCGAGGTGGCTGACGCGCTGCTGGCGGTGATGCGCGCCCACCCGCTCGGCGTGGACGCCGCCCGCATCGGCACGGTCACCACCGACCCGCACCGCTTCGTGCAGATGGCCACCCGCTTCGGCGGCCGGCGCGTGGTCGATTGGCTCAGCGGCGAGCAGTTGCCGCGCATTTGTTGAAATGCCGGCTGAACTGATGCCATTCCTTTCGGGCACCAGGTTTCCTGGCTACGCCTCGGCCTGCCGCAGCCCGAGCCGGTCGCACATCCCGACCAGCATCGGCAGCGACTTGGCCTGCATCTTTTCCATGATGTGGTGGCGGTGCACTTTCACCGTCACTTCGCTGATGCCGAGCCGGTCGGCGGTCAGTTTGTTACGCAGGCCCTGCACCATCAGCACCAGCACTTCCTTCTCGCGCGGCGTGAGCGCCTCGAAGCGCTCGCGCAGGGTGCGGTTGGCCTCGTGTTCGCGCTGCGCCGATGCGGCCAGCGCCAGCGACTGCTCGATGGCGTCGAGCAGATCCTGGTCGCGGAACGGCTTGGGCAGGAACTCGACCGCGCCGGCCTTGATGGCGCGCACCGTCATCGGAATGTCGCCGTGGCCGGTGATGAAGACGATCGGCAGCGGCGGCACGGCGCGGTTCAGCTCGCGCTGCAGCTCCAGCCCGCTCATGCCCGGCATGCGCACGTCCAGCACCAGGCAGGCCGGGCCGTCGATGGGTTGCGGCAAGCGCTGCAGAAACTCGGCCGCCGACGGGTAGGTCTCGACCCGCAGCCCGACCGAACGGATCAGGCTGCTGAGTGCTTCGCGCACCGACAGGTCGTCATCGACCACAAAGACGAGCGAGTTCATGCGTGATCCATCGGCAGGGTGAAGTGAAAGGTCGAGCCACGGTCGTCATTGGGCCCCGCGTTGGACGTGACCCAGAGCCGGCCGCCGTGCGCCTCGATGATCGAGCGGCTGATGGCCAGGCCCATGCCCAGGCCTTCGGGCTTGCTGGTGTGGAAGGCGTCGAAGATGCGCTCGCGATCGGCCGGGGCGATGCCGACGCCCGAGTCGCGCACCTCGACGTGCAAGGTCGGCAGCCGGTCCAGTCCTGCCGTCTCGCCCTCCCCTGGGTTCGCTGCCGCCTGCACTCGCGCGCTCAGCGCCAGCTCGCGCGGCACGCTGTCAGCAGCGCTCATCGCCTCCAGCGCGTTCATCACGAGGTTGAGGATGACTTGCTGCAGCTGCACGCGGTCGGCCAGCACGGGCGGCAGCGTCGGCCGGTCGTGAGCCGAGCGGTGCCGGATCGACACGCCGTGCGCGCGCGCTTCGGCCTGCACCAGCCCGATCACTTCGCCGATGACCTCGTCGATATCGACCCGGCTGGGCAAGAACTCGCTGCGCCGCAGGAAGCTGCGGATGCGCGCGATCACGTCGCTGGCGCGGTTGGCGTCGCGCACGATGCGCTGCACCGCCGCCTTGGCCTCGTCTTCGTTGGGCGACTGCGCGCCGAGCCAGCGCAGGCAGGCCTGGCCGTTCGCGACCACCGCCGCCAGCGGCTGGTTCACCTCGTGCGCGATCGACGCTGCCAGCTCGCCCAGCGTCGAGACGCGGGCGACGCGGGCCAGCTCGTGCTGGGCCTTGCCGAGCGCTTCGGCGGCCTGCTTGCGCTCGGTGATGTCCTCGGCCACCACCACCAGCATGCGCGGCGCGCGACGCGCGGCGGGGATGACCGAGACGCTGGTGTTGGCCCAGACGACGTGGCCGTCGCGGTGCTGATAGCGCCGTTGCAGGTGGTAGTCGCGCACCTCGCCGGCGACCAGCCGGGCAATGCGCGCCTGCATGGTGGCGTGGTCTTCCTCCGGCGTGATCTTCAGGATCGAGCCGTTGCTGAACTCCTCGCTGGAGTAGCCGAGCATGTTCTGGAAGGCTGGATTGGTGGCGCGAATCTGCCCGTTCGCATCGGTCAGGGCGATGCCGACCGGCGAGTGTTCGTAGAGCGCGCGCCAGCGGTGTTCGGACTCCTGCAGCGCTTCCATGCTGCGCTGCAGGGTCTGCCGGTTCGAGATCAGCTGGCGCGTCAGCTGCGACAGATCCTCGTTCTGCGTCGCCAGCTCGCGCTGCAGTGCGTCGCGGGCCTGCTTCATCATCACCAGGTTGCGCACCCGCGCGCGCAGCTCGTGGGCCGAGAACGGTTTGGTGACGTAGTCCTGCACCGATTCGGCCAGCAGCCGGGCCCGCAGCGCCTCGTCGCCCTGGGCTGACAGCACCAGCACCGGCACCTGCATCAGGCGCGGCAGCTCGCGCAGCCGGGCCACCAGCCGGTCGCCGCCGAGCCGGGGCATCATCAGGTCGGTGACGACCAGGTCGGGCGGCTCGGCCTGCGCGTAGGCCAGCGCCTGCTCGCCGTCGGCGGCGGCGACGACGCGGTAGTCGCTGGCCAGCACCTCGATGATGAAGTGCTGCATGTCGGCGTTGTCCTCGACCACCAGCACGGTGGCACGCTCGTCGGCGGCCGAGGCGGCGCCGAGGCTTTCGGCCTCGCGCGGCAGCTGCGCCGCAACCACGCTGCTGTCCCTGCCGGCTTCGCTGCCGTCGTCCCGACCTGTTGCCTTGCCGGTGCGACGATCCTGCGCATCGAGCTGATCGTTCGGTTGGTCGTCCGGCAGCGTCAGCGCATCGCGCACGTACGATCCGGGCGGCGCCTGCAGCGGCAGCTCGACCTGGAACAGCGCGCCGCCGCCCGGCGCCGGCGACACCGCGATCGTGCCGTGGTGCAGATCCACGAATTCCTTGGCAATGGCCAGGCCGAGCCCGGTGCCGCCGACCTCGCGCGTCGTGCCGCTCTGCACCTGCCGGAAGCGCTCGAAGATGGCGCGCCGCATGCCAGGCGGCACGCCCGGGCCGGAGTCCTGCACGCTCAGCACGAGCGTGCCGTGCGCGCTGGGTTCGAGCACCAGCCGGATGCGGCCGCCAGCGGGCGTGAACTTGAAGGCGTTCGACAGCAGGTTCAGCACCACGCGCTCGACCTTGCCGGGATCGACCTCGGCCGGCAGCGACTCGGGCGCCTCGATGGCGTACGCCACCGGCCGCTGCGGCGCGATGGCGTGGAACTGCTCGGCCACCTTGCGGACCGCACGCGCCAGATCGATGCGGGCGTAGTTCAAGCCCATCTTGCCGGCGTCGAGCTTGGACAGATCAAGCAGGTCGTTGACGTGGTTGAGCAGCGTGGCGGCGTTGCGGTGGATGACGTTCAGGTCGCGGCGCTGCGACACGGTCAGGTTGGCGCCACCGGACAGCAGCGCCTCGGCCGGGCCGAGGATCAGCGCCAGCGGCGTGCGCAGCTCGTGGCTGATGTTGGCAAAGAAGTCGCTCTTGAGCTGATCGGTCTGGCGCAGCTTGTCGAGCAGGTTCTGCAGCTCCTCGGTCTTGCGCGCGATCTCGGCTTCGGCACGCTTTTTCTCGGTGATGTCGCGCCCTTCGGCCAGCAGGAACACGATGCGGCCCTCGTGGTCGCGCACCGGCAACAGCGAGAAGTCGATGACGATCGTCTCCTCGCCGGCCGCCTTGCCGAACACCTCGACATCGCAGCGCACGAACTCGCCCTGGCTGGCGCGCCGCACCAGCTCCCGCGTGGCCGCCACTGTCTCCTGCGACACCGCCCACCAGCGCGCTTCCCAGAACGGCTGGCCCTGAATGTCGTCGAGCCGGATCGCCGCGCCTTCGAGCGCCGCACGGTTGATCTCCAGCGTGATGCCGTCGCGATCGAGCAGGCCGACGAACTGGACCATCTCGTCCAGCACGATGCGAGCCAGCTTGTCGCGATGCGTCTGCACATCGTCGCTGGCCGAGAGGATGACATCACGCAAGCGACGCGTCGCGGTATGCGCAAACAACTGGCGGTGGATGGTCGGCACGGCCGATCTTTCGTGTTATGTGGCGGCACGGTCAATGCGTTCATGAGCGCCTCCGGTCAGTATGAAATCCGGTTGCGCCCCGCTTGCTTGGCCTCATAAAGTGCCTGATCGGCCTCGCGCAGCAGCTTGTCCAGATCAACCTGGCGATGATTCAACGCGCTCAAGCCGATCGAGACCGTGACTTGCACCTGAACGCCGGCCTGCCAGGTCATCAAGGTATTTTCAATGGTCGTGCAAATCCGTTGTGCAATTTCCCGGGCCGGTTCACCGGCGGTTTCAAGCAGCACCACAGAAAACTCTTCGCCACCGATCCGGCCGGCAATATCCAGGTCGCGCAGCGTGGCTTTGATGAGTTGCGCCACCCGCTGCAGAACCTCGTCGCCAACCGCATGTCCCCAGGTATCGTTGATCGACTTGAAGTGATCGACGTCGATCATCAACAGGGACATGGGCAATTGCTGCGAAATTGACCGCGCGATTTCACGCTCGGCCAATTGGGCAAAGTGCCGCCGGTTGTACAGCCCGGTCAGATAATCGGTGCGAGCCTGCGTTTCTGCCTGCTCCTTGAGTTGCCGTTCAAGATCCAGCGAGCGCTTTGCCAATTCAAGCTCCAGCGCCGACTGCCGGGCCTGACGGCGCAGTTGACGCGAACGCTCGTACAACATCATCGCCACCAGGGTGCTGTTGGCCACACCGTAAACGATCAGGATCAGCACGGTCCGCAGATCGGAATCGATGAAATCCAGCCCGCCAAGGATCGATATCTGCAGCAGCGCCATCAGCAGTCCGAGCAGCCCGCAAATCACCTGCAAAACCCGGTGATGCGGCACTTGCTCGGGCCGCAGAGCAAAAACCAGCAGCATCAGACACGGCAATTGCACCAGCAACGCCACCGCGTTGATGTGCAGGGCCAGGCCGGCATGACCGAGTGCCATGGCGGCCAACTCAATCGGAAAGCTCAGCAGCAGCAGATCCAGCCAACGCATCAGCATGGGTGGCGGCGCGTAGAGTTTGAACAGCGCCCGGCTGAACAGCAGACAGGTGAATGTCACTGTGCAGATCAGGATGCTGGTGAGATGGTCGGCCAGCGCAGGAAAACTCGACGGCATCCATGGCGCCAGATAACCCGTCACGGCCAGCGTATCCAGGATATACACGGTCTGGTGCACGCAAAACAGGCCGACCACCGCTTGCCGGTGATGCCTGTAGTCATGAATGGCCCACAGCAGCAGCCACACCATGAGCAGCACAAAAAACTCTTGCAGCAAGTCGAGCTGATGATCCTTGCGATCAGCCTCATGAGGCTCCAACGCATCCACGTCAAACCGCAAGGTGCTGGTCGTCGTCAGGCGCAGGTAATAGGTCGCCTGTGGCGCCGTCACATTGACGACAAAACTCGGGATGATCGAAGGCCGGTCACGCGCGGCATAGGCGTAGCGGTCGCCCGTCACCCGCGTTTTCCAGTCACGCGGAGCACCAGCATCGGGCTCGAAGAGTCGAATCTCATCAAGGAAGGTCGGCCGCAGGCGCAGCACCACCTCGTTGCCTTTCAGGGGCGCACGCACCTGCACGCGCAGCCAGAATGCCGACGATGTGTAGCCCTTGGAAAGGGCCGACGCGATCGGCGTGAAATCTCGCCCCACCACATCGGTGATCGTCAGCGTGCCGGACGGATCCTCCAGGACCGCGCAAGCCATGAGCAGATCGTCTGCGGCAGCCGGCTGCGCCACGATCAGCCCGACCAGCAGCACCAGGATATTGAAAAAAAGTGTCATTGAGTCCTGGTGATGCCGACCGATTCTGTCTTGCGCTTGATCTGCTGAAACTCAGCCCTCGAACTTCTCGCCGCAGCCTTGGCAAAAGCGCGCATCGGCTGCGTTTTTCGCGCCGCAGTGGCGGCAGAACTTGGCCTTCTGGCCGCTGTCGGCAATCTGCGCGGGCATCTGGCCGGCGGGTGCGGCGAGTGCCGCCGCCAGGCCGATGTCCGCCAGCGATGGCGCCCCGCTCGCGCTGGCCAGGGCACGCTCCGCATGGGCCAGTGCGGCGATGCGCTTCATGTCTTCCGGGCTGTCGGGTGCCACCATGCTGGAGCGGTTGCGGCCGAAATCGGCCAGGTGCTGCGCCAGCTCCCTCGACTCCTGGTCGGTCGAGAACATGGCGGTGATCTGGCGCGGCCCTTCCTTGCCGAACACCACCGACTCGATGCGGGCGCGCCAGACGCGCAGCGTCATCGCCTCGGTGCGGACGATCTGGTTGCTGGTCTGCACCTTGGCGGTGAAGCCGGTGCCCATGCTGGCGGTCTGGTAGGTGCCTTCCATCTCGACCCAGGTGATGACCGACTCGAAGTTGAAGCGCCCCCACAGCAGCGCCGATGACCGAAAACAGAAACCCGCCACCACCAGGAAGATCGACGAGGCGCCGAACAGCTTCAGCGGCAACTCCACGCCGGGTGCGCTGCCATGGGCAAACAGCACCGCACACACCGTGGCGATGGCGACCAGCGCGGTGGCGTAAAGGTCGAGCGCGGTCAGGAAGCGGTGCTGTCTTGAATTGAACGCCTGCCCGATGCTGGCAGGCACCATGTGCTGCATCGGCGTGGGCTGGGATTCTTCCAGCAGCTCGCCGGCAAACGGGCCGGAATGGCGCGACGGGTCGATCAGCGGGGTGGTGCGGGCGTAGCGCCGATTCGGAATGCGCTCGGTCCATTGTTCCTGCATGCGCCGCTCCAGCTCGTCCAGCAGCAGGCTGGGTGGCACGTTCAGCGACAGGCGCAGCTGCTCCATGCTGGTCTGGGTCGGCGGCGGCGGTGCCACCTGCTGCAGCGCCGACAGCAGCAGCAGCGCTGCGGCCAGCGTGCCGGAGATCAGCAGCATGAAGGTCTGCGGTGCCAGCGACAGCTCGGCCAGCGCTATGCCCTTGCTGCTGAGCGCGCTGGCGATCACGGCGCCGATGGCCTTGCTGATCAAACCGAACAGGGCCGGCCCGACCACCGTGATGGTGATGAGCAAGGCCAGCGTGCGGATATTGAGCTGCGCCTTGCCGGCGCCGAGGATGGGCCGCAGCAGGAAGATCAGCCCGAACGCAAAGTACGCGATCGACAGCAGCGGCCGGTTGCCGGCATTGCCGAACACACCCCAGGCCGCGATGAAGCTCAGGGTGGCGGCCAGCATGGCGCACAGGTTGAAAAATGCGCTGCGGGCTTGCGTCTGCACCGCCAGTGGGGCCGTGATCAGGCGCGGAAACCAGTGGTAGAGCACGCCATCGACCGCACCGACCGGTTCCGGGTAGGTCAGCGCGCCATCGCGCAGCAGCCGCTTGAGCTCGGTCGCCGCAGGCGAGGTGCCGGTGGCGGTCGGGGGAATCTCGGGCGCCAGCGAGCGCGGCCGGCCACGGCCGAAGAAGAACCGCAAGCGCTTGGCCGCCACCGCGAAGGACACCAGACCGAGCAGCACCAGCGACAGGCCCAGCACCAAAGGAATGACGGCGAGCGAATTGCGCGCTGTGAACAGCGCCGACAAGCCACCGCAAAAGAGCACGGCACCCGACAGGAACAGTGCCTGGTTCTGCACCTTGTAGGGGTTGGGCAGTTCCAGGGTCGCGCTCGACGAACTGTAGTCGTAACTCAAGATCAACACCCTTGCTGGAGATTGGTTGCAGCACGATACAGCACCGGGCACAGGCCGCCGGTGATGGCTCGGGGTGTCGGGGCCGTCGGGGTGTCGCGGGCAGGCGTTACCGCCGGCCGCTGACTGGCCTCATGCGAGCGGCGCCTTGGGCGGTGCGGGGTGGACCAGCGCGTCGGTGGGGGCCGGAATCGTCTGGCCGTGATTGGCAATCAGTGCCGGCATGGGCTGACTGAGCGGCCCGCGCCATGGCGGCGGCTCGATCGGCACGGGCGTCGGCGTGGGTGGCGTCGGTTGGACGATCGCCGTGCCCGGCGCAGGCGGTGACGGCCGCTTGGCCGCTCGACTCACGAAACCGGCCAGCGACGGCGCCTGGTCGACGCGCGGTACACCGAAGGCCGGCAACTGCAGCAGGTCGATGATGGTCTTGGGAATGCTGGCATGCGAATGCCAGGTGTTGTCGATGCCCTGCCTGACCGCGCCACCAAACATGATGAGCGGAATGCGCGCGCCGCCGATGATCGGAAAACCCTGCGGGTGCAAGGCGTCAGGGACGTTTTCGAGGTCGGGCGTCACGACGTGATCGGCATAACCGCCCCAGTCGTCCCAGGTCAGGATGAAGATCGTGTCATGCCAATGCCCCCCCTGGACCACCGCATTGACCCGATCCCAGATGGCTTGCTGGCCACGAGCGACGTACTGCGTGTCACCGGCCTGGCTGGGTGGATGCTCATCGGCGCCGCTGGGGCCCCAGGCATAAACCAGCTGCGGCAGTTTGCCGGCCTTGGCCAGCGTCACGAAATTGGCCGCCGAGTGGATATTCTTGTGTGCGGCCGGCGTATTGAGTTCGGTATAGAACTTGATCGGGTAATGCGGGCTGTCGGTAAATGCCGCCCAGCCCAGACCGGCCCGCTCGGCATGCAGAAAGATACTTGGCAAATCCCACTGCGGCCCGGCCGCGCCGAAGGGCGGATTCTTCAGTGTCGGCGTCTGCCCGCCAACCGCCAGCATATGGCCTGGCGTCGAATTGGTGCCCAGCCCGAAGTGGTGATCACAGAACGTGAAGGTCTTGGCCAGCCACGAGTAGTAAGGGATGACCGCGTCGTTGTCGATCTGCGCCGCCAAGGCCGGGTAGTCGCCCATCCGATAGTGCACCCAGGCCGAGCGATCGTGGGGCTGGTCGTGGGCGGGCGCCGCCGCCAGCAGCGTGCCGCCAGGTTTGATCTTGGCGCCCCACTTGGCCAGGGTCGGAAAGTAGAAATCAGTGGTCTTGTTTTCTTGAATGAACACCACGACGCGAGGGAGAGCGCCCACGGCTGGTTGGGTATCGATCATGACCATGCTCCCGGCGTGTGGGGGAAAACGGAAACTTATACGCGCCAGCCGGGCCGGCCGTCGATGTGTCAAAGGTCATGCCGAACCGACCCGCCACACCACGCTTGTCGGCCTGCGGCCCTGGTGAGACTGGCCGCTCACTCGTCCGTATCCAGGCCTTGTGGATGGCAAGTCGGGGCACGCCGCAATGACGTGCCCCTGCGGGATCTTCGATCCGCCCGGTCAGATCGGGTACTGCTGGACCGACGGTTCCAGCGTGATCCACTTCAGCTCGGTGAATTCGTCGATCACCGCGCGGCCGTCGAAGCGGCCATAGCCGCTGTTCTTCATGCCGCCATACGGGGCTTGCGCCTCGTTCTGCACGGTGGCGCCGTTGACGTGCACCGAGCCGCAATCGACCTGCAGCGCCACGCCCAGCGCGCGCGTCACGTCACGGCCGAAGACACCCGCCGACAGGCCGTAGGCGGTGTCGTTGGCAACGGCCACGGCTTCGTCCACGCCCTTGACGCGCACCACCGTCGTGATCGGGCCGAAGGTCTCCTCGTCGTAGATCTTCATGCCCGGCTTGACGTGATCGACGATCGTCGCTGGCATCACCGCACCATCGGCATGACCGCCGGTCGCCAGCGTGGCGCCCTTGGCCAGCGCGTCGTCAATCAGGCTGTTCAGGCGTGCGCCGGACTCCTTGGCGACCATCGGGCCGATGACACAGGCGGCGTTCTTCATCGGGTCACCGGCTGGCAGTTCCTGGGCGCGAGCGGCGAACTTGGCGACGAACTCGTCGGCGATCGACTCATCGACCACGATGCGTTCCGTCGACATGCAGATCTGGCCCTGGTACAGGAACGAGCCGAACACGGCGGCCTTGACGGCCTCGTCGACGTTGGCGTCGTCCAACACGACCAGCGGCGACTTGCCGCCCAGCTCCAGCAGGCAGCGCTTCAGATGCGTAGCGGCCTTCTGGGCAATGATGCGGCCCACGCGGGTCGAGCCGGTGAAGTTGATGCGCCGCACCGCCTTGTGGGCGATGAGCGCGTCGATCACTTCCGGTGCGTCTTGCGGCGCGTTGGTCAGCACGTTCAGCACGCCCGCCGGCAGGCCGGCTTCCACCAGCGCCTCGGCCACCAGCATGTGGGTCTTCGGGCTGGCCTCGGAGGCACGGAACACCACCGTGTTGCCGCACACCAGCGGATAGGCAATCGCCCGCGCCGCCAGAACGACCGGTCCGTTCCAGGGCGCGATGCTCAGGATCACGCCCACCGGCTGACGCACGGTCATGGACAGGGCGCCGGGCTTGTCGGTCGGGATGGTCTCGCCCTGGATCTGGGTCGCCAGCGAGGCCGCTTCACGGAACAGGTTGGCCGCGAGGTAGACATTGAAGCCGGCCCACAGCGCCGAGGCTCCCACTTCAGCCGCCATCGCTTCAATGAAGGCGGGGGTGCGTGCCTCCAGGGCATCGGCCGCCTTCAGCAGGATGCGGCGACGTTCGCTCGGGGCCGTGTGGCGCCAAGTCTTGAAGGCGGCACCGGCCGACTCGGCAGCAGCGAGCGCATCTTCGACGCTGCCAGCGGCGGCACGGGTGACCAATTCGCCGCTGACCGGATGGCGACGATCGAAGGTCGAACCGCCTTGGGCCGCACGCGGTTCGTTGTTGACAAGGAGTTGGGTTTCCATGATGGCTCGCAATAACTGGTTTGGAGGCCGGCTGCCAGCAGCAGCCCCGTGGATTCAGACAGAGTGGGTCAGGTGCGCGCGGTCAGGATTTCCGCCATGCGTTCACCGATCAGTGCGCAGGTCGCCATGGTGGCCACGCCAGGAATGCGCGGCATGATCGAGCTGTCGGCAATGCGCAGGTTCTGGATGCCCTTGACGCGCAGCTGGGCATCCACCACCGCCTTGTCGTCCTTGCCCATGCGGCAGGTGCCGACCTGGTGGAAGTAGGTGGTCGCGCCGTCCCGGACAAAATCGTCGAGCGCCTGGCCGGTCAGCTTCTGGCCTGGCGCCACTTCACGCTTGACGTGGTCACTCATGGCGGCCGAATTGCCGATGCTGCGCGCCACCTCGATACCACGGCCCAGAGCGGTCACATCGTCCGGATGACTCATGAAGCGGGCATCGACGATCGGGCGATCGGCCGGGTTGGATGAGCGCAGACGGATCTCGCCACGGCTCTTCGGTGCCACCAGCCCCGCGCAGAGGGCCCAGCTGGTGGCTGGCGGCGCGTAGCGCTTGCCCACCACCTCGCTGGCGTAGGGCAATTCGATCTGCACCAGGTTGATGTCTGGCGTTGCCAGGGCGGCCTGGCTCTTGACGAAACCGGCCGCATTGGCCGCGCTGTTGCGGTGCGGCGTGAACTCCTTGGGCTCCCAGATGCAACCGCCGTGCAGCAAGTGATCCTGGAAGTTCTTGCCCACCTCCGGCGCATGCAGCAGCGTCTTGATGTCGTGCTGGCGCAGCTGGGCTTCGTCGCCGATGCCGCTCAGCATCATCAGCTTGGGGGTGTTGATGCCGCCGGAACACACGATCACTTCCGACTTCGCCTGGATCTTGCGGCCGCCATGGGCCGCAGACAGCTCGACCCCGGTGGCGCGCGTGCCAGCAAACGTCAGCCGATCCACATGCGTGTTCACCAGCAAGGTGACGTTCTTCTGCCCGAGGACCGGATACAGGTAGGAGCGCGCCATGCTCTGGCGTTGGCCATCCCGAATGATCTGATTCATGAGGGCAAAGCCCTCGCCCACTTCCTCGCGCGCGCCGTTCTGATCCTCCAGCACGGTATAGCCCAGGCTCTTGCAGGCTCGCAGCATCGCAGGGGCGATCGGGTGCGGATTCGCTGCGGGCTGACACCAGACCGGGCCACCTTGACCACGGTAGCGGGCGTCGGGCTTGCCTTGCCAGTTTTCCATGCGGCGGTAGATCGACAAGCCGTGCTCGTAGCCCCAGGCCGCATCGCCGCTTTCGCTGGCCCAGTGCTCCAGGTCGCTCTTGAACGGCCGGGCCCAGATGGTCGCGTTGATGCTGCTGCCACCGCCGACGACCTTGCCCATGTGCTCGGGAATGGCGCGGCCGTTGGTGCTGGTGGCGGCCAGCGCCACATCGTTCCAGTCGCGCTCGGTGCCCAGATTGGTGAACCAGACGCTCGGGTCAAGGACCGACGGCGCCGTGTCCCAGTCACCGGCTTCGATCACCAGAATGCTGGCATCGGGCTGGGCCTTGGCGAGGCGGCCGATCAACGCCGAGCCAGCGCTGCCGGTGCCGATGATCACGTAGTCGTAGGCCGACTGCAGGCGCGCGGCGCGCTCGGACTGGTTGGCACGAATGGCATCCAGCTCGTCGGCCATGGCCTGCAGACCTGCGCCCGCCAGGCCGACGGCAGCGGCGGCGCGAATGAAGCCACGCCGGCTGAGACGCCCGGTGATCAGCGAATGTTCAAGCTGCTCGATCGTGGGGATGGAGTTCGAAGGGAACGATTTCTTCACAGGTTTCTCCGGTGTCCGGTTCAGCAAGAGGGCACCTCGAAAACATGCGATGGGCCCTTCAAGCGGTAGCGGAAGGTACGGCTGGCCCTGGTTCGGAGAAATCTCGGGTTAACGCGGATCCGGCGAGTTGTTCCGTTTGAGAACACATGCCTCGGCAGCGGGCTTCATGCGTCGATAGATCAGGCCGCGCGACACGCCGAGCAGCCGTGCGGCCTCGGACACGTTGCCGCCGCAGCGCTCCAGGGTGCGCTCGATCACCTCACGGTCGGTCTCGCGAAGGGTTCCGGCTGCAGCACCCAAACTGGTAGCGGCATCTTCAACTGCATTGATAAGCTGATCCTCGACCGACATCGCACCTGCCAGCTCGGTTGGCCGAGGCTCGGCTGCAGCATGAGCCGGATGGCTCTCGATCGCAGCGGGTGCGATCTGCTGCGCTGGACCTGACGTGGCCTCGAAAGGGGCCTGCACAAGTCCACGGTACCCGTCGGGGGCGCGCATTTCAGCGCGGGCCCAGACCATCAAGCCGTTGGGAAGCGTGAGCAATCCGGCGCCGTGCTCAGGTAGCGCTGTCAGCCCTCTCAGTTCGGTGCCGAGCGTCTGCTCGGTCGATCTGTTGGCCGGCAGCATGTTGGGCGAACTCAGGCCCAGCAAGCCGCGTGCGGCGCCGTTCTGCCAGGCCACGCAGCCCTTGGCGTCGATCCCGACCAAGGCCACCAGCGCCGAGTCGAGCAGTTCTGGCGAGACCTGGAACCGGATCACCAGATGGTCGGTGGACTGCCTGATGAGAAGGCGGTTCTCGATCGCCCCGGCATACAAGCCGACCACGCTGGCGGCATCAAACCCGAACGGGATGCTCTCACTCGAAATGTCCAGCACACCGGCGATGGCACCCCCGGCATCACGGATGGGTGCCGCCGAGCAATACATCGCCGTCACTCCTTCGAAGAAGTGCTCACCGCCCAGCACCCGAACGGGTTTGCCGGTACGTATGACGATGCCCGGCGCGGTGGTGCCGACGGCGCCCTCGGAGAGATCCACCCCGACTCGCGTCGCCACCGGCATCAGCTCTTCATGGGAGCGGCCGGCACAGGTGGCGCCGATCAGCACGCCGGTCGAATCGGTCAGCATCGCGGCGCATGAACTGATGCCAAGCACCGCTTCCAGACGTGGCAACTCGTGCAGCCAGGCCTCGTAGAGCTGCCGATTCTTCTGCAAAGCCAGATGAGCCCGACTGGCGGTGACGGGCTGGAAGACGGCTCGGTCCGAGGGCGAATGGCGCAGCCGCAGACATCGCGCCCATGATTCGAAGACCGCATCGCTGACCACCCCGGTTGGCGCCAGACCCTCGTCAAAGAATCGCTGCCGGGCCAGATCCAGCCTGGCGGCCCGAGATTCCAGAAGTGATGTGGGCAGCACCTGCGGCATGGTCAGTCCTAGAAGGCCAGCGTGGAATGGGAACGATCGGGGCTTGCCAACCTGCAACTGGCAAGGGCTGGGATGGTGGCGCCTTTGCGGCCGCTCGCCAAGCCAGCCAACCGAATGGACCCCATCACTGACCGTGATAGAGCCGGTGCTACCTTGATTCCGGTTCAACGTCCGCAAACAACTCCACCAGCAATTGCCTCATCCACATGTTGGCCGGATCACGGTTGAACCTGGCATGCCAGAACAGATTGATGGCGATGTCCGGCAACGCCACCGGGTGCGGTGACTTGGCCAGGCCAAAAGGCTCGATGCACCGGTCAGCGAAGCGCTCGGGGACGGTGGCGATCAGGTCGGTGCTCTGCAGGATATGCCCCACCGCGATGAAATGCGGCACCGCCAGGCGCATGCGCCGCTGCACACCAGCGGAGGCCAGCAGGTCGTCGATCTCGCCATGCCCCGTGCCTGCCGCCACCACACGAACATGCTCCAGCTGGCTGAACTGTTCCAGCGTCATCGGTGAGCGGGCTGAGGGGTGGCCACGCCGGAACAGACACACATAGTGATGCCGGAACAAGCGCCGCTGGAAGAAACCCGCCTGCAGATTCGGCAGCAATCCCAGTGCGATGTCGACCGTGCCCGACTCCATGTCGTCCCGCAGGTTGACCGCGTTGGGACGCAAGGTATTGATCTGAATGTGCGGCGCCCGCACCGACAAGGCATCCATCAACGGCGGCATGAAGTACATCTCGCCGATGTCGGTCATCGCCAGGTTGAAGGTGCGGGTGCTGCTCAGCGGGTCGAACGCATCGCGCTTGAACAGCGCGGTCTGGATCGCGTTGAGCGCGTAGGCCACCGGCTCGGCCAGATGCAGCGCATACGGCGTGGGCTCCATGCCTTTGGAGGTTCGAACAAACAGCTCGTCCTTGAGCAGCGTGCGCAGCCGCTTCAGCGAGTTACTCACGCCAGGTTGACTGATCCGGAGCTTCTCTGCCGCGACGGAAACGCTCCGGTCCAGCAGCAGCTGGTTGAAGACCACCAACAGGTTCAGGTCAAGGTCACGCAAGTCCATGATGGCCCGCCTTATTCATGTGAGTGATACGTTCTATCAGACTTGGCTTATCGACTTATGGGGGCAGCCTGACCAGAATCACTCCTGTCCAACCGCAACCCCAGAGCACGAGACACATGAAACTGGTCATTCAGCCGCTCAAGCGCAGCCTCGAAGTCGATAGCGGCAAGAACCTGCTGGATGTCCTGCGCGCCAACGAGATTCCTGTGTCGTACAGCTGCATGTCGGGCCGCTGCGGCACGTGCCGCTGCAAGGTGGTCTCCGGGCATGTCATCAACAGCGGCCCGGAAGCGGGTCGGCCTGTCGCGGGCAAGGATGAGTTCGTGCTGGCGTGCCAAGCCGTCCTGACCGATGACTGCACGATCGAGTTGCCGGAAGTCGATGAAGTCATCGTCCACCCGGCCCGCATCATCAAGGGCACGGTCACCGCCATCGAGCAGGCCACGCACGACATCCGCAAGGTCCGCATCAAGCTGGCCAAGCCGCTGGAGTTCAGCCCGGGCCAGTACGCCACGCTCCAGTTCACGCCCGAGCACATTCGGCCGTACTCGATGACCGGTCTGCCTGACGATCAGGAGATGGAGTTCCACATCCGGCAAGTGCCGGATGGCCGAGTGACCAAGTATGTCTTCGAGGATCTGGTCGCGGGCGCTGCCGTGCGCATCAGTGGTCCGTTGGGCACGGCCTACCTGCGCCGCAAGCACACCGGCCCGATGCTGTGTGTCGGCGGCGGAACCGGCATCGCGCCGGTCCTGTCGATCGTGCGCGGCGCAGTGGCCTCGGGGATGGACAACCCGATCCACGTGTACTTCGGGGTGCGCAGCGAAATGGACCTGTACGACGCCGAGCGCCTGCGCGATCTGGCCGCCAGGCATCCGAACATCCTCGTCCACATCGTCGTTGCCACCGGCGCCAGCGCACCCGGACTGCGCTCCGGCCTGGTGACGGATGCAATTGCCCACGATCTGCCGGCCCTCGGCGGCTGGCGGGCCTATGTCTGTGGCGCACCGGCCATGGTCGAGGCAGTGAATCTGCTTGTCTCGCGTCTGGGCATCGCGCCTGAGCATGTCCATGCCGACGCCTTCTACCCCAGCGGCGTCTGAGCCCTGGCCACCAACTCTAGTAAGGAGACCGACCGATGAGTGAACCCAAGACAGTGTTCCCCCAGGACCCCACATGGGAAGGCGAAGGATCGAGCCGGGTGCCCTTCTGGGCCTACACCCGCGAGGATCTCTACAAGCGTGAGCTGGAGCGCCTGTTCTACGCCAACCACTGGTGCTACGTGGGCCTCGAAGCCGAGATCCCGAATCCGGGCGACTTCCGCCGCACGGTGATCGGCGAGCGTTCGGTGATCATGGTTCGCGACCCGGACGGCAGCGTCAACGTGGTCGAGAACGTCTGCGCCCACCGGGGCATGCGCTTCTGCCGCGAGCGTCACGGCCAGGCCAAGGACTTCTTCTGCCCCTACCACCAGTGGAACTACAGCCTCAAGGGTGACCTGCAGGGTGTGCCGTTCCGGCGCGGCGTCAAGCAAGACGGCAAGGTCAACGGCGGCATGCCGAAGGACTTCAAGCTGGAAGAACACGGCCTGACCAAGCTGAAGGTCGCCACCCGGGGCGGCGTCGTGTTTGCCTCATTCGACCATGACATCGAGTCGCTGGAGGAATTCCTCGGCCCGACCATCCTGCATTACTTCGACCGCGTCTTCAGCGGCCGCAAGCTCAAGGTGCTGGGCTATCGCCGCCAGCGCATTCCGGGCAACTGGAAGCTGATGCAGGAAAACATCAAGGATCCGTACCACCCCGGCCTGTTGCACACCTGGTTTTCCACCTTCGGCCTCTGGCGCGCCGACAACAAGTCCGAGCTGAAGATGGATGCCCACTTCCGCCACGCCGCCATGATTTCCACCCGTGGCCAGGGCGGCAAGAACGACGACGTGGTGTCCGGCGTGAACAGCTTCAAGGAGGCGATGAAGGTCAACGACCCGCGCCTGCTGGACATCGTGCCGGAACCCTGGTGGGACGGCCCGACGGCGGTGATGACCACCATCTTCCCGAGCGTGATCATCCAGCAGCAGGTCAACAGCGTTTCGACCCGCCACATCCAGCCGAGCGGGCACGGCTCGTTCGACTTCGTCTGGACCCACTTCGGCTTCGAGGACGACACGCCCGAGTGGACCGAGCGCCGCCTGATCCAGGCCAACCTGTTCGGACCGGCCGGTTTTGTCTCGGCCGACGACGGCGAGGTGATCGAGTGGTCGCAGGAAGGCTTCGAGCAGAACCCCGCGCATCGCACCGTGGTCGAAATGGGCGGCTATGACATCGGCGACAGCGACCACATGGTCACTGAAACGCTGATCCGGGGCATGTACAACTACTGGCGCAAGGTGATGGGGGAGTGATCATGATGGATTTCAAGACCTACTTCGAACTGCTGAATCTCTACAGCGACTACGCGATGGTTTGCGACTCGGCCGACTGGGAGAAGTGGCCGGACTTCTTCGTCGAGAACGGCACCTACCGCCTGCAACCTCGCGAGAATCTGGAGCAGGGCCTGCCCCTGTGCCTGCTCGCGCTGGAGAGCAAGGCCATGATCCGCGACCGTGTCTACGGCGTGAAGGAAACCATGTACCACGACCCGTACTACCAGCGGCACATCGTCGGCACGCCGCGCGTCGTGTCGGTGCAGCGGGGGGTTGACGGTGAGCGCATCTTTTCGGAGGCCAACTACACCGTCATCCGCACCAAGCTGGATGGCGATTCCACCGTCTTCAACTGCGGCTTCTACCGTGACGTGGTGGTCCGCACCCCCGAAGGCCTGAAGCTGCAATCGCGGCTTTGCGTCTACGACAGCGAGATGATCGCCAACTCCCTCATCTACCCGATCTGAGGTGCCCCATGTCTGAGCAATGGATCGACGCGGCCTCGCGGGACGTGATCATTGACGGCGATGTGGTCGCCATCCGGGTGGACGGCCGCGAGATCGCCCTCTACGAAGTGGAGGGCGAGGTTTACGCGACCGACAACGTGTGCACTCACGGCGCCGCGCGCATGAGCGACGGCTTCCTGGAGGGGCGCGAGATCGAGTGCCCGCTGCATCAAGGTCGCTTCGACGTCTGCACCGGCAAAGCGATGTGCGTGCCGCTCACCGAAGACATCCGAACCTACCCGGTGCGCATCGAAAACATGCGCGTGCTGCTGAAGATCAGCTGATCAAAGCCTGCTGACTGTTCTTAAAAACCAGCCGCTTGCCTTGCAACGCGGCGGGGCCTTCTTTTGCCGGAGACATCGTGAAACCGTTGAAATTCTTCAAGCTGGCGGGTGCCATCGTGGCCGCGCTCGGTCTGCCGCTCGCGCACGCAGACATCAAGATCGGCTTTTCCGGGCCGCTTTCCGGGCCGGTGGCGGCGGTCGGCCAGGACCAGTACGACGGTTTCATGCTCGGCATCGAATCCCTCGGCAACAAGCTGGGCGGCGAGGCGGTCACCGTGCTGCGCGAGGATGACCAGCTCAAGCCGGAACTGGGCAACCAGATCGCCCGCAAGTTCATCGACCGCGACAAGGTCGATGCCATCGTCGGCCTCGGGTTCTCGAACGTCCTGATGGCCAGCCTGCCGCGCATCATCGAATCCGGCACGGTGGCCATCGCCACCAATGCCGGGCCGTCGCCGCTGGCGGGAGCCAACTGCCAGGCCAATGTCTTCTCGACCGCCTGGCAGAACGACGGCACGGCCGAAGCGATGGGCAAGTACGCCCAGGACCATGGCTTCAAGCGTGTCTACCTGATGGCGCCGAACTACCAGGCCGGCAAGGATTACATCGCCGGCTTCAAGCGCTACTACAAGGGCCAGGTGCTGGACGAGGTCTACACGCAGGTGAATCAGCCCGACTACTCGGCCGAGATTGCCCAGGTTCAGGCGGCAGCCCCGGACGCCGTGTTCGTGTTCTACCCCGGCGGCATGGGGGTGAACTTCGTCAAGCAGTTCAGCCAGGCCGGTCTGATGAAGAAGACGCCGCTGCTGTCGGCCTTCACGGTGGATGGCACGACGCTGCCGTCGCTGCGCGATGCGGCGGTGGGCGCCATCAGCGGTGCCATGTGGGATGTGGCGCTCAAGACGCCGGGCAATGCCGAGTTCGTGGCGGCCTTCAGCAAGAAGTTCGGCCGGGCCCCGAGCCACTACGCGGCGGTCGGCTACGACACCGCGCGCCTGCTCGATCTGGCCGTCAAGAAGGTCAAGGGCAAGACCGCTGACAAGGCGGCCTTCGCGGCAGCGGTGAAATCCTCCGGCGCCGAGCTGAAGGCGGTGCGCGGACCGTTCCGCTTCAACTCGAACAACATGCCGGTGCAGAACTACTATGCCTTCCAGGTCGTCAAGGAAGGCGCGCAGGTAGCGGTCAAACAGCTCGACACGCCGCTGGCCGACCATCAGGACACCTATGTGTCGCAGTGCAAGCTGAAATAAGCCATGACTGCGAACCTGCTCCTCGCGCAGATGCTGAACGGCCTGCAGTACGGCGTCATGCTGTTCCTGCTGGCGGCCGGGCTGACGCTGGTGTTCGGCATCATGAGTTTCGTCAACCTGGCGCACGGTTCGCTGTACATGCTCGGCGCCTACGCTGCTGCAGCCATCGGCACCCGCACCGAGTCGTTCGGCCTGGGGGTGGCGGCGGCGCTGGCCACCGGCCTGGTGGTCGGGCTGGTGCTCGAAAAGGTCGCCGTCGCGCGCCTGTACCGGCGTGACCACCTGGATCACGTGCTGGCGACGTTCGGCCTGGTGCTGTTCTTCAACGAAGTCGTCCGCATGATCTGGGGCCCGCAGCCGGTGTTCATCACGCTGCCCGAGTCGCTGTCCGGCACGGTCGATATCCTGGGCTTTTCCTACCCCAGCTACCGTTTCCTGATCATCGGCACGGGCCTGCTGGTGGCCGCCGGCAGCGAGTGGCTGATTCACGGCACCCGGGTCGGCATGCTGATCCGTGCCGGCTCGGTCAACCCGCAGATGGTTGGCGCCCTGGGCGTCAACATCGGCCTGCTGAACGCCATGCTGTTTGCGCTCGGGTCGATGCTCGCGGCGCTGGCCGGCGCCATGGCCGGGCCGATCCTGTCGGTGCAGAGCGGCATGGGTGAACCGGTGCTGATCACCACGCTGGTGGTGATCGTCATCGGCGGCATCGGCTCGGTGCGCGGCGCGCTCTACGCCGGGATCATCGTCGGGCTGGTCGATACGCTGGGCCGGACCATGCTGCCGCTGCTGATCCGCTCGTTCGCCGATCGCGAAGTGGCCAATGCGGCCGGGCCGGCGCTGGCCTCGATGCTGATCTATCTGCTGATGGCCGTCGTGCTGGCATGGCGCCCGAACGGGCTGTTCCCCGCTCACAAGACCTGATGATGAAGAACCTTCCCAAACTGGCCGCCCTGCTGCCCGGGCTGATGCTGGTCGCGCTGGCCTGCGTTCCGGGTATCGCCGTGGCGACCGATGACAACTTCCTGGTGAGCTTCTTCGCCCGTGTGCTGATCTACGCGATCGCGGCCAGCGCCCTGAATGTGGCGCTCGGCTTCGGTGGCATGGTCAGCCTGGGCCATGCGCTGTTCATCGGCATCGGCATGTACAGCGTGGCCTTGCCGGCGCTGTTCGGTGTGTCGTCCGGCCTGGTCCAGCTGGCCGTGTGTGTGGTGCTGTGCGGTCTGGTCGGCGCGGCCACCGGGGTCATCAGCCTGCGCACCTCCGGCATCGCCTTCATCATGATCACGCTGGCCTTTGCCCAGATGGGCTACTTCGCCATCGTCAGCCTGAAGCAGTTTGGCGGCGACGACGGCATGAGCGTCTCGACCCCGAGCAACTTCTTCGGCGCCAGTCTGGCCAGCCCGAGCGCCACCTATTACGCCGCGTGGCTGGTGCTGGCCGGCCTGGTGTACTGGATCGGCCGGCTGCGCAGCTCACCGTTCGGGATGACGCTGCGCGCCGGGCGGCAGAACCCCCGGCGCATCGCCGCCACGGGGCTGCCGCTGATGCCTTACCAGTTGACCGCCTATGTGCTGTCGGCGGTGTTCTGCGGCGTGGCCGGCATGCTGCTGGCCAACCTGAACGCCTACGTGTCGCCCAGCAGCATGGCGTGGACCACCTCGGGCGAGCTGATCGTGATCGTGGTGCTGGGCGGCATCGGCACGGTCTTCGGGCCGACCCTCGGTGCCATCGCCTTTCTGGGCGTCGAGGAAATCCTCAAGGCCTACACCGAGCACTGGATGGCGGTGTTCGGCCTGGCCATTCTGGCGGTGGCGATGTTCGGTCGCGCCGGGATGCTCGGCTGGTTCACCGCCCTGAAGGGAAAGGCCTCATGAGCACGCTGCTGAGAACCCATGGCATCACCAAGCGCTATGGCGCGCTGCTGGTGACCGATTCGGTGTCGCTCGACATCGAGCAGGGCGAACTGCACGCCATCATCGGCCCGAACGGCGCTGGCAAGACCACGCTCATCAACCAGCTCTCCGGCGAGCTGCAGTCCAACGCCGGCACCATCCACTTCGATGGCAGCGACGTCACCGGGCTGCGCATCCATGACCGGGCGCGGCGCGGGCTGGTGCGCTCGTACCAGATCACCTCGGTGTTCGACGAATTCACGGTGCGCGAGAACGCCGCCATCGCCGCGCGGGGCGCCCAGTCGCACGCGTTCAGCTTCTGGCGCAGCCTGCTGAGCGTCACAGCTGCCCTGGCCGCCGCCGACGAAGGCATCGCCGCCGCCGGGCTGGCTTTGCGTGCCGACGTGCCGGCCTCGGCGCTGGGCTATGGCGAGCGACGACAGCTGGAGCTGGCCATGGCACTGGCGGCCCGGCCGAAGTTCCTGCTGCTGGACGAACCGATGGCCGGGATGAGCGTGCAGGAGTCGGCGTCGGTGGTCGAGCTGCTGAAGTCGCTCAAGCGCAAGTACACGATCCTTCTGGTCGAGCACGACATGAACGCGGTGTTCTCGCTGGCGGACCGCATCAGCGTGCTGGTCTACGGCAGGCTGCTCGTGACCGGCACGCCCGACCAGATCCGTGCCAACGAAGAGGTCAGGGCGATCTACCTCGGCGACGAAGAAGTGAGTGCCACATGACCAGCCTGCTGAAGATTTCCGAGTTGCAGGCCGGCTACGGCGCGGCGCGCGTGCTGTTCGGCGTCAATCTCTCGATGGCCGAGGGCGAGGTCATCACCCTGCTGGGACGCAATGGCATGGGCCGATCGACCACCATCAAGGCGCTGTTCGGCCTGCTCCAGCCCACCGGCGGGCAGATCGAGTTTGCCGGCCAGCGCACCGATCGGCTGGCGTCTTATCAAATCGCCCGCCTGGGGCTGGGCCTGGTGCCGGAGGGGCGCCACATCTTCCCGAACCTGACGGTCGAGGAAAACCTGGTCGCCACCGCGCGGCACAAGGCCGCTCCGGGGATGAAGCTCTGGACGCTTGAGCGCGTGTACGGCTTCTTTCCGCGCCTGAAGGAGCGGCGCAGCAACCTGGGCTCGCAGCTGTCCGGCGGCGAGCAGCAGATGCTGGCCATCGGCCGGGCGCTGCTCACCAACCCCCGGCTGGTGGTGCTGGATGAAGCCACCGAAGGCCTGGCGCCCTTGATCCGGGCGGAGATATGGCGCGCCCTGCGCGAGCTGAAGGCCGAGGGCCTGTCGCTGATCATCATCGACAAGAACCTGGGGCCGCTGCTGGACCTGGCCGACCGGCACTTCGTGCTGGAAAAGGGTCAGGTGGTCTGGTCGGGCGACTCGGACGCGCTGCGGGCCGATCCGCGCATCGTCCACGAATACCTGGGCGTCTGAGCGCACCACCCTTCAACCTGGAGCCTGAAATGGAACATTCCGACCGACTTGACACGCTGGGCCGTCTGGAAGATTTGCCGCAGGCGTACCGCAACGCCCTGACAAATCAGAACCTGGTGCCGCTGTGGCCGAGCCTGCGCGCTGTCCTGCCGCCGCATGTGCCGAGCCGCAAGACCCAAGTCACCCACTGGCGCTACGGCCCGCTGCGCGAGCTGCTGCTTGAAGCGGGCCAGCTCACGCCGATCGAGAAAGCCGAGCGCCGCGTGCTGGTGCTGGCCAATCCGGGTCACGGCCTGGAGAAGATGCAGGCCAGCGCGGCGATGTACCTCGGCATGCAGCTGCTGCTGCCGGGCGAACTCGCCCCCGCGCATCGGCACACGCCCAACGCGGTCCGGATGGTGGTTGAAGGTGAAGGCGCCTGGACCCTGGTCGGCGGCGAGAAGTGCCCCATGAGCCGAGGCGACCTGATCCTGACGCCGACCGGCCTGTGGCATGAACACGGCCACGATGGCGACGGCCCGGTCATCTGGCTCGACGTGCTGGATCTGCCCTTGATCTATTACACCGAGACCTCGTACCACGTCGAAGGCCCCAGCCAGCAGCCCACCGAGCCCCAGGGCGATCGGGCCTACCGCCGTGGCGGCGTGGTGCCGACCCGCGTCTTCAGCCGCTCGGACCGGGCCTACCCGATGCTGCGCTACCCCTGGGCGGATGCCAAGGCCGCGCTGCTGTCACTGGCCGAGAGCCAACCGAACGACGACTGCCTGCAAGTCACTTATGTGAACCCCGAGACGGGCGCGCATGCCGAGAACATCCTGGGTTTCTATGCCCTGATGCTGCGCCCCGGCCAGCGCCTGCAGCTGCCGGCGCGCTCGCCGGCACAGGTATTCCACCAGATCGAAGGCGCGGTCAGCGTGGCCGCCGACGGCAATCAGATCGAGATGGACGAGGCCGATACCTGCGTCATCCCTGGTTATACCCAGACCTTGCTGACGAATCGATCCGCCAGCCAGCCCGCCTTCCTGTTTGTCGCGGATGAATCACCGCTGCATCAGAAACTGGGCGTTTACGAGGTGCGCGGCTGAGCTCTGCATCTGCCAGACGTTCGCGCACGTGATCCAAGAAACCAGGTGAATCAAGCATGACCCAATATCTTTTCTCTCCTCCCGCCGTTGAATCGGTGCAGATCGTCGGCCGCGATGAGCGTTACCCGGTGAAGCGGCTTTTCTTCATCGGTCGCAACTATCACGCCCACGCGGTGGAAATGGGCCGCCCGGTCGACAAGAGTGTCGAGCGCCCGTTCTACTTCACCAAGTCGCGCGACACGCTGCTGGCCAGCGGCGCAACCACCGCCTATCCGCCGGAAACCAGGAACTTCCATTTTGAAATGGAACTGGTGGTCGCGATCGGCAAGCCGGGTTTCCGCGTCAAGGCGGAAGATGCCCACGAAATCATCTATGGCTACGCCGCCGGCCTTGACATGACCCGGCGCGATATACAGCTGGTGGCGCGCGACAAGGGGCGGCCGTGGGATCTCGGCAAGGACGTCGAGGAATCCTCCGTCTGCAGCGCCATCGTGCCGATGCCTGGCGTTGTGGTCGAGCAGGGCGATATTTCGCTGGCCGTGAATGGTCAGGTCAAGCAGAGTTCCAATGTGGACCGGCTGATCTGGAATATCCGCGAAATCATCGCCGACCTGTCGCTGTTCTATCACCTGCAGCCGGGCGACCTGATTTACACCGGCACGCCCGAAGGTGTCGGCGCGGTGCTGCCGGGCGACCAGATCACGGGCGAAGTGGCGGGTATCGCCTCGGTGGCGCTGACCATCGGCGCGGCGGAATAAGGCGGCCACGATGAAGCTCTACAGCTTCTTCCGCAGCGGCACATCGCATCGGCTGCGCATTGCCCTCAATCTGAAGGGATTGAGCCCGGAATATGTCGGCGTGGACTTGCGCACCGAGCAGCATCTGCAACCGGCTTTCCAGGCCATCAATCCGCAGATGCTGGTGCCGGTTCTGGAGAGCGAGGGAAAAAGTTTCATCCAGTCCCCCGCGATCATCGAGTGGCTGGACGAGAAATATCCCGCACCGGCCCTGCTGCCGGCGGATCCGGACGACCGGGCCCGCGTGCGTGCCCTGGCCGCCATCGTCGGCTGCGATATCCACCCGATCAACAACCGGCGCATCCTCGAATACCTGCGCAATGAGCTGCATCATGATGAAGCCGCCGTGCGCCAGTGGTGCCAGCACTGGATCGCGGCCGGATTCGATGCCTTCGAGCGGCTGCGCTCCGATTACGGCTGGGCCGGCCCTTACGCTTGCGGTGACCAGGTCACGCTGGCCGACGTGTATCTGGTGCCGCAGGTCGAGAGCGCACGCCGATTCGGCGTCGATCTGGCCCGATGGCCGGGCATTGCGGCCATCGATGCCGCATGCGCACAGCTGAAGGCCTTCCGCAAGGCCGCGCCGGCCGTGCAGCCGGACGCGTCATAGATCGAGCGGGTCAGTCACACAGGCGCTCGACAATCTTGCCAACCACACGCGGGTCGATGCCATGGCCGAGACCGGGGAAGCGGTCGAGCGTGGCGGTGGCACCCAGCGCCTGCAACTGCGCCAGGGCGTCGACGCCCAGGCGCACCGGCATCTTGCATGTCGGACTCGGTAGTGGTGTCAGATCACTTGACGCTTGCCGCCAAACCAAAGACGGCGCGGGCATTCATGGTGCGACGGTTCAGGACTGGCGGATCCAGATCGGTGCAATGGCCGTGCCCAGACCGGCGCCATAGCCGAGCTAGATGACCTGCTGTCACGCACGAACAGATCGATGGCTGTCCAGCGGCCGGCCTTTGCACTGAATTGCATAAGTGAAACCGTGCATGTGCACGCGAGTGCAGTAGCAGATGCGCGTGGCACACTGCAATGCAAAATTGATCACCGTCATATCCTGACACCCGGAGGAAATGCATGTCCATGTCGCTGAAAGTCAACGGCAAGACCGTCGAGGTCAAGTCGGAGTCCGATACCCCGCTGCTGTGGGTGATTCGGGACGAGCTTGGCCTGACCGGGACCAAGTTCGGCTGCGGCGCCAAGCTGTGCGGCGCCTGCACGGTGCTGCTCGACGGCGTGCCGGTGCGCTCGTGCTCGACGCCGATCGCACGGGTGCTTGATCGCACCGTCTCGACCGTGGAAAGCCTGTCGGCCAACAACAGCCATCCGCTGCAGAAGGCCTGGATCCAGCACGACGTGCCGCAGTGCGGCTACTGTCAGTCGGGCCAGTTGATGAGCGCCGCCGCACTCCTCGCAGAAAACAAGAACCCGAGCGATGCCGACATCGACGAAGCCATGAAGGGCAATCTCTGCCGTTGCGGCACCTATGTGCGCGTGCGCGCCGCCATCAAGACCGCCGCCGCCGAAATGCGCGGCAGCAAAGCCTGAAGGGGGCCGCCATGACTGCCAAGACCGATACGACCGACACGACCGTTTCTCGCCGCACCTTCCTGAAGACCTCCTCGGCCTTCACCGGCGGACTGATGATCGGCCTGGCGCTGCCGCTGGCCGGTCCGGCGCAGGCCGCTGCGCTGGTGCACACCCCGAACGCCTGGGTGCACATCGGCGATGACGACACCATCACGCTGATCTCGGCCCGCGCCGAGATGGGCCAGGGCGTCTACACCTCGATGCCGATGCTGATCGCCGAGGAACTCAACATCGACGTGCGCAAGATCAAGGTGGCGTTTGCGCCGCCTGACAAGGCCTACGGCAATGCGCTGATCTTCGGCCAGCAGCTCACCGGTGGCTCGACCTCGGTGCGCGAAGGCTGGGAAAAGCTGCGCGTGGCCGGCGCCCAGGTGCGCGAAATGCTCGTCGCCGCCGCTGCCGCAAAGTGGAAGGTGGACGCCAGCCAGCTCAAGGCCGAAGACGGCGTGGTGCACGGCCCCGGTGGCAAGAAAGCCAGCTACGGCCAGCTCGCCGCTGCTGCCGCCAAGCTGCCGGTGCCGGAAAAGCCCGCCCTCAAGGATCCGAGCCAGTTCCGCATCGTCGGCAAGCCGATGAAGCGGCTCGACACCCCCGCCAAGGTGAACGGCTCGGCACAGTTCAGCATCGACGTCAAGCTGCCCGGCATGCTCTACGCGACGCTGGAGCAGTCGCCGGTGCAAGGCGGCTCGGTCAAGAGCTTCGACGCCAGCAAGGCCAAGGCGCTGCCGGGCGTGGTCGATGTGGTGCAGATCCCCGACGGTATCGCGGTGGTGGCCGACACCTACTGGCATGCCGTGAAGGGCCGCGAAGCGCTCAAGGTCGAGTGGAACGACGGCCCGAACGCAAACTTGAGCACGGTGGCGATGTTCGACGCGACCCGCGCCGCACTGGCCAGCGGCAAGCCGATCGGCATCAAGAAGGTCGGTGATCCGGACGCGGTGATCGCCGCTTCCGGCAAGGTGCTGCGCGCCCAGTACATGACGCAGATGCTGTCGCACGCGCCGATGGAGCCGATGAATTTCACGGCGCACTTCCAGGGCGACCGCATCCGGCTGGTCGGCTCGACGCAGTGGCCTGACGCGGTGCAGCGCTCGGTGGCCAAGCTGCTCGGCCTGGCGCCGGAGATGGTCACGGTCGAGAACACCTTTCTGGGCGGCGGCTTCGGGCGGCGCATCGACTTCGACTACATCCTGCAGACGGCGCTGATCAGCAAGGCCATCAACAAGCCGGTCAAGCTGATCTGGGCGCGTGAGGACGATTTCCAGCACGACTTCTACCGTCCGATCGCGGTGCACGACGTCGCCGCCGCCATCGGCGCCGATGGCAAGCCGACCGCGCTAACCTGGCGCGGTGCCTCGCAATCGGTCACCGGCCGCGTGTTCGGCCTGCCGGCCGACGTGTCGGATGGCCTGATGACCGAAGCCGCTGTGCCGGGTTACGAGGTGCCGGCCGCCCGCCACGACATGGTCAAGCACGACGCCGGCGTGCGGGTCGGCTACTGGCGCGCGGTCAGCCACAACATGAACGCGTTTGCCAACGAGACCTTCTTTGACGAACTGGCTGCTGCGGCCAGGCAGGATCCGGTCGCGTACCGGCTGTCGCTGCTCGACACCCAACCGCGCTTTGCCAACGTGCTCAAGCGCGCCGCCGACAAGGCCGGCTGGGGCAAGCCGGCACCGGCGGGCCACTTCCGGGGCGTCTCGCTGATGGAAGGCTATGACACCTTCATGGCGCAGGTGATCGAGATCTCGATGAAGGACGGCGCGCCGGTGGTGCACCGCGTCACCGTGGTGGCCGATCTGGGCCGCATGGTCAACCCCGACACCGTCGAGGCGCAGATTCAGTCGGGCGTGATCTTCGGTCTGTCAGCGGCGCTGTGGGGCGAGATCACCATCGACAAGGGCCGGGTGCAGCAGTTCAACTTCGATACCTACCGCGTCATGCGCAACAACGAGGTGCCGCAGATCGACATCGTGCTGATCGAAAGCACCGAGAAACCCGGCGGCATCGGCGAGCCGGCCGTGGCGCTGGTGGCGCCCGCCCTGGGCAACGCCATCTTTGCCGCCACCGGCAAGCGCGCCCGGCGCACGCCGTTCACGCCAGAGTATCTGGCCAAGGCCTGACAAGCCTGTCTGACCGTGGGCGGCGCTGCAATGGTGGCGCCGCCTGCAAAACCGCTGGCGGGTAGCGCCGGCATCACACCCGCAGCACCACGCTCATCGGCGCCCTGCCTAATCGACGGGTACCTCACTCGCCGATGGTGCACACCTCGAAGCCGACGATGTTCCGCTCCAGCTTGCTGAACTCCACGCCGATCAGGTGGATGGGCTCGCCGCGACTGCGGTACTTGTCGGCGTAGCCCCGGTCCTTGATCTGCTGCAAGGCGCGGCCGGCCGGCACGAGTTCGACCACCTTGAACTCGAACACCCACACCGCCCCGGCCGCCAGCACGGTCATGTCGATGCGGCCCTTGTTGGTCGTGTCCTCGACCCGGATATCGAGCCCGAGCGCGGCGAAGTGGCTGTAGAACACACTGGCCCAGTAGCCTTCGAACTGCGCGACGGGCGAGTTCCGATACCAGTCGTTCGGGATCGAGGCGAAGAAGGCGTGGAACAGCTCGCGCAAGGCTGCCACGTCACCTGCCTGCAGCACCCGCCACAGCCGGCTGACCTGCGGTTCCGAGACCGCCGCATCGCCGGTGAAGCGCTTGAGCAAGCTGTCGTTCAGGCTGGACTGCACCTCCAGGTTCGGGTACTTGAGCGTGAACTCGATGCGGCCCGGAATGGCGTGCACCTGGTCGATGGTCAGGTAGCCGGTCTGGAACAGCAGCGCCTCGGGCTGAATGGCATCGACATCGAAGGTCGAGAGCAGCGCTTCACTGGCGACGATGCGACCGAGGTCCGGGGTGAACATGTGGCGGTCAGCCAGCAGGTTGACCAGGAAGGTTGGCGTGCCGGTCTCGAACCAGTAGGGGCGAAACTCGCGACTGTCGAGCAGCAGCAGGACATCGAAGGGGTTATAGACGCTGGTGCCGCGCCAGTTGTAGCCGTTGTACCAGCGGCGGATCTCGTCGCGGTCCAGGCCGGGCAGCTCAGGGGCAAAGACAGTGTCGATGTCGGCGTCGGTATAGCCGCACAGCGCGCTCCAGCGTGCATCGAGCGTGATGTCGCGCAGATTGTTCAGCCCCGAGAACAGGCTGACCTTGCTGAACTTGGAGACACCCGTCAGGAAGACGAACTTCAGGTACTGGTCCGACTCCTTGAGCGCCATGTACAGGTTTTTCAGGCGCTCGCGCATGGCGCGGGCCGCCTCGGGCTCGGTCAGGTTGTCGAGGATCGGCTTGTCGTATTCATCGACCAGCACCACCACCGGCTGGCCGTAGTGGCCGTGCGCCTGCTCGATCAGGTGGGCCAGATTGCCTGCGACATCGCCCGGCGGCCAATCGGCCGGCAGGGGCAGGCCGAGCGCGGCACGGTTGCTGCGCAGGTTGTACTGGATCCGGTAGTCCAGCTCCAGGGCATTGCTCGCCACGCCACCGCCAAAGCTGATGCGAATGACCGGATAGCGCCTGGACCAGTCCCAGCGCTGCTCGGCAGCCAGACCGGTGAACAGCGCCCGATTGCCTTCGAACAGCTCCTTGAAGGTATCAATCAGCAGGCTCTTGCCGAAGCGCCGGGGGCGGCTGAGGAAGAAGTACGAGCCGGACTCGATCAGATCGATGGCCAGCCCCGACTTGTCCACGTAGTAGCAGCCCTCGCCGCGCAACTTGGCAAGCGTCTGGATGCCGATGGGCAGCTTGGATCGGGGCAATGCGGGGGCTGCGGTGCTCATGGACAGCAGTGTAGGGCGGCGTCCTCAGCTCAATGCGTCGCACCGCTCGCCGCCATCGTGTCCAGCTGCGCGACGGCCTCGGCGGGCAGACGCAGCTCGGCCACGGCCAGGTTCTGGCGCAGGTGCTCAACCGACGAGGTGCCGGGGATCAGCAGAAGATTGGGCGCGCGCTGCAGCAGCCAGGCGAGTGCCACCTGCATGGGGGTGGTGCCGAGTTGGGCGGCCACCTCCGACAGGGCGCTTGACTGCAGCGGCGTGAAGCCGCCGAGCGGGAAGAAAGGCACGTAGGCGGTGCCATCGCGGGCCAGTTGCTGAATCAGCGCGTCGTCCTGGCGGTAGGCCAGGTTGTAGTGGTTCTGCACGCAGGCAATGGCGCAGATCCGCCGACCGTCTTCCACCTGCCTGGCCGTCACGTTGCTGAGCCCGATGTGGCGGATCAGCCCCTGCCGTTGCAGCTCGGCCAGCGCCGTGAGCGGCGCCTCCAGTGAACCCTCGGCCGGACCGTGGATGCCCAGCATGCTGCGCAGGTTGACCACCTCCATGACGTCCAGGCCGAGATGGCGCAGGTTGTCGTGCACCGCCTGCGTCAGCTCGGCGGGCGACAGGGCCGGCATCCATGACCCGTCCGACCCGCGTTTCGCGCCGACCTTGGTGACGATGACCAGATCGTCGCGATAAGGGTGCAGCGCCTCGCGAATGATCTGGTTGGTGAGATGCGGGCCATAGAAGTCGCTGGTGTCGATGTGGTTGACACCGCTTTCCACCGCCGTGCGCAGCACCGCCACCGCAGCGGCGCGGTTCTTGGGCGGGCCGAACACGCCCGGCCCGGCGAGTTGCATGGCGCCGTAGCCGATGCGTTTCACATCACGGCTGCCGAGTCGGAAGCTGCCGGCATGGTCGAGTGAGTTCATGAGGGGGTTCCTTTCAAGAGACGCTCACTGTAGAGCCCCTACACCCGCCACACCACGCTCATCGGCCCGCTGCCCTGATGGGACTGGTACGTCATCCCGCCGTGGTACACAAACGGCGCACCCTTGCCACCGGCCAACTTGCCCTTGCGTGGTCAGGCACCATCGTTCGATTGGTCGCTGTCCAGCAAGGCTTGCACCTGCAGACGCAGCGGAGGCAGATCGCGCTGCACGGTGCGCCAGATCAAGGCCCAATCAACCTGAAAGTAGCCGTGCGCTACCCGATTACGCATGGCGTACATCAGAGCCCACGGCACTTCCGGATGCGCGCCAGCAAACGCGCTGTGCAACTGCTGGACATTGCGGGCCGCCTCGCCGACGACTTCGACATTACGCACCACCGCATCCTGCGTGCGCTCGTCAGTCAGGAAAGTCGCTTCCGACATGCCGTCGACATAACGGCAGATACGACTGATGGCCTCGACAATGTGCCGCAGGTAATCCGGCAGGCGCTGCGGATCGGACTTGCTCATACCGGGCGGGCTTCGGCCACCACCTGCTGGCGGAACGAGCGCGGCAGCGCCTCCGGCGTGAGCACGTCCACGCCGACCGGCAGCAGGTCGGCCAGTTCGACCTGGATGCGGGCGATGTCCATCAGCGTGGTCTCGGGCGTCGGATCGACCAGCAGATCCAGATCACTGCCCTCGGTGTCCTCACCTCGCAGGGTGGACCCGAACACCCGCACGTTGGTGACGTGATGACTCAGCGCCACCGCGCGGATGGCCTCGCGGTGCTGCTGCAGAGCTTCAGACGGACGCATGGAACCCCATTTTTCAAAAGCAGTGGCCCCAGTTTGCCATTACCACCGCGTGACCTGCAGCGTCGCCATTCACACCCGCCACACCACGCTCATCGGCCCGCTGCCCTGATGCGACTGATAGACCGCCCGGCCGTGATAGACGAACGGCGCGCCCTTGCCGCCCGCCAACTTGCTGTCGCGCACGAACAGGTGGATCGCGATGCCGCGCGCGGCGTGCTGGATGATCTCCTGGCCGCGCTTGCTCTCGGGCGTGGTGCTGTTCTGGCTTTGCCAGTGGAAGGTGTTCGCGTCGATCCAGTGGTCCAGGTAGCGGTGCGCTTCGGCCTTGCCTTGCTTGTTGAGCGTGACCAGCAGGATGTGGATCTTCTTGTCATTCAGCACGACGTGGCCGACGTTCCAGCTGCCGGGGTTGAACGCTTCGCCGAACAGCGCCGGGATGCTCTCGCGGGCGAATGGCTGGTCGAAGCGGCCGTTGCGCCACGGCACCGCGCGGTAATCAACCGACTCGTCGAGGATGCCGAAGTAGTGGAACGGCGCCAGCAGCCCGGCGCGGATGCCGTCAAACAGCGGGCAGGTGTGGACCAGGTTGTCGTCGCACAGCGTCAGGATATCGGACTGGTCGGTGCGGTCCGGCGTGGCGGTGAGCCCGAGCAGGCACCGGTAAGTAGCGGCGGCCACGTGGTAAATCTCGTCGATCACCACGTAGTCGTTTCAATCCACGCTCACCATATTCTATGGCGGGCGACCCGACTATTCTACTCGTGATCTCACAGCTTGTTGTGTTTCAATCCACGCCCACCATATTTCAGGCGGGCGACAACCAGCCGCGCAGCGTCGGCTCGTCGGCATCGGTGTTTCAATCCACGCCCACCATATTTCAGGCGGGCGACAGCAGCCGATCCGCGACGGCGACCATCTGCTGCTTGTTTCAATCCACGCCCACCATATTTCAGGCGGGCGACAGTTTTTGTTAGCTGCTCAATGCCATACCCGCAAGTTTCAATCCACGCCCACCATATTTCAGGCGGGCGACTTCGAAAAGCCGTTGATCGACACCGGGCACATGCTGTTTCAATCCACGCCCACCATATTTCAGGCGGGCGACAATAGCCGGGGCCTGCTGCAGGTTGACTTGGGTTTGGTTTCAATCCACGCCCACCATATTTCAGGCGGGCGACCGCATCTTTCTGCATATTCGCCGCACGACGCGACGTTTCAATCCACGCCCACCATATTTCAGGCGGGCGACCCACGGCTGCCGATGGATCGCGCGCGCCGACCACGTTTCAATCCACGCCCACCATATTTCAGGCGGGCGACGCGCGGGCATCGGTGCCGTCCTGCGCCATCGGCTCGTTTCAATCCACGCCCACCATATTTCAGGCGGGCGACTTGTGGCTGGCGCTCCCCACCAGCGCGGCAACAGCGGTTTCAATCCACGCCCACCATATTTCAGGCGGGCGACTGCGCAAGGGCGGCAGCGGCGCGAAGGTGGCGCCGTTTCAATCCACGCCCACCATATTTCAGGCGGGCGACATAAATCAAGCAAAACTGCAGCCATCAAAACATCTGTTTCAATCCACGCCCACCATATTTCAGGCGGGCGACCCCCGATCCGGTGCGCCGTGAGCGTGTTCCGGCTGGTTTCAATCCACGCCCACCATATTTCAGGCGGGCGACCGACGCCGGCCGCCACCGATCGGAGCATGTAGCGCATGTTTCAATCCACGCCCACCATATTTCAGGCGGGCGACGATATTAAAATTACTCGCGGCGTTCAGCTTAATGTTTCAATCCACGCCCACCATATTTCAGGCGGGCGACTTCCCACCGAATCCCCAGTCGATGCTGTGCAGTGAGTTTCAATCCACGCCCACCATATTTCAGGCGGGCGACGCACCGCCGCTGCAACCGTCGGCCGCAACCTGCTCGTTTCAATCCACGCCCACCATATTTCAGGCGGGCGACGTAGTTGATCCATTACCGATCGTCGCTCGACCACTGTTTCAATCCACGCCCACCATATTTCAGGCGGGCGACTCGACCGGCGCATGGAAAACATCGTCGGCATCACAGTTTCAATCCACGCCCACCATATTTCAGGCGGGCGACAAGCTCGTGCCCACCAAACATATCATCTTGCCTAGTTTCAATCCACGCCCACCATATTTCAGGCGGGCGACAGTACAAATTTTCCCGGATTGGTCGGCACAACGAGTTTCAATCCACGCCCACCATATTTCAGGCGGGCGACTGTACCGCGCCGTGCGCTGGGCGCCGCGCGGGTGGTTTCAATCCACGCCCACCATATTTCAGGCGGGCGACCGAGCCCGGCGAGTTGCTGCCGACCAGGTTCAAAGTTTCAATCCACGCCCACCATATTTCAGGCGGGCGACCGCATCGACTGCTCGACCGGGGCGCTGGACACACGTTTCAATCCACGCCCACCATATTTCAGGCGGGCGACGGCTGGCCGCGCTTGGCTCCAGAACGATCAAGCTGCTGTTTCAATCCACGCCCACCATATTTCAGGCGGGCGACATGCGCTCGCCAGGCAATGCCGGCTTGCCGCCCTGTTTCAATCCACGCCCACCATATTTCAGGCGGGCGACGGCCTTGAGTGCGCTGGTCTGCGCGCTCGTGGTCGTTTCAATCCACGCCCACCATATTTCAGGCGGGCGACGGCTTGGCCGAAGCCCTTGGCCGATGGCCCAAAACCGTTTCAATCCACGCCCACCATATTTCAGGCGGGCGACCGTGGCGATGTTTATGTGCATGACCTGCAAAACATGTTTCAATCCACGCCCACCATATTTCAGGCGGGCGACGCGAGGCATTCGGCTGGTTCACGAAGCTGGGCGAGTTTCAATCCACGCCCACCATATTTCAGGCGGGCGACTTGCGCGGCCATCACCAGACCCCCGCGACCTTGCGGTTTCAATCCACGCCCACCATATTTCAGGCGGGCGACGTTGGAGACGGAACAACATCGCCACCGGTTATATGTTTCAATCCACGCCCACCATATTTC
>JBFPGZ010000009.1:0-65514 GCA_041083665.1 Leptothrix sp. (in: b-proteobacteria)
AAGGGCATGTTATCGGGATACATGAAAGCCGAATTTCTTAATCCATCAGTGCGCATGGCCAGCATCTGATGTGACACCGTAAACCGTGTGGTTTGGCGCTAGATGAATCCTCGCTGCGTAAGCCCTACTTGAGATTCGTATGAGGTAATTTCGATGGTCATTCAGTACTGAAATAGGGATTTTCAGTCATTTTTTCAATAACCAGACCAACCATGTTTCACAGTTCACCGTCACTGTATTGAGTGACCGAACTGATCACTTTCAGGCTCATCCCATTCATCCGAATTTAATTTGAGATCACAGTTTTATTTTCATCTTGCGACGCAACAAGTCAATTGTGCAAAATCAAGCCACAAAAATCACTGCTGCAATCTTCGATAAAATTGCGCTTCCATACCCGTGGATAGCTCGTCCCGAGCCTGGGATTTTGTTTCCCTGGGCACGGCAGACGTACAGGTTGGGTTGCGTGGTCGGCGCCTGCCGGTCTTGTGCCGGCTTGTCGGGCGACGAATTCAGCGCCGGTCGCTACGGGTTTTCTTGCCGTGCGGGCCGGTGGCGGGCGCCGATCCAGCGGACTTGCTGGCGCGCTGACTTGAACGGCTGCCGGCGCGCTTGCCCGCCTTCTGGCTGCTGTCCTTGTTCTGCCTTGGGGCTCGCTTGCCCTCGCGGCCGGCGCGCTTGACTTCGCGATCGGTCTCGGTGACTACCGCGAGTTCCTTGACGGCGCTCAGATCCTGCTCGGCGCTGGCCTGGCGTTCGCGGGGCGTGCGTGGCGGCGTCGCCAGATCGGGGTCGCGCACCAGGCGGAAATCGATCTTGCGGCCGTCCAGATCGACCCGGCTGACCTGCACGCGCAGGCGAGTGCCGACGCCGTAGCGCACGCCGGTGCGCTCGCCGCGCAGCTCCTGACGGTTTTCATCGAAGCGGTAGTACTCACCGCCGAGTTCGGTGATGTGGATCAGGCCCTCGACATAGAGCTCGTCGAGCAGCACGAACAGGCCGAAGCTGGTGGCCGCGCTGACGGTACCGGAATACTCTTCGCCAAGGCGTTCGCGCATGAACTTGCACTTCAGCCAGGCTTCGACGTCCCGCGAGGCTTCGTCGGCGCGGCGTTCGTTGGCGCTGCAATGCGCGCCGGCATGGTCCCAGGCGCCGCCTTCACTGCGCGCGGTGGCAGCGGCATCGGCCGACTGCTTGCGCGGGCGGTGCGTCAGAACGGCGGAGGTCACGCCCTCTGGCACCTGCAGGTGATAGCGCTTGCCTTGCAGCAACGCCTTGATGACGCGGTGCACCAGCAAGTCGGGATAACGCCGGATCGGACTGGTGAAGTGGGTGTAGGCCTCGTAAGCCAGACCGAAGTGGCCGCTGTTGGCCGGCGTGTAGAGCGCCTGCTGCATCGAGCGCAGCAGCATGGTGTGGATCTGGGTGGCGTCCGGGCGATCGGCGGTCTGGCGCGCGATGGCCTGGATTTCGGCCGGCGTCGGATCGTCGCTGATGCTCAGACCGATGCCGATGCTGCGCAGGTAGTTCTGCAGC
Organism: Leptothrix sp. (in: b-proteobacteria); assembly: GCA_041083665.1. Taxonomy (GTDB): domain Bacteria; phylum Pseudomonadota; class Gammaproteobacteria; order Burkholderiales; family Burkholderiaceae_C; genus Sphaerotilus. The sequence goes on from JBFPGZ010000009.1 coordinate 1,537, forward strand.
GTGACGCGCTTTTCCGGTGTCGGGCCTTCGTGGACGCGGAACACCGCCGGGTGCTTGCCGTGCGTGATGAAGTCGGCCGCGCAGACGTTGGCGGCCAGCATGGCTTCCTCGATCAGGCGGTGCGCCACGGTGCGGGTGCGCGGCACGATCTTTTCGATGCGGCCGTTCTCATCGCAGACGATCTGGGTTTCGGTGGTGTCGAAATCGATCGCGCCACGCTTCTCGCGCGACTTCAGCAGCACGCGGTAGACCTCGTGCAGGTGCAGCAGGTGCGGCACCAGATCGATGCTCATCTTCTGGCGGCGCTGCGCTTCGGGGCCGCGCGTGTTGGCCAGGATGGCGGCCACCTCGGTGTAGGTGAAGCGCGCGTGCGAGCAGATCACCGCCGGGAAGAACTGGTAGGCCTGCACCTCGCCGTCGGCATTGACCAGCATGTCGCAAACCATGCTGAGCCGGTCCTGCTCGGGATTGAGCGAGCACAGCCCGTTCGAGAGCTTCTCCGGCAGCATCGGGATGACGCGGCGCGGGAAATACACCGAGGTGGCGCGCTCGTAGGCGTCGCGGTCCAGCGCATCGCCCGGCTTGACGTAGTGACTCACATCGGCGATCGCCACCACCAGCCGCCAGCCCTTGGCCCGGCCGATCTTGGCCGGCTCGCAGTAGACGGCGTCGTCGAAGTCGCGCGCATCCTCGCCGTCGATGGTGACCAGCGGCACGTCGGTCAGGTCGATACGCCCCTTGAGATCGGCCGCCCGCAGCTTGTCGGGCAGCTTGCCGCTCTGCGCCAAGGTTTCGGCCGAGAAGCGATGCGGCACTTCGTACTTGCGCACCGCGATCTCGATTTCCATGCCCGGATCATCGATATCGCCCAGCACTTCGATGACGCGTCCGACCGGCTGCGAATAGAGCGACGGCGGCTCGGTCAGCTCGACCGCCACCACCTGACCAGGCTCGGCCGTGGCAGTGGCGTTCTTGGGAATCAGGATGTCCTGCCCGTAGCGCTTGTCTTCCGGAGCGACGATCCAGGCGCCACCTTCATTCAACAGTCGGCCAATGATCGGCGTGTTGCGCCGCGCCGTGATTTCCAGGACGCGACCTTCCGGCCGGCCGCGCCGGTCCTGGCGAATCACGCTCACCTTGACGTGGTCGCGGTGCAGCACGGCGCGCATCTCTTGAGGCGCCAGGTAGATGTCGGCCTCCCCATCGTCGCGGATCACAAAACCGTGGCCGTCACGATGACCTTGCACGACACCGGCGACTTCGCTCAGTAAAAAGTTTTTCGTGGGTGCTTGCATTGCTTTATTTTCTCGTATTAGAATCTCGTTCTCGGTTGAACAACCGACCTGAATTAGCCCAGATGGCGGAATTGGTAGACGCACTAGTTTCAGGTACTAGCGAGTAACATCGTGGAGGTTCGAGTCCTCTTCTGGGCACCATCAAGAAAAGCCAGCGCAAGCTGGCTTTTTGCTTTTCTGCGATCAAACAAGGCATTCAAAAAGCCCGGCAGCATCTTGGCGCCGGGCTTTTGCATTTGCATGCCTTGTCGCTGAATCCAGAGGTCAGACCGACAGCTTGCGCGCCAGGCCTTCGGGACGCAGGCCATCATATTCCTCGAACGGCTGATGAATCCACGGACTGGTGGGCAGCAGTTCGACAAAATAGTCCGGCGTGTAGCACGACAGGCCCTTGACCCAGATCACCGACGAGCGCAGCTCGCGGATCGCCGGCATGCCGCGCAGGCGCTCGACCACCGCCTGCAGCGTCACGCCCGAATCGGCCAAGTCATCAACCAGCAGCACGCGCCCGGCCAACTCGCCCTTGGGCATGGTGATGTATTTGGCCAGGTCAAGCCGGCCCTGGATCGTGCCGGCTTCGGCGCGATACGAGCTGGTCGACATGATCGCCAGCGGCTTGTCGAACACGCGCGAGAGCACATCGCCCGGCCGCATGCCACCACGCGCCAGACACACGATCTGATCAAACTCCCAGCCGGAGTGGTGGATCTTGAGCGCCAGACGCTCGATCAGCAGGTGGTACTCGTCCCAGGAGACGTAGAGATGTTTGCCATCATCGGTGAGCATGCGGACTCCTTGGTGTTGCAGCGCGGCGGGCTCAGCCCTTGTAGGGATGGCGCAGCAAGATGGTGTGATCGCGATCCGGACCGGTCGAGACCATGGCGATCGGCGCCTGGATGAACTCTTGCACCCGCTCCAGATAGCGGCGCGCATTGAGCGGCAGCTTGTCCCACTCGGTCACACCGAAGGTCGTTTCGGTCCAGCCCGGGAACACCTCGAAGATCGGCTTGCAATGGACGATCTCGTCGGCATCGAGCGGCAGGATGTCGATGCGTTCGCCGTGCAGCTCGTAGCCGACGCTCATCTTGATTTCGCTCAATCCGTCCAGCACATCGAGCTTGGTGATGCACAGGCCCGAGATGCCGTTGATCAGGATGGCGCGCTTGAGCGCCCCCGCATCCAGCCAGCCGCAGCGGCGGGCACGGCCGGTGACAGTGCCACGTTCCTGGCCAACGGTCGAGAGGTGATGGCCGACGGTGCCCGGCTCGTCCATCGGCAGCTCGGTCGGGAACGGACCGGAGCCGACCCGCGTCGTGTAGGCCTTGGTGATGCCAAGGATGTAATGCAGCATGCCCGGACCGACGCCCGAGCCGGCGGCGGCGTTGCCGGCCACGCAGTTGCTCGACGTCACGAACGGATAAGTGCCGTGATCGATGTCGAGCAGCGTGCCTTGCGCGCCCTCGAACAGGATCGAGCCGCCAGCGCGGTTGGCAGCGTCGATGCGCACACCGACGTCAGCCATCATCGGCTTGAGCTGTTCAGCCTGCTGCATGGCCAGGTCGTAGATCGGCTGGAATTCGAGCGGCTGGCTCTTCAGGTAGCCCGACAGCGCGAAGTTGTGCAGATCCAGCAGCTCGCGCAGCTTCTTGGCGAAACGCTCGGGGTGCTTCAGATCCTGCACGCGCAGGGCGCGGCGCGCGACCTTGTCTTCATAGGCCGGGCCGATGCCCTTGCCGGTGGTGCCGATCTTGCCGGCGCCCGAGTTCTCGCGCAGCGCTTCGCGCGCCTTGTCGACCTCGACGTGGAACGGCAGGATCAGCGGGCACGATTCGCTGATGAACAGGCGCGAGCGCACGTCCAGTCCGGCCGTTTCCAGACGCTCGATCTCCATCAGCAGGTGGGTCGGATCGACCACCACACCGTTGCCGATGTAGCAGGCCACACCGGCACGCATGATGCCCGACGGAATGATCTGCAGCGCCGTCTTCTTGCCGTTGATCACCAGCGTGTGGCCGGCGTTGTGGCCGCCCTGGAAACGCACCACGCCAGCGGCGTGATCGGTCAGCCAATCGACGACCTTGCCCTTGCCTTCGTCGCCCCATTGAGTGCCGACGACAACCACATTGCGGCCGCGCGTGGCAACCGCCGCATCACTGCGAGTATTCATTCTGAAGTCTTCCGCTCGAAGAGTTTTGACCGGGTGTGCCGGCGCGCCGGTTCAGCGTGCGCGCACCACCCATTGCCCGTTGATCGCGACCAGTTCGCGGTCGCACTCGAATTCATCGGCCTCGTGCTCATGGCCTGGCAGCACACAGACCACCGCATCGCCCAGCTCACGCAGTCGGCGCACGGCCGCGCGCAGGCCAGGATCCTCGCCCCACGGCGCCCGGATCGCCGCATGTCGACCGTCAAAGCGCACCCGCTCGACCACGGTCTTGAGATCGGCGCTGAAACCGACCGCCGCACGCCGCCGGCCGAACACCGCGCCGACATCGTCATAGCGCCCGCCACGCACCAGCGCCTCGGTGCTGCCGGCCGCGTAAATCGCAAAGCGGGCGCCGCTGTAATAGGCATAGCCCGACAGATCAGCCAGATCGAAGCCGATCTGCAGCTGCGGATAGGTGGCGCGCAGATGCGCCGCCAGCCATTGCAGATCGTCCAGAGCGGCGCTGATCAAGGGCTGCTGCGGCAGCTGCTGGCGCGCCTGCAGCAACACCTCGTCGCCGCCGTAAAGCGTGCACAACGTACCAAGCGCCTGACGCACGGCATCAGGCAGCGGCGCGTCCAGCGTGCGCAGCGTGGCGGCGTCCTTGGCCTCGATGGCCTCGCGCACCAGATCGGCTTGCGCCGCATCCAGGCGCGTGTCGGCCAGCAGGCCACGCAGGATGCGCGCGTCGGCCAAATCGATCACCAGACCGCTCACGCCGGCGCGGAGCAACGAGTCGATCGCGAGCTCCAGCACTTCGAGCTCAGCTTCCAGGCCGGCATGGCCATAGATTTCGGCACCGAACTGCAGCGGCTCACGGGTGGCGCGCGGACCGGAGGGCGTGGTGTGCAGCACCGGGCCGCAGTAGCACAGCCGGGTCACGCCGACACGGTTGAGCAGATGCGCGTCGATGCGCGCCACCTGCGGCGTGCTGTCAGCGCGCACCCCAAGAGTGCGGCCGCTGAGCTGATCGACCAGCTTGAAGGTCTTCAGATCAAGCTCGTGACCGGTGCCGGTCAGCAGCGAATCGAGATGCTCCAGCAGCGGCGGCATGACCAGCTCGAAGCCGCAACCACGCGCGGCATCCAGGAACATGCGACGCAGCTCTTCGATGCGCCTAGCCTCGTGCGGCAGGACGTCGGCAAGATGCTCGGGCAACAGCCACGCAGAGGACATACGAATCAGGGAGGCAAAAGCTCGATTCTACCGGGTCGCATCAGTCGCCCAGGAACACCAGCAGCAGCAAGCCCGTGAGCATGCTCAGCAAGCCGATGAAACGGAGCTGACCATCCGACAGCTTCACCACCTGCTCAAAGACCTGCCGCCAGCGCGCCGGGCTCAGGAAGGGCATCAACCCTTCCAGCACCAGCACCAGGGCGCAGGCCACCAACAAGCTATCCCAACTCATGCGCTGACCAGCTTCACTTGCGCGGCGCGGCCACCGCAGCGCCACCGGAGCCATTGCGCATCACTTTGAAGAAGTCGCTGTTCGGATCAATCACCATCACGTCGCTCTTGCTGCGGAAGCTGTTGCGATAAGCCTCCAGACTGCGATAGAACTGGGCGAACTGCGGATCGCGGCCAAACGATTCGGCATACAGCGCCGAGGCCTTGGCGTCACCCTCGCCCTTGACCTTCTGGGCATCGCGATAGGCCTCGGCCAGGATGACTTCACGCTGGCGGTCGGCATCGGCACGGATCTTTTCGCTCTCGGCCGAGCCTTGCGAACGCAGCTCGTTGGCGACGCGCTTGCGCTCGGATTCCATGCGGCGATAGACCGATTCGGTGATGGTCGAGGCGAAGTCGACCCGCTTGATGCGCACATCGACGATCTCGATGCCGAAGCTCTTGGCGTCATCCACCAGGCGCTTCATGACGCCTTGCATCACGGCGTCGCGGTCGCTGGAAAGCATGGCGCGCACGCTGCGCTTGGTCACTTCCTCGTTCAACGCGGCCTGCACGATCGGCAACAGCCGGGCTTCGGCATTGCGCAAGTCCACCCCGGTGTTGCGGATGAACTGGCGCGGCTCGATGACACGCCACTTGACCAGCCAGTCGATCACCACGCTCTGCTTCTCGGCGGTGAAGATCGGCCGGCTCTCCGGGCTGTCGAGCGTCTGGGTGCGCCGATCGACGAAGATCACGTTCTGCAGCGGCGGCGGCAGCTTGAACTTCAGGCCTGGCTCGGCGACGACCTCGCGAATTTCGCCAAAAGCATAGACGACCGCGAAATTGCGCTGATCGACCACGAACAAGGTGGACATGGCCGTCATCAACAGCAACAGCGCCCCCACCACCACGAGTCCGATACGGTTCATTTTGGGCTCCCTTCTTCAGCGGCCGTCGCGGTCACGACCGCGCTGGTTTTCGCGCGAGCGCACATCGCTGTTGCCGGCGGCGGCTGGTTCAACCGGTGCCTGGGCGGCAGCGGCAGGCACAGCCGACTGCTGCAACAGCTTGTCGAGCGGCAGATAGAGCAGATTGCTGCCGCTCTTGGCATCCACCATCACCTTGGTGACGTTGGAATAGATCTGCGACATGGTGTCGATGTAGAGCCGGTCGCGCGTCACGGCCGGCGCCTTCTGGTATTCGGTCAGCACGCTGTGGAAACGTTCGGCGTCGCCTTCCGCCTGCGCGATCACGCGCGAACGATAGCCAGCCGCTTCCTCGGTCAGGCGTGCGGCGGTGCCACGGGCCTTCGGAATCACGTCGTTGGCGTAAGCCTGGCCTTCGTTCTTCAGGCGCTCGCGGTCGGCGCCGGCCTTGAAGGCATCATCAAAGGCGGCTTGCACCTGTTCAGGCGCTTGCACGCTCTGCACATTGACGTTCACGACCAGGATGCCGGCCTTCAGGCGGTCGAGCTGCATCTGGATCGACTTGACCAGATCGGTCGCGATGGCGTCGCGCTGCTCATAGAGCACCGAATCCATGTTGCTGCGGCCGACGATCTCGCGCACCGCCGTCTCGGCGGCTTGCAGCACCGCTTCATCGACGTTGCGGTTCTCGAACAGGTAGTCCTTGGCCTGCTTGAGGCGCCACTGCACCGTGAAGCGGATGTCGACGATGTTCTCGTCCTGCGTGATCATCGACGAATCGCGCAAGCCGGTGGCTTGCACCACGGTGTTGCGGCCGACGTCGGTGGAGCGCGTCTGCGTCACATTGACCGTTTCATGCGACTGAAACGGGAACGGCCAGCGGTACTGGATGCCTGCTTCCACCGTACGGCTGAATTTGCCAAAGGTCAGCACCACCGCCTGCTGGCCTTCCTGGACGATGAAAAAGCCGCTGCCCAGCCAGACCAGTGCCACCACGCCGACGATCAGGCCGGTGCCGATGCTCGCACCACCACCGCCCGAGTTGGACGGCTCATTGGGTGCGCCGGGGCCACGCGGACCACCGCTGCGGGCGCCGAAAAAGCCACCCAGCTTCTGATTGAAATCGCGCCACAGCTCGTCGAGATCAGGCGGACCGTCATTGCGGCCGTTCGAGGCCATCATGACCTCGGCCTGACCGGCACGCGCCAGTTCTGGCGCCGGACGCCGTGCAGCACGTCCAAAGGCTGCACGCACCAGACGGGCGCCGGCCACAAGCACTGTCTGGGCGGCGCCCAGCTTCTCCCGCATAGTGTTCATGTGGTAGGTCATTTAAGGTTCGAGGAAGGAGTCCGGATCCACCGCCACGGCTCCGGTCGAGTCATCGTCGTCAGTGTGCGCCTCGGGCTCAAGCGCCCCGGCCACATCGTCAGCCTGGGCCGCCAGCGCCGCCTGCGCAATCATCTGGCGCAACTCGGCGATGCCAGTGCCACTGAGAGCGCTGACAAAGATGCGGGGCATGCGCCGCCCCGGCTCTAATTCGTAGTGATCGCTCAAGGCCCGTGGCTGGCAGTCGTCGCTCAGTTGGTCGAGCTTGTTGAAGACCAGCAGTTGCGGCAACTCACCCGCGCCGATCTCGTGCAGCACGCGCTGGACCTCGTAGATCTGCTCGACCCAGGTCGGGCTGGCCGCATCGACCACATGCAGCAACAAGTCGGCATCGGCCGCTTCCTGCAGCGTGGCCTGGAACGATTCGACCAGGGTGTGCGGCAGATCGCGGATGAAGCCGACCGTGTCCGACAGCGACACGCTGCGCCCGATGTCGTCCAGATACATCTGCCGGGTGGTGGTATCGAGCGTCGCAAACAGCTGGTCGGCCGCGTAAGCCTGCGCCTTGACCAGGGTGTTGAACAGCGTGCTCTTGCCGGCGTTGGTGTAGCCCACCAGCGAGAGTCGGAACGAGCCTTGCCGCTCACGCGCCTTGCGCTGGGTGTTGCGCTGACGCTTGACCTTGTCGAGCCGCTCCTTGAGCGCCTTGATGCGCACACCGATCATGCGCCGGTCGAGTTCGATCTGGGTTTCGCCCGGACCGCCGCGCAAGCCGACGCCACCACGCTGGCGCTCCAGGTGCGACCAGCGCCGCACCAGGCGGGTCGAGAGATAGCGCAGTCGCGCCAACTCGACTTGCAACTTGCCTTCGTGGCTGCGCGCGCGCGCCGCAAAGATCTCCAGGATCAAGGCGGTACGGTCGAGCACTTCCACGCCGAGATGGCGTTCCAGATTGCGTTGTTGCGCCGGCCCGAGTGCCTGATCAAAGATCACACACTGAGCCTGATGCAGATCCACGAGCGCCTTGATCTCATCTGCCTTGCCCGAGCCGACAAACAGAGCCGGATCCGGTGACTTGCGCCGGGCCACCAAACGGGCCACAGGCAGGTCGCCGGCCGACTCGGTCAGTAACGCGAGTTCGTCGAGACTGGGATCAAAGGAAGCCCCTGAACCAAAATCGACTCCCACGAGCACCGCCCGTGGGAGTTCTTGCACTTCCGTCTGAATCAAGATCAGTGGGTCCGGACTGGCCGGCGCCTGGTCAGTTGGGATCGGCCGCGTCGTTCGGGTGGAAGTTGACCGGACGGCCAGGCACGACCGTCGAAATGGCGTGCTTGTAAACCATCTGCGTCACCGTATTGCGCAACAACACCACGTACTGGTCGAAAGACTCGATGTGGCCTTGCAGCTTGATACCGTTGACGAGGTAAATCGACACCGGCACATGCTCTTTGCGCAGCAGGTTCAGGAAGGGGTCTTGTAGGAGTTGCCCTTTGTTGCTCACGATATGCTCCGTGTTGGACAAAATATCCAATCAAAAAGAAAACCGCACGTTATCACACGCGGGGGGATGAGACCGTTCAACTCACGATTCCTTTTGTGTGTAGGGGTTGTGCGAGCCGCGTAACTCGATGCGCAGCGGCGTGCCGCTGAGCTTGAAGTGTTCGCGGAAACGGCCTTCGAGGTAACGCTTGTAGGCGTCGGTGACATGCTCCACGGCATTACCGTGGATGACCACCATGGGCGGATTCTGTCCACCCTGATGGGCATAACGCAGCTTGGGCCGGAAAGCCCCTGCACGTTGGGGCTGCTGGAATTGCACCGCATCCAGCAAAAGTCGGGTCAGTACCGGCGTCGGCATCTTGCATGTCGCGGACGACCAGGCATCGCCAATCGCTTTCCACAGCGGGCCGAGGCCCTGACGCTTTTTCGCCGAAATGTGCAGCACCGGTGCAAATTTCAGAAACGACAGGCGCTGCTCGATCGAGCGCTGCAGCATTTCGCGCTGATACGAATCGATGGCATCCCATTTGTTGATGGCAATCACCACGGCTCGACCAGCGTCCAGCACATAACCGGCAATATGGGCATCCTGCTCGGACACCCCTTCGGTGGCATCGACCAGCAACAGCACCACATTGGCTTCTGAAATCGCCTGCAAGGTCTTCACGACCGAGAATTTCTCGATCGACTCGAACACCTTGCCTCTGCGGCGCAGACCCGCCGTATCGATCAGTTCAAACTTCTGGCCATTGTGCTCGAAGGGCACATGAATGGCGTCACGGGTGGTGCCCGGCATATCGAACGCGACCAATCGCTCCTCGCCCAGCCAGGTATTGATCAGCGTCGACTTGCCGACATTGGGCCGGCCCGCCACCGCGAGGCGGATCGGCCGGTCGGGCTTTTCCAGATCCTCGTCTTCCGGCTCTTCTTCGGGAAACAGTCCCTCCAGGGCCGCTTCGATCAGGCTGCGCACACCCTGACCATGCGCCGACGAGACCGGAATCGGCTCACCGATACCCAGCTCGAAGAACTCGGCCAGCTGCGGGCCGTCCTTCATGCCTTCGGCCTTGTTGGCGGCCAGCAGCACCCGCTTGTTGGCGGTGCGCAGGTACTTGGCGATGTCGTGATCCTGCGCCGAGATGCCATTGCGCACATCGACGACAAAGATCACCGCATCGGCTTCAGCCACCGCCTGACGGGTCTGGTTGGCCATCTCCTTGAAGATGCCGGAGATCGAATCCGGCTCGAAGCCGCCGGTATCGATGACGATGAACTCCTGCCCGCCGACCTTGGCGTCGCCGTAATGGCGATCGCGCGTGAGGCCGGCAAAGTCGGCGACGATGGCGTCGCGGCGGCCGGTCAGGCGGTTGAACAGGGTGGACTTGCCGACGTTGGGCCGACCAACGAGGGCGATCACGGGTTTCATTGGGAGCTCACTCGCTTCGGAAAAAATGCACCGACGGCGCGGTCGGCCAAAATCCGGCCGCGCCCTCGATATCGCTCATTCAGGACGGAAGGCAAACACGCTGCCAGCACGGGTGTAGGCCAGCAGCGTCAGGCCAGCGCGCACCAGCGGCACGGCGATCGGACTGCCATCGGTGGGCAAGCGCAGCAGCAACTCGCCCTTGTCACGTGACAGGAAATGGACCTGCCCTTCCAGATCGCCAAACGCCACCGCGCCACCCAGCGCCAGCGGCGCTGACAGACCACGGTAACGCAGCCGCTCGGACGACCAGACCGCGTCGCCGGTGGCGCGTTTCCAGACCGTGATGCGATCGCTCGCATCGGCGGCATAGACATAGTCGATGTCGGCGGCCAGGCCGTTGTAGCCGCCGATGTTGCGGCTCCACAGCAGGCTGGCCCGCTCGGCGTTCACGCAGGCCACCGCCGACTGGAAGGCGCGGGCGCAGAACACCTCGCCGACCCGCCCGGCCGGGCCGACCAGATCGGCGAGACGCTCGACCTCGTTGGCGCCGCGCGGCGAGGCCAGCGACAGCTCGTTGCGCACCGTGCCGAGCAGCGGATCCACCGCCAGCAAGCGCGCGCCGAAACCGACCAGCAGCGTGTCCTTGTAGGCCGCCAGCACGCCCGGCTGCGCCAGCGCGAGCGCCTCGCTCGGCCGCTGCAAGGCCCAGAGCTTGCGGCCATCAAACACGTCGTAGGCCTCGACCGTCCGGTCGACGCCCTGCACAAAGACCCGGTCACCCGCCACCAACGGTGAAGTCACCACCCGCGAGCCCAGGTGCATGCGCCAGCGCTCGCGTCCGCCCTCGACCACCACCAGCTCATTGGCTTCGGTGACGACGGCATGAAAACGGCCATCACTGCCGACCCCGGCCGACAGCGGCGTGCGCAGCGCCACGCGCTCGCGCTCGGCGCCGGTCGCCACATCCAGGCTGATGATGTCGCCATCACGATTGGCCAGCACGAAGCGGTCCCGCACCACCGCAATCGAGCCGCCCGGCAGCGGCGCACCGACCGAGCGGCTCCAGGCCTGCTTGCCGGCGATGCGCGGCGTGACCGCCTCCAGCGGCGTGGGCTTGGGCTTGTCAACCGACGAGCAAGCCGCCAAGGTCAACGCGGCCAGCAGGCCCAGCGCCAGCACACCACGCGGCAGCAACGCCATCATTTCGAAGCCCCGCTGGCCGCAGCGTCTGCACCAGCCGCCGCATCCGCCTCGGGCGCAACACCCAGGGCGATCAGCTTGGCCTCGACCAGGCGGCGGTAATCGACCGTCTCAGCCATGCTCTTCCAGGCTTGCTGGTAGGCAGCGATCGCCTCGGCGCGCTTGCCTTGTGCCTGCAGCACATCGCCACGCCGATCCGCCACCAGAGCGACGAACTGCTTCGGGACATCGCCCGCCAGCTGCGCGAGCGCCTGATCGTATTTTTTCTGCTCGGACAGCAGCGCGGCCAGCCGCAGACGCGCGATGACGCGGTACTCGTCCTCGGTGGCGTGTTCGCTGACCCAGCTCAGACTGGCCTGCGCGGCGTCCTGCTGGCCCTTTTCAAACTGGGCCTTGGCCGCCAGCAAGCCGGCCTGCTCGGCAAACGCGGTGCCGGCATAGCGGTCTTTCAGGTCGGCGAAGATCTTGCTGGCGCGATCGGCATCACCGGCTTGCGCCACCCGATCCAGTTCGCCGTACATGCCGCCGGCCTTGGCGGCCTGGTCGCGCTGCCACCAGTGCCAGCCGTTCCAGCCGGCGTAGGCAGCCAGTACCAGCACCAAGGCCCAGGTGAGCAGGTTGCCGTACTGGTTCCAGAAATGCTTGAACTGATCGAGCTGTTCCTGCTCTTCAAGGTCGAGATGGGTGGCCATGAGCTGTTGTTCTGTGGTCGTGACTGAGCGTTGAAACGCGCGGACGAAGCCGCGATTATGCGGTGGTCAGCTCGGCAGCCCAGGCGGCGGCATCAATCAGCGGGCGCAGCACCTGTTCGCCCCCCCCGGCTCGCAGGGGTTTCAGCGCCACCATGCCCTGCGCCAGCTCATCCGCGCCGAACACCAGCGCGTAGCGTGCGCCGCTGGCATCGGCCTTCTTGAACTGCGATTTCATGCTGCCCTGGCCGTCCTTGCCGGCCGCGTGCAGCAGCACCTTGACGCCGGCGGCGCGCAGCGCCTCAAGCACCGCCGTGACCTGCGGCAACGTCTGCGCGTCCGGCACCACTGCGTAGGCGTCAGGCACCTGCGCCGGCACCGCCACGCCGCCCTCTTCCAGCAGCGCCAGCACGCGCTCGACGCCCAGGCCCCAGCCCACGGCGGGCGCCGGCTTGCCGCCAATCTGCTCGATCAGGCCGTCGTAGCGGCCGCCGCCGCAGACCGTGCCCTGCGCGCCGAGCCGATCGGTGACCCACTCGAACACGGTCAGGTTGTAGTAGTCCATGCCGCGCACCAGACGCGGGTTGATGCGGTACGGCTGGCCGACCGCGTCCAGCACCGCGCGCACCGCGTCGAAATGCTTCAGCGACGCCTCGCCGAGGAAGTCCATCAGCTTGGGCGCGGCTTCGACGAGCGCCTGCATCGCGGGGTTCTTGGTGTCGAGGATGCGCAGCGGGTTGCTGTGCAGCCGGCGCTTCGCTTCCTCGTCGAGCTGGTCAGCATGGGCTTCGAAGTGCGTGATCAGCGCCGCGCGGTGCGCCTTGCGCTCGTCGGGCTGGCCGAGGCTGTTGATTTCCAGCCGCACATCGGTCAGGCCCAGATCGCGCCAGAGGCTGCGCGCCATCAGGATCACCTCGGCATCCACATCCGGGCCGGCGAAGCCCATCGCCTCGACACCGACCTGGTGGAACTGGCGGTAGCGGCCCTTTTGCGGGCGCTCGTGGCGGAACATCGCTCCGATGTAGAACAGGCGCTTCGGCCCGTCGTAGAGCAGGTTGTTCTGCACCACCGCGCGCACCACGCCAGCGGTGCCTTCGGGGCGCAGCGTCAGCAGGTCGCCGTTCATCTTGTCCTCGAAGGAATACATCTCCTTCTCGACGATGTCGGTCACTTCGCCCAGGCCGCGCACGAACAGCGGCGTCGGCTCGACGATCGGGGTGCGGATGTTGGCGTAGCCGTAGCGGCGCATCAGCGCGCGCACCGCGTCTTCAAACCACTCCCAGCGCGCCGATTCCGGCGGCAGCAGGTCGTTCATGCCTTTGACGGCTTGGAGTTTTTCGCTCATGGAAACAGGGCTCTGCAAAGGACGACGGCCTGTCGCACTGCGACAGGCCCGTCACCGAAAGGAAAAAAAGCTCAGGATGGCTGTGCGGCGCCGAAGCGGCGCTCGATGTACTGCTCGACGATGGCCTGGAACTCGGTGGCGATGCCTTCGCCGCGCAGCGTCATGGCCTTCTCGCCGTCGATGAAGACCGGCGCGGCCGGCGCCTCGCCGGTGCCGGGCAGGCTGATGCCGATGTCGGCGTGCTTGCTCTCGCCGGGGCCGTTGACGATGCAGCCCATCACCGCGACCTTCATCGTCTCGACGCCCGGATACCTGGCGCGCCAGACCGGCATCTGCGCGCGCAGGAAGTCGTCGATCTGCTTGGTCAGTTCCTGGAAGGTCGTGCTGGTGGTGCGGCCACAGCCCGGGCAGGCCGTCACGCTCGGCACGAAGGTGCGCAAGCCCAGCGCCTGCAGGATCTCCAGCGCCACGACGACCTCTTGCGTGCGCGCCTCGCCCGGCTGCGGCGTGAGTGAAACGCGGATCGTGTCACCGATGCCTTGCTGCAGCAGCACGCCTAAAGCAGCCGCTGACGCCACCGTGCCCTTGGTGCCCATGCCGGCTTCAGTCAAACCCAGATGCAGCGGGTAGTCGCAGCGCCGGGCCAGCTCGCGGTAGACCGCGACCAGATCCTGCACGCCCGAGACCTTGCAGCTGATCAGCACCTGCGCCGGGTCCATGCCCAGTTCGACCGCATAGGCGGCCGAGTCGAGCGCCGACTGGATCAGCGCCTCGTACATGACCTGACGCGCCTCCCACGGCTGCGCGCGCTGCTGGTTCTCATCCATCAGCCGCGCCAGCAGTTCCTGATCCAGGCTGCCCCAGTTGACGCCGATGCGCACCGGCTTGGCGTGCCGGATGGCGGCCTCGATCATCATGCCGAACTGACGATCGCGCTTGTCGCCCTTGCCGACGTTGCCGGGGTTGATGCGGTACTTGCTCAGCGCCGCCGCCATCGCGGGAAATTCAGTCAGCAGGCGGTGGCCGTTGTAGTGGAAGTCACCGATCAGCGGCACGTCGATGCCCATGCGATCCAGCTGGGCGCGGATCTCGGGCACGGCGGCCGCCGCTTCCGGCGTATTGACGGTGATGCGCACCAGCTCGGAGCCGGCCAGCGCCAGCTCCTTGACCTGGATGGCGGTGCCGATGACATCGACCGTGTCGGTGTTGGTCATCGACTGCACGCGCACCGGCGCGTCACCGCCGATCGTCACGACCCGCTCACCCCAGACCACGCGGGCCTGGCGGCTGCGGCGCGGCGCCGGTTCACCGAGCGGAATCGGCGTGGCAGACGAGGTCGAGACAGGCTCTTGCATGATCTTCACTTCAGTTCAAACCGCGCGACGCTGTCGCGGGTGTAAGGCGCCAGATCGACCGGCTGACCGCGCAGGCTGACCCGAATGCCGTCCGCCTTGCCGATCTTGAGCTTGAGCGGCAGGCTGCCGTCCAGGCCGACCACTTCACCGGGCAGCAGCATGCGCGACAGCAGCACCGCACCACCGGCATCACGCACCTCGACCCACGACTCGGAGGTGGCGCGCAGCACCACCGGCCCGGCCGCCACCGGCGCGGCTGGCTGCGATGCCGAAGGATCTTCCGCCGGCGCCGAAAACACCGTTTCAACCACCGCGCTGGCCGCCTGCGAAACCGCCGAAGCCGCCGGCGCCAAGCTGGCCGGCGGCGTGACGACGCTGCTTGGTGGCTCGATCGTCACCGTCTCGGGGGCGCTGGCCGCACTGGCGGCGGCACTCCAAGGCGTAGCGCCCAGGAACGAACGCCCGGTCGGCATCAGCCAGAACGCCAGCGCCAGCAGCAGCAGCACGGCGGGCGCGATCACCGAAAACCGCAACCATTCGGGCCACTTGTCCGGGTTGATGCGCGTGACCGGCTCGCGAAAGGGCGTGGCCAGGCCGCGCGTGACGTGCTCCAGCGCCGAAGGCGCCACGCCCACCGACGGCAGCAGCGCCAGCACCGGTTGCGCATCGATCTGCAGCTGGCGACAGACGGACAGCGCCAGGCTGCGTACAAACGCCAAGCCGGGCAGCCCGTCGTACTGGTCCTGTTCCAGCAACTCCAGCTTGCGGGTCGACACCTTCAGCGCTGAGGCCAGCGTATCCAGATCCAGGCCATGGGCCTGACGAGCCGAACGCAGGATGGCACCAGCAGTCTCACCGCTCCAGCTGGACACGGATTCGGCGCCGGTGGGGGACGTCGGGGTAGGCTCACTCATCGAACTGTCTCTGATCGTAGGCATTGGCCTGGCGGGAATTGGGATAGCGGGTGCGCAGCTGCGCACCCAGTTCGTCGGCCGCCGCGACATTGCCACGGCGATACTCGATGCGGGCTGCCAACCACAGACTGTCGGCATTGGTGTAATCAGGCACCGCGTTGATGCGCTGCACATAGAAGCGCGCCCGGTCCAGGTTGCCAGCGCGCAGCAGCACCTCGGCCAAGTTGAACGCCGTGGCCGGATTGCTGGCATCCAGCTCGTAGCTGTGCAGCAGACTCTTTTCGGCCGCCACCAGATCACCAGCGCGGGCTTCACAGATGCCTTGCGCCAGCCAGGTCTTGCTTTGCTCACGGTACTGCGGCACGGTCAGCGCACGGCTGAACTGCGCCTGGGCCTCGGCGTAGCGCCGCAAACCGCACAGGTACCAGCCGTAGTTATGCATCGCGTCGGCATCATTGCTGCTCAGCTGCAGGGAGCGCCGGAAGCTTTCTTCCGCCAGCGCCTGCTCGCCCAGACTGGCGTAGATCAGCCCGCGCAGGTTGTAGGCCAGCCCGTTGTTCGGATTGGCCTGCAGCGCCCGCTTGACCTCATCGAGCGCCGTCGCCGTCTGCCCTTGCGAAAAATAAGCCGAGGCCAGTTCAAGCCGCAGGCGCGAGCGCTTGGCCAGATCGCCCTCATCGGATTCGGTGACCAGATCGGCCGTGACGCCCTCGCTGCGGTTCGGCGCATAAGCCTGCACCTCGCCGTTGCTATCCGTGCGCGAGTCCACCCCAGGCTGAGTGGCGCAGCCAGCCAGCACCATCACCAGAGCCATGGTGGGCAAAAGCCAGCGGCGTTGAAACAATGTCATGGTCGGGATTCTGCTTGCGAATCGCCACACAGGCACACAGGCCGTGTTTCAGAGGCGGGCCGGACCAGCCGGTTGGTGGACGATCTGCACCGGCACCCGAACCAGGCGCTCATGCACTCGGGTGCGGTCCTGCACTTCCCCGGCGAGCTGACCGCAGGCGGCGTCGATGTCGTCGCCACGCGTCTTGCGCACCGTCGTGACGATGCCGCCATCCTGCAGGCGCTTGGCAAAGGTCAGCACCCGCTCGTGCACCGAGCGCTTCAGGCCCGACTGCGGAAACGGGTTGAACGGAATCAGGTTGAACTTGCACGGCACACGCCCGACCGGCCCCTTCGGGCCGACCAGCGCCAGCAGCGCGTCGGCATGCGCGTCGGTGTCGTTGACGCCGTCGAGCATGCAGTATTCGAAGGTGATGAAGTCGCGCGGTGCCGCCGCCAGATAGCGCTGGCAAGCCGCCAGCAGCTCGGCAAGCGGATATTTGCGATTCAGCGGCACCAGGTCGTCGCGCAGCGCGTCAAACGGCGCATGCAGCGACACGGCCAGCGCCACCGGCAGATCGTCACGCAGCCGGTCGATGAACGGCACCACGCCCGAGGTGGACACGGTGACACGGCGGCGCGACAAGCCGTAGCCGTGATCGTCGAGCATCACGCGCAGCGCCGGCACCAGGGCGCCGTAGTTCTGCAGCGGCTCGCCCATGCCCATCATCACGACGTTGGTGATGACGCGCTCGCCGGCCGGACGGCCCAGGCGCTCGCGCAGCGTGTGCTCGGCATGCCAGAGCTGCGCCAGGATCTCGGCGGTGGTGAGGTTGCGTGAAAAGCCCTGATGCCCGGTCGAGCAGAAGCGGCAGCCGACCGCACAGCCGGCCTGCGAGGACACGCACAGCGTGCCGCGATCGTCTTCAGGGATGAACACCGTCTCGACCGCATTGCCGGCGCCGACGTCGAACAGCCACTTGACCGTGCCGTCGGCAGAAACGTGTTCGGAAACCACCGGCAGCGCGCGGATCGCGGCGCAACCGGCCAGCTTGGCACGCAGCGACTTGGCCAGATCACTCATCTGGTCGAAGTCGTGCGCACCGCGCTGATGGATCCAGCGAAACAGCTGGACGGCGCGAAAGCGCTTCTCGCCGAGCTGTTCACAGTACGCGGCCAGCGCGTCGAGGTCGAAATCGAGCAGGTTGACCGCGTTCATGTCATGCATTGAGGTGTGGGGCGCACTGTACAGCTGACCGGGCCACACCCGCAGCAGACAAGGGAATCGGACTTCAGCGGCTGTAGACGTTCAGGCCAGCGAAGAAGAACGCGATTTCGACGGCAGCGGTTTCCGCAGCGTCAGAGCCGTGCACGGCGTTGGCGTCGATCGAGTCGGCGAAATCGGCACGGATGGTGCCCTTCTCGGCCTTCTTCGGGTCGGTGGCGCCCATCAGGTCGCGGTTCTTCAGGATGGCGCCTTCGCCTTCCAGCACTTGCACGAACACCGGGCCGGAGATCATGAACTCGACCAGGTCCTTGAAGAAAGGACGTGCGGCGTGCACGGCGTAGAACTGTTCGGCTTCAGCGCGCGACAGTTGCACCAGCTTGCCGGCGATGACCTTCAGGCCAGCACCTTCAAAGCGAGCGATGATCTGGCCGATGACGTTCTTGGCAACGGCGTCGGGCTTGATGATCGAGAGAGTACGTTCGATGGCCATGTTTTTCTCCTGAATGGATGAAGTTGGGGGGTGACAGACAAACCGGTAATTCTAGCTCGGCGACATGACAAGGCCGTGTGCTGTGCACGTGAGTGCCAGCACACATGGTCGATTCACCTCATCAGCGACGAAACAGCACCGGGACAGCTAATGCGGCGCGTCAACGACGACCGCCGCCGCCACTGCGGCCACCACCACCGCCGCTGCGATTGCCGCCGCCACCGCCACGGTTGCCACCCGGCTTGGTGAAGTAGGCGTCGGCACCGATGTAGCCCACCGAGGTCTGCATCGGATCGGGCTGCTTCGGGCCGCCCTTGCGATCATTGCGCGGGCCGCCGATCGGCTCTTCGCTGGGCCGGCCAAAACCGGCCGAGATGCGCTTCGAACCCGTCGCGAAACGCCGGTCGAAGGTCTGCTCGAGCGGATTCGGAATGCGCAGCGGGATGTCGTCGTCGCCCTGCTCACGCGAATCTCGCGTATCACGCGGCGGCTCGCGCTGCTCACGGGTGTCACGCGGGGGATCACGGCGGTCGCCGCCGAACTGACTGGCACCCTTGCGCGCCGGGCCTTTGCCACCGCGACCTTGGCCCTGCCCTTGTCCTTGGGGCTGGCCTTGTCCCGGCCGGCCGGCTTGCGGCTGACCGCCCCGGTTGGCGCCACGGTTGTCCTGCCGATCACCGCCCCGCTCGGCGCGCTCAGGGCGCTCACCACGCTGCGGCCGGTCTTGCGGCCGTTCATCACGCTCGGCACGGTCGCTGCGCTCGCCACGCGGCGCGGCGTCGCCAGCCAGGCGGCGGATCGTGTTGACATCACTGTCATCCAGCTCGACCCAGACGCCGCGCTTCAAGCCGCGCGGCAGCACCACGCAGCCGTAGCGGATCCGGATCAGCCGGCTCACCGCCAGCCCGACCGTGTCGAACAGCTTGCGCACTTCGCGGTTGCGGCCTTCGGTGATGACGACGCGGTACCAGTGGTTGACACCTTCGCCGCCGCCGTTCTCGATCGACTTGAAGGCCGCCTTCTGGCCTTCGATCTCGACGCCAGCCAGCAGGCGCTGGCGCGCTTCCTCGTCGAGCGTGCCGAGCACGCGCACGGCGTATTCACGCTCGATGCCAAAGCGCGGATGCATCAGCTGGTTGGCCAGTTCACCGGAATTGGTGAACAGCAACAAGCCTTCGGTATTCAAGTCGAGCCGGCCAACCGCCTGCCACTTGCCACTTTGCATGCGCGGCAGACGGCGGAACACCGTCGGGCGGCCTTCCGGATCGTTCAGCGTCACCACCTCACCGACCGGCTTGTGATAGGCCAGCACCCGCGCCACCGGCGGCGCGATGCGGAACTTGACCGGCTTGCCGGCAACCCGAATCTGGTCGCCGTAGGTGATGCGCATGCCCAGGTGCGCGACCTCGCCATTCACGGTGACCTGGCCGTCCTGGATCATCTGTTCCATGTCGCGGCGCGAACCGATGCCCGATTGCGCCAGCACCTTGTGCAGCTTGGGCGCCTCGGGCTCCGGACGCAGCACGCGCTTGCTGGCTTCTTCGACCGCCGCCTCGACCTCTTCACCCGCGTCGGTGTCGTAGTCACCCGAGATGACGTCGGCAAAACGTGCGCCGACATCGACCGGTTCAGGTTCCGGCGCCAGGCTGAACACGCCAGCCGCAGGCGCTTCCATCGGTCTGGCCGGCCGCGCTGGCCGGGGCGCACGCACCGGCGCAGCGGCGTCATCGGCACCAGCCGATTCGCCCGACGCTTCAGTCGCGGCATCCAGTGGCGCATTCTGGTCGCGATCACGCTGCTGGCGACTGCGATTGCGGTCACGGCGGCGACGCGTGCTTTCGCGCGCTCGCGCTGCCTGCTCGTCAGCCGCTGCTTGTTCAACCGAGGTGGCCTCGCTGCCGGGCGCAACAGCGGCCTCGGCAGAGATCACGTCCGCCGCAGGCGCGGCATCGGCGGTCGGCGCCGAGGCTTCCGCCGCAGCAGCGACCGGGGGCCGTTCCTGGACCGGCGCCGGTGCGGGCGATGCCGCAGCGACCGACTCGACCACCGGTTCAGCCGGAATCGCAGCCACCGTCTCAGCAGCGGCGGCCGTGCTGCGACGCGGCGCACGCTTGGGCTTGGCGGGTGCCGGCTCAGCGCTGGCCACCGGCTCGACCGCCGGTGCTTCAGCCACCACCGGCACTTCGACGGCCGGCGCTGCAGCCGCCTTGCGGGTGCGTGGGCGCTTGGCCGCCGGTGTGGCAGCAGCAGGCTCGGCGGCGGCAGTCACGACCGCAGCAGCTTCAGCCTGGTCGGGCACGGCAACGGCAGCAGCGCTGTCGGCCGTGGCGGGTGTTTCGCCCGCAGTCACGTCGGCCTTGCGGGTGGTGCGGCGACGCTTGGGCGCGGCCACCGCAACTTCGGCGACGGCCGAATCGGGCGACAGCCCGGACGTGGGCTCGGCGCCGGTATCGGCGCCGCTGGGGTTTTGCGTATCGTTCATGCGTGCGGCCTCAGGCCTTGGAAATCTTCAAAACAGGTAGCTCGCCAGAGACCGCAGCCTCGGCAGGAGATTCGGGTTCGGGCGGTGCAGTCAGGACGGAGAGCGCCTCGACTGAACCCAGCCCGTCCAGCGTTGGTAGTTGATCCAGCGAAGTCAGACCCAGATCGTCCAGGAACTGCCGCGTGGTGGCATACAGCGCCGGGCGGCCCGGTGCCTCGCGATAGCCAATGACGTCGATCCAGCCACGCTCTTCAAGCTGCTTGATGATCTGGCCGCTGACCGTGACGCCGCGAATGGCTTCGATATCACCGCGCGTCACCGGTTGCCGATACGCGACGATGGACAAGGTCTCCAGCGCAGCGCGGGTGTAACGCGGCGGTTTTTCCGGATGCAACCGTTCCAGGTAAGGCCGCATTTCAGGCCGACTCTGAAAACGCCAGCCGCTGGCCAGACAGACCAGCTCGATGCCACGGTCTGACCAGTCACTGACGAGTTCGTTGAGCAACATGCGTATGGTGTCCGCACCGAGCGCATCTGCAAACAGCGCTCGCATCTCACGCACCGTCACAGGCTGGTGCGCGCAGAACAGGGCTGCTTCCAGGACGCGCTTTGCATCCCGTGTATTCATTGAATCCGTTCACAACCTCGGCGCCGTTACTGGCCGCACCGGTGTGCATACACAATCTCAGGAGGTGATCAACCCGGCACTGATGTCACCGGGAGCAGAGCTCACGACCCATCACGGTCAGAGCCGGGCATTTGCCATGTTTCAGCCTGGGGCCAAAAGGCGCCGCGCCATGCACAAGCAGCAGAAATCTTCTTGGTTCGCTTATGCAGACACTGTACTTTGGCGCGATTGTATCGCCAAGCCACAAACTGCTGCTGTCAGGCGCCGACAACCTGCGCCCAGGCCTGCGCCAAGTCGGTCGGCAAAGGTGCCTCAAACTGCACCGTCTGCCCATGCAGCGGATGCACAAACGCCAGCCGGGCCGCATGCAAGGCCTGGCGCTGCATGCCCAGCGCCGCTCGGCCGCCATAGACCAGATCGCCCAGCAAAGGGTAGCCACGCGAAGACAGATGGACGCGGATCTGGTGCGTACGCCCGGTGTGCAGCTTGCAGTGCACCGCGCTGCAGCCGTCCCGGGTGGCGATGAGCTGGATGTCGGTGCGCGCCGGCTTGCCGCTCGCCACCACCGCCATACGCACCCGGGAGACCGGATCGCGGCCGATCGGCGTCTCGATGCGGACCAGCGTGGCCGGCAGCGCGCCATGCACCAGCGCACGGTATTCGCGGTGCACCTCACGGGCGGCGATGGCACGCACCAGCGCGGTCTGCGCCTCCAGCGTCTTGGCCACCACCATCAGACCGGAGGTGTCCTTGTCGAGCCGGTGCACGATGCCGGCGCGCGGCAGCGTCGCGGCCTTGGCGTGATGCGCCAGCAAACCGTTCAGCAAGGTGCCCGACCAGTGGCCAGCCGCCGGGTGCACCACCAGCCCGGCCGGTTTGTTGACGACCAGCAGCGAGTCGTCCTCATGCACGATCGTCAAGACCATCGGCTCGGGCCGGAACGCGGTGCTCTGCGCCGTGGGCCACAAGTCCACTTCGATCTGCTGGCCAGCGCTGATGCGCCGCGAGGCACTGCGCATCACCTGGCCTTGCACGCGCACATGGCCGTCGTCGATCAGGCCCTGCAGGTGGCTGCGCGAGAACTCCGGCGCCAGGCTGACCAGCCATTTGTCGAGGCGCATGCCATGGGCGGCGGCGTCAGCAAATGCCTGGCGGCACTCGACCTCAACGCCGACCGCAGCAGGATCCTGGCCAGCAGTGATGGCGGCCTCTGCCGCGCCATCAACCAGTTCGTCGAGGTCATCGTCAACGCTACCAAGCGGCAAATCTTCGGGTAATTGCGCAGGCACTGGTTGGCGCGGGTTGGTGGGCTGGGCCATGGGTTGGCTGGTCGATTGGCGGGCAGTGCCCGCTCGGCCCGAGGGACGATTCATATAATCCGCGCTTTGTCGAGTACTGCAGGCGCATCAGGCACTGCAGCAGGAATGGAAAGTCAATGTTCAAGCCCTGCATGCCCTTGTTCGCACGCATCACACCGTCCAGCGCCAGCGCGCTGGCGTCCCGCCTGGCCACAGCAGGTCTGCTGAGCGCCGCCTGCCTGCTCGGTGGCTGCGCTTCCGGCCCGAAAGATCCGAACGAAGGCAAGAGCGCGGACAAATTGTACGAAGAGGCCCGCGAGGAAGCCGCCTCTGGCGCCAACGAGCGCGCCATCAAGCTCTACGAGAAGATCGAGGGCTTGGCCGCCGGCACGCTGCTGGCCCAGCAAGCGCAGCTGGAACAGGCCTATCTACTCTACAAGCAGCAGGAAAAAGCCCAGGCGCTGGCCATCATCGAGCGCTTCATCAAGCTGCACCCGACCAGCCCGGCGGCCGACTACGCCTATTACCTGCAGGGCCTGATCAACTTCAACGACGATCTCGGCCTGTTCGGCAAGACCGCCCAGGTCGATCTGTCCGAGCGTGATCAGCAGGCCTCACGCGACGCCTACCAGTCGTTCAAGCAGGTGGTCGAGCGCTTTCCGGACTCGAAATACGCTCCCGATGCCCGCCTGCGCATGAACTACACCATCAATGCGCTGGCCTCTTACGAAGTGCATGTGGCGCGTTATTACTTCAAGCGCGGTGCCTACCTGGCCTCGGCCAACCGCGCCCAGCAGGCGGTGCAGGACTTCCGCGATGTGCCGGCCACCGAAGAGGCGCTCTACCTGATGGCCGCCAGCTACGACCGCCTCGGCCTGGTGCCGCTGCGCGACGACGCGATGCGCGTGCTCAAGCAGAACTTCCCGAGCAGCGCCTGGCTCAGCCGAGGCTACGGCCAGGTCGAGTCGCGCGGCTGGAGCCTCTGGTAAGTCTCAGCCGGCCAGCTGCTGCAACCAGGCCAGCGCCTCGGCTTCGCTGGCCAGCAGCGGCATCGGCGGCAAGGCGGCGCGCAAGCGCCGACCGTAGCCCATCGTCGCCAGACGCGGGTCGCACACCACCAGCAGGCCACGGTCGGTTTCGCTGCGGATCAGCCGGCCGGCGCCCTGCTTGAGCGCAATCGCCGCTTCGGGGATGAAGTAATCGTTGAAGGGGCTGCCGCCGGTGGCTTCCAGGCTGCGCGTCCGGGCCTCGACCAGCGGATCACCCGGCGGCGGAAACGGCAGCTTGTCGATCAGCACGCATTGCAGCGCCTCGCCGGGCACATCGATGCCTTCCCAGAAGCTGTGCGAACCCACCAGCAGCGCCTTGGGCGCCGCCAGGAAGCGCGCCAGCAGCGCGCGCTTGGGCGCCTGACCCTGCACCAGCACCTCGATCGTCGCGCCCAGCTCGGCCTGCAGCGCGGCCCCGATGGTCTGCAAGGAACGCAGCGTGGTGGTCAGCACGAAGGTGCGCCCGCCCAGCGCCCGCGCGCAGCGGCCGGCCAGCGCGGCCACCTCGGCGGCGTGA
Source organism: Leptothrix sp. (in: b-proteobacteria) (assembly GCA_041083665.1). Classification (GTDB taxonomy): domain Bacteria; phylum Pseudomonadota; class Gammaproteobacteria; order Burkholderiales; family Burkholderiaceae_C; genus Sphaerotilus. The sequence goes on from JBFPGZ010000009.1 coordinate 25,631, forward strand.
TGGCTTTCGTTCGGCTTGGGGAAGCGCGTCGGCACATAAAGCCGCGCGTGGTTGGCGTAGTCGAACGGGCTGCCGGCGCGCAGCGTGCGCGCCTCCTCCAGCCCGGTGCTGCAGGTGAACCAGCTCAGACGCTCGTCGTCGCCCAGCGTCGCCGAGGTGAAGATCCAGGCGCGCGGCGCGGCCTCGACCTGCACCCGCATGGTCTCGCGGATATCGAGCGGCGCCTCGGTCAGACGCGCCTGGTGCAGGCTCAGGTCGATCCAGCGCACATGGTCCGGCTCGACCGTGCCCAGGAAACTCACGATCTGCGCGCCCAGGCCGAGCGCACGCTCCTGCAGCTTGGCCAGATCGGGCGCGCTGGGCGCCAGGTCATCGAGCGCCTCGCTGGCATCCAGGCAGGCGCGCTGCGCTTGCCGGAGCGCGGCCACAAAGTCGGCCTGGCCGGCACGCTCTTCCCAGCGCAACCGCGCCGAGCCGCGCAATGCGCCGGCACAGACCAGCCGCAGCTCGCGCGCCGCTCGCTCGCACGCGGCGGCCAGATCGGACCAGGCGCGCATGCCACGCGCCTGCGCCAGCCCGATGGCCAGCAGATCACGCGCCAGATCCAGCAGCTGCGCCGAGCCGACGCTGCGGCCCAGGAACTGCACGCCCGCCTCGCCGAGCTGGTGCGCTTCGTCAAACACCACCGCATCGACGCGCGGCAGCAGCTCGGCCACGCCGGTGTCGCGCAGCGTCAGATCGGCAAAGAACAGATGGTGGTTGATCACCACGATGTCGGCCTGCATCGCCTCGCGGCGCGCCTGCACGACATGGCAGCTGCGGTAGCTGGGGCAATCGGTGCCAAGGCAGTTCTCGCGCGACGAGGTGACCAGCGGGATCACCGGTGAGCGCTCGTCCAGGCCATCGATTTCGGACAGATCGCCGGTGCGGGTCAGTGGCGCCCATTCCTCGATCCGGGCCAGCGCACGTACCGCAAAACGGTCCGGCAACTGCCCGCTCTGGCGCGCCTGCTCCAGCCGGTGCGTGCAGAGGTAAGATGCGCGCCCCTTCAGCAGTGCAACCTGCACCGGCACGCCGAGGATGCGCATCAGCCGTGGCAGATCGCGGCCATAGAGCTGGTCCTGCAGGCTTTTGGTGGCGGTGCTGACCAGGGCACGCTGGCCGGACAGCAACAACGGCACCAGATAGGCATAAGTTTTGCCGACCCCGGTGCCAGCCTCGGCCACCAACAAGCTACGATCCTCTATGGCTTGAGCAATGGCGTCGGCCAACTCGGTTTGCACCGTGCGGGGACAAAACTGGCGGTCGGCCCGCGCCAGCAACCCGCCGGCAGTGAATGCCTCGGCGACTTCAGCGCGCAGCAAAGATGCTGCAATCATGCGGTTTCAGGGGAATGAAGTTCAATTTGGGCAAGTTCTGCGGCATCCTCGTGCATCGTCAACGGGGTTGTTTGCAGCGTAACGATTATAGTTTTCACCCATGACTCATCCCTCGCCTGGTTATCGCCTGTCTGCCTCCACCGGCATTGATCGGGGAGACCGTCTCTATCAACAAGATCAGGTCGAGGTCTTCCCCCACCCGCGCGTGCCAGGCTGCCTGCTGGCGGTGTTGGCCGACGGCATGGGGGGCAAGAGCGGCGGGCGCAAGGCCTCCGACCAAGTGGTGCTGATCGCCAGGCAACTGTTCGAACGCTACCTGCCGGGCAAGGACGATCCGGCCGAGATGCTCAAGAAGCTGGTGACCGAGTCGCACCTGATGATCAAGCTGACCGCCATCACCGCCGAGCAGGAGCCGCACAGCACCATCGCCGCCTATCTGGTCAGCCCGAACCGCAGCTGCCACATGATCCACGCGGGCGATTCACGCGTCTACCACTTCCGTGGCCCGAAGATGATGCGCCGCACCATGGACCATTCGCTGGTGCAGCGCCTGGTCGATCAGGGCGAGATCACCGAAGAGCAAGCCAACTACCACCCGCAAGGCCACCTGCTGACCGGCTGCCTGGGCTCCGATGAAGACCCGCCGCTGTCGATGTACCGCATCGCCCAGCTCGAAGTGGGCGACTCGCTGCTGGTCTGCAGCGACGGCCTGTGGCACTACTTCACCCCCCGCGAGCTCGGCACCATCGTGCACGCGCTGCGCCCACGCGACGCCACCAAGATGCTGATCGGCAAGGCACGCCAACGCGCCCGGGGCGGCGGCGACAACCTGTCGCTGGCGCTGGTGCGGGTTGAACCGCTGGATGCTGCGGACAGCCCCTGACAACAGACGCCCGCGTTTGCCTTGCGACGCATAGTGCGTGATCAACTCGAACGCCCTGGTGCAAGTGCCGCATTCTCGCGATGAGTCTGTGCATGGATTGGCAGGAGCGTCAGCGAGATAGCCCCTATTTGATATTTCGCAGAATGGGTTCTTCGCCGCAGGTGCAGAGTGAAGCCTCGTTTTATCAAGGAGGCTATCGTGTTGAATCCACTTCTCACTTCGTACGAGAAGGCCAGTTTTGGCGATTATTTGATTCTGATTGAATCCATCATCATCGGCTTGACGGGCAACGCGCACTTTGGGCCGACCTGGCCGGCGCACTTGCCGTCGGTGCAGATGATCACGGACAAGTTCGGCAGTCTGCGTGTGGCCCACCAGGCAGCGCTCAGCCGCGACGTCAACAAGATCGCGGAGCGCGACAAGATACAGGCCGAGTTGAATGACATGCTGCGCCAGATCCGGCCGTTTCTTGAAATGACCGCCAACGGCGACATGGCGATCTTGAAGAGCACCGGTTTCCCGCTGCGCACCGAATACACCCGCAACCCTAACCCTGCCCCGCTGCCGGCACCCACCGGCCTGCGCGTGACGCACGGACCCGGCTCCGGCAACCTGGATGCGCATGTGAACAAAGAGCCCAGAGCAGGCGGCTACGAAGCCGCACTGACCTACGGCGACCCCAGCGACGAGTCCGGTTGGCAACACGCCGCCACCTCCACCACCGCATCGCACATCCCCGTGCGAGGGCAGACCATCGGACAGATCCTCTGGGTGCGCGTGCGCTGCGTGAAAGGCACCATCTACGGCAGCTGGTCCGACCCGGTACGAGTCGTGGTGATCTGAATCCGCCCATTCCCCCATCCAACCGACTCAGCCGCCCACCCGGGCGGCTTTTTGTTTTCAGACACGCCGGCCTTCATGAATGAATTCCAGCAATTCAGCCTTTTGAATATTCAAATCAATACCAGGAACGGCCAAGGGTGAAGCAGTGACTTCGGCCGGCTGGATGATGAAGCTGCGTCCATCTTTGTGCGTTATCTTGACGTCGTCTTCCTTTTGGGCCGGATCAAGCATGGTTGAACGGTTGGAACGGGGTTAGACATCAGTGCGCTGGCTGAAAACACGTGAGGTGACGACTATCTGCGTGAAGGCGCTTCCCCCGGGGTCTCGCGCACCGCTGTGCAAATTGGTTCGCGTCCAACCCACTGCAAGATCAATGTACTCTTTACGCCGCTTCTTCAGTGCGGACAGTTCCTCATATTCAAAGAGGCGCTCCAAACCGGAGAATGCCTGCTCTGCCGATCGGAAGGGGGCGATGATGCCAAAGGACGACCATGACACCAGGATTGACCAAATCCTTACCAGAACTTGAACGTCTTTGTCGATCTCATCCCACGCCAGGGCCAGACTCTTTTGATTATGCGCAATCACAGTGTTGCGGAACTTCATTGCCCTTGAATTTTCGTCTGTGAACTTGCCCTTGGTCTTGTCGAGTAGATCGGCAATGAGCGTCAGTTCTTCCTTTGTGCACGCTCCGTCTCGGGACACGAACTTCCCGACTTCCCACCAAAGCTTTCTTAGTGAGTTCTCTCCCGGCGTCTTACCAACCAACTTTCCAAGAAGAGACGAGACCGCATAGGTGCTGCCGATAAGCCACTGTTGATAGAACACATGCTCAAGAAACGGCTTGCTCTTGGTTTCAACATTCTGAAAGGCGTGCTGCATAGCCCGCCACTCAATCAGTTCCATTACCAACTCATCAATACCCTGTGGATAGTCACCTCGCTGGTATTCTTCGCTTGCGAGCCATTTTTCAAGGGCGCTGATTTGTGTTTGCCAGGTTTGTCTGCTTGGCTCGTCAGTAGCTCTTGCGAGATATCTCCGTAGATCCTCAAGAAATCGCAGTGATTCTTCGTGAGATCGCCTGCGACTCGTGGCTTCAACGGTGCGCGTCTTTGCTTCTTCAGATGTGCGAATCGTCATAGCGGCAGCTTCTGACGCCTAATCGAGATAGGAGAAATCCTCACGGATTCCCCCTCTCACACCACCGGACATACGGATCACGTATCCGGCGGTTCGCTGTGTTGAATACCGGCTGCTCATGCGTTGGCCTCGGCCAGGCTGGGCAGCCCCAGGTTGCGGAAGTATCTCGCCGGCATCGCGAGCGTGAGTGCCGGGGTTTTCGAGATCCGCCACGGACCGTGTGCGCTTTTGCTGGTGTTCCAAGCTTCGCGCACCGAGACGCCGCGCTGGCGCAGTTCCTGATAACCCCGTGATCCCCATTGCTTCGACTGGTAGCAGCGCAGGCGTCGGCGGATCCACTTGTGCAAATTCGCCAGCGGGCTGCGCACTTCGGTGATGCCGAAGTAGGCTCTCCAGCCCAGCAGACTCCGTGCGCAGTTCCTCGACGATTCGCTCCACCTTGTGCCCCCGCGTGCGTTGGCTCAATTGCCGCACGCGCGCTTTGAGCTTGTCAATGCCTTGGCGGCCATTTTACAAAATGCACCCACCCGGCATTGCACCCGGGTTTGCAGATGGAGGACTTCGCGGTCACGTGCCCGCTCGTCCCGGATACATCACGCCTCATATCCGGTTTCTATTCGTCGCCCCGCGATTTCGCCTTGAGCTTCCTCCGCACCCCGCCTCACGACGACGCACTTGCCCTTTGGCTAACCTTCGGCTCTGCTGATACCTGGTATCGGGACTTGCACCCGACTGGATTCATGCCATGCACGGCACACACGTAAAATTGAGGGGCAGGCCGCTTCTGGCCTGTCCCGCTCGAATGTAGGGTTGGGCATCACAGTTTAGTTATCACTCTAATGCGCTCTTCAATGCGAACGTCCCCAACGCCTTAATTGCATCAAATGTCAATTCAATGCCTTTTGTTTTTGCTGTCGTCTTAATTTTTTCCCAGATCGTGGTTGACCTCATGGTATCGAGAAGATCATGGCCTGACATGGTAAGTCGAGGGCTATGAAGACCATAACTGAATAACCCATCTGCTGATCTTAAAACTTGCAAGCCATCTATGTATCCATTATCAACCAGCAACTCATAGTGCCCAAAAATACGGCTCTCAATAGCCCGATATTCTTTTAGCTGTGTTTCACAAGTATCCCATACTTGATCCGTCCAGACTGGCTCTGGAGGGATTTCAGAAAAAAGATCATTTTCCTCCTCAACGTCAGTAAGTTGCTTGCGTATCAAATCCCAGTCTCGCTTCATTATATGTGCCTGCTGTATGTGAGATTATTGTATTGTGTTTGGTCTGCTCCTTTTATTTGTGTTGACAGGCGAAGAAGCCGATCGACCCGATAAGTGTATTCGGCGACACCTCACGACCACCGCTGTTGAGAGTCTCAAAAGAAGTGACATCATCGAAAAAGACACGGCCCCTGCTGTGGTTGATGCTGTCGCACCAAAACCGTAACACATGGTCGCCAGGTGCGTGGTCTACTGCTACATAAGCCATGTTGTTGACACCCTTGGATCTAATGATGCAGCGTAGCTCTAGATAAAGGTCGTTGCCGTTCTCCGCCATGATCTTCACACGCTGGCCATCTGCCGTCACCTCTTCCCATCCGCTAGGAAGTTTTTCTTTTGATTCTCGCTTGTTACCCGAATGAGACTGGTTGTTCGCGCATTCTCGCACCTGCTGCCAGCGCGCCGTTTCTTCGTCGATGGTACGTTGTTGTGCGTCTGTCGGTGTTTGCGAGTGAGCAGGCGTTGTGGCGAGAATGCCCATCGTCGTAAGAGCAATTAAAGGGGGCAGCATCGCATTAAGTTTTTTCATTTTGCAACTCCAGTTCAATATTCAAAATCTGTTCAAATTGAGTGTTTGGGTAATACGACTTTGTTGTTCAAAAAGTAATGCGATGCAGCCCCCTTTAGAACTTGCCATTTCTTCGCGAATGCTCATGACTCCCCCTTTAATTTGATGCCCAACGTGTTATCGACACCAAACCATGTCCACTTACATTGTCCAGTTACACAGGGCAGAATTGGACAGATGTCGCGCATAGGCAGCGCCAAGTCCGCATGGGGCAAGAACTTTCTGGCTGGGTGCGGTGCTGGCATCCGGCATCACAGAGAGCTTCAAAGTGGACATGCAGCACCCTCCTCGGTGTTGATGGCGGTGGTTTGAGCACGCGATATTTTTGCTTCAGCATACTGACTGAAGCGCTGGGTGTCTACCGAAATTGGAAGATGTGCAACGATCCGAATGAAGATCCGCCCGCCCGCAATGCAGATGTCTGCGCCATCAACCAAGTTCTTCACGCCAGCAACCAAGATGTCCGCGACCGGAACAAAGATTTTTGCGGCAGCAACCAAGATTTCCGCGATCCCAACGAAGGATCGTGCGGCAGCAATGAAGTTTGCCGCGCCCCCAATCAAGAGATGCGCGGCAGCAATGAAGATGTGCGCGATCCCAATGAAGTTGATCGCGTCCGCAGCGAAGGTTTTTGCTGTAACAACGGCCGTTCCGGCAGCGGTCTGGGCATCGACCGGGCCGGAAGGTGGGGATGGCGGTGCGGCGTTGGGGGGCGCCGGTGCGGTCAGGTCAGGGACGTATCTACATCCCGCCGTTCCAGATCCAGAAACTCCTGCGACTGCATTTCGTTCAGGCGCGAGATGGTGCGCGGAAACTCGTGTGCCAGCGGTCCGTCGGTATAGAGCTGTTCGGCTGGCACCTCGGCGGACATGATCAGCTTGACGCGCCGGTCGTACAGCACATCGACCAGCCAGGTGAAGCGCCGGGCTTCCGAGGCCAGTTTGGGCGGCATCATCGGCACGTCCGACAGCAGCAGCGTGTGAAACTGCGTGGCCAGCTCCAGATAATCGTTCTGCGAGCGCGGCCCGCCGCACAGTTGCTTGAAATCGAACCAGACCACACCGCCGGCCTTGCGGCGCGCCTTGATTTCGCGGTGTTCGATGTGCAGCAGCGGATCCTCGTCGCGCGATTCGGCCAGCTCGTCAAACGCCGTGTTCATCGCGGCGTCGGCCTGCGCGCCCAGCGGCGTGTGATACAGCTGCACATGCTGCAGCGTGCGGCGCCGGTAATCGGTGCCGTTATCGACGTTCATCACCTCCAGCTTGGCTTTCAGCAGCTCGATGGCAGGCAGGATGCGGTCGCGGTGCAGGCCGTTCGGATAAAGCTGATCGGGGTGAAAGTTGGAGGTCGTGACGATCGAGACGCGGTTGGCGAACATCGCCACCAGCAGCCGGTGCAGGATCATCGCGTCGGTCACGTCGGCGACGTGAAACTCATCGAAGCAGATCAGCCGGAAGCGCCGGCCGATGCGCTTGCCCAGCTCGTCGAGCGGGTTGGCGATGCCCTTCAAATCCTGCAGCTCGCGGTGCACCTCGCGCATGAATTCGTGGAAGTGCAGCCGAGTCTTGCGCTGCAGCGGCACGGCCTGGAAGAAGCTGTCCATCAGGAAGCTCTTGCCCCGCCCCACCCCGCCGTGCATGTAGACGCCGCGCGGGATCGGCGGGCGCACCAGCGCCTTGGTGATCGCGTTGCTGCGGCGCGATTTGTAGGCGGCCCATTCGTCCTGGCAGCGCTGCAGCGCGGCAACCGCGCGCAGCTGGGCCGGATCGGCCTGGTAGCCACGCTCGACGAGGGTCTGGTGATAAAGCTCGGTGACGGTGGTCATGATCGGGTGCAAAACACAACAGCAGACGAGGGCAGCAGGCGGCAAGCGCCGGCCTGGGGGCGGCATCAGACGGCAAAAGGGGCGACCCTAGCGCCGCCCCTTGCGATCCGTCAGCCTGCGTCTTGTACAGGCTGGACGGGTGTCGTTCGCACCGAACTCAGAAGTTCAGCGTGCGCTTGTCCACGGCCAGGGCCGCTTCCTTGGTCGCTTCCGACAGCGACGGGTGCGCGTGGCAGATGCGCGCGATGTCTTCAGCCGAGGCCTTGAACTCCATCGCCACCACGGCTTCGGAGATCAGCTCCGAGGCCATCGGGCCGATGATGTGCACGCCCAGGATTTCGTCGGTCGTGGCATCGGCCAGGAACTTGACGAAACCGGTCGTGTCGCCCAGTGCACGCGCACGGCCGTTGGCCAGGAACGGGAACTGGCCAGCCTTGTAGGCCACGCCGTCCGCTTTGAGCTGCTGCTCGGTGCGGCCGACCCAGGCGATTTCCGGGCTGGTGTAGATGACGTAGGGGATGGTGCCGAAGTTGACGTGGCCGTGCTGGCCAGCGATGCGCTCGGCCACCGCCACACCTTCTTCTTCAGCCTTGTGCGCCAGCATCGGGCCGCGCACCACGTCGCCAATCGCCCAGACACCAGGCAGATTGGTCTTGCAGTCGCCGTCCACCACGACCATGCCGCGCTCGTCGAGCGCCAGGCCGACCGCTTCGGGGTTCAGGCCGATGGTGTTGGCGGTGCGACCGATCGAGACGATCAGCTTGTCGACGGCGAGCGTCTGCTCTTCGCCCTTGGCGTTGGCATAAGTCACCGTGACGCCAGCGCCTTCAGTGCTGACGGCGCTGATCTTGACACCGAATTCAAACTTCAGGCCTTGCTTGGTGAAGACCTTGAGCGCTTCCTTGGCCACGCCTTCGTCGGCGGCGGCGAGGAAGTTGGGCATCGCTTCGAGCACGGTCACTTCCGAACCCAGACGACGCCAGACCGAACCCATTTCCAGGCCGATCACGCCGGAGCCGATCACGCCCAAGCGGGCCGGTACGGCACCGATGCGCAGCGCACCGTCGTTCGACAGCACCTTGTCTTCGTCAAAGGCCACGCCCGGCAGCGCACGCGCGTTCGAGCCGGTGGCGATGATGACTTGCTTGGCTGCCAGCACTTCATTGGCGGCGCCCGCCACGTTGATCTCGTAGCCGCCTTCGACTGCCTTGGCAAACGAGCCACGGCCGTGGAAGAAGCTGACCTTGTTCTTCTTCAGCAGGTACAGGATGCCGTCGTTGTTCTGCTTCACGACGCTGTTCTTGCGACCGACCATCGTCGCCACGTCCATCTTCAGGTTGTCCAGGCTGATGCCGTGGTCGCCGAAATGGTGGGCAGCGTGTTCGAAGTGCTCGCTCGACTGCAGCAGCGCCTTCGACGGGATGCAACCGACGTTGGTGCAGGTGCCGCCCGGAGCGGGGCCGCCTTTGTCGTTCTTCCACTCGTCGATGCAGGCGACGTTGAAACCCAGCTGCGCCGCGCGGATCGCTGCGATGTAGCCGCCAGGGCCGCCGCCGATGACGACGACATCAAATTGCTTGGACATGTTCAATTCCTGAAGATCTTGGCAAAGCGCCCCCGAAGGGGCGCTCGTGACTCATGCGGTGTCGATCAGATGTCGAACAGCAGACGCGCCGGATCTTCCAGCGCTTCCTTCATCGCCACCAGACCCAGCACGGCTTCGCGGCCGTCGATGATGCGGTGGTCGTAGGACATGGCCAGATAGTTGATCGGGCGCACCACGACTTGACCGTTCTCGACCACCGCGCGGTCCTTGGTCGCGTGCACGCCCAGGATGGCCGACTGCGGCGGGTTGATGATCGGGGTCGACAGCATCGAACCGAAGGTGCCACCGTTCGAGATCGAGAAGGTGCCGCCGGTCAGGTCGTCCATCGAGATCTTGCCTTCCTTGGCCTTCTTGCCAAATTCAGCGATCTTCTTCTCGATGTCGGCGAACGACATCTGGTCGGCGTTGCGCAGCACCGGCACCACCAGGCCACGCGGCGAGCCGACAGCGATACCGATGTCGAAGTAGCCGTGGTAGACGATGTCGTTGCCATCGACCGAGGCGTTCAGGACCGGGAACTTCTTCAGGGCATGCACAGCCGCCTTGACGAAGAAGCTCATGAAGCCGATCTTGACGCCGTGTTCCTTCTCGAACTTGTCCTGGAAACGCTTGCGCATGTCCATCACCGGCGCCATGTTCACTTCGTTGAACGTGGTCAGGATGGCGTTCTGCGATTGCGATTGCAGCAGACGCTCGGCGACGCGAGCGCGCAGACGGCTCATCGGCACGCGCTGTTCGGTGCGATCACCCAGATTCACGACCGGAGCAGCCACGGTCGGCAGCGGCTTGGCGGCAGCGGGAGCCGCCTTGACAGCAGGTGCAGCCACAGCAGCCAGCACATCACCCTTGGTGACGCGGCCGTCCTTGCCGGAGCCAGCGACAGCGCCGACCGACAGGTTGTTGTCGGCCAGCAGCTTGGCAGCGGCAGGCATGGCGACGTCGCCCTTGTTGGCGGCGACCGCAGCCACCGCCGGTGCGGCGGCAGGTGCTGCAGCAGCAGCGGCCGGAGCCGCAGCGCTGGCCTTGCCTTCGGTGTCGATCTGGGCGATCACCTGATCGCTGCCCACGGTGCCGCCATCGCCCACCACGAGCGCGACCAGCACGCCAGCAGCCGGGGCCGGCACTTCGAGCACGACCTTGTCGGTTTCGATCTCGATGAGGATTTCATCGATCGCCACGGCATCACCGGGCTTTTTCTTCCACTGCAGCATGGTGGCTTCAGCCACTGATTCGGACAGCTGGGGAACCTTGACTTCTACGATGGCCATCTCTTGTCTTTCGATTCAGATACGTGTTGCGGCGCTGACAGGCCGCCGGAAACGGTGGCGGCCGGACGAGCGCAGGAGGCTGCAGCGCGCAGCGCCTGCAGCCTGCCTCATGAGCCTTACTTGGTCAGGACAAAGCCCTTGAGCTTGCCAAAAGCCTGATCCAGCAGCGATTTCTGTTGCTCCTGGTGCAGGTGGGAATACCCGACCGCCGGCGAGGCCGAGGCGGGGCGACCCGCATAGCCGAGCTTTTGGCCATCTTGCATGTTCTCGTGGATGTAGTGCTGCACGAAGAACCAGGAGCCCTGGTTCTGCGGCTCGTCCTGGCACCACACGAGTTCAGTCAGATTCGGGTACTTCTTCAGCTCAGCCGCGAACGCCTTGTGCGGGAACGGATAGAGCTGCTCGACGCGGATGATCGCGACGTCGCTGGCCTTCTTCTCTTCGCGCTTCTTGACCAGGTCGTAATAGACCTTGCCCGAACAGGCGACGAGGCGCTTGACCTTGGCGGCGTCGATCTCGGCGTTCAGCTCAGGGATCACGGTGCGGAATTCGCCCTTCGTGAACTCGCTGAGCTGCGAGGTCGCATCCTTGTTGCGCAGCAGCGACTTCGGCGTGAAGATGATCAGCGGCTTGCGCAGCGGACGCACCATCTGGCGACGCAGCACATGGAAGATCTGGCTGGCCGTGGTCGGCTGCACGATCTGCATGTTGGTGTCGGCGGCCAGCTGCATGAAGCGCTCCAGGCGGGCCGACGAGTGCTCCGGACCCTGGCCTTCGTAGCCGTGCGGCAGCATCAGCGTCAGGCCGTTGACACGACCCCACTTCACTTCGCCGGAGGCGATGAACTGGTCGATCACGACCTGCGCACCGTTGGCGAAGTCACCGAACTGCGCTTCCCAGATGGTCAGCGTGTTGGGCTCGGCGGCGGCGTAGCCGTATTCGAAGCCCAGCACCGCTTCTTCCGACAGGATCGAGTCGATGACGGTGAAGGTGGCCTGGTTGTCAGCGACGTGCTGCGCCGGAATGTAGGTGCCTTCGTCCCACTTCTCGCGCTTCTGGTCGTGAATCACGGCATGGCGGTGCGTGAAGGTGCCACGACCGCAATCTTCGCCCGACAGACGCACCGGGTAACCGGCCGCCACCAGCGAGGCGAAGGCCATGTGCTCGCCCATGCCCCAGTCGATGTTGGTGTCACCACGGCCCATCGCGGCGCGGTCGTCGTAGACCTTCTTGACCAGCGGGTGCGGATTGACGCTGGCGGGGATGGTGGTCAGGCGCTCGGACAGACGCTTCCACTCGGCCAGCGGAATCGCGGTGTCGGCCGCATCGGTCCACTTCTTGCCGACGAACGGCACCCAATCGACCGCGTACTTGCTCTTGAAGTTGCTGATGACCGGATCGACGGTGTGGCGGCCTTCGTCCATCGCGGAACGGTAGGCCTTGACCATGTCGTCGCCGATCGTCTCGCCCAGGCCCTGGGCCGACAGCTTGTCGGCGTACAGGCGACGGGTGCCGGGATGCGCACTGATCTTCTTGTACATCAGCGGCTGGGTCAGAGCGGGGGTGTCCTGCTCGTTGTGGCCCAGCTTGCGGAAGCAGATGATGTCGATGACCACGTCCTTGCGGAAGGTCAGACGGAATTCGAGCGCGAGCTGAGTGGCCAGCACGACGGCTTCCGGATCGTCACCGTTGACATGCAGCACCGGCGCCTCGATCATCTTGACGATGTCGGTGCAGTACAGCGTCGAGCGCAGGTCACGCGGGTCGGAAGTGGTGAAGCCGATCTGGTTGTTGATGATCAGATGCACCGTGCCGCCCGTGGTGTAGCCACGAGTTTCCGACAGCATCAGCGTTTCCTGGTTGACGCCCTGGCCACCGAAGGCCGAGTCGCCGTGCACCAGCACCGGCAGCACCTGGGCGCCGGTCTTGTCACCGCGACGGTCCATCCGGGCCCGCACCGAACCTTCAACCACCGGGTTGACGATTTCAAGGTGCGAGGGGTTGAACGCCAGGCTCAGGTGGACGGCACCGCCCGGAGTGGCGATGTCGGAGCTGAAGCCTTGGTGATACTTGACGTCGCCAGACGGCAGATCTTCCGGTGCGGTGTGATCGAACTCGGCGAACAGATCCTTGGGCATCTTGCCCAGGGTGTTGACCAGCACGTTCAGACGACCACGGTGGGCCATGCCGATGACGATTTCCTGCACGCCCTTCTCACCGGCACGCTGGACCAGTTCGTCCATCGCGGCGATGAAGCTCTCGCCGCCTTCGAGCGAGAAGCGCTTCTGGCCGACGTACTTGGTGTGGAGGAAACGCTCCAGGCCTTCGGCAGCGGTCAGGCGGTCGAGGACGTGCTTTTTCTGTTCGGCGTTCAGGCTCGGCTTGGAACGGATGGTTTCCAGCTTTTCCTGCCACCAGCGCTTCTGCGTCTGGTCGGTGATGTGCATGAACTCGGCGCCGACCGTGCTGCAGTAGGTCTCGCGCAGAGCCTGCACGATCTCGCGCAGCGACATGTTTTCGGACTTGCCGAAATAGGTGTTCGCGGCGCTGAACGTGATGTCCATGTCCGACTCGGACAGGTCATAGAAGGCCGGTTCGAGTTCAGGAATCTTGGGGCGTTCGGTGCGCTTGAGCGGATCGAGATCGGCCCAGCGAGCGCCGACGTTGCGGTAAGCGGCGATCAGCGACTGGACGTGGACCTGCTTGCGAGCGACGGCCAGATCAGCCGAGCTTGCCTTGGCGGTAAAGGCATTCGACCTGGCGCGCTGCGCGAAGGATTCAACGACAGGCGCGTGGGCGATGTCGCGGGAATTGGTCCCATCGACGGCCGGAACATTCTGGAGCGCGTCGAAATAGTCGCGCCAGTTGTCGGGTACCGAGCCGGGATTGTCGAGGTAAGCCTCGTACATTTCCTCGACATAGGGAGCATTGCCCCCGAACAGGTATGAGTTGGACCTGTATTCTTGCATCATCTTCGCTCACCTTTCGCCCCGGTATCCAGGACTTCGATGGGTTGGAAAACCTTCCGCGACACGGCTGCACCGGATGGCGGATTGCGACCCGACTTCACTGAGTAGCAAGCAGCAAAGGGACGGGAAGGAACGATTTACTTCAGAAATTCGACTGTACCACCGCGACACAGCAGCGCCTAGGAGGGAATCTCCGCTCGACAGCTGAAACTGTCGTGTAATCGCTGCACCGTCGATGTGCGCGGCGCCCTGCCCTGCAGCATAAAACCAGCTCGATTGGCACCACCGCCACCCATCGCCAGACCCGCCACCCCATCAGGGCGACCATGCCGATGGTCGTGCAAACGGCGCAGCCAGAGGCTCGCCGACAAATACGCCCTGCTGCGGCCAGGCCACACTCTTCCAATAGGCTTCGAGCGCTGAACTGCCCTGCAGGTAGTGCAACAGCAGCTTCTGCGGATGAGGAAATTTCTCCAAATGGTTACAGGGCTCGCTCACGGTGCCGTAGCTGGCGGTCACACCCGATTCGATCCACGCCAGCGCGGTGCTCTGCCCCTGAGTCTGGTCGAGCAGACCACCAAACGAGGTCAGATGATCCGCCAAGGCGCCCGGCACCCAATGCAACGTATCCAGATAAGGCAGCCGCGCCAGACCGGTTTGCACCAGCACCAGATCGCGGTGGTCACGGAACGCATCATTGCGCTCGACATGCACGTCGAGCGGCATCTTGGTGAGTTTTCCTGGCGGCGGAAAAATCCGCTCGCGCACGCTGCGCGCTGCATCGTGCGTGGCGAGAAAGTAAGCCTGCACAGGCAGCGCACCACGCAGGCCGAGGCTGAAATCGGCGGCCACACCACGGTCGATCAAGGCTCGCGCCTGCGCCACATTGCGCGCCGCCAGCAACATGGAAGGACGCAGCCCGTGATCGCTCCACGGCCGCGTGCTGGCCGAGTCGTAATAACGTGACAGAGTGGCCCGACCACAGGTGTGGTGACACAGCGCGGTATCCAGCCCGAAAGCCAGGGCACCGGTGATCGACTGGCACTCGACCGCATAGGGCTGCACCCATGCCAGCGCCAGGGCCTGAACGTGGTCATCGAAATGTTCATCAATGCGCTTGCGCAGCCCCTCCAGCTCTGCCGCTGACAGCTTGGCCTGGCGCGGCAGCACCAGACGCAGCACCTGAGCCGGCGGGATATGGCGTCGGCGCACGTAGTATTCGCCGACCTCGACCGAGTACGGATCAGCCATGTTGATCACCACCCCGAGTTCGGCGGCAGTGATGCGGCCAATCGAACGGGGCACCTGGATCCAGGCCTGAGGCGGCGGTGAGGCCGCATGATGGGGCAGCGCCCCTGCCACGACGAATGGAGCAGCACTCGCACCGGCCTGCGCCGGATCAGGTGCGCCACACCCTGCCAGCCAGACACACAGCAACACAACCCACCAGGAATTGCATGCCCACAGACCCCAATCAGACCACCCGATTGACCCAGGCCAAGGTCGAGACACTCCGAAGATTTTCGCCATGTAAAAATACAGCAGCTTATTGATCACCACATCATGACGAAAAAAGACGCCTCTACGCCCACCATCCAGGTGCTGGAGCGCATGTTTTCCCTGTTGGACGTGCTGGCTGCACACCAGGATCCAGTTGCGCTCAAGCAAATCAGCGAGCAGACGGGGCTGCACCCATCGACCGCGCACCGCATCCTCAATGATCTGGCAGCGGGACGCTTTGTCGATCGACCCGAAGCCGGCAGCTATCGCTTAGGGATGCGACTGCTGGAACTGGGCAATCTGGTCAAGGCTCGGCTGGATGTGCGCGACGCCGCGCTGACACCGATGCGTGAACTGCACAAGGTGACACACCAGCCGGTCAACTTGTCGGTCCGACAGGGCGATGAGATCGTCTACATCGAGCGCACCTACAGCGAACGCTCGGGCATGCAAGTGGTCCGTGCAGTCGGTGGCCGGGCGCCGTTGCACCTGACCTCGGTCGGCAAACTGTTTCTGGCCCACGACGATCCGCAACGGGTGCGCGCCTACGCGACTCGCACCGGGCTGGCGGGACACACGCGCAACAGCATCACCGAGCTGATCCAGCTCGAAAAAGAACTGACGCGGGTACGCCAGACCCAAGTGGCACGCGACAACGAAGAACTGGAGTTGGGTGTGCGCTGCATGGCCGCCGGCATCTATGACGACCAGGGCCGGCTGATCGCCGGCCTGTCGATCTCGGCACCGGCCGATCGCCTGGAAGAAGGCTGGAGCGACCGGCTGCGGGACACTGCGCAGCAGATCTCTGCGGCGCTGGGTTTCAGTGGGGCATGAACCCGACCGAACCCATCAGGATACGACGGCAGTGACCAGCGGGGGAGCACCAGCAGCCGGCGCGCGGCGGGGACTGCCGCCGTGCTCGATCCAGCGCCGCACCCGTTCCGCATCACCGATGCGCGAATATTTGCCGGTTGAATCAAGAAACACCATGATCAGCTTGCGACCGGCCAAGCTGGCTTGCATCACCAGGCAGCGGCCTGCCTCGACGATGTAGCCGGTCTTTTGCAGGCCGATGTCCCAGGAAGGATTGCTCACCAAGCCGTTGGTGTTGTGGAACTGCAGCGTGCGACGGCCGACGGCGACCCGGTAGGCCGGTGAAGTAGACAGTTCGCGCAGCAGTGGGAACTGATAAGCCGCCGCGACCAAACGGGCCAGATCGGGCGCACTCGACTGGTTCTGGCTCGACAGACCGGTAGGCTCGACATAATGGGTATCACCCATGCCCAGCGCTTGAGCCTTGCGATTCATCGCCGCGACAAACGCCGCCAAACCACCCGGGTAATGCCGACCGAGTGCATGTGCAGCGCGATTTTCGGACGACATCAGCGCCAGATGCAGCATTTCGCCACGCGTCAGCTGTGTCCCCACCGACAGGCGCGACCGACTGCCTTTTTCGGTGTCGATGTCTTCTTCGGTGACCAGGACCGGCTCGTCCATCGCTTGATTGGCTTCCACCACCACCAGGGCCGTCATCAGCTTGGTCAGCGAGGCAATCGGCAAGACCGCCTGCGAATTTTTGCTGAACAGCACCTCGGAGGTGTCCTGGTCAACCACCAGCGCCACGCTTGATTTCAAATCGAGCGCATCCCGCATGCCATGCAAACCGTAGGTGCTGCCAAAAGAGGGCCGTGCCGGTGCCTCTGCATGACGCCGTGCTGCCGCCGATTTGACTCGCCCCGCCCGCACCGATTTAGCCGAGCGAGTCACTTTGACAGCGGGCTCGACACCATCACTCTCAGTGGCTTGGACACTGGATGCCCAGCCCATCAAGACCATGGAGGCAACCAATGACGACAAGGCCATGGAGCGGCGAGAAACTGAAAACAGACGCTGTAACACCGGGACGACCTTCGCTACATGTAGACACATCGATCCAGGGCAGTCTAGGAGAAACGAGTAACCCGCGCAATGCATCGATTTCACAGGAATTTCAAATTTCCAGCCGCCCCGGGATCAAAGCCCCCTCAACCCTGTGCCGCAACCCGATCGGCCTTGCTGTGCAGCTTGTTGAGCGCGGCCAAATAAGCTTTGGCAGAAGCCACCACGATGTCCGGATCGGACCCGACGCCGTTCACCACCCGGCCACCATGTTGCAGTCGCACCGTTACCTCGCCCTGCGACTCCGTGCTGCCCGAGGTGATGGCGTTGACTGAATAGAGCAGCAACTCGGCACCGGTTTGCAGCTTCGATTCGATCGCCTTGATGCTGGCGTCAACCGGACCATTGCCATCGGCGGCGGTGTGATGCTCGACCTCACCGGCGGCAAACGCCACCTTGGCGTGCGGACGTTCACCCATTTCCGACTGCTGCGACAAGGCCAGCAAGCGGTAATGCTCCTGCTGGTCACCGGCGCCGTCGTCGTTGACCAGCGCCAGGATGTCCTCGTCAAAGATCTCGCTCTTGCGATCGGCCAAGTCCTTGAACTTCATGAACGCGGTATTGACGTCGGCCTCCGACTCCATCGCGATGCCGAGCTCCTGCAAGCGCTGCTTGAAGGCATTGCGGCCCGAGAGCTTGCCGAGCACGATCTTGTTGGCGCTCCAGCCCACGTCCTCGGCACGCATGATTTCGTAGGTGTCACGCGCCTTGAGCACGCCGTCCTGGTGGATGCCCGAAGCGTGCGCAAACGCGTTCGCACCGACCACTGCCTTGTTGGGCTGCACCACAAAACCGGTGGTCTGCGCCACCATGCGCGAGGCCGGCACGATCTGCGTTGCATCGATGCCGACCTCCAGGCCGAAGTAGTCACGCCGGGTCTTGACCGCCATCACCACTTCTTCGAGCGAGCAGTTGCCGGCGCGCTCACCCAGTCCGTTGATGGTGCATTCGACCTGGCGCGCGCCGCCGATCTTCACGCCGGCCAGCGAATTGGCCACCGCCATGCCGAGGTCGTTGTGGCAATGCACCGACCAGATCGCCTTGTCGGAGTTCGGAATGCGCTCGCGCAAGGTCCGGATGAAGGTGCCGTACAGCTCCGGAATCGCGTAGCCGACCGTGTCCGGCACGTTGATGGTCGTGGCACCTTCGGCGATCACCGCCTCGATGACGCGGCAGAGGAAATCCATGTCCGAGCGATAGCCGTCTTCCGGCGAGAACTCGACCTGCTCGCAATGATTGCGCGCAAAACGCACCGCCAGCTTGGCCTGCTCATACACCTGATCAGGCGTCATGCGCAGCTTCTTTTCCATGTGCAGCGCACTGGTGGCGATGAAGGTGTGGATGCGCGACGAGCGCGCGCCGCGCAGCGCTTCGGCGGCCCGCGAGATGTCACGATCGTTGGCGCGCGCCAGCGAGCAGATGGTCGCATCCTTGATCGCGTCAGCGATCGCCTTGACCGCTTCGAAGTCCCCGGTGCTGGAAGCGGCAAAGCCGGCTTCGATCACATCGACCTTGAGCCGCTCCAGCTGGCGGGCGATGCGCAGCTTTTCGTCGCGCGTCATGGAGGCGCCAGGCGACTGTTCGCCGTCACGCAAGGTGGTATCGAAAATGATCAGCTTGTCGCTCATAAAAATCTCCGAGGTATCTTCAACGCTGTATCCGGAAAAAGCCAACGGCCCGCAGCGTTGCGCAGTGCGGGCCGTTGATCCAGAAAAATACAGGTATGACTGGTCAGCGCGCCCGAGGCACTCCTAGCAGAAGTAGCGAAAGAGAAGCAACACCGAAAGTCATGGCAGGCAATATAACACGCGCAAAAATCAGCGATGCAGGCCGCGCTCGTCGGGCTCATCGGTCGAAGTGGCAATCATGCTGACGGGGCGGCCTTTGGCCTTCTTGACCCCGTACACGACATAACCCGACAAGCCGTAGACGATGAACAGGCCGAACAGCACCACCGGCGGGTGATAGGCGATCAGACCAAAGCCCAGCGCGATCGCCACGATGACGATGAACGGCACCGAGCGCTTGAAGTTGACGTCCTTGAAACTGTAGAACGGCACGTTGGTGACCATCGTCAGGCCGGCGTACAGCGTCAATCCGCACGCCAGCCAAGCCAGCCAGGTGATCGACTGGACGCTTTGGTAGCCAGCGTCGTCCATCACCCAGATGAAACCGGTGACCAGCGCCGCCGCCGCCGGACTGGGCAAGCCCTGGAAAAAGCGCTTGTCCACCACACCGATGTTGGTGTTGAAGCGCGCCAGACGCAGCGCCGCACCGGAGCAATAGACAAACGCGGCAATCCAGCCGACCTTGCCCAGACCCTTGAGAGCCCATTCATAGACGATCAGCGCTGGCGCGGCGCCAAACGAGACCATGTCAGACAGGCTGTCCATCTGCTCGCCGAAGGCGCTGGTGGTGTTGGTCATGCGCGCGACGCGGCCATCCAGGCTGTCGAGCACCATGGCG
This sequence comes from Leptothrix sp. (in: b-proteobacteria), assembly GCA_041083665.1. Taxonomy (GTDB): domain Bacteria; phylum Pseudomonadota; class Gammaproteobacteria; order Burkholderiales; family Burkholderiaceae_C; genus Sphaerotilus. The sequence continues at coordinate 45,300 of JBFPGZ010000009.1, forward strand.
CAGAAGATGCCGATCGCGGCATTCTCGAAGCGCCCGTTCATCGCCATCACGATGGCGTAAAAACCACCAAACAGCGCCGCCAGGGTGAACAGGTTGGGCAGGATGTAGATGCCCTTGCGGCGCGGACGCACAGGCGCTTGGCCTGCCGTGTCGGTGCCTTCGTCAATCGACGAGCCGTCGTGCATAGATGAATCCGTCAAGCAGGGAAACGCACCCACACGCCCGAGGAGGTCAATGGCTGACCCGCGTGTGCCGTGCAAGAAAAATGAGCCGTTGCCATGGTCGAAGAGGATACATCAGCCCCAGCAGACAAAAGGCCGCCCGCAGGCGGCCTTCAGCCAGAGTCCGACCCGACCTTCAACCGAAAGCCAGGCCAGACACCGATCAGTTGCGGGTCTTGTCGACCAGCTTGTTGGCCTTGATCCAGGGCATCATGGCGCGCAGCTGCTCGCCCACCACCTCGATCGGGTGCTCGGCGGTCAGGCGACGGCGCGAGATCAGGGTCGGGGCACCGGCCTTGTTCTCGAGGATGAAGCTCTTGGCGTATTCGCCGGTCTGGATGTCCTTCAGACACTGACGCATGGCGTTCTTGGTGTCTTCGGTGACCACACGCGGACCCGTCACGTACTCGCCGTATTCGGCGTTGTTCGAGATCGAGTAGTTCATGTTGGCGATGCCGCCTTCGTAGATCAGGTCCACGATCAGCTTGAGCTCGTGCAGGCACTCGAAGTAGGCCATTTCGGGCGCGTAACCGGCTTCGGTCAGCGTCTCGAAACCAGCCTTGATCAGCTCGACGGCGCCGCCGCACAGCACGGCCTGTTCGCCGAACAGATCGGTTTCGGTTTCTTCGCGGAACGAAGTTTCGATGATGCCGGCCTTGCCGCCGCCGTTGGCAGCGGCGTAGCTCAGGGCCAGATCACGGGCGCGGCCGGTCTTGTCCTGATAGATGGCGATCAGGTGCGGCACGCCGCCACCTTGGCGATAGGTGCCGCGCACGGTGTGGCCCGGCGCCTTCGGGGCAACCATCCAGACGTCGATGTCTTCGCGCGGCTGCACTTGACCGTAATGGACGTTGAAGCCGTGCGCGAACGCCAGCGAAGCGCCAGCCCGGATGTTCGGGGCGACTTCGTTGTTGTAGACGCTGGCGATCTGCTCGTCGGGCAGCAGGATCATGACCACGTCGGCCGACTTCACGGCGTCGGCGATCTCGGCGACCTTCAGACCAGCGCCTTCGGCCTTCGACCAGGAAGCACCGCCCTTGCGCAGGCCGACCGTGACCTTGACGCCGGAATCATTCAGATTCTGGGCGTGGGCGTGGCCTTGCGAGCCGTAGCCGATGATGGTGACGTTCTTGCCCTTGATGAGGGACAGATCGGCGTCTTTGTCGTAGTAAACCTTCATGGTCTTCTCTCCAGAAAAATCGGGGGGCTATGGCTAGGATGAACTTTTTACACGCGCAGGATCCGCTCACCACGGCCGATGCCGCTGGTGCCGGTGCGCACGGTCTCAAGGATCGCGGTGCGATCGACCGCCTCGATGAAAGCGTCGAGTTTGCTTGAATCGCCGGTCAACTCGATGGTGTAGGTCTTGTCGGTGACGTCGATGATGCGGCCACGGAAGATGTCGGCCATGCGCGTCATCTCCTCGCGTTCCTTGCCGACGGCCCGCACCTTGATGAGCATGAGCTCACGCGCGGTGAAGTTGCCTTCGGTCAGATCGACCACCTTGACCACTTCGATCAGGCGATTCAGGTGCTTGGTGATCTGCTCGATCACCTCGTCGGAGCCGGTCGTGACGATGGTCATGCGCGACAGCGACGGGTCTTCGGTCGGCGCGACCGTCAGACTCTCGATGTTGTAGCCACGAGCAGAAAACAGGCCGACCACGCGCGACAGCGCGCCGGCTTCGTTTTCCAGCAGGAGGGCAATGATGTGTTTCATGTCAGGTTTCCTGGCACGGCACCCCGGCCGGCAGCGGTAACCGCCGGCCTCGTGACGCACCTGTCAACGATCGTCCGAGCGCGTCGGACGTCTGGGTTCAATCAAGCTCCAGGCGAGGTGTCAGCGGCATCAGCGCCTGCGCGGCCAGCGGTAACCCGCCGCGCCTTGCCGATGCCCACCGACCTCACAGATCCTCGGAGCCCAGCAGCATCTCGGTGATGCCCTTGCCCGCCTGCACCATCGGCCAGACGTTCTCGGTCTGGTCGGTGCGCACGTCGAGGAACACCGTGCGGTCCTTCAGGCGGATCAGCTCCTTGAGAGCCGGCTCGACTTCGGACGGGCGCTCGATCTTGATGCCGACGTGGCCATAGGCCTCGGCCAGCTTGACGAAGTCCGGCAGCGCGTCCATGTAGCTGTGCGCGTAGCGACCTTCGTAGATCAGTTCCTGCCACTGCCGCACCATGCCGAGGTAGCGGTTGTTCAGCGCGATGACCTTGACCGGCGTGTTGTACTGCTGGCAGGTCGAGAGCTCCTGGATGTTCATCTGGATCGAGCCCTCGCCGGTGATGCAGAACACATCCGACTTCGGCTTGGCCAGCTTGATGCCCATCGCGTACGGCAGGCCGACACCCATCGTGCCCAGGCCACCGGAGTTGATCCAGCGACGCGGCTCTTCGAAGCCGTAGTACTGCGCCGCCCACATCTGGTGCTGGCCCACATCGGAGGTGATGTAGGTGTCGCGACCACGGGTCAGCTCGCACAGCGTCTGGACCACGTACTGCGGCTTGATCAGCTCGTCGGAACCCTTGTAGTTCAGGCAATGCCGACCGCGCCACTCATTGATCTGGTTCCACCAGGCGCCGAGCGCCGCCGGCTCGGCACGCTGCTGCGACTCGCGGACCTGGCTGATCAGCTCCTGCAGCACATCCTTGACGTCGCCGACGATCGGGATATCGACCTTGACGCGCTTCGAGATCGACGACGGGTCGATGTCGATGTGGATGATCTTGCGCTCGACCGAGGCAAAGTGCGACGGGCTGCCGATGACGCGGTCATCGAAGCGGGCACCCACCGCCAGCAGAACGTCGCAGTTCTGCATCGTCATGTTGGCTTCGTAGGTGCCGTGCATGCCCAGCATGCCGAGGAACTTCGGATCGGTCGCCGCCGTGGCACCCAGGCCCATCAGCGTGTTGGTGACCGGGTAGCCCAGCAGGTCGCACAACTCGCGCAACTCGGCCGAGGCATTGCCCAGGATCACGCCGCCGCCGGTGTAGATGTACGGCCGCTTGGCGCTCAGCAGCAGCTGCACGGCCTTGCGGATCTGGCCGCCGTGGCCCTTCTTGACCGGGTTGTACGACCGCATCTCGATCGTGGCCGGATAGTGGAAGGCGGTGGTGTTGAGCGAGACATCCTTCGGGATATCGACCACCACCGGACCAGGCCGGCCGGTGCGGGCGATGTGGAAGGCCTTCTTGAGCGTCACAGCCAGATCGCGCACATCCTTGACCAGGAAGTTGTGCTTGACGATCGGGCGCGTGATGCCGACGGTGTCGCACTCCTGGAAGGCATCCAGGCCGATCGCGGCCGTGGGCACCTGCCCGGTGATGATCACCATCGGGATCGAATCCATGTAGGCGGTCGCGATGCCGGTGACAGCATTCGTGACGCCCGGGCCGGACGTCACCAGCGCCACACCGACGTTGCCGGTCGCGCGGGAATAGCCGTCAGCGGCATGCACGGCGGCCTGCTCGTGACGCACCAGCACATGCTGGATCGTGTCTTGTTTGTAGAGCGCGTCGTAGATGTACAGCACCGAGCCACCGGGATAGCCCCAGATGAACTCGACGTTTTCTGCCTGCAGGCAGCGCACCAGGATCTCCGAGCCATTGAGCTCAGGAGCGGGGGGGAAATCGCGGGAGGCTTGGGCCGATGCGGCCCGCTTGTGTTCCGCGCCAGACATGTCCATGTTGAACCTTTCGGGTTTTCTCTGACGAAAATCGAATGGTGCCCCTCCTCGCGCCACTCACTCGTCGTCAGTAGTGGCTCGCCCTTGTGGGGCGGAATTGGAGCCTGCGCGGTCAAAAACGATGGCGTCAGGGTTGGACGCCACAATAGTGACCAGTTCTCGCACGGTGTGCGAACCCGGGATTATCGCATTGTTGTCGCACTGCACCGACGCAGGTCGGTCTGCACTGTCTGAGTGCCATAATCGCGCCCGCTGAAATCCCGCCCTTGCCGGGCGCCTGACCCTTCTGCACCTTTGGCCAGCGACCAGGATCTATCCGACTTTCTCCGCAACGTTGAAAAACGCGCGTTCAAACGTGCCGTCTACGCCGTTCGCGACGACGAGGCCGCGCTTGACATCGTTCAAGACGCGATGATCAAGCTCGCCGAACGCTACGCCGATCGCCCCTCCAGCGAATGGCCGATGCTGTTCCAGCGCATCTTGTCGAACGCGACGATGGACTGGTTCCGCCACCAGAAGGTGCGCAACGCGGTGCTGCGCAATTTTTCTGACTTTGACAGTGGCGCCGATGACGATTTCGACCTGCTGGAAACTCTGGAGGCAGAAAACGAGTCTCACAGCACCGAAAGCAGTGCCGATTCGTTCGAGCGAGCACAGACCTTGCTTCTGATTGAAGATGAAGTCGTCAAGCTGCCTGCTCGTCAACGCGAAGCCTTCCTCATGCGTTATTGGGAAGAGATGGATGTTGCCGAGACCGCTGTTGCTATGGGGTGTTCTGAAGGCAGCGTCAAGACTCATTGCTCCAGAGCGGTGCATGCACTTGCCAAAGCGCTGAAATCCAGGGGAATTTCGTTGTGACCACCTCAACCTCAACTACTCATCGCATGCCGCCCCAGGTCGAGGCGGCTGCACTTGAAGCCAGATTCGGCCTGCGCGTGGCTGCGCAGCTCGGCACGGGCGCACAAGATCTGCCGCACGACATTCAGGAGCGCCTGCGCGTTGCGCGTCAGGCTGCGGTGGCGCATGCGCGCCACCACAAGCAGCTGGCGAATGCTCCGGTAGCGATCAGCAATGGCCGCAACAGCGCACTTGCCCTGGGCGGCCCAAGCGAGCCGTGGTGGGTGCGACTGACTGCGCTGGCACCTCTGCTGGTTCTGATCGCTGGCTTGCTGTTCATTCAGGAATGGCAGCGCCTTGAGCAGATCGATGCAGCAGCAGAAATCGACGCTGAGATGCTGTCCGACAGCGTGCCCCCGGCGGCCTACACCGACCCGGGGTTTTCGGAGTTCCTCCAAGTGCCCATCAGCGCCAATCAGGAGTGACCTGAAGTTGTCCGCCTTCCGGTTTATCGTCCGCTTGCCCGAGCTTATGCTGCGCCACATCAAGCTGGCGGTTAGCCGTCTGCTGATGTGCGCCTTGGTCATCGCAACCAGTCAGGCAGCAGCCCAGAACACAGCTCCGGCATGGACTCAGCTGCCTGCGGCCGAGCAGCGCGCACTCGAACCTTTGCAAGCGCAGTGGCCGTCGATGGACAGCGCACGCAGGCAAAAATGGCGGGAAATCGCTCAGCGTTACCCCAAATTGCCCATCGAGCAGCAAGAGCGGCTGCGTTCACGCATGGTCGAGTGGGCTGCGATGAGTCCGGACGAGCGCGGCAGTGCCCGCCTGCGTTTCGAGGAATCCAAGCTGCTGCTGCCGACCGAAGAGCGCCAGGCTCGTTGGGAAGCCTATCAGGCGCTGCCCGAGGAGCAACGTCAGCAGCTCCTCAACAAAGCCGAGCTGCGCAAACCGGTCGCGACCAGCACGTCCGCCAGTTCTGCCGCTCATCCGCTCAAGCTGACTCCAGGCACGCCGTCTGCGTTGACACAGGCCCAACCCAAATCAAACATCGTTCCGGTCGCCCCAGCAACCGCTGCAGCCCGTTCGATCGCCCCGGTCACGGTGCAGGCCGCCGCTGGCGCCAGCACACGCACGCTGACGCAGCGACCGGCACCGCCGCGTCATCAGCAAGCCGGGCTACCCAAGATCGCCGCAACGCCAGAATTCATCGACAGCAGGACGCTGCTGCCACAGCGTGGCCCGCAAGGGGTCGATCCTGAAACACCCCGCGCCTCGCCATAACCGCTCATGTCATCCAGTTCCGGCTCAGCGATGGGCGCCTTTGCTACTCCGGGCCTGCGCCGACGCATGGCAGCCTTCCTCTATGAAGGAGTGATCCTGTTCGGTGTGCTGATGATCTCGGGCTATCTGTATTCGTCCCTGACCCAGCAACGCCACGCCCTCGAAGGCCGCCACGGCCTGCAGGCTTTTCTGTTTGTGGTGCTCGGCATCTACTTTGTGTGGCTCTGGTCCCATGGCGGCCAGACAGTCGCCATGAAGACCTGGCACATCCGCGTGCTGACCCAGGACGGTCGGCCCCTGACCGAAGTACAGGCGCTGGGCCGTTACCTGCTGAGCTGGCTCTGGTTCCTGCCCGCGCTCGGCCTCGTCTACCTGGCCGGCTGGCACAGCTCGGCGCCACTGTATAGCTGCCTGCTCGGCGGCGTGCTGCTGTATGCGCTCTTGAGCAAGCTCCTGCCGCAGCAGCAGTTATTGCATGACGTGATCTGCCGCACCCGCGTCGTCAGCACCGAAACGCCTCGCTGACCTGATCCCCCGTGCCACCGGCTGCACGGTGCTGAGCCCACCGCAGTCGTTGCTGGCAAAATCGCCCGATGAACAATCCCTACAAGGGCCGCACAGGCCTGGACCGTATCCGGCGCGCAGCCGGCTACTCCTGGAACGGCGTCAAGAGCGCCTACCAACACGAAAGCGCTTTCCGACAAGAAACCTGGTTGGGCCTGCTGATGTTGCCGCTGTCCTTCTGGCTGGGTCGCGGTTGGGTGGAAACGGCCCTGCTGGCTGGCAGCGTGCTGCTGGTGATGATCGTCGAGCTGCTCAACTCAGCGGTCGAGGCCACCGTGGACCGCGTGTCCTTTGAACTGCATGAACTCGCCGGACGCGCCAAGGACTACGGCAGCGCTGCCGTACTGCTCACCTTGCTGCTGTGCGCAGGCATCTGGACTGCCGCGCTATGGCAGCGCCTGCTCGGCTGAGATGCACGGACCCGACATCACACACCCATGAACCAGCACCGAACTACTCCAATCAGCATCTGCGTGTATTGCGGCTCGCGCTCTGGAGATGACCCGGCTTATCTGAAGGCGGCCCGCGCGCTGGGCCAGCAGATTGGTGCGCGCGGCTGGCGGCTGGTCTACGGCGGCGGCAATGTCGGGTTGATGGGCGCGGTGGCGGACGCGGCGCTGGCAGCCGGTGCGCAGGTACTCGGCGTGATTCCCGACTCGCTGCTGCGCCGCGAAGTGGCGCACCTTGGCCTGACCGAGCTGCAGGTGGTGGATACCATGCATGAACGCAAGCAGGGCATGGCGGAAAACTCGGATGCCTTCATCGCCCTGCCCGGCGGCATCGGCACGCTCGAAGAGCTGTATGAGGTCTGGACCTGGCAGCATCTGGGCTACCACCACAAACCCGTCGCCTTGCTGGATGTCGCTGGCTACTACCAGCATCTGCTGGCGTTCATGCGACACGCCGAAGCCGAAGGCTTTGTGTACGCCGACCAGCAGGCGGCGCTGTGGGTCGAGAGCGATCTGACCCGGCTGCTCGACCGCCTGGCCGAGCATTTTGGCCGTCAAGACCAGCCAGACCGCGACGACTACCGCCGCATCTGACCTCGAACCATCAGACCGCCTGTTCGTCGGTCTCGCCCGTGCGGATGCGGATCACCTGCTCGACCGGCGTCACGAAGATCTTGCCATCACCGATCTTGCCGGTCTTGGCCGCCTTGACGATCGCTTCCAGGCAGCGGTCCACGTCGGCGGTATTGACCACGATCTCCAGCTTCACCTTGGGCAGGAAGTCCACCACGTACTCGGCGCCCCGGTACAGCTCGGTGTGGCCCTTCTGACGGCCAAAGCCCTTCACTTCGGTGACGGTCAGGCCGGTGACGCCGACGGCGGCCAGCGCTTCGCGGACCTCTTCGAGCTTGAAGGGCTTGATGATGGCGGTGATTTGTTTCATGGTTGTGCTCCGGTTGCGCTTGAATCCCGATCGAATCCAATTTACCTGATTTCAACCCACCACGTGGCCGGGGCAGACCCCGCACCCGCGCGGCAGGCCGATCTCACTTGAGGGCCTTGTAGCGGAAGCGCTTCGGACGCGCGCCTTCTTCGCCCAGACGGCGCTTCTTGTCGGCCTCGTATTCCTGGTAGTTGCCGTCGAAGAAGACCCACTGCGAGTCGCCTTCAGCGGCCAGGATATGGGTGCAGATGCGGTCCAGGAACCAGCGGTCATGGCTGATCACCATCGCCGAGCCGGCGAACTCCAGCAGCGCTTCTTCCAGCGCGCGCAGGGTTTCGACGTCCAGGTCGTTCGACGGTTCGTCCAGCATCAGCACGTTGCCGCCCTGCGCCAGCGTCTTGGCCAGGTGCAGCCGGCCGCGCTCACCGCCCGACAAGCTACCGACCATCTTCTGCTGGTCGTTGCCCTTGAAATTGAAACGGCCGATGTAGGCGCGGCTCGGCATCACGAACTTGCCGACCACGATGTTGTCGAGGCCGCCCGAGACGTCCTGCCAGACCGTCTTGCTGTCGTCCAGACTCTGGCGGCTCTGATCGACAAACGCCAGCTTGGCGGTCTTGCCGATCTTGACCTCACCGGTATCCGGCTTCTCGACACCCTGGATCATGCGGAACAGCGTCGATTTGCCGGCACCGTTCGGGCCGATGATGCCGACGATGGCGCCCGCCGGCACCTTGAAGCTGAGGTTGTCGATCAGGACGCGGTCGCCGAAGCTCTTGGTCACGCCATCGAACTCGATCACTTCATTGCCCAGACGCTCGGCCACCGGGATGAAGATTTCGTTGGTTTCGTTGCGCTTCTGGTAATCGACGTCGCTCAGTTCCTCGAAGCGGGCCAGACGCGCCTTGCTCTTGGCTTGACGGCCCTTGGCGTTCTTGCGCACCCATTCCAACTCGATCTTCATCGCCTTGGCGCGTGCGTCTTCGGTTTTCTGCTCCTGCTCCAGACGCCGGCCCTTGCCTTCCAGCCAGTCGGAGTAGTTGCCCTTGTAAGGGATGCCCTGGCCACGGTCGAGTTCCAGGATCCACTCGGCGGCGTTGTCGAGGAAGTAGCGATCGTGGGTAATGGCCACCACGGTGCCCGAGAAACGCTGCAGGAAGTGCTCCAGCCACTCGACCGACTCGGCGTCCAAGTGGTTGGTCGGCTCGTCGAGCAGCAGCATGTCGGGCTTGCTGAGCAGCAGGCGGCACAGCGCGACGCGACGCTTCTCGCCGCCCGACAGATTGCCGATCACCGCATCCCACGGCGACAGGCGCAGCGCGTCGGCGGCGATTTCGAGCTGCAGGTCGGTGTTCTCGCTGCCGGCAGCGGCGATGATGGCTTCGAGGTCGGCCTGTTCGGCGGCCAGGGCGTCGAAGTCGGCGTTTTCGTCGGCGTAGGCGGCGTAGACCTCGTCCAGGCGCTTCTTGGCGGCGATCACACCGCCGATGCCTTCCTCGACCGCTTCACGCACGGTCTGGCTGGCGTTGAGCTGCGGCTCCTGCGGCAGATATCCGATCTTCAGGCCCGGCATCGGCACGGCTTCACCTTCGATCTCCTTGTCGAGGCCGGCCATGATCTTGAGCAGGGTCGACTTGCCGGAGCCATTGGTGCCCAGCACGCCGATCTTGGCGCCAGGGAAAAAGGACAGTGAAATGTCCTTCAGGATCTGCCGCTTCGGCGGCACGATCTTGCCGACGCGGTTCATGGTGAAGACGTATTGAGCCATGGTGTGATTGGGTTCTCGGACGAGGCACGCTGCGCGTATAGCCTTGTATTGTCGCCGCTTCAGCCGCAGCACATCGGCGGCTGGCCTTGTCGGCGCCAACCAATCGCTCACCAGAGCCCTTGTCGATCCGACAAGCGTGGCGTCGTGGCCGACACACGGCAGGGTGTGCCCCTGGGCGACGGCGTGCCATCTGCCTAAGATGGACCATCCGTGTGATATCCGTGCAATCCGTCACGCCCGGGCTGACCCCCACCTTCTGCCGAGCCGCCTGATGAACCGACCGTCGTCTTTGTCCGTGTTGCGCAGCCAACGTGGTTTCACCCTGATGGAGCTGATGATCACCGTGGCCATCGTCGGCATCCTGGCAGCCGTCGCCTTGCCGGCCTACACCGACTATCTGCGCCGTGGCCAACTGCCCGAGGCCTTCACCTACCTGAGCAACTATCGGGTCCAGATGGAGCAGTACTACCAGGACTACCGCAACTACGGCAGCGGCACGACTTGCGCCGGCGGTGCGGTGCCGCGTGCCAACGACGGCACCCAGTACTTCACCATCAGTTGCACACCAAGCACCGATGGTCAGAGCTACACCTTGATCGCCACCGGCAGCAGCGGACGCGCTGTCGGCCACATCTACACGGTCATGCAGGACAACGCCAAAGCGACCACCACCTTCAAGGGTGCAGCAGTCAGCGGCAAAGCTTGCTGGCTGGTGAAAGGCAGCGAATGCTGAACCGACACCGTCCGACGCGCGGCCTCACGCTGGTCGAGCTGCTGGTCACCGTCACCATCCTCGGCCTGCTGCTGCTGGCGGCCGTGCCCGGCATCGGTAGCTGGTTGCACAACACGCAAATCCGCACTGCGGCCGAATCCATCCAGGCGGGCCTGCAAAAAGCCCGCGCGGAAGCGGTGCGGCGCAACACACCCGTGCTGTTCTCGCTGGTCTCGAACAGCAACGTCGGCGCGCTGGGCAGCGACTGCAAGCTCTCAAGCACCTCGGCGTCCTGGGTCGTGAGCCTGAGTGATCCGACCGGCCAGTGCGGCCAAGCTGTCAGCGAAACCGTCGCACCACGCATCCTCGACAAATACGCGCGGGGTGACGGTGCCCCAGGCGTCAGCATCAACGTCCTGGACTCCGAGTGCGGCGACAACAGCAGTGCCACACAGGTCAGCTTCGATGGCTATGGCCGCCTCGTCAGTGCCAAGCCGATCCGTTGCATCGAGATCGTGCACAGCTCCGGAGACCACAAGCTGCACATCGTCATCGGCACTGGCGGCACGCTGCGCATGTGCGATCCGGCCATCAAGTCACCCGACCCGCGCACCTGCAATCCATGAGTCACCCTGCGCCTCGCCACATGCACCCCATGGTCATGCTCCATCCCTCACGCCGCAGAACCTGCGCACAGGCGCCCGGTCACCACCGTGTCGGCGGCTTCGCCATGATCGAGGCGCTGATCGCCATCCTGATCTTCTCAATTGCCGTGCTCGGCCTGGTGGGCCTGCAGGTGTCGATGAGCCGCTCGCAGACCGGTGCCAAGTTCCGCGCCGATGCGGCCTATCTGGCCAATGACCTGATCGGCACGATGTGGGCCGACGGCGCCAACCGCGCCGCCTACCTGAGCGCCAACTGCTCGACCTATGCGCCGTGCCAAAGCTGGGAAACACGCCTGCATGCCGCCCTGCCAAGCAGCACGCATGACATCACCCCGAGCGTGGATGAAGTCACGATCAAGATCACCTGGCAGGTTCCCAACGAAGGCAGCCACCAGTACGTCACCACCACCTCAATCACCCTGAAATAAGTGATGTGCCGATGCGCCTCTTGACCTCATCCCTGCACGAGCACATGCGATGCCACCAACCACGGCAACGCGGCGTGAGCTTGATTGAGCTGATGGTCGGCATGGCCATCGGTCTGCTGGCCATCTTGGTGATCACCCAGGTGTCGCTGGTCTACGAAGGCCAGAAACGCACCACCACATCGGGATCGGACGCGCAAGTCAATGGTGCGCTGGCACTGCAGACGCTGTTGCGTGAGATCCAGCCCAGTGGCTATGGCCTTTCCAGCGGCGGCATCAACGGCTGCGTTGAAATCCGTGGCCTGCGCAATGGTGACGCCAAGACCCGCACCTGGATCATGGCCCCGGCCGTGATCACCGACCCGGCAGACGGTACCGCTGACAGCATCCGCGTGCTCAGAAGCAACAAAACCACCTTTTCGCTGCCGCAGCGGGTCTACCAGCAGCACCGGCGCGACGAAACTCGCTTCGTCCTTGACGACAACATCAACATCGGCAACAAGGTGGGCGATCTGATGCTGGCGGTACCACCGGTCGGCTCTGGCAGCTGGTGCAGCCTGTTCTCGATCAGCGACATCCCCACCAAAACCGTCAACGGCACGCTGCAGGCTGATCGCTATATCGGGCACACCGCAGGTGCGGGCACCGGCCAGCTCTGGAACCAGGATTTGGCCACCAGCATCTTTCCGGGCAAACTCAGTACCGACATCAGTTACGTGGATGGTAGTTTTCTGGTGAATCTAGGTTCATTCACCGATCGAACTTACTCAATATCTGACAAATCAGTCTTGCAAATTCAGACCTTCGACTCCAGCACCGGCATCACGGCTGACCCGACTGAATTATTCCCCAACATCGTCAATCTGCAGGCGGTTTATGGCAAGGACACCAGCACGCCCCGCGACAACGTCGCCGATGTCTGGAATGCCACCCAGCCCGTCACCGCCGACGACTGGTCGCGCGTCATTGCGCTGCGCATTGCCATTGTCGCCCGCAGCGCACAGCCAGAAAAAGACGACGTCACGCCGAACGCACCCACATGGCGGCCGGATGGCATCACCCCAGTCAGCATCCGCGTCGACATGAATCACAGCAGCGACTGGAAACGCTACCGCTACAAGATTTTCGAAACCGTGGTGCCGCTACGCAACATACTTTGGCAATCATGAGTCAGGCCCCTACTTTTTCTGCTCCGATGAGCCGTCAGCGCGGCGTCACACTGGTATTTGCACTGGTGACACTGCTGGCCCTGTCAATGGCTGCCGTGGCACTGATCCGCGCCGTTGATACAGGCAGCACCATTCTAGGCAACTTGAGTTTCAAACAAGATACCTTGCTCGCCAGCGAAAGCGCCTCGCGCAATGCCATCACTTGGCTGACCAATAACACCAGTGCTGGCAAGCTCAATAATGATGACACTGCCAACGGTTACCTTGCTGCCAACATCGACAATCTCGATGCACTCGACAAGCACGGCACCGACAATACCCGTACCGTGATCGACTGGAATGGCAACAAATGCGCCAACTATACCAGTGGCTCATATGCGCAATGCGTCACACCGTCGCAAGTACAGAATTTGCGTAACGCTGCCCTCAATGCCGGCACCATCAATGCTCAATATCTGATCATGCGCTTGTGCGAGAAAGCCGGTGATGCAGTCAAAGACAGCATCAACTGCGCCAAGCCATTGGTCACCAGCACCAACAGCAGCAGCCACGACAGCATGGATTACGCCACCACGCCATTGCCTGGTGTGCCAACGCTGGCGCAATATTTTCGCATCATCGTACGCGCCCCAGGCGGACGCAATTCCGTCAGCTACACAGAAACGCTGGTGCATTTCTGACACGCCGACCGGACAGACTCAACCTCATGAAGCGACCACCGATCATGTCACCCTCCCGCCGCGCGCTGCCGAGTCTGCTCGCCATCGCTTTGAACATCTGTTTTCTATGCCTGCCTGCGCAACTGAGCCTGGCCGCCACCACTGACATTTCAAACTATCCGATGGTGAGCGGCACCATTGCGCCTCCCAACATCATGTTTGTGCTGGACAACTCCGGCTCGATGACCTGGGATTTCATGCCAGATGACCTAGATCCCGGCTATCAAGCCCAATACAGCCTCTATTATGGATTTTGGTCATCGCAATGTAATGGCGTTGCATTCAATCCAACATTTGTCTATACGCCACCGATCAAAGCGGACGGCTCCTTATATCCAAACATCAATTTCAAAGCCGCTCCCCTGGATGGGTACAACCCAACTTCCGGGACAAATGTTGATCTCAGCGTCATCACCAAAAGTCCAACCGGGAATTATGGTGTAATAAACAAAGGTTTTTATTACCAATATACTGGCAAGGCCACGCCACTATCCTGGAGTTATGGCAACAACGGCCTAGTCAATAACACGACCACGTTTTATCAGGAGTGCATGAGCACGATTCCAACCAGCCAAAATCCTGGTGGCACACCCGGAATCAACGTTTTTACGCAAGTCAATCTGAGTACTCAATCGGCAGCCATTCAGCAAAATTATGCCAACTGGTATTCCTACTATCGGACCCGTCAGCTAATGATGCGCACCTCGGCTGGCCGTGCTTTTGGGCAGCTATCCCCGGATACACGAGTAGGATTTACTGTCATCAGCGACAGCACCGTTAGCAGCGCACAGTTTCTTGATGTCACTGAATTTAATCCAACTCAAAAGAGTAATTTTTTTACCCTACTCTACAGCACCACCGCCGGAGGCAATACGCCATTGCGAGCGGCCTTATCAAAGGTAGGACGATATTATGGGAAGGTCTATCCAGGACAAACCTACGACCCTATCAAATACAGTTGCCAGCGCAATTTTGCTTTAGTGTCAACTGACGGCTACTGGAACTCCAGTGCCGAGTCAGGCAGCTACATCCCTGCCAAACTTAACAACACCACTTTAGTCGATCAACAAGACGGCAACGAAGCGCGGCCAATGAAAGACAGCGCGACCGGTGGCACAGGCTCAAGCAACGCGTTGGCCGATGTGGCCGAGTATTATTGGATCACCGATTTGCGTCCTGATCTGATCAATAACGTTGCACCCCTACCCACCGATACAGCCACCTATCAACACCTGAACACCTACACCATCGGGCTGGGCCTGAAAGGCACACTCAACTATACACGCGACTATCTTAGCAATCCCGCAGCGAGTGACTATGCTGGGCTCATCAGTGGTGCCAAAAATTGGCCGATCCCCAGCAATTCAGAAGATGCAACCCATATTGATGATTTATGGCATGCAGCCGTCAACGGTCGCGGCCAGTATTTCTCAGTTTCCAACAGCAACGAACTGGCCTCGGCCCTGGTCAGCGCCCTGGACAGCATTGGCGAAAAAACCAGCACTGGTGCAGCGGCCGCCACCAGCGCTCAAGCACCGGTGCAGGTGGATCGTTGGGTCTTCATCGCCAATTACACCTCCAAGTCTTGGGTCGGTGATCTGCGCGCTTTCCAGTTCACCCTCAACAATGGCATTTTGACTGCACCAGATACGGTCAATACCGCTCCCGTGTGGAGTGCAGCCGCAGTACTCGACACTCGCAATCTGACCGCCAGTCCCCGCAAAATACTGTTCAACAGTGCCGATGCCAGCAAGACACTGAAAGACTTTACCTACGCCAACTTGAGCACGGCGGGCCTGGCAACTGCTTTTGACAACCGCTGCGGTGTGCCCACAGCGCGGGCGGCCACCGAGATGCTGTCGCAATGCCCTCAACTGAATACAGCGAGCGCTGATCTGCGCGCCAATGTAACCGGCGATAATTTGGTAAATTATCTGCGAGGCGACACCACCTATTACCTCAATTCAAGCGTTACCAGCAATCAGTTATTCCGCAGCCGAGACTCACGCTTGGGTGACATCGTCAATGGCGCACCCATTTATGTTGGGCGGCCTCCTTTCAAGTATGCCGATGCTGGCTATGCCAGCTTTGTGACAGCCAAGGCAGATCGAACCAAGATGGTCTACGCGCCCGCCAATGACGGCATGCTGCATGCCTTCAAGGTCGGTGCCGACAGCAGCGGTGTGCTCGATGGCACCGGAGGTACCGAGTTATGGGCCTTTGTACCGACCGCAGTCATACCAGATCTGTGGCGCTTGGCCGATGACAGCTACAAAACCAATCACCGCTATTTTGTCGATAGCACGCCCGTCTTAGCGGACGTCTATGACGGCAGCCAGTGGCGCACGATCCTGGTCGGCGGTCTTGGCGCGGGCGGCCGAGCTTTTTACGCGATCGACGTCACGGTACCGGAAACACCCATTCTGCTGTGGGAGTTTTCCAGCAGCGACGATGCCAATCTTGGTTTGGCGATGGGCCAGGCCGTCATCACCAAAAATGCCGCCGGCACTTGGGTTGTGGCATTGAGTTCAGGCATCAACAATGGGACACTGGCCAGCAATGGCAGCGCCAACACCCCTGCGGGCGACGGCATCGGTCGTGTTTATATACTCAATGCCGTCACCGGCAAGCAGCTCGCCAACACGCCGATCAAGACCTGCACCACAGCTGTAGTTTGCAGCGGCGACACCACGACACCGAGCAACCTGATTCAGTTGAATGCCTGGACAGTCTCGGCCACTGACAACACGGCCCTGCGCTATTACGGGGGCGACATGCTGGGCAATTTGTGGCGCTTTGATCCTGACAACCTGCTTCCGCCTAGCGGCATCGACGCCGTGCTGCTGGGTACAGCCCGCAGCCCCAGCGGGGCGATCCAGCCGATTACCACCCGGCCGGTTCTCAACGAAATCCAGGCTGCAGGCAAGCCGGTGGCACTGGTGTCATTCAGTACCGGCAAGCTGATGAGCTTGCCTGATTTCACCGACACCACGGTGCAAACCATCTACACCATCCGAGATACCCTGCTTGACAAAGCCGAGCTAGGTTTGCTGCGGACGTCTCCGGCCGGCGCATCCACCGCCGGTCTGGTGGAGCAGCCGATGAATGCATCGCGCCAGACGCCTCAGATCAAACCCGTCAATTGGGCTGACAGCACCGTCAACGGCTGGTATGTCGATCTGAATGCCACCGCCAACAGCGGCGAGCGAGTGATCATCAATGGCGTTTCAGCGAATGGCGTCCTCGGCTTTGCCACCATGCTGCCATCCAGCGATATCTGCCAGCCGGGCGGCACATCGTACCTTTATCAATTCGATATGGGCACAGGCGCGGTATTGAAGGCCGAGGCCTTCTCCGAAGTGGTCACCGGCCTGGGTGTGCTCGTCAGTACCGACGGAAGCACCGATATCTTTGCCACCCTGGCCAGCGGCAAACAGTATTTGAGCAAGCGTGAAGAGCCGCAGCCCACCTACAGCAGCAGCATCAAGCGCACCTCATGGCGGGAGCTGGTGGACTGAACCGCCCCGATCTGAGGTCATTGCCCTGGCGCCAGCAACGGCGCCCGGTCTTCATCTGCCTCGGCGCAGTGCTGTTGCTGCACACGCTGCTGCTGATCGAATGGTGGAGCGCCCCGGCGCAACCGCTCACTGCGTCCACCGGCCACCGGCCACCACAGCGGATGCGGGTGCGCGAGCTGCACCCAGGCGCGGCAGACCACGCCGCGCCTGAGCCGGCGCACAGCGTGCCCGCTGAACCCGTCGCCGCGACGCCACCCAGCGACATTGCCTCGGCTCAAGTGAGCGCTGCGGCCAGCCAGGCGCCAAGCGCCGCAGCCATCGACGCCCCGGCACCCGAGCTGACGCGTGACACCGAACTTTATCTGCCGCGCAGCGCGCTCAGCCAAGGCGCCAGCGCGATCGGCTGGGTCGATGTGCCCTATCCGCCTGGCGCGCCACTCGGGCAGTACCGCACCGAACTGACGCTCTACATCGATGAAACCGGCACGGTGCGCCGGGTCCGGGTCGATCGGGGTGATGCCTCGGCCGCGCTGCAGGATGCCGCCCGGCAGGCGTTCCTGAACGCGCGCTTCCAGCCCGGCGAAGTGAATGGTCAACCGGTCAAGTCACGCCTGCGCATCGAGGTCGAATTCAGTGCCGAGGCGCTGCCGCAGCACTGAGCCAGCTGCCCGTCAGACGCCAGCCAGCGTGCGCACATGCACCGTCACGCTGCGTGCCAGCGACGACAGCGAATAGCCGCCCTCCAGGCACGAGACGATGCGACCTTGGCAATGGCGCTCGGCCACGTCCATCAGGCGCATGGTGATCCACTCGTAATCGGCCTCGACCATGCCGAGCTGGCCGAGCTCGTCTTCGCGGTGCGCATCGAAGCCGGCCGAGATGAAGATCAGCTGCGGCTTGAACTCTTCCAGGCGCGGCATCCAGTTCACGTCGATCAGCTCGCGGATCTCCATGCCGCGCGTGTAGGCCGGCACCGCGACGTTGACCATGTTGTCGCCCATCGGCACCCCGCCGCAGAAGGGGTAGAGCCCGTCCTGGAAGATGCTCACCATCAGCACGCGCTCATCGCCAGCGATGATGTCCTCGGTGCCGTTGCCGTGGTGCACGTCGAAATCGACGATCGCGACCCGCTCCAGCCCGCGCACATCCAGCGCATGGCGCGCCGCGATGGCGATGTTGTTCAGGAAACAAAAACCCATCGACTCGCTGCGCGTTGCATGGTGACCCGGCGGGCGGATCGCGCAGAAGGCGTTGGTGGCGCGGCCGTCGATCACGGCATCGGTGGCCGCCACCGCCGCACCAGCCGACCGCAGCATGGCCTGGCGCGAGCCGGGGCCGACGTTGGTGTCCGGGTCGATCGCATGGTGCTGGCCGGTGGCGACGGCCTGGCTCAGGATTTCATCCAGCTCCAGCAGATAACCTTCGCTGTGCGCCAGCATCAGGTCGCTGTGGGTGGCCAGCGGCGGATCGAAGCGGGTCAGGGCGATGTCGACGCCGGAAGCGATCAGGCGATCTTCGATGGCATCGAGCCGCTGCGCGCATTCAGGGTGGCCGTTGCCCATGTCATGGCCACGGCAATCGGGGTGAGAAAAGTAGGCGGTGATCATCGGTATGTCGGGCATCCGGGGCGAGACACACCGGATGTTGTTCCTCTTGCTTGGGTTATGGTCCGGATCATGAGCACTCAAGATCACAAGCAGCTGACACAGCAACTCGCGAAGCTCGTGGACCAGATTAGCACGGTCATTGTCGGCAAACGCCCGCAGATCGAGCACAGTGTGGCCTGCCTGCTGGCCGGTGGTCATCTGCTCATTGAAGACCTGCCTGGCGTCGGCAAGACCACGCTGGCGCACGCGCTGGCGGTGTCGCTCGGACTCGTGTTCTCACGGGTTCAATTCACGGCGGATCTGATGCCGAGCGACTTGATCGGCGTCAGTATTTATGAGCGCAGCCGCGAGAGTTTCGTCTTCCACCCCGGTCCGGTGTTCACCCAGGTGCTGCTGGCCGACGAGATCAACCGCGCGGGCCCGCGCACCCAGAGCGCACTGCTCGAAGCGATGGAAGAGCAGCAAGTCAGCGTCGATGGCCAGACCCGCGCGCTGCCGAAGCCGTTTTTTGTCATCGCGACACAAAACCCGAGCGAGCAGCTCGGCACCTATCCGCTGCCCGAAAGCCAGCTCGACCGCTTCCTGATGTGCCTGACGCTGGGTTATCCGGATCACGCCGCCGAGCGCGCGCTGCTGGCCGGCGAAGACCGCCGCGACACCATCCGCAGCCTCGGCGCCGTGATGCGCCCGGCCGAGCTGCAAGCGGCGCAGGCGCTGCTCGCCAAGGTGCACGCCTCGGACGCGCTGCTCGACTATCTGCAGGCGCTGATCCATGAAACCCGCAACGGCCGCTGGTTCCAGCAGGGCCTGTCGCCACGCGCCGGCCTGGCGCTGCTGCGGGCGGCGCGCGCGCGCGCCCTGATGGCCGGACGCGACCATGTCGCCCCCGGCGATGTGCAGAGTGTCGCCGGCCCGACGCTGGCGCACCGGCTGGTGCCGCTGCCCGGCGCCAGCACGCCGCGCCCGGAGCAACTGCGCCGCCTGATCGCCAGCCTCGGCCTGGTCTGAAACATGGCTCGTTGGCGCGCCTGGTGGGACAGCCGCCACCCACGCAGCGACACGCTCACGCTCACGCAGCGCAACGTCTACATCCTGCCGACCCGCGCCGGCTGGCTGTGCGCGCTGCTGCTGCTGGTGTTGCTGATCGGTTCGATCAACTACCAGCTCAACCTCGGCTACCTGCTGACCTTCGTGCTGGCCAGCGCCGCCGTCGCCTCGATGCAGAGCAGCCACGCCACGCTGCGCGGCCTGCAGCTCAGCCTGGCGGCGCCGCTGCCGGTGCATGCCGGCGAAGTGGCCAGGCTCGATGTGCGCCTCAGCGATCCATCGCCCAGACCACGCCGACGCCACGGCATCGGCCTGCGCGTGGATCTGCCCGAGGCCAGCGGCAGCACAGGCTGGACCTGGCTCGATCTGCCTGACACGAGCAACCCACCCTCCAACCCGGCCGCCTTCAGCGCCAGCGTCCAACTGCTGCTGCAGCCGACCCGGCGCGGCTGGCATGTTCTGCCGACCATCCGGCTGGAGACACGCTTTCCGTTCGGGCTGTTCCGCGCCTGGAGCGTCTGGCGCCCGGCCGCCCGGCTGCTGGCCTGGCCGGCGCCCGAGCAACCGGCGCCGCCGCTGCCGAGCGGCCCGCAGCACGGCGC
>JBFPGZ010000003.1:0-65264 GCA_041083665.1 Leptothrix sp. (in: b-proteobacteria)
GTTTGGTGACCCGAAGGTCTCAAGGCACTCGCCTTCCAACGCCCACGCTTATCGGCTGTTACTTGTTAAAGAGCAGTTGCTTCTCACGCTGCAGGCTTCTCGCTTGCGTTGCTGTGATCAGCGAAGAAGGCAACTATAGCACACGTTTTTAGGCATTCGCAAGTCTTTTATGCCGCCCGACTCAAAATCGGTGCGAACAAGCCAAGCTCGATAGCGGTCTGACGCGGATCGTCGGACTGCAGCACAGCATCGACAGACGCGGCCAGACGCCCTGCATCGGCGCGCAGCACACGCTGTTTGATGGTGAGAAGTTGAGCGGGGTGCATGCTGAAGCTGCGCAGACCCATGCCGAGCAGCAGCCCGGAGAACTCCGGATCACCGGCCATCTCGCCGCACACACTCACCCCTCGACCGGCGGCACGCGCGCCACGGATAGTCTGCTCGATCAGGCGCAGCACAGCCGGGTGCCAAGGGTCGTAGAGATGCGCAACCGACTCTTCGGCACGGTCAATCGCCAGGGTGTACTGAATCAGATCGTTGGTGCCGATCGAAACGAAATCGAAGTAGCGCAGGAAAGTGGGCAGGATCAGCACCGCAGCAGGTATTTCAATCATGGCGCCCAAGGCCACTTCACCGTACGGCAGCCCGACCGCCCCGAGCTGCTCCTTGGCCCGCTGCACACACTCCAGCGTGGCGCGGATCTCGGTCGGGTGCGACAGCATCGGAATCATCAGGCGCACCGGGCCATAGGCCGCCGCACGCAAGATGGCGCGCAGCTGGCTGCGGAACATGGCCGGCTCGGACAAACTCCAGCGGATGGCGCGCAGGCCCAGTGCCGGATTGAGCGCATGTTCGTGGCGCAGCTCATGCAGCGACATGCGATCAAGGGCTTTGTCGGCCCCCACATCCACGGTGCGGATCGTCACAGGCAAACCACGCATCGCGACCACGGCGCGCCGATAGGCATCGAACTGTTCCTCTTCATCCGGCAGCACGCCGCCCCGATTCATGAAGAGAAATTCGCTGCGGAACAGCCCCACGCCTTCCGCGCCAGCCTCCAGCGCACCGCCCGTGTCATCTGGCAACTCAATATTGGCCAGCAACTCGACCCGCTCACCGTCAATCGTCACAGCGGCCTTGTGTCGCAGCCGCGCCAGACTGTCGCGCTCCAACTG
This sequence comes from Leptothrix sp. (in: b-proteobacteria), assembly GCA_041083665.1. Classification (GTDB taxonomy): domain Bacteria; phylum Pseudomonadota; class Gammaproteobacteria; order Burkholderiales; family Burkholderiaceae_C; genus Sphaerotilus. The sequence continues at coordinate 1,176 of JBFPGZ010000003.1, forward strand.
GCACTGCCGCTGGCGGAAGCGATATTCCTCCAGCACGATCGGCGATGGATCAACGATCACCAGACCGGCATCACCGTCGATGATGACCCAGTCGTCCTGGCGAATCAGTCGGCTCGCTTCCCGAGCCCCGACCACCGCCGGGATGTCGAGACTGCGCGCCACGATCGCGGTATGCGAGGTCCGGCCGCCGACGTCGGTGACAAATCCGGTAAAGACACTGCGCTTGAACTGCAGCATGTCGGCTGGCGAAATGTCACCGGCCACCAGCACCAGCGGATCTTCGCCACCGAGGTCACGCGCACCGATGGCCAACAGATGAGCATCACGGGAGCCTGTCTGCGCCAAGGCGACCAGCACCCGCTCGGCGATCTGCTCCAGATCAGCCTTGCGCTCGCGCAGGTACTCGTCCTCCATCTCATCGAACTGGCGGCCGAGCACCTCCAATTGAGCGGACAACGCCCATTCGGCGTTGTAGTGGCGCTCTTCAATCCACTGGCGAATGGCATCGGACAGCGTCTCGTCGTGCAGCAGCATCAGATGCACATCGAGCAACGCGTCCAGCTCGGGTGGCGCGTCGCGCGGCAAATCACGCTGGAGCGCCTCGAACTCAGCCGATACCTGATCTCTGGCTTGACGCAAGCGGGCGATCTCGCCCGCCACCCCAGAAGGCTCGACAAAATAGTGCGCGACATCGACACGACTCGATGCCACCAGGACCGCACGACCGATCGCCACGCCACGCGAGACGGGCAAGCCAAATACCTGAACACTCATGGCGCTGATCCTAGCAGCGCCAGCGAGCGGTGGCCTCGGTGGCTACCCCGCCAGGGCTTATTCGCCCTCGCCGAATTTGTCGGTAATCAAGGCGCGCAACGCGTCCATGGCTTCCTGCTCGCGCAGTCCATTGGTTTCGATCTCGATTTCGGAGCCCATGCCTGCGGCCAGCATCATCACACCCATGATGCTCTTGGCGTTCACACGCCGACCGTTGCGGCTCAGGAACACCTCACACGCAAAGCTGCCGGCCAATTTGGTGAATTTGGCCGATGCGCGAGCATGCAGTCCCAGCTTATTGCTGATGGTGATGTTTGTTCGAATCATGTGCTTGAGGCTGATAGGCCTGGTTCTGAGGACGGGTCGAAGCCACCGGCAACACCCCTTGGGTCGCGCCGGCTACTGCCCGTGTGACCAGTTCATCAAGTGGTAGCTTCGCATAATTCAGCGCCCGCCACAGCATCGGCACGTTCACGCCCGCGATCACACGCACCCGCACACCGTCAGCAAAGCGCTGCGCCACATTGGTCGGCGTGGCTCCGAACACATCGGTCAGCACCAAGGTTTCTTCCGGCTCATCAGTACCGGATGGCTCAAGCAGCGCACGCACCTGCGCCTCGATCTCTTCAGGGCTGGACTGTGAGCTCACATCCAACGCGAGCACCCCTTGTGCCAGGTCAGGGAAAGCATGCTGCGCCACCTCTCGCAACGCGGAGGCCAACGGGGCATGAGCAAGGATCAGGAGACGAGCCATGGCGGCGGATTATCAAGGTTGCCCGGAAAGCTGCGCTGAACTCAACCAGCGTGGACCATCGAAGAATTGCTCGGCGGCGGCATCGAACGTGGCATTGTGCACATCCGGGGTCAGTATCACGAGCTGATAAAGGTACCGGCCTTGCGCAAAAAAGACGGCTCGCGCCGTCACCGGAGTGCCGCCAGGCCGCTGCCCGCGCAGCACACTGCCGTGCCAATGCGTACCCACCGTCTGTGCTGCGGGCATGGCATCGACCAGCGCCGACTCTTCGGCGCCCAGGTTGAGGCTCAGCAAATGGCGCAGCTGTGTCAGCGCCTGAGGCGCCAAAGCGGCGTCATCAAGCTCGAACTCGGTGGCCGACCAGGTCGAGTCCTGCGCATCACACACCAGCATCTGCGCTGGCAATGTTTGCTCCGCCAGCGCGACACTGCGCGTCAGCCGCTCGGGTTTGCACGGGAACAACAGCCGCGATCGATCGCTCAGCGACACCTCACGCCAATCGAGCGCCGGGCTGCAGGCCGACAGGGCCGCACAAGTCAGCAACAAGCATGAAAAGCGCATCGCGCCCATTATGGCGATACCGACGCGGCCATCACTGGAACAGCACCAGCATGCGCTCCATCGCGATCTGAAACGGCCCCTGCAGCATCGGCAAGGTCAGCAACATGCCGATCAGTCCGACCGACACCGTGATCGCGAAGCCGACCGAGAAGATCTGGATCTGCTGCGCCACCCGCGAGATCACGCCCAGCACCAGATTGACGAACAGCAGCATCGCCACCACCGGCAGCGCCAACCACAGGCCCAACCTGAATATCTCGACGCCCCAGACTTGCGGCTGCAGCACACGCGCCACATCAAATACTGCGGTGCTGACCGGAAACGACTCGAAACTGCGCACCATCGCCAGCATCAACAGCAGGTGGCCATTGCTGACCACAAACAGCAGCGAGCCGATCGTGCCAAAAAAGCGCGCCGTGGCGGTACCTTGCGAACCGCTCGCCGGATCGAAAAATCCGGCGAAATTCAGGCCCATCTGCAAGCCGATCAGCTCGCCAGCAAATTCGAGCGCGGCAAACACCACGCGGGCCGCAAAGCCCAGCGTGACGCCAATCAGCACCTGCTGCGCCACCATGGCCAAACCGGTGGCACTGTCGAGTGAAACCACCGGCATCGCCGGCAGCGATGGCTGAGCACACACTGAAACCAGCATCGCCAGGCCGATCTTGACCCGCGCTGGAATGCTGTGCATCGACAACACCGGCGCCGTTCCCAGCAGCGCCAGCGTACGCAGGAACGGCCAGAACAGCGGCAACAACCACTGCATCACCTGAGCTTCGCTGAAACCGATCATGATCTGCCTTGCAGGATTCAACCCACCACACCAGGAATGGCTTGCAACGTGCGCTGCAGATATTCGACCAGCGTGGTCACCATCCACGGCCCCGCCACCGCCATCACGACCACGGCCGCAATCATCTTGGGCACAAAACTCAAGGTCGCTTCATGCAACTGGGTGGCGGCCTGCAGAATGCTGATCAACAAACCGATCACCAGAATCGTCAGCAGCATCGGTGCCGCCACCGTCATCAGCACCGTCAGCGCTTCCTGACCGAAGGTAAATACCAGTGAGGCTTCCATCGAGATTGTCCTTTCGGCGCATCACTGCACAAAACTGGCCGCCAACGAACCCAGCAGCAGATTCCAGCCATCGGCCAGCACGAACAGCATCAGCTTGAACGGCAGCGCCACCAACACCGGTGAGAGCATCATCATGCCCAAGCTCATCAGCACACTGGCCACCACCATATCAATGACCAGAAACGGGATGAAGATCAAGAAACCGATCTGGAAGGCTGATTTCAGCTCACTGGTCACGAACGCCGGCACCAGCACGCGCAGCGGCGCTTCGGCAGGTTTCACAGCCGGATCCAGCTTGGCCAGTTTGGCAAACAGCGCCAGATCAGACTGCCTTGTTTGTTTGAGCATGAACTGGCGCATCGGTGCCTCGCCGCGCTGCAGGGCTTGCTCGAAACTGATCTGATTCGCCGCAAATGGCTGGTAGGCCTCGGCATAAACCTTGTCGAGCGTCGGCCCCATCACGAACATCGTCAGGAACAGCGACATGCCGACCACCACCTGATTCGGTGGCGCCGCTTGGGTGCCAATGGCCTGGCGCACCAGGCTCAGCACGATGACGATGCGCGTAAACCCCGTCATCAGCAACAGCATCGCCGGCAGAAAGCTGAGTGCCGTGAAAAACAGCAGCGTCTGCACCGGCACCGAATAACTGTTGCCACCCGCGCCTTGCGACATCATCAGCGGCAGCGAATTGCCGGCACTCTGGGCTAAAGCCGATCCGCTACCGACCGATAACACCGTGACGGCACCGAGTATCAGCCAAGGCTTGATCGAGTTGAAAAAAAACCGACCGCAGCGGACGTGTGTTTCATGACTCATGACGATCTCCAGCGGCGGCCTTAGGCACCGCAGCACTGCGCCAGCGCGACAGCAATTCAGCAAACGGCGGCGGCTGGGTTGGCGTCGCCACCGCTGGCGGCGGTGCGTCGATCGACCGCAGCGGGGTAATGGATTGCGGCGTCACACCCAGCACCAGCCAGCGGCGCTGCGCGCCCTCGCCCATCTCGACCGTGACGAGGCGCTGGTTTGGCCCCAGCATCAGGCTGCTGATCACCCGCATGCCAAGCGGCTGCTGGCGTACCGCGCCACCTTGCCAGCCGGAACGCTTGAGCAGCCACAGCCCGACCGGAATCAATACCAGCACGACCACAAACCAGAAAGCAGACAACAACGGAGCGGACATGACCCGATTCCCTTTCAGTTGCCGCGCGAGAGCCGGCGCATGCGTTCGCTCGGCGTCACGATGTCGGTCAGGCGGATACCGAACTTGTCGTTCACCACCACCACTTCGCCCTGCGCGATCAGATAGCCATTCACCAGCACATCCATCGGCTCGCCAGCCAGCGCATCGAGTTCAACCACCGAGCCCTGCGCCAATTGCAAGATATGCTTGATCGGAATCCGTGTGCGCCCCAATTCCACGGTCAGTTGCACCGGGATATCGAGAATCATGTTGATGTCGTTACCGGTGCTCGGCGCAACGCCCGGGGTCAAACTGGCAAACGACGCGGGAGTCATATGGTCGAGCGGTGCTCCCATCAATTGCTGCACACCACCAGCGGTAGCCGGGTGCGCCTGTTCCTGCAGGGCAGCAGCCCATTCGGCGGCCATCGCGTCCTGTTCATCGCCACCGACACCGGCAGCCATCGAATCCATCGGATCAATGGGCATGGCCATCTCCTATCCAGGTCATGTTCTGATTGGTCAGCATGCGCTCGACCTTCAGGGCATAGCGGTTGCTCGATGTGCCGTACTGCGCTTGCAGCACCGGCACGCCATCCACCTTGGCTTCGATCACCTTGTTCAAATCGAGCTCGATGAAATCACCGGGCTTGAGCGCCAGCAATTGTTCGACCGTGGCCGGCGCATGCGCCAGCTCGGCCACCAGCTCGACCTCGGCCGCCTGAATCTGATGCGTCAGCAGCTTGACCCAGCGCCGATCCTGCTCGACCGAATCACCCTGCACGGTCGAATACAGCACATCGCGAATCGGCTCCAGGGTGGCGTAGGGAATGCAGAAATGAATCGTGCCGGTGGTGTCGCCGATTTCCAGCGTGAACGAGGTCGTGACGACAATCTCACCGGGCGCGGCAATATTGGCAAACTGGGGCTGCATTTCCGAGCGCTGATACTCCAGCTCGAGCGGATAAATGCCGGACCAGGCCTTCTTGTATTCAGCCGTGATCACCTCGACAAGCCGCAGAATGACACGCTGCTCGGTCGGTGAAAAGTCTCGCCCTTCGATGCGAGTGTGAAACTTGCCGCTGCCACCAAACAGCGCATCGATCACCGAGAACACCAGCGTCGGGTCACAGACCACCATGCCGGAGCCACGCAGCGGCCGCACCGAGACGATATTGAAATTGGTCGGCACCACCGTCTCGCGCAGGAAGGCACTGTATTTCTGCACCTTGATGCCGCCGACCGATACTTCCGGCGTCTTGCGGATGAAATTGAACAGGCCGATGCGGATGTTGCGCGAAAACCGTTCGTTGATGATCTCGAAGGTGGGCATGCGCCCACGCACGATGCGCTCTTGACTGGCCAGATCGTAGTCGCGCACACCGCCCTGCTGGGTTTCGGCCTGCTCGAGTTTCTGGCTTTCGCCGGTGATGCCTTGCAACAGCGCATCCACCTCGTCTTGGGACAGTATTTGCTGGTTCATGGCGATCTTTGGGCGTCAGGAATCCGTCGCCATCGATATCAGGGGCAGCCGCATCATTGAATGATGAAACTGGAAATCAGCACTTGGTTCACCGGGTTGTCCACATGGCGTTTTTTCTTCTTTTTCTTGGCCGGTGCCGCACCGGCCGGCGGCGCTTCGTCGTCATCCAATTCGATGCCGAGCGGGCGCACCGTTTCACGCATCACTTCCGCCAGCAGTTTTTCCTTGCCTTCACGCTGCAGCAATTCTTCCGAGGTCTTGTGCGCCAGCACCATCAGGATACCGTTGCGAATCGCGGGCAGATAGGCTTTGATTTCTTCCGCAAAATGCGGGTCATCGACTTCCAGCGTCAGGCCGATCTGGGCATACCGGTCGTGATCGCGGTCGGCCAGATTGACGACAAACGGCTCCAGCGGCACAAAGGTCGGCGCGAGCTTGTGCTCATCCTTTTTATGCTCGACCTGATGCGTCTTGGCCGACGCGTCTTCGCCGCCGTCTTCGTCATCGACGGCTTTTTTCTTCAGCAAGAAAAAGGCACCCCCACCGGCCAGCAGCAGCACGGCCACTGCCGCGATGATGATGACAAGCTTCTTGGAGCCCTTCTTGGCGGGCGCTTCGCCAGCATGGGCAGCGGCAGCAGCGGACATCGATTTCTCCTGCAGGGCGGTCGGACACGCCACGACAGGCGGCGGTCCCGGAGCTCACAACGCGCTGGCGTCATGAACCCTTTGCTGGAGACGATTATTCGAACAGCGGCGCCGCCGTGATGGGACGAAAAGAGTCGGAAAATCCGGCATTCCCGCGTGTCGGCTCGGAGGCAAAGTGTGCGGACGCTCAGGCGTAGAGGTCGAGCTGCCCCGGCAGCCGGCTGCGCCGCGCCACCGGGCTGAGCGCCAGATCGGCGGCCAGGCTGCCAGCGCCACGCGCAACCGCACCGCCAGCCCAGCGGCTCCACGCCGTGGCGGCCTGACCGGCGCCGCCTTGATCGGCCGAGCCATTGGAGTTGAAACTGGCACCCGCATCGGCACCGGCTCGACCAGACCCGTCCATCGCGCCGGCGGGCGGCACGTCTGGCGGCGCCAGCGCCTGCACGCTGCAGCCGGCCAGCGTCAGGCCATCGGCCTGAAAGGCTTGTGCGAGCGTCGGCAGCGAGCCTTCGAGCAAGCTGCGCGTGGCGGCATGGGCAGCGTCGAACTGCACCCTGGCCTCGCCAGCGCTGATGGCGATGCGCACCACGATCGGCCCCATCTCGGCCGGATTCAGATGCAACCGGGCTTCCTGCACCCCATCGCCCGCCAGCTGCACCACCTGCGACATCACCACCGAGCCAAAGGCCGGATCAGCCACTGGCACCGGCACGGTCGCCTCGGTCGGCGGGGTGGCGGTCGGCGCGAACAAGGTCTGCGCGCCGGGCGCCTGGCTGTGGGCCGCCGCCTGCATGGCCTGGGCCGATTGAGCCGCATCGCCGAGCAGCGCTGAAAAATCATTGCCGGCACGGTGTTCGCCACTGGCGCGATCGGCCGCGCTGCCAGCCAGCGCCGAACCGGCCTGGGCAGAAGCCTCGGCAGGCTCGCCGCCAAGCCGAGCCAACCCCGGCAGATGCCGTGTCAGCCGGTCGCGGCCCGCACCAGCAGCAGGCGCCGTGCCGTCATCGGCACCGGGCTCGGCCTTGCCAAACCCAAGCCGTCCGGCGCTACTGGCTGAATCGGCTGGCGGTGGCGGCGGCGGCGGCGCCATCAGCATGCCCATCTGCTGCAGCCAGGCGGCCAATGAAGCGGCATCGGTGCCACCATCAGCCGGAGCGGCACGATCCGCCACCGAAGATTTGTCGCCCGCAGCCAGTCCGCTGGCCTCGGTGGCGGTGGCGGTGGCGGTGGCCGTTACGGCCATGGCTGCCGGGCTACCCGCGCCACTCATGTCGATAGATGCCGCCGGGGTGGCAGATACCGCCGAGGCGGCACCGTCCGGCAGGCCGGTGGGCGGCACGGCGTCAGCATGGCCCGGCCCTTTCAGCAGCTTGGCAAACCGGTTGCCATCGGCCGGGGCGGACGACTCTTCGCGCTGACTGCGGCGGCTGGCATGGGCGCGGGCCGGGCCGCTGACCGGCGCAGCGCTGGCGACCAGCACGGGATTGGCACTGAAGGTGGTCATGAACAGATCCTGTGAGACATCGCCATCGACGGCCTGCGGCGGTTCAGGCCGATCCCGCCGCGCTCAGGTCAGCCTGGCGCTGCCAGGTGGCGCGTGAAGAGCGTTCGTCGAGCTGCTTTTGCTCGCTGCGCTCGGCCTGCTGCTGCAGCACGCCGCTGCGACGCTCCAGCAGCTTGCGCACCGACGCCACCCGCAGCTCGCAGGCCAGCAGCTCGGCCTGGCGGCGTTGCTGATCGGCTTGCAGCCGCGCCAGCTGCTGGTCTTGCTGCCCGACCGCGCCGTGCAGCCGACCGGAGAACTGCTGATGGCATTGCAGCAAGGCAATCGAGATGCCCTGGCGGGCCTGCGCATTCCAGCGCTGGTCCGATTCAGTGCGGTACTGCTGCAGCTGCTCGGCCTGCGTCTGCGCATTGTTCAGCGCCAGCTCGGCGCGCTGCAGCCGCACGCGGGCCTGGTCGCGTTCGCGCTCGGCATGTTCGAGCAGCACGCCCAGGCTTTGCAGGGAAGAGTGCGTCATGAAGATCCTTGGTCGATTCAGCGGGTGAGCTGCCGCAGCATCGCAGCACTTTCTTCCAGCGGCGCACGGGTCCAGGTGTCTTGCTGCAACAGCGCGCGCATCTGCGGCTGGGCGCGCACGGCGGCGTCGAGTTCCTGGTCGTGGCCGGGCGCGTAGGCGCCGAGCTGGATCAGGTCGCGCGCCTTGTTGACCTTCGAAAGCATCTGGCGCAACCGACGCGCGCTGTCCTGATGCTCACGGCTCATCACGTTGGTCATGACGCGCGAGATCGAGCGTTCGATGTCGATCGCCGGGTAGTGGCCGCTCTCGGCCAGCTCGCGCGACAGCACGATGTGGCCGTCGAGGATGCCGCGCGCCGCGTCGGCGATCGGATCTTGCTGGTCGTCGCCTTCCGAGAGCACGGTGTAGATCGCGGTGATCGAGCCCTGCCCCGGCGCGCCGTTGCCGCTGCGCTCGACCAATTGCGGCAGCTTGGCAAAGCAGCTCGGCGGATAGCCCTTGGTGGCGGGCGGCTCGCCGATCGCCAGCGCAATCTCGCGCTGCGCCATGGCGTAGCGGGTCAGCGAATCCATCAGCAGCAGCACATGCTGGCCGTGGTCGCGGAAATGTTCGGCGATCGCGGTGGCGTAGGTGGCACCCTGCATGCGCGTCAGTGGCGGCGCGTCGGCCGGCGCGGCCACCACCACCGAGCGCTTCAGGCCTTCCTCGCCGAGGATGTCCTCGATGAATTCCTTCACTTCGCGGCCACGCTCGCCGATCAGGCCGACCACGATCACGTCGGCCGAGGTGTAGCGCGCCATCATGCCGAGCAGCACCGACTTGCCAACACCGGTGCCGGCAAACAGGCCCAGACGCTGGCCGCGCCCGACCGTGAGCAGCGCGTTGATGGCGCGCACGCCGGTGTCGAGCGGCGTGCGCACCGGTTCGCGCTCCATCGCATTGATGGGCCGGCGCACCAGCGGCTCGGGGCGCACCAGCTGCAGCGGGCCGAGCCGGTCCATCGGCTCGCCGTGCGCATCGACGACGCGGCCGAGCAAGCCGTCACCGACCGGCAGATGGCGCGAGCGGTCTTCGCTGCGGCGCCACGGGTGGCCGACCTGCCCCAGCACCGGCGTCGGCAGCGGCGTGCCGAGCGGCACCACCCGCGCGCCGTTGGCCAGGCCGTGCACTTCGCCGGTCGGCATCAGGAAGGCACGGTCGCCGGAAAAACCGACCACTTCGGCCTGCACCGGCGCCTGGCCGTCCATGCGCACTTCGCACAGCGATCCGACCGGCACGTGGATGCCGGCCGCTTCCAGCACCAGCCCGGCCACCCGCACCAGCTTGCCCTGGGTGTCGAGGCTGACCGGCAGGCTGGCAAAGGCCTGCAGCTCGTCCAGATAACGCAGCCACTTGTCGGCCGTCAGAGTCATGCTTGATCTCCTGTCAGGGTGCTGGCGAGGGGCTCGGCCACGCTCGACCAGTCGGGCTGGCCACCCAGCGCGGCACTGGCACGCTGCCAGCGGGTCGCGACGCGGGCATCGACCACACCGATGTCTGATTCGACCAGACAGCCGCCGACTTCGATCTGCGGATCAGCCAGCAAACGCACGCCACGCGCGGCGAGTGACTCGGCCGCGCCCGACACCACCACCGCATGGTCCTGCGGGTTGACGCGCAGGCAGACATGCCGGGCCGACATCAGCAGCACCGACAAGGCTTCCTCGATCACCGCCACCACCTGCAGCGGATTGCTGCGCAACTCGCTGCGCACCACCTGGCGTGCCACGTCGAGCGCAATGCCGGCCACGCGCCGCGCCAGTTGCTGCTCGATCTGGTCGAACTGCGCCTGCAACTGCAGCACCAGCGCCGCCAGCTGCGCGCCGGTCTGGGCGGCGTGACTGTGCTTGAAGGCTTCCAGCGCCGCCAGGCCATCGCGGTAGCCGGCCTGATAGATCTGGTCGTGCGCCGCCTGCGCTTGGGCCAGCTGTTCGGCTTCGGCTTGCGCCAGCAGTTCGGCCTGCAGCGCGGCTTCGCGCTCGGCGGCCAGCTCGGCCTGCCGGCGCAGCAGCTCGGGATCGGGCCGGGCACTCACCGGTGGCGCCTCGCGCACAAAACCGAAGGCATCCGGCTGCCAGGCCGCAAACGAGTTCAGCTCCTCGCGCGGGATGAAGCGGCTGTACGCGGCGCGCGGGGCGCTCTGGCGCCGCTCCGGCTGCGGATCGTGGCGCTGCTGTTCGAGCCGTTCCTGTTCAAGCCGCTGCTCGAAGCGCAACTGGGCCCGCAGCTGCTCGGCGCGGAAATCGGAGGGATCAGAGGAACTGGTCATCGCCGCCTCCGCCCAGCACGATCACGCCTTCGTCGGCCAGCCGGCGCACGATCTTGAGCAGCTCCTTCTGTTCGCTCTCGACGTCGGCGACCCGCACCGGGCCGCGCGACTCCAGGTCTTCCTTGAGCGTTTCGGCGGCGCGGCTCGACATGTTCTTGAAGATCTTGTCGCGCAGCTCGGGCGTGGCACCCTTGAGCGCCACGATGAGCGACTCGCTCTGCACCTCTTTGAGCAGCGACTGCACGCCCTTGTCGTCGACCTTGATCAGGTCGTCGAAGGTGAACATATTGTCCATGATCTTCTGCGCCAGCTCGTTGTCGGCCTCGCGGATGTAGTCGAGCACCGAGGTCTCGATCGCCGAACCCATCATGTTGATGATCTCGGCCGCCGGCTTGACGCCGCCCAGCGAGGCCTTGCGCATGCGGTCACCGCCGGCCAGCACCTTGGAGAGCACCTCGTTCAGGTCTTTCAGCGCGGTCGGCTGGATGCCGTCGAGCGTGGCCACCCGCACCATCACCTCGTTGCGCACCCGCTCGGGCAACTGCTTGAGCACGTCGGCGACCTGGTCGTATTCCAGGTGCACCAGGATCGCGGCGACGATCTGCGGGTGCTCGTTGCGCAGCAGCTCGGCGATGGCGCCGGCGTCCATCCACTTCAGACTTTCGATGCCGGTGATGTCGCTGCCTTGCAGGATGCGGTCGATCAGCAGATTGGCCTTGTCCTCGCCGAGCGCCCGGCGCAGCACGTTCTTGACGTAGGCGTCGGTGTCGCTGACCAGCGTGCTGTGCAGCAGGGCCTGTTCGGAGAACAGCGTCAGCACGGCGTCGAAGCGCTCGCGGGGCACCGTCTTCATGCGCGCGATCGTTTCGCCCAGGCGCTGCACCTCCTTGGGCGTGAGGTGCTTGAACACCTCAGCGGCTTCTTCCTCGCCGAGCGACATCAGCAGAATCGCCGAGTCTTCGAGGCCTTGTTCGTCCATGTCCGTCTCCCGGCTTGAACAGCGTCAAGCCTCGCGATTGATCCAGCTGCGCACGATGTTGGCCACCGCCACCGGGTTGTCCTTGGCCAGCTTGCGAGCACTGTCGAGCCGTGGCTTGAGCGTATCGACCACCTCCGGCTCCGGCGCCGGCAAGGCCCCGGCACTGTTCGGCGCACCCAGTGCCCCCGGGCTGCTGCCATCGGCCAGGGCGGGCAACTCCTGGGCGTCGTCCACCACCGCATCGAGCCGGCTGGCCGCCGCTTCCGGCACGGTCTGCCGCAGCACCGGCCGGATCGCCCCGAACACCACGATCAGCGCCAGCAGTGCCAGGCCGAGCGGCAGCGCCAGCGTGTGCACCATGTCCTGCACCTCGGGCTGCTTCCACAGCGGCAGCTCTTCGACCACCTGTTTCTCGATCTTGAACGGCGCGTTGATCAGCTTGACCGAGTCGCCGCGCTCCTTGCTGAAGCCGAGTGTTTCCTGCACCAGCGCGGTGAGCTTGTCGAGCTCTTCCTGCGCCAGCGGCAGCGCCTGCGGCTTGCCCTTCGGATCAATGACGATGCGGTGATTCACCACCACCGCCGCCGAGATGCGCTTGATCGTGCCGGAGGCGGCGCGCGTGACGCGCACCGTCTTGTCGACCTCGTAGTTGGTGACCGCCTCGCGCTTGGCGGTGCCGCCGGTGCTGCCGGTCTGGGCCGCCTGCAGCGGCTGGGTGGCACCGTTCACCGGCGCGGTGGTCGGCAGCGGCGGCTGGTTGGTGGCAGCACCCGGCACGCCGGTCGGCACCGTGCTGCCGGGCAGGTTCGATTCGGTCGATTGGGCGCTGCGCACCGTGGCTGGCTCGCTGCCCTGGTTCGGCTTGAATTCCTCGGAGGTCGATTCGGTCTGCGAGAAGTCGATGTCGGCGCTGACCTGGGCGCGCAGGTTGTCGCGCCCGACCACCGGCTCCAGGATGTCGAGGATGCGCCTGGTGTAGAGCGCCTCGATGTTGCTGACGTACTGCAGCTGCTGCGCGTCCATGCCGTTGGCGGCCGCCGCGCCTTCGCCGGACAGCAGCGTACCGCTCTGATCCAGCACGCTGACCGCCTTCGGATTGAGCTCAGGCACGCTGGACGACACCAGATGCACGATGCCGGCCAGCTGCGCCCGATCCAGCGTGCGCCCCGCACGCAGCGTCAGCAGCACCGAGGCGCTGGGCTTCTGTTGCTCGCGGAAAAAACCATTCTGGTTCGGCAGCGCCAGGTGCACCCGCGCTGCCTCGACCGCCGCCAGCGCGGTGATGGAGCGCACCAGCTCACCTTCCAGCCCGCGCTGGAAGTTGAGCCGTTCCTGAAACTGGGTGGTGCCGAAGCGGGCGTTGTCCATCAGCTCGAAACCGACCGTGCCGCCCTTGGGCAGGCCGGCCTGCGCCAGCTTCAAGCGCACGTCGTGCACCTTGTCGGCCGGCACCAGGATGGCGCTGCCGCCTTCGGTGTACTTGTAGGGCACGTTCATCTGCGACAGCTGGGCGACGATGGCGCCGCCGTCCTTGTCGGCCAGATTGGCGAACAGCACCTTGTAGTCGTCCTGGCGGCTCCACAGCAGCGAGGCGACGATCAGCGCCAGCAGTGCGGCCACACCACCGGCCAGCAGCAGCTTGCGCGCCATCGGCAAGGCAGTCAGCCGCGCTGCAAAACCGGGCGGGGCCTCGGCAGCGAGGGCGTTGGCATTCAGCGGTTGAAGGGCGGCGTTGTCCATGTCCTTGGCGAGGCTCGGGTCCGTGCGTTTGACGGACTCCATCGCTACGGATTATTCGGACGCTGGCGACCGCCGCAATGCTTGAACAGATGATCTTCGAGGCCTCAGTTCGCACCATCGGTGCCGGACCGACGCCTTAGCATTCGGCATCGTGACAGCCTGCCCCTCGTGCATCCAGCACCGACCCATCCTGCAGCTACGGAGCCCTCCATGGACGTGAAGCTCAAACCATTTGATTTCGCCCAGGCGGTTGCCAAGGCCGGCATGCCGCAGGTGGCCGAGCGGGTGCGCGCAGGCGCGCGGGCCGCCGGTGTGTCGAATACCGACATGCAGCCTTCCGAGGTGCACGGCTTTTCGCAGGTGTTTTCGCAGGCGCTGCGCTCGGTCAGCGAAGCCCAGCAGGTCGCTCAGCAGATGCAGCGTGACGTGGCGCAAGACAGCCCGACCGTCAGCATCGAAGAGACGATGGTCGCCATGCAACGCTCGCAGATCGGTTTCCAGGCCGCCATGCAGGTGCGCAACCGCATGGTGCAGGCCTACAGCGACATCATGAACATGCAGGTCTGAGGCCTGCTCTGCACGTGATCAGTGCAGGATGTTGCGCGGTTGACCTGCCAGCATCTGGTCCAGATCCTCCAGCCAGGGCTCGGCCAGATGGCGAATCTCGGCGTCATTGAGCAAGATGCGCTGCATGATGCGCGACTTCAACTGCACCTCTTCGGAGCCGAGCGCCGACTCCACCGCCGCATGCTTGAGCTGGGAGATCAGCACCGCACAGGCGCCTTCGAGCTTGACCACCCGATCCCAGTCGCCGACGCGAGCCGCTTCGAGCATTTCGTGGCTGGCCGTTTCGATGGCCTCGTAGTACTGCAACAGCGCGTTGTTCATGGCAGGTTCCAGAATCGACTTGGTGTCGGGGGTAGCCAGCGCAGCCGGCCGATTCGAGCGTGATCTCATGGCGACCACCTCAGACGTGCACCTGGGCGCTGATGGCAGCCCAGGCATCACGCAACGGCTGGATCAGGCTCTGACATTCTTCCAGCGCCACCACGTCATTGCGCAGATGCGCTTGCATCAATCGCATCGAGATGTAGGTGTAGAGGCTGGACAGATTGGTGCTCAGCTCGCCGCCCGCCGGACTGAGCGCGGCCTTGAGGCCTTCATCGACGATGCGCGAAGCGCGGGTGATGGCGCGGCCCTTGGCTTCGATATCACGGCTCTGCATCGCGCCGCGCGCCTGCATCAACGAATCCAGCAGGCCGTCATAGAGCATCTGCACCAGTTGATGCGGACTGGCGGCCTTGACGCCGGTCTCGACACCGACCTGACGGTAAAGGCCCGAAAGCATCTGGGCAGCTGAAGCACGTTGCGAGTGGGCTGGGGCAAACATGGCGGCTCTGTCTGATGTGTCGTTGTGGATATGAGTCTTATCGGTGCACTGCGCGGCTGACTTGAGTCCACCGGGGGCCAGATCTGCCGGCAGCAAGCCCCTTGTTCAGGCGATCCACAGCCGCTCAGGCGGTCTTGTTGATGGCAGCCAGCTGCTGGGTCACGTAGCTGGACAAGGAATTGAGCTTGCTCATCTCGGTATCGAGCGCGGTGTACTGGGCACGCATGCGCTGCTCGACCGTGGTCATGCGCAGCTGGAAGCTGTCTTGCTGCTTGGTGTTGGCATCGATCTGCCGCTGCAGACTGCCGGAGCGGGTCGTGATGGCCCCATCGATGCCGAGCAGGGTGTCGCCCCACTGGCGCAGCCGGGTCGCAAAACCCTGCTGCGAGGCCACCGACGAGCTATCGCTGGCTGAGAACAGCGTCTTCACATCAGCGGAGTTGCTCATCGCCGCATCAAGCTTGCTGGCGTTCACCGTCAGCGTGCCATTGGCTTGCGGGTCGAGCCCGATCTCGGACAAGCGCTTGAAGGCGCCACTGCCACCGAAGGTGTCGGTCACGATGTTGCGAATTTGCGCCCGCAGGGCATTGACCGCCGAATCGCCCTGCAAGGGTCCGCTCGTTTTGGTCGAGGCATCGTAGGAGGTCTGATCGGTCAGGTATTTGTCGAGGCTGTTGTAGGCGTTCGCAAAGTCGTTGACGCTCTTTTTGATGGACGTGCTGTCCTGAGCAATGGTCAGATCGACCGGCGTGCTGCTGACCTTGCTGAGCTTGATGCTGACCCCCTGAATCACATCGCTCAGGGTGTTGCTGGCCGAACTGACCGCCAGGCCATTGATGGTGGCCTGAGCATTCACGCCCGCCTGAGTCCGGTTCAGGCGACTGACACCGGCCGAGGGGTCATAGGCCAGCGCCGACAGGCCGGCAGCGTCACCGTTGTTGCCATCGGCATCGCTGGCGGTGATGCGAAAGGCTTGACCCGCACCGGTACTGCTCGACTGCAGCACCAGCCGGGCGCCGCTGGTGTCATTGACGATCGAGGCATTCACCCCTGCCCCGGCGGCATTGATCTTGTCGCGCACCTCACTCAGCGTGTCGGTGCTGCTGATCGTGACATCGACGCCACCGCTGGGACTGGCGGTGGTGCTAGGTGTGAACCCGCTCTGATCGGCGTTCCAGCTGCCCAGATCGATGTGCAAGCTGCCACTGCCGACCGTGGCCGAGTTGGACCCGAAGCTGCTGCTGGCCAGCGTCTGCGAACTGGCCAGTTGCTGCACCGTGACGCCATAGCTGCCCGCCACGCTGCCATCGCTGGTGGTGGCGGCCAGCACACTGGTGTCGCCGGATGCGGCCGTGGTCTGGCCCCAGCTGGTCGGCTGGGACAGCTTGTCGGCAGCGTCGCGCAGGCTTGAAACGTAGCTCTGGATCTTGCCGTACGACGACAACCGATCCTGCAGCTTGCTCGCCGCCGTCTGCATATTGGTCAGCGGCTGACGCTCGATGCCCATCAGCTGCGTGACGATGCTGTTCACATCCAGGCCGCTGCCGATACCTGCTGAACTGATCGATGCCATACGACTTCCCCGTGCGGGTGCGCCAGGCGCACCGGTTGTGCGCGCAGGCCGATCCCACGCACGCGTCAGATCTATCGGCGCGCCAGGTGAAGTCTGAAATCACCCTCGCGAGCCGGTAGCTGCTTCAGCCCTTCAGCAGCGACAGCACCTGCTGCGGCAACTGGTTGGCCTGCGCCAGCATGGCGTTGCCGGCCTGTTGCAGCACCTGCGAGCGCGACAGATTGGCGGTTTCCGCCGCGAAATCGGCATCCATGATGCGGCTGCGCGCAGCGGCCTGGTTTTCTGACGACACCTGCAGCGTCGAAATCACGGCGTCAAAGCGACTCTGCGTCGCACCCAGGGTGGCACGTTCAGAGTTGACCTTGTCGAGCGCACCGTCGATGTTCGAGATCACCGTCGCCAGGGTGGCCGAGGTGCTGCTGCTGTCGATCTTGGCGCGTCCGGCACCCGTGTTGTCGGTGCCCGCCACCGTCGTCATGGCGCTGTCGGCGGTCATGTTGGTGGTGGTGACCTTGATCGAGTCATCCGAGGTCACCCCCGCACCGATCTGGAACGTCATGGCACCAGCATCCGAACCGATGATGTGCTTGCTGTTGAACGTCGTCCCGCCCAGGGTGCGCTGAACTTCCTTGGCCAGTTCGCCAAACTCCTTGTCGAGCGAATCCTTGTCCTTGCCGTTGTTGGTGTCGTTACGCGCCTGCACCGCAAGCTCACGCATGCGCTGCAGCATGTCACCGACCTTGCCCAAGGCACCTTCGGCCACTTGCGACATCGAGATGCCGTCGTTCGAATTGCGGATCGCGACATTCATCCCGCGAGTCTGCGAGTTCATGCGCTCGGCGATCGCCAAGCCGGCCGCGTCATCCTTGGCCGAGTTGATGCGCAGACCGGACGACAGCCGCTGCATCGAGGTGGCGAGCGAGGCTTGCGCGCCGCTCATGTTGCGCTGGGCGTTCAGCGAAATCAGATTGGTATTGATGGTCTGGGGCATTTCAAGCACTCCTCAAAAATCCCATGCACTTCCGGCGGCAGCGCTTCGGACCGCAGACCCCGAGCAGGCCTGTTGAAGAGATTGTGAGTCGCGACCTGCCGTGCAGATCGGTCGAAATAGAGCCACCAAACCCGGCAGTTCGATGCCTGAAAAGACCAGGGGCCACCCGAAGGTGGCCCCTGGCGACTCACGCTGCAGACTCGAACGTGGTGACAGCCGCCGCCCCCACGTTCAAGCTGCGTCCCGAGTCATCGAAGCAGCGACAGCACTTGCTGCGGCAGCTGGTTCGCTTGCGCCACCATCGCGTTGCCGGCCTGCTGCAGCACCTGCGAGCGCGACAGATTGGCGGTTTCCGCCGCGAAATCGGCGTCGGTGATGCGGCTCTTGGCGGCTGACTGGTTTTCAACCGAGACCTGCAGGTTCGAGATCACGGCGTCGAAGCGCGACTGAGTGGCACCCAGCGTGGCGCGTTGCGAGTTGACCTTGTCGATCGCGCTGTCGATGTTCGTGATCACCGTCGCCAGGGTGGCCGAGGTGCTGCTGCTGTCGATCTTGGCGCGTCCGGCGCCGGTATTGTCGGTGCCCGCCACGGTCGTCATGGCGCTGTCGGTGGTCAGGTTGGTGGTGGTGACCTTGATCGAGTCGTCGGACGTCACGCCTGCACCAACCTGGAAGTTCATGCCACCGGCGTCCGAGCCGATCACATGCTTGCCATTGAAGGTGGTGCCGCCGACGGTGCGCTGGATTTCCTTGGCCAGCTCACCGAATTCCTTGTCGAGCGAATCCTTGTCCTTGCCGTTGTTGGTGTCGTTACGCGCCTGCACCGCGAGCTCACGCATGCGCTGCAGCATGTCACCGACCTTGCCCAGCGCGCCTTCAGCAGTCTGCGACATCGAGATGCCGTCGTTCGAATTGCGGATCGCGACGTTCATGCCCTTGACCTGGGCATTCATGCGTTCGGAGATGCCGAGACCCGCTGCGTCGTCCTTGGCGGAGTTGATCCGCAGGCCCGACGAGAGTCGCTGCATCGAGGTCGCCAGCGACGCTTGCGACGCGGCCGAATTGCGCTGCGCGTTCAGGGAGATCAGGTTGGTGTTGATGGTGGTGGGCATGGTGCACTCCTCAGTGACTCTGGACCGGCAAATTGCGCCGAAGAACTGACTGCTGTAGCTGGTTGACCACCTGCAGCCCTTTGTCCGGCACTCGTCAGCCTTGGTGCTTCTTGCGGCCTGAGCCACTCGAACCATCAGCCGGCTAACCGGACCCCGGATCACTCGCTGACCCGTTGATTTGCTTATCGGAGCACGGTTGCGCGAACTTTAGGCCTGGGTGGCTCGGCCCGGCATCACCCGCTGATCCTGCCGAGCCTGCGGCCGGCCGCTGCCTCTGATCGGCCGATATGGCGCAAAGATGAGTCTCAAACAGGCATCTTTTTGAGCCTCATCTGTGGCGCTGCGCTTCCTATAGTCGATCGCAACCGAAGGAAGCCTGTCCATGCCGATCGCACTGACCCCACGCCACCACGGCAATCCGAGCGGCGCCAAGGCGCGGCCCGCCCATCTGGCCAGCGCGGCCGTGCGGGCTGACGCAGCCTGGCAAGCCGGCGTCGAGGCGACCCGCCAGCAGCAGCACGCCGCCGCGCTGCGTCACTTCGAGCAAGCGGTGCGACTCGCCCCGCAAGACCCGCTCTACTGGCTGAACCTGGCCAGCAGCCAGCGCCGCCTCGACCAGCTCGACCCGGCCATCGCCAGCGCGCGCCGGGCCTGGCAGCTCGACCGCAGCAATCTGGTCGCCTGCCACTTTCTGGCCGAATGCCTGCGCCTGGCGCAGCGCCCCAGCGAGATGCTGCCGGTGCTGGACGCGCTGGCGCCGCAGGTCAGCCGCGACGCCACCTGGTTTCTGCTGCAAGGCGCCGCGCTGGTCGAGCTGCACCGCTCCGAAGAAGCGGCGCAAGCCTTCCTGTCGGTGCTGGCGCTGGCGCCGAGCGATGACAAGCTGCGCCTGCAGGCGCTGACCCAGCTCGGCCACTGCCTGGCCAATCTGCGCCGCCATGCCGACGCCGCCGAGTGCTATCGCACCGTGCTGGATCTGGCGCCGCTCGCGCTGGAAGCCGCGCTCTACGCCGCCCACTACAGCGGCTGGGCCTGCGACTGGCCGGCGCAGGACACCGATCTGCAGCGCCTGCAGGACTGCATCGCCACCGTGCAGCAAGCCGCGCCGGAAGACCAGCCCGAATCGTTCAGCCCGTTCTGCCTGCTCACGCTCAGCGACGACCCGGCCCTGTCGCGCTGGGCCGCCGAACTGGCTTGCCGCCGCCATGGCGATGCGCCGGCCGCCGGCCACCGACCGGTGCCGCAGCCGGGCGGCCGGCTGCGCATCGGTCTGCTCTCCAGCGACTTTCACCACCACGCCACCAGCATGCTGCTGGTGCAGGTGCTCGAAGCGCTCGACCGGCAGCGCTTCGAGCTGTTCCTGTATTCGAACGGCCCGGACGACCGCAGCGTGCTGCGCCAGCGGGTGCACCAGAGCGCCAGCGGCTGGTTCGAGGTGGCCGAGTGGTCGAACGAACGGCTGGCCGCGCAGATCCGCGCCGACCGGATCGGCGTGCTGATCGACCTGAAGGGCTACACCTCGGGCAGCCGCACCGGCACGCTGGCGCTGCGGCCGGCGCCGCTGCAAGTGGCCTGGCTCGGTTATCCCGGCACCAGCGGCGCGCGCTTCATCGACTACATCGTCGGCGACCGCGTCGTCACGCCGCTCGCCGCGCAGGCCGATTTCACCGAGCAGATCGCCCAGCTGCCGCACTGCTACCAGCCGAACGACCGCCAGCGCTCGCGCCCGGCCACGCTCAGCCGCACCGCCTGCGGGCTGCCGGAAGACGCCTTCGTCTTCGCCAGCTTCAACCAGGCCTACAAGATCATCCCGGTGGTGTTCAGCGCCTGGTGCCAGATCCTGGCCGCCACGCCCGGCTCGGTGCTGTGGCTGCTGGTGCCCGATCCGGTCACGCAGGCGCGGCTGCGCAGCAGCGCGGCGGCGGCCGGCCTCGATCCGGCGCGGCTGGTGTTCGCGCCCTTCCTCGACATCGAGCCGCACCGCGCGCGCCTGCCGCAGATCGACCTGTTCCTCGACACCTTCCCCTGCGGCGGCCACACCACCGCCAGCGACGCGCTGTGGGCCGGCGTGCCGCTGCTGACGCTGCAAGGCCAGAGCTTCGCCTCGCGGGTCGCCGCCAGCCTGCTGCACACGCTCAAGCTGCCCGAACTGGTCTGCGACGAGCTCGACCGCTACATGGAACAGGCGATTGCGCTGGCGCACGACCCGGCCGCGCTGCAGCTGCTGCGGGCCCGGGTTGAACAGGGCCGCGACACCTCGCCGCTGTTCGACGGCGCGCGCTTTGCGCAAGACCTCGGCGCCCTGCTGCTGCGCATGGTGGCGCGCCACGACGCCGGCCTGGCGCCGGCCGCGCTGGCGGCTGAAGCCGATGCGGCCAGCGTCCAACTCACCGCCCTTGAGGAGCCGCTGTGCTGATCCCCAAACTGCTGCACATCATCTGGGTCGGCGACGAGTCGAAGCGGCCGGACAACTGCATCCGCACCTGGGTCGAGCAGCATCCGGACTGGCACATCCAGCTCTGGGGCAACGCCGATCTGGCCGAACGCCAGTGGGTCAACGCCCGCCACATGCGCGCGATGGCCGAGCGCGAGATGAACGGCGTGGCCGACCTGATGCGCTGGGAAATCCTCTACGAGCAAGGCGGCCTGCTGGTCGATGCCGACAGCATCTGCGTGCGCCGACTCGACGACTGGCTGCTGGAGCACGAAGCCTTTGCCTGCTGGGAAAACGAGCTGGTGCGACCCAAGCTGATCGCCGCCGGCTACGTGGCCACCGTGGCGGAGAACCCGTTTTTCGGCCAGATCATCCAGGACATCCACGCCGAGGCCAGCGTGGTGCATGACATGGCCTGGAAAACCGTCGGACCGCTGCGCCTGACCGAATCGTTCCACCGCTACCAGTACACCGGCCTGTCGGTGCTGCCGAGCCACTACTTCATCCCCGAGCACTACACCGGCCTGAGCTACCAGGGTCGCGGGCCGGTCTACGCGCGCCAGGCCTGGGCCAGCACGCGCCAGAGCTACGACACCCTGCACCTGCAGCAGGTCGCCTGAAAGCACCACCATGATTCCGAAAATCCTGCATCTGATCTGGGTCGGTCTTGAGAGCCGCCGTCCCGACGCGCTGATCGCCACCTGGGTGCAGCAGCATCCCGACTGGGAGGTCAAGCTCTGGGACAACCAGGCGCTGGTCGAGACCGACTGGCGCTGCCGCGCCCAGCTGATCCAGCTGGGTGAATACGACGCCGCCGGCGTGGCCGACCTGATGCGCTGGGAAATCCTGCTGCGCGAAGGCGGCGTGGTGGCTGCCGCCGACAGCGTCTGCCTGCGCCCGCTCGACGCCAGCCTGCTGGCTCACGAAGCCTTTGCCTGCTGGGAAAGCGAGCTGGCCGCGCCAGGCCTGATCAGCACCAGCTGCGTCGGCTGCGCGCCGGGCAACCGGCTGATGGCCGAGCTGGTCGAGCGCATCGGCAGCTTGAGCGACCTCACCCAGCAGAGCTTGAGCGAGAGCGTCGGTGCTGCCCAGCTGACGCGCTGCTGGCGCGAGCTCGGCTACGCCAACCTGAGCATCCTGCCCAGCCACAGCTTCATTCCGCGCCACCCGGATGCGCCGCCCTACACCGGCGGCGGCACGGTCTACGCGTGCGAACTCTGGGCCAGCCGGCTCGGCCTGCTCGACGCGCTGGCCGGCATCGATCCGACCATGGTGGCCGAGCAGCTGGCCCGTGCCGATGCAGAGAGTGGCGCACCGAGCCTGCCCGCGTCAGCCGATCCAGCGATCGAGACCGCGCCGCGCCCGCCACGTTTCTCGATCGTCATCCCGACCTACAACCGGCGGCACGATCTGCCGACCGCGCTCAGCTCGGCGCTGGAGCAGAGCTGGGCCGACTACGAGATCGTGGTCGCCGACGACGGCTCGACCGATGGCACCGATCAGTTCCTGGCGCAGTTTGATCATCCGCGCGTGCGCAGCGTGCGCATCGAGCACCGTGGCGTGTCCGCCTGCCGCAACGCCGCACTGGCCGAAGCGCAGGGCGACTACATCGTCTGCCTCGACAGCGACGACGCGCTGATGCCGGATTGCCTGGCGCTGTACGCCGCCCGGCTCGACGCCGAACCCGACATCGACGTGCTGTACGGCAACCTGATCGTGGCCGACGCCGACTGGCATGAACGGACCCGCTGGCACTACAGCCGCCAGCCCGACCAACCCAGCCTGAGCAAGCTGTTCCAGGTCAACAGCCTGCCCAATCCGGGCACGGCGATCCGGCGCGAACTGGCGCTGCGCCTGGGCGGCTACGACGAGGCGCTGCCGTCCTCGGTCGATTACGACCTGTGGATCCGCGCGGCGGCAGCCGACGCCCGTTTCGCTGCAGTGGATGACTATGTCTGCATCTACCGCCTGCACGGCGACAACCTGTCCGGCACGGCCGAGCGTCGGCGCGCCTCGAACGCGCTGATCGCCTGGAAAACGCTGCAGCAGGTACCACTGCAGCGGCTCTATCCGCAGCTCGACTGGCAAGACCGCCTGCGCGCCGAGGTCGAGGCCTGCGGTCGTGCCGCCAATCTGCTGACCGAGCGCGCCCACTGGCTGGGCGCGGCCGAGATGCTGGAGCGCGCCCGTGGCCAGCTGCAACGGCAAGCGGCGCCGCCCGTCGCTGCCGCCGTTGAAGCCATCGATGCGGCGCCGGACCGCCTGGCCGAACAGGTGGCCGGCTTGCTCAGACCGGTGGCGCTGGCCGCTTGAGCGCCGCCGCGACCGGCCCGCCGAAGCGCCGGAACTGGCCGCTGTTCGGCCAGTTGATGCGGACTTCGGCCGGCGCGCGGCTGCCTAGACTGAAACCAGATTCCCCGCTCGCCCGCACCGGAGCCCTGCCATGTCGCACGCCGCCACCCTTGATCACTCACCCGCCGCTCCGGCTGCCACGGCAGCATCTGCATTCCCCGGTTCGGCCGCTTATTGGGAACAACGCTACCGCGCCGGCGGCAACTCGGGCGCCGGCTCGTACGGCCGCCTCGGCCGCTTCAAGGCCGACGTGGTCAATCTGGTCGCGCTGCAAAGCGGCGTGGTTTCGGCGATCGAGCTGGGCTGCGGTGACGGCCATCAGCTCGGCTTGCTCAACCTGACCCAGTACCTCGGCTTCGACGTCAGCGAGACGGCCCTGCAGCGCTGCCGCCAGCTCTATGCCAAGGACCGCTCGAAACGCTTCCTGCCGATGCAGGCGCTGACCGACCAGCAGGCCGACATGAGCCTGTCGCTCGACGTGATCTATCACCTGGTCGAGGACGCGGTCTACAGCGCCTACATGCACAGCCTGTTCAATGCGTCGCTCCAGCTGGTGCTGATCTACGCCAGCGACCCGCCCGAAGACACCGCCAGTGCCAACGCGCATGTGCGCCACCGCGCCGTGACGCGCTGGGTGGCGGAACAGCGCCGCGACTTCATCTTCCTGGGCGACATCGAGAACCGCTATCCGCTGCAGGACGATCCGCAGAACGAATCGTTCGCCCACTTCATGCTGTTCCGCCGCGACCCCGACGCGGCCGAAGCCTCTTTGCTGCCTTGAACCGAGGAACTGCGATGCGCCCCACCGTCAGCCGCAGCCTGGCTGCATTGGCAGCGCGTGATCTGGCCCGTCTGCCAGCGACGCGCCAGATCGTCGCCGGCATGGCGACGGTGGCCGGCAATGAAACCGCGCTCGGCGTGGCGCTCGGCTCGCTGCTGCCGCAGGTTGACCGCATCGACCTCTACCTGAACGGCTACACCGAGGTGCCGGAGCTGCTGCAGGCCTATCCGCAGATCCGCTGCCAGCTCGACCCGGAAGGCCGCCGCTACGGCGACGCCGGCAAGTTCTGGGGCCTGCAGGACTGCACCGACACCCTCTACCTGAGCTGCGACGACGACATCGCCTATCCGCACGACTATGTGGCGCGCATGGTGCAGGCGCTGGCACAGCACGAGGGCCGCTGCGCGGTGGGTGTGCATGCCGCCCTGCTGCGCCAGGCGGCCGACACGGTGCCGCGCTCCTATTACGCCGCCGAGTCCCGCAGCGTCTGGCATTTCGAGACGGCCCTGCTGCGCGAGCGCCGCGCCCATGTGCTCGGCACCGGCACCACCGCTTTCCACACCCATCACGTGCGTCCGCCGCTGAGCGACTTCGCGCATCCGAACATGGCCGACCTCTGGCTGGCCAAGTATCTGCATGAACGGCATCTTCCGGCCTTTGCCGTTGCCAGATCAGCGCGCTGGCTGCAGCAGTTGCCGGTGCAGCGCCCGACCATCTTCGAGCATTCAGCGCGCCGGCACACCGGCCGCTTCGACACCAGCCGCCAGCAGGACCAGCTGGCTGCCGCGCTGCGGCCGCTCAGCGTGCTGCGCGGCAACGCGCCCGAGGTACCGGTGTATGTGGTTGAGGTACAGACCCGGCGTGACCTGCCGGAATTGCTGGCCGCGCTGGCACGCTCGGCCGATGACGCGGTGCTGCTGCTGATCGATGCGCTGGCCCCGAGCGCCGGCCCGCCGCTCACGCTGCAGGAGCTGCCCGACACTTTCTGTGAACTGCACCTGCTCGGCCCCGACGCACCGTCGGCATGGCGGCCCAGCTACACGCAGCTGCTCGCCAGTGCGCCGCAACAGGTGCGTTGCCTGCGGCTCTATCACACGGGGCAGCAAGCTGAACTGATTGATTTGGGCCCGCAGGCCTGGGTGGCGCTATTCGGACGCAACGCAACAGATCGTAAGCAAAGCGTGCATTCGACACATCCGAGTGCCGCTCTGGTCGCTTCGTGATTTTTATCACGAACCAAGCGTCCGCCGCATGAGCAAAGCTCGTTTCATAGACCCGAAGCATCATCGTTTGAGCCCCCGCAACACCGTTCGAGCCATTGCGACACCCCTGTGACCCTTGAGTGGTTTGCATCGTTACTTGCCAATCGTTGCACACACGGCCGCGCCGTTTGGCTACAACGAAGCTGCAACAACATCAAGGGATCCGCGCCATGCTCAACATCGTCATCGCACGCCAGGCGGAGGACGTCAGCTGGATCGATGATCTGCCCGACCACTGTGCGGTGTACCTCTACAACCGCAGTGCGGCGCTGCCGGCCGGCGCCTTCTCACGCGAAGTACGCCAGACCACGCTGCGCAATGCTGGCGGCAACACCAGCGCGTTTCTCTACCACCTGATGCACGACGCCGACCCGCGTCAGGCCGACTTCACCGTGTTCACGTCGGGTGATCCGTTTGCCCACGCACCCGCCTGGTTCGAGCTGCTACTGCAGCCGCAGCGCTGGAGTGATGTGCAGCCGCTGTCGGTGCTGGCTGACGAGCACCGCGCCATTCCGCCGCGCCACCTGATCGAGCACGACAACCGCGACTGGATCGGCTCGGCTGCAATTCGCACCGAACGCTACAGCCTGACCTCGCTGGCCCCGACCGGTTTTCACGACGCGCAGGCCCAGCGGATCGCCGAGACCTACCGGCTCGCACACGATCTGCAAGATGGCACCCATCTGATCGCTCACTTCCTGACGCTGTGCGGCCTCGACCAGCTGGCCGAGCAGGCCCGTCAGGCCGATATCGGTGTGTTTGCCTACGGTCCGGTGTTCGCGGTGCGCAACACCCGGCTGGCTGATTTTCTCGCCGAAGCCCGACCGCACCTGGGCCGGCTCGATGTGCTGAGCCGCTCGGCACCGATCTACCAGCCTTTGTTTGAACGCGCCTGGCTGCATTTCTTCGGTGCGCCCTTTGTGCGCTTCGAGCCGGTTCGGCAAGCCCGAACGTCTGTGACACCGATCGCGGCCCTGATGCGGCGGATGCGGGCTTCGGTCGATGCGGTGCTGACCAAGGGCATGCCCATCACGCTGCGCCGGCGCGAGCCTGCAGCGGCAGCTGGACCTGTCGCACCGATGCCCGAGGTCGAGTTGCTGCGCAGCCAGGCGCACCAGGCGCTCAGTGCCGGGCATCCAGAACAAGCCCAGCAGCTACTCCGCAAGGCGCTTCTGAAAGAACCGCGTCACCTTGATTTGCTTGCCGAGGTGGCCGAACTGTCATTTCAGTTTGGCGATTTTTATGGCGCCGAAGCCCACGCTCGGCGCGCCCTGACGCTGGAGCCGGAGCACGCTGGCTGCCAATTCACCCTGGCGATGGCGCTGGCCGCCAACGGCGAGAACCAGGAAGCGCTGGTGATGTTCGATACCTTGATGTACAGCAACACCAACCGCAGCTTCCGCGAATGCCATCCCGACCTTCTGCATGAAGCGATCAAAGAAGCCGAGCGCCTGCATGCCGAACTGAGCGAAGAGTTGCACAGAGCGGCAGCCTAACGCCGCTGTAGGAATTTTCCTGACAAGCGTGATGGTGAAAAAAGGACTCAAGAGACGGAACTGGGCTGATGTTGCCCCGCTGATTGAAAGTTCAAACTTCATCTCAAGCCGAAACCGAAACGGCCATCCCACAGGAGCCCGAGATGAACACCGAACAGATCCTTGCCGAAATCCGCGAAACCAACCTGTCGTACCTGATGCTGGCACAAAGCCTGATCCGCAGTGACCGCGAACAAGCGCTGTTCCGCCTCGGTATCTCGGAAGACACCGCCACCATCCTGGCCACGCTGTCGCCCTCGCAGATGATGAAGATCGCCTCCGGCAACACGCTGCTGTGCCGCATGCGCATCGACGACGACCTGGTCTGGAGCCTGCTCACCAACCACGGCAAGAGCGCTTCGAACGACGGTGTCTCGCGCCTGCACGCCAACATCCTGATGGCCGGCCGCCACCAGGAAGCCGCCTGAACCAAGACCACACAGACCAACGCCACCGACCGACTGGGGACACCATCATGCGCACCAAGAGCATCCTGACCGAAGCCAAGCAGATTGAACGCGCTGTCACGCTGATCCAGCTCGGTGCCCGCCTGCAGGTGCTGGAGTCCGAGACCGATCTGTCTTATGAGCGCCTGCTGCGCCTGTACAAGGAAGTCGCCGGCAAGTCGCCCTCGAAGGGCCAGCTGCCCTTCTCGACCGACTGGTTCATGACCTGGCAGCCCAACATCCATGCCAGCCTGTTCCTCAACATCCACGAATACCTCAACAAGGTCGCCGAGATGGAGGAAATCGACACCGTCATCAAGGCCTATCAGCTCTATCTGGAGCAGACCGCCTCGCAGAGCCTGGAGCCGCTGCTGTCCGTCACCCGCGCCTGGCGCCTGGTCAAGTTCGTCGACAACGGCATGCTCACCATGACCAAGTGCTCCAAGTGCGGCGGCCACTTCGTGACCCATCCGCACGAGATCGCCAAGCACTATGTCTGCGGCCTGTGCAACCCGCCTGCTCGCGCCGGCAAGGGCAAGGCCACCGGGGCACTGCAAATGCATTGAGCCGCACTGGGATTCGGTATCTTCTGATCTGTTCTGTTGCTCCTCCTGTTGATGCCTGCGGGCATCTTTGCAAGGACCTGATACCAGGTCCTTTTTTCTTTTTGGGAGTTTGCCGGCTTGATCAATACTCAAGCCTGTTCAACGGTTCGTACGATCGGTGACTACTCATGGCTCTGCTTGCACTTGCCCCCAACTTCCTGCGCCTGAACCAGCGCCTGCCATTTGGTGTCTATGACGGCAATGGCCAGTTGCTGCTTGCCGCCGGCCAGTCACTGACCGATCCGCATCGGTTGCAGGCCCTGCAAAGCCGAACGCTCTATGCCGACAGCATCGAAGCCGCGCCCTGGCGCGACAGTCTGACCAACTCGGCGCATGCGCTGATCGGCAAAAACGCCACCTTGGAGCAGATCGCCATCGCGCCGATGCGCCAAGGCCGATCGACCAGTGCCGACACGCGCCCGGCCGACCAGTTGTCCAGCACAGCGCCAGCCCCGGACGGGGTGGTGAACGCCCGCACGGTCATCCAGCAGGCCAGCGCACCCAAGATGCCGGCGGGCACGCTGAGCCAGCAAGCCTCGACCCTCATCGCCAGTCTGGCGAGTGCGCTGCGTGACGCCGGTGTCGATCCGTACTGGCTGGCGCGCGTTCGGCAGACGCTGGCACTGGCGGATGAATTTGCAGCGACGCACCCTCAGGCCATCCAATTCTTGTTGTTCCAGCATGCGGCCCATTCGGTCGAGCAATACAGCACCCATCACGGGCTGCTGTGCGCCAACATCTGCGAACGAGTCGGGCGCCTGCTCGGCTGGCCAGCGGAAGAACTGCTCTCGCTGACGCGCGCCGCTGCGACGATGAACGTCGCGATGGTGCAGTTGCAGGACATGCTGGCGCAGCAAAGCGGCGCACTGCGCCCCGAACAGCGCGCCCGCATCGAGCATCACGCCGAACATGGCGCTCTGCTGCTGGCCGAGGCCGGCGTGACCGACGCCTTGTGGATCGAGGTGGTGCGACTGCACGACGATCCGATGCTGGCGGAGCGCGCCATCGCCAGTCTGGCGCCAGCACAACGACTGGCGCGCTTGCTGCGTCTGGTCGATCGTTTCACCGCCAAGGTCAGCCGGCGCGGCAACCGCCAGCCGCTGTCGCCGCTGGTGGCGGCGCGTGACGCCTGTGTCGGCACCGACGGCCGCCCGGACGAATTCGGCTCGGCCTTGCTGAAGTCGGTCGGCATGTATCCGCCTGGCAGCTACGTCAAGCTCAGCAGCGGCGAGATCGGCGTGGTGGTGAGCAGCGGCGCGCGCGCCAATCAACCGCTGGTGGCGGTTTTCAGCGGCGCCAGTGGGCTGCCGCTCACCGATCCGGTGTTGCGCGACACCGCACAACGCAACCGCGAAGTGGCCGCAGCGGTGCCGGTCACCGAAATCCGGGTCCGCATCGACCCGAACCGGGTGCTCGCGCTGATCTGAGCGGCGATCCCGATGCGGTAAATACCACCGCGAAAGTGCAGTGACTTGGCCGACTCGACCGGGCCAAGCCAGCGGACGATACGGATCATCATGGCATCCGTACCCCGCGCCTCCTCACTGCCGACGCTGTCGCCACCCGAACAGCCGTCACTGTTCCAGCGCCTCTGGCCCCTGCCGGCCTTGCTGGGCTGGTCGGTAGCTTGGCTCACCTATCTGCTGCTGCGCGACAGTGCCGGGCCGGTTTGGCTGGCGCTCAGCCTGGCCACGCTGGCCGGCGGACTGTGCAGCCTGCCACAGTGCAGCAGCTGGCGGCGCCTGATCGTCGCGACCGGGTTTCCACTCTCAGCGCTGCTGACCGGGCTGGCCGACCTGCAGGCCACCTGGCTCTGGCTCCCGGCACTGCTGCTGCTCGCCTGGACCTATCCGATTCGAACCTGGCGCGATGCGCCGTTTTTCCCCACCCCGCCCGACGCCCTGGCTGAGCTGAACGAACTGGTCGAGCTGCCTGATCGGGCCTCGATCCTGGATGTTGGTTGCGGCCTCGGCCATGGTCTGCAGGCCTTGCGACGGGTCTATCCCGAAGCCCGCCTGCATGGCGTCGAATGGAGCCGGCCGCTGCGCTGGCTGGCGGCTTGGCGCTGCCGCTGGGCCAGCGTGCAGCAAGGCGATATGTGGGCCACCCACTGGGGCACGCATCAGATGGTCTATCTGTTCCAGCGCCCGGAAAGCATGCCGCGCGCAGTCGCCAAGGCGCGCGCCGAGATGCCGGACGGCAGTTGGCTCGTGAGTCTGGAATTCGCCGCGCCCGGCTTGCGCCCGCATGCCGTGCTCAGGCCTCAAGGCGGCCGGCCGGTCTGGATCTACCGCATGGCCGGCTCGGGCCGCAGCGCCAGCATGGCCCGTGCCGCGCCCCTGACCAGTGCCGTGCGCCCGTTGCGCCGGGTCGTCTGAAAGAGAGAAACGGCCATGTTTGTTCTGATCGGCTATGCCCTTGCGCTGGGCTGCATCTTCGGCGCCTACATCATTCACGGCGGCAACATGAGCGTGATCATCCACGCCATGCCGACCGAGATGATGGCGATCGGCGGTGGTGCGATCGGCGCTTTTGTCGTCAACAACCAGCCCAAGACGCTCAAGGCCGTGATCGGCGCGCTGCCGGGCCTGTTCAAGGGTTCGAAATTCAGCAAGGCCCGCTACATGGACCTGCTGGCCCTGCTCTACGACATCCTGCAGAAGACCCGCAAGGAAGGCCTGATGTCGATCGAGAAGGACATCGAGGATCCGCACAACTCAGCCCTGTT
Organism: Leptothrix sp. (in: b-proteobacteria); assembly: GCA_041083665.1. Lineage (GTDB taxonomy): Bacteria > Pseudomonadota > Gammaproteobacteria > Burkholderiales > Burkholderiaceae_C > Sphaerotilus. Next base: position 31,914 of record JBFPGZ010000003.1, read on the forward strand.
CAAGAAATACGCCGAGGTCGGCAGCGACCACCACGTCACCGAGTTCGTCACCGACTACCTGCGCATGATGGTCTCGGGCAACCTGAACGCCCACGAGATCGAGACGTTGATGGACAACGAGATCGACACCCACCATCACGAGGGCCACACGCCGGCTGCGGCGATCGCCCGGCTGGCCGGCGCGCTGCCGGCCTTCGGCATCGTCGCAGCGGTGCTCGGTGTGGTGAACACGATGGGTTCGGTGGGCCAGCCGCCGGCGGTGCTGGGCGGCATGATCGGCTCGGCGCTGGTCGGCACCTTCCTGGGCATCCTGCTGGCGTATGGCGTGGTCGAGCCGCTCGGCGGCCTGCTGGAACAGAAGCTCGACGAGGACACCAAGCAGCTGCAGTGCATCAAGACCGTGCTGCTCGCCAGCATGCAGGGCTACGCACCGCAGATCGCGATCGAGTTCGGCCGCAAGGTGCTCTATTCGACCGAGCGCCCGACCTTCACCGAGCTCGAAAGCCACGTCAAGAAGAAGTGAGCACCACCATGCCAGCAATCCATCCAGGAGCCCATCATGGCCGGTGACGCCAAGAAACTGCAGCCGATCATCGTCAAGAAGATCAAGAAGGGCGGTCACGCCCCGCACGGCGGCGCCTGGAAGATCGCCTACGCCGACTTCGTCACGGCGATGATGGCCTTCTTCCTGCTGATGTGGCTGCTCGGCAGCACCACCGACGGCGACAAGAAGGGCATCGCCGACTACTTCAACTCGCCGCTCAAGATCTCGCTGATGGGCGGCTCCGGTGCGGGCGATGCGACCAGCATCATCAAGGGCGGCGGTACCGACATCACCCGCTCGGCCGGCCAGGTCAAGAACGGCGACACCGAAGCCGAGCGTCGCATCAGCCTGCAGGCGCTCAAGGAGCAGCAGGCGGTGGCCGAACGCGCGCGCCTGCAGGGTCTGCGCGACAAGATGGACGAGGTGCTGGCCAACTCGCCCAAGCTGGCCGAGTTCAAGTCACAGATCCGCCTGGACATGACGCGCGACGGCCTGCGCATCCAGATCGTCGATGACCAGAAGCGCGCCATGTTCGACTCCGGCGGCATCGAGGTGAAACCGTACATGCGCGAGCTCTTGCGCGCGATCGGCTCGGTGCTGGCCGAGGTACCGAACAAGCTGACGCTCGAAGGCCACACCGATGCACAACCCTTCGGTGGCGGCGAGCACGGCTACAGCAACTGGGAGCTCTCCAGCGACCGCGCCAACGCCTCGCGGCGCGAGCTGCTGGCGGGCGGGCTGAATGACAAGCGCATCCTGCGCGTGCAGGGGCTGGCCGCCAGCGTGCCGTTCGACCGCAGCGATCCGAACCATCCGATCAACCGCCGCATCAGCATCATCGTCATGACGCGTGAGGCCGAGGACCGTTTCTTCCAGTCCGGTGACAGCGCCGAAGCCCCTGCGCCTGAGGACACGCGCTCCGCCAGCGAGAGCTCAAGCCCCGCCGCCCCGCACCGATAAACCTGTCACGACCGCCCTGCGCCGGACCCAGACTCACGAGGACCGCCCATGAATACCCCGACCGATCTCAAGTTTCTTGTTGTTGATGACTTCTCCACCATGCGCCGCATCGTGCGCGGTCTGCTCAAGGAGATGGGTTGCAACAACGTCGAAGAGGCCGAAGACGGCGCCGTCGCACTCAACGTGCTGCGCAACACCCGCTTCGATTTCGTCGTCAGCGACATCAACATGCCGAACATGAACGGCTTCGACCTGCTCAAGGCCATCAAGGCCGACGAGATGCTGCGTCACCTGCCGGTGCTGATGGTCACCGCCGAAGCCCGCAAGGAAGACATCGTGATGGCGGCGCAGAACGGTGCTGCCGGCTACATCGTCAAGCCCTTCACCAAGGCGACGCTGGAAGAGAAGGTGCAGAAGATTCTGCAGAAGCTCGCGGCAATCGCCTGACCCGGAGGGCCACCCGATGAAGATCGAAGACTTTGCCAAACTGGCTCCGCCTGAGGGGTTTGTCACGTCGCCCGAGGTGTTCCAGCAGATCGGCGCCATCACGCGCCTGCTGCACGACACCATGCAACAGCTCGGCGTGATGCCGCAGCTGAAAGTCGCCGCCGACGGCCTGCCCGACGCCCGCAGCCGCCTGAACTACATCGCGGCCAAAACGGCCGATGCCGCCAACAAGGTGCTCAACTCGGTCGATCACGCCAAGGCCGAGCACCACTACATCGCCGCAGAGACACGCCGCATGGCCCAGGCGATCGTCGCCGACCCGGTCAAGGCCGTCGCCTCCGGGGCGGTGATGAACTTCGTGCAGGACGTCGATCAGGCCACCGACCGCATCGACCGGCACCTGACCGACATCATGCTGGCGCAGGACTTCCATGATCTGACCGGCCAGGTCGTCACCAAGGTAGTGGCGCTGGCCAGCGAACTGGAAAACAGCCTGGTCACGCTGCTGGTACAGGTGGTGCCACCTGAGCAGCGCGACAAGGTCGAGGTCGTCGTGCTGCACGGCCCGGTGGTCAATCCGGAAGGCCGCACCGACGTCGTCACCAATCAGGGCGAAGTGGACGATCTGCTCGCCAGCCTGGGCTTCTGAACGACCCGGTCTGGGCAGTTCTGCTCAGTACCGGGCCAGATCCGCCAATCTCAACATGCCGCCAGGGGTTAATTGCTGCGGTGCAACATAGAATCGAATGTCATCCGATCAAAGGTTGCCCCATGTACATCAGCACCGCGCTGCAAGTCGCATTCGACCAGGCCGTGGCTGATGCCGGTCCCTTGCTGCAAAGCAGCCACCACGCCACGGCATTGAGCCTGTACGCGCTCTACCAGCAAGCCACCCTCGGCGACCTCAGCGAGGCGCGCCCCGGCTTTGGCGATTTTGCCGCCCGTGCCCGCTGGGACGCCTGGCAGGCACTGCAAGGCACACCGAGCTCGCTGGCGATGCAGGACTACGTCGAGCTGGTGGCCTCGCTCAAGGCCGCCCACAGATCCCCTGCCACCGGATAGTTGCGCCGTGCGTCAGAGACTCAGCAGGCGATCACGTTCGGCCTTGGGCAGCGCCGCCAGCCGCCGCACCTCGGCGTAGAAACGCTCGAAGTCGCGCCCCTGGCGCTCGAACAGCCGCTCGAAATCGCCCACCTGGGCGTTGTAAGCCGCCAGCACCGCCAATGAGGCGTTGTTGACGCGCCCAAACCAGTCGTCATAGCCGGTGTAGCCGGCCCACCGCTCAGCCTTCAGCGTGGCGGCTTCGGCCCGCAAGGCGGCCAGCAGCTCGGTCTTGCGCTGGCGCTTGTCCGCCTCGGCCGCGCTGCTCCGATAGCTCGCATCGAACAGCGCCCGATAGCGCGACGTCAGGGCGCGGAAATCCTGCCGACGCGCGTCGAGCCGGGCGTATTCGTCGCGGGCGGCCGCATCAGCCTCGCGCGCCAGCCACATCGCCGAGCCGATGCGCTCCACCGCAGTGGCAAACGACTCGTTGAACATCGTGTCGTCCGGCGCGTACGCCTCCTGATGCGCCAGCTCGTGGAACACCATGCGCGCCAGCTCGCCTTCCGGATAGCGGATGAAGGTGTTCAGCAGCGGATCGGCAAAGAACGTTCCCGGCAGCTTGCCGAGCGTCGAATAGGCCGGCACGCCGTAGACGCTCACCTCCAGCCCCTGCGCGCGCAGCTCGGTCGCCAGCGCGTCGGCAGCCGCGCGGTCGAAATAACCCCGGTAGCCGACGCAGCCCATCACCGGAAAACACCAGGTCTTGAGCGCCAGCGACAGCTCCGGCGCTGCCACCACGTTCCAGACCACCGCCGGACGACCCAGATCGGCATAGCGCCGGTAGCTGGCGTTGTCGGGCAGATGCAGCTCGCGCACCGCGAAGTTGCGGATGCGCTGGCTCAAGGCCAGACGCACGCGCAGATCAGCCGGCGTGGCGGTGTCATCGATCAGCTCGGCCACCGGCTGGGCGGCCTGCAACATCGCCATGTGGCCGCTGACCGACTGCCAGTAATAGCCGACGTCGCTGCGCTGCTGGGCGCAACCGGCCAGCAACGCGCCAGCGCCGATCAACGCGGCGCGAGCAAGCGATCGCCAGCCCCCGCTCACGCGCCAACTCCCGTCCCGGCGGCGGCGGTATCGGCCAGCTCGACCTGCACCAGCACGTCGTAGAAGGCCGGCGCAGCGCCGAGGTCGGTGAGGCGCTGGTGCGTCAGCTGGTTGACGTTGGTGCCGCGCACACCGAACTTGCGCCACCAGATGCCCAGACCGTTGACCACGCCCAGCCGGGCCCGCTCGCTCAGCGCCGCCTTGCAGTGGTAGCTGCCACGATCGTTGAAGATGCGCAGCAGCGCGCCGTCGGCGATGCCGCGCGCGGCAGCGTCGCTCGGATGGATTTCCAGCAGCGGCTCGCCCTCGACACTGCGCAGGCTACGCACGTTGACGAAGGTCGAGTTGAGGAAATGGCGTGCCGGCGGCGAGATCATCGCCAGCGGATAACGCGCCGCCAGTTCGGGCGCGCTGGCCGGGCTTTCATGCGGCGGCAGGTAGTCCGGCAGCCCGAGGCCCGGCACGCCGACACGGGCGCGGCCGCTCGGCGTGGCAAAACCACCGTCGGCAAAGGGCGCCTCCGGCAGCGGCAGGCTGACCCAGCCGTGCTCGCGCAAAACGTCGAAGCTCACCGCGCCGCGCAAGGCTTGGCGCGCCAGCGCCTCGTCGCTGTCGCGGAAGCACGGATCGGCAAAGCCCAGGCGCGCCGCCAGCTCGCGGAAGATCTGCGTGTTCGGCTTGGCCTCGCCACGCGGTGTGAGCGCCGGCTCGTTCAGGAGCACGTCGGTGTGGCCGTAGCTGGTGTGCACGTCGAGGTGCTCCAGCTGCGTGGTGGCCGGCAGCACGAGGTCGGCGTGGTCGGCGCTGTCGGTGAGGAAATGCTCCAGCACCACGGTGTAGAGATCCTCGCGCTGGAAGCCGCGCACCACCTTGGCCGACTCCGGCGCCACCGCCACCGGGTTGCTGTTGTAGACGATCAGCGCCTCGATCCTCGGGCCGAAGCGGCTGCCATCCGGCAGCCGCTCATTTGACTCGCGCAGCAGATCGTCACCGATCGTGCTCATGTTGATGGTGCGCGGTGTGCGCCCGGCGAGCAGATCGGGCCGCTGCAGCGCCGCGTCGTTGCGCACCGCCGCGAACCAGCCCGAGCTCGACAGCAGCAGCCCGCCGGCCCGATGCCGCCAGGCGCCGGTCAGGCACGGCAGCAGCGCAATCAGTCGCACCGCATTGCCGCCGCCGCGCACGCGCTGCATGCCGTAGTTGAGGCGGATCGCCGCCGGGCGCGTCTGCGCGTAGTCGGCCGCGAGTTGGCGCACCTCGTCCGCCGTAATGCCGCAGACCTCGGCAACCCGCTCGGGCGGCCATTCCAGCGCCCGCGCTTGCAGCGCCGGCCAGCCGGTCGCCTCGTCCTGCTCGACGTGGCGGGCCAGGTAATCCTCGTCCAGCCAGCCGTGCACGATCAGCTCGTGCATCAGCCCGAGCGCCAGCGCACCGTCGCTGCCGGGGCGCAGCGCGATGTGCTGGTGGCACTTCTCGGCGGTTTCGCTGCGGCGCGGGTCGATGCAGACCAGCTTGGCGCCGTTGCGCTTGGCGGCTTGCGCGACGGTCCAGAAATGCAGGTTCGACGCGATCGAGTTGCTGCCCCAGAGGATGATCAGCTGGCTCTCGGCAAAGTGCTGCACGTGCATGCCGAACTTGCCGCCGTAGGTCGCGGCCAGCCCCGCGCCACCGGCCGAGGCACAGATGGTGCGCTCCAGCTTCGAGGCGCCGAGCTGGTTGAAGAAGCGCGCCGCCATGCTCTCGCCCTGGATCAGCCCCATCGTGCCGGCGTAGCTGTACGGCAGGATGGCTTGCGGATCACGCGCCGCGATGGCCTTGAGCCGCGCGGCGATCTCGTCCAGCGCCGCGTCCCAGCTGACGCGCACGAACTGGCCGGCGCCCTTCGGCCCGACGCGCTTGAGCGGATGCAGCACCCGCTCGGGATGCTCGGTGCGCTCGGCGTAGCGCGACACCTTGGTGCACAGGGCGCCGTGCGTGTGCGGATGATCGGGCTCGCCCTGCAGCCGGATCACCTGATCGCCCTGCACCGTGACGCGGATCGCGCAGGTGTCGGGGCAATCGTGCGGGCAGGCGGCGCGGACGGTGCGGGGCAGGTCTGACATGGAAGACTCGGCAGCGGCGTTCATCAGCCAATGATGGCATGGGCGTTGCAAACCCTGGCAACGGCCGGTGAAGGGCGGCGCTAAGATGAACCGGACCACTGATAAAGCCGCTTTCTGCCCTTCACGCGGCGCCGGAGACTGACCATGTTGATCGAACCCATCATTGCCGATGCTGCCCTGCTGACCCAGATTCGCCGTGACATCCACGCCCATCCGGAGCTGTGTTTCCAGGAACTGCGCACCTCCGATCTGGTGGCACAGCGCCTGACCGAGTGGGGCATTCCGGTGCATCGCGGCCTGGGCAAGACCGGCGTGGTGGGCATCGTCAAGAACGGCAGCTCGAAGCGCGCCATCGGCCTGCGCGCCGACATGGACGCGCTGCCGATGACCGAGCACAACCGCTTCGCGCACGCCAGCCAGCACCCCGGCAAGATGCACGCCTGCGGCCACGACGGCCACACCGCGATGCTGCTGGCGGCGGCCAAGCATCTGGCGCAGCAGCGCGATTTCGACGGCACGGTCTACCTGATCTTCCAGCCGGCCGAGGAAGGCGGCGGCGGCGCGCGCGAGATGATCCGCGACGGCCTGTTCGAGCGCTTCCCGATGGACGCGATCTACGGCATGCACAACTGGCCGGGTTTGCCGGAAGGCAGTTTCGCGGTCTGCGACGGCCCGGCGATGGCGTCGAGCAATGAATTCAAGATCACCATCACCGGCAAGGGCTCGCACGCCGCGCTGCCGCATAACGGCATCGATCCGGTGCCGGTGGCCTGCCAGATGGTGCAGGCCTTTCAAACGGTCGTCACGCGCAACAAGAAACCCACCGACGCGGCGGTGATTTCAGTGACGATGATTCACACCGGCGAAGCCACCAACGTGGTGCCCGACAGTTGCGAAATCCAGGGCACGGTGCGCACCTTCACGCTGGAGGTACTGGATTTGATCGAGCGGCGCATGCGCGAGATTGCTCAACATACCTCGGCCGCCTTTGGCGCCAGTTGCAAGTTTGAATTCAAGCGCAATTACCCGCCGACCATCAATCATTCGAATGAAGTGGCGTTCCTGCGCGGCGTGATGCGTGAAGTGGTCGGCCCGGATAATTCCCTGGAATTTGATCCGACCATGGGCGCGGAAGATTTCAGCTATTTTCTGCAAGCCCGGCCCGGCGCCTATTTCGTGATCGGCAACGGCGAAGGCGCGCATCGCAAAGCCTACAGCGGCAGTTATCACGGCATGGGGCCGTGCACGCTGCACAACCCGCATTACGACTTCAACGACGCGCTGATTCCGCTCGGCGCGACGTTGTGGGTGCGGCTGGTGGAAGCCTGGCTCAAGCCGGGCTGAGAAGGTCATCAAACGCCGAGCCACTCATGCCCGCAGAAAACAAGCCAATTGCTGCAAGCCATGCATGCTCAAGCCCACCACTTGGCGGCCGAGGTGGTTTTCGGCCAGATCGGGCAGCGTTTCGACCGGCGCGCACCAGGCGGTATAGCCGATGAATTCCGCGCGCAGATCGGCGCCGCGCCAGATCAGCGTGACAGGTTGGCCGACCGGCAGGGGCTCGTCCACGCACAGGCTGATGCCGTTGGCCGACACGTCGCGCACGGCCAGCACATGCCACAGGCGGTCGGGGGTATGCACACTCAACACGCCGGCGGGCAAACCGCCAAAGCGCTGACGCGATTCGGTGCGCTGTTCGGGGTGACGGGGTGACATACAAGCTCCTCGCTGGTTTGGTGATCTGTGCTTGAGCTTAGAAATGCCCACGCATCGCCAGCAGCGGAAAAGAGCCGTGTCAGCCCCGGACATCGGCGCGTCAAGGTCCGTTTCCGGTCGCCATCGGTCCGTTGCCGGTCTGCCGCAACCGCCGAAGTGGCGCGACGATGGCATCCGTCGTCATCCACCGAACCGCCACGCCATGCCCGCACCGCTCCACCCCACCGCCCTGCTGCTGATCGACGTGCAGCAATCGTTCATGACCCGGCCGTACTGGTCGGCGGCTGAACTGCCCGAATTCCTGGCCCAGACGCACGCGCTGCTCGACGGCTGCGCCGCGCTCGGCGTGCCGGTGATCCAGATCTTCCACACCGATGGCCCGGAGCAGGCCGACAACCCGTTTGCCCACGCCAGCGGCCTGATCCGCCCGCTCGACGGTCTGGCGCCCTTCGACGCCGTGCTGCGCATCGACAAGCACTGCCACAGCGCGCTGGTCGGCACCGGCCTGGGTGTCTGGCTGCATCAGCACGGCGTGCGTCGGCTCATCGTGGCCGGCATCCGCACCGAGCAATGCTGCGAAACCACCACCCGCCACGCCAGCGACGAAGGCTGGCAGGTCGATTTCGTCAGCGCCGCCACCCTGACCTTCGACATGCGCACGCCGGCCGGCGCCGTGCTGAGCGCCGCCGCAATCCGCGAGCGCACCGAGACCGTGCTGGCCGGCCGTTTCGCGACCCTCTGCAGCGTCGAGCAGGCGCTGGCACACGCGGCGGCAGCGCAATCGGCCGGAGCCACGGCATGAGCGCACGCGCAACGCACCAGATCAGCCTGCTGCTGTTCGACGAGGTCGAGCTGCTCGACTACGCCGGGCCGTACGAGGTCTTCACCACCGCCACGCGCATGCACGCTCGCCAGGCCGGCTCGGCGGCCGAGCCGCTGTTCAAGGTCTGCAGCGTCGCCAACCGGCTGGGGCCAGTGCGCGCGCGCGCCGGGCTGCAGCTGCAGCCGGACGCCGATTTCACCAGCGCACCCGCGCCCGACCTGCTGATCGTGCCCGGCGGCGTGGTCGATGGCGCCCGCGCCGATGCGGCCACGCTGGCCTGGATCGCCCGCACCGCCGCCGAGGCCGGGCTGGTGGCTTCGGTCTGCACCGGCGCCTTCCTGCTGGCCGACGCGGGCGTGCTGCCACCCGGCGCGCGCTGCACCACGCATTGGGAAGATCTGGCCGACCTGCGCCGCGCCCATCCGCAGCTGCAGGTGCTGGACGGACCGCGCTGGGTCTGGCATGCAGCGCCGCATCGGGCGCCGGTCTGCAGCTCGGCCGGCATTTCAGCCGGCATCGACATGGCACTGCACCTGGTCGAACGCCTGGCCGGCCGACCGCTGGCCGAGCGCACCGCGCGGCAGATGGACTACCGCTGGCTCAGCGAAGCATGAATACTGCGGCCTGATGATCGACGTGCTTTTTCTCGTCCTGCCCGACTCGCTGCTGCTCGACCTGGCCGGGCCGGCCGAAGCGTTCCGGCTCGCCAACCAGCATTTGCGCCGGCAGGGTCGGCCGGAAGCATTCCGGCTGCGCTACGCCGGGCCGCAGCCGGCCGTGCACTCCTCGGTCGGGCTGCAACTGGCCGGGCTGGAGCCGCTGCCCGCCAGCCTGGATGCGCCAACCTGGGTGGTGCTGCTCGGCCGCCCGGGCGACGCGCCAGCGGTGGTGCAGCGCCAAGGCGCTTGGTTGGAAGCGCGCGACTGGCTGGCGCGCCTGCTCGGGCCGACCCTGGCGCCGCGTGCGCCAGCGCCCGACGCTGCGACCACTCACACTCAGCCTGAACTGCGGCTGCTGACGATCTGCGTCGGCGCGCTGCTGGCGGCCGATGCCGGGCTGCTCGGCCAGCACCGCGTCACCACCCACCATGAGCTGCTCGACGATCTGGCGAGCCTGGCCCCGACCGCGCAGGTGCTGGCCGACCGGGTCTTCGTGGACGACGGCGCGCTGCTGTCGAGCGCCGGCATCACCGCCGGCATCGATCTGGCGTTGCACTGCATCGCCGGCCAGTGCGGCGACGCGGTGGCCGCCGCCGTGGCGCAGGTGATGGTGGTGTTCACGCGGCGCCACGCCGGCGCACCGCAGCGATCGGCGCTGCTGGCGTTTCGCGACCACCTGCATCCGGCGCTGCACCGGGTGCAGGACGCCATCAGCGCCGCCCCACAACAGAACTGGGACGTGCCAGCGCTGGCGGCGGTGGCGCATGTCACACCGCGCCACTTGAACCGGCTGTTTCGCGAGCAGATCGGCCTGTCGCCGCGCGATTACCTGGAACGCATCCGGCTGGCGGTGGCGGCAGCAGCGCTGGGCCAGGGCGCCAGCGCCGCCGCAGCGGCCCGCGCGGCCGGTTTCAGCGGCGCGCGACAGCTACGCGTCGCTTCGAGGCGGCCACACGCGAGCGACTCGTCGCCTTGCTGACCTGCACCCGAGCGCCGCGTTTCTTGCCGAGCTGGCGTCGGTTCGGCGTCAGCGCCGCCACGGTGGTGGTGCGCGCACGCGCCGGCAGCGCGGCAGCGGCCGACGGCGGCCAGACCGAGGCCTGCTTGCGGCAGGCGGCCACCTGTTCCAGCGAAAGCGCCCGCTCCAGATACGGCAACACCTGGGTGGCCTGCTCGGCCAGCTTGGGCTTGTCAGTGCCAGCGTGCTCACGCGTGCGCAAGATCCAGGTGCAGGCGGCCAGCAGATCGCGCGGCGCGACCCGGCCGGCGCCGTAGCTGTTGGCCACGTCCCACATCGCTTCGGGCCAGCCCAGCTCGGCGGCACGCAGCGACAGCTCGAAGCCCTTGTGCTCATCTTGCGGGCCACCCTCGCCCTTGCCGTACAGCTGGGCCAGTTGATGGATCGCGGCGGCATGGTCCTGCGCCGCAGCGCGCTCGTACCACATGCGCGCTTCTTCGGGGTGCTGCTGGCCTTCCAGCGTTTGCCCGAGCAGATATTGCGCGGCGGCATCGCCATGCTCGGCGGCCGGGCGAGGATCGGCCAGCGGCAGCGGCGCCGACTGCGCGGCAGCCGCCTCTGAATTGGATCCGCTCACGGCCGAGAGCGACTCGTTGCTCAACACCGGCACGCTCACCGACGGGCTGTCGGTCTTGGTCTCAACCGGCTCGGCAGGGTGATGGGCTTCGGTCACCGCTGCCGCAGCGGGTGCGACCACCGGCGGCAGCGGCTCATCGGCACGCACCGCCAGCGGCGCTGACAACAACACACAGACCCACAGGGTCGACCACCGTACAGACAGGGGCATGCAATCTCCTTGGTCACGCCAACATGGCGAGGCATCTCGGCTGCTTGAGCCGATGGTCATGAACTGAGCGCCAAATGCGCCGTCAGTTCCTCACATCGCGCTCACCAACCCCACGGGCAGCATGGCCGCCAGACGATTGGTGGATTTCCCCTGTGCGTTGTATCGAGGCGCTAGTGTGACATTTCTCACAAGGTGGTTTTATCCGACCACCCAGTGGCTTGGTTGGTTTTAGCGCCACGCTGCCATGCTGCAGCACCCGCCTCCCGGAAAAGGCCCGCATTGCGGGTACGCTGGCGTTCCGTCAAAGTACGCATCCAAGGCGACAATTCTCACAATGTGCGATGCAATGAACCCGGTGTTCGTCAGAGGCCTTCTCAACCTCCCTGGCAGCGGGTCCGAGCATGCCTGATCCCCTGACCACCTGCGCCACCGCACCCACCGGCTTGGCGAAGTTGCGTCACGCCTTTTCGCTGCGCCTGTTTTTGCTGCTGTTCGTGCCGGTCGGCCTGCTCATTCTGGGCGTGGCCTGGTACATCGGACAGGCACGCATCGACCAGGAAATGACGCTGCTGCGCGCCGACGAAACCATCACCGTTCGCGCAGGTGCCGGCCGGCTTGACGATGAACTGCACACAGAGCGAGTCCACCTGCTGCACCTGGCCCAGGAAGATCCAGTGCGTGAGGTCATCGACGGTCGGGCACCGATCGGCCCGGCCGTTCAGATGGCGTTCCTGAGCATGGTGTGGCGCAATCCGGTCTACGATCAGATGCGCTGGATCGACGAAACCGGCCTGGAGCGCTTGCGTGTCAACAACACGCCCGGCCGGCCCGAGTTGGTGCCTGCTGCACGTTTGCAGAATCAGGCCGCACGCTATTACTTCCCGGCCACCATGGCCTTGAAAGCCGGGCAGGTTTTTGTCTCACCGCTGGATCTCAATGTTGAAAACGGCCAGATCGAGCGGCCGTACAAACCCATGTTGCGACTGGCCACGCCAGTTGACGACCAGCAAGGCCGGCGTCGCGGCATCTTGATACTCAACGTCAGCGCCCAGCCGCTGCTCGATGCGTTTGCACACAGCCTGGGTCATCGGGGCGACCATATCAGCCTCGTCAATCAGGCCGGACATACCCTCAAAAGCGCCGACCCGCGCACCGAGTGGGGCTTCATGTTTGGGCGCGCCAATGGTTTGGCCGACCACTTCCCCAGCGATTGGGCGGCCATCACGGCGGCCCCGGCAGGTCAGCACGAAGACCGTGCCGGCTTATGGACCTGGCAACGTGTTTCCCTGCTCAACGCCGAGTCTGAGGCCGCCACAAACCATGTCGTGGTCGTGGCGCAGTTTCCTGCCGCGCAGTTAACAGCGCTGCGCAGCAGCGTCTGGTCAGGGGTCGCCGCAGTGGCGGCGCTGGCCGGGCTGTTGCATGTGTTTCTCAGCGGCTGGCTCGCAGCGGCTCTGGCGGCGCGCAGCCGGGCCGAAACCGAAGCGGCGCAAGCCCGCAGCGAAATGGCCGCCGCCCATGAACTTCATCATGCCGAGCAGCGCTATCACATCCTGGCCAAAGCCAATATCAATGGTTTGCTGGTCGCCGACGCCACCGGGCGCATCGTGTTTGCCAATCCGGCACTCGAACAACTGTTCGGTTATGGCGTCTCCGAGCTGCTCGGGCAGCCGGTTGAAATACTGCTGCCGACACCGATGCAGGATCGTCATGTCGAGCATCGGGCCAGCTTTCTGCGGGCACCGGTCGGCCGTGCGATGGGCAGCGGACGCGATCTGCTCGCTCGCCGCAAGGATGGCAGCGAGTTTCCAGTGGAGGTCAGTCTGAGCCCGTTCGCCGAGGATGGCGCACAGTTTATCCAAGCGGTCCTGGTCGACATCACCGAGCGCAAGAAAATTGATACCGAATTGCGCGAAGCGCGCGACCGGATGCGCGCCGCCAAGGAGGTCGCAGAAGCGGCCAGCCGGACCAACAGTGATTTCCTGGCCAACATGAGCCATGAAATTCGCACGCCCTTGAATGCAGTGATCGGCCTTGGTCAGCTATTGCTCGATACGGACCTGTCGGGCAAACAGCGTTACTACCTCAGCAAGATCCTGAGCTCCTCCAAGGCGCTGCTGAGCGTGTTGAATGATATTCTGGATTTTTCCAAACTTGAGGCCCATGGGCTCAGCCTGGAGCGCACCGAATTCGCGCTCGAAGAATTGCTCTGCACCGCCGCCGATCTGTTTTCAGTACCGGCCGAGGAAAAAGGCCTCGAAATGGTGTTCGAGGTCGGCCCGGAGGTTCCGGAAAGCCTGCTGGGTGACCCGCTCCGCCTCGGGCAGGTGATCAACAATCTGGTCGGCAATGCCGTCAAATTCACGGAGCGGGGTGAGATTCATGTGCAAGTACATGCTGAATTCACCACGACCGATCAAGTCGGGTTACGCGTGGCGGTGCGCGACACCGGTATCGGCCTGCAGGCCGAGCAGCGGGATCGCCTGTTTGATGCCTTCAGCCAGGCCGACTCCTCGACCTCGCGCAAATATGGCGGCACCGGCCTGGGTTTGGCCATCAGCAAACGCCTGGTCGGGTTGATGGGCGGCAACATCAGCGTCGAGAGCGTGCTGGGCCAAGGCAGCACATTCTTCTTTACGGTGCAACTGGAACGGCCCCCGCTGGCCAAGCTGCGGCGCGATCCCAGCGATTTACGCGGACTGCGCACCTTGGTGGTCGACGATCAGGATATCTCGCTGGCAGCGATGCAAAATATCCTGTCGTCCTGGTCATTTGATGTCTCGTTGGCCAGAAGTGCCGAGGAGGGCATCGAAAAAATCAAGTCCGCCACCCAGGCCGGCCGATCGTTCGAACTGATCCTGATCGACTGGAAAATGCCCGGCATGGATGGCTTGCAGTTGGCCCACGAGATTCGCCGCCAGGTCCGGGCCGGTGCACTCGGTTTTGCCCCGATTGCCGTCATGGTCACCGCATTCGGGCGTGACATGGTATTGAACGCCGCCGAGGCCGGCAGTCTGGATGCCGTGATCGACAAACCGATCCAGGCCGGCCGGCTGTTTGACACCATCATCAGTCTGCAGCGCGGCATTCGCCCGCACATGGACGAATCAAGCGGCTCAGCGGTCTGGCTGGACATGCTCCGACCGATCCATGGCGCCCATGTCTTGCTGGTCGAAGACAATGCCACCAACCAGTTCGTGGCGCAAGAATTTCTGACCAAGATGGGCCTCTCAGTGGATGTCGCCAACAATGGCGCCGAAGGTGTCAGCCAGGTGGCCCGCGCCAACTACGATCTGGTACTGATGGATTTGCAAATGCCCGGCATGGATGGTTTCGAAGCGACCCGCCAGATTCGTGCCACCCAAAAAGGGCGCCATTTGCCGATTCTGGCCATGACAGCCGCCGCACTCACGCAAGACCGCGAGGCGAGTTTGGCGGCGGGCATGAACGACCATATCGCCAAACCAATCGTCGGGCGTGAGCTGGCGACCGCCTTGCTGAAATGGATTCCAAGCCAAGCGAACCGGGTCCAGCCAGCAGCAGCCCGGTTGCCGACACCACCCAAAGGCAGCCCATTTTCCTTGCCGGAGCTGGATCTGGCCGCAGCGGCCAAGCTGGTGGGCGGCAATTGGTTTTTTCTGCGCAAGACCTTGCAGCAGTTTCATCGGGATTTCTTGACGGCCCCCCGCCTGATCGAGGAGGCGCTGAGCGCCGGCCGGCTGGGCGATGCCGAAACCCTGGTGCACACGCTGATGGGCTTGGCCGGCTATATCGGCAGTGGTCCGCTGCGCGAACTGGGCATTCAATTCGAGCGCGAGCTTCGTGCTGGCCGCCGCACCAGTCAGGCCGTTTTCACAACCGAGCTCCAGAAAGTGATTGATGCGATCGCCACGCTCGATCACGACCCAGCCCCGCCGGCATCCCGGCAGCCCATCGACACGCAGTGGGTAAGCCAGTTGCTGGATGAACTGGCAGATATCCTGAATGATTCGGCGCTGGTCCCGCACGAACTGCTCGATGAGCTCAGCAAGCTCTTGCGCGGCCATCCGGCCTTTACGCTGCTGGAAACGCTGCTGCGCCAGATCGAACAGCTCGACTACGCCGAGGCCGGCACCACTTTGCTGCAGCTGGCACAGATGCTCAATCTCAAAGCCAAGACCGCCACGCCCTCCGCAGGAGGCTTGTCATGAGCATGAACCCCGGGCGCCAGGCTTTGATTTTGATCATCGATGATTCACCGATCAATATTCAATTGCTGGCCGAAGCCCTTTCCTCGCAATACAAGATTCGTTTTGCCACCAACGGCGCCAAAGCGTTGGAGTTGCTTGATCACACCGAGAAACCGGACCTGATCCTGCTGGATGTGATGATGCCAGTGATGAATGGTTATGAGGTTTGCCGCTGCCTCAAGGAAAACCCCGTCACGCGCGATATCCCGGTGATTTTCGTCACCGCCAAGACCGAGGTTGCAAGTCAGGAATATGGCTTCAATGTCGGCGGCGTGGATTACATCACCAAACCTTTTGATCTGGCCATCGTGCGTGCCCGCGTGCGCACCCACATCAATCTGAAGTGGCGCACCGACCTGCTGGAGCAACTGGCCAATCTGGATGGCCTGACCGGCATCGCCAATCGGCGCCGCTTCGATGAGGCGCTGGCGCTGGAGTGGAAGCGGGCCAGCCGGACCGAAACGCCCATCACGCTGCTGATGCTGGACGTCGATCATTTCAAGCTCTACAACGACCACTATGGCCATGGTGCCGGCGACGAATGCCTGCGCCAGATCGCTGCGGCACTGGCCGCGACGCTGCCACGCAGCGGTGATCTGGCGGCACGCTACGGCGGCGAGGAATTTGCCGCCATCCTGCCCGGCTGCAGTCGTGAGGGCGCCCACAGCGTGGCCGAGCGCCTGCGCGGCCTGATCGATGCCAAGGCGATTCCCCACGCCCGCTCCCCGACCGCCGACCATGTCACGATCAGCATCGGCAGTTGCACCATCGAGCGGGCCGCCGAGGACTCGGTGCCGGACCTGATCGAACAGGCCGATCAGGCGCTGTACCGTTCCAAGCAGAGCGGCCGCAATCGGGTCTCTTACGTCTGAGCCGCCGCCGGGCCTCGGTGCCATGCCGATTGACCTGCCTCGACGCGCCAGCCAGACTGGCGGAATCACGTCTTTGTGCCTCGTCCATGACCGATCCTGCAAGCTCTGCTGACTCTTCACACGCCGCACCGGCATCGACAACCTTGCTCCGCCCGGCGGTGCCGCAGGTGCTGCGCGGTGTGCGCGTGCTGTCGCTGGCGCCGAACCTGCCCGGCCCGGCCGCGCTGCTGCGGCTGGCCGCGATGGGCGCGCACTGCCTCAAGGTCGAGCCGCCCAGCGGCGACCCGATGGCGTTCTACAGCCCGGCGTTCTACGAGTATCTGCATCGCGGCATTGAACTGCGCCGCATCGACCTGAAGCAGGACAGCGGTCGCGCCGCGCTGCGCGCCCAACTGGCCGAGACCGATGTGCTGCTGACCTCGTCGCGCCCCTCGGCGCTGGCCCGGCTTGGGCTGGACAGTGCGCGGCTGGCGGCCGACTTTCCGCAGCTGGCCTGGGTCGCGATCGTCGGGGAATACGCCCCGCACGACGAGGTGCCGGGCCACGACCTGACCTATCTGGCCGAAGCCGGCCTGGTCGCCGAGGCGCTGCCGCCGACGCTCTGGGCCGACATGGGCGGCTCGCTGCTGGCGGTCGAGGCGGTGCTGCAGACCGAGCTGGCGCGCCGCGCTGATCCCGCTGCCACCGGCCTGCATCTGAGCGTGGCGCTGGCCGAGGCGGCGCGTTATGCCGCGCTGCCGCACCAGCATGGCCTGACCACGCCGGGCGCGCTGCTGGGCGGCGCGCACCCCGGCTATCAGGTGCTGCGCTGCCGCGACGGCTGGGTCGCGCTGGCCGCGCTGGAGCCGCATTTCCTGGCCGCCTGGCAGCGCTGCATCGGCGCCGCAGAGCTGGCCAGCAGCGCCAGCGAGACCTGGCCGGCGCTGATCAGCGCGGCCAGCCACTGGTGCAGCCGCCGCTCAGCAGCCGAGCTGAACGCGGCGGCGCACCAGCACGACCTGCCGCTGCTGGCCTGGCCGGCGCTTTGACAATCAGACGCCGAGCAGTTCGACCTCGAACACCAGCGTGGCGTTGGGCGGAATCACGCCGCCTGCGCCGCGCGCGCCGTAGCCCAGCTCGGCCGGAATCACCAGCACGCGCGTGCCGCCGACCTGCATGCCTTGCACGCCTTCGTCCCAGCCCTGGATCACCTGACCGGCACCGAGCTTGAAGCGGAACGGATCGTTGCGGTCCTTGCTGGAGTCGAACTTGCGACCACGGAAATCAGCCTGCTTGGCGTCGAACAGCCAGCCGGTGTAATGCACCGTGACCTGGCGACCGCGCGCGGCAGCGGCACCAGCGCCCGCCACCGTGTCTTCGTACTGCAGGCCGGAGGCAGTTTGCGTCAGCGCCGCGCCCTGGGCGTTGACGAGGGCTGGCATCGGCTCGGGCACGCTGACCAGCTCGACTTCGAACACCAGCGTGGCGTTGGGCGGAATCACGCCGCCTGCGCCGCGTGCGCCGTAGCCCAGCTCGGCCGGGATCACCAGCACGCGCGTGCCGCCAACCTTCATGCCTTGCACGCCTTCATCCCAGCCACGGATGACCTGACCGCCACCGAGGGCGAAGTCGAACGGCTGGCCGCGATCCTTGCTGGAGTCGAACTTGCTGCCTCGGTTGCCCTCTTTGGCAGCGTCGAACAGCCAGCCGGTGTAATGCACCGTCACTTGCTGGCCGGCCTCGGCGGTAGCGCCGGTGCCCGGCACGGTGTCTTCGTATTGGAGACCGGAAGCGGTCGTGGTCATGGCGAGTCCTCTCGGTGTTGAGCGGGTCGGCAGCCGACCCGAGGCTGCGCATCATGCCAGCGCGCCAGGGTCCGGGTGCAACGGCCCGCAGCGCGCCGACCAGGCGGCCACCAGCTGCGCCTGCAGTTCAGCCAGCGTGGCGGGGGGCGCACCGGGCAGAGCGTTACCCGCAGCATCGGCGCCAACCAGCGCCTCTGGCATGGCCGGTTGTACCAGCCCGAGCGCGGCGGCGGCACGCCACAGCACCGCACGCGGCTCGCGCACATCCGCCGCCGCCGCGCCGTTCTGCTTGGAGAGCTTCTCGCCGTTGCCGCCCAGCACCAGCGGCGTGTGCAGATAGCGCGGCGTCGGCAGGCCCAGGCCGCGCTGCAGCCAGATCTGGCGCGGCGTGTTGTCGGCCAAGTCGGCGCCGCGCACCACATGCGTGATGCCCTGCGCGGCGTCGTCAACCACCACCGCGAGCTGGTAGGCCCACAGCCCATCGGCTCGTCGCAGCACGAAGTCGCCCACCGCGCGGCTGAGGTTCTGCTGCTGCGCCCCCAGCGCGCGGTCCAGCCAGTCGATCACGACGTCGGCGCCGTCGGGCTGCAAGGTCAGCAGCCGCACCGCACGCGCCGCCAATATCGTCGAACCGGTGGATAGCCCATGGCCCGCCACCGGCTGCGGCCGGCAGGTGCCCGGATAGACCAGCTCGCCGTGGCGCGCGCGGCTCAGCCCGGCAGCGGCCTGCGCCAGCGCGATCTCGCGCCGGGTGCAGCGGCAGCCGTAGGCCAGACCGGCGGCCAGCAAGCGCTGCAGCGCCACGGCATAGATCTCGCCGCGCTCCGACTGCCGCAGCGGCGGCTCGTCCGGCAACAGACCGCAGGCGGCGAGCTGGCGCAGCACTTCAGCCTCGGCGCCGGGCACGCAGCGCGGCGAATCGACGTCCTCGATGCGCACCAGCCAGCGTCCACCATGGGCGCGGGCGTCCAGCCACGAGGCCAGCGCCGCGACCATCGAACCAGCGTGCAGCGCGCCGGTCGGCGACGGCGCAAAGCGGCCGCAATACACGACGCTGACGCTCACAGCACCAGACCGGCGTGCTGCTCCAGCAACGCGCGGCGGGTGGTCGGGCTCTCCAGCTGCTGCAGCCACCAACGCAGCGCCTCGCCGTTCTGGGCGCTGCGGCGCCAGGCGTAATGCATGCGGATCGGCGGGCGCGGCACCTCGGTCGCTTTCACGACCAGCCGGCCGGCTTCGACATGGCGCCGGGCCAGCGGCTCCGGAATCGAGCCGCAGCCCAGGCCGCGCAGCTGTGCTTCCAGCTTGGCCGCCAGCGATGAGACGGTCAGCACGTCCTGACCCGGCAGCACGCCGATCGTCAGCGGCGCGGTGCGCTGCGCGGTGTCGGCAATCGCCACCACACGGTGGCGCGCCAGCGTGGCCGGGCTGATCGGTTCGGGCTCCAGCGCGAGCGGATGGTGCGGCGCCACCACCAGCAAGAACTCCAGCTCGCCGAGCGGCGCGCACTGGATGTCGGTGCCCGACCCGGCGTCACTTGGCACGCCGATCACCAGATCGGCCTCGCCGTGCAGCAGGGTCTCGATCGAGCCGCTCATCACCTCGTTGCGCAGCTTGATGCGGGTCGGCGGCGGGCCGCGCCGCGTGGCATTGACGGCAGCGCTGTCGTCCTGATGCGCCTGCGCCGCCTCGACACGCAACGCGTAGAACGCCTCGACCAGATCGAAGATGGCGGCCGGCGCCATGATGTTGTCGACCGTGATGGTGAGCTGGGTCTCCCAGCCGGTGGCGACGCGCTGCACGCGGTTGGCCACCGCGTCCATCTGCTGCAGCAGCCGGCGGCCCTCGTTGAGCAGCTCCAGCCCGGCGGCCGTGAACTGGGCCTGGCGCGAGCGGCGGTCGAACAGCAGCACGTCGAGCGCCTCTTCGAGCTGGCGCACGCTGTAGGTCAGCGCCGAGGGCACCTTGCCGAGCTCGCGCGCGGCGGCCGCAAAGCTGCCGGTGCGGGCGATCGTGTCCATCATCAGCAGCGCTTCGGGGGTGAGGGCGTGACGGCGATCGGTCATGGCAGCAGCAGTCGTGGTTCAGCGGCTTTGAATGATGCCATCAAGCCCGGACAGCGGCCGAAGCCCGTGCGGCCCCTACAGTGAATGCCAGACCCCGAGCAACCCAGCGTCCCGCGACCCGAAAGCATTCCGATGATCACCCTGCGCAAATCCTGCCAGCGCGGTTATGCCGACCACGGCTGGCTCAAGAGCTTTCACAGCTTCTCGTTTGCCGACTACTTCGACCCCAAGCACATGGGCTGGGGCAACCTGCGTGTCATCAACGAAGACCGCGTCGCCCCGGGCACCGGCTTCGGCACGCACGGCCACCGCGACATGGAGATCATCAGCGTGGTGCTGGACGGCGAGCTGGCGCACCGCGACAGCATGGGCAACGGCACCAGCATCCAGCCCGGCGAAGTGCAGCGCATGACCGCCGGCACCGGCGTGCGCCACAGCGAGTTCAACCACGCCCCGGAACAGACCACGCACTTTCTGCAGATCTGGCTGCTGCCCGCCGCGCCGGGCCTGGCACCCGGCTACGAGCAGCGCCGCTTCGCGCCGGCAGACCAGCGCGGGCGGCTGCAACTGGTCGGCGCGCCCGAAGGCAGCGCTGACCACGCCGCCAGCCCCGCAGCCATCGGCCTGCATGCCGACGCGCGGCTCTGGCGCGGCCGCTTCGACGGCGCGGAAAGCGCCGAACTGGCGCTCGACCCGACCCGCAAGGCTTATGTGCATGTCGCGCGCGGCGCGCTGGTCGTGAATGGCCAGACACTGAAAGCCGGCGACGCCCTGGCGCTGCAGGACGAAACCAGCCTGCGCCTGAGCGACGGTGCCGACGCCGAAGTGCTGGTGTTCGACCTGGCGCCCTGACTCATTCCCTTCCCTGCTCGGTCGGCTGCCAACGCTTGCAGCCAGCCGATCTGTTGCCCCTCGCTTCCACAACCATCTCTGGAGCTTTTCATGAGCAAGAACATCGTCATCGTCTATCACAGCGGCTACGGCCACACCGCCAAGGTCGCGCAAGCGGTGGCTGAAGGCTCGGGCGGCGCACTGCTGCTGATCGACGCCGAAGGCAATCTGCCCGAAGGCGGCTGGGAGCAGCTGGCCGCCGCTGACGCCATCGTGTTCGGCTCGCCGACCTACATGGGCAGCGTGAGCTGGCAGTTCAAGAAGTTCGCCGACACCTCCAGCAAGGTCTGGTTCACGCAGGGCTGGAAGAACAAGCTGGCGGCCGGCTTCACCAACTCGGCCTCGCTGAACGGCGACAAGGCCACCACCATCCAGTACCTGACCACGCTGAGCCTGCAGCACGGCATGCTGTGGGTCGGCACCGGCATGATGCCCAGCAACACCAAGGCCACCACGCGCGCCGACATCAACAGCATCGGTGCCTCGGCCGGCCTGATGACGGCCACGCCGTCCGACGCTGGCGTGGACGAAATGGTCGATGGCGACCTGGCCACCGCCAAGGCCTTCGGCCAACGCATCGCCGACGTCGCCACGGCATTCGGCAGCCGCAGCGCGGTGGCCCAGCCGGCCTGATCCAGCGCCGGCTCGGCACCCCGGGCCGGCCGGGCGGCACTTGCTACAGTGCCGCCCATGGACTTGCTGCTGCGTGCGCTCACCGTGTTACCGCTGGCCGACTGGCTGGCGCTGGTCGCCTTCTTCATCGGCTGGATCGGCTACGTGCACTTCGCCAAGCGGCGGGCTCGGCGCCGCGTCTCGGTGCTGGGCACCACCAACCGCATCCGCCACGAATGGATGCTGCAAACCACCCTGCGTGACGTGCGCATCCTCGACGGTGCGGTGGCGCAGAACATGGCCAGCAGCCCGAGCTTCTTTGCCTCGACCACCATCTTCCTGATCGGTGGCCTGGTCGCTGCGCTGGGCGCTTCCGACAAGACGGCCGAACTGGTGCACGAGCTGCCGTTTGCCGCCCGCACCACCGCGCTGGTGTTTGATCTGAAACTGCTGCTGCTCACCG
Organism: Leptothrix sp. (in: b-proteobacteria); assembly: GCA_041083665.1. GTDB lineage: Bacteria > Pseudomonadota > Gammaproteobacteria > Burkholderiales > Burkholderiaceae_C > Sphaerotilus. Next base: position 54,038 of record JBFPGZ010000003.1, read on the forward strand.
GCATTTTCGTGCACGCGTTTTTCCGCTTCACCTGGTCGATGCGGCAATACAGTTTCGGCGCCTTGCTGATCGGCTCGGCCCCCAGCGCCGAGCTGTTCCGTCACGATGAAACTGCCCGCCAAAACTACGCCCGCCGCGCCGGCAGCGTCATGGGTCTGGCCGCCGAAACATTCAATGACGGCCTGCGTGCCATTTATCTGAGTTTCGCTGCCATGCTGTGGTTCATTTCACCACTGGCGATGGTGCTGGGTACCGCCGGGGTGATCTGGGTGTTGTTCCGGCGCGAGTTTTATTCGGATATTCTGGCGGTACTCAATCAGCCGGTATCTCCTCCACCCGCTTGACCCGGCGTTCTTGCTGCGTTCAATCGGCCAGGGGAATATGCGCAACTCCGCGCAAACCTCAGATTTTCAGCGCCATTGCACTGCAATGGTGCAGAAAAAATCTGTCGCGCAATTGCTATAAACCCCCAAACTCTTCCGCCTCTGTTAGCCTGCCGGCTTTCGAAGCACAAGCAGAGCAAGACCATGCAGCAACTCACGCCCCAAGGGCAACAGATCGTCAGTGAACTGGCCCATCGGCACGGCTTCAGCCAGGACGCCGTGACTCACATGCTGGTGGCGGTGCTGAACGGCAACGGCAGCATGGCGCAGTTCAATCACCCGGAATTTGCCGGTGGCGGCCAGTGGATGCGCGGCGGCATGATCATGCTGGGCGACATGTTCAACAACTACCTGAAAGGCCGGGTCGATGCGCTGTGCAGCGACCTGTCCAACGTGCTGGCTAATCAGCCGGGGCTGTTGCAGACCGGCAGCTTCCAGTCGCAAAGCCAGAGCGGCGGCGCTGATCAGCAAAACCAGTACGCCGGCAACGCCAGCGGCGGCAACAACAACCTGTTCGTGCCGGACCCGAGCCGCCAGTGGTGGCCGGCCTCGCTCGGCTCGCCCAACGCCAGCGGCGCGCAGAACAACATGCGCTACGCCTACTTCGGCAACGCCCGCCGCCTGGCGGTGGACAACGGCGGCGAAGTCTGGGTCTACGACACGCTGGATCACCAGATCGGCGGCTTCTCGCAGCAGCAAGGCCCGGGCGGCAGCATCAGCCTGTCGAGCCAGTACGGCACCGTCAGCCTGGCCAGCCTGCCGGTGGTGATGCGCAACGGCCAGGAAGTGAGCGTCGCCGCGCCGGCCCCCGCGCCCTACCCGAGCGCCTGGACCACCCCGGTCACCGCCAGCAGTGCCGCCGCCAATGCCGCCAATTCCAGCGATGTGTTTGCCGCCATCGAGCGCCTGGGCACCTTGAAGGACAAAGGTCTGCTGACCGAGCAGGAATTTGCCGCCAAGAAGGCCGAGTTACTCGGCCGACTCTGAAATTGATGCGGGTGCTCGGCGACAATCGTCCGCATGCCACGCACCCTCATCACCACCCAGAGTTTCACCGACGCCGCCGCCGCCCTGGCGCATGCCAAGTCGATCTACGACAGCGGCATTGCGCACCTGCGCCAGTCGCTCAAGGAGTTCGTGGCGGGACGCAACTTCACCGAGCGGGTGCGCGCCTGTTACCCCTTTGTGCGACTGCGGGTCGATACGGTGGAACGCGCCGATTCACGCCTGTCCTACGGCTTTGTCGCCGGTCCTGGCATTTACGAAACCACCCTGACGCGGCCTGATCTGTTTCGGCATTACTACCGCGAGCAGTTTGAGCTGCTGCTCAAGAATCACGGCGTCGCGCTCGAAGTGGGCTTGTCGAGCCAACCGATTCCGGTGCATTTCAGCTTTGCCGAGCACGACCACATCGAAGGTTCGATGCCGCAAGAGCGCCGCCAGCGCCTGCGTGATCTGTTCGACTTGCCTGATCTGGCGGCGATGGATGATGGCATTGCGAACGGCGGCTACGAAACCCTGCCCGGCGCCGATGGCGTGGTGCGCCATCCGCTGTCGCTGTTCACTGCACCACGGGTCGATTATTCGCTGCACCGCCTGCGCCATTACACCGGCACCGCGCCCGAGCATTTCCAGAACTATGTGCTCTTCACCAATTACCAGTTCTACATCGACGAGTTTGTGCGCCTCGGCCACGAACTGATGGCAGACGAGCACAGCGAATACCTCGCCTTTGTCGAGCCAGGCAATCTACTGACGCGGCGGGTCGGCACGGCTGCCAAACCAGGCGATGAACTCGGCACCGCCCTGCCGCGCCTGCCGCAGATGCCTGCCTATCATCTGAAACGCCACGGCCACAGCGGCATCACGATGGTGAATATCGGCGTCGGCCCCAGCAACGCCAAGACCATCACCGATCACATTGCCGTGCTGCGTCCGCATGCCTGGCTGATGCTGGGCCACTGCGCCGGCCTGCGCAATACCCAGCAGCTCGGCGACTATGTGCTGGCGCACGGTTATGTGCGCGAAGACCATGTGCTGGATGAAGAGCTGCCGCTGTGGGTGCCGATTCCACCGCTGGCTGAAATTCAACTCGCGCTCGAAGCCGCCGTGGCTGAAGTGACGCAGCTGTCCGGCCACGAGCTGAAGAAGATCATGCGCACCGGCACGGTGGCCTCGACCGATAACCGCAACTGGGAATTGCTGCCACATCCGGGTCCGGAGCGCCGCTTCAGCCAGAGCCGCGCCATTGCGCTCGACATGGAAAGCGCCACGATCGCTGCCAACGGTTTCCGCTTCCGGGTTCCCTACGGCACCTTGCTGTGTGTGTCAGACAAGCCGCTGCACGGCGAGATCAAACTGCCCGGCATGGCGAATCAGTTCTACCGCGAGCGGGTCGATCAGCATTTGCGCATCGGCATTCGTGCCATTGAAATATTGCGCCACGAGGGGCTCGATCATCTGCACAGCCGGAAACTGCGCAGCTTTGCCGAAGTCGCTTTCCAATGAAAATACCGCTGCCACTGGCCGGCCTGCTCGGGCTGGCCGCCACGCTTTGGGCGGCGCCCTCAGCACAAGCAGCCGCCCCTTACGAGCATATCGTCATGGTGGTGCTGGAAAACCATTCGGCTGACGCCGGTGGTGAGCAGCGCATCTGGGGCAATCCGGCCCTGCCGTTCCTGAACGGATTGGCCACCGACCCGCAGCATGGCGCCAAGTTTGCCAATGCCTGGGCCGCCGAAACCCCTTATCGGCGTATTCCGAAAGGGTTTGCCGCGCCGCTCTCGACGCGGCCCAGCCAACCCAATTATCTGTATCTGTTTTCCGGCAGCCATCAAGGGGTCTTGCCGACCTGGTTTCATGACCCGAGCTCGCCCTATCGGGGTGATGCGCGGCTCGCCAGCAATGGTGACCGACTCGACCATAAACTCGATGACGCGCCGATCGGCATCGGCAATCAACTGATTCCAGCGCAGCGGCGGCCCTTTGCGACGGCCAATCTCGGCGCGGCGCTGCGCAACGCCGGCAAGAGTTTTCTGAGTTTCACCGAAAGCCTGCCGCATCCCTATTGGGACGAGAACGGTGACGCCAATCCGGCGCTCGATCGCTACCGCCGCAAACACAATCCGGCCAGCAACTGGATTGATTTTGGAGCGGCCAGAACCCCGCAGCCGGTGCCGCCAGAACGCCGGCAATTCCTGCTGCCGGTCGACGTGAATCTGAGTTTCGAGGCCAGCACCGATCCGCAGGGCCGCCGCTGGCGCGGTTTTGCCCAGAATGCCGACGGCAAGTCGCTCGGCTTTGCCCAGTTGCCGACAGTGGCGCTGGTGGTGCCCAACGAGCAGCACGACGCCCACAGCGCACCACTGGCCGACGCCGATGCCTGGCTGCGCGAACACATCGGCCCCTACGCCGCCTGGGCGAGCAGCCACAACAGCCTGCTGATCATCACCTTCGACGAAGACGGCGCCACCGACACCGCCCAAGGCAACGCCTATCAATACGGCCGCCACCCGATCGCGACGCTGTTCTACGGCGCCGGTGTCCAGCCCGGTGTTTACCAGGAGCGCATCGACGCCCTCAATGTGCTGGCCACCGTGCTGCACAACCAGGGCCTGCTGGAAAAATTCCGGCGCGACTTCGCCAGCACCTGCCCGGAAGAGCCGGCCACCTGCGCGCGCGAACTGGCCAATCTGCGGCCAGTGCAAGATGTGTTTGGCTCAGGTGTTGCGCTGAAGGAACTGCGGGTTGGCAGCGATTGATCTGCTGCAATGATTCGTAATCTTTGGTCAAGATCGGTTGTCACATTCCTCCTATGATCCGCGCGGCCAGCTTCAGGTCATCCTGAAACTGGCCGCAACCCTGCCGCCGCCCCGTTCGGCCGGCCCATACGGTGATCAAGGAGACGCTCATGAGCTCTGCTATTTACGAGCAGATCAGAAAAAATCCGAAATTTCAGCAACTGGTCAGCACGCGTAGTCGTTTTGCCTGGCTGCTGGCTTTCACGGTGCTGACTATTTTCTACGGTTTCATCCTGGTGGTGGCATTCAACCCTGCTGTGATGGGCCTGCGCATGAGCGAAGGCTCGATGATCACGGTCGGTGCCGTCACGATTTTCTCGATGTTTGTTTTCTTCTGGATCTTGACCGCGCTGTATGTGCAGCGCGCCAACACTGAATTTGACAGCCTGACCCAGGAAATCATCCGCGAAGCTGCACGGGGCACCAAGAAATGAATATCAATCGCCTGCTCACCGGCCTGATGGGTTCGCTGCTGGCCGCATCGGCCTACGCCGCCGGCCCGGCCATGGAAGCGACTGAAAAACAGCCGCTCAATCTGCACGCCATCATCATGTTCCTCGTCTTCGTGGCGATGACGATGGGCATCACTTACTGGGCCTCGAACCGCACCAAATCGGCCGCCGATTTTTATACGGCGGGCGGTGGTATCACGGGTTTCCAGAATGGTCTGGCGATTGCCGGTGACTATATGTCGGCCGCGACGCTGCTGGGCCTGACCGCGATGGTCTACGGCCAGGGCATCGACGGTTATATCTACATGATCTGCTTCTTTGTGGGCTGGCCGATCATCCTGTTCCTGATGGCCGAGCGACTGCGCAATCTGGGCCGCTTCACCTTCGCCGACATCACCGCCTATCGCCTTGACCAAGGCAAGGTACGCACGATGGCGTCGATCGGCTCGCTGACGGTGGTGTGTTTCTACCTGATCGCGCAAATGGTCGGTGCCGGTCAGCTGATCAAACTGCTGTTCGGTCTGGACTACAACATCGCGGTGGTTGCCGTGGGCGCCCTGATGATGGTGTACGTCATCAAGGGTGGCATGCTCGCCACCACCTGGGTGCAGATCATCAAGGCCGGCATGCTGCTGGCCGGTGGCACGCTGGTGATGATTCTGGCCATGTCGCAGTTTGGTTTCAGCTACACCACGCTGATCGAGAAAGCCACTGCCGCGCACAAGAACGGCTGGAACATCATGAATACCGGCAAGCTGATCGCCGATCCGGTCACCGCCATTTCGCTGGGCCTGGGCCTGATGTTCGGCACCGCCGGTCTGCCGCATATCCTGATGCGCTTCTTCACCGTCACCGACGCCAAGGAAGCACGCAAATCGGTGCTGTACGCCTCGGGTTTCATCGGTTATTTCTTCAACGTGATTTTCCTGATGGGCCTGACCGGCATCATCATCGTCGGCCAGAGCCCGGAATTCTTTGAAGGCGGCGTGGTCGGCGGCAAGCTGATCGGCGGCGGCAATATGGTCGCGATGCACCTGGCCAAGGCGGTCGGCGGCAATCTGCTGCTGGGTTTCCTGGCTGCAGTGGCATTTGCCACCATTCTGGCGGTGGTGTCTGGTCTGGCACTGGCAGGCGCATCGGCGGTTTCGCACGATCTGTATGCCCGCGTCATCAAGAAAGGCACTGCCTCCGAAGCCGATGAAATGCGCATGTCCAAGTACGCCACCATCGGCCTGGGTATCGTGGCGGTGGTGCTGGGTATCGCCTTCGAGAAGCAGAATATCGCCTTCATGGTCGGTCTGGCGTTCGGCATTGCCGCCTCCAGCAATTTCCCGGTGCTGATCCTGTCGATGTACTGGAAGGGTCTGACCACGCGCGGCGCACTGGCCGGTGGTTATATCGGCCTGTTCTCGGCGGTGACGTTCGTCGTGCTGTCCAAGTCGGTCTGGGTCACGGTGCTCGGCAATGCTGCGCCGCTGTTCCCGTACGAACAGCCGGCGCTGTTCTCGATGCCGATCGCCTTCCTGATCTGCATCCTCGTCTCGAAGCTGGACAACAGCGCGCAGGCCCAGAAAGAAATCGAAGCCTTCGACGACCAGTTCGTGCGGGCCCAGACAGGCTACGGCGCCTCAGGCGCGTCGAGCCACTGAGCTTGATTTGATCGCTCCGCGCTGCGGGATCAACCGCTGCAGCGTCTTCAACCCCCGGCAGGTCCGGGGGTTTTTTCGTTTTTGGGATTGACTGAAGTCAACTAGCTCTAACCCGAGGTGGACAAAGCACTCATCGCACGGCTACGCTTGGCGCCGCTTAATTGGACTTCATCGATGTCGCACGACTCTGCCGCCCTTCAACACGTTGCCGGCGAATTGCGCACCCGCTTTCTGCACCAGCCTTTTGGTGCGATCCGCTTCTGGCGCTTTGCGGTGGTCCGCCCGCATGACCAGAGCTTCGAGCTGATCGACGCCCGGGTTGCGAGCGACCGTCTGAACCTGGTCTTCCGCCACGTCAGCGGCCAAGGCCAGGCCGGCCTGCTGTCGGTCTGGGCACCGCAAGGACTGAGCATTTCCGAGCGCGGCGTGGTGCTGCAAGAGGCGGCCCGGCTGCGCCTCGACGACAACCAAGCCTGGGCCGAGGGCGACGACTACCGCATTCGCACACCGCGCGGCGAAGGGACGTTCCCCCGCACTCGCGCCGCCGCACTCACCCTGGAAAGCTGAGCCGACGACGGGCGGACGCAGCGAACATCGCCGTCGCCCAGGCCGAATCAACCGCCCTGGCCTCAGGCAATCCGGCCCGCCTCAGCCACCGGGCCGCGCGCCCAGCCCGCGCGACAGCGCCTCGGCACACTGGCGCAGCGCCCGCACCGCCGGGCCGGCCGGATCAGGGTCCAGCGTCGCACTCGGGCCGATCGTGATCAGGCCCAGCACCATCGCCCCAAAACCGTCGTAGACCGGCACCGCCAGCGCGGTCACGCCAGGCACCGTGCCGCCGACCGTGCGGCTCAGGCCGGTCTGGCGAATCTGCGCCAGCTCGGCCTCGAACTCGATGTCGAAACCAGCGCCAACCGGATCGGCCGAGCCAGCGGCCTGATCGACCCGCAGCGCTGCCAGCACCTTGTCGCGCGGCAGCAGCGCCGCAAAGAGCCGCCCCGACGCGGTGCCGCGCACCGACACCACCGTGCCGTGGCGCATGTTGACGTGCACCGCCGCCGGCCCTTCTTCGAGCCGGATGATGGTCGGCCCCCGATTGCCCCAGACCGCGATCGCCACCGTGTGGCCGATCTGGCGCGCCAAGGCGGGCAGCTCGGCGCTGGCCAAGCGCACCGGATCGACCTGCTGCAGGCTGATCAGCCCGAGCTGCAGCGCCAGCGGGCCGAGACCGTAGCGGCCGGTGGCGTCGTCCTGCCCGATCAGGCCGATCTTGCCGAAGCTGACCAGATACGGATGCGCCTTGGCCGGCGTCATGCCGGCCGCCTGCGCCAAGTCTTTGAGCGCCATCGGCCGGCCGGTGTGCGCCAGCGCCAGCAGCAACTGGCCGCCGACCTCGACGCTCTGGATGCCACGCGAAGTGCGACCGGCGGATTCGGCATCGCCCAGCGGCGGAATGGAGGGGCTGGGCGGCGGTGTCTGCGTCAAATCGGCCTCGGCTTGCCACGGGCTGCGCGGCGGTGATGGATCAGGGAAGCGCCGATTATCGAACCCGCCGCGCACGGCCCAAGGGACGGTCGCAGTGCGTCACGGGTTTTCACTTAGCAGAATGCGTTAGACATTGCAGAACTGTTTGCCTAAGATCAAGTCTTACACATAGGCGAATCGATTCGCCATTGACAAACGAACCGTGCCGCCATGACCAACCCAACTGCCACCAAGACCTTTGCTTCCGCCGCCGACCTTGAAGTGAAGAAGGTCAGCTTCGACCGCCTCTCGGAGCACGCCTACGCCTACACGGCGGAAGGCGACCCGAACACCGGCATCATCATCGGCGACGACGCCGTGCTGGTGATCGACACGCAGGCCACGCCGGTGATGGCCGCCGACGTGATCCGCCGCATCCGCGAAGTCACCGACAAGCCCATCAAGTACGTGCTGCTGAGCCACTACCACGCGGTGCGCGTGCTCGGCGCCAGCGCCTACGAGCCGCAGCAGATCATCGCCAGCCAGGACACTTACGACCTGATCGTGGAGCGCGGCGAGTTCGACAAGGCCAGCGAGATCGGCCGCTTCCCGCGCCTGTTCCAGAACGTCGAATCGGTGCCGCCCGGCCTGACCTGGCCGACCATCACCTTCACCGGCAAGATGACGCTGTGGCTCGGCAAGCTGGAAGTGCAGATCCTGCAGCTGGGCCGTGGTCACACCAAGGGCGACACCGTCGCCTGGCTGCCGCAGGAAAAGATCCTGTTCAGCGGCGACCTGGTCGAGTTCGACGCCACGCCCTACGCTGGCGACGCCTACTTCACCGACTGGCCGGCCACGCTCGACAACATCGCCGCGCTGCAGCCTGAAAAGCTCGTGCCCGGTCGCGGCGCCGCACTGCAGACGCCCGAGCAGGTACAAGCCGGTCTGGCCGGCACGCGCGCCTTCATCAGCGACCTGTACGCCAGCGTGAAAGCCGGCGCTGCCGAGGGACGCGACCTGCGCAAGGTCTACGAAGAAACCTTCGCCGCGCTGCAGCCGAAGTACGGCCAGTGGGTCATCTTCAACCACTGCATGCCCTTCGACGTGACGCGCGCCTTTGATGAAGCCACCGGCTACCCCGACCCGCGCATCTGGACCGCCGAGCGCGACGTCGCGATGTGGCAAGCCCTCGAAGCCTGAGGAGACACAGCATGGCCCTGATCCAACGCATCCATCACGTCGCCTACCGCTGCCGCGACGCGAAAAAAACCGTCGAGTGGTACCGCGAGCACCTCGGCATGGAGTTCGTGCTCGCCATCGCCGAGAACCAGGTGCCGTCCACCAAGGCGCCGGATCCGTACATGCACGTCTTCATGGATGCCGGCGCCGGCAACGTGCTGGCCTTCTTCGAGCTGCCGAACTCGCCCGAGATGGGCAGTGACCCGAACACGCCCGGCTGGGTGCAGCACATCGCCTTCAAGGTCGAGTCGCTGGCCGAGCTGGAAGTGACCAAGGCGCGCCTGCAGGCCGCCGGCATCGACGTGATCGGCCCGATCGATCACGCCATCTTCAAGTCGATCTACTTCTTCGACCCGAACGGCCATCGGCTGGAGCTGGCCGCCGATGTCGGCACGCCCGAGATGATGGCCAAGCTCGACGAAGTGAAGTGGGACATGCTGAACGAGTGGGCCCAGACCCGCCGCGCGCCCAAGCACGCCGCCTGGATGCACGAGAAGGAATTCGTCGCCCCGGCCGCTGGCAGCAACACCGACGCTGCGTGAGGCCGCGATGCTGAGCACCTACACCTATCCGCGCTACGCCTACCGCCGTCCGGCCGAGCTGGACGCGCCCGGCAACGTGGCGCGCCATCCGGTCATCGTGGTCGGCGCCGGGCCAGTCGGGCTGGCCGCCGCGATCGACCTGGCCCAGCAAGGCGTGCCGGTCGTGCTGCTCGATGATGACGACACCGTCAGCGTCGGTTCGCGCGGCCTGTGCTACGCCAAGCGCGCGCTGGAGATCCTGGATCGCCTCGGCTGCGGCGATGCGGTCGTGGACAAGGGCGTGACCTGGAACGTCGGCCGCACCTTTTACCGCAACGACGAGGTGTTCAGCTTCAACCTGCTGCCCGAGGCCGACCACCACCGCCCCGGCATGGTGAACCTGCAGCAGTACTACCTGGAACAGTTCCTGGTCGAGCGCGCCCAGGCCTTGCCGAATCTGGATCTGCGCTGGAAGAACAAGGTCAGCCACGTTGAGCCGCAAGGCGACGGCGCGCTGCTGAGCGTCGAGACGGCCGACGGCCCCTACCAGCTCGCCGCCGACTGGCTGATCGTCGCCGACGGCGCGAGGAGCCCGATCCGGCGCCAGCTCGGCCTCGACATCGAGGGCAAGATCTTCCAGGACCGCTTCCTGATCGCCGACGTGGTCATGAAGGCCGACTTCCCGGCCGAGCGCTGGTTCTGGTTCGATCCGCCCTTCCACCCCGGCCAGAGCGTCCTGCTGCACCGCGAGGCCGACAACGTCTGGCGCATCGACTTCCAGCTCGGCTGGGACGCCGACCCGGAAGAAGAGAAAAAGCCCGAGCGCGTCATCCCGCGCATCCGCGCCATGCTCGGCCCGGAGCGCGAGTTCGAGCTGGAGTGGGTCAGCATCTACACCTTCCAGTGCCGCCGGATGCACAGCTTCCGCCACGGCCGAGTGCTGTTTGCCGGCGACGCCGCACACCAGGTCTCGCCGTTCGGCGCGCGCGGTGCCAACTCCGGCCTGCAGGACACCGACAACCTGGTCTGGAAGCTCAAGCTGGTGCTCGACGGCCTGGCGCCCGAGGCGCTGCTCGACAGCTACAGCGCGGAGCGCACCTTCGCCGCCGACGAGAACCTGCTCAACTCGACCCGCTCGACCGACTTCATCACGCCGAAGAGCCAGGTCTCGAAGGATTTGCGCAACGCCGTGCTGACGCTGGCGCGCGAACACACGTTTGCGCGCGCGCTGGTCAACTCAGGGCGCCTCTCGGTGCCGGCGCATCTGACGGCCTCGACGCTGAACACGCCCGACGCCGCCGACGCCAACTTTGCCGGCGTGATGCACCCCGGCGCGCCGATGGCCGACGCACCGGTCTGCGCACAAGGCCGCGAAGGCTGGCTGCTGGAACACACCGGCAACCGCTTCGTGCTGATGCTGTTCAGCGCCGACGGTGCGCTCGACGCCGCGACCCGCGCCGCGATCGACGCACTGGCCGCCGCACCGATCCCGGTCGAGACGCTGCTCGTCACGCCGGAGGACGGCGACGCCCCGGCCGGCTGCGAGCGTGTGCAGGATCTGCGCGGCCGCGCTGCGCAGCGTTTCGACGCCCGGCCCGGCTCCGCCTATCTGCTGCGACCCGACCAGCACGTCGCGGCGCGTTGGCGCCAGCTCGACACCGCCGCCGTGCTCGCCGCCGTGGCGCGCGCCACCGCCCAGCCGGCCGGCCAGGCCTGAGC
>JBFPGZ010000022.1:0-64345 GCA_041083665.1 Leptothrix sp. (in: b-proteobacteria)
AGCGCGTCCAGCGGCGCTGCCCGCGCCGGCCCGGCCGCCAGCAGAGCGCCGCCCAGCAGCAGCGCGCTGAGGTGCTGCGGCCAGCCGGCGGCCATGAGGGTGTCGCGAGCCATGGCCGGGCGCCGGCTCAAAACACCAGGCGGCCAGTGAAGCCGGCTCCCGAGAGGCTCTGGCCGGTGTTGACGATCCTGATTTTCTGAGTCGGCAAGGTGGTGCCGTTGGCCAGACGGAAGTCGATGTCGCTGACGATCACCCGGACCTGGAAGGTGCCCTTGTCGCTGAGCATCTTGTTGATCAGCGAGGTCTTGTTGGCGTCGCTGCTGAAGTTGCTCAGGAGTCGATCGGTGATGACGGCCAGGTCGATGCCGACGGTGCCGTTGCTGCTGTTGCTCAGCAGGTTGGCGGTGTTGTTGCGCAGCGGCTCGGCCGGATAGAGCTCGATGCCGCTGGCGGTGCGGGCATAAAAGCGCAGTCCGGCGCCTTGCAGCACGCTCACCACCGCCTGGCCCGGATGGACCGTGTCACGTTGCAGCAGCACCTTGTCGACCAGGATCTGCAGCTTGCGATTGCCGCCGACTTCGGTCACTTCCAGGCCGATCTGGACCTTCTGGCCGGTCTTGGACAGCGCCAGGCCGGAGTCTTTCAGCGGCATCTCGATGCGCGTGATGTTGCCCAGCGACAAGCCGTTGGTGTTGACGCCGCCGCTGGCCGCCAGCGCGGTCAGGGTGGTGTCGATCGTTGACGACGCGCCGATCAGCTTCAGGGCGTTGCCGGTCGAATAGACGAACTGGGCCTTGGAAAAATTCTGATCGTCCTTGCACTGCTTGGCATTGGCGCTGGATTCGTTGTCGTCATCCAGATGCGTGTCGGCGATCAGGTGGGCGGTGCCCTCATTGCGGAAGCTGTCTTCCACGTCCTGATGGTTGCTGGCGTTGCGGATCGCCTTGCTGGTGGCGCTGACCCCTTCGCGGGCGATCTTCTTGGCGTTGCTCTTTTTCTGGCCGGAGGTGTCGGCTTTCCAGTCCGGCACGCTGTCAAAAGCCTTGTCGGACGCTGCGTCAATGACATCGCCGAGATCGGTGTCGTCATCGAACAGCGAAGCGCCGGTCAGGGTCTTGTTTTGCAGCGTCATGGTCAGCTGGGTCGCAGCGGCCTTGAACGCGGCTTCGGCATCACCGCCGTTGGCTTCCACGATGGCGGCCAGGTCGTTGAGCAGCTTGGCCACCGCCAGCGCGGTTTGCAGCTTGGCGGCGTTGCCGGGCGCGGTCGGGTCGAAACTGCCGGGGTCGATGTTACCCAGGCCGAGCTTGACCATCACGGCCTGGAATTCGGCCAGCGTCAGGCCGCTTTCCACCAGCATGGTCGTGAAGGGCGAGACCACCTGGCTGTTCGCGCGAGCACGGAAATGACCACGCGGCGCGCGCAGGCTGGTCAGGTCCATGCCGGTGCCGGCCACCGAGACAATCGGGGCTTCGCAGGCCGGGCTGAAGGTGTAGGCGCCGTTGTCATCGGTGCTGACCACCGCTTCGCCTGAGTCGAGCACACCGTTGCTGTTGCTGTCGCAGAACACTTGCGCGCCGGCAATCAGGTCGTCGACCAGTACGCCGGTTGAACTTGTCGTTGGACCGGTGGATGAACTTGATCCACCACCACAGGCGCCCAGGCCCAAGGCCAGGGCGATCGAGGCTGAAAGCAGGCGGTACTTCAACATGAGCATGACTCCTCAAATCCAAGCTTGGATCCGCAGCGACTGTAGGTGTCGCAACTGCCAGAGATGTCACAAATTGCGTGACCCGGATACCTCAGTTACTGCGTTATGCCTGGCAAAAATAGAGTAATGAGGGCCTGACCGGGATCGGGCAGGATTGTTGCAGGGCACAAGCGTGAGCGCCGCGCTTTGCCTGCGGTGGCGGATCTGGAACCATGAATCGTCACGATGTGCCTGAATTGATCCCGAACACTGATCTGACCGCCGCGCCACCGCAGCGCGTCATCAAGATCCGGCGCGACTACAACGCCTGGGTCGCCAGCGAGACGCTGGAAGACTACGCACTGCGCTTCACGCCGCGCTCGGCCCGGCGCTGGAGCGAGTGGCGGGTCGCCAACACCGCCTTCGGTGCCTCGTCATTCCTGGTGCTGGAGGCGGTTGGCGCCACGCTGCTGGTGCAGTACGGCTTCGTCAACGCCGCGCTGGCGATCCTGGCCACCGGGCTGATCATCTTCCTGGCCGGGCTGCCAATCAGTATTTATGCCGCTCGCCACGGCGTGGACATGGACCTGCTGACGCGCGGCGCCGGCTTCGGCTACATCGGCTCGACCATCACCTCGCTGATCTACGCCAGCTTCACCTTCATCTTCTTTGCGCTCGAAGCGGCGGTGATGGCCTACGCGCTGGAGCTGGCGTTCGACATTCCGCCCGCCTGGGGCTACCTGATTTGCGCCCTGGTGGTGTTGCCGTTGGTGACACATGGTGTAACGATCATCAGCCGCCTTCAGGTCTGGACCCAGCCGCTCTGGCTGCTGATGCTGGTCACGCCGTACTGGTACGTGTTCCAGCACAACCCGGACGTGCTGGCTGAGCTGGCCCGCTACGGCGGCGAGCGCGGCCTGACCGGCTTCAACCTGCAGGCGTTCGGCGCGGCGATGACGGTCGGCATTGCGCTCATCACCCAGATGGGCGAGCAGGCCGACTACCTGCGCTTCATGCCCGAGCGCACCCCCGCCAACCGCTGGCGCTGGTGGCTGGGCACGCTGGTCGGCGGCTCCGGCTGGGTGATTCCGGGCGTGCTGAAGATGCTGGGCGGCGCGCTGCTGGCCTTCCTGGCCATCAGCCACATGGTGCCGCTGGAGCGCGCCGTCGATCCGAACCAGATGTACCTGGCGGCCTACGAATACGTGTTTCCGCACTACGGCTTTGCGGTGGCGGCCACCGCGCTGTTCGTGGTGGTGTCGCAGCTCAAGATCAACGTCACCAACGCCTATGCCGGCTCGCTGGCGTGGTCCAACTTCTTCTCGCGGGTGGCGCACAGCCATCCGGGCCGGGTGGTCTGGGTGGTGTTCAACACCGGCATCGCGCTGATGCTGATGGAGCTGGACGTGTTCCAGGCGCTCGGTGGCGTGCTGGGCCTGTACGCCAACATCGCCATCAGCTGGATCATGGCGGTGGTGGCCGATCTGCTCATCAACAAGCCGCTCGGCTTGTCGCCACCGGGCATCGAATTCCGCCGCGCGCATCTGTACGACATCAACCCGGTCGGCGTCGGCGCGATGGGCATTGCCTCGATCCTGTCGGTGGCGGCGCACCTGGGCGTGTTCGGTCCGATGGCGCAGGCCTGGTCGGCCATGATCGCGCTGGTCACCGCGTTGCTGGCCGCGCCGCTGATCGCCTGGGCGACGGGCGGGCGCTATTACCTGGCGCAGCGGGTCGGCGGTGCGGCGGTGTCGGATGCGCCGGACGTGGCTGCGGCGCCGGCTGCGGCTCGCGGCGATGTCTCTGTGGCGCTGCCAGCCGATCTGCCCGGTAGCTATCGCCGCTACACGCTGCAACGCTGCTGCATCTGCGAGCGCGACTACGAGGGCGAGGACATGGCGCACTGTCCGGCCTACGGCGGGCCGATCTGCTCGCTGTGTTGCACGCTCGACGCGCGCTGCCACGATCTGTGCAAGCCCGGCGCCGGGCTGGAGGCACAGTGGTCGGCGGTGCTGCGCCGGCTGCTGCCGCGAGTGGTCTGGCCGTACCTCGACAAGGGCCTGGCGCACTACCTGCTGCTGATGCTGGTGGTGTTGCCGCTGCTGGCGCTGCTGTTCGGCGTGCTCTATCACCAGGAGCTGCGCCAGTTTGCGCTGCGCGAGGAGCTGCATGCGGCGCGCGGCGCGCTCGGCGGTGTGCTGGCCACGGTGGTGGCGCCCGCGCTGCGGCTCGGTTATCTGAAGGCCTACGCCGCGCTGGCGGTGCTGGCTGGCGTGGTGGCCTGGTGGCTGGTGCTGGCGCACAAGAGCCGCCAGGTGGCGCAGGAAGAGGCCAATCGCCAGACCCAGGCCCTCAACGAACAGACCCGCGCCCTGCAGCGCGAGATCGAGCTGCACCGCGCCACCGATCTGGCGCTGCAGCAGGCCAAGCAGATGGCTGACGCCGCCAACCAGGCCAAGAGCCGCTACATCACCACCATCAGCCACGAGCTGCGCACGCCGCTCAACTCGATCCTCGGCTACGCGCAGCTGCTGGAGGAGGACGAGGGCATGCCGGCGCACCGCCGCCGCGCCGTCAGCGTGATCCGGCGCGGCGGCGACCATCTGCTGTCGCTGATCGAGGGCACGCTCGACATCGCCCGCATCGAGAGCGGCAAGCTCAAGCTCGACGTGCGGCCGATGCGCTTTGCCGACAGCCTGCGCGAGATCGCGCACCTGTTCGAGTTGCAGGCCGCTGCCAAGGGCATCGGCTTTCACAGCGAGTTCGACGCCCACCTGCCCGAGGGCGTGC
Organism: Leptothrix sp. (in: b-proteobacteria); assembly: GCA_041083665.1. Lineage (GTDB taxonomy): Bacteria > Pseudomonadota > Gammaproteobacteria > Burkholderiales > Burkholderiaceae_C > Sphaerotilus. The sequence continues at coordinate 4,481 of JBFPGZ010000022.1, forward strand.
GCGCCGACGAGAAGCGCCTGCGCCAGATCCTCATCAACGTGCTGGGCAACGCGGTCAAGTTCACCCGCGAGGGCGAGGTGCGCTTCCGGCTCAAGTACACGGGCGAGATGGCGCGCTTCGAGATCATCGACTCCGGCCCCGGCATGACAGCGCCCGAGCTGGCGCGCATCTTCGAGCCCTTCGAGCGCGGCTCGGCGGCCGGCGCAGCGGCGGTGGGCGGCACCGGCCTGGGCCTGACCATCAGCAAGATGCTCACCGACCTGATGGGCGGCGAGCTCAGCGCCGAGAGCACGCCGGGTGTCGGCACCACCTTCCGCATCCGGCTGTTCCTGCCGGCGCTGCGCGACGGGCTGGTCGAGCGCGAGCTGCCGCGCGCGACGGCGCGCACCGGCTACCTCGGCCCGCGCCGCACCGTGCTGGTGGTGGACAACGAGGAGGTCGATCGCGGTCTGCTGGCGAGCCTGCTGGAGCCGCTCGGCTTCACGATCCGCCAGGCCGCCAGCGGCGAGGAGGCGCTGGCGCTGCTGGCGGGTGCGGTGGCCGGTGCGGTGGCCGAGTCACCGGTGGCGGACGATCCTGCGGCTCCGCCCGACGCCATCTTCATGGACCTGGCGATGCCGGGCATCGACGGCTGGGCGACGCTGCGGCGCATCCGTGCCGAGGGCCTGAGCGCGGCGCCAGCGGCGATCGTCTCGGCCAACGCCTTTGACAAGGGCCTCGACAACGACGTCGGCATCACGCCGGCCGACTTCCTGGTCAAGCCGGTGCGGCTGGCCGAGCTGCTCGACTGGCTCGGCCGGCGCCTGCAGCTGCAGTGGATCGAGGCCGGCCGGCCGGGCGGGCGCGGTGATGGTGTTGACGCCAGCGTGGTTGTCGCGCCGCCGCTCAGCCTGCCGAGGCCGCCTGAAGGTATGGTGCGGCCGCCAGCGCCGCTTCGACTCGCGCCGGCGCGCCTGAAAGCGCTGCAGGATGCGGTCGAGCTGGGCCATGTGCGCGGTGTGCTGCGCCAGCTCGACGCACTGGCGTCCGAATCACCCGATAGTGCCGAGCTCGTCGCCCAGCTGCGCGCCTTGGCGAGCCAGTTTCAACTTGACGCGATGAGCGGTTTGCTCCGCAAGGCCTTGGATGAACACTGAAAGCTTTGACTCCATGCTGGACCGCAACGCCGCCGACGTGGTGCTGATCGTCGATGACGTGCCCGACAACCTGGCCGTGCTGCACGACGCGCTCGACGAATCGGGCTACACCGTGCTGGTCGCGATCGACGGCGCCTCGGCGCTGACTCGCGCCGCCCAGGCACGGCCCGACCTGATCCTGCTCGACGCCGTGATGCCCGGCATGGACGGCTTCGAGGTGGCGCGCCGCCTGAAGGCCGACCCGCAGACCGCCGCCATTCCGATCGTCTTCATGACCGGCCTGACCGAGACCGAACATGTGGTGGCGGCCTTCGCGGCCGGCGGCACCGACTACGTCACCAAGCCGATCCGCGTGCGTGAGGTGATCGCGCGCGTCGCCACCCATCTGCACGCGGCGCGCGAGCAGCGCCAGGCCCGCAACGCGCTCGACGCCTTCGGCCACGCCACGCTGGTGGTGCATCTGCAGGACGGCCGGCTGGTCTGGCAGACCGCGCTGGCGCGCCAGCTGCTCGAAATCCATTTCGCCAGCGATGGCCGCCGTGCCCCGACCGAACTGCTGGCCTGGCTGCAGCGCGAAGCCGCCCGGCTCGGCCCGGTCGAGGGCGTGATCGCCGCCTCGCCCTCGGTGACGCTGGACGCGGGCGGGCGGCGCCTGCGCTTCACCTTGCACGAGGCCACTGGCGAAGGTCAGTGGCTGCTGGTGCTGCGCGAGGCCGACGACGCTGCCGCCCTGGAAGCACTGATGCTCGCCTTCAAGCTCACGCACCGCGAAGCCGAGGTGCTGTACTGGGTCGTGAAAGGCAAGACGAATCGCGACATCGGCGACATCCTCGGCTCCAGCCCGGCCACGGTGAAGAAGCACCTGGAGCACGTCTACGAGAAGCTCGGCGTCGAGACACGCAATGCGGCGGCGTCGGTGGCGCTGGCGAGCGTGCGGCAGTTGGGGGGGTGAGGGCAAAGCAAAACGCATCTTTCAGGTTTGCTGGACGCGCTAAAGTGCCGGCACGACCTTCAACCGGAGCATGTCGATGTTGTCCTACCGCGATCGGATCACGCTGGAGCCTGGCAAACGTGGCGGCAAGCCGTGCATCCGTGGCCTGCGCATCACGGTGAACGATGTGCTGGACTGGCTGGCGAGCGGCATGTCTAGTCAGGAAATCATTGAAGACTTTCCGCAACTGACGCCAGAAGACATCCAGTCCGCGCTGGCTTATGCGGCTGACCGGGAACGCCACACCGCCTGGGTGCGTGCCGCGTGAAGCTGTTGCTGGACGAGAACCTGTCACACCGGCTGGTGCCAGGTTTGCAAGCTGGTTATCCCGGCTCCAGCCAGGTCACGCTCGTGGGACTGAGTGGTTTCGACGACCGCGCCGTCTGGGGCTACGCTCGCGAACACGATTTTGTGATCGTCACCAAGGACGATGATTTTCTGGATCTGTCCACCCTTTACGGGCCGCCGCCAGTGGTGATTCGGCTCGTGCTGGGTAACTGCAGCAATGCGCAGGTTCTGTCGGCCTTGTGCGGCGCCGGGCAGGCGTCGCTCATCGAAGCCGCAGGGCAGGGCCAGATTGGCGTGATCGAGCTGGGCTGAGTCCGCGCCACCCGTCGCGTGTTTCTGTGGGGCGGCTCAAAACAACCCCGCCGCGATATTGATGGTCAGCGCCAGGACGGTGGTGTTGAAGAAGAACGCCAGGATGCAGTGCAGCACGCCGATGCGGCGCAGCTCGGAGCTGGTGAACGCCACATCGGCCGTCTGCCCCGAGGTGCCGATCACCGCAGCGAAGTAGAAGAAGTCGCCGTAGGTCGGGTCGACCGTGCCGGGAAACTGCAGCACATCGGGCTGGCTACGCACACGCGCCGCATAGAAGTCGTGCGCGTAGTGCAGGCCGAACAGCGTCTGCGTGAACAGCCAGGAGCTGAGCACCGTGACGGCGGCCAAGCTGGCGTGCAGCGTCTTGGTCAGGCCGTGCATCGCCTTGAGGGCCGACAGCTGCGAGCCGATCGCCAGCAGCACCGCGATGGCCGCCACCACCACCATCGTCAAGACCAGGATGCGCCCCTCGTTCTGATGCAGCGCCCGGCGTTGCATGCGCTCCGAGTCAGAGCGCCGCACCATGTGCAGCGCCAGGCCGAGGTACAGCAGCGTGCAGGCGTTCCAGCCAAGCAGCACGCGCGCCTCGGCGTGATGGACCAGCGCCTCGGGCAGCGCCAGATACGCCGCCACACCGACCGCGATCGAGCTCCACAGACGCGGGCGGGCCACAAGCAGGCGCAGGAGGCGGTGGGGATGGTGTGGGCGGTGCATGAGGGGGCTGATTCGGTGGCGAAGCCGCCATCCTGCACCTTGAAGTTGACGGCGCGACCGGGTCGGCGATCAATCCGGTCCGCCCGTTTCTGGTGCGCTTGTGCGTGCCCTGCGCACCATCCGCTTGCTACGCCATCCGGCGTATTTCTGATCCCGTCGGGGGCTCCGACACTGAAGGCATCCGTTCACCCAGTGCCGCAACGGTTGTTGCCACAGTCCAGGAGCCACTCGCATGAAATCTTCCCGTCGCACGTTTGCCAAGAGTCTCAGCGCCGTTGCCATCGGCGTGAGCGCCATCGGTCTGCCGCTGTGGGCGCAAGCCGCTGACACCATCAAGGTCGGCGTGCTGCATTCGCTGTCGGGCACGATGGCGATCTCGGAAACGGTGCTCAAGGACACCGTGCTGATGACGATCGACGAGATCAACGCCAAGGGCGGCGTGCTGGGCAAGAAGCTTGAGCCCGTCGTCGTTGATCCGGCCTCCAACTGGCCGCTGTTCGCCGAGAAGGCCAAGCAGCTGATCGACCAGGACAAGGTGGCCGTGACCTTCGGCTGCTGGACCTCGGTGTCGCGCAAGTCGGTGCTGCCGGTCTATGAAGAGAAGAACTCGCTGCTGTTCTACCCGGTCCAGTACGAAGGCGAGGAGCTGTCCAAGAACGTGTTCTACACCGGCGCGGCGCCGAATCAGCAAGCCATTCCGGCCGTCGAATACCTGATGAGCAAGGACGGCGGCACCGCCAAGCGCTTCGTGCTGCTGGGCACCGACTACGTCTACCCGCGCACCACCAACAAGATCCTGCGCTCGTTCCTGCACTCCAAGGGGGTGAAGGACGAGGACATCATGGAGGAGTACACCCCGTTCGGTCACTCCGACTACCAAGGCATCATTGCCAAGATCAAGAAGTTCTCGGCTGAAGGCAAGAAGACGGCGGTGGTCTCGACCATCAACGGCGACTCCAACGTGCCGTTCTACAAGGAACTCGGCAACCAGGGCCTGAAGGCGACCGACGTGCCGGTGGTGGCGTTCTCGGTGGGTGAGGAAGAACTGCGCGGCGTGGACACCAAGCCGCTGGTCGGCCACCTGGCGGCGTGGAACTACTTCATGTCGATCAAGAACCCGACCAACACGGCCTTCATCAAGCTGTGGAGCGACTACGCCAAGGCCAAGGGCATCGCCGGCCACAAGGACAAGCCGCTCACCAACGACCCGATGGAAGCCACCTACATCGGCATCCACATGTGGGCGCAGGCGGTCGAGAAGGCCAAGTCGACCGACACCGACAAGGTGATCGCGGCGATGGCCGGCCAGACCTTCAAGGCGCCGGGCGGCTTCACCAGCACGATGGACCCGAAGAACCATCACCTGCACAAGCCGGTCTTCATCGGCGAAGTGAAGGCGGACGGCCAGTTCAACGTGGTCTGGAAGACCCCGGGCCCCGTCAAGGCCCAGCCGTGGAGCCCGTACATCCCGGAAAACAAGGGCAAGAAGGACGAACCCGCCAAGATGTGATCGTCGGGTGAATCCTTCAGCCGGGCCTGCGGGCCCGGCTTCATGACGTCTGCAACCAGAGCATGTCTCACGTGAAGCCCTTGCGATCCTTCCTGGTCCGTCCCGCTGTCTGGCTGGCGTTCGCCGCGAGCTGTGTGGCCTCCTCCGCTGCACTGGCGCTGACCCCGGCGCAGGCCGTCGCGATCGCCTCCGGCGAGACCGACGCCCGCATCAGCGCGCTGAATCAGGCCGCCGTTGACGGTGACGCCGCCCTGGCTACTTTTGTGCAGGCGCTGCTGAACGGCGAGGTCAAGGTCGCGGGCGACAAGGCCTATCTGCTGCAGGGCGACCAGACCGTCGAAGCCGGCAGCCAGACCGCCGCCACGCTGCCCGAGGCAGCCGAAGACGTCATCAACAACAACCGCATGCGCGGCGCGCTGGAAGCGGCGCTGGGCGTGCTCAAACTCGTCTCGCCCGATGTGGCGGTGCGCGCCGAAGCGCTCACCGAGCTGGCCAAGCAGTCGCTCGACGAGAGCCAGCTGCCGCTGATCGACAAGGCGGTCGCCGCCGAAACCAACCCCGGCCTGAAGGCCCGGCTGGCGCTGATGCGCGCCACCATCCTGATTTCCGCCAGCGATCCGGCCAAGCGGCTCGACGCGGCGCAGGCGCTGGCCGCCAGCAGCGAATCCACCGTCAAGAGCCTGATGCAGGAACGTCTGGCGCCCGGCGTCGAGACCGACCCGGCCGTGCGCGGCGCGCTGATGACCGCCATCGCGGCGGTCGATGGTCGGCTCGCCTGGGGCGAGCGCTTCGGCCTGATCTTCACCGGCATCAGCCTGGGCTCGATCCTGCTGCTGGTCGCCCTCGGCCTGGCCATCACCTACGGCCTGATGGGCGTCATCAACATGGCGCACGGCGAGCTGATGATGATCGGCGCCTACGCCACCTACCTGGTGCAGAACCTGTTCCGCCAGCATCTGCCGGGGCTGTTCGACGCCTACATCGTGGTGGCGATTCCGGCCTCGTTCCTGGCCGCCGCGCTGGTCGGCGCCGCGTTGGAGCGCAGCGTGATCCGCTGGCTGTACGGCCGGCCGCTCGAAACACTGCTCGCCACCTGGGGCATCAGCCTGGTGCTGATGCAGAGCGTGCGCAGCTTGTTCGGCGCGCAGAACGTCGCGGTCGAGAACCCGGCCTGGCTGTCCGGCGGCGTGCAGGTGATGTCGAACCTGATCCTGCCCTACAACCGGCTGGCCATCATCGTGTTCGCCGGGCTGGTGCTGGGCGGCGTGGCGCTGCTGATCGCCAAGACACGCCTGGGCCTGTTCGTGCGCGGCGTGACGCAGAACCGCCGCATGGCCTCGTGCATGGGCATCAACACCGCGCGCATCGACACCTATGCGTTTTCGCTCGGCGCCGGCATCGCCGGACTGGCCGGCTGCGCGCTGAGCCAGATCGGCAACGTCGGCCCGGACCTGGGTCAGAGCTACATCGTCGATGCCTTCATGGTGGTGGTGACGGGCGGCGTCGGCCAGCTGGCCGGCACGGTTTACGCGGCGCTCGGTCTGGGCGTGCTGAACAAGTTGCTGGAAGGCGTGGCCGGCGCGGTGCTGGCCAAGATCATGGTGCTGGTCTGCATCGTGGTGTTCATCCAGAAACGTCCGCAAGGCCTGTTTGCAATGAAGGGCCGCTCGGCGGAGGCTTGAGATGACAACTGCTGCAACGACGCCTGTTTCGATGAGCACGACGCTGGATTTCTCCCCAAAGCGCGGCCTGCTGCTCGGCCCGCGCGGCTGGCTGGCGGTGCTGGCCGCGCTGATCACCGTGGTGCTGCTGGTGCCGGCGCTGAATTTGCTGGTACCGGATGGCAATATCTTTCACCTGAGCGAATACTCGGTGGCGCTGGTCGGCAAGATCATGTGTTACGCGATCTGCGCGCTGGCGATGGATTTGATCTGGGGGTATACGGGCATTTTGTCGCTCGGCCACGGCTTGTTCTTCGCGCTTGGTGGTTATGCGATGGGCATGTATCTGATGCGCCAGATCGGCCGCGATGGCAACTACAAGAGCGATCTGCCGGATTTCATGGTCTTCCTCGACTGGAAAACGCTGCCGTGGCAATGGACCTTCAGCGACAGTTTCGTGTTCCAGATGGCGATGGTGATTCTGGTGCCGGCGCTGCTGTCCTTTGTGTTTGGTTTCTTCGCTTTCCGCTCACGCATCAAGGGCGTGTATTTCTCGATCATCACCCAGGCGATGACCTTTGCGGCGATGCTGCTGTTCTTTCGCAACGAAACCGGTTTTGGTGGCAACAACGGCTTCACCGATTTCAAGCGCATCCTCAATATTCCCATCGCGCAGCCGTCCACCCGCATGACGCTGTTTGTGCTGACGGGCCTCACGCTGATCTGTTTCTACCTGCTGGCGCGTGTCATCGTGCACAGCAAGTATGGCCGCGTGCTGCAGGCGATCCGCGACGCCGAAAGTCGTGTCATGTTCACCGGCTATGACCCGATTGCCTACAAGCTGAGTATCTGGACGCTCAGCGCAGTGATGTGTGGCGTGGCCGGCGCGCTGTATGTGCCGCAGGTCGGCATCATCAATCCGGGCGAGATGAGCGCAGCGGCCTCGATCGAGATCGCGATCTGGACGGCAGTGGGTGGCCGCGCCACGTTGATCGGGCCGATTGTCGGCGCCTTTTTTGTCAACGGTGCCAAGAGCTGGTTCACGCAGGTATTTCCGGAATTCTGGCTGTATTTTCTCGGTGCGCTGTTCATCGCGGTGACGCTGTTCCTGCCGCAGGGTCTGGTCGGATTGTTCCGCAAGAAAAAGGAAGCCAAGTCATGACCCCGGAACTGATGGAATCGCTGGCTGAGGTCAAGGCCCAGCACGATCAGAAAGTCGCCACCAGCGCTGGTGAATCAGGTGGTCGGGCCGCTGCGTACGGCCGGGTCATGCGCATCGGCGAGCCGGATTTCACGCATGGCGTGGCGCTCTATCTGGACGACATCACGGTCAGTTTTGACGGTTTCAAGGCGCTGAATAACTTGAGCCTGTCGATCAACGTCGGCGAGTTGCGCTGCATCATCGGCCCGAACGGTGCCGGCAAGACCACGATGATGGATGTCATCACCGGCAAGACCCGGCCGGATGCCGGCAAGGCCTCGTTTGGCTCGACCATCGACCTGCTGCGCCTGCGCGAAAACGACATCGCCCAGATCGGCATCGGCCGCAAGTTCCAGAAACCCACCGTGTACGAGGAACTCAGCGTGTTCGAGAATCTCGAACTCGCGCTGAAAGCTGATCGCCGTGCGCGCGCCAGCCTGTTTCACCGCCTGACCGGCGCGCAACTGGATCGCATCGGTGAAATCATCACGCTGATTCACCTGAAAAATGATGCGCAGCGCACGGCGGGATTGCTGAGTCACGGCCAGAAACAGTGGCTGGAAATCGGCATGCTCTTGATGCAGGATCCCAAACTGCTGTTGCTCGATGAACCAGTCGCCGGCATGACCGACGAGGAAACCGAGCGCACCGCTGAATTGTTCCTCTCGCTCGAAGGCCAGCATTCGCTGGTGGTGGTGGAACACGACATGAAGTTTGTCGATCAGCTCACCGAAGGTCGCAAGACCGTCACCGTGCTGCACGAAGGCAGCGTGCTGGCCGAAGGCAAGCTGAGCGATGTGCAGGCCAATGAAAAGGTGGTCGAGGTTTACCTCGGCAGGTGAACTGAAAACTCCCTCGCCCCTCGTGGGAGAGGGCTGGGGAGAGGGGGCGGCCGGTTACGAATCCCCCTCTCCCCCAACCCCTCCCCCACGCGGGGGGAGGGGAGCCAGAAGGAACCTGAATATGCTGAAAGTCTCCGGCTTGAACCAGTATTACGGCGGCTCGCACATTCTGCGCGGGCTCGATTTCGAAGCCAAACTCGGTGAAGTCACGGTGGTGCTAGGCCGCAACGGTGTCGGCAAGACCACCTTGCTGAAAAGCCTGATGGGCGTGGTGCCGATCAAGGCCGGCTCGGTGACGCTGGACGGCAACGATATCAGCAAGGACACACCGTATGAGCGCGTGCGCAAGGGCGTCGGTTATGTGCCGCAGGGCCGCGAGATATTCGGCCGCCTGACGGTGGAAGACAATCTGCGCATGGGCCTGGCCTACAAACCCGCCAGCACGCCGATTCCACCCGAGCTGTTCGAGCTGTTCCCGGTGCTGAAACAGATGCTGCATCGCCGTGGCGGTGATTTGTCGGGCGGCCAGCAGCAGCAATTGGCAATTGCGCGCGCTCTGGCCGCCGGCCCGAAGTTATTGATACTGGACGAGCCGACCGAAGGCATCCAGCCCAGCATCATCAAGGACATCGGCCGGGTGATCCGCATGCTGGCCGACCGTGGCATGAACGGCCAGCGCATGGCCATCATCCTGGTCGAGCAGTTCTACGACTTCGCCGCCGAACTGGCTGACCAGTATCTGGTGATGGAGCGCGGTGAAATCATCCAGCGCGGCCGGGGCAAGGACATGGAAGCTGAAGGGGTGCGGCAGTTGATGTCGATTTGAGTGGGTGCTGACGCATGGAATATCGGGCAATCAACTGCTGATTGCCCGACTTCTTGTGGAAGATTTTATCTGCAGACCCACCGTCACTCAAGGGTGTCTTTGACGCAGTTTCTGATCGGCAGAGGAACCTTGGATTCCGGTACTTCGATGGTCTGCTGCTGCGTGCCGACTTGTCTGGTGATGCGGTAGATGAATTCATCTGGCATCGCCGCACCTGCATGGGCACCGGCATCACGAAAAAGCAGCTGAAGAGCCTGCCGATCTGCGCTGGACAGCGCTGAAGTCGAAATATCTCCTTTGCTCTTCAGATGCGAGCCCGGCAGGCCGAATCCGCCAAAACCACCGATTCGTTCAATATGAAGGATTTCAGCGGTAGTCATTTTCTTGGCGGAGTGGCCGGTTGGTGCTGAATCAAATGCCGATTTCTTTCCATGCGTGGTCCACGGCAACAGCAACAGCAGGAGTAGAACCAAACAGCTGGGTAGCCAGTTTACGCGTCCGATCTGCGAACTCCTTCATTTTCATGGTGGGGCTGGCACCACTGGTCATGGCGTGATACCAGATTTGACCGACCTTTTCCCAACTCTTGCCACCAACCGCCTTGCAAGCCAGGCAGAAAGCCAAATTGGGTGGGCCGCTGCTGTAGTGCGGATCCATGCCCGCAGTGATCTGAGAGTATTTGGTGGGCTGCGGTGCCAGCGCATGAGTATCGGCCGGATTGGCCATGTTGCGCAGGCAGGTATATCCCTTCGACTTGGCAACCGGGCCCATGATGTCGTGGCCGATCAGCCAATCGGCATGCGCAACATCCTGATTGGCTTGCCATTGGCGGAACATCGAGCCAAAACAGTCGGACAGGCTTTCATTCAAGCCGCCGGCATCACCTGAATAGCCGAGGCGGAGCGTGTACTGCGTTACCCCATGGGTCAGTTCATGCCCGATCACGTCATTGCCGGCCGTAAAGTCGACGAACAACTGGCTGTCGCCATCGCCATACACCATCTGGGAGCCGTTCCACATGGCGTTGTTATATTTGACGCCATAGTGCACCGAGGACATCATGGTCATGCCGACGCCATCGATCGAGTTGCGCCCGAAGATCTGCTTGTAGAACTGGGCGACCGCCGTGGTTTCCTTGAAGGCGCGCGAGGCGGTGAGATCAGCAGAACTGCCCGGATTCGAGACCGGTGAGCCCGGCAATGTCTGGTGCTGCTTGCAATCGTAGACCGTGATGGCAGGCGATGCAGCGAGTTTTTCGAGTGCAATGCCGGTGGTCTGGGCAATATTGCTGAGTGCTACCGCCTGCTCGCGCAGCTTGCGCATTTCGACACTGACTTTGGCGGTGTGCTCCGAGGCTTTGCGAATCTCGTCAGACAGGCTGGGATCTTTGGACAGTCGCTCCAGAACATCCTTGGGCACAATGAAGCAAGTACACGACATGAATTTCCCCTGTGTTGTCTGGCAGAAAAGGCGCTGTCAGTCCGTCATGCAAATCTGGTTTCATATTTCTTATTTGGGTGCATCGTAATCCTTTGATGAAGGCGTGAAATAAATATTTGTTATCAAATGTGATGGCTTAATAGCGTGGATGGCCGACCAGTATCTGGTCATGGCCTGGAGCGCGGCAAAATCATCCAGCACGGCCGCAGCCATGACATTGAAGTCGATGGCGGGCGGCTGCTGAGGTTGGATTGGCAGTACTGTCTGGGTTACTTGAAGAGTCCTTGCAAGCGGTTTTTTACCTCGTCGCGCGCCTTGTCCTTCAATTGCTCTTGCAGCGGTGCGGAGGCAGCGGCACCGCTGGCTTTCAGGCCGAGCTTGTCAGCCGCTGCGGCTTGCAACTGCTCGGTGGCTTTGCTCTTGAGCTGATCCCCCGCCTGCTTGAGCGTGTTGCCGGCGGCACCCGCTGCCACGCCGGACCAATCGATCTTCCAGCCGAGCGCGTCGAACGGGCCGGACAGATGCACCGGCACCGTCACGCCCTTGAGCGCGCTGAGGTCGGCGCCGCCCTGACCGGTGGCGGTGGCGGCCACGGTGGCGCGGGCGGTGTAGTCCAGGCTGCCCTTGGGCAGATTGACCTGGCCGTCGCCGCCCAGCCGCAGGAACGGGCTTTTCATGTCCAGATCGTGGTTGCTGGCCACGCCGTCCTTGATCTGGAAGCTGGCCGACAGCTCGGAGAAATCGGTCTTCTCGGTCTGGCGCGCCTGCTGCACGGCATCGGATTGCAGGCTCAAGGTGGCTTTGAACTCGCGCAGCTTTTGCGCCAGGTTGATGCCCTTGATGGCGCCGTCACGCAACTGCAGCGCGGCACTGCCGTTCAGCGCCGCCTTGAAGGCGTTCACCGAGGCGCCGCCGGTGTGCACGTCCAGCGTGACGCGGCCACGGCCGTCGAGCAGATCGGTCTTGGCGACATCTTTCAGCAGGGCCTGGATCTGAATGTTCTGCGCAGTGGCCTGCAGCCCCAGACGCTGTTGCGCCGGGCTGTTGCCAGCGTCGGCCTGCAGCAGTGCGTCGAGCGTGCCGTCCCAGGTTTTCAGGCGCAGCGGGGCGAGCTTCAACGTGCCGTTTTCCAGCGTCGCGCTGGCAACCAGATCGTGGATCACGAACGGTTGATATTTCAGCAGCCCGGCTTGCAGATCGACCTTGGCGTTGATGGCGTGCAGGCCGCTCAGATCGACCGGCACATCGGCGCTGCTCTTGGGCGCCGAGGCGGGTTCGGCCGGGCGCGGCGGCAGCAGTGCGTCCAGATCAAGCTCGCCGAACTTGGCTTGGGCTTGCAGCTGCGGCACTTTGCCGCCGAGCGTGAGTTGGCCGTCGCTGCTGAAGGCTTGCGCGTTCATCTGGCCGGCCAGCTGCCAGTGCGCGTGCTGCGGCGAGGCCTCGATCTGGCCCTTGGCGTCGATCTTGAGCGGCTTGATGGCCGGGTTCTGCACCGAGGCGTCGATCGTCAGGCCGCCGAGCGTGATCTGCTTGGTTTCGGTCAGCGCCTCGATGTCGGTCTGGATCGTGCCGTTGAGGCGCGAGGCGTTGGCGCCACTCGACGCCACGCCGAACGCCAGCTTGAAGGCGCGCAGCCGAATGGCGTCGAAGCTGCCGCTGGGCAGGCCGGAGCTCAGCGTGCCTTGCAGCGCGGTCGGGCCTTGCAGCTCGAAGTTGCCGTTGATGTCAGAGCCTTGCAGCTGCTGGCCGTGGATCGCCAGCTGCGGCCAGCGCAGATCGACCTTGAAGCGTTGCGCGCCGCCTTGCAGGCCGCCTTGCAGCCGCAGCGCCAACTGGCTGATGGTGAAGCGCTGCTCGGCCGGCAGCAGCTCGAAGCGGTCCAGCGCCAGCGTGCTGTCCTTCAGCTGCAGCGGGCCGGCGTCCAATCCGAGCTGCAGTGCCACCTGGCGGGTGGTGAGCTTGAGAGGGCGCTTGGCGCCGTCACCCGGATCGAACTGCAGCTGCAGCGAGCCGCTCAGCTTGGCGTTCAGCTTGGGCTCGGTCAGTTGCGCCTCGGCCACCAGGCTGACGGGTGCGACCACATCCGGGTTGAGCCGGCCGGTCTTGAGCGAGGCCAGCGCGACCTGGCCGTGCAGATGGCCGAGTTCGTCGTCGAGTTGCAGCTGCAACTGCTCCAGCTGCACGGCGTTGATGTCAAAGCGCAGCGGCGCGCTGGGGCTGGTGTCGGCGGGCGTGGGCGCGCTCGGCTGCAGCAGATCGTCGATGTTGCGTTTGCCGTCGGCGTCGCGGTGGTAGCGCAGCGTCAGGCCCTTGGCGGCGACCTCATCGACCACCAGCTGCTTGTGCAGCAGCGGCAGCAACTGCACCGACAGCCGCGCCGACTCCAGCGCCACAAAGCGCTGCTCGGGCTGCTTGAACTCGCTCAGCGCCACCTGGCTCAGCTCGACCTGCAGGCGCGGGAATACGCCGAGCTTGATGTCGCCGATCGAGAGCGTGCGCTGCTTGTGTTCGCGCATCCAATCGACCGCCACGCTCTTGTAGCGGTTCGCGTCAAACGTCAGTACCAGCCAGGCCATGCCCACCAGTACCACCAGCAACAGGCTCGCCACAGCGAGCACGATCTTCTTGGTCAGTGTCATGCGCCGCATTGTGGCGGCAGACGCTGAAAATTTCATGCGCGAGGGCGAGCGGCAAAATCGGCCGCATGAGTCCGCAGCACTACCTGATTGAAGCCCGCGCCGCGCTGGCGCCACTGGCCGACACCGAGCGCGCCCGCCAGATGCGCGCCTACCAGCGCGATCAGTTCGATTTCCTCGGCATCCAGACGCTGCCGCGCCGCCAGGCCATCGCCACGCTGGGCCGCTGGCAGCCGAGCAGCGCCGAGCTGCTCGCCACGGCCGACCTGCTCTGGCAGCTGCCGCAGCGCGAATACCACTACGTGGCGGTCGATCTGCTGGCGCGCCATCACAAGGCGCTCGGGCTGGAGGCCATCGCGGCGCTGCTCGCTCTGGCGCAGCGCCACGCCTGGTGGGACACGGTCGATGGCCTGGCCGGCGTGGTCGGTGATGTGATCCACGCCGCACGCAGCACCGCGCCGAACCCGGACCCGCAGCGCCTGATGGACGCCGCGCTGCAGCACGACTACCTCTGGGTGCGCCGCATCGCGATGATTCACCAGCTCGGCTGGCGCCTCGACACCGACACCGAGCGCCTGTTCCGCTACGCCACCGCGCTGGCACCCGAGACCGATTTCTTCATCCGCAAGGCCATCGGCTGGGCGCTGCGCGACTACGCCCGCTGGGACGCACCGGCGGTGCAAGCGTATGTGGCCGCGAATCGTGCGGGGCTGTCGGGCTTGACGGTGCGCGAGGCGCTGAAGCGGGTCGGGGCGGGGTGAGCGCTGATGTGCGGGCGATCAGATCCGCGTCGCCTCACTCAAACCGATACCCATCCGCCGAATGCAGCGACCAGCCGCCGTCGCCGCTGAGTTCCAGCACCTGATGGTGGTAGGGCAGGGTGGCGGGGCGGTGGCTGACGCTGATCGGCGTGGTGGCGATGCCGGCCAGCTGCTCGTACAGGCGCGCCTCGTTGCTCATGTCGAGTGCGCTGGTGGCCTCGTCGAGCATCACGTAGCGCGGCTTGGCGAGCAGCACGCGGGCAAACGCCAGGCGCTGCTGCTCGCCGATCGACAGCAGCTTGGCCCAGTCCAGCTCGGCGTCGAGGCCGCCGACCCGCTCGGCCAGATCGGGCAGATTCACTTGCAGCAGCAGGGTCAGCAGCTCTTCATCCGAAATCGCGCGGTCGGTGTGCGGGTAGAGCAGCTGGCTGCGCAGGTTGCCGAGCGCCAGATAGGGCTGCTGCGGCAGAAACAGCATCTCGGCCGAGCCGGGCCGCACGATCTGGCCGGCCCCCGTGTCCCACAGCCCGGCCAGCGCGCGCAGCAGCGAGCTCTTGCCGCTGCCGCTCGGGCCGACGATCAGCAGCCCGGCGCCGGGCTCGATGACGAGCGAGAGATCGCGGATCAGCGTGTGCTCGCGCTGCGGCGTCAGCACGGTGACGTGGTCGAGCGCCAGCCGGGTGCCGTGCACCGACTCGATGTAGCGGGTCGGCTCGGCCGGATTGATGTGCTGCTGGGCTTGCTGGTCCAGCGTCTCGGCAAAGGCATGCAGGCGTTCGACCCCGGCGGCGAAGCGGCTCAGGCCCTCGAAGTGCTCGACGATCACCGTCAGCGCGCTCAGGATGGCCGAGAATGCCCCGGCCGCCTGCACCGCGCGGCCCACCTCCAGCCGGCCTGACAGCACGTCGTCGGCAATGATCACGCTCGGCAGCACCAGGGTCAGGAAGCTGTGCGCGTACTGGAACAGGTTCAGGCCGAACTGCCAGCGCAGCACCTGCTGGAAGTTGCGGTAGAGCGCGTCGAAGCGGCGCTGCAGCCCGGACATTTCCTGCGCCTCACCGTCGTGGAAGGCGATCGACTCGGCGTGTTCGCGCACCCGCACCAGGCCGAAGCGGAAATCGGCCTCGCGGCGCAGCTGGCGAAAGTTCAGCCCGACCAGTCCGCGCCCGAACACCGCCGTGGTGAAGTAGGTGCCGACGATGGCGTAGCCGATCAGGAAGTACACCAGCAGCTGCGAGATCGACCACAGCACGCTGGTGAAGGCGATCAGCTGGATCAGCGATCCCAGCGCCACCATCAAAAAGTAGAGCGACTGCTGGGTGAAGCTGCCCACGTCCTCGGCGATGCGCTGGTCCGGGTTGTCGATGCCGGCCACCGCGTTGAGCTGGTAGAAGGCCCGGTGGCTGAAGTAGCGCGCCAGCAGGCTGTCGGTCAGCCAGCGCCGCCAGCGCAGCCCGAGCGTGTCACGCACATAGTAGTAGCAGGCGTAGATCGGTACGGCGGCCACCAGGATGGCGCTGAAACGCCAGATCGAGGCCCAGAAGCGCTCGGCGTCGCCAGCCGCCAGCGCCGAGGTGAACTCGCCGGTCTCGTTGTTGAACATGACGTTGAAGCCGGTCTGGCCGAGCAGCAACAGCAGCATCAACGCGAGCAGCCCGCCTGAGCGCCAGCGCTCGTCCGAGTGCCAGTACGGCTTGGCGATGGCCTGGAAACGGTGCCACAACTGGGCATTGAAGCCGGGGGTTGGTGTGCTCATCACCTTGATTGAACTTCATTCGCACCCCGCTGTCTGTGTGCCAAGAGTCATCAAGCTCAACCTTTCACCCAGGCCAGCCGCTGCGTCAGCCCTTGCCAGTCGAGCAGATCGGGCGGGCCGCCGTCGGGGGCAGTCAGGCCGCGCTCGTTGCACTGCAGGCCGCTGTCGAAACACAAGCGCGCGCCGGTCATCGGGTGTGCCAGCTCCAGCCGCCAGGCGTGCAGCCACAGGCGCTGCAGACCCAGGCGCTCGGCCCACCAGCGGTTCAGCGGGCCCTTGCCATGGGTCGAGTCGCCCAAGATCGGATGCGCCAGGTGCTTGAGATGGCGGCGGATCTGATGGCGCCGGCCGGTGCGCGGCAGCGCCTCGACCAGCGCGGCGCGGGTGCTGGCAAAACGCGGGTCAGCCGATTCCGCCAGCTCCAGCCGCGCCAGGCGGCGGAACCGGGTCTGGGCCGGCTGCGCGGGGGCGTCAGGCGCCGTGTCGTCGGGGCGCAGCGCGTGATCGACCTCGATCTCCGGCGGCGCCCAGCCGCGCACCAGCGCCAGATAGCGCTTGCACACCGCGTGCGTGGCAAAAGCCAGCGACAGGCCGCGCGCCGCCTCGTGGTGCAGCCCCAGCACCAGCACGCCGCAAGTGCCCTTGTCGAGCCGGTGCACCGGATAGACATGCTGCCCGCCGAGCTGGCCGCGCAGCGTCTGCACGATGAAACGGGTTTCGCCGGCATCCAGCCCGGTGCGGTGCACCAGCCAGCCGGCCGGCTTGTGGATGGCGATCAGGTGCTCGTCGCGCCAGAGGATCGGCAGGTCGGTCACTTGAACGCGGCCTGCACCGCGCCCGCCAGCCCGGCCAGCAGCAGCGTCATCGCCGGCCCGAGGCTGAGCACGAAACCCGTGCCACGGCTGGCCGGATCGCGCACATAAGCGCGCAGATAGACGAAGCGCCCGACCAGATAAACCACCCCGAGCCCCGCCACCAGCAGCGGCGACCAGTACCGCGCCGCCAGCCAGAGCGAGGGCAGCACCAGCACCAGCACCTCCAGCGTGTTCATCTGCACGCGGTAATGGCGCTCGAACATCTCGTGCCCGGTCACAGCCGGCGCCATCACGCCGTATTTGACCCGCGCCTGCCCGACCAGCACGCTGAACAGGAAATATTGCAGCAGCGCCAGCGCTGTGACGATTTCAACCAGAACCATGGTTCACCTCGAAAGTCATGTGGCGCTGCGATTACAGCAGCAAGTGCTGCACCCTACCTTTTTCGAGCGCTGAGCGCTACGACGGACTGTTCCGCCAGGGCTCCCGCTTGTTGCCGGTGCTGCTGTCCGATATCGCAATCGATCTGTTCTGGCACGCGCAGGTCAATCGGGATGCGGCGAATCAGTGGGTGCGGGGTGTTGGTGGGGGTTGTTGTCGAACGCAGCGGTGTGGTGTAGTTACCTTCTTTTAAGTTGATGGCTATAGATTCAGTTTATTTTGGCGACCATCCTTTAATTGCATCAAATGCATTGCCCTGTAAATTAATAACATTATTGATGCCAGTAATATCTGTGTCTGATTTTAATTTATCAATGGCACTCACCAATGAGTTGATTGAGGTTTCTGCTGAATTATCCAGGTTTGATTTGGTAGACTTTATTTTTTCCATAACATCCTTCATTGCGGTTTGGATTTTAACAAGGCTCTCTCGAGCTTGTGTAATCGCCGTTGCATCAGTGGCACTAGATTCCAGTGCGGACACAGGAGAAATGGCTATTGCTTTTTGAACAGCATCTTTTGCAGATGCAATTCTGCCAATCGCACTTTGCATGCCATTCTTTGTTGTTTCAAGCGCTGCTACCAGTGCTCCTGCCACCGCTTTTGCCCCCGCTTGCTGGCCTGCAATTTGACCAATTACTCGATCACGTTCTTTGTCATCTGTTTGAGTTACAAACTCAGCAACCAACGCCTGCCAGCGCTTATCAAATTCAGCAGCAACATCACCAGATTGATCAAGATTTTTGCAATAATTTACATCGGAAAAAATCTTGCTCCAATTATCTCGTGACTCAACAAAATCAAATTTTGCAAGATCAATTTTTTTGTCCAGAACAAAAGCATCATACTGTTGTTTGACGCTAATACATACTGTATGCATTAATACGGTATCAGTTCCGCCGATGTTGTATTGCTTTTTCCCAAGTTGTACTGTGGTTGATTGTCCAAGATCGGAAAGTGTTTGGCCTAGTGTTTTGATGCCTATATTTTCTGACTGAGAAACAGCAGTGGCTGCTTCTTGTAAACCGGCCAAAATTGTGCATCTGCCATGATATTCAACTGCATCGGATACGGCGCGCTCCAGTGTATAATTGGAAACCACCTTTAGTTGGCTGCTTTCAATTTCTCGCAGTGCCTCAGATCGAGATTTGTCTATGGCCTTTGTTATTACTTCTACTGCCAGCATGGCATAAATATTTTGATTCACCTCAGCCCGCAAGCCGCTAGCCATTGCGGCTGCACCTGAATATAAACGTGCAGGAGATGCCGATTGTGCTATGGCGCCCAATCCACCAAGAATTGTGGATGCGCCTCCAAAATTAAGATTTGTGTTGGCTTGTGCTTGTTTTAGACTTGATTTGTAATCTATGCATATAGAGTTTGATGCCGCAATCAATCTGTCTTGAATGCTGTTTCGCTCAAAACGACATCCATCCCCGGTTAGGCAACGCGATCGAAACAGTCTAAATGCATCATCAAGATCTGATGACCCTTTGTTAATTAAATCAGGAAGATTTACCCCATTCAGTGAGGTCTTTTTTCCATCATTGTATTCTCTGGGAAGCCCGGAATATCCAATGTCAACTGGTCGAAAGATGGGTGTCAGCTCTCTACTCGCGCAGCCACCAAGAAAAATTAAAATACAAATCGCACTTAATTTGTATTTGTGTTTCATTTGTCGCTCCTTTTGACATTAAATAGGGTTATCAAAATCTGGCTGTAGATTGATCGGTGAATAGATTACGCTTGGTCAACGAAAAGTGTCAAGGGTGTTTGTGAAAAATCTGCGCATCGACGCTACCGAACGGTCGTTGCACGACAATCGCCGCCTGATGTCCAACCCCAGGACCGCACCACGATGCCGATACTTCCACGTTCCAGCCCAGCACGCCACGCGCTGGCGCTCATGCTGCTCACCGCCAGCCTGCTGGCCTGCGGCACCGCATCAGCCGCCGCGCGCCTGCGCTGCGACGTCGATCAGGGCGGCGAGCTGCGGCAGTTCGAATTCGCGCCGCAGGCTGATCCGTACACGCCGCGACCGATCGACATCGGCCGGCACTTCCGCTTCAAGGCGGTGGTGGTCGGTAGCGACACGGCGGTCGAGTACGTCAAGCTCTACGCCTACTTCCAGACTTCGCGTCAGCCGGTGCTGCTGCAGCAGACCACCTATCTGGCGCCGGTGCCGCAGCCTGTCGCCGCTGGCGCGCACGCGCTGACTGGCACGGTGGATGTGTTTTCGCCCGAGCTGGGGCGCCAGATGCGCTACGGCTGCGCGCTGCTGGAGCTGCAACCATGATCCGGCGCACGCTGCACCGATTGTTGCTGGCCGGCCTGTTCGGTCTGGCCGCTGCCAGCGCCTGGGCCGAGGCGCCCGCCGCGCCTGCGCCACGCGTCTCGATGATCTTCGTCGGCGACCTGATGCTGGACGACACGCCCGGGCGCGTCATCCGCCGAGGCCGCGACCCGCTCAAGCCCTTTGCCGCCGAGCTGGCCGCCGCCGACATCCGCATCGGCAATCTGGAATGCGTGGTCGCCACCACCGGCAGCGCCGAGCCGGACAAGCCCTACACCTTCCGCGCCCACCCGCGCACGCTCAAGGTGCTGCAGCACCGTTTTGACGCCGTGAGCCTGGCCAACAACCATTCGGGCGATTTCGGGCCGGTGGCGTTTGCGCAGATGCTCGGGCTGCTGGACGGTGCCGGCATCCGGCACTTCGGCGGCGGGCTGGATCTGGCCAGCGCGCACATGCCGCTGATCATCGAGCGCCAGGGCCTGCGCATCGCGCTGCTCGGCTACGACGAGTTCTTCCCGCGCCACTTCGAGGCCGACGCCGACAAGCCCGGCATCGCCTGGAGCGAGGACGAGCAGGTGCGGCTCGACATCCACCGCGCGCGCAGCGTGTTTCACGCCGATCTGGTGATTCCGTTCATGCACTGGGGCTGGGAGCACGAGCCGCTGGCGAGCAGCCGCCAACGCCAGCTGGCCCGGCTGATGATCGACGCCGGTGCCGACGCCGTGATCGGCAGCCACCCGCACGTCACGCAGGACATCGAGTTCGTCAAGGGCAAGCCAGTCATCTACAGCCTGGGTAACTTCGTCTTCGACGGCTTCGACCAGCCGATCAACAACACCGGCTGGCTGCTGCGCCTGGAGTTGGACCGCGACGGCGTGGCCGCCTGGCGCACCACCGTCGCCCGCATCGACCGCGAAGGCACGCCGCACCCGGACCGGCGCACGCCGGGCCAGTGCTGGCAGCGCGGCATGGCGCAGCAGGCGGCGTGCGAGCGGTGATGGGGCGCTGGGTGAGGTCCGATGGACAATCGGCCGGATGACCCACCACTCTTGCGCCTCCGACACCCACGTCCACACCCTGCCGAACGGCGTGCGTGTGCTCACCCTGGTGCTGCCGCACCTGCAGAGCGCCTGCGTCAGCGTGTTCGTGCGGGCCGGCAGCCGGCACGAGACGGCGCGGCAGAACGGCATCAGCCATGTGGTCGAGCACATGGCGTTCAAGGGCACGGCCACGCGCGACTGCCAGCGCATCAATCTGGAGGCCGAGCTGCTCGGCGCCGAAGTCAACGCGCACACCGACAAGGACCACACCGCCTTCCACATGCGCGGCCTGGCGCGTGACGCCGGTGCTTTCGTGCGCATGCTGGGCGACATCGTGCTGAACGGCAGTTTCCCGGCCGCCGAGCTGGAGCGCGAGCGCGAGGTGATCCTGCAGGAGCTGCTGGAAGACGATGACGATGCGCTGGCCGCCGCGTTCCGGCTGTTCGATCAGATCTGCTTCGGGCGCCACGCGCTGGCGCAGCCGGTGATCGGCCAGCGGCGCAACATCGAGCGCTTCACGCGCGAGGAGCTGCTGAGCTACGTGCAGCTGCAGTACTGCGGCGCCAACACCATCGTCGCGATTGCCGGGCCGGTGGACCCGCAGGCGATGGTGCGCGAGGCCGAGGCCATCTTCAGCGCCATGCCGGCTGGCACGCCGAGCCAACTGGATGCGCCGCAGCACCTGGGCGGCATCGCAACCCGGCGCCAGAGCGGCTGCAGCCAGACGCATGTGGTGCTGGGTTTTCCGACCCCGACGCTGCTGCAGGACGAGGCCGCACCAGCGGTGCTGGCCGCCACGCTGTTCGGCGAGGGCATGAGTTCGCCGCTGCTCGACCAGGTGCGCGAACGCCAGGCGCTGGTCTATCACGCCAGCTGCTCGGCCGATCTGTCGGATCTGTCCGGCCAGTTCGTCATCGAGGCCTCCACCACGCCGGACCATCTGGAAGCCTTCATCGACACCGTGACCCGGCTGCTGCGCCAGCAGGCCGACGCGATCGACCCGGTGCAGTTGCAGCGCGCCCGCCAGCAGCTGCAGGTGCGCAGCCTGCGCCAGTTCGAGCGGCCGATGCGCCGGCTCGAAGTCGCGGCGCTCGATCTCTACACCTTCGGCCGGGTGCGCAGCCGCGAGGAATGGCAGGCCCGGCTCGACGCGGTGGACGCGG
The DNA here is from genome assembly GCA_041083665.1 of Leptothrix sp. (in: b-proteobacteria). GTDB lineage: Bacteria > Pseudomonadota > Gammaproteobacteria > Burkholderiales > Burkholderiaceae_C > Sphaerotilus. Next base: position 26,307 of record JBFPGZ010000022.1, read on the forward strand.
CCGCCGTGCAGCGCGAGTTCCAGCGCCTGCTCTCCAGCCCGGTCGCGCTGGCGATCGCCGGCAAGGTGCCGACCGGCACCAAGGAGCGCGCGGCGGGGTGGGCGGAGCGGTTGCGCGCGCGGGTGGCCTGAGCTCAGTGGCGCTTGCAGCGATCAGGTCCAGTTCACTGATCACTTGAAGAGAAACGGCTTCACATTTGCCACCAGCCGGGTCAGCTCGGCGTGGTTGTGCTGCAGGAGTTCATGCTGCCAAAGGCCTGGTTCGCCAGTTGCGCAAGCGTTGGCCAGGTGCTCGCCAATCTTTTCAAGCGAGCAGCCGCAATCCTTGCGCAGTGGCTCTGGCTCCCCGCGCGTGCCCAGCAGATAGATCCGTTCGTTCATGTCGGCGGGAAAGCTGGCTCTGAAGTGGGCGGTCCGATCTTCCACTCGGTCATCGAAGTCAATCAGCAACACCAGATGGCGCAGCGGGTACTTTTTCAGGCCCGTGACGTGAAAGTCCTCGAACGAGTCCAGCACCTTGCCCCAGCCGCCCGCAATGGGCAGCACCTGGATGCACCGCAGATTCAATGAAAAATCCTGCAAGAAGCCGTTGGCGAGCTGGCGGTTGGCCTCGTCTTCCGGCAGCACCAGCAGATGCGGCTTGTAGTTGTTGACGCTCATGGCTCCAACTCTCCGCAGATCAGCGACTGGATCACATCCGGTGACGGCGGCAGATCTTCCAGCAGTCGGATCACGGTGGGTTCCAGATGGCTTTGGCGGCCCAGCACCCAGGTGTTGTCGTTGGAGAAGCGGCGCACTGCTTCTTCGTTATGCGAAGTCATCAGGATCTGACCGCCCTGGTGGAAGCCGCGCCGCAGAGCCATGACGAAATGGCTCACCTCGCTGAGCGACAGATAGTTGTCCGGCTCATCCCAGAAAGCGAACAGCGGGCCATAGCACTGGTTGGCGGCCAGGACCACGGCGCAGAGAAAGAAGCATTTCTCGCCGTCGGACAACGCATCGAATTCCAGTTCGTGTTGCGCCGTACCTGCCTTGAAGCGCACCAGCATCGACTTGGCTTCCTTGCCGGCCCGTTCAAAACGGAAATCCGCCAGATCGGGCATGACCTGCTGCAGGTGCTGGCTGAGCGTGGCGTAGGCCGCCGGGTATTGCGCCAGCAGGCCCGAGAGCCAGTCGGCCAGGTTGCTGCCGTCTTCCACCGGCTCCAGGGATTCTCCAGCCGCGTTGCCGGTGATCCGCTGTGGAATCGGGGCGAGCAACACCATGCCTGCCAGCCACTGGCGGAATGCGCCCAAGGCACCCGCAGCGGCGGGATCCTGGATGACGGGCAGCGCCACCAGATGCCAGTTGATGTTGAACTGGGCTTCGGGCTGGCTGGCCGAGTCGCGCCGCACCGTCACCTGGGCGTGCTCCCGTGAGTAGATGACGCTGCCATCCAGCGCTAACTGTTCTTCCAGCACGCGCAGCTCCCGAAAACGATCGGGCAGCTCCAGCGCCAGGATGTAGTGGAAAGCCTGGCCACCCATGATCACTTCCAGCTCGAACCGCATCGGCACGCCAACCCGTCCCAGCGTGCAATCGCCCGGCTTGACGAGTTGACCGACCCGGTTTTCGCCCCGGCCGATGCTTTGAAAAATCTTCAAAACCTGTCTGAGCGTGGATTTGCCGCTGCCGTTCTTGCCAATGAGTAGCGCAGACGGGCTGCTGCCGAGTTTGAACTCGAAGTTCTCCAGGCAGCGGAAGTTGTGGACGTAGAGACGTTGCAGCATGGTGGAGGGCGGAGAGGGCGTCGGTGGTGGATCGCCCGGGAATATGGATGCTGATGGTGCCGGAGAGTGTGCCTCAGCATCCGCAGGCGGTTCAGCGCAGTTGCTCCACTGGCTCAGGCTGGTCAGGCCCGCAGCAACGCACTCATCTGCGTCACGCCGCGCTGCACCGCTGCGGCCTGGTTGTCGGGCTCCAGGGCGCTGCGCGGGTTGCGGGCGTATTCGTAGCTGAGCCAGTAGCTGAGGATCAGCACCAGATTGGTGGCGAGTTCGCCGCGTTGCTCGGCGCAGGCCAGATGGGGCAGCAGGCCAGCCTGTTGCAGGCGGTCGAGCAGAGCGCGCAGGGCCTGCAGTTGCCGGTCGAGGGTGCCGGCGTAACGCTGTTCCAGCTGGCGGTTGCGCGTCAGCAGGTCGTTCAAGTCGCGGTAGAGGAAGCGGTAATGCCAGACCTGCTCGAACAGCTGCCGGATGAAATCGATCGCTCCGGCGTGGCTGCGCACTGCCGCACCCTCGGCCAGCGCCAGGCTCATGGCGGTCTCGAAGCGATCGACCAGCGCGTTGACGAGCGTTTCCTTGGCGGGATAGTGGTAGTAGAGATTGCCGGGGCTCATGTGCAGCTCGGCGGCGATCATGCCGGTCGAGGTGTTGGGCTCACCGTAGCGGTTGAACAGCTCAAGGGCGACGTCGAGGATGCGCTCGGCGGTCCGGCGCGGTGCCTTCTGGCGTGGGGCAGCGGCGATGGGCTCGGTGCGCATGGCGCAGCTCCGGACGGTCCGATGAGGATGGCAATCTAGCACCGGATCTGCACCAGCCGGGTGCGGGACTTCCACCATGCGGCACCTGATCTTGACCTGAGCCCGGCGCGCCTCGGATGGGCTGCCTACAATCTGCCGCCCATGAGCCTCACTGCCGTCACCTCCGTCTCCCGTGCCGCCCCGATCGTGCCCGCCATCTCGTTCCGGCAGGTGTCCAAGACCTTTGCCAGCACGCGAGGCCAGGTGCAAGCGCTCTCGGACGTGAGCTTCGACATCCAGCCGGGCGAGTTCTTCGGTTTGCTCGGTCCGAACGGCGCTGGCAAGACCACGCTGATCAGCATCCTGGCCGGCCTGGCGCGCGCCACCTCGGGCGAAGTGCGCGTGATGGGCCACGAGGTGGTGGCCGACTACGCCGCCGCGCGCCGCGCGCTCGGCATCGTGCCGCAGGAGCTGGTGTTCGACCCGTTCTTCTCGGTGCGCGAGACGCTCAAGATCCAGAGCGGCTACTTCGGCGTCAAGAACAACGAGGCCTGGATCGACGAGCTGCTCGCCAGTCTCGGCCTGGCCGACAAGGCGCACGCCAACATGCGCCAGCTCTCCGGCGGCATGAAGCGCCGGGTGCTGGTGGCGCAGGCGCTGGTGCATCGCCCGCCGGTGATCGTGCTCGACGAGCCGACCGCCGGCGTCGATGTCGAGCTGCGCCAGACGCTCTGGCAGTTCATCGCCAAGCTGAACAAGCAGGGCCACACGGTGCTGCTCACCACCCACTATCTGGAAGAGGCCGAGGCGCTGTGCGGCCGCATCGCGATGCTGAAAGCGGGCCGCGTCGTCGCGCTGGACCGCACCTCCAGCCTGCTCGCCGGTCGCGCCAGCACGATGCTGCGCTTCAAGACCGATCAGGCGTTGCCGCCCGCCTTGGCGGCGCAGTCGCGCGTCACCGGCCGCATCGCCCAGATCAAGACCCGCGATGCGTCGGAAGTGGAAGCCGTGCTGGCGCAGCTGCGCGGCGCCAGCGTGAAGGTCGAAGACCTGGAAATCGGCCGTGCCGATCTGGAAGACGTATTCCTTGAAATCATGCAGGGCGCTGATGCGCCGGTGGCTGCAGCAACTCAGGAGCTTGCATGAGCACCTTGCCAACTCCGATGACTGTCCCGGCTGTGTCCTCAGCCACCCCAGTCGGCCCGCTGGCCGGTGCTCGCACGCTGCTCTACAAGGAGGTGCTGCGCTTCTGGAAGGTGAGCTTCCAGACCGTCGCGGCGCCGGTGCTCACCGCCGTGCTGTACCTGCTGATCTTCGGCCATGTGCTGGAAGATCACGTCAAGGTCTACGACCGGGTCGGCTACACCAGCTTCCTGATTCCGGGCCTGGTGATGATGAGCGTGCTGCAGAACGCCTTCGCGAACAGCTCGTCGAGCCTGATCCAGAGCAAGATCACCGGCAACCTGGTGTTCCTGCTCGTCACGCCGCTGAGCCACTGGGCCTGGTTCGTCGCCTACGTCGGTGCCTCGGTGGTGCGCGGGCTGGTGGTGGGCCTGGGCGTGCTGCTGGTGACGGTCTGGTTTGCGCCGCCCGGCATGGCGCAGCCGCTCTGGGTGCTGGTGTTCGGTCTGCTGGGTGCCGCGCTGATGGGCTCGCTCGGCCTGATCGCCGGGCTGTGGGCCGAGAAGTTCGACCAGATGGCGGGCTTCCAGAACTTCATCGTCATGCCCATGACCTTCCTGGCCGGCGTGTTCTATTCGGTCCATTCGCTGCCGCCGTTCTGGCAGGCGGTGAGCCACCTGAACCCGTTCTTCTACATGATCGACGGCTTCCGGCACGGCTTCTTCGGTGTCAGCGACGTGTCGCCGTGGCTGAGCCTGGGCGTGGTGTCGGTGACGCTGGCGCTGGTCGCGACGATCGCGCTCAAGCTGCTCGCGAGTGGCTACAAGCTGCGACATTGAGCACAGTCGATACAATCGCGCCCATCATGGCCGATCCAACCCCCCAGCAAGTACGTGACTTCATTGCCGCAGGCCTGAACTGCGAGCACCTGGAGGTCGAGGGCGACGGGCGCCACTTCTTTGCCACCATCGTGTCGGCCGAGTTCGAGGGCCTGTTGCGTGTGCGGCGTCACCAGCGGGTCTACACGGCTCTGGGTGAGCGCATGCGCGAGGAAATCCACGCGCTGTCGATGAAGACGCTCACGCCGGCCGAATGGGCTGCCGGCGGGCCGGGCACCGTGTCGCCGGCCGCCAATTCTCCCGTGAACCACTGATTCCACCCGCAGACTCGCGCTGCGGGTGACTGCGTCGGCGCCGTGAGCGGTGCCAGCCGTTGTCCTTGCCGGTCGCGAGCTGCTTGCAGCTGATACAGAGCGACGACCTCATGGACAAACTCCTCATTCGCGGCGGCCGCCGCTTGCAGGGCGAGATCACCATTTCCGGTGCCAAGAACGCCGCGCTGCCCGAGCTGTGCGCCGCGCTGCTGACGGCCGAGCCGGTGATCCTGCACAACGTGCCGCGCCTGCAGGACGTCGCCACCACGCTGAAACTGCTGCGCAACATGGGCGTGGTGGCCGCGCGCAGCGAGACGCGCCCCGACGAGGTCAGCATCGACGCCGGTGCGCTCGACAAACCCGAAGCGCCCTACGAGCTGGTCAAGACCATGCGCGCCTCGATCCTGGTGCTCGGGCCGCTGCTGGCGCGTTTCGGCCAGGCGCGCGTGTCGCTGCCGGGCGGCTGCGCCATCGGCTCACGGCCGGTCGATCAGCACATCAAGGGCCTGCAGGCGATGGGCGCCGAGATCACGGTCGAGCACGGCTACATCGTGGCGCGCGGCCCGGCCGGTCAGACGCCGCGTCTGAAGGGCGCGCGCATCACCACCGACATGGTCACCGTGACCGGCACCGAGAACCTGCTGATGGCCGCCACGCTGGCCGATGGCGAGACGATTCTCGAAAACGCCGCGCAGGAACCCGAGATCACCGATCTGGCCGAGCTGCTCATCAAGATGGGCGCCAGGATCGAAGGCCACGGCAGCAGCCGCATCCGCATCCAGGGCGTCGAGCGCCTGCATGCGCCGGCGGTGCCGCACAACATCATCCCGGATCGCATCGAAACCGGCACCTTCCTGTGCGCCGTGGCGGCGACCGGTGGCGACGTGCTGCTGCGCAACACCTGCGCCAGCCATCTGGACACCGTGATCGACAAGCTGCGCGAGGCCGGTGTCGGCATCGAATGTGGCCCGGACTCGATCCGCGTGCAAGCCGATGCCCGGCCGCGCACCGTGAGCTTCCGCACCAGCGAATATCCGGCCTTCCCGACCGACATGCAGGCGCAGTTCATGACGGTGAACTGCATCGCCGAAGGCGTGGCGCGCGTCACCGAGACCATCTTCGAAAACCGCTTCATGCACGTCAACGAGCTGGTGCGGCTGGGCGCGCACATCGCGGTGGACGGTCACACGGCGATCGTCGAAGGCATCCCGAAGCTGTCGGGCGCGACCGTGATGGCGACCGACCTGCGCGCCTCGGCCAGCCTGGTGATCGCCGGGCTGGTGGCAGAAGGCACGACCACGGTCGATCGCATCTATCACCTGGATCGCGGCTACGACCGCATGGAAGACAAGCTGCGCGCCCTCGGCGCCGACATCGAAAGAATCCGCGCATGATCACGCTCGCCTTGTCCAAGGGCCGCATCTTCGAAGAGACGCTGCCGCTGCTGGCCGCCGCCGGCATCACCGTGCTGGAAGACCCGGAAAAGACCCGCAAGCTGATCCTGCCGACCAGCCGCGCCGACGTGCAGGTGGTGCTGGTGCGCGCCACCGACGTGCCGACCTACGTGCAGTACGGCGGCGCCGACCTCGGCGTGGCTGGCCGCGATGTGCTGATCGAGCACGGCTGCGACGGCCTCTATCAACCGCTCGACCTGAACATCGCCAAGTGCCGCATGAGCGTGGCGGTGCGGGCCGACTTTGATTACGCGGCGGCCGTCAAGCAAGGCTCGCGCATCCGCGTCGCCACCAAGTACACGACCATCGCGCGCCAGCACTTTGCCGACAAGGGCGTGCACGTCGATCTGATCAAGCTGTACGGCTCGATGGAACTGGCGCCGCTCACCGGCCTCGCCGACGCCATCGTCGATCTGGTCTCGACCGGCAAGACGCTGAAGGCCAATCACCTGGTCGAGGTCGATCCGTTCATGGAGATCTCGTCACGGCTGGTGGTGAACCAGGCGGCGCTCAAACTCAAGCGCGAGCCGCTGCGCGAGCTGATCAACGCCTTTGCCGGCGCCGTGAAGCCTTGAGCGGGCGCACCTGACACACCGACGCCCGAATCGTTCGCCGCCCCGTCCACCTCTCGCCACCACCGACTCCAGCCACCATGTCCGTCGCCATCCGCCACCTGAACACCGCTGCGCCTGATTTCGAAGCCGAGTTCAAGCGCGTGCTGCACTGGTCGGCCGAGACGGATCTGGCGATCGAGGAACGTGTCGCGGCGATCCTGTTGGATGTGCAGCAGCGCGGCGACGCGGCGGTGCTGGAGTACACCAATCGCTTCGACGCCATGGCGGCCGAATCGATGACGCAGCTGGAGCTGACCCGCGACGAGCTGAAAGCGGCGTTTGACGCCATCACCCCGGCGCAGCGCAGCGCGCTCGAAGCCGCCGCCCAGCGGGTGCGCGCCTATCACGAGCGCCAGCTGCAAGCCTGCGGCCTGAGCTGGAGCTACCGCGACGAGGACGGCACGCTGCTCGGCCAGAAGGTCACGCCAATCGACCGCGTTGGCATCTACGTGCCCGGCGGCAAGGCGGCCTATCCGTCCTCGGTGTTGATGAACGCGCTGCCAGCCCATGTGGCCGGTGTGGGCGAGATCATCATGGTCGTGCCGACGCCGAAGGGCGAGAAGAACCTGCTGGTGCTGGCCGCCGCTTATGTGGCGGGTGTGAGCCGCGCCTTCACGATCGGCGGCGCGCAGGCGGTGGCCGCGCTGGCCTACGGCACTGCCACCGTGCCGCGCGTGGACAAGATCACCGGCCCCGGCAACGCCTATGTGGCGAGCGCCAAGCGGCGTGTGTTCGGCCAGGTCGGCATCGACATGATCGCCGGGCCGAGCGAGATCCTGGTGCTGGCCGACGGCACCACGCCGCCCGACTGGGTCGCGATGGATCTGTTCAGCCAGGCCGAGCACGACGAGCTGGCGCAATCGATCCTGCTCTGCCCGGACGCCGCTTACATCGCCCAGGTGCAGGCCGAGATTGACCGGCTGATCGACGCCATGCCGCGCCGCGACGTGATCCGCGCCAGCCTCGAAGGCCGTGGCGCGCTGATCCTGACGCGCTCGATGGAAGAGGCTTGCGCGATCAGCAACCGCATCGCGCCGGAGCATCTGGAAGTCAGCTCCTCGGAGCCGCACCGCTGGGAGCCGTTGCTGAAGCACGCCGGCGCGATCTTCCTCGGCGCCTACACGAGCGAATCGCTCGGCGACTACTGCGCCGGCCCGAACCACGTGCTGCCGACTTCGGGCACCGCGCGCTTCTCGTCGCCGCTCGGCGTCTACGATTTCCAGAAGCGCTCCAGCCTGATCGAGGTCAGCGAGGCCGGCGCGCAGACGCTCGGCGTGATCGCTGCCGAGCTGGCCTACGGCGAAGGCCTGCAGGCGCACGCGCAGGCGGCCGAGTTCCGCCTCAAGCGCTGAAACGTGTGACCCGATTGCCTTGACTGTCTGCGATGAGCCTGCCTGAATCCGCTCCCGTTTCCGCTCCTTCAGCCTCGTTGGCTGGGTCGAGCAGCGTCGCACCGGCGACATCGGCTGCAGCGGGGCTGGCCCCGCGCCTGAGCCGCACGCTGCGCCAGGACGTGCTGGACATGCACGCCTACGTGGTGCAGCCGAGTAGCGGCTTGGTCAAGCTCGACGCGATGGAAAACCCGTTTGCGCTGCCGCCCGAGCTGCAGCGCGAGCTGGGCGAGCGCCTCGGCCGCGTCGCGATCAACCGCTATCCGGGCGAGCGCATCGCGCAGCTCGGCGACGCGCTGGCCGCCCACATCGAGCTGCCCGTCGGCTGCCGGCTGATGCTCGGCAACGGCTCGGACGAGCTGATCTCGCTGCTGGCGCTGGCCTGTGCCCGGCCGGGGGCCACCGTGCTGGCGCCGGTGCCAGGTTTCGTGATGTACCAGGTCTCGGCGCAGTTGCAGGGCTTGAACTTTGTCGGCGTGCCGCTGACCGCTGATTTCGAACTGGACGCCGCCGCGATGCTTGCTGCGATCGAACAGCACCGCCCGGCCATCACCTACATCGCCTATCCGAACAACCCGACTGCGAATCTGTTTGACGATGCGGTGATCGAGCGGATCATCGCGGCCGTCGGCGCCCAGGACGGTCTGGTGGTGTTCGACGAGGCCTACCAGCCGTTCGCGTCGCGCAGCTGGATGGCGCGCGCGGGCGAGTTCGAGCATGTGCTGGTGATGCGTACGCTCAGCAAGTTCGGCCTGGCCGGCATCCGGCTCGGCTACATGGCCGGCCCGGCAGCGCTGATCGCTGAGCTGGACAAGGTGCGCCCGCCCTACAACGTCAGCGTGCTGAACGCTGAAGCCGCGCTGTTCGCACTCGAATATGCCGACGAATACGATCGCCAGGCGCGCGTGCTGTGCCAGGAGCGCGAGCGCCTGCAAGCCGCGCTGCGCGAGCTGCCGGGCGTCAAGGCCTGGCCGAGCGAAGCCAACATGATCCTGGTGCGCGTGCCGGACTCGAAGGCCGCGTTCGACGGCATGAAGCAGCGCGGCGTGCTGATCAAGCATGTCGCCGGCCTGCATCCGCTGCTCGCCAACTGCCTGCGCCTGACGGTCGGCACGCCCCCTGAAAATACCCGCATGATCGACGCGCTGCGCGCCTCGGTCTGAAGATGAGTACCCCATGAGCACCGACTTCACCCCGCGCATCGCCGAGATCGAACGCAACACCAACGAAACGAAGATTCGCGTGCGCGTGAATCTGGACGGCAGCGGTGTCGCCAAGCTGAACACCGGCATCGGATTCTTCGACCACATGCTGGACCAGATCGCCCGCCACGGCCTGATCGATCTGGAGATCGAGGCAGTCGGCGATCTGCACATCGACGGCCACCACACGGTGGAAGACGTCGGCATCGCGCTGGGCCAGGCGGTCGCGAAGGCGGTCGGCGACAAGAAGGGCCTGACGCGCTACGGCCACGCCTACGTGCCGCTCGATGAGGCGCTCTCAAGGGTGGTGGTCGATTTTTCCGGCCGCCCGGGCCTGGTGATGGATGTGAACTTCAGCTCTGGCATGATCGGCGCGCTGGACACCCAGCTGGTGTTCGAGTTCTTCCAGGGCTTCGTCAACCACGCGCTGGTGAGCCTGCACATCGACAATCTGAAGGGCCGCAACGCCCACCATCAGTGCGAAACCATCTTCAAGGCCTTCGGCCGCACGCTGCGCATGGCGCTGACGCTCGATCCGCGCTCGGCCGGCGTGATTCCGTCCACCAAGGGATGTCTCTGAGATGAGCAGTCGTACTGTCGCCGTCGTCGATTACGGCATGGGCAACCTGCGCTCGGTGTCGCAGGCGGTCCTGCATGTGGCGCAGGGCTCCGGCCTGCAGGTGGTCGTGACCTCGAAGCCCGAGGAGGTGCGCGCCGCCGAGCGCGTCGTGCTGCCGGGCCAGGGCGCGATGCGCGACTGCATGCGCGAGCTGCATGATTCGGGCCTCAAAGAGGCCGTGCTCGAAGCCGCCGCCTCGAAGCCGCTGATGGGCGTCTGCGTCGGCATGCAGATGCTGCTGGATCACTCGGAAGAGCAGGACACGCCGGGTCTCGGGCTGATTCCGGGCCGCGTGCAACGTTTCCAGCTTGAAGGCCAGCACCAGCCGGACGGCAGCCGCTACAAGGTGCCGCAGATGGGCTGGAACCGCGTCAGCCAGGTGGCGCATGAGCATCACGCCGGGCGCGTGCATCCGGTCTGGGCCGGCGTGCCCGACGAGGCCTGGTTCTATTTTGTGCACAGTTACTACGCCCGGCCTACCTCGCCAGCCCACAGTGCAGGCCTGACCGACTACGGCGCGCCCTTTACCTGTGCGGTAGCGCGCGATAATATTTTCGCGACCCAGTTTCACCCCGAGAAAAGCGCCGACCACGGTCTGGCGCTGTATCGCAATTTCCTGAGCTGGAAGCCCTGAGTTTCGATTCGGGCTTTGATCTCGTCCTTTCCCTTCACCCTTTAGTGCTCGACCGCCATGCTGCTGATTCCGGCAATCGATCTCAAAGACGGCCATTGCGTCCGCCTCCAACAGGGCGACATGAATGTGTCCACCACCTTCGGCGAAAACCCGGCCGTGATGGCGCGACGCTGGGTTGATGCGGGCGCCCGACGCCTGCATCTGGTCGACCTGAACGGCGCTTTTGCCGGCAAGCCGGTCAATGAGGGCGCCATCAAGGCCATCCTCAAGGAAGTCGGCGACGAGATTCCGGTGCAATTGGGTGGCGGTATTCGCGACCTCGACACCATCGAGCGTTATCTCGACGACGGTCTGAGCTACGTCATCATCGGCACGGCGGCGGTCAAGAATCCGGGTTTCCTGCGCGACGCCTGCACGGCATTTCCGGGCCACATCATCGTCGGCCTCGACGCCAAGGACGGCAAGGTCGCCACCGACGGCTGGAGCAAGCTGACCGGCCACGAGGTGGTTGATCTGGGCCGCAAGTTTCAGGATTACGGTGTCGAAGGCATTATCTACACCGACATCGGCCGCGACGGCATGCTCAGCGGCATCAATATCGACGCCACCGTGAAACTCGCCCAAGCACTGACCATTCCGGTCATCGCCTCGGGCGGCCTGAGCAATCTGGCCGATATCGAAGCGCTCTGTGCGGTCGAAAAAGAAGGCGTGCAGGGCGTGATCTGCGGCCGTGCCATCTATACCGGCGACCTCGATTTTGCCGCCGGGCAACGCCGGGCTGATGAATTGAACGGCGCCTGAAGCCATACCCGATCCATGTCCGACGATATCCGCTGGCAGCAACGGTTCGACAACTATGTCCGCGCCCTGGCGCAGTTGCAGGCAGCGGTGAGTCTGAGCCAGACCCGTCCGTTGAGCGAACTGGAGCAGCAAGGGCTGATCCAGGCGTTCGAGTTCACGCACGAGCTGGCCTGGAATGTGATGAAGGATTATTTTGCCTATCAGGGGCAAACCAACATCATGGGCTCACGCGACGCCACCCGGGCGGCGTTTGCCGTCCAGCTGATTGAAGACGGTGAAGGCTGGATGGAAATGATCGCCAGCCGCAACCAGTCGTCGCACACCTATAACCGTGCCACGGCTGACGCGCTGGCAGGGCGGATCACGCAAACCTATGCGGCGCTGTTTGCCCGCTTCGCCACCAAGATGGATGGGCTGCGTGGTGGTTGAGGCACCGACTGAATTCGGGCTGCCAGCCACCACCGTAGCGCGTCTGAGAGTCGTGCTGGCCAAACATCCAAGCGTGTTTCGTGCCCTCATTTACGGCTCGCGCGCCAAGGGCAATTACCGTCCGGGTTCGGATATCGATCTGACGCTGGACGCGCCGGAACTCTCGTTCGCCGAATTCCTGCGCATCGAGCAGGACATTGATGACTTGCTGCTGCCCTATCAAGTCGATCTGTCGCGACTCGCTGATATCGAGCAGGGGCCGCTGCGTGAACACATCGAGCGGGTCGGACGGGTTTTGTGGGCGCGTGGCGAGCCTGTGCTCTGACATGTGCTGCCGATCGACGCTCCCTGCCTCCATTTGCTGAAAGTTTCCCATGCTCGCCAAACGCATCATTCCCTGCCTCGACGTCACGGGCGGCCGGGTCGTCAAGGGTGTCAATTTCGTTGAACTGCGCGACGCCGGGGATCCGGTTGAAATTGCCGCGCGCTACAACGACCAGGGCGCTGACGAGCTGACCTTTCTCGATATCACCGCCACTAGCGACGGTCGCGATGTGATTCTGCACATCATCGAGGCGGTGGCTTCGCAGGTCTTCATTCCGCTCACCGTGGGTGGCGGCGTGCGGGTGGTGGAAGATGTGCGCCGGCTGCTCAATGCCGGCGCCGACAAGGTGAGTTTCAACTCGGCGGCGGTGGCCAATCCGCAGGTGATTCGCGATGCGTCGGAGAAATACGGCGCGCAGTGCATCGTCGTCGCGATTGACGCCAAGCGCCGGGTCGGCGAAGACCTCGCCAGCAAAGGTCCGGGCTGGGATGTCTATACCCACGGCGGGCGCAAGAACATGCACCTCGATGCGGTGGCCTGGGCGCGCCAGATGGCCGAGTATGGCGCCGGCGAGATATTGCTCACCAGCATGGACCGCGACGGCACCAAGATCGGCTTCGACCTGGAATTGACCCGCGCGGTGGCGGATGCGGTGCCGGTGCCGGTGATTGCCTCCGGCGGCGTCGGCAACCTCGACCATCTGGCCGACGGCGTGCAGAAGGGCGGCGCCGATGCGGTGCTGGCCGCGAGTATCTTCCATTACGGCGAATACACCGTGGCGCAGGCCAAGGCGCTGATGGCAGCGCGCGGGATTCCGGTGCGGCTCTGAAAAACAAAACCCCGCCAACCTCGGCGGGGTTTCTGCGCGGTTCAGCGCATCAAGCCGCCGAGCCGCCTTCGCGGCCGTGGCACAGCTTGAATTTGCGGCCACTGCCGCACGGGCACGCATCGTTGCGGCCGACCTTCGGCATATTGCGTCGCACGGTGGTGACGCGCAGCTTTTCAGTGCGGCCGATCTCGGCCAGCTCGATGACGTTGCCGATCAGATCCTCGATCGCTGAATCGAGCGAATTGAGCGGGTGCTCCTGATCGAGCGCTTGCGTGAAGGCCAGTTCGTCTTCGCTCTGCGCCGGCAGATGGCGCCACAGGCAGGCCATCAGATCGGGCACTTCAGCCGAGGGCAACTCGATGAGCGCCGGGAACTGGTTCATGGCGTGCTCGAAACCCATCACCCACGGGCCGAGGGCGGCTTCGATCGCGGCCTTGCCGGTCAGTGGGTTGCCGTCGTCGTCTTCGGGCTGCAGCACCACCGGATCGAACCAGCCGTCTTCCACCATCATGCGGTGCAGCGCCTCAAAGCGGCGTTGCACCAGCGCCAACAGCCGCTCGTGCTTGGCGTAATGCCAGCCGGCGGTCTCGGGCTGCAGCGGGGCCACGCCCTCGTCAAAGTTCCAGTCGAAGGCGGCGTCGAGCCACTGCGCCGGGGCTAGCGCGATCGGCTGGGCCAGCACGCCGCACAGATAGCCGTCGAGCATCGACACGTCGAGCGCTTCGAGCGGCTCGGGGATGGCGGCCAGCAGGTTGTCAAGTTCGCCGATTTCGGCGTCGGTCAGGTCAGGAGTGGGGTTCATAGCTATCAGCAAGAAGCCGGACAGTCGCCGGCATTAGGATGGCGAGATGGGAAATCGACTTACACAGATCGCCACCCGCACTGGCGATGATGGCACGACCGGCTTGGGTGACGGCCAGCGCGTGCCCAAGGACCACTTGCGCATTCAGGCGTTGGGCGACGTGGACGAGCTCAACTCGAACCTCGGCGTGCTGCTGGCCGAGCCGCTGCCCGATGACGTGCGCGAACTGCTGGTGGTGATCCAGCACCAGCTGTTCAACCTGGGCGGAGAGCTCTGCATGCCGGGCTACACGCTGATCAAGGACGACGCGGTGCTCGCGCTCGACGCGGCGCTGGCGCACTACAACGCTGCCTTGCCGCGCCTGCTGGAGTTCATCCTGCCGGCCGGCACACGCAGCGCGGCGATTGCGCATGTCTGCCGCACCGTGGCGCGCCGCGCTGAACGCGCCGTGGTGGCGCTGGCCGCCAGCGACACCCTGAACGCCGCGCCGCGCCAGTATCTGAATCGGCTCAGCGACCTGCTGTTCGTGCTGGCGCGCGTGCTGAACCGCGCCAACCTCGACGGCAAGGGCGGTGACGACGTCTACTGGCGCAGCGAGCGCCTGGCCCGCGCCAGCGACGACAGCGCCGCCGACTGAACCCGGGCCGCTGCGGCCCCGGCTCAGCCACCGCCTTCGATCAATAGCTGACCGTGCGCCCCGGCACGTCGATACGGACCTGCGGGCGCGCGGTGGCGGCGGCCGCCGCACGGGCAAACTCGTCCGACCAGTTGTCATCGTCAAACAGCGCCCAACCCGCTGCCTCGGCCACGGCGAGCAGCTTGTCAGCCACCAGCACCTTGCCGGACGCGCGCAGCGGCTCGCACTCCAACTTGACGAACTGCTCGTCCAGCCACTTGCGCCCCATCAAGGCATCGGCCAGCGGCTCGACATGGAACACCCGCTCGTCTTCAGGCCCGAAAGACACCATCACGACACTGCTCATTGCACCACTCCTCTCGTTTGAAGCTGATAGTGCACATCCTAGCGCTGTCTGCTTGCAAGCGGAGCGGGCAGTGGCGCGTTATGCCGGTGGACGCTGCGTCATGGTTTCATGAGCGAGCATCGTGGCAGGGCCAGCCCGGCGCCGTTTCGTATGAGGTGGGAATCACCACCAGCCACGGCTTGTGGATCAATTCGGTGAATGAGCTGGTGATTTGACAGATTACCGGTCTTTTTGACCTTGCCATTGTCGCGCAGTGGCAACCTGTACAAAAACAGTGGACGGCAGCGAGCTGCGTGGGTAAGCTGCAATGAAAATTTAGTTAGTGCGAACCGCTGTCAATCTGTTTTGATCTCGCTTGTATTTGTGTGCGGCCGAACTGGGGTCTGGTTGGTTTATAAAATGTTGTGTTTGGAATAGAAGGGGCAGGGTAATTATGAGAATTGAAAACAATGTTATTTGTTTGGCGCTGCTTTCTGTTTTTGCTGGATGCGGGACGGTTCCTCTTACAGGACGGCATCAAATAAATATTGTTTCTGATCAAGAGGTTGCTGAGTCGGCAAAAATAAGTTTTGCAAAATTTTATAATGATGCAAATAGCAAGAATGCTATTCTTGTGGCAAGTGATTCACCAAGTGCGGCAGCCACTCTCGCATCAGTCAAGAGTGTTAGTGATAAGTTAATTAATGCGGCTGGTCTTCGCGGTAAGTACGATTGGCAAGTTTTCATTGTTAAATCAAAAATAGTAAATGCGCAGGTTACGCCAAATGGAAAGATCATTGTTTTTACAGGAATACTTCCGGTTGCAAAAAATGAAGCTGGTCTTGCTGCAATTGTTGGGCATGAAATCGCTCACGTTGTCGCTCATCACTCTGCAGAGCGATTAAGTCAGACTCTATTGGCTCAAAAAACTTTGTCTGCTGCAGATGCAGTTGTTGCGGCAAAGAATCCACAGTATCAGCCCGCCATTGGTGCTGCACTTGGATTGGGTGCCCAATATAGAGTGTTGCTGCCTTTTAGTCGCGAGCATGAGGCAGAAGCTGACCACATTGGGCTCATTTATATGGC
Source organism: Leptothrix sp. (in: b-proteobacteria) (assembly GCA_041083665.1). Classification (GTDB taxonomy): domain Bacteria; phylum Pseudomonadota; class Gammaproteobacteria; order Burkholderiales; family Burkholderiaceae_C; genus Sphaerotilus. The sequence goes on from JBFPGZ010000022.1 coordinate 42,229, forward strand.
GAAGGCAGGTTTCGATCCAATCGAAGCGATTGGTGTTTGGGAGCGCATGGAAAGTAGTTCCGGTAAAGGGCCATGGGAATTGCTGTCAACGCATCCAAGCCCGTCAACGCGGCGAGCAAATATGAAGGCATGGCAATCAGAGGCCAATCTATTCTACGCAGATCGTTCGAGAGCGTTACCAACCAATTTGGCAGATCTCCAAGGCGACCGCATTGCTCAGGCCCACAAAATTGCTGTGACGCCGTCTGCTTTCGCACCTGTGATTTTGCCCGGTTATTGGTATGCCATGCATGCGACCAATCGATCATCCGAGACAAGATTTCATGTTGAAAAAAATGAGACTTGTGGAATGGATGAATGTTTTTCTGTGGTTGGAAGTGCGGGTATAACTGCAACCGTGAGTAGTCAATTTGCCGTCATGAAAAATGAAAATGTGGATGGCACATGGACTACATTCTCTCCTCCAATACGCCAATTGAAATTCCCACTGTCAGTCGGTGCAAGTTGGAGTGACAATGTTGTCGTCGAACAATCAACTGGGAAAAAGCAACAATTGGTTCTAAAATTTGATGTGGTCGGTTATGAGCCAGTATCTGTGAAGGCTGGTAATTTCATGGCGTATAAAATCATCAGCTCAGCAAACGGAGTTCGTAATCGAGAGGCTTGGTACGCACCGGAAACAGGAACTTTTGTTAAAGTGGTGTCTATTGATTCAAAAGGGGTTGAATCAATAAGTGAACTGTCGGACTACCAAAAAACAGTAAGTCCGGCAGGGGGTTTGTGATATTAGAAAATCCATGGTGCGATTGACGTCATGATTAATAACTTGTGGTAAGATTGTATGAATAAAGCTATTCCTTGGGTATTCTCTGTAATACTTGCTTGTGCATTAGGTGTGACTTGGTTTGCTATGCATGCCCAACTTGAGCAGAAAGATGCGGAGCTGTCTGATTTGCGCGGTAAATGTCATGCCTTGGTAATAGAAGCGAACCAAAGGCTTGATTTGGCAAATAAACGGTATAATGATCTTGTTGCAGATGCGAATCAGAAAATTAATAGCGCAAACCAACGTGAGGTAGAAGTACAGGTTAGTTTTCGTAAGGCAATCTTTAGTAGTGGCAATGTTGCCATACTGAGAAATGTCTCTAGTAGCACTATCGCGATAGCGGCTATAATAGAGCGTCCGGCTTCAGGTCAAAGTAAAACATACGATATTACGCTGGATCCCAATCAATTCAAGGAAATTAGCGGGCAAGAAGGTTGGTCATTTATTCAAGGTGACACCATCAAAGTGAGTCAACCTGCGCGTAAGGGATTAATTTTTACCGCGCCATAAAGTTGTCGAAATAAATCATGACGTTGCAGTTTTGTCTTTGATTGGTTTATCACATGGGGGGAGTCTGCTAGATTTTTCCCGCTTGAATAAAATCCCTCAGCCGCGCCCACGCCCGCACCGCCCGATCCAGGATTTCGAGCACGCGCTCGGAATCATCCCGGCCGATGCAGGCGTCGGTGATGCTCTGCCTTGCCACCGTCGCGCAGTGGTTGCCCCTGAAAAGTGGACGGCTGTGGCCACCATGTATAAGCTGTGATGTAACAGTCAGGGCCAACTATGCTGCTGCAACTTCTCGATAACATCGCTTGGCACAGCCTTGTCGGCGCGCAGGCGGCATATTCATCTGGCACAAATGAGGCCCGACGGTACGCCACGGGTTTTTCGCCGATCATCGCCTTTGCAGACGTCGAACATCCCAACTTTGACGCCTTGGCCGAATTCTGTCGGTCAGGCGAGCATTTTTATTGCGGTGGAATTTTGTGCGCCGCTCCTTCTGGCTGGCATGTTGATGCCCAAACATCGGCATTTCAAATGGTCTGGAATGGTGTGGCCCCGGCGCAAGATGACGCATTGAATGCGGTCCGGTTGAACGATAGCCACGTCTCGCAGATGCTTGCGCTTGTCGCGCTCACCCAGCCCGGGCCTTTTGCCGAAAGGACGATTGAACTCGGTGAATACTATGGCGTCTTTGAGGGTGAACGGCTCGTCGCCATGGCCGGAGAACGCATGCATGCCGGCTCACTCCGGGAAATCAGCGGTGTCTGTACTCACCCTGAGTTTCAAGGGCGTGGTTTCGCACGCCGCCTGGTTCAGAAGCTGATTCGTTCTGAACTAGCGCGCAACGAGACGCCGTTTCTGCATGTCATGCATGACAACAGTTCTGCGCGCCGCATCTATGAACGAATGGGGTTTCGCCAGCATCAGGAAGTGGTGCTTCGGGTGATCTCGCGGGTGTAATACCCTCAGGCGCAGGGGGAAACCCACCGGATCTCCCTCTGCTTCAATCAAACCCTTCAGCCGCGCCGCGCCCGCACTGCTCGATCCAGGATTTCGAGTATCCGCTCGGAATCATCCCAGCCGATGCAGGCGTCGGTGATGCTCTGGCCGTAGGCGAGTTTGGCCGGGTCGTCCTTGCCGGCGCTGAACTTCTGCGCGCCGGCGACCAGATGGCTCTCCACCATCACGCCGAACACGCTGCGGCTGCCGGTGGCCAGTTGCGCGGCGATGTCTTCGGCCACCACCACCTGGCGTTCGTGCTGCTTGCTGCTGTTGGCGTGGCTGCAATCGACCATCACGCTGGCGTCGAGCTTGGCGGCGTCCAGATCCTTGCAGGCGGCGGCCACGCTGGCGGCGTCGTAGTTGGGCGTCTTGCCGCCGCGCAGGATGACGTGGCAGTCCTTGTTGCCCTTGGTCTCGACAATCGCGACCTGGCCGTTCTTGTGCACCGACAGGAAGTGGTGCGGCCGGCTGGCGGCCTGGATGGCGTCGGTGGCGATGCGGATGTTGCCGTCGGTGCCGTTCTTGAAGCCGATCGGGGCGGAGAGGCCCGACGCCAGCTCGCGGTGCACCTGGCTCTCAGTGGTGCGCGCGCCGATCGCGCCCCAGCTGATCAGGTCGCCGATGTACTGCGGCGAGATCACGTCGAGGAACTCCACGCCGGCCGGCACGCCCAGGCGGTTGATCTCGACCAGCAGCTGGCGTGCGATGCGCAGGCCTTCGTCGATGCGGTAGCTCTCGTCGAGGTACGGGTCGTTGATCAGGCCCTTCCAGCCGACCGTCGTGCGCGGCTTCTCGAAATAGACCCGCATGACGATTTCCAGCGTGCCGGCGTACTGGTCGCGCAGCGGCTTGAGGCGCTTGGCGTATTCGATCGCGGCAGCCGGATCGTGGATCGAGCACGGGCCGATGATCACCAGCAGGCGGTCGTCCTTGCCCTGCATGATCTTGCGGATATGGGCGCGGGTCTCGGTCACCAGCGTCTCGGTGGCGGTGCCACGGATCGGGAAGAACCGGATCAGATGTTCTGGCGGGGGCAGCGGGGTCACGTCGCGGATCCTTTCATCGTCGGTCTGAGAGGTCTTGTCCACGGGTGACTGCCAGCCCTCGACGGGGCTGCTGCTGACTTTGGCGTTCATCGATCGATCTCCTGAGAGGCTTGAGTGAGGTGGGTCTGGGCTGGGCAAAAAAAAACCGCCGGGGTGTCCGGCGGTCTCTTGAGGTTGGCTGCGTTTGCTTTGCTTACGCGTTTGCCTCTCGTGCGCCGGTGCGGTGCGAGAACCAAAAGTAGGCAAAGAAAAAGGCAGCGAAACGCATGGCAGGCAATGTAGCACGCTGGCCCGGCCGGCCGTCAAGCGGCATCCATCCGAGTGTGGCAAGACAGGCACGGCCGCCACGCCGCGCGTGTGGCATCTGACACATCAACCCAGCACCGAACGCATCGAGCCCTTGCGCTGATATTCCAGATGCCAGCTCAGCGCTTCCTGCAGCAGGTGCGGCGTCTGGCGGCCGGTGCGGCTGTCCATGGCACGCTTCACATAATCGCGCAGGGCCGGGCGGAAGTCGGGGTGCGCGCAGTGGTCGATCACCACCTGGGCGCGCTGCTTGGGCGACAGGCCGCGCAAGTCGGCCAGCCCTTGCTCGGTGACGAGGATCTGCACATCGTGTTCGGTGTGGTCCACATGCGAGGCCATCGGCACGATGCAGGAAATGGCGCCGCCCTTGGCCAGCGACGGCGTCATGAAGATCGAGATGAAGGCGTTGCGCGCAAAGTCGCCCGAGCCGCCGATGCCGTTCATGATCTGGCTACCCATCAGGTGCGTCGAATTGACGTTGCCGTAAATATCAGCTTCGATCATGCCGTTCATCGAGATCACGCCCAGCCGGCGAATCACTTCCGGATGGTTGCTGATTTCCTGCGGCCGCAGCACGACGCGGTCGCGATAACTCGCCATATTGGCATTGAACGCGGCCTGCGCATCCGGGCTGAGTGACAGCGCGGTGGCCGAGGCATATTTCAGCTTGCCGGAATCGAGCATGTCGAGCATGCCGTCTTGCAGCACCTCGGTATAAGCGGTCATGTTCTCGAACGGGCCTTCGTTCAGCCCGGCCAGCACCGCGTTGGCGATATTGCCGACTCCTGATTGCAGCGGCAGCAGTTCGGGCGGCAGGCGGCCTTTCTTGACCTCGTGCTGCAGGAATTCAAGAATATGGTCGGCGATCAGGCGCGAGTTTTCATCCGGCGCCGAGAAGGCCGAATTGCGGTCCGGCTGATCGGTCTTGATGACTGCGATGACCTTGTCCGGGTCGCAGCGGAAATACGCTTCACCGATGCGGTCGCTCGGGCGCACGAGCGGAATCGGCACCCGATGCGGCGGCAGTTGCGTGCCGTAGTAGATGTCGTGCATGCCTTCCAGCGCCGAGTTCTGCCAGGTATTGACCTCCAGAATGATCTTGTCGGCCTGATCGATCCAGGTCTTGTTGTTGCCGATCGACGAGGATGGAATCAGGCGGCCGTCTTCCAGAATACCGGCCACTTCGATCACCGCGATATCGAGCTTGCCGAGTCTTGCTGCGCAGGCCGGGGTGAAGAATGCGATCGGAGACGTTCATGGGTACTGCTGGCTGGTTGAATGGTGGCACCCTTTGCCAGGGTTAATACCTATTCTGCCTTATGCCTGAGCCAGTCCTGGCAGCCAGCCGCCAGAAAAAAGCCCGCTCGTGCGCTGCAATCGCCTGTCCACACCCTCAGGTCAACAAGTAGTTGATTGGCTGCGGCCGGGCCGGCAAGTCGGTGTCGCCCAGCATCTCGCGCACGCTGATCTCGATGTTGATCGCCATTGCATCGAGCGCCAGATCGTTCGGCATGGTGCCGAAGGGCTCTTCGATCTCGTCACCCAGCGCTTCGATAGCAAAGAAGGTGTAGGCCACAAAAGCCACCATCAGCGGCGTCATGATGCCGATCGAATCCAGCAAGCCAAACGGCAGCATCATGCAATACAGGTAGACGGTGCGGTGCAGAATCACTGAATAGGTAAATGGCAACGGGGTATAGGCGATGCGTTCGCAGCCGCCCATGGCATCACTCAAACCAGTCAGGGTCTGGTCGAGGTGCACGGCCAGCATGGGCGTGATTTCACCAGCATCGAGCCGCTGGCGAATCCAGCCGGAGAGCCAGAAGATAATCATCACCGGTGGAAAGCGTCGCTGCGGTAATGACGCCAGCACATCCGCCGGCAGCAAACGGCGCAAATCATCCCAGCCATCCTGGTTGCGCAACTGATAACGCACGCTGTGCACAAAGGCTGCAATGCCCAGCACAAAGGGCCGCGCCACCTCGGCTGAGCTATAGGTCAGCGCTTGCCGGCTCAGCGTGCGGCTGTCGGTGAGCAGCTTGCCCCAGAGCTTGCGTGCTTCCCAGTAACGGTCATAACTGGCGCTGTTTCTGAAGCCCAGAAAAATCGCCAGCGCCACGCCGACCAGTGAAAACGGCACCGCCGTCAGGGTGATTTTCCGGTGCAGCAATTCACCATGAAAAATCACCACCAGGATGGCGATCGCGGTGGTGAACATCATTTGCGGCAGGATCCGGGGCAGCAGCGAGCCGCGCCGGACAAACAACATGCGAAACCAGTTGGGACGCGGGCGGATGATCAAGGGCCAACCTCTGATACTGCGTTATTGCAGCGCAGCATTGTGGCAGCTGAGCGATCATCCTGCCGCCGGCAACTCGGGGCTCAGTCGGGTTTGGCGCCCGCCGCGATCCAGCGCCCGATCAAGGCCCGCTCGCCTTCCGTGATCTGGGTGGCGTTGTTGAAGGGCATGGTTCGCTGCAACACCGCCTGCTGCTGAATCTGCTGGGCGTGCTGCAGGATCAGCTCCGGCGTGTGCAGTGCCACGCCCTTGTTCTGCAGCGCTGCGTTGTGGCAGAGCACGCAGCGCCGTTCGATCACCGCGCGCACCTCGGTCAGGCTGGGCACCGCCGGACCCGTGACCACCGTGGCTGACGGCGCCAGCCAGACCACCAGCGCAGCCAGAATGGCCAGCGCGCCGGCCACCAGCGCCCAGGGTTGCTTGCCTTTGTGGCGCGCCACGAAGAACTGCCGGATCAGCGCGCCGGCCAGCATCAGCGAGCTCAGCACCAGCCAGTTCTGCGGGTGCTGAAACAGCATGCCGTAATGGTTGCTGAGCATCGCGATCAGCACCGGCAGCGTGAAATAAGTGTTGTGCACGCTGCGCTGCTTGCCGCGCTGGCCGTGAATCGCCTCAGGTTTCTGGCCGGCGATCAACTGCGCCACCACCTTGCGCTGGCCGGGAATGATCCAGAAAAACACGTTGGCGCTCATGATGGTGGCGAGCATCGCGCCCATCAGTAAAAACGCCGCGCGGCCGGCAAACAGCTGGCAGGCCAGCCAGGTGGCGGCGACCGAATAGATAAACAGCAGAATCAGGACGCGCGCATCGTGGCCGGTGCTGACCGTACCATCAGCGGCCTTTTTCTGGCCGAACAGGCGGCAGATCTGGTCATACACCAGCCAGCCGGCGACCAGAAAACCCAGCGCCGCGCTGCCCGCCACCACCGGCGACCAATCCATGCGGCTCTTGTCGACCAGAAAGCTGCCGGCGTTCCACAGATACAGCATTGTGAACAAGCCGAAACCCGACAGCCAGGTCGAATAACTCTCCCAGTAAAACCAGTGCAGATGGCTTTTGGGCATCTGCTTCGGCCCGACCGGGTATTTCTGGGCGTTGTAGAAACCGCCGCCGTGCACCGACCAGATTTCGCCGCTGACACCGCGCTCGCGCGCCGCGTCGTCATCGGGAGGAATCAGGCTGTTGTCGAGCCAGACAAAATAGAACGAGGAGCCGATCCAGGCGATCGCCGTGATCACATGCAGCCAGCGCAGCAGCAGATTGGCCCAGTCGAGCAGATAGAGTTCCATCGGTTCAGCTGCCTCGGTAGGTCGAGTAACTCCACGGGCTGGTCAGCAGCGGCACGTGATAGTGCGAGCCGGCATCGGCCAGACCGAAGTCGAGCGGCACCTCGTCAAGGAACGGTGGCTCGGGCAGCTCGACGCCACGCTCGCGGAAATACGCCGCCACGCCGAACACCAGCCGGTAGCGGCCCGGCTGCAGCGCCGCGCCGTCCAGCAGCGGTGCGTCGGCGCGGCCGTCGTGGTTGAGCTGCAGCTGCCTGAGCAACTGCGGCGCGGCGTCAGTCGGCAGGTGCCAGAGCGCGACCGCCATGCCGGCGGCCGGACAACCGTTCATCGTGTCAAGCACATGGGTGGTGAGTTTGCCCATCAAGATCCTTGCTGGCGGCAGCAACGCGCCGATGCCAGAAGTGTATGCAGTTTTGTGCGCAAAACAAAACGGCGGCCGACTCAGCTCGAACCACGCAGCCGCAGCGCCATTACCAGCTGGTTGCGCAGCGTCTTGAGCAGGCTGAGCTGGCGCTCGTCGATCAGCAGACCGCCGGCGTGGGCGCAGTCGCCGTAGAGCATGCCCAGCACGTGCGGAGCGTGGCCGGTGCGGCTCTGCGTCATCGGAAGCACCACAAAGGTCGGCGCCTGCACCTGCTCGTGAAACCAGCTCGGCAGATGGCGCGCGATCAGCGCATCGCTGCTGTCGCTGATCAGGGTGTCGGCGGCCTTCAGGCAGAGCATGCCGAACAGATCGCTGACCTCGCGGGTCGGGATGCGAAAGCGCGGTGCCAGCGTCGCGCCCTGTTCACCCAGGCCCATGCTGCCTTGCAGCACGCCGCTGGGCTCTTCGCGCAGGCAGATCACCACCCGGCGCAACTGCAGCGCGCTGTGCATGATCTGCATCGCCTGCTGCAGCAGATGGGTGAGCGGCGCGTCGCCCATCGCCGACTGGCTGAGCTGCTCGATGCCCTGGCTGAGGGCGTCGGTGGCGTTGCTGGCGTGCAGCCGCGCCGCGTCGGCAAGGTGCGGGCGGCCGCCCGGCGCGGCCGACTGCAGTGCTTCGGGTGGTGGCGGCCGTATCGGTGCGGCTGCCTGCATGACGTGGCCACGCGGTGTCGCGGCCAAACCGGTGGCGGGCGGTGGCGGCGCGGTGGCGCTGCGGCGTGTTGCGGGCGAGGCCGGCGCGGTGGCGGCCTTGCCGGCGGTCGAGCGCGGCTTGGCGAGCGAGAGCGTCAGCGCCATCTGCTGCCATTGCTGATGGGCGCGTCCGACCATGCCTTCCAGATCTTCTTCCGCCAGCGAGAGCGGCAGACCCCAGGCGTGGAAAAAACCGGGCAGGCGCGCGGCGTGCTCGTGCGCGGGCAGGTCGATCAGCTCATCGGCCAGCTCGTTGGCGGCGGTGCAGAGCACGCGCAAGTAGTCGTGCTCCGGCACCGGCTGCTCGTTGTCGGCCGGCTGCAGCGGGCGCAGCGCCGTCAGCAGCGTCTCGGGCCAGCCCCACAGGCGCGCCACCTCGACGCCGAGTTCCTCGTAGCTCAGGCCCAGCACATCGCGCGACGCGCGGCTCTGCACTTCGGCTTCACCTGCGGAGCCGCTCTCACAGAGGGCCAGGCAGGCCGCTTCGATCGCGCTGGCGTCTTGCGGGAAGTGCATCCAGACCAGCATCTGGCCAAGCTGCTGGAACAGCGCGCTGATGTAGGCAGTTTCTTCCAGTTGGCGCACGGGGCAGAACTGGTGCGCCAGCAGCCCGGCCAGCAGGCCACGGGCAAATTCGCGCCGCAGCCGGGGCAGGTGTGCGCCGTTCTGCGGCAGGCGGTCAAACAGCTTGATCGAGGCCGCCAGCCGTCCGACCGGCTGGAAACCCATCAGGGCGATGACCCGCTGGATGGTGGTGATCTGGCCGGCGCCCGCGCTGCTGTAGAAGGCGGTGTTGATGAGCCGCAGCAGTTTGGCGGTGAGCGCCACGTCCTGCATGATCTGCTCGGAAAACGCCCGCACATGCGCGGTCTCGGAGCGCGCCACGCTCTGGATGGTGCGGATCGACTCCTTCAGCGACGGGAAGTCGGGGTGCTGCGTCATGCGCTCCAGCAGGCGCTGCAGCCGCGCTTCATGCTCAGCGGCGGCGGCATCGGCTTCAGCCTGCGCGGCGTCGGGAGTAGGGACAGGGGTGAGTTCGTCGGGCATGGCGACTTGCGCCGCAAGGACGGGCGCGAGTCACCGATTATCAAAAGCCCGCCGGTCCGGCAGGACCGGAAAAGCTCGGCAAACCGCGCGGTCCTGGCGCTTTACGGCCGCAGCGTCGGTGGCGTCAGACGCGCAGCGCGCGGGCGCATTCCGGCACCAGCGCCGAGCCACGGTAGATCAGGCCGGTGTAGACCTGCACCAGATCGGCGCCGGCCGCGCATTTGGCGCGCGCGTCGGCGCCCGAGAGCACGCCGCCGACGCCGATGATCGGATAGCTGGCACCGAGCGCCACGCGCAGCTGGCGGATCACCAGGTTGCTGGCGTCGAACACCGGCCGGCCGGACAGGCCACCGGTTTCCTCGGCGTGCGGCATGCCCTTGACGGCGTCGCGGCTGATGGTGGTGTTGGTGGCGATCACGCCGTCGATGGCGTTCTTGCGCAGCGTCGCGGCGATCACCGCGACCTGTTCGCCGTCCAGATCGGGTGCGATCTTCACGAACATCGGCACGCTGCGGCGGTGCTTGGCGATCAGCTGCTGGCGGCGCTCCTGCAGCGTGCCGAGCAGCGCGTCGAGTGCGGCGTCGCTCTGCAGCGCGCGCAGGTTCTTGGTGTTCGGGCTGGAGATGTTGACGGTGATGTAGTCGGCGTGCGGGTAGACGCCGTCCAGGCAGATCAGATAGTCATCCACCGCGCGCTCGATCGGCGTGGCGGCGTTCTTGCCGATGTTGAGGCCCAGCAGACCGCCGCTCTTGCGGAAGCTGGTGGCCTGGCGCACGTTGGCCAGGAAGGCACCGAGCCCCTCGTTGTTGAAGCCGAGCCGGTTGATGAGCGCTTGCGCTTCGGGCAGGCGGAACATGCGCGGCTTCGGGTTGCCGGGCTGGCCGAGCGGCGTGACGGTGCCGACCTCGATGAAGCCGAAGCCCATCGCGCCCAGGCCGTCGATGCAGCGGCCGTTCTTGTCCAGGCCGGCGGCCAGGCCGATGCGGTTCGGGAACGTCAACCCGGCCAGCTGCACCGGATCGCTGACGCGCGGCTGTGACCACAGGCATTGCAGCGGCGTGTTCTGGAAGCGGGCCATCGAGGCCAGCGTCACCTCGTGGGCGTGTTCGGGATCCATGCCGAACAGGAAGGGACGGGTCAGGGCGTAAGGAACCAGGGCCATGGCAGGAAGCAGTCGGTAAGCCAGCGAGGCGGGATAATCCCGCGATTGTCCGTGATCGTCGTCACGGCCCCTGTACGTCGCTTGCACGTTTTTCCGAACTTCAACCCTCAGCAGCTTTCCGCCATGACCCAAGACGAACTCAAGGCCCTCGTCGGCCAGGCCGCCCTGCAATACGTCCGCCCCGGCACGGTGGTGGGTGTCGGCACCGGCTCGACCGTGAACAAGTTCATCGATGCCCTCGCGACGATCAAGGACCAGATCACTGGCGCGGTGTCGAGCTCGGTGCAGAGCACTGAGCGCCTCAAGGCGGCCGGCATCAAGGTATTCGACGCCGCTGAAGTCGAGCGTCTGGCGGTCTACATCGACGGCGCCGACGAGATCGACCCGCAGGGCCACATGATCAAGGGCGGCGGCGCCGCGCTGACGCGCGAGAAGATCGTTGCCGATCTGGCCGACCAGTTCATCTGCATCGCCGATGCGTCCAAGGCGGTGGCGGTGCTGGGGCGTTTCCCGCTGCCGGTCGAGTACATCGAGATGGCCGAAGCGCAACTGGTGCGCCGCTTTGCCGCGCTGGGCGGCACGGCCAAGGTGCGCGCTGGCGTGATCACCGACAACGGCCACCCGATCATGGACGTGCACGGCCTGGCGATCACCGATCCGCTCGGCATGGAAGCCGAGATCAACCAGTGGCCTGGCGTCGTCGCCTGCGGCATCTTCGCGCGCCACAAGGCCAGCGTCTGCCTGCTCGGCGGCGCCGACGGCGTGCAGACGCTCAGCTACTGAGCCTGCAGACGGTCGATCAAGCCGCCAGCGCGGTGAGCTCGTGGCGCAGCACCGGCAGATCAAGCTGGCGCGCCCAGACCGGCTCGCCTTGCACAAACACCATCAGCTCGCCGGGGGCGAAATGGCGCCAGTGGGTGGCGGTGTCGAGCGGCTCGGTGGCGATCTGCACCACGCGGGCCGGCGGCGGCTGATGGTGGCGTGGCCGATCCAGTGGCGCATGCTGTGAGAGCAGATCGATCTGGCTCTCGGTCGGGCGGCATTGCTGCCAGGCCAGCCGGGTCGCGCCCAGCGCGTAGAGCGCGCTGCCGTCGGTCAGGGTGAAGTTGAATTTGCCGTGCCGGCCGACGCGGGTGGCCAGTTCGGCCAGCAGCGGCGCCACGTCGCGCCAGTGCGGTGCGTCCTGGCCCGGCAGGCGCCGGTGTAGCTGCTCCAGCAGCCAGCAGAAGGCGCGTTCGCTGTCGGTCTGGCCGACCGGCAGGTAGTCGCCTGCCAGGTGCGGCGTGAAGTCGAGCAGCGTGCCGTTGTGGCTGAACGACCAGCGCCGGCCGCGCCATTCACGCTGGAACGGGTGGCAGTTGACGCCGGCCACCTTGCCGTAAGTGGCCTTGCGTACATGCGCCAGCACCGTGGTCGCGTAGACCGGGTAGCGGCACAGGAATGAGGCCAGCTTTGAATCGGCCGCTCGGTGCGGGTCGATGAAGACCCGGCTGCCGCCGCCGTTGTGGAAGGCGATGCCCCAGCCATCGACATGGTCGTCGGTAGCGCCGCCACGGGCTGTGAAGGCTCTGAGCGCCTGGCGGATCGAGACCAGCCGGCTGCTGTTCATGGCATAGAGTTGGCACATGGAGCCAAGTGTCAGCCGTGCCGCGCGGCTTGATCTTGCGATATCGGAGGTGGTGGGCGGCTTGTTTTGGCGGCCAGCCCGTCGAACCGCTGCTTCAACCTGTGTCACAGCGGCAGCCGCTTCATCACGAATCGCATATGCTGCTCGGTTTTTTCAGTGACATGGATGAATTTGCCAGTTCGTCAATCACTACTCCCGGGGGTACGGGGCGGTTTGTTGGATTCTGTCAAATCCGGCACGTCCGCAAGCTCAACCTTCACTTCCATAGCCCGGCGCAAGTTGTTAATTCTTCAACACTTTTCATTCTTGACCCCGATTGGAGCTTCCGAGCCTAAGTGCTTGATTTCATTGGAATTTTTGCTTTGTTTGGCTTGACCCTCGACGCGCGGCTCCGCTACAGTGGGGGGTCGTGTTGTTTTGTGGTTTTTTGTGGTCGGCTTTCACTTTCAAGGGACTTCAGCGCTGACGCTGGATGCGAAGGGGCGCTTTGGCGTTCCGGCGCGCCATCGCGAGGTGCTGCAGTCCGATGCGGGTGGCCAACTGACTCTGACTCGGCATCCGGATGGCTGCCTGATGGTGTTCCCTCGGCCGGTCTGGGAAGGGTTTCGCGAACAGGTGGCGGCTTTGCCGATGGCGGCGGCGGGCTGGAAGCGGCTGTTTCTGGGCAGCGCGATCGATGCCGAGCTGGACGGCGCCGCCCGCGTGCTGGTGTCGCCTGAATTGCGCGCAGCGGCCGGTCTGACACGCGACGTGCTGCTGCTGGGCATGGGCCATCATCTGGAGTTGTGGGCAGCTGACCGCCATGCGGCCAGCGAGGCAGCGCTATTGCAGCAGCCGATGCCCGAGGTTTTGCGGAATTTCACTTTCTGAGTTCATGACGACACGCGATGAAAGTATGGGTTTGCACCGGACCGTCCTGCTGCATGAGGCAGTGGACGCGCTGGTGCATCGGCCTGCGGGCTGTTATCTGGATGGCACCTTCGGCCGTGGCGGCCATTCACGGCTGATCCTGGCCAGCCTGGCGCCGCAAGGGCGCCTGCTGGCGATCGACCGCGATCCCGAGGCGGTGGCGCATGCCACAGCGGGGCCGGATCGCATTGACGATGCACGCTTCTCGATCGCGCACACCAGCTTTGCGCAGTTTCCACAGTTGCTGGCGGACGAGGGCGTCACACAGCTCGACGGCGTGCTGCTCGACATCGGCGTGTCCTCGCCGCAGATCGACAACCCGGAGCGGGGTTTCAGCTTTCGCTTCGACGGCCCGCTGGACATGCGCATGGACCCGACCCGGGGTGTCAGCGCTGCTGAATTTCTGGAAACCGCCCCCGAGCGGCGCATCGCCGAGGTGATACGTGATTACGGTGAAGAACGGTTCGCTACTGCGATTGCAAAGGCAGTTGTCGCACGCCGCGAAGCAGGCACTCCAGTACGGCGCACCGCCGAGCTGGCCGCGCTCGTGGCTCGTGCGGTCAAGACTCGCGAGCGTGGCCAGGACCCGGCCACCCGCACGTTTCAGGCCCTGCGGATTCTCGTCAATGCCGAGCTGGAACAACTGGAACAGGCGCTGAGCGGCGCGCTGGCGCTGCTGGCGCCGGGCGGCCGGTTGGTGGTGATCAGCTTCCATTCGCTGGAAGACCGCATCGTCAAGCAGTTCATCGCCAGGCACGGCCGGGGCGAGTTCGATCGGCGCGCGCCGATGGCCGAGCCGCGTCCGGCGCTGCTCGAAGCGCTGGCCCGCATCAAGCCGGGTGACACCGAGGTGTCGGACAACCCGCGCGCGCGCTCCGCCATCCTGCGGGTGGCTGAGCGCACCGATGCGCCGCTGGAGCGCCGGGCATGATGACGCGCATCAATATCGTGCTGCTGCTGTTGCTGATCGGCAGTGCGGTCTATCTGGTGCAGACCTCCTACGAGGCGCGCCAGTTGTTCGTGGCGCTCGAAGGTGAGCGCTCCGCAGCCAGCCAACTTGGCCTGGAAGCTGAGCGCTTGCAAGTCGAGCTGCGGGCGCAGGCCACGCACCTGCGGGTCGAGCAGGTCGCTCGCGAGCGGCTGCACATGCGCAACAGCTCGCCTGCCGTGACTCAATATGTTGACGACCAGGCGTCGGCGCCGACGCGGAGTACCCCATGAAAGCCTGGCTGCGTGGCTGGCGTGAGCGTCGGCGGGTGCAGGCTGCACCCGGTGGTGCCGTCTCGACCGTGCGTTATGCGACCAGCCCGCTGCTGGCGGCCAAGACGCCGCTGTGGCGTTCCAGGTTGCTGGTGTTTTGCATCGGGTTCGGGTTTGCGGTGCTGGCCGGGCGGGCCATCTATATCCAGGTGGTGGCCACCGATTTCTACGTCAAGCAGGGTGAGAGCCGCTACGCGCGCACCTTCGAGCTGCCGGCCAGTCGCGGTCGCATCATCGACCGCAACGGCCATATCCTGGCCTCCAGCGTGCCGGCACCGTCGATCTGGGCGCTGCCCAAGGACTTCAAGCCAACCGAGCCGCAGCTGCGCGAGTTGGCGCGCCTGCTGGGCATGGCGCCGCGCGATCTGCTCGCCCGCATGGACGACAACCCCAACTTTGTCTGGCTGCGTCGGCAGGTGGACGAGACGCTCGCCAACAAGGTCAAGGAACTCGGCATCAAGGGCGTCTACCAGCAGCACGAATACCGTCGCCACTACCCCGAAGGCGAAGCGGCGGCGCAGGTGGTCGGCTTCACCAATGTCGAGGAGCGTGGTCAGGAAGGCATCGAGCTGGCGTTCCAGCGCGAGCTGCAGGGCCGCAACGGCTCGCGCAGCGTGGTGCGCGACCGGCTCGGCCGCATCGTCGAGGATGTCGGCGAAGCGGTGCAGCCCGTCGACGGGCGTGACATCGAGCTGTCGATCGACACCCAGATCCAGTTCTTCTCGTACCAGCGCATCCGCGATGCGGTCAACGAACATCACGCCAAGGCGGGCAGCGTGGTGGTGCTCGACGTGCAGACCGGCGAAGTGCTGGCGCTGGCCAACTATCCCAGCTACACCCCGGGGGACCGGCGCGGCATGACGGGCGGGCAGTTGCGCAACCGCGCCCTGACCGACACCTTCGAGCCCGGCTCGACCATGAAGCCGTTCATCGCCGCGCTGTCGCTGCAGACCGGCCGGGTGCGGCCCGACACCGTGATCCAGACCGCGCCGGGGCACATCCAGATCACCGGTTCGACGATTTCCGATTCGCACCCGCACGGCCTGCTGACGGTCGAGCAGGTGATCCAGAAGTCCAGCAACGTCGGCGTCGTCAAGCTGGCGATGCAGTTGCAGCCGAGCGAGATGTGGGAGATTTTCTCGGCGGTCGGCTTCGGTCAGAAACCGCAGCTGCCGTTTCCGGGCCTGGCTTCGGGTCGGCTGCGGCCCTACAAGAGCTGGCGCCCGATCGAGCAGGCGACCATGAGCTACGGCTATGGCCTGTCGGTGTCGCTGTTCCAGCTGGCGCGCGCCTACACGATGTTCGCCCATGACGGCATGCTGCTGCCGGTCTCGCTGGTGCGCAGCGAGCATGCGCCGATGGGGCTGCAACTGATCCATCCGGCGGTGGCGATCGAGATCCGCAAGATGCTCAACATGGTGACCGGCGAAGGCGGCACCGCGCCCAAGGCGCAGGCGGTCGGCTATTCGGTCGGCGGCAAGACCGGCACGGCACACAAGCAGGAAGGCAAGTCCTACTCCAGCAACAAGTACCGCGCCTGGTTTGTCGGCATGGCGCCCATCAACCGGCCGCGCATCGTGGTGGCGGTGATGGTCGATGAGCCGAGCGCCGGCAAGTATTTCGGTGGCGATGTGGCCGCGCCCGTCTTCAGCGAAGTGGTGCAGAACACGCTGCGCATGATGGGCGAGCCGCCCGACATCGAGGTCAAGCCGCAGATCATCGCGCGCAGCCAGGCGGTGCGCGCCGAAGAGGAGTCGTTCTGATGGCGCTGCAGCTTCTTGCCGATGCCGAGCAGGCCGTCGTGTGGCTGCGCGAGCGCGGCGCGCTTGACTTGCACACCGACAGCCGCCGCCTCGGCGCGGGCGATGCCTTCATCGCCTGGCCGGGTTACGCGCAGGATGGCCGCCAGTACGTGGCCGCCGCCCTGCAAGCCGGCGCGCGCGCCTGTCTGGTCGAGTCCGATGGCGTCGAAGCCTTCGGCTTCGACGATCCGCGCATTGCCGCGCTGCCGGGCCTGAAGGCCGCCACCGGCCTGCTCGCTGACCTCTGGTGGCACCAGCCGAGTGCGGCGCTGCGGGTGGTCGCCACCACCGGCACCAACGGCAAGACTTCGACCGCCTGGTGGCTGGCGCAGGCGCTCAGCCTGGCGGGGCAGCGCTGCGGCGTGATCGGCACGCTCGGCGTTGGTGAGCCGCCGACCCGGCTGGCGCCCACCGCGCAGGTCGAGCACACCGGCCTGACCACGCCCGATCCGCTCACGCTGCACCGCGCGCTGCGCCGCTTTGTCGATGCCGGTTGGGCGGCGGTCGCCATGGAAGCCTCGTCGATCGGCGTGGTCGAGCGCCGCATGGATGCGGTGCGGATCGAGGTCGCGCTGCTGACCAACTTCACGCCCGATCACCTCGATTACCACGGCGACATGGCGTCGTACTGGGCCGCCAAGCGGGTGCTGTTCGACTGGCCGGGCCTGCGGGCTGCGGTCCTGAACCTGGACGATGAAAAGGGCGCCGAGCTGGCGGCCGAGCTGGCGGCTGCGTCCTTGCCGCTGGGCGCCGTGCGGCTTGATCTCTGGCCGTACGCGATGACGCCAGCGCAGCGCCCAGCCGCGCGACTGCACGCCAGCGCCATCCACTACACCGAACGCGGCCTGGCCTTCACGGTACAGGAAGCGGTCTGGCCGCTGGCGCCGACGGGTGCTGCCGCTTCGGGCGGTTCGGATGCTCCAGCGCTGCTGGCGACCGCTGCCGTGCAGACCGCGCTGATTGGCGACTACAACGTCGCCAACGTGCTGGCGGTGCTGGGCGGCTTGCGCGCACTCGGCCTGCCGCTGGCGCAAGCGGCGGCGCTGGCGGCCGACTTCACGCCGGTGCCGGGGCGCATGCAGCGCGTGCCGTCCGGCGCCGAGCAGCCCGAAGTGGTGGTCGATTACGCCCACACGCCCGACGCGCTCGACAAATCGCTCGCCGCTCTGCGCGCGCTGGCCAGTGCCCGTGGTGGCCGGCTCTGGTGCGTGTTCGGCTGCGGTGGCAACCGCGACGCCAGCAAGCGCCCGCTGATGGGTGGCATCGCGGCTCGGCTGGCCGACGCGGTGCTGATCACCAGCGACAACCCGCGCCACGAGGATCCGGCCGCGATCGTCGCCCAGGTGGCGGCCGGCGTGGCGCCCGAAATGGCGGCGCGCGTGCGCTGCCTGGTCGATCGGCGTGCCGCCATCGCGCTGGCGCTGCGCGAGGCGGAGGCCTGCGACGTGGTGCTGATCGCCGGCAAGGGCCACGAGGATTACCAGGAGATTGCCGGCCGCAAATGGCCCTTCTCCGACCTGCTGGAAGCCGAACAAGCGCTGGCGGCCCGTCCTGGAGACGGCGCATGAAAGACACCGACATGATGATGACGCTGGCCCAGGCGGCCGAGCTGCTGCCGGGCGCCCGGCTGGTGGGCGACCCCGCCACGCCGCTGCGGCGCGTGCACACCGACACCCGCACGCTGCAGCCGGGCGACCTGTTCGTGGCGCTGAAGGGCGAGCGTTTCGACGCCCACGACTTCCTGCCGCAGGCGCAGGCCGCCGGTGCCGTGGCGGCGCTGGCCGAACGCGGTCTGGCCGAGGCTGGCCTGGCGGGTCTTGAAGTGCCGGACAGTCTGCTCGGCTTGCAGCAGCTGGCCGCCGGCTGGCGCGCCCGCCGCGCCCTGCCGCTGATCGGCGTGACCGGCAGCAACGGCAAGACCACCGTGACGCAGATGATCGCCACCATCCTGCGCGCCTGGCAGGGCGAGGCGGCGCTGGCGACGCAGGGCAATCTGAACAACCACATCGGCGTGCCGCTCACCGTGCTGCGCCTGCGCGAAGCGCACCGCGTCGCGGTGATCGAGCTGGGCATGAACCACCCGGGCGAGATCGCCGAGCTGGCGCGCATCGCCCAGCCGACGGTGGCGCTGGTCAACAACGCCCAGCGCGAACATCAGGAATTCATGGGCACGGTCGAGGCGGTGGCGCTGGAGAACGGCCAGGTGATCGCCGCGCTCCCTGCCGACGGTGTGGCGGTGTTTCCGTCTGACGACACCTACAGCCCGCTCTGGCGCGAGCTGGCCGGCGCGCGCCGGGTGCTCGACTTCGGGCTCGACACGGAGCAATCGGCGCTGCATCTGCAGGCGGTCTGGGCGCTCGATCACTGGCAGGCCACGCTGCACACGCCGGCCGGGTCGGTCGAACTGGCCTTGCGCCTGGCCGGGCGCCACAACCTGAAAAATGCCCTGGCGGCTGCCGCCTGTGCGCTGGCGGCCGGCTGCCCGATCGAGGCGGTGCGCGCTGGTCTGCAGGCCTTTCAGCCGGTCAACGGCCGCTCGCAGCTGGAGCGCGGCCAGTGGCAGGGCTTGCCCGTCACGCTGATCAACGACAGCTACAACGCCAACCCCGACTCGGTGCGCGCCGCCATCGACGTGCTGGCCGAACTGCCCGGTCCGCGCTGGCTGCTGCTGGGCGATATGGGCGAAGTCGGTGATCAAGGACCGGCTTTTCATGCCGAAGTAGGTCTGTATGCCGCAGAACGTGGCATCGATCGGCTCTGGACTGCTGGCACACTCGCGGCCCACGCGGCGGCGGCTTACCGTGATCGGATCGGGGCAAATGCTGCAGTGCGGCATCATGCGCACACGACCGAGCTGGTCGCTGCCTTGATGGATAACAACCTGGCACCTGACGGACCCGCGCTGGTCTCGGTGCTTGTCAAAGGATCTCGCTTCATGAAGATGGAACAAGCGGTTGCGGTGCTGCGCACGGCAGCGCATCCGGCGCAGGCCGGAGGTGCCGCATGCTGATCAGTCTGGCGCTGTGGCTGCAGGGGCTTTATCCGGAACCGCTCGGTTTTCTGCGCGTGTTCCAGTACATCACCTTCCGGGCCGTGATGGCGGCGATGACTGCGCTCCTGATCGGCCTGGCTTTTGGTCCGGCGGTGATTCGTCGGCTCACGGCGCTCAAGATCGGTCAGCCGATCCGCGATTACGGCGTGCAAAGCCATCTGGTCAAGAGCGGCACGCCGACCATGGGTGGCGTGCTGATTCTGCTCTCGATCGCGATTTCCACCATCCTGTGGTTTGACTGGGCGAATCGCTTTGTCTGGGTCGTGATGCTGGTGACTTTCGGTTTTGGCGCGATCGGCTGGGTCGATGACTGGCGCAAGGTGGTCGAGAAAAACCCCGAAGGCATGCCCTCCGGTGAAAAGTATTTCTGGCAATCGGTGATCGGCGTGATCGCGGCCATTTACCTGGCTTTCAGCGTGTCGGAAAGCTCCAACCTCAAGGTGCTGGAATTGTTCTTCCGCTGGGTCGGCTCCGGGTTTTCGACCGAGCTGTCACCGCGCGCCGACTTGATCGTGCCGTTCTTCAAGTCGGTGAGTTATCCGCTCGGCGTGTTCGGCTTCATTTTCCTGAGCTACTTCGTCATCGTCGGCGCCAGCAATGCCGTCAATCTGACCGATGGGCTGGATGGCCTGGCCATCATGCCGGTGGTGCTGGTGGGTTCGGCGCTGGGAATGTTCGCCTATGTGACGGGCAATGCGGTGTATTCCAAATACCTGTTTCTGCCGCACATTGCCGGTGCCGGTGAATTGATGATTTTCTGCGCCGCGATGGCTGGCGCCGGTTTGGCGTTTCTGTGGTTCAACACTTATCCGGCGCAAGTGTTCATGGGCGATGTCGGCGCGCTGGCGCTGGGCGGCGCACTCGGCACGATCGCGGTGATCGTGCGGCAAGAAATCGTGCTCGGCATCATGGGCGGTATTTTTGTGGTCGAGGCGCTGTCGGTGATGGCGCAGGTCGGCTATTTCAAATACACCAAGCGCAAATATGGCCAGGGCCGCCGCATCCTGCTGATGGCGCCGCTGCACCATCACTATGAAAAGAAGGGCTGGGGTGAAACCCAGGTGGTGGTGCGTTTCTGGATCATCACCATGCTGCTGTGCCTGGCAGGCCTGACGACGATGAAACTGCGCTGAAGTGGTTGCCATGAAGTTCTTGCACCAACGCTCGCTGCTGATCCTCGGCCTGGGTGACTCCGGTCTGGCGATGGCGCGCTGGGCCGCGCGCTGCGGCGCCGCACGCATCGTCGTGGCCGACACGCGCGCCACGCCGCCGGGTGCGGCCAAGCTGGCAATCGACGTGCCGCAGGCCGAGCTGCACACCGGTGGCTTGCCGCCAGCCTTGCTCGACGGCGTGCAGCTGGTGCTGAAGAGCCCGGGTCTGTCGCCGCTGGATGCGCAGCTCGTGCCGCTGCTGGCGCTCGCGGCCGAGCGCGCCGTGCCGGTGCAGGGCGAGCTGGCGCTGTTCGCGCAGGCACTCGCCGATCTGCAGGCCGAGTCCGGCTACGCGCCGAAAGTGATCGCCATCACCGGCACCAACGGCAAGACCACCACCACCTCGATGACGGCGCAGCTGGTCGAGCGTTGCGGCTTGCGCGTCGGCCTGGCCGGCAACATCGGCCCGACCCTGCTCGACACGCTCGGCGCCGCGCTGGATGGGCCGGACGGCCTGCCCGAGGCCTGGGTGCTGGAGCTGTCCAGCTTCCAGCTCGACGGCGTGAGCAACTTCGAGCCGACCTCGGCGACGGTGCTCAACATCACGCAGGACCACCTCGATTGGCATGGCTCGATGCAGGCTTATGCCGAGGCCAAGGCACGCAACTTCGGCCGCGAGGCGGTGATGGTGCTCAATCGCGACGATCCGCTGGTGCGGGCGATGGCCCCCGAGGTTGCCGAGCCGAAGGCGCGCGCCGGCTCAAAAGCCGCGCTTGCCGCCGCCGCCCAGGCGCCGACGCGCCACGTCGTCAGCTTCGGGCTCGATGCGCCGCGCCAGCCGGGCGACTACGGCCTGGTGGTTGAAAACGGCATGGCCTGGCTGGTGCGGGCGCAATTGGATGACGACACACCGCGTCGGGTCCGACGCGGTGGTACGGCCGAGCCGGCGCCCGAGATCACGCTGCAGCGCCTGATGCCGGCCGACGCGCTGCGCATCCGTGGCCGCCACAACGCCGCCAACGCGCTGGCCGCGCTGGCGCTGACCACGGCTGCAGGCCTGCCGCTGGCGCCGATGCTGCACGGCCTGCGTGAATATCAGGGCGAGCCGCACCGGGTCGAATATCTCTGCACGGTGGCCGGCGTCGATGCCTACGACGACAGCAAGGGCACCAATGTCGGCGCGACGGTCGCCGCGCTGACCGGTCTGGGCGCCGATCGTGCGCCGGCCCGGCTGGCGGTGATCCTCGGCGGCGACGGCAAGGGCCAGGATTTCACGCCGCTGGCCGAGCCGCTGCAGCGCCACGCCCGCGTGGTCGCGCTGATCGGCCGCGATGCCGCTGCGATCGACGCTGCGGTCGGTGCCGCATTGGATGAGGCCGGCATTGCCCGCCAGCACTTTGCGACGCTCGAAGAAGCCACCCGCTGGTGCCATGCCCAGGCGCGCGCCGGTGACGCCGTGCTGCTCAGCCCGGCCTGCGCCAGCCTGGACATGTTCCGCAACTACGCGCACCGCGCGCAGGTGTTTGCCGACACGGTCGCGGAGCTGGCCAACGATCTGGGCGAGATGGCGTCATGAGCGAGTCGGCCGCTTCCGCCTCCACCGCTTCGGCGCCGCAACGCGCCTGGTCGGCTGTTGCCGGGCTGGGCGCGCGCCTGGCCGAGCGGCTGCGGCTCGGCGATGTGGCGGCGCGGGTGGCGCCGACGCTGTCTCTT
>JBFPGZ010000002.1:0-80752 GCA_041083665.1 Leptothrix sp. (in: b-proteobacteria)
GTTCCTCTCAAAATTTATAGCCAACTACAATTTTCGCTATTATCAATAGCGAATAATAATCAATGCGGGCTCAGCTGAGCTCGAATCAGATCGACAATACGCTGTGATGAAAAACCATCTCCATACGGATTCAATGCACGAGCCATGGTTTGATATGCAAGCTGATCATCCAGCAGGCGGTGCGCTTCACTGACAATACGGCCAACGTCGGTCCCCACCAGCTTGACCGTACCGGCCTCAACTGCCTCAGGACGCTCGGTGGTATTGCGCATGACCAGCACAGGCTTACCCAATGAAGGGGCTTCTTCCTGTACACCACCCGAATCAGTAATGATCAAGTATGAGTGTGCCATCAAATAAACAAATGGCTGATAATCCAATGGTTCAATCAAGAACACATTAGGTGCGTCTCCCAAAATACGCCGAACTGGCTCCTGCACTGATGGATTCAGATGCACTGGATAAACAATTTGCACATCGTCACGCCGGCTCAATTCTTTAAGTGCAGCACAGATTCGCTCAAAACCTTCACCGAAATTTTCACGTCGGTGCCCAGTGACGCAGATCACGCGCTTTTTCGGATCAAGAAACTTGAACTGTTCACCCAATGCCTGATTGCGTACCACATCAGTTTCGAGCTTTTGTACAGTGTGCTTCAGAGCATCAATTACTGTATTACCAGTAACATGAATATCGTTATTCCGGACCGCTTCACTCAACAGACTTTGGCGGGCACGTTCGGTCGGTGCAAAATGCAGTGCTGCCATGCGACCAACCAAACTCCGATTCATTTCTTCTGGCCAAGGCGAATAGATATCACCAGTACGTAACCCTGCTTCCACATGACCGATAGGCACACGCTCGTAAAATGCGGCAAGGCCGGCGGCCATGGTGGTGGTGGTATCGCCATGGACCAGCACCATGTCGTATTTCCCGTCTTTCAAAACTTGCCGCATTCCAACCAAAATATTACTAGTAATAGCGGTCAAGTCTTGACCAGGCTTCATGACATCCAAGTCATGATCTGGTTTTATTTCGAATAAATCCAACACTTGATCAAGCATGTGTCGATGCTGTGCTGTCACGCAAACTTCGGACTCAATGTCAGAGGCTGCCCTGAGTGCATTCACAACAGGTGCCATTTTGATGGCTTCCGGACGGGTGCCGAATACGGTAAGAATTTTCATGAAACCTCCTTGGAACAACTGGGTTTTGCATGTCAATTTGGCAGCATGACACCGACACAAATCAAGCTCATGTCGTTTAAAAACACCAACCAATTCTCACTCTGCGCAAATCAACACAGACGGTGATTTGCCTGACATTTATCTTATTTTATTCATTCAATTACAAACAAATTAAAACCAATGCAGCAGCTTCTACTGTACCCAAATGACAGACACAGCGATATTGCTTCAAATAATCACAGAGACTGTTTGAATGGTTTTAGACTTGCATGGAATAAAACGAGTGATTCAGCGTTTTCGAGTATTTTTGCCAACCAACTAACTGCAGAATGAAGGTTAACAAAATTTCGTTTTTTTGCAAATCACGAATCTACACCTTGTTCACAAAGCTGTTCAATATTACCGGTTTAGCAGTAGTCACCGATGTGAGCGTTGCCCTGCACATACTTGCACCAGAGTACCCGTGCGGCTGCGCGTTTTTCAGCCAAACGGTCAGAATCAGCTGCTAGCTGCCCGAGCAAGGCGGGCAACTGCTTCACTGCAGCAGTAGTTTCAGGCAACATGATCGCAGCGGCATTCCAGAGCGTGGCATCATGACCCATCAAACGCAACGTATCAGCCAGCACCACCGGGATACACCCCATCCCCAACGACTCCCATAGACGAATACTATTAGGCCCCGAACCTGAAGGGCACAAACTAAAGATAGACTGGCTCAGAACCCGTTGGTACTCATGCTCATGCATTCGGCGCACATTGACGCTTTGCTCTGTCTCTGCATCACCTTCGATTTGTTGTCGATATACCTGATCCTGGTAATGCCATTGATCGCGACGCTCGACACAAGCATCGGGGCGGGCGGGCAAGTCAAAAATCCACTGCCGTACTGGTGTCAGGTACAGACGGGGTGTGTAAGCACCAATAAAGCTATAGAGATATGATCTTTGCGCGGCTGGCAGGCTCGTGGCCGGGTCCGCACCGACGCCACTACACACCGGGTAAAGTGGAAACGGATGAATCCGTATCCCTTCAAGCGAAGTTTCCTCGTTGGTCGCATGCGCCCAATAGAGATCGGTGATGCCCAGCTTGGCTAGCCATGGCAGCATATCTTTTGCCCATATATGCTGCATCACCGTCACACGCTTGAGCGTGGTCTTGGGTGGAGCCCAGTGCAATGCATCAAGATAGGGCTGTGCTTTCTGATTTTTGCCATTGCGCAACAAATCAATCAAGGTTGCCCATGGAAAACATACAAATTGAACAAAGCGATTCGGCTTAGGCACTGCCAGACACTGCTCATAAGCCCATTCCTCGGTCTTGTTAGGCCGCTGCCAGCCATATGGCCAAGCGACAACACTACCTTGACGCAGCCAATTCATGCGACATTTCCTTAGCCAGATTAGCACCTAGCAATACGCAACAAGCTGGCACCTTTTTCAAGCGCAACTTCCGTGTGTATATATCGCCGGTCAGCTTGTTTCATATTTTCTTGCCAAGCTTTAGCTATATCTTTTTCATCTTGCCGGATATAATCATCCAATAACACATGCAACTCATGTGTCTTGAAATATTTCATGACCATTGGCAAGGCTGGATAGCGAGCCAGCGGGCCTGTCCCAGCAGGGGGGCCATCAACGAACAGGAGGATTTTAGCTCCTGGATTATTTATTTTTTGTGATGCAACGCATAATGCCGCATCACAATCATAATATTTATACTCGCCACCATCTACATTTTTATACACAATCAACGGTGACAAATTCAAGTTCACAAACTCAGAGACACCACTTCGTTGAAGCAGACTTTGAGTCTTACCATGGTATTCTGGCAAGTGTTCAAATGTCAGCAACTCAGGTATCACATCTGATTGGTTTTGACACTTTTTCAACCGTCGTAACAATCGTGCCATAAGCAACGTACTGCTGCCGGAGCCAAACTCTATGATCAAATCATATTGTTCAGCTTCCATCAACTCTATCAACATCACCGCCAAGTCTGGGCTCACAGGCCATCCATGCATTGGCGGTAAAATATCAGTCTCATTCCATAACGCTTGAAGATTGATAAATGCTTCAACTTGTCGGGTCGCGTTAAGCGTTTCTTTCTTGATAGCACTATCAAAATGCCTCTTCGCTGCCACCAATTCTTCAGAGTGTTGCTTGAGCTGGTTTGATAATTGGTTGTATTGCGTTTCAAGCTGCGCCATCAATAACTCATGCTGTTGTTGTGTTTGCACAGCAACACTAGCAATGCGATCACCCAGGCGATTTATATTGTCGACGGCAGGTTCCGCTGCAGAGCCGAACCCGACAAGCCTACGCAATGCATCGAGTCGATCTTTCATTATCTGCTCACTGCTTGCAAACGGAATTCAGCCTCGTCAAGAACTGCAGTAAGTAAACGACATGCCCGAGCGGCATCTTCCGCATAGGCCGGCAGCTTGGGCCGAGAACCATTGGAGCTTGTTAGCCCACATAACAGTGCATCCAAGCGTGCACAGGCCATTTCATTGTCTGGCTGGTCAAAGACAACCGTCTGTAGCAATGCAATAGCGCCAGTCTTGTCACCGGCTTGCTCAAGTTGAGCCGCCCGGACCACCAGTGCATCACCACGCACGCTGGCGAGCCGGCTCTGTACCAGGTGAGACTCAGGCGCACAGGTCAGCGCCGTGCGATAGGTGGTTTCCGCCTCAAGCGGCTGCCCCTGGAGCCTGAGCGTACTTCCCAATCCCAGTTGTGCCCACATGAAACTTGGGTCGATCTGCACTGCCGCACTGTAGGCAGCAAATGCTGGCTCCAGCTTATTCTCCAGGAGCCACGTTTCAGCAATCTTGCTGTGGCACAACGCATTGGGGCCAAGAATCTCAGCCAGCCGTTGATAGCCTGCGCGCGCATCCTCCAGCAGCCAAGTCTCCTGCTGCAGGCAAGCTTTGCGGAAAGCCTGTAGCAGCGCCTGCTCCGCACGGGCATTATTCACTTGGCTATTGCGCCCTAAAACTTGGGCCAACTGCAGAGTTTGTGCTCGTGGTATCCAATCGAAGTGTGCTGGCTGGCTGGCCTCAAATGTTGCACTGGCGGCGGCACCCGGCAGCGGTGTGCCGGTTTCAACCACACGAGCATTGAGCGTGTGCGCTTGCCCATCAAACAGTTCATATGACAAGCGCAACCGGAAGTGATGGTACCCATTACCAATGCCATTGGCTTGCAAATCATCGCGATAACGGTCAGCCGAACCACACGCCACCACTTCACCCTCATGCACGATCTCGATCGTGAATGTTTTATCCCCTTGCGCAAGGTCATAAGCCC
The DNA here is from genome assembly GCA_041083665.1 of Leptothrix sp. (in: b-proteobacteria). Classification (GTDB taxonomy): domain Bacteria; phylum Pseudomonadota; class Gammaproteobacteria; order Burkholderiales; family Burkholderiaceae_C; genus Sphaerotilus. The sequence goes on from JBFPGZ010000002.1 coordinate 4,496, forward strand.
ATCCATGCGCTAAGCCATCAATGATGCCATCGAAATGGCCCTGCAACGTGGCAAGTGGCTTGATATCGACTGTGGCAGTTGATCGCTCTACTAATGTCTTTTTAAGAATATGTTCGGCGGGCAATGCCGCACTGAAAGCAGGTAGCAAAGTACGACCAAATTTTTTAATCAGAGCGATTAATACATCTGGTTTGAGGCCACGATATGGCAAGCAGTTGATTTGAAAAATGGGCTTTCGACCAGAGGCAGTGATACACCCCACCTGTAATGCTCCTGCCGCAACATCTGGCCATGGAACATATGCCGTATAAATTACAGAACCACCCTCAACTGGGAGCGCATTAAAATAGCCCCCCTGGTCCATAACAAGACGCGGCAAAGGTTCGGCTGCATAACGCGCGAATTCTTTAATTTCTTCAAAGGTCGATTCCGCAAGAGAGACAATAAAAATGCCATGCTCCACACCCAGTGCGAACAATGGATTCAAGCCAGCCACATTATCATCGACTGGCTCGGCTTTGCCCTCAATCTGATGCTGTTCTTTATTTTTTTGGCCTGATGTTTTATCATCATTTCCATGATAATCAACTTCGACCACAGAAACCGTATCAGTCGCGACTTTTTGGTCGGTTTTCTGTACTTGTTTTTTACGACGTGATACCAATGATTTCCTCTTGATTACTTGAACCTCTGCCGACTGATCAGCCGCAGAATATTCAACTCTTTCTTTAATATCAGAAGCTATTTTTTTATCCGCAGATAAAATCTTCTTTTTAGACTTTAGTACCTTGGTCACCAGGCCCGTCGAATCACCGACAATGGGCTCAACTTTCTTATCAATTTGAGGTTCTTCATCATTTTCATACTCCGCTACTTGAGCATGCTTTTCATGGGGTACAACCTCAGCCACAGAAACAGAAACAGAAACAGAAACAGAATCATGCTCAATATTTTGGTCGGTTTTCTGCACTTTCTTTTTACGACGTGACACCGACGATTTTGGTTTGACAACCTGAACCACTGCAGATTGACTGACAATATCATCCACGACCTTTTTTCCAGTACCAGAAGATGCTTTTTCCTCTGCAGATATAGTCTTCTTTTTACGCTGTGAGACCTTGGCTGCAGCAACTTCAACAACCGTTACGGTGGATTCTTCGACATTAATCTGGTCGGCAATAACACTCGTCACAGGCTCAGCTTTTTTTGCCGCTTTCGAAATCATTGGAAACCACAAATTAAACATTTTTATGAAACACTTTTATTAAAAGTTGTAGAAACATCGCTCAACACCGAATAAGCTGATGAGCGGTCAAGCAGCAAATTAAGGCGAAGCTCTGCCTCAATCTGCAAAAGACGTGAGTTCACCAGAGCCACTTCGGCATCTGCCAGATTTTTATAGCTGGCCAACACATCAATATTCGTCTTGACGCCACCTTGGTAGCTTTTGACGTTTGCAGTCACTGCTTGACGGGCTGCATCAAGTGCACGCTGGCGAGCAATAATCTCATCATTAAATGAGCGAACCGCCACAAATAAGCGGGTTGCTTCTGAAACAGTAGTTTCTTGTGAGTAGCGCAGGTTTTCCTGCGCACGCAAAACTTCAGTACTTGCTTTCTGATCGTCATAATACTGGGCAGCCCCAATGGTTGCTGACAATGTAATCGCCACGCTTGATACATTAGCCGATGGCAACCCTGCATATTGAGTTCTAGCCACTTGAGCTGAGACCTGCGGCACATATTGCGCTTTGGTACGCTTGGATGCAATCTGCGCTTGCTCAAGCCCAATACGTGCTATTTTGACACTCGGGGCATTGTCACGCACATAAGCCATCAGCTCTTCAAAGCTGCGTATTTCCTGCCTGGCTTGTGCAGGCTCGACGGTCATGGCCACAACATCTGCATGCAAGCCCGTCAGCAGATTGAAATTTCGCTCGGCGGTCTGCAAAGCATTTTGCTGGTTCAGCCGATTTGCCTGCGCAACAGCTACTTGAACCTCAAAGTCACTCACTTCAGTGACCGTACCTTGCCCCAGTGAGCGCATGCGGACTGCTCGATTGAGTTGTTCTTGCAGGCCATTGATCTGAATGTCGTTGGCGCGTATCGCTTCACGGTTTTTGATTACTTCGACCATGACCGAAAAAACTCGCAACACCATGTCATTGGTGGCTTGCCGCTCCTCAGCATCAGCTTGCGCCATTAACGTCTCTGACTGCTGGAGCAGCAAATACCGGTCATAGCTCAACAACGGCTGGGTCAGACTCAAAATGCTTGTTGTCTTGCCGCCTACCGAGAGATCTGCCTGGTTGTATGTCACTCCCGCATAGGGCCAGAATACCGTTCCCGCCTGATTTGCTTGAGCACGGCGGCCCAACACGGCAGCCTGTTGCACCGCAAACTGAGCATCGGCTTTTCTAGCAGCCACAACCGATTGCTCAAACGTTTGGGCATGAAGAATCGTGGGGTGGCTGGCGAGCACCAACCACAGCCCTGCCAATCGGACACACCAAGCTTGCGACCTAGATTTCATCTGGATTTACTGCCACCCACATCGGGTGTTGTGAGTTATCGGTAGACGAACTATATTACAAGGCAAGTCTTCTCATCGCTTGTTATTCACTGCCAAGCTTAGCGATCAACAATATCGTTAAATTTGTGGCAGCTTGTTGCGTGGAAAATACCGAAATTTATGCAGCAAACTGTATCAATCCTCTTTAAAACTGCGAGCAAAGCGATCCGTGAGCGGCTTGATAAGATAGCTCATGAAAGTGCGCTCACCGGTCTTGACAATCACCTCGACCGGCATACCCGGCTGAATGTGGTTCTCACCCAGCATGCGCAAGCCTTCCACTGTTGTTTCTACCTGTGCCAAATAATATTCAGTACCGGTGGGCAATGCCAATTTATCAGCACCCACCAACTTGACCACACCGGACACCACCGGTGTGGTGCGCTGATTGAAGGCTGAAAAACGCAAGTCGGCTGACAACCCTTGATGCACTTTGTCAATGGAGTGAAGCGGCACCTGCGCTTCCACAATCAAGCCGCCACCTTGTGGCACGATTTCCATCAAAACCTGGCCAGCACCAATGACGCCACCGATCGTATTGATCTTCAGTCCGACCACCGTGCCACCGACCGGAGCCCTGACCTCAGTCAAACTGCGATCAAACTTGAGTGAATCGACATGACTCAAGTAAGCTTCGCGATTTTTCTGAATCTCTGACAGCTGGCTATCAATGTCTTTGGTAAAGCTGGTGCGTTGTTGTGTGATCTGCAACTGGATCGCACCAATGGCCGACTGCGTGCTGGCCGTCTGGGCGATCAGGCTGGCAATATCACTTTGCAGGCTGCTCTGGTTGCGCAGCAGCTCGTTGGCACGGGCTTCGGGTACATACCCTTCCTTGGCCAACTGTAATGTATTGTGAGCCTCTATTGAAACCGACTCTAGCTGACTGCGCTTTTCAGCCAGCATTTTTATCTGACTGCTGGCCTGCGCTTCTTGTCCCGTGAGCTGCTCACGCAAAATCCGTAATTGACTTTCCAGCTCAGTCCGGCGTGACGTGAAGAGTTGCTGTTGCATCAGCTTAGCCTCGGTCACTCGGCCATCATCGGCACTGAATTTTGCCAACTCTGGCTTCCACCGAATATCCGTCCCCGTACGCTCGGCCATCAGGCGGGACTCAGTCGCTAACAAGTTGATGTATTGCAACTCGGCACTGGTCAGGTTAGCGTCGCTGCTCAGCGGGTTGATTTTCAGGAGCACATCACCTTGCTTAACCTGCGAGCCTTCTCGCACCAGCAAATCCTGGATAACACCACCACCAGGATGTTGCACGGCTTTGCGGTTACCCGAGACGGTCACCGAGCCCTCAATCACCACACCGGCATCCAGCGGTGCGACAAAAGCCCAAACCAGAAACACTGCAAAACTGACCATCACCAGCCGCACGACCGACCGGCGCACATGGCCTTCTTCGATGATCAAAGGTTCAATACCTTTGCCCTTGCTTTTCAGCGTGGCCGGGTCATATGGGTTCCAGCCTGCGGCCCAGTGATGCAGACGTTTCACTGCGCTCATGCGGTAGCTCCAATCATGGGTGTGCTCTCAGCGGCAGGGAGATTACGCTTGACAGCATCAAACAGATCTTTGGGCGAACCAAAACCGACTTGTCGACCACCTTTCAGCACCAGCATGTGGTCCACAATGCCAATGAGTCGCGGGCGGTGGGTGGTAACGACCACGGTCGCCCCTCGCTCACGCAAATAGCACAAGGCTTGAATCAAGGCTTGCTCACCAATTTCATCAAGATTGGCATTGGGTTCATCAAGCACGACAAAAGCTGGGTCACCATACAGCGCACGGGCAATTGCCAACCGTTGGCGCTGGCCACCCGAAGGGGCAAAGCTGGTGGCTTCACCCAACATGGTGTCATAACCATTTGGCCAGCTGAGAATGGTATCGTGCATGTCCACCAATTTGGCGGCCGTCACCACTTTAGCCGGATCAACCTCACCCAGTCGAGCGATATTCTCTGCCACGGTGGCTTCGTAAAACTCGATGTCTTGTGGCACATAACCAATATGGGGGCCGAGCTCGTCATGATCCCAATCCGACACTTCGACACCATCGAGCCGGACAGAGCCTTGCGCTGGCTTCCATACACCCACCAGCAACTTGGCCAAGGACGACTTACCCGAAGCACTTGGCCCAACGATGGCCAGTGCCCCCCCCTGTGGCAATGAAAAATTGACATCCATCAGCACCGGTTTGGTCGCACCAGGAGGCACCGCCATCATGCTCGAAACATTCAATCGGCCGGTCGGAGCTGGGAGCGACATCTGCTCACTGCGTTTGCCGTCTTCAATCAGCAGGGTATTGAGACGATCATAGGCTTGGCGGGCACGAACAATGGTCGGCCACTGTCCAATCAGCTGCTGTAATGGCGCCACTGACCGTGCGATGAGCATGGATGCTGCCATGATCATGCCCCCGGTAATGATGCCATCAATGGCCAAGAACAATCCCAGCGCCATTCCTAATGTGCTGGAGCTGTGTTGTAAAAAACTGGTGATACTCGACCCTACACCCGCCGCTTCAGATGAATTGACCTGCAATACCAAAAAATTGCGATGCCGCTGATACCAGCGACGCCGCATGGCCGGCATCATGCCCAAGGCCAGTGTGGACTCGGACTGACGCATCACACTGGCAGCCAGTTGCATAGCCTCTGTGTGCGCATTGTTGGCTGCCTTGAGTGCGGTGGTTGTCATCCGGCGAGTGATCTCACCGGCAACGTACATCAGCGCAGCGGATGCCAACGCAAACAAAGCCAGATAAGGATGAAACAGCGTAGCAATGATGATAAAAAATAATGCAAACGGAGCTGCCATCAGCGCCAAAACCCCTCGACCACCCAAGAATTGACGCAATTCCAACAGATCAGCCATGACCTGCTGCACATTGACTTTCTGGCGTCCGACATGCCGGCGGAAAGAGGCATCGAACACATCTGCGGCCAGCTCCCAATCCACCCGCAGCGATAGCCTAACCATCAGCCGCCCACGCAGCCAATCCATGGCTGACCAGAAAATATAAATACCTAAAACTAACGCCGTCAGCGATACCAGCGTGACGACACTACGACTGGGCAATACCCGGTCATAAGCTGTCCACATGTAAATAATAGGTGCCAACGAGATGATCTCGATGACGATGCATAGCACAGCCCCGAACCAAAAGCCACGACGGCACTCGTGGAGGACATTGCCCACCGGAGTACGCATCGCGGCCTTGGAGCCTGACTTCAATGATTCAGGCGTAGACACTCATCAGCCCTTATGAACGGGATCATGCGCAACGACATGCGATTGGTCACTCAGACCCAGTAACTGAACTTCAGTTGCAGTGAGTGCAGAGGTATCCAAGCTCAAGCCATTGGCAGCCAGTGCGTCATGCAAGCCACTCGGTGCATGGTTGCCGGTGTAATGCACTTCGGTGAAGCCATCGGCAGCCAGCTTGGCGAAGGCGTTGTGATCAGACAGCAGAGCGGCCAGATCGTTTTCGTCAACTACCAGCGAGACAGCCGTGCCGTGCGCAGCGTTGAAGTGCGGCAGATCATCCAGCGTGAATTGCGGTGCCGTCACATTGGCATCACGCAGCGCCACTTCGATCTTGTGCACGCCAACCCCGGCGTTCACCTCATCGACGCCCACCTTGTGCAGATCGTCCAGCGAAGCATTCAGATAGGCGGTGCCGCTCTGATTGTCTTCCTGCGCCACCAGCACCACGTTTTCACCCGTGCCACCCTTCTGGATGGATTGGAGGAAGTGGATGTCGGCCTGGGCCAGTGCGTTGGCCAGATCGTCAGTGATGGCGATATTGTCAACACCGGCGTGCACCAGGTCTTGCTGCAGACCACCCAGACCCGACTTCAGATCAGCCAGATCCTGGATGTTCATCTGCACCGTGACGTCGGCCGCATCAAGGAGCTTATGCAGCTGAGCCATGCTGGCGCCGTACTGGGCATGCAGGAAGCTGTCGTCGTCGATGGTGACTTGCGTGCCAGCATTCAAGCTGAAGCCTGCACTCGCCAGCTTGCCGATCTGGCCGGCTTCGAACGCCAGCGTATCGACGCCAGCGTTGTGCAGGTTGTTGACCAGCGTATCAAACTTGGCATCGGTGCCGTTCAGCATCTTGCCCATGTCGTTCCAGTCCGGGCGAACCGTCACGTCGGCAGCACCCAGCAGCGTGTGCAGGTCGGTGGCGTTGACGTGGTGGCTGCTCAGGAAGCTGGTGCCTTCGACCGTGACGTGCAGGCTGGCATCGAAACTGACATGGTGGTTGGCCATTTGCGCAACCACGTCGGCGCCGACATCAAGCGTGTTCATGCCGGCGTGTTGCAGTTGGCTGATCAGCGTATCGACGGCGGCATCATTGCCGTTCACCAGAATGCTCTGCTGCTGTGCAGTCAGATGCACGCTGGCAACTACATTTTCCGGATACCAGTCCAAAGCGTGCGGTTGAGCCGTGCTTTGGACGGAGTCATTATTTACGTTACGTTTACTCATACTTACTACCCCTGTTTGAATCAAATTACTTAACCAGACTTGCTACGACGAATAAATCTTCATCGCACCTTTTACAATTTATCAAATCAGGCGGGAAAACCCCATGGAAATTTTGTTAAAAAGATCACACCCACATGCAGCGATCTGTGATTCTTGCAATTTTTCACGTTCAAGCCCCCCTTGTTCAGGTTCACCAACGTATGCAAAAACCCACAGCTCTCAGCAAACTCACGCACTCCTCACAAAATGCCCCGCAAACTCTTAGACATTTCACTGGAATATATATTTTTCTTCACAGAATCCTCCCTGTCTTTAATAGTTAAATCATCACCACCAGCGCTCAGGCCACGCACTTTCGTAACTTGGCGTCATGCACCAAGTTATCAAAACCATGCTCCGAGCGCTTCTGGAAAAGATGATGATCAGCCGCATTCACCGGTCGTCGATCTTTCATGTAATCAACCTCGATGAGCAGTGCATGCGGGTGATAGACCAAAGCCTGCTGCTGACGGGCAATCAGGGTCAGTTCAGTATCACCGTAGTGTTGTGCATAGTCGGGATGGAACAGTGCCCCGCCATAAATAGGCGCCAACCAGGTGCGGCGCACCAAGCCAAAAGCAGCCAGTTGTCCAAACCATTTACCATCGTTGAATGCCAGCAGGCCGGCACCGGGCTGTTGCATGGCTTGCAGCGCATAGCGCAACCAGTAGCGACCGGCAAATGCGTCCTCGGCGCAGTAGATGAAATACGGACTGCGGATCCGGCTGATGGCGCAATTCCAGATCACCATCGGGCCAGCACGTTCATCATCGAATACGGCCAATACCAGCAGTGGGGCACCAGCACGCGACAGCATCAATTCGGCGGCCTGCCGAGCCGCGTCTTCGCGCAGATACGGCATGACGGCCACGACCTGGGCTTCGATCGGCGCATCAGCAGGCTGCGCACGCAGCTGCGACAGCGTCAGCCACCGCACCCCGCTGCTCATGGGCGGCACCACGCCAGCAACTGCGCTGCCAGTTCGGTGTGGTGGTCAAAGCGGCGCGCGTCGAGGTGCGCCACGCAGTGCCGCTCGCACATCAACGCCGTCGGGCTGCGCGGCGCCGCCACGATGGGCTTGCCGAGCAAGCGCAGCTCAATGGCGGTCAGCCCCATCGCGTAGGGCGCCGTATCGAGGAAGCTGGCATCGAGCGCCCGCAAAGCCTGCAGGTAGTCCGGGTGATTCGCTGGCGTGATGAACTCGGCCACGTCCAGCAGACTGCCCAGGCGCTGCTCGGCAGCACGCCGGGTACCCTCATGGCGCCAGCGTTGATCGACCAGAACCAGCTTGCGGGGCCGGAGCCGGCGCAGCGCATCCACCGTCGCGGTACTGATCTTTGCCGGGTTGGACACCAGCGCAAACACACCCTGGGCTGGCCGGCCGGTCGGTTTGGGTGGCCGCGCCGCCGCAGCGTCCAGCTCTGGCGCGTAGGGCGGCGCGGTGTAGCTGACATAGCCGTGGCGGGCGTACAGCAGTGGCTCGGTGTACAGCTTGGCCGCCGCCGGTGGCACTTGGCGCGTATCAGCAATAAAGCCGTCAAAACAGCGCAGACCCGTGCTGAGAGACTGGCCGCCGACCCACTTGAGCTGCCTTGGCGCCGGCCGCCCGACCAGCGCAGACAGCGCTTGCGGATCGGTCCAGCCGCTCAAGTCGATCACGGCGTCAAGATCGGCTTCGGCCAGCAAACGGTGCAGCTGTGCTGCATTGACGCCGGCGCAAGACACCCACTGACGCGCGCTGGCCTTGAAGGCAGCCTGTGCCCAGTCGGCCTTGGCGCCTCGATCAAAGAACAGCAGATCAGCCTGGCGCGCCAGTGTAGTGATGGCACCCAACGTCAGAAAACCCACCGGCGAAGCACAGAACTGCTGCGACAGCAGACCAATGCGCAAGCGGGTCCGGCCGGTGCGGCGCAGGCCGGCCGGCGCTGACACCGGAGCTTGCAACCGACCTGCCAAAGCGGCAAAGCGGGCCGCAAGGTCTGGTGCGCGTCGACGGCCTTCGTAGAGGTCGGCGACCAAGCCGGCCAGCTCGGCCTCCAAGACCAACGCGGGGTTGAGATCGGCTGCAGCCTGCAGGGTCACAGCCGCACCGCGCGCATCGCCAAAGGCGTTCAGCTGCACATCGGCGCGCTCCCGTAAAGCACTGCCGCGCAAGCCCGCCGGCAGGTCGGGCTCGGCCAGCGCTGCTTGCAGATGCTGCGCCGCCGCATCGGCGTGATTGAGGCGCTTGGATGCGGTCGCCAACACCATTTGCAAGCGCCAGCCCTGAGTCTGCTGCGCCGCCGCCTGCGCATGCACCAGCGCCTGGGCCGGCTCATCACCAGCCAGACAGGCGGCAGCCCAGTTCAGAAGGATCTCCGGATCCTGCGGTGCCAGCAAATGGGCTTGCGCGTAGGCACGCTGCGCCCCAGCGGCATCGCCACATGCAAAGGCCTGGCCGGCTTGTGCCAGTGACGCCTGCAAGACTGCGGCCGCAGAGTTCATCAGAACTCCACCTCGGCGCCGTTGATCAGCGGCAAATAACGTTTGCACCAATCGCGGCCGAGCGTCTGCAGCAAATAGAGGTTGCGGTAGTTGACCCAGCAGGCATGCAGCCAGGTAGAGCGCGTGCGATGCGCCACATCTTTCATTTCTCGCAAGCGCTGCAAGTGGCTATTGAGCTTGGCCTCAGCAGCCGGCAGCTCAAGCTTGCACACCTTGAGATCCTGGCCGGCACTTTGCAAAAATACCGGCAACAGGCGTTCGACAATGAATGGCCAATAGGTCGCACCGGCATGCCGGTTGGTCGGATCACTCAAACCAGAATCGAGAACACGCAACACCGATGCAGGCAAATTGGCACGCGCTCGGTCGAGCACGCCACGCACCCAAGGCAGATAACTATTCCAAAATGCCGGACTGGCGACAAAATAATTGCAAGCAGAAAAAGCGGATGACGGCTGTACCGCTACCAAGGCACGCGGGTCAAGTCCTGCCGCTTCAAAAACAGCCGCGCACAACTCGGTAAATGCCGGATGAGAGGCAATACCCTGTTGCCAGCCGTTAGTGTAAAGTGCTTCGTATTCAGGATAAGGATTGCAGTAGTAGAGGTCATACCCAGGCTGCTTTTCAATCGCCTGTTGCAGCGCCTGGCCTGTGAGTCCGGTTTTTTCGCTGAAACGCCACGATAGTGCGCCCCACAGCGGTGCCAAACGCACACGTTCGTCAGCAGCCAGGCGTTCAAAAACAGCAAACTCAAGCAGCGGATCAGTTTGCCCGGCGTTGTCAAACGGTATAAAGGCTGCATCAAGCCCTGGGCGTTGTGCCGGATCGAAATAAATTTGATAAATCAACAACGACTGTTTGGAACTCGCATTCTCATCAACCGCAGCATCATTTGTTGCAGCATTTTTACCACGTGCGGAAGTTTTTTTGCTGACTGAACTCCGGCGCTTTGGTTTGATGGGCGGTTTATCAATGACAGTGATATCTTCATCATTATCAAGTTTCATTTGCACATCCTATTTAAACAATCGAAAATACCAAAGCTGCGCCCAAGAAAGTGCGCAGCACCTCGTCAATACTGAATAGCTCGGCAAATGCAAGCTTGTCAAAAGAACCGAGAGCGGCCCCGCCTTCAGTTCAGCGTCATCTGAGCCGCAGCGGTGCCTGTCCACCCTGCGGCAGCGATCACAGGCCGCGCACCGGCGGCAGCACTGAGCGGCGCTGCGTCTGAGCGCAATGCGGCCGCCACCTCATAAGTCCCTGAGCAAATCGATTCATAGTGGCGCCAGCCGAGCTGTTGGCGGGCCTTCGAGCAATCAAGCCGGTAGCTGGCCGGGTCGGGGCGGCCACCATCGCTGAGGATGCTGACATCCGAACCAACCACTTCACGCACCATTTCGGCGATGCTGAGCACGCGCAGGTTGGAGTGGCTGATGTTGAAAATCTCTGCGTGCACTTGGTTGGTTGCCACCCGCAGCGCAACCACGATGGCCCGTACCAGATCGCGCACATGCACATGCGGACGCCACTGCAGGCCACCGCCGTGCAAGGTGATCTTGCGCTCCTGCACTGCGCTCATGGTCATGCGATTGAGCATCAAGTCGGTACGCATGCGCGGCGACAGGCCATAGGCGGTACCAGGCCGCAGCACCACCGGGCAGAAACGAGTTGACGCGAGGGCCAGCACGCCTTGTTCGGCGCGTACACAAGCGCGGGCGTATTCGTTTTGTGGTGCCAGCGGAGACGCTTCGGTCGCGATGTCCTGTCCTGTGTTGCCGTACACCGCTGCGCTGCTGACCAAGACGTGGCGCGCCACCCCAGCGGCTTGAGCCAGCTTGGCCACTTGCACACGGGCCTGGTGATTGATCGCGTCCGTGTGACGCGCGTCTTGTTCAGCAGCGTTGATGCTGGAAATCGCCGCCAGATCAACCACCGCCGCCACGCCACTGAAATGACGCAGCGTCAGATCACGCACATCGGCATCCAGGAACGTGAAACGCGGGGTGCCTTTGAACGCCGCCAAGCCGGCCTCACCAAAACTCAGACAATCCACCGCCAATACGGCATGTCCGCTGGCGAGAAGTTCGCGCACCAGCATGGATCCGACATAACCAGCGGCACCGGTGATGAGTATTTTGTGAGGAATGTGCATGATTTCCCTTGAACTCTTAAAACAGCCTTAGCGTCGTGGACACCGGCGGCAAGTCATTGAATTGATTTTCAGAATTTTTGCGACTGGGCTGTAGCGTATGGCCTGAGGCAGCATCCATCCAGGGGGTGTTGCACTTGTTTTATGCAAAATATGAAAACATGCACACTTTGCGCAAACGGCTTCCCGCATGATGATTAGCGGCTTATTGGCTCACCCCATAAGCCCGGGGGTAGCCAGCCGTGCATGATTTGGCAAATTCATCAGTGCCACCATCACAGCCCACTCAGAACAGGAGAAGATACAGGCAGATGGTTTTTGGTTGCTCGTGCAAGACCAGAACAAATTCAAATCACCATGGACAAGCATCAAATTTGCACCCCCTTGGGAAGGATCGGCACAAAATGTTGACAAAAAATAATATCTACGCTGCTGGACTGTCTCTACCGCAAGCTGGTCATAGCGGTTCTGGCGCCGCCACCAAAGGTGGCTTGGTTTTTTCCGCGCCACCGCAGTCGATTCCTGTCGCGATTGCAGCGATCCTGGAGCCCATGCTGGCAGTAGGCACACTCATCGCCAGTCTGTTTTGGTTTGATGAGCCATTTGATCGAGCCACGGCACTCCTGTGCATATTGAGTACGTTGCTGATGTTTCCGGGGACGAATCGGTTTTACGAACGCCGCCTGAATGCTGCGGTCGATGTGTTTGCGGCTTGGCTCGCGGTGGTCAGCATCATGGTGCTGTTCGGGGTAGCGCTGCGCAGCTTCCATTTTTTCAAACATGAGGTGCTGCTGACCTGGGTGCTGGCTACACCGATCGTCCAATACGCTGGCGTGCTGGCTGGTGGCGCGTTCATGCGCCGTCACGCTGAGCAACCCAGTGCGCGCCGCAGGGCGCTGGTGCTGGGTGCCGGGTCGCTCGGTCTGAAAGTGGCCCAGGCCTTGCGGCAGCGTCACGAGTTCGGGCACGACTTCATCGGGTATCTGAAAGACAGCACCACCAGCGCCTGTGCCGACGAAGCCCAGGCTCAGGTACTGGGATACTTCGACAATCTGCCGGACATTGTGCGCAAACACCATATCAAGGATGTCTACATCACGGTAGCACTGAGCACGCAGCCGCGCATGACACAACTGGTGCGCACCTTGCACGACATGGCGGTGTCGATTTATTTCGTACCCGATGTCGAAGGCATGAATGTCATCCAGGGCCGCATGCGCACCATGGATGGCATGCCGGTCATGAGTTTGCTGGAAAGTCCGTTCATCGGCATCAATGGTTTTGTCAAACGCGCCAGTGACATCATTCTGTCTTGCATTCTTCTGGTGCCGATTGCACCGATCATGGCCATCGTCGCCATCGGCGTCAAACTCAGCTCGGCGGGGCCGATCATCTTCAAGCAGCGCCGCAACGGCCTGGATGGCGACGAAATCCTGGTTTACAAATTCCGCTCGATGCGTGTCATGGAAAATGGCGCCAAGGTCACCCAGGCAACCCGAGGTGATCCGCGCATCACACCGTTTGGCGCCTTCATCCGCAAGACATCGCTGGATGAGCTGCCGCAGTTCATCAACGTGTTGCAGGGTCGGATGAGCATTGTCGGCCCACGCCCGCATGCGGTGGCACACAACGAACAATATCGCAGCATCATCGATGCTTATCAGTTACGGCACAAGGTCAAACCCGGCATCACCGGCTGGGCGCAAGTCAATGGGTGCCGTGGCGAAACCGACGTGATCGAAAAGATGGAAGCCCGGGTGGCTTACGATATCGAGTATCTGCGCAACTGGTCGCTGACGATGGACCTGCGCATCATTGCGCGCACGGTGAAACTGACGGTGTTTGACCGCAATGCGTACTGATTATTCCCCGACGTAAAAAAGGCGCCTGGTCAGGCGCCTTTTTTATTTTCTGGTGAGCTCAATGCACCGTGCGAGATGCTGAGCAGTCGTGCCCGGTTCGGATCGCCTGCTCACAGGTGCGCAGGTGTTTGTACCACTGCAGCGTGTAGGTTTCCGGGGTATCGAGCACCTTGCCCGCTGCCAGCGCGGTGGCGATCTCATGCACGGCGGTATAGAACGAGCCACGCGGCTGCCAGCCCAGTTGCAGCACTGCCTTGCCGAAACGGGCCCGCACGTCGGGCAACTCGGGGCTGGCACAGTCGTCATGCAGGCTGACACTGTTGCCGAGCACATCACGCACGATGTCGGCAATGTCGCGGGCGCGCAGATTGATCTGGCCGATGTTGAAAATCTCGCCATGCATGCGCTCGGTCGGCACCTTGAGCGCAGCCAGCACGGCCCGCGCCACATCCTGCACATGCACATGAGGCTGCGATTGCCAGCCGGCCTCTTGCAGCATGATCGAGCGGTGCCGGTAAGCGCTCAAGGTCATGCTGTTGACGAGCAGATCAAAGCGCATGCGCGGCGACAGGCCATAGACCGTGCCCAGCCGCAGCGCGGTGGGGCTGAAACCTGGCCGTGCCAGCGCCAGACAACCCTGCTCGGCCTGCACTGCGGCTTGAGAGGCCAGGTTCAGCGGGCGGGGCGACGCGGTTTCATCGACCTCGGCGCCACTCACCTGGCCATAGACGGCGGTACTGCTGATCAGCACATGGCGCGTCACGCCAGCCGCGCGGGCCAGGGTCGCCAGTCGGACCCGCGCGCGGTGGTTGATGGTGTCGGTCCAGACCGGATCGAGCTCGGTGGCCTGATCATCGGCAATGCCGGCCAGATCGACCACCGCATGCACACCGCGCAGATGCTGCGGCTCGATACGGCAGACATCGGTGCGCAGCAGCGCAAAGGCCGGGTTCTTCATCAGGTCAGCGAGCGCCTTTTCGCCGAAATACATGCGATCCACCGCCAGCACGCGAAAGCCGCTGGCCAGCAGCTCACGCACCAGCGTCGAGCCGATGTAGCCGGCGGCACCGGTGACCAGAATCCGTTGACCTGCTTTCATAAGTTCCCCCTGATTGTTTGAAATAAAGGTGTGCATATCTCCCCGGGCGGCTGCACCGTACGCACAAGGAGCGACTGTGCTCGCCAATGTGGCCACATACTGCCCCCGGCTTGTGGGGTGCGCACAGCAGGTCTGAAGCGGCAGTGACAAGTTGCTCGAACTCCGCGCTCTGCCTCCAGAGCCTGTCGCTTGCACGCTGCAGAGGCAGGCGCGGCGGCGGCGTTGGCGGTGCGCCACATTCCAGGGCCCTCAAGCCAGGATTAGCTGGCCGCCCCTGCTGCTGGACAGGTTTTGCAAGCGTCTTGCGGCACTGCAGCAGCTACCATGCCCGCCCTGCCGATCCTGAAACTTCGCCACTGCTGTTCCTGCCATGTTTCGTACCCTGCTGAAATCCAAGATCCACCGCGCCACCGTCACGCATTGCGAGCTGCACTACGAAGGCTCCTGCGGCATTGATGAGGACTTGCTGGACGCCGCCAACATCTGCGAGAACGAGCAGATCCACATCTGGAACATCAACAACGGCGAGCGCTTCGTGACCTACGCGATCAAGGCGCCGCGCGGCAGCGGCATCTTCTCGATCAATGGTTCGGCGGCGCGCCGGGCCTCGGCGGGCGATCTGATCATCATCGCGGCGTTCGGCCTGGTGGCGGAAGACCGGGTCGCCACGCATGAACCCAAGCTGGTGTTCATGGACGAAGGCAACCGCGTCAAGGAACTGCGCTCGCATCCGGAAAACCCCGAGCAGACCTCACCGCTGCGCTGAATGTGAACTGGGTGCTGCGCCATGTGGAAACCCACACTGTGCAGCACGCCAATGGGCAGAGACACTGGTGCGATACACGCCGCCGTGTCGGCTCGCCTGCTGGAGACAAGTTCATGCCGTTCATTACCCGCCGCCTCGTCCTCGGTGCTGCGCTTGCCTTGAGCCTGCCGCTGGCAGCGCAAGCGCAGACCCCGATCGTCATCAAGTTCAGCCACGTGGTGGCGCCCGACACGCCCAAGGGCAAGGGCGCGCAGCGCTTCAAGGAACTGGCCGAGCAGCGCACCGGCGGCAAGGTCAAGGTCGAGCTGTACCCGAACAGCCAGCTCTACAAGGACAAGGAAGAACTCGAAGCGCTGCAGCTCGGCTCGGTGCAGATGCTGGCGCCCTCGCTGGCCAAGTTCGGCCCGCTCGGCGTGAAGGAATACGAGGTGTTCGACCTGCCCTTCCTGTTCAAGGACGACGCAGCGTTTCGCAACACCACCGGCACGCTCGGGCTGGAGCTGTTCAAGAAGCTGGAGACCAAGGGCATTACCGGCCTCGCCTACTGGGACAACGGCTTCCACATCATGAGCGCCAACAAGCCGCTGCACGCGGTGGCCGACTTCAAGGGCCTGAAGATGCGCATCCAGTCCAGCAAGGTGCTGGACGCGCAGATGCGCGCTTTAGGCGCGATCCCGCAGGTGATGGCGTTCTCCGAGCTGTACCAGGCGCTGCAGTCGGGTGTGGTCGATGGCACCGAGGGTGTGCCGTCCAACTTCTGGACGCAGAAGATCTACGAGGTGCAGAAGCACGTCACGCTGTCGAACCACGGCCACCTGGCCTACGCGGTGATCGTCAACAAGAAGTTCTGGGACGGCCTGCCGGCCGACATCCGCACCACGCTGGACGGCGCCATCAAGGACGCCACCACCTACGCCAACGCCATCGCCGCGACCGAGAACGCCACCGCGCTCGACAAGATCAAGGCCAGCGGCAAGACCACCGTCTACACGCCGACCCCGGCCGAGCTGAACGAGTGGAAGAAGGCGCTGATGCCAGTGCACAAGGAAATGGAAGGCCGCGTCGGCAAGACCACGATCGAGGCCGCCTACAAGGCGGCCGGTTTCGTCGCGCCGAAGTGAGCCACGTGCCGGCCCAAGGAGCTTCCATGCTGCTCAAGATTCTCGACCGGGTTGAAGAGACGCTGATCGCCACGCTGATGGCGGTGGCGACGCTGGTCATCTTCATGGCGGTGCTGCACCGCTTCCTGGCCGGCGTGCCCATCGTGCAGGACTGGGTCATCCAGCTCAACGTCAGCTGGGCCCAGGAGCTGTGCATCTTCCTGTTCGTCTGGATGGCCAAGTTCGGCGCCGCCTACGGCGTGCGCCAGGGCATCCACGTCGGCGTGGACGTGCTGGTGCGCAAGCTGCCGGACACGCAGCGCAAGTACCTGGTGCTGATCAGCCTGTTTGCCGGCGCGCTGTTCACGGGCATCGTCGGCACGCTGGGCGCCAACTTCGTCTGGCACATGTCGCAGACCGACCAGACCTCGGCCGATCTGGAAGTGCCGATGTGGATCGTCTACCTGTGCGTGCCGCTCGGCTCGTACCTGATGTGTTTCCGCTTCCTGCAGGTGGCTTGGCGCTTCGTGCAGACCGGCGAGCTGCCGCACCACGACCACGGCCATGTCGAAGGCGTCGAGGAGGCCGCATGAACACCCTGATCATCTTTGTCCTGCTGATCACGCTGATGCTGACCGGCATGCCGATCAGCATCTCGCTGGGCCTGACGGTCCTGACCTTCCTGTTCACGCTGACCGACGTGCCGGTGCAGTCGGTGGCGCTCAAGCTGTTCACCGGCATCGAGAAGTTCGAGATCATGTCGATCCCGTTCTTCATCCTGGCCGGCAACTTCCTGACGCACGGCGGCGTGGCACGCCGCATGATCCGCTTCGCCACCGCGATGATTGGCCACTGGCACGGCGGCCTCGGCCTGGCCGGCGTGATGGCCTGCGCGCTGTTCGCCGCAGTGTCCGGCTCCAGCCCGGCCACCGTCGTGGCGATCGGCTCGGTGATACTGCCGGCGATGGTCAGGCAGGGTTTCCCGAACCGTTTCGGCGCTGGCGTCATCACCACCTCCGGGGCACTGGGCATCCTGATCCCGCCCTCGATCGCGATGGTGATGTACTCGGTCTCGACCAACACCTCGGTCGGCTCGATGTTCATCGCCGGCATCGTGCCCGGCATCCTGCTGGCCACCGCGCTGGGTTTCACGACCTGGTGGCTGGCGCGCAAGCACGACTATCCGCGCCTGCCCAAGGCGAGCTGGGGCGAGCGCTGGGCGGCGCTGCGCGAGAGCGGCTGGGGCCTGTTCCTGATCGTGGTGGTGATCGGCGGCATCTACTCGGGTGTGTTCACGCCGACTGAAGCCGCTGCGATGGCGGCGGTCTACGCCTTCATCGTCGCGGTGTTCATCTACAAGGACTTGAGCCTCAGGCAGATCCCGAAGGTGCTGCTCGACTCGGCCTCGATGAGCGCGATGCTGCTCTACATCATCACCAACGCGGTGCTGTTCTCGTTCCTCATGACCAGCGAGAACATCCCGCAGGCGATGGCCGACTGGATGATCGCGCAGGGTTTCGGGCCGATCGCCTTCCTGCTGGTGGTCAACATCCTGCTGCTGCTGGCTGGCAACGTGATGGAGCCGAGCTCGATCATCCTGATCATGGCGCCCATCCTGTTCCCGGTGGCGATGAAGCTGGGCATCAATCCGATCCACTTCGGCATCCTGATCACGGTGAACATGGAAGTCGGCATGTGCCACCCGCCGGTGGGGCTGAACCTGTACGTGGCCTCCGGCATCACCAAGATGGGCATCACCGAGCTGACCGTGGCGGTCTGGCCGTGGCTGCTGACCATGCTGGTGTTCCTGCTGGTGGTGACCTACGTGCCGTCGATCTCGCTGTTTTTGCCGAGGATGCTGGGGATGACGACTTGAGACGGGTCTAACGCAGCCACACCCGCGCGCTGAACGGATCCACCACCAGCGATCCACCGACCACAAACGAGGCGCCCAACTGGGCGGCCGGTTGCGCCCAGGTGCCGATGCCGCCGCATGACGTGGCGGCAGCGGGCGTGCGCTTGACGAACAGCGTGACTTGCGGGCCCTTGCGCGGCAGCAGTTGCCCGGCGGTATCGACGATGCCGGCCGGGGTGGTGGCCGTCAGGCTGTAGGCCTCGACCGGTTCGCTGATGCCGGGCTGGCAGGTCGACAGCAGCACCGATTTGGCCGGCTGGGCTTTGAGCTTCACGCCGGCCGCCTTCAGGGCGTCGAACAGGGCGGCGTTGATGTTGATCGCGTAGGGCTGCAGGCTGTCGTCATAGCCGGTGTCGAGCTGGGCCACCGCCGGCACGCCGCCGATGCGAATCGGGATGGTCGGAATGTTGACGCAGCCCTGCGGCGGCGCGCCGGCCAGCGGACAGCTCAGGCCGGCCGGGTTGGTGCCGTAATAGTCCTGGGTCGAAACCGCCCGGTAGCCCGCGCCCGTGAGGGCCGCGTCGCTGCAGAAGGCGCCGCTGGCGGCGCGCCACAGGTGGCCAGCCCGGTAGTCCAGCGTGTAGATGTGCTGCGCGAGCAGGTCGGTGCCGATCACGCCGGCCTGCCGGATGAAGGCCTGCCCGTCGGCGGTCTTGAGCTGCTGCACCGCCGGCTGCGGCTGCATCAGCAACTGCACCGTGCCCCAGGAGCCGTAGAAGACGAAGTTGTCGAAGCGACCGCTCGCGCTGGTCGTCACGCCGTCGATCGGCTGCGGCGGCGTGCGGCCCTGGAAGTTGGCCGGGGTGATGCTCGACACGCTGGCGCCGAAGTCCAGCACCATGTAGCCCTCGCGCCCGCCGACGCTCACCAGCGCGTAGGGCATCTGGCCGGCCACGGTGAGTGGCTGGCGCTCACCCAGGCAATCAGGCTGAGCGGTGGCCGGCGACGTCGCGGATGCAGCGGTCGCAGCGGCGGGACAGCCGACCCCGAAGGTGCAGGCCGCCAGCAGCGCGGCCAGCCAATGAGCAGGTTTTTTCATGTCATGAGGTTACCCGACGCCAGCGTCTACCATCACGCCCCATGCAAAGCGCCACCGACCTCTTCCCCCGCCGCATCGTCTGCCTCACCGAGGAGACCACCGAAACGCTCTACCTGCTCGGCGAGGAGGCGCGCATCGTCGGCATCTCCGGCTACACGGTGCGCCCAGCCAGGGCCCGGCAGGAAAAGCCCAAGGTGTCGGCCTTCCTGAGCGCCAAGATCGACAAGATTCTTGAGCTGGAGCCCGATCTGGTGCTGGGTTTTTCGGACATGCAGGCCGAGATCGCCAATCAGCTGATTCGTGCCGGCGTGGCGGTGCACGTCTTCAACCAGCGCAGCATTGCCGGCATCCTGCAGAGCATCGCGATGGTCGGCGCGATGGTGGGCGCCCACGCGCGCACCGCCGCCCTGCTGGCCGAGTTGCAGGGCGGGCTCGACGCGGTGGCGGCATCCACCCTCACCCTGCCGCGCCGGCCGAAGGTCTATTTCGAGGAATGGATGGACCCGCTCATCAGCGGCATCGGCTGGGTCTCGGAACTGATCGTGCTGGCCGGCGGCGAGGAATGCTTTCCCGAGCTGGCGGGGCAGTCGCTCGGCAAGCACCGCATCATTGCCGACCCGCTGGAGGTGGCACGGCGCGCGCCGGATCTGATCCTGGGCTCGTGGTGCGGGCGCAAGTTCCGCCCCGAACAGGTGGCGGCGCGGCCCGGTTGGCAGGACGTGCCGGCGGTGCTGAACGGGCAGATCTTCGAGCTGAAATCGAGCGAGATCCTGCAGCCCGGCCCGGCCGCGCTGACCGACGGCGTGCGCCAGATCCAGGCGCGCATCCAGGCCTGGGCGGCACGGCACGCCTGACGGGCCGGCCTGTCAGGGCGCGGGCGTCTTGGGCTGGTAGTCGCAGCAGTCGGCCACCGCGCATTCCCAGCAGCGCGGCTTGCGCGCCTGGCAGATGTAGCGGCCATGCAGGATCAGCCAGTGGTGCGCGTCGACGGCAAATTCCTTCGGAATGCGCTGCAGCAGTTTCAGCTCCACCTCGTAGGGCGTCTTGCCCGGCGCCAGCCCGGTGCGGTTGCCGAGCCGAAACAGGTGCGTATCAACCGCGCAGGTCGGCTCGCCCCAGGCGACGTTGAGCACCACGTTGGCAGTCTTGCGGCCCACGCCTGGCAGCGCTTCCAACGCTTCGCGGCTGTGCGGCACCTGGCCGCCGTGCTGCGCTAGCAGAATGCGGCTGGTTTCGACCAGGTTCTTCGCCTTGTTGCGATACAGGCCGATGGTCTTGATGTAATCGGTCACACCCTCGACATCCAAGGCCAGTATCTTCTGTGGCGTATTAGCGACTGGAAACAGTCGCCGCGTGGCCTTGTTGACACTGACGTCGGTCGCTTGCGCTGACAACAACACGGCGGCCAGTAACTCGAACACCGAGCTGTACTCAAGCTCCGAGGCCGGGTTTGGATTGGCTGCCCGCAGGGTCGTGAAGAAGGTCTGTATCTGTGCTGGGGTCATGTGAATTTTGAGATTTAAAAGCACTCTTGAGTTGTTGTCGTGCAACAGCTGTGAAGTGTGACCGGCTGCGCAGTACGCGAGATTCCCGATAGGCAAATCGCTGGCTCCCGGGCAGAATTCGCTCAATTTGAAAAACAAGGTTCATTGCCATGCTTGGTCAACTATTGACCGTTCGCCGGTCAATCGATGTCGATATCGCCGCCCTGGCTTTGTTGGTTGTCGGCCTGCTCGGCCTGGCCGGTGCTTGCATTGCGGTGTCACCGGATGAGTCTGCCCTGGTATGGCGGGCGATGAGCATGGCCGCACTGATGGTGATACTGGGCCTGGGCTTGTGGCACCGCCAAGAATGGGCGCGTCGCTCAGCCATCGTGTTGGCGGCTTATGTGGTGCACGCCCAACTGGGATACCGCTGGCTGCAAAGCGATGTGCCGCGCGTGTTGCTGCACGGGGTGCGGGGGGTTTCAATGCAAACCACCGAACTGTACTCAAGCGCCCTGCTGGTCTTGCCGCCGCCAGAGGTCGGACCCACCGCTTTCTGCCTGACGGTGTGCTTCGGCCTGGGCTGGCTGGTGCTGCGACTGCTATCGACGCGGGTCCAGCAAGAGTTCGGGGCCGGCCGTTCGGAAGTACCGGCACGCTGGCCGCAAAAGATCTGAGCCGCCTGGAACGCGATCTCACTGCAGATCGCCATCGACATACAGCCAGCAGCCGTTCTCGCGCACGAAACGGCTGAGCTCGTGCAGCCGATAGGCCCGGCCGCCCAGCTTGCTGCGGGCGACAAACTCCACCGAGGCGTGCTCGGCATCGAGCTGCCGATGCTGGCGCAGCTCCAGCCCGAGCCAGCGCAGGCCGGCTTCGTTGGGCGCCAGGCTGGCGGGGCGAGTATCGGCATGCCAGGTATCGCGCAGGTAATCAAGCAAATCGAGCACATAAGCGCTGTAGCGCGAGCGCATCAGCGTGGCGGCATCAGGGGCTTGCAGATGCAAGGCACCCTGGTGATAGCGGCCGCAGCAGTCGGCGTAGCGCAGGGTGCTGCCGCAGGGGCAGAGCAACGAGGTGTTCATGGCGGACATTGTCGGTCGCTTGCGGCACCCATCCGGTATGGCACAGGCTGCGTATCATCGGCGCGCCGTCACGGTGCCAATCCAGCGCACCGGCTTTGTTGCCATTCCTGCCGCCATGCTGTTTCTGCTCTCGCCTGCCAAGTCGCTCGATTTCAAGACGCCGACCACTCTTGCCGCCACCCAACCCATCTGGAGTGACGAGGCGGCCGGGCTGATCGGCTTGCTGCGCCAGCGCTCGCCGCAGCAACTCGCCGAGCTGATGCACCTGTCGGATGCATTGGCCCAGCTCAACGTGGCCCGCTACGCGCTCTGGCAGCCCGAGGCCACCTCGGCCAACAGCAAGCCGGCGGCGCTGGCCTTCAACGGTGATGTCTACGAGGGCTTGCAGGCCGCCAGTCTGGGTGCGAGTGATCTGAGCTGGGCCCAGCAGCATCTGGTCATTCTCTCGGGCTTGTATGGCGTGCTGCGCCCGCTCGATGCGCTGCAGCCCTATCGGCTGGAGATGGGCTCGCGGCTGGCCAACCCGCGCGGCAAAGACCTTTATGCCTGGTGGGGCGACCGCATTGCCGCCTATCTGAACCAGCGCCAGGCCGCCCAGGCCGCGCCGGTGATCGTGAACCTGGCGTCGCAGGAGTATTTCAAGGCCGCTGATCGCCAGGTGCTGCGCGCCCGGGTGGTCGAGTGCGTGTTCGAGGAATGGAAGACCGACCGCTACAAGATCGTCAGCTTCCATGCCAAGCGCGCACGCGGACTGATGGCGCGCTGGTCCATCAAGCAGCGCGTCACCCAGCCCGCCGCGCTGAGCAGCTTCGACCTGGAAGGCTATGCCTTTGATCGCGCCGCCTCCGAGCCGCAGCGGCTGGTGTTTCGGCGCCGGCAGTGAGTCCAGGCATCGCTGGGCCGCCAGGTTTACCTTTGGCGCCCAGCGTGCATCAGGTGCAACTTGATGTGCCAGCGCTGTACAGCAGCGCTGGCGCTGCGAAAATTCCCGCCATGACTACGCAAACCGCCACCCCAGAGCTGCGCCAGTGGATCCTCGACCAGGCCAAGGCCGGCCATCAACCCGACGCCGTGCTCAAGGCCATGCAGACCAGCGGCTGGAGCGAGGATGTCGCACTGGCCACTCTCGAAGAAACGCTGGAGAGCTTTCTCGCCGACCACACCGGCCAGCTCAACGCGCCCAATCCGGTGCCGGAACCACACCTGGATGGCTCGCCCTCGGTGGTGTTTGCGCATGACCGCGAGGTGCGGGTGCTGCTGTCGATGCGCAATCCGCGCGTGGTGGTGTTTGGCGGCTTCATGAGCGACGCTGAATGCGATGAGCTGGTGGCGCTCGCCCAACCCCGACTGGCGCGCTCCGAAACGGTCGACAACAGCACCGGCGGCAGCGAG
Source organism: Leptothrix sp. (in: b-proteobacteria) (assembly GCA_041083665.1). Classification (GTDB taxonomy): domain Bacteria; phylum Pseudomonadota; class Gammaproteobacteria; order Burkholderiales; family Burkholderiaceae_C; genus Sphaerotilus. The sequence goes on from JBFPGZ010000002.1 coordinate 27,983, forward strand.
GTCAATGAGGCCCGCACCAGCCAGGGCATGTTCTTCACGCGTGGCGAGGCCGGGCTGCTGCAGCGCATCGAGGCACGCATCGCCGCCCTGGTGAATTGGCCGGTCGAGAACGGCGAAGGGGTGCAGGTGCTGCACTACCGGCCGGGCGCCGAGTACAAGCCGCACTACGATTATTTCGATCCGGCCCAGCCGGGCACGCCGACCATCCTGAAACGGGGCGGCCAGCGCGTCGGCACGCTGGTGATGTACCTCAACACGCCCGTGCAGGGTGGCGGCACCACCTTCCCCGACGTTCAGCTGGAAGTCGCGCCGATCAAGGGCAATGCGGTGTTCTTCAGCTACGATCGGGCCGATCCGTCGTCGCGCTCCTTGCATGGTGGCGCACCGGTGCTGGCCGGCGAGAAGTGGGTCGCCACCAAATGGATGCGCGAAGGTCGCTTCGATTGAATTGAAGACCCCGGCGCGAGCCCCATACCTTACCCAGCGGGTTGAGCGGCAGGTTTGACCGCCCCCGTCCCACCACTGATCCTGGAGAGATTGCCTGATGAAGACCCTGATCGCTGCGCTTGTGGCCTCCCTGTTTGCCACTGGTGTGATGGCACAAAGCGCATCGGCCCCGGCTGCTCGCGTGCCGTACACCGCACCGCTGCCGGCCACCGCCGCCAATCCGGCGCCGGCGCCCACACCGGCACCGTTTGCATCGCCCAACAACATCCCGCCGGCACCGGCCACGATGGGCGCCGAGATCAAGCCATCACGCCGAGTGGCTGAGCCGGCAATGGATCTGGGCTCCGAGCCGACCAGCAAGGCCAAGAAAGCCAAGAAGGCCAAAAAGGCCGCTGCCCATGCAGAAGCCAAGGCGGCCGCTGCCAAGGCCGCTGCCGCAAAGTCGGACAGCAAGGCGGAGAGCAAGAAGGCCAAAGCCCATCACAAGGCGGCCGCCGACAAGGCCAGCGCCAAGGTCAAGGCCAAAGCCGAGCCCGACACCAAGAAGGCCGCCGTAGCCACCAAGGCCCACAAGGCCAAGAAAGCCCACAAGGCTGCCGGCAGCATGGACGACGGCTCGCGCCCCTGAGCATTCAGGTCGGCCACGCCGACACGGCGCAATTGCTGCCTATACTCGCCGCCGAACAAAACGGATGAGTAAGCAATGACTGTTGCAGTGATCGGCGTGGGGTATGTGGGTCTGCCGCTGGTGGTGGAATTTGGCAAGCATCGCCGCACCATCGGCTTTGACATCGCCGCCGACAAGATCGCCAAGTGCCGTGCCGGCACCGACCCGTCGCGCGAAATTCCGGACGCCGAGATGCAGGCAGCCGTGCACGCCGAGTACAGCTCGGAGCCGACCGTGCTGGCCGAGGCCGACTTCATCATCGTCGCGGTGCCGACACCGGTGGACGCCGCCCGCATCCCCGACTTCGGGCCGCTGATCGGCGCCAGCCGCGCGATCGGGCCGCACCTGAAAAAAGGCGCGGTGGTGATTTATGAGTCGACCGTCTACCCCGGTGCCACCGAGGAGGTCTGCATTCCCGAGCTGGAGCGCAGCTCCGGCCTGGTCTGGCAGCGCGACTTCTTCGTCGGCTACAGCCCCGAGCGCATCAATCCGGGCGACCGCGAGCACATGCTGACCAACGTCATCAAGGTGGTCGCGGGCGACACGCCGGCCACGCTGGAGAAGGTCGCGGCGCTGTACGAGAGCATCGTGCAGCCGGGCGTGCACCGCTGCTCAAGCATCAAGGCGGCCGAGGCCTGCAAGGTGATCGAGAACACTCAGCGTGACTTGAACATCGCGCTGATGAACGAGCTGGCCATCATCTTCGACAAGATCGGCATCGACACCACCGAGGTGCTCGAAGCGGCCGGCACCAAGTGGAACTTCCTCAAGTTCCGCCCCGGCCTGGTCGGCGGGCACTGCATCGGCGTCGATCCCTATTACCTGACGCACAAGGCCGAGATGCTCGGCCTGCACCCGCAGGTGATCCTGGCCGGGCGGCGCATCAACGACGGCATGGGCAAGTACATCGCCGAACAGACCGTCAAGCAGATGATCGCCGCCGGCAGCTACATCAAGGGCGCCCGCGTCAACGTGCTCGGGCTGACCTTCAAGGAAAACTGCGCCGATCTGCGCAACAGCAAGGTGGTGGACATCATCACCGAGCTGAAGAGCTACGGCGTCGAAGTCTTCGTGCACGACCCTGGCGCCGATGCGGACGAGGCGATGCACGAATACGGCGTGCGCCTGCTGAGCTGGGACGAGCTGCCGCGCGCCGACGCGATCGTCGCGGCGGTCGCGCACAAGGGTTTCCAGAAACTCAGCGCCGAGGACTTCTGCCGCAAGCTGGTCAAGGGCGGCTGCTTCATCGATGTGAAATCAGCCTTCAGCGAAGCGGCGCTGAGCGACGCCGGACTCAAGGTCTGGCGGCTCTGAAAATCACCAGTTGGCTTCTCGTTCCGGTGTCGCGCCGATCTTGTGGATCGACAAGTCGGCGCCTTCGAACTCTTCTTCTTGCGTCAGGCGCAGGCCGATCAGCGCCTTGATGGCGCCGTAGACGGCAAAGCCACCGGCCAGGGCCCAGCCGATCGCCATCACGGTGCCGATCAGCTGGCTCATGAGGCTCACACCACCGATGCCGCCAAGCGCCTTCTGGCCGAAGATGCCGCAGGCGATGCCGCCCCAGGCGCCGCACAGGCCGTGCAGCGGCCAGACACCCAGCACGTCGTCGATCTTCCACTTGTTCTGCGTCAAGGTGAAGAGCTGGACAAAGATCGCACCGGCAATGCCGCCGACCACCAGCGCACCAGCCGGGTGCATCAGGTCCGAGCCGGCACAGACGGCGACCAGGCCGGCGAGCGGGCCGTTGTAGGCAAAGCCCGGGTCGCTGCGGCTCATCAGGGTCGCGACCAGCGTGCCGCCGACCATCGCCATCAGCGAGTTGACCGCCACCAGGCCGGAGATCTTGTCGAGCGTCTGCGCGCTCATCACGTTGAAGCCGAACCAGCCCACCGTCAGGATCCACGCACCCAGCGCCAGGAACGGGATGCTTGACGGCGGGTGCGCCGACATCGCACCGTCCTTGCGGTAGCGATTCGCACGCGCGCCGAGCAGCAGCACGGCGGCCAGGCCGATCCAGCCGCCCACCGCGTGCACCACCACGCTGCCGGCAAAGTCGTGAAACTCGGCGCCGAAGCTGGCGTTGAGCCAGGCCTGCACGCCGAACTTCTGATTCCAGGCTACGCCTTCCGAGAGCGGATAGATCAGGCCGACGATGATGGCCGTGGCGAGCGACTGCGGATGGAAGCGCGCCCGCTCGGCAATGCCGCCCGAGACGATGGCCGGAATGGCCGCCGCGAAGGTCAGCAGGAAGAAGAACTTGACCAGCTCGTAGCCGTTCTTGGCCGCCAGTGCCTCGGCGCCAGTGAAGAAGTTGACGCCGTAGGCCACCGTGTAGCCGACGAAGAAGTAGGCGATCGTCGAGATCGCGAAGTCCACCAGGATCTTGACGAGTGCATTGACCTGGTTTTTCTTGCGCACCGTGCCCAGCTCCAGAAAGGCAAATCCGGCGTGCATCGCCAGCACCATGATGGCGCCCAACAAAATAAAGAGCGCATCAGCGCCCTGCTTCAAAGTCTCCATTCCCATCCTCAGCGTGGATTGACAAGGCACCGATCACTCGGTTGCGCACCAGTAACAAGCAAAACGCACCAAGAAAGCAAACCGTGTGCCCGCATATGGTGCAAACATTGGCCCCAAGCCCGGATCGCGCGCGCACCTGATTGGCGTATCATTCTTTATTTTTTGCACCATTAACGTGCGCATGCATTTATTTGGTGCGAATTTGTTGGCCTGCGGTAACTCCTAGTTGCCATGGTCCGTTTCATGGGGTGTGCGGCTACAATGCGCCCGCGACGCCTGCTCCAGTCCGGGCGTCTGATGTCGATTCCCGACCCCCATTCGTATCCCCGCCTTCGACTGGCACCGCTCGCAACGAGCAGTGGCCGGCAGGAACGCTCCGCCTCGCAGCGGACACACCCATCCATGACGTTTGACGACCTGGGCCTGGCCCAGCCGATTCTTCGTGCCGTGCACGAAGAGGGCTACACGATCCCCACCCCGATTCAGGCGCAAGCCATCCCTGCGGTGCTCGCAGGCGGTGACTTGCTCGCTGGCGCGCAGACCGGCACCGGCAAGACCGCTGGTTTCACGCTGCCCTTGCTGCACCAGCTGGCCGCCGGCCTGCCGGTCAAGAACCGCAACGGCCGCAATGCGATCCGTGCGCTGATCCTGACGCCAACGCGCGAACTCGCTGCGCAAGTCGAAGAAAGCGTGCGCACCTACGGCAAGTACCTTGAGCTGACCAGCATGGTCATCTTTGGTGGCGTCGGCATGCAGCCGCAGGTCAATCGCCTGCACCGGGGCGTCGACATCCTGGTCGCCACGCCGGGCCGCCTGCTCGATCACCAGCAACAAGGCACACTGGATCTGTCGCACGTGCAGTTCTTCGTGCTCGATGAAGCCGACCGCATGCTCGACATGGGCTTCGTCAATGACATCAAGAAGGTGCTGGCCCTGATGCCGACCCAGGTGAAGGTCGGCGACGGCATGATCCGGCGTCAGAACCTGCTGTTCTCGGCCACCTTCAGTGACGAGATCAAGGCCCTGGCCGACCGGCTGCTGAACAAGCCGCAGGTGATCGAGGTGGCGCGTCGCAACACCACTGCCGAAACGGTGGCGCAGCGCATCATCAACGTCGGCCGCGAAGACAAGAAAGAGCTGCTGGCGCACCTGGTGAAGAGCCAGGACTGGCATCAGGTGCTGGTGTTCACGCGCATGAAGCACGGCGCGAACCGGCTGGTCGAGTTCCTCGACAAGCAGGGCATCAGCGCGATGGCGATCCACGGCAACAAGAGCCAGGGTGCCCGCACCAAGGCGCTGGCCGAGTTCAAGAACGGTGACCTGCGCGTGCTGGTCGCCACCGACATCGCCGCGCGCGGCATCGACATCGACCAGCTGCCGCACGTGGTCAACTTCGAGCTGCCGAACGTGCCGGAAGACTATGTGCACCGCATCGGCCGCACCGGCCGCGCTGGCGCGCAAGGCGAAGCGCTTTCGCTGGTCTGTCTGGACGAGGAAGGCTTCCTGGCCGCGATCGAGAAGCTCATCAAGCGCAGCATTCCGCGCGAGACCGTGCCCGGTTTTGCCGTGCCGGCCGGCGAGCGAGCCGAACCGATCCAGATCGGTCGGCGCACGCTCAATGGTGGCGGTGGCAACGGTGGCGGCAAAGGCACCGGCGCCGGCTCGAACCATCGCGGCCAAGGTCGCCCGGCGGCACCGCAAGGCCAGGGTCGCGGCCCGGGTCCGGCACGTCCGGCGGGCGGCAGCCCGGCGCGTAGTGGTCCGCAAGGCCAGGCACCAGCGCATGGTCGCAAGCCGAACGGCCCGGCCGCTCCGGCCAGCCAAGGCGCTGGACGCCACTCACCGGCAGCCCCCCAGCGTGAGCGTGAACATGGTTCACGTCCCGGTGGCTCCGCACTGACTCGCCCACCGGTGCGCAGCGGCGGCGGTGGCCGTAGCCACTGACAACCTTGTTGTGTTGTGTACCGCCCGCTCAGCCGGGCGGTGCCGCGTCACAGACCGCCAAAGTCTGTCGGAGGGCGGCTGGAACGGTTCTTGATCCAGGCTTGTGCCTGCTGTGGTCCGGCAATCCAGGCTGCGTAGAGCAAGCGCAGCCCGATGCGCTGCAAACGCGGTGGCATGCCAGGCGCGCTGCGGTGTTCGACTCGCCCCAGGTGCACTTCCTTGCGATACCGGTACTTGACGCGACCCAGGTCGTCGACCAAGGTGGTGATGCAGCGATACCCGGTTCGGTCATAAAAGGCCACGGCACCAGTGTTGCGCACCACCACATCCAACTCGGCACGCATGCAGCCCCAGGCGGCCGCGCATTCCTGGGCACAACGCAGCAGCGCGTGTGCCACCCCACGGCGACGCTGCTCGGGCGTGGTGGCGACATAGTTGATCCACAGCACCGCACCCTGACGCCGCACCCGCAGATGGCAGAAGCCGGCAAACTGCCCGTCGACCTCAGCCACGAGCAAGGACAGGCGCTCGTTGCGCAGCCAATGGCTCAGCGTGGCCTCATTCACTTCCGGGAACAACTGCGGCACGTGGTGATGCAGCACCGGCCAATCGCGGATGCGCGCGAAGCGCACTGTCACATCAACCGGATCAATCTGGGCATGCACGCCAGCCGCATCGCGCCAAGGTTGTAATGAACTCCGGTCCGGGCGGACCGCAGCGACCTCATCAACAAGGTCGACCAACTCGTCCGACTGAGACGGTGCCATGAGGGTTCGACCAATATACGTGGGAAACATTCCCATATTGTGCCTAACTCAACACAATATGGAGCAAGATTTAAGTAGCCAAGTGTTACCCATTATCAGCTTGATAATCAATTTTCATAAAGCCGGCCATGGCTGGTGGTTTTACTGATTGCAGCAACCCGAGTAACACGCCGGACTCGAAATGGCGCTCGATGTAATCGGCCAGGCCGTCGAACACGGCGTCGAGCGTGCGGCAGTCGGCACCGAACAGCGCCTGCAGCACCTCGGGCGACTCGAACAGGCCGTGCGCGTAGACGCCCAGCACGCTGCCCTGCTGCCAGCCGATCACCGCGCCGGCGGCGTTGTGCAGCGCGTCCAGCCCCGGTGCCATGGCCGGATGCGGCGCAGTGCGGCCGTGGTGGATCTCGTAGCCGTCGAAACTCACGTCGGCCAGTGCCTGCCAAGCGCCGGTGGTGGCGGCAAAGGTGGCGCGGATCGGCTGCAGCAGCTTGTCGGGCTCGAAGCTGGTGACCAGCGGCAGCAGGCCCAAGCCGGGACCGTTGGCGCCGAGCCCATGGAGGCTCGCCGCCGGGGCTTCGACACCGTGCAGATCGATCAGCGCCTCGCCCAGCATCTGCAGGCCACCGCAGATGCCCAGCACCGCGCCGCCCGCCGCCGCATGGCGGGCGATCGCCGCGTCGAGTCCGCGCGTGCGCAGCCAGGCCAGGTCGCCGCTGGTGTGCTTGGAGCCGGGCAGGATGATCCAGTCGGCGCCTTCCAGCTCGGCCGGACTGCGCGCCCAGCTCAGCCGCACATTCGGCAGATTGCGCAGCGGCTGGAATTCATCCAGGTTGCTGATGCGCGGATAGGCGATCACCGCCACGCGCAGCGGCCGCCCGGCTCCGGCGCCAAGCACGCCACCCGTCGGGCGGTCGTCGAACACGCCGTCCTCTTCCGGCAGGCCGTGCTCACGCCACATCGGCAGCACGGCGACGGTCGGCACGCCGGTGAGCGCCTGCAGCTGCGCGGGGCCGGGCGCCAGCAGCGCCGCGTCGCCTCGGAAGCAGTTCAGCACAAAACCTCGGATCAACGCACGCTCGTTGGCCGGCAGCAACTGGTGCGTGCCGTACAGATGCGCAAACGCGCCGCCACGGTCGATGTCGGTGACGAGCAGGCAGGCGGCGTCTACCTCCAGCGCGGTGCGCATGTTGACGTAGTCGCTGGCGTGCAGATTGATCTCGGCCGGCGAGCCCGCGCCTTCGATCACCACCACGTCGTTCTCAAGCATCAGCGCGTGCAGCGCGGCGCGGGCATGCGGCCACAGCGCCTCGCTGCGCTCGCGCCACGGCACGGCGGCCAGTTCGCGGCTCACTTCGCCCAGCACCACGACCTGGCTGTGCGTGTCGTTTTCGGGCTTCAGCAGCACCGGGTTCTGGCGCACTTCGGGTATGCAGCGAGCAGCGAGCGCCTGGAAATACTGCGCGCTGCCGATCTCGCCCATGCGCGATTGGCCGTCCGGGCCGCGCACGCCCGGCACGACGCGCGCGTTGTTGCTCATGTTCTGCGCCTTGAACGGCGCCACTTTCAGCCCCTGGCGCGCGTACCAGCGGCACAGCGCGGTGGCCAACCAGCTCTTGCCCGCGCCGCTGGTGGTGCCGAGCACCATCACTGCCTTGGCTGTCATGTCGGAATCCTGTCGTCCAGATGCGGCAGCGCCACCCAGCGCTCGCCGATGCGTTCGATGCGCACCGCACCGCCAAACACCTCGACCAGCGCCGCATGCACCTTCGGATCATCCCGGCTGCCGGCGGCGCGCACCTGGCCGTCGGCCAGCACCACCAGGTGATCCGCCGCCAGCGCCAGCGGCAGATCGTGCAAGACGCTCACCACCGTGCGCTGGGCCGCACCGGGACGGCCGAGTCGCATCATCAGTCGGACCAGCGCAACCTGATGCGGCGGGTCCAGATGGGTGGTGGGCTCATCAAGCAGCAGCACCGGCGCCTCGACCGCCAGCGCCCGCGCCAGCAACACGCGTTGGCGCTCGCCGCCCGACAGTTCAGCGAGGCGGCGCTGCGGCCAGTCGGCGCATTCAGTCTGTTCCATCGCCTGCTGCACAGCCGCCAAGTCGAGCGGGCCCGGCACGCCGAGCAAGCCCAGATGCGGCAGCCGGCCAAGCTGCACCACGTCGCGCACGCTCAGCTCGCCGCTGGCTTCGGCCTGCTGGGCCAGCCAGGCGAGCTGGCAGGCACGCTCGTGCGGACTCCAGCGGGCGATGTCGCGCCCCGCCAGCCAGACCGTGCCAGCCGCCGGCGTCAGCAAGCCCGCCAGCACCCGCAGCAAGGTCGATTTGCCGGCGCCGTTCGGCCCGACCACCGCCGTCCAGCCCGGCTGCAGCGCCAGCGTCACGCCGCGCAACACCGGACGCCCGCCAAGCGCCAGCTGCACCGCAGCGCAAGACAACGCCACGCTGCCGATCTGCACCGTGTCATCCGCCGCCCGGCGATCAAGCGGCGGCGCCGGCATGGGCGACACCAGTCGCAATTTGGCGCGCGTCATGTCACCCCTCGTCGATGCAACAACCAGAGCAGATACAGGCCGCCGAGCACGGCGGTGAGCACGCCGACCGGCAGTTCCTGCGGCGCGATCACGCTGCGCGCCAGCACGTCGGCCAGCAGCAGCAAGGCGCCGCCCATCGCAGCGCTGGCCACCAGCCGGTAGCCATGCGTGGCGTGCACAAAACGCCGCACCAGATGCGGCGACACCAAGCCGACAAACGCCACCAGCCCGGCTTGCGCCACCGCCGCGCCGGTCGCCATCGCCATCAACCCGACCAGCAGCGCGCGCAGGCGCGGCAGTGCCAGGCCCAGGCTGGCGGCGCTGTCTTCGCCGAGCGTCAGGGCGTCGAGCACCCGCGCCAGCCGCCAGGACAGCGGCAGCGTCAGCAGCAACACCAGACTCAGCAGCAGAACGCTCGGCCAGCCCAGAAAACCGGTGCTGCCGAGCAGAAAAGCCTGCTTGCCGCGCAGCGCGTCGGGCGAGACCATCGTCACCAGATCGTTCAGCGCGCCCAGCACCACGCCGACCACCACGCCTGCCAGCAGCAACCGGGTGGTGTGCTGCGCGCCGCGCGACAGCAGCAGCGTCAGGCTCACGCCCAGCAAGGCGCCACCAAAGGCCGCGCCGACCAGGCCGACGCGCGCCAGCAGCTCAGCGGTGGCCAGGCTGATGGTGCTGCCGACCAGGGCGCTGGCGGCCAGCACCAGCACCACGCCCAGCGAAGCACCGCTGGCCGAGCCGAGCAGATACGGATCCGCCAGCGGATTGCGAAACAGCCCCTGCGCAATCGCCCCGGCCAGGCCGAACAGCGCCCCGACCAGCCAGGCCCCCAGCGTGCGCGGCGCGCGGATCTGCCAGACGATCAGCGCGTCGGCCGGATCGGTGAGTGACTCCAGCCGCCAGCCCTCGCTGCCGGCGATCAAGCCGGTGGCGCCCGCCAACAGGCTGGCCAGCAGCAGCACCCAGGCCAAGCGCGCGCGGCGTTGCCGCTCGTGCGCGCTCACCGGCTGACTCCGAAACGGGCCAGGCAATCAGCCAGCACCAGCGCGGCCTCGCCCAGGCGCGGCCCGGCGCGCACCAGCATGTCGTAGCGGGCGCTGTCAAAACTGCAGAGGCGCTGCTGCTGCACCGCGCGCAAGGCATTCCAGCCCGGGCGTTGCAGCAGATCGGCGCGGCTGCGCTCGGCCAGCATGATCAGGTCCGGCTGGGCCCGCACCACAAATTCAGGGTTCAGCTTGGGAAACGGCCCGAGCGCCGCCGGCACCACGTTGGCCATGCCGAGCCGCGCCAGCGTCTCGCCGACAAACGAGGCTCGGCCGGCCGCGTACGGCCCGGCATCGGCCTCGAAATAGACGCTCTGCCCGCGCACACCGGCCGGCACGCGCGCCGCCGCCTGCTGCAGCTGCGCCTCGATGCCGCGCCACAGCACGGCGGCCTGTTCGGGCCGGCCCAGCAGCATGGCGAGCTTGTCGAGCACCGTGCGTACCTCGGCATGGGTGCGCGGCTCCAGCGCGATAACCTTCAGCCCGAGCGCTTCAAAGCGCTCGATCGCCCGGGTCGATTGCGCCGCCAGCACCACATCGGGCTTGAGCGCGACGATGCGCTCGATCTGCGCATCCTCCAGCCCGCCGACCTTGGGCAGCGCCAGCACGGCGGCCGGTGAGTTGGAGTAGCGATCGGTCGCCACCAGCCGCTCGCAGGCACCGAGCGCGCAGACTGCCTCGGTCAGCGACGGCAGCAGCGTGACGATGCGCAGCGGCGGCCGGGCCAGGCGCGTGGTGTGGCCGCGGTCGTCCTGGATCTGGATCTCGGCGGCTTGCGCCGTGGCCAGAAATCCCAGCAGGCCGCATAAACCGAACCTGCACCAACCGAGCCAACACCACAGCGCCTTCATGGCCGCCTCAATCAGAGCAGCGCGCCGTCGAAACGCACGCCCAGCCAGCCTTGGCGGCCCAGGCCCTGGTAATCACGCGCCGGCTCGATGTCGCGGTTGGCCGCGTTCAGCAGCTTCGCTTCCAGGCGCCACTGCGGCGCAAAGTGCCAGAACGCCTTCAGATCAAAGGTGCCGTAGGCCTCCAGCACCTTGCCGCCATCGGGCCGAGCGCCGACACGCAGCGCCGATGCGCCCAGCGTCCAGTCGCTCAGGCGGTAGTCGGCCGACAGGTTTTCCTGATGCGAGGCACGGCGTGACAGCAAGCTGCCGGTGGCTTCATCGGTGGCGTGCAGGATGTCGACCGTGCCGCTCAGGCTGAGTTGGCTCCAGCGCTGGCTGGCCACCAGCGTGGCGCCTTGCAGCTTGGCGCGGTTGATGTTGCGCGCGCAGCCGAAGTTGTAAGCAGGATCAGCCGGGCAGAACGAACGATCGCTTTCATAGGCGATCAAGTCGCGCAGGCGGTTGCGGTAGACGGTGGCCGACACATCGGTATCGGCCTTGCGCCAGGTCAGGCCGAGTTCGACGCTGCGGCCATGCTCAGGCGCAATCGTGGCAATGCCGTAGCCGGGGTAATACAGATCGTTGAAGCTGGGCGCCCGGTAGGTGGTGCCCGCCAAGGCGCGCAGGCGCCAGCCCGCTGCCAAGCCCAGGCTGCCGCCCAGACGCGCGGTGGTCACGCCGCCGTAGACCGAGTTGTTGTCGTGCCGCACATCGGCCTGCAGCAGATAGCGGTCGAAGCTGCCTGAATAACCCAGCACCACGGCATTGTTCTGCCGCGACACATCGCTCAGATAGCTGCTCGATTGAGCCTTTTCAACCTGATGCTCCAGCGCCGCGACCCACTGCTGCTGCGCATCGACCGCCCAGCCGAGCTGGGTCGTGAACTGGTCGCGACGGGTGAAGAAATGGTCGATCTGGTGCGCACCGGTGTTGAGCTCGTCGTCGCTGCGCGACAGGCGAGTGGCCACCGTCAGCGTCGGATCGATCTGGCCACGGTGGTCGATCGAGGTGATGCTGGTGTCCAGCCGGCTGCGGAAATCTGGCGTGGCGTTCTGGGCGTAGGTTGGTGCCAGGAATTCGCTGGCGTCGTACTGGCTCTTCAGGCGGCTCTCAAGATGGGTCAGCCCGAAACGATGCCCTTGCACCGGCGTGAAACCCAGCGCTACCTGACCAGTGGTGCGGTGCGCGCCGTCGCGGTCGGGGTTGTAGTTGCCGAACTGGTCGCCGGGCCGCAGCGCCGACACACCCGCCGTGCGCTCGTCGGCCAGGTTCAGCGCGTAGTCAAACTGCCCCTGCGCACCGTTCAAGCCGAGCGAGCCTTCCTTCGAGCTGTAGCCGCCGACGGCAGCCCGCGCGTTCAGGTTCAAGCCCTGGGTGCCACGCCGGGTGAAGATCTGCACCACGCCGCCGACCGCATCCGCGCCGTACAGGCTGGAGGCCGGCCCGCGCAACACCTCGATGCGCTCGATCTGCGCCAGGCTCAGGCCCGACAGATCGGTCTGCCCCAAGGTGGCCGAGCCCACTCTGACGCCATCGACAAACACCACCGTGTTGACGGCGGCCGCGCCCCGGATCATCAGACCGGCGCTCTGGCCGGGTCCGCCGTTGCGGCTGATCTGCACACCGGCTTCGCGGCGCAGCAGGTCTTCGACCGAATCGGCGGTGGAGCTGCGGATGCGTTCGGCGTTGATCACCTGGACATCGGCGGCGATACGGCTGAGCGGCTGCGGCTGGCGCACACCGGTGACCACCACCTGATCGAGATCCGGCTGGGCCCAGGCGAGCGGCACGGACGTGACCAGGCCACCGAGGACGAGACAAGCGACCACGGAAGACGCCTTCGGCGTCGAGCAGAGAGATTTCATGGGAGAGGCAAACACATCAATCCATGTTCCGGCTTCCCCGCAGGAACATGCGGCACAAGTCCGGCCAGAAGCCAGGACTCTCTTTGTCGGCCGGTATCCGGGCTGACGGAGCAACCCCTTGTGACCTTCCCGGCGTCTGTTTCGACCCCAGTGGCTTGAGCACAAGAAGCAGAGAGCCCGAAAGGCTCCCGTCCGCTTACCGTTGCGGGGGCAGCGCAGGTTGGGCTGAGGTCTGTGAAACCTGGGCCTTCCTGCTTCCCGTTTAACCGTGGTGGCGAGAACGCCAAACCACGAGCACCAACGGGCGGCATTGTAAGCGCCGCAAAGGGGCCTGCCCCACTACAATCTTTGCGCCTGAGGATTGACTCCTCGCCACCTGCTGCCCGCGATGTCCACACTGGAAGACTTGGCCGAACGCGTCGAAAGACTGCTGCTTCGCCACGAAGAATTGAAGCGCACCAACACCCTGCTGGAACAGCAGCTGGCAACCGTGGTGGCCGAACGGGACAACCTGCGCTCGCGGCTGGCTGCGGCGCGCTCGCGCATCGACGCCCTGATCGAGCGCCTGCCCGTCGGCGAGCACGACTCGGTCGAGCGTTACCACACCGGGAGCAGCTCATGAGGCAGCTGGAAGTCACCATCATGGGCCAGAGCTACATCCTGGCCTGTCCGGCTGGCCGGGAAACGATGCTGCTCGAAGCGGTCGGCGCGGTTGATCGCGAGATGTGCGCCATCCGCGACGCCGGCAAGGTCAAGGCGCGCGAGCGCATTGCCGTGCTGGCCGCCCTCAATCTGGCATACGCCTTGGCCGAACAGCAACAGCCCGCCGCAGCCGACGACTCACGCAGCACCGAGCCGCTGCCCCTGCCGCCCAACCTGCCGCTGCCGCCTGAACTCGATGCCCTGCTGCGGCGTGTCGATGCGGCACTGGGTCACGACGGCCAGTTGATCTGAGTGGCGTGAACGGCCTGGACTGCGCTTAGAATGGCCCCGTCCACTGCGTTCGCGAAGGTTTTATATTTCCTTGAACCGATGCTCTCGCGAGCCTGGGCTTGGAACATCGCCAGACTGGTGTGATCGTCTCGCGTCAGATGAACCCGAAGTCTGGCTGACCTCGCCCCCCTGAATCCCCTGGGTTCAGGAATGCGGCCTTCGGTTCGCGGTGGACACTCTCTTTTCCCGATGACTCTGATTGATCCGACCCTGGTTGCCGAGCTGTTGCTGCTCGGTACCTGCACCGGCTTCCTCGCCGGTCTGCTTGGCATCGGTGGCGGCATGCTGATGGTGCCGTTCCTCACCATGATCCTGTCGCAGCGCGGTGTCGATGCGGCACTGGCGGTCAAGATGGCCATTGCCAGTTCGATGGCCACCATCCTCTTCACCTCGATCTCCAGCGTGCGCGCGCACCACAAGCGTGGCGCAGTGCGCTGGGACATCGTGCGCACCCTCGCGCCCGGCATCGTGCTGGGCGGCATGCTGGGTGGTGCGGGCGTCTTTGCCCTGATCAAGGGCACCACGCTGGCGTTGCTGTTCGCGGTGTTCGTGGGCTTTTCTGCAACGCAGATGCTGCTCGACAAGAAACCCGCCCCGAGCCGCCAGATGCCCGGCACCGCCGGCAGCCTGGGCGCGGGCGGCGTGATCGGCTTCATCTCCGGGTTGGTCGGCGCCGGTGGCGGCTTCATCTCGGTGCCGTTCATGAGCTGGTGCAATGTGGCGATGCACAACGCCGTGGCCACCAGCGCCGCGTTGGGCTTTCCGATTGCGCTGGCCAACACGGTCGGCTATGTGGTGGGCGGCTGGTCAATGCCGGCACCGCTGCCCGGGGCACTGGGCTTTTTGTGGCTGCCCGGATTGGCGGTGATCGCCTGCGCCAGCGTGCTGACGGCCCCACTGGGCGCCCGTTTCGCGCATGCCCTGAACGTCAAGCAGCTCAAGCGCGTCTTTGCCTTCATGCTCTACCTCCTGGCGGCGTACATGCTCAGCAAGGCGCTGGGCCGCTGATCAGTTCTCGGCCAGCGGCCACACGCGCTGCCGCACCTGCCCGCAGGCGTCGATCAGCACATGCTGCACGCCCTGCTCGTCCAGGAACGACGCTGCATCCCCCTGCACGAGCATCGCGATGGTGCTGAGCGCACCGGCCGCCAGGCAGGCCGGCGCCACCACGCTGACCGACTGCCAGTGACTGACCGGCCAGCCAGTGCGCGGATCCAGGATGTGGCAGTAGCGCTGGCCGGCATGCTCCAGATAACGCTCATAGTCACCGCTGGTGGCCAGCGCACCTTCGGTCAGCGCCAGCTCGGCGATCACGCCGCCATCGACGCGCGGATGCGCGATGCCCAGCGTCCAGGGCGAACCGTCCGGCCGAGGACCGAGCAGCCGGATGTCGCCGCCCAGGTTGACGAAACCGCTGGCAAAACCGGCGCCCATCAGCAGCGTGGCTGCGCGATCCGCCGCATATTCCTTGCCGAAGCCGCCGAAATCGAGCTCCATGCCGGCTGCGGGCAGCCGCACCTCGTGTCCGTCAACGCACACACGGCGCCAGTCCACCAGCGGCAGCAGCCGCTTGATCGCCTCGGGCGACGGCAGGCGGTTGACGCCGAAATCCCAGGCGCGCCGCAGCACACCGGAGGTGATATCGAACAGGCCGTCGCTCTCCGCATGCAGCTGGGCGGCAAAGCCGAGCAGCTCGGCGGTCTCGGCATCGACCCGCACCGGCCGGCCGGTACCCGCCGCCGCATTGATGCGCGACACGATGCTGTCGGCGCGATAGCGCGAAAACTTGCGCTCGATGCGAGCCACCTCCTCGACCGCCGCGCGGACCGCGCGCTGCGCCGCATCCGGCCGCGCGCCGACATCGCCCAGATGGATACGACAGGGCGATCCCATCGCGCGGAAAGCGTGGTCGAGTCCGGCAGGCGTCAGCACAGTCACGGCATCCTGATCAGAACGGCCGCTTCAGGCCGATCTGCCAGATGAACGCGTTCAGCGGCGCCAGACCCGGCGAGCCCTGGCCGATCAGACGCAGGCTGCTGGCCTGGCGGTAGTAGTCGAGCTTGGTGTCGAGCGTCCACTCCGATCCGATCGGCCATTCGATCTTGCCGCCCACCGTCCCTGCCCCGAAAGCCGACACGCGCTGATCCAGGCTGTAGTAGCCCGACTGGTCGGCCGGCGCCGGATAGGTGGGCGACGAGGTCACCGGGTTGACATAGAACGCCGCCGCACTCTGCGTGTAGTAGCGCACGGCAGGCGTGAAGGTCAGGCCATCGGCAAACGGCACGGCCAGCGCCAGATCGACGGTATGGGCGCGGATACCGTAGGTGTCCTGGTAGTAGCGGTAGCCGGTCTTCAGCGCCGCACCGCCCAACCAGTGGTTCCAGCGCAGCTGCAGGATGTGAGCGTTGCGCAGCTCGGGGCGCCGGTCGTAGGACTTGTAGGGATCGCTCAGGTAGCCGCTGGACAGGCTGCGGGTGTAGTTGAGCTGGACCAGATCGTCGGCGTTCACGGCCTGGGTGACACCGATCTGGTACTCGTTGGTGCGCTTGTTGACGTCGGTCACCGCGCCATTGTTCGAGCTGATGCGGTCACGCGTCAGCCCGACACCCAGGTTCCAGGTGGTGTTCTGGTCATCGCTTGAGAAACGCGCCTCCGACGACAGCGCCTTCGACCAGTAGTCCGACTCGCTGGAGCTTGATGCGCCGAGGCTGAACACCTGCCGGTCGAAGTAGCGCGTCAGCTTGAGGTCGCCAGCCCGGCGGCGGTCCTTCATCTGGACGAAGCCGGCGGTGTCGGTGTAGTAGCTCGGCGAAGCGCCGGAGACCTCATCCAGCGTCGCCGAGCCTTCAGCCGACCAGCGCCGGCCGATCGGCAACAGCGCATACACCGAGGGTGACAACACGCTGATGCGGTTGACCCCGCCGCTGGCGCCCGACACCGTGCTGCTGCTCGTGCCGCTGGTCGATCCGGTGCTGGTGGAGCCGCCACGGCTGGCCGCCGAAACGGTGACGTGGTTGCCTGAAGCCGAGGCGGCTTGCGTGGTATTGCCGCTGGCCGTGCTGCCCGACTTGACGCTGTCCTGGTACTCCTTGTAGCCAGACAGCTTGACCTCGAACACGCCCCGCTCGGGAGCGTCCTCGGCATGCGCCGCCGGCAGCATCACGCCCGGCAGCGCGCAGGCGGCCAGCACGATGCGGCCGATGCGCCGCAGCGGCTGACGCAGGTTGTCGTGCTCAGTTGCAGCCACAGCCACCCCCACCGACGCCATTGCCACCGGAAGCAGCCTCCTTGCTGAAATAGACATGCGAGTCGAAGCGTGCCTCCAGCGGATCAGCGTCCATGCGCATGGCAGGGCGTGCCAGCTCGCCCTTCTGCCAAGGCTGCGGCGGCTGCCAGCTCATGCAGCCACCCAGGCTGGCCAGCCCGGCCAGGCCCAGCGCCAGCAGGAAACTGCGCGACACGATCATCCGTGTCTTGCGGGTCGTCGTCATGGGCACTCCTTCAGCGTGCCGCAGGCAGAGCCTGGGCGATACGGGATTCAAGGTCGGCCGTTTCCTCGGCACGGAAGCCGCTGTGTACCGACAGCACCTTGCCGTCCGCGCCGATCAGGAACGACGTCGGCATGCCCTTGATGGCGTAGCTGCGCGGCGTGCCGCCCCGGCTGTCCAGCGGCACCCGAAAGCGCGCCGGCACGGCGACCAGAAAGCGCCGCGCATCCTCCGGCAGCGCATCGACATTGACGGCGACCACCTCCAGGCCGCGAGCGCCGTAGCGCTCCTGCAGCGTGTTCATCCAGGGGAAGGACTGCTTGCACGGCGCACACCACGAGGCCCAGAAATCAAGGTAGACCACCTTGCCGCGCAGATCGGACAGCAGCAGGCGGGAATCCCGTCCCGACAGCGTCGAAGCCAGGGGCAGGTCGAAATCCGGCGCGGCATCGCCGACGGTCACGGCGCCAGCCAGCGTCGCGACGACCGACAGCGTCAAGCCGGCCAGAAATTGCTTCAGAAAGGGCATCGTTGGTCTCTGCGTGAATTGCAGACCACGATAGCCTACCCATGTGAAGATTTATTCAGTCCTGGCCCGCGCACCCAGTGCAATGCTCGCCAGAGCGACCCGATTGCCGCCACGGCGCATCGCATCAGTCAGCGCGCGTTCGGCCGCCAGGCTGATGGCGTCCAGCGTGTCGGCGGTGTGCGGAAAGCTGGCCACACCGACCGACACCTCGAAGCCGAGCGACTGCCCGACGTGCACCACCAGATGGGTGGCGCATTGGCGCCGCAACTGCTCCATGCGGGTGTGGGCCGTCGCCAACCCGACCCCCGACAGCAGCACCGCATAGCGGTCATCCGACAGCCGGGTGATGACGTCCATGGCGCGGGTGTTGGTGCGCAACAGCTGGCCGATGGTCTCCAGCACCTGATGCGCCGCATCGGCGCCTCTGGCCTGGCAGAGCGCCTCGAAACCGTCCAGCGCCATCAGCGCCAGCGCGAATTCACGGTGCTCGCGGTGCGACAGCGCCACTTCGCGGCGCAGGTGTTCCTCGAACTGCTCGTTGCGGAACAGCTCGGTCGGACGATCCAGCCCCTGCGCCTGCTGGCGGTGCAGCTTCTCGAACGCCACCTGCTGCTGCTCGATCTGCTGCAGCGCGTGCTGCAACTGGGCCGCGTCGTGGCGCACTTGCGTGTCGTCCCACCACAGCGCCAGCACCTGCATCGCTCCATCCGGCCCTTGCAGCGGCAAGCGCACGGTGCGGAAATCGAGCTTGCTGCCGCAGCGCTCGAAGCGATGTTCACCCGCCGCCGCACCCGCTGCCCCCACGGCACGCTGATCGGCCGCTCGCACGGCGGTAGCGTCCGCCAGCGGCAACAGCTCCAGATCGGTCGCACCGCGCAGCCGCTCCGGCTCGACCCCCAGAAACGCCGCATAAGCCGGGTTGGCCCACAGATAACGGCCGCTGTCAGCGGTCTTGAGCGCCACCAACGCGCCGCTGAGTTGCAGCAGCGACAGCAAGGCGTCGCTGAAAGCCAGCGGCTCGATCGATTGCGGCAATGGGCTCATCGGTGCTGGGAGCCGACGGGCGCCGGCTCGATCAGAGAACTAGGGTGACAGCGATCATACGCAGTCGAAGTTGCGCTGCGGCCCGGCAAAACCAACCTGCTTTGCATCAAATTTGAGCAAATGTCGAATCGGTCGCACGCACCTCGGCCGAGGCAGCTCAGCCCATCAGCAACTGCATGCTGTGCTCGTAAGCGCCGGTCAGGCGATCGAACAGCGCCAGCAGCTCCTCGCTGGCGGCGGCCAATGCCAGCCGGCCGTCCTTGCTGGCGGGGCTGCGCGCGCCGGTGAGCATCTGCGCCCAGGCCACGTCGGCGGCGGCGAGCGCATCGCGGATCAGCACCGAGCTGAGCGGAATCTCGCGCAGATAGATCAGCCCCTGCTCGAAAGCCTGCACCGTGTCGTCGGAGACGCGCACCACCTCGGGCAGCAAGGCGCCCAGCAGCGCCTGCTTGGCCAGCCGCTGGGCCAGCATGCGCTGGCGGCCGGAGGTGTTGATGACATGCAGCGACGGCGCCAGACCGGCGCTTTCCAGCGCCTGCGTCAGGCGGTCGGCTTGCTCCAGCAGCCGCTCGGCCTCCTGGTCCAGCGTCGCCAGGCCGGCGACCGAGGGCGCCGCCACGCCCAGCAGCTTGTGCATGCCGCTCCAGGTCAGCATGGCGGTATCGAGCAGGTCGCCGAAGGTCGGGCGTGACAGGTTGCGCCCGAGCAGCGCGAAGATCTGCTCGATCTGCAGGCTTGAGTCGGCCAGCAGCGCCTTCGATCCCGCCGCCTCGACGCCAGCCGCCGCCAGCGCGTAGAGCTTGACGATGCGCTGCGACAGCATGCGCAGCCGCCCGGCGCGGTTGATGGCGTCGGCGTAATGCGCTGCGTCGATGACCTGCTGCGAGACTTGACCCATGCGCTGCTTGGCGTGCATCGAGGCCGAACGCAGCAGCCGGAACGCTTCGTCCTCGCTGACCTGGCGGGCGTTCATCAGGATGCCCTTGGCGCGATCGACCAGCTTGCGCTCGTCGTAGCGCTGGCGCAGCTCGCCCAGCTCGTCGCGCAACTGGCTCATCTGGCGATGGCGCGCCATCGTGAACTGGATCAGCGGGCGCAAGCGATTGGCGCCGTAACCGTTCACCACCCAGCCGTCGATGCCGACTGCCAGCGCCGCTTCCATCGACTCGGCGCGCACATCGCTGGTGAACACCAGCACCGGAACAGGGGCTGCGGCATTGAGCAGACGCACCGCTTCGAACAGTTCTGCGCCAGGTTGGGGCTCCCAGATCACAACCACATCTGGTGCGTGCTGCACCGCAACACGCACCAGATCAGTGCGCACATGGCGCCCGCAGACAGCCAGACCGGCCGCTTCCAGATCGGAAACCAGGGTGGGCGCGTCGGGCAGCGGCGGAGCAACAGCAAGGATCTTGATCACGGTAGGCGCAGACAAAACAGGGTTCTTCGTGCCGCAGTGCAAGCACGGCGCAGGCCAGGCCACACCTTGGTGCAAATCGATGCACTGAAGCGGGCGGCAGCAGCTCGGCAGCCGACGATCGCAGCGGCACCACGACAGCCGAATCTTGGCACGCCGATTGCTCAATCTCTGACGAGAACGCAACGACGCGTTCTCGTCCGGTTGTCCGCACCACCGGCCCTGTGCACGCTGCCGTGCCCAGCCCTGTGCCTCCTCGACCTGCGCTTGCCGCGCGGGCCGCCTCACTCCAGGAGCGTCACATGGGCAATTTGCCTGTCCCCACCCTCGTCCGCCTGTCCACCCCTCTGGCGTCGCCGCTGCGGCACGCCGGACTCTGCGCTGCCGCCTGAACCATGTCCAACTTCAAGACCTTCCTCAAGTCGGGACACTGGCCCACGCTGGCTGCGTCCTTCCTCTACTTCGACTTCTGCTTCGCGATCTGGGTGCTGAACGGTGCGATGGGTCCGTTCATCAGCGAGACCTATCACCTCAACGCGGCGCAGAAGGGTTTCATGATCTCGGTGCCGATCCTGGCCGGCGCGCTGATGCGTTTTCCGCTCGGCGTGCTGTCGCAGTACATCGGCCGCAAGAACGCCGCGATGGTCGAGATGACGCTGATCATCGGCGCACTCTCGTTCGGCTATTTCTACGTCAACAGCTACGACAGCGTGCTGGCGATGGGCGTGCTGCTGGGCATCGCCGGCGCCAGCTTCGGCGTCGCGCTGAGCCTGGGTTCGGGCTGGTTCCCGCCCAAGTACAAGGGCCTGGCGATGGGCATCGCCGGTGCTGGCAACTCCGGCACCGTGCTGGCGGTGCTGTTCGCGCCGCCGCTGGCCATGAAGTACGGCTGGCAGACCGTCTACGGCCTGGCCGCCTGCACCATGCTGCTGCCGCTGGCGGTGATGTGGTTCGCCGCCAAGGAGCCGCCGGATCGCGAGCACCAGACCCTGCGCGAGCACATCAGCTGCCTGTTCGAAAAGGACGGCTGGTCGTTCAGCCTGATCTACATCGTCACCTTCGGCGGCTTCATCGGCCTGGCCAGCTTCCTGCCGACCTATTACTACGACCAGTTCAAGGTCACCAAGGTCGAAGCCGGCCAGCTCACCATGCTCGCCACGCTGATGGGCTCGGCGGTGCGCGTGCTGGGCGGCTACATCTCGGACCGCATCGGCGGCATCAACACCCTGTCGGGCGTGCTGCTGCTGGTGGCGCTGACGCTGACGCTGTGCGGCTTTGCCGGCACCTCGCTGACCGTGACGACGCTGCTGTTCATGCTGTGCTTCGCGGCACTCGGCGCCGGCAACGGCGCGCTGTTCCAGCTGGTGCCGCTGCGCTGGCCGCTCGCCACGGCGGTCGCGGGTTCGATGATCGGCGAGGTCGGCGCGCTGGGCGGCGGCTTCCTGCCGAACGCGATGGGCCTGTCCAAGCAGTACGCCGGCAGCTATCTGTGGGGTTTCCTGGCCTTTACCGTGCTGGCGCTGCTGATGCTGATCATGCTGCGCGTGGTGCAGATCCGCTGGACCCGCACCTGGGCTGAAAAGGGCGGCCGCGCGCGCAGCACCGGACACGAGGCCGCCGTCGGCATGTCATCGACCGGCGCGCGTGGCATGGCACGGGGCGTGACTCGATGACCGAGCGGATGTCAGCGCGGCAGGAACAGCAGCCAGATGATCAGCAGCAGGTTGAAGCCTGCCGAGATCAGGCAGGCCGCCTTCCACAGCGCCGCCGGATCACGCCGCGCCAGCGGCGTGCCGCCGAGCGCGCCGAGCGGGCGCGAAGCACCCCGCTCCAGCGCCAGCAGAAACTCTTCGGCGGTCTCGAAGCGGAGGCGAGCGTCACGCGCCACCGCCTTGAGCACGACATGATCAAGCCAGATCGGCACCTCCGGGCGCAGGCGCGACGGCGCGACCGGATCGCGGCGATAGCGCGCGGTCTGCCAGGGCTCGATCTCGCCGTAGGGCAACCGGCCGGTCAGCCACTGGTAGAGCGTCACGCCCAGGGCAAACAGATCGCTGCCGGCATCGGCCTGGCGGCCGTCGGTGCCCTCCCACTGCTCGGGGTTCATGTAGCTGGGCGTGCCGGCATGCAGGCTGCGCACCGCCGCCGGCTCCCGGCCGGAGACCGCCACGCCCAGATCGAGCACACGCCACTGGCCGTCGTCGCCGAGGTGCAGGTTGCCGGGCTTGATGTCGCGGTGGATCACGCCCAGCCGGTGCAGCCGACCCAGCGCACGGCAGGCGGTCATCGTGCCCTGCACGATGTCCAGCACCGCGAAGCGATGCTCGGCGCCGAACAACTGCTCCAGCGTCTGGCCGCTGTGCCAGTCGAACACGGTGTAGAAAGCACTCTGATCCTTGACTTCGCGCACCCGCACAAAGCCCTGGCCGCCACGCTCGCTGACCTGCAGGCCGAGCCAGGCTTCGTGCGCCAGCATGGCCTGCTCCTCGCGGTCGCTGGCGCGCGACTCGTGCAGCGTCTTGAGCGCGACCAGCTCGCGGCTGGTGTTGTGGCGCGCCTGGTAGAGCCGGTGCACGCCCGTATCGGCGATGACGCCGGTGACGGTGTAGCCGTCCAGCAGGTCGCCGACCTTGAGCCGCGCCGGCACCGGCAACTGGCGCGCCTGCAGCAGCGCATCCTCCAGTCGCAGCGGCGCCAGGCCCCGAACTTGCATGACAAGTGCGGTGACGTTGTCCCGGCTGCCTGCGGCCAGGGCCGCTTCGACCAAGGCTTGGCTGGCCGCCTGCGCCGTGGCAGCCGTCAGCAAGGCCTGGATGCGCTCCGGTTTCAGCACCCCGTGCACACCGTCGCTGCTGAGCAAGAAGCGGTCGCCGGTCTGCAGCTCGCCCTGCAAGTAGTCGACATGCACCGCCAGATCAAGGCCGATCGCGCGGGTCAGCTGGCTGCGCAGGTCGGGATGGTCAAGCGCGTGGTCCTGGGTCAGCAGCTGCAACTCAGTGCCACGCAGCAGCCAGGCGCGCGTGTCGCCAACGTGGGCGACCGTCCAGGTGTGACCTTGCAAGGCGATCGCAGTCAGGGTGGTGAGCGCACTGCGGCGCTCGCCACCGACGCCGCTGCGGCGCCGGTTGTGATCGGCCAGCCAGGCGTTCTGCGCCCCGATCAAGCGGTCAAGGACGACCGTGGTTTCCCAGGTGGCCGGTGCGGCGTGGAAGTCCTGCACCAGGCTCCTGACCGTGGTCTGCGCCGCTTCCAGGCCCAGACCGCCGGACGACACACCGTCGGCGACGGCGGCGATCAGTCCTCTGGCCGGCTCGTGCGCATCGGCGCGCACGACGGCCGCGAAATCCTCGTTGTGCGTTCGTGCCCCGCAGGCGCTGGTCTGTCCGATATCGACGTCAAAGCTCATGGTGATGCTCTGGCGATCGAGACAACCGCATCCCGCGCCGGCTCGCATTGTGATTGGCCTTTTGATTGCATGACCCGCCGTGGTCTGAGGAGTCTGTGATGAAGAAGATGAAACTCGTGATGGTCGGCAACGGCATGGCGGGCGTGCGCACGCTCGAAGAGCTGCTGAAGATCGCGCCCGACCTCTACGACATCACCGTGTTCGGCGCCGAGCCGCACCCCAACTACAACCGCATCCTGCTCTCCCCGGTGCTGGCCGGCGAGCAGACCATCGACGAGATCATCCTGAATCCGCTGAGCTGGTACGCGGACAACAACATCCACCTGCACCTGGGCAAGAAGGTAATCAAGGTCGATCGCACCAAGCGCATCGTCTACGCCGAAGACGGCACCGAAGCTGAATACGACCGCCTGCTGATCGCGACCGGCTCGAACCCCTTCATCCTGCCGGTGCCAGGCCACAAGCTCGACGGTGTGATCGCCTACCGCGACATCAAGGACACCAACACGATGATCGAGACCGCCAGGACGCACCGCCACGCGGTGGTGATCGGCGGCGGCCTGCTCGGCCTGGAAGCGGCCAACGGCCTGATGCTGCGTGGCATGCAGGTCACGGTGGTGCACGTCATGCCCTGGCTGATGGAGCGCCAGCTCGACGACGTGGCGGGCGGTCTGCTGCGCAAGTCGCTCGAAGAGCGCGGCCTGCGCTTCATGCTCGGCGCCCAGACGCAGGCGCTGATCGGTGACCAGGACGGCGGCAAGGCCGGACGGGTGATGGCGATCCAGTTCAAGGACGGCACCGAGCTGCCGGCCGATCTGGTCGTGATGGCGGTCGGCATCCGCCCGAGCACCGAGCTGGCCAAGTCGATGGGCCTGCTGTGCGACCACGACGGCCGGGGCGGCATCAAGGTCTCCGACACGATGCAGACCAGCACCGACGCGCGCATCTACTCGGTCGGTGAATGCGCCTCGCACCGTGGCACCGCCTACGGCCTGGTGGCACCGCTGTTCGAGCAGGGCAAGGTCTGCGCCAATCACCTGGCGCAGTTCGGCATCGGCCGCTACACCGGCAGCCAGACCTCGACCAAGCTGAAGGTCACCGGCATCGACCTGTTCTCCTGCGGCGACTTCATGGGCGCGTCCTCCGGCCGCCCGGAGGATGCCGGCTGCGAGGAAATCGTGCTGTCCGACCCGCAGGGCGGCGTCTACAAGAAGCTCGTCATCAAGGACGACAAACTGGTCGGCGCCTGCCTGTACGGCGACACGGTGGACGGCAGCTGGTACTTCAAGCTGCTGCGCGAAGGCCGCAAGGTCCACGACATCCGCGACAAGCTGATGTTCGGCGAGAGCCACCTGGGCGACGCCGGCCACGAAGGCCACAACAAGGCCGCCGCCATGAAGGACTCGGACGAGGTCTGCGGCTGCAACGGTGTCACCAAGGGCGCCATCTGCAAGGCCATCAAGGACAAGGGCCTGTTCACGCTCGACGAGGTGCGCAAGCACACCAAGGCCAGCGCAAGTTGCGGCTCCTGCACCGGCCTGGTCGAGCAGCTGCTGATGTTCACCGCCGGCGGCGACTACTCCGCCACGCCGAAGAAGAAGGCGCTGTGTGCCTGCACCGACGCCAGCCACCAGGAAGTGCGCGACGCCATCCGCAACGACAAGCTGCTCAGCATCGACGGTGTCTACCAGCGCCTCGGCTGGAAGACGCCGAACGGCTGCGCCAGCTGCCGCCCGGCCATCAACTACTACCTGATCAGCACCTGGCCGAAGGAGGCGCAGGACGATCCGCAGAGCCGCTTCATCAACGAGCGCAGCCACGCCAACATCCAGAAAAACGGCACCTACTCGGTGATTCCGCGCATGTGGGGCGGCGAGACCACCGCCGCCGATCTGCGCCGCATCGCCGACGTGGCCGACAAGTACGCCATCCCGACCGTCAAGGTGACCGGCGGCCAGCGCATCGACCTGCTCGGCGTCAAGAAGGAAGACCTGAAGGGTGTCTGGGCCGACCTGGGCATGCCGTCCGGGTTTGCCTACGGCAAGTCGCTGCGGACGGTCAAGACCTGCGTCGGCAGCGACTGGTGCCGCTTCGGCACGCAGAACTCGACCCAGCTCGGCAAGGATCTGGAGCGGGCGCTGTGGGCGATGTATTCGCCGCACAAGGTCAAGCTGGCCGTGTCGGGCTGCCCGCGCAACTGCGCCGAGGCCGGCATCAAGGACGTCGGCATCATCGGTGTCGATTCCGGCTGGGAGATGTACGTCGGCGGCAACGGCGGCATCAAGACCGAGGTGGCCGAGTTCTTCGTCAAGGTCAAGACCACCGAGGAAGTGCTGGAGTACGCCGGCGCCTTCCTGCAGCTCTACCGCGAGGAAGGCTGGTATCTGGAGCGGACCGTGCACTACATCGCCCGCGTCGGTCTGGACTACGTCAAGGACAAGATCCTCAACAACGCCGAGCTGCGCCAGCAACTCTGGGAGCGGTTGCAGTTCAGCCTGGACGGCGCGGCCGATCCGTGGCTGGCCTCCGCCCAGGCCAGCGTCGATGTGCGCCAGTTCGAGCCGGTGGCCAGCGCCACCACCGCCAACTGAGCGGCCCGCGCCGCACCTGCAGCTTCTGACATATCGACCTCCGCCATCCGTCGTCCCGTGCCCCGGACGGGCGGATGGCCGCAACGAACAAGGATTCCCATCATGAGCGACTGGACCCTGATCTGCCGCGTTGAAGACATTCCCGTGCTGGGCGCGCGCCGCGTCGTGCGCCCCGGCTCGACCGAAGTGGCGGTGTTCCGCAACCGCGAGGACAAGGTCTTCGCGCTGCTGGACCGCTGCCCGCACAAGGGCGGGCCGCTGAGCCAGGGCATCGTGTTCGGCGAGAGCGTCGCCTGCCCGCTGCACAACTGGACCATCGGCCTGACGGATGGCTGCGCCCGCCAGCCCGACGAAGGCTGCACGCCGCGCTTTGCCGTCAAGATCGATGGCGGCCAGGTCTACCTGGACGCCGACGAGATGAAGACGGTCGCCGCCGGTCCGCAGTCCGCCTGCGCCTGAGTCGAGATCACCGAGCCGCCGCCATGAACGAGACGAAGTCCACCTGCCCCTACTGCGGCGTCGGCTGCGGCGTGATCATCGAGACGGATGGCCCGCCGCCCACCGGCGCGATCGTTGGCGTCCGGGGCGACCCGGATCACCCGGCCAACTTCGGCCGGCTCTGCACCAAGGGCGCGACGCTGCACCTGACGGCCAGCCCGGCGGTGACGATGAGCACCCGGCTGCTGCAGCCGCTGCAGCGCCTGGCGCGCGGCAGCACGCCGCAGCCGATCGGCTGGGACGCCGCGCTCGACCTGGCGGCCGACCGTTTTGCCGCCACCATCGCGCAGCACGGCCCGGACTCGGTGGGCTTCTACCTGTCCGGCCAGCTGCTGACCGAGGACTACTACGTCTACAACAAGCTGGCCAAGGGCCTGATCGGCACCAACAACGTCGATACCAACTCGCGGCTGTGCATGAGCAGCGCGGTGGCCGGCTACAAGGCCACGCTCGGCGCCGACGCGCCGCCCTGCAGCTACGAGGATCTGGCGCACGCCGACACGGTCTTCATCAGCGGCAGCAACACCGCCTGGGCGCACCCGATCCTGTTCCGCCGGCTGGAAGACGCCAAGCGCACCCGGCCCGAGCAGCGCTGGATCGTGGTTGATGTGCGCCGCACCGAAACCGCCGCGACGGCCGATCTGTTCCTGCAGATCCAGCCCGGCACCGACGTGGCGCTCTGCCACGGCATGCTGCACCTGATGCTGTGGGAAGGCCTGACCGACCCAGCTTACATGGCAGCCCACACCAGCGGCTTCGACGCGCTGCGCGACGCCGTGCGCGAGTGGACGCCGAAGCAAGCCGCACGCGTCTGCGGCATCAAGGAAGACGATCTGATCCAGGCCGCGCGCTGGTTCGCGCAGAGTGACCGCCGCGCCGGGCAGGATGGCCGCAGCAGCGCGGGCGCCACGCTCTCGCTCTACTGCCAAGGCCTGAACCAGAGCGCCGCCGGCACCGACAAGAACGCAGCGCTGATCAACCTGCATCTGGCCACCGGCCAGATCGGCCGCGCCGGTGCCGGGCCGTTCTCGCTGACCGGCCAGCCCAACGCGATGGGCGGGCGCGAAGTGGGTGGCCTGGCCAATCTGCTCAGCGCGCACCGCGATCTGGCCAATCCGGCGCACCGCGCCGAAGTGGCCGCGCTGTGGGGCGTGGCCGACGTGCCGGCCAAGCCGGGCAAGAGCGCGGTCGAGATGTTCCAGGCGGCGGCCGACGGCGAGATCAAGGCGCTCTGGATTGCCTGCACCAACCCAGCCCAATCGATGCCGGATCAGGCCACCGTGCGCCGCGCGCTGGAGCGCTGCGAATTTGTCGTCGTGCAGGAAGCGTTTGCCACCACCGCCACCGCGTCTTATGCCGACCTGCTGCTGCCCGCCACCACCTGGGGCGAGAAGATCGGCAGCGTCACCAACTCCGAGCGCCGCATCAGCCTGGTGCGGCCAGCCGTGTCGGCGCCGGGCGCGACGCGCCACGACTGGGCCATCGGCGTCGATTTTGCGCAGCGCCTGGAAACGTGCCTGCAAGTGCGCCTGCCCGAACTGCGGGCCAACTGGACCGCCGGCCAGCGCACGCTGTTTCCCTATCCGCTGGATGACAGCGGCGCCGAAGCGATCTGGAACGAGCACCGCGCCAGCACGGCCGGGCGCGACCTCGACATCACCGGACTCAGCTGGGCCATGCTCGACCAACAAGGTCCGCAGCAATGGCCGCTGCCGAGCGGTGCCAGCACCGGCAAGACCCGCCTTTATGAAGACGGCCGATTCCCGACCGCTGACGGCCGCGCCCGTTTTTCTGCCATGAGCTACCGCCCGGTCGCCGAGCCGCGTGACGCGCGCTATCCGTTCTCGCTCACCACTGGCCGGCTGCGCGACCAGTGGCACGGCATGAGCCGCACCGGCACGCTCGGGCGGCTGTTCGGCCATGTGCCCGAGCCGGTGGTCGAGCTGCATCCGACCGACATCGCCCGGCGCGGCCTGAAGGACGGCGAGCTGGTCGAGGTGCGCTCGCGCCGGGGCAGCATCGTGCTGCCGATCCAGGCGAGCGAGACGGTCGCGCCCACGCAAGCCGCCATCCCGATGCACTGGGGCGAGGAAGTGCTGGGCGGCGTCGATGCGCAAGGCGAGCCGCGCCTGGGCATCAACGGCCTGACGCTGCCGGCGTTCTGCCCGACCTCCAAGCAGCCCGAGCTGAAACACACGGCGGTGCGCATCGAGCCGGCCGCCCTGCCCTGGCGCATGCTGGGCCTGGCCTGGCTGCCGCAGGCGCAGATGCTCACCGCCCGCGAGGCGCTCAAAAGTTTGATGGGCGAGTTCGGCTACGCGCTGGTGCTGCCGTTCGGCCGCGAGCCGCATCTGCAGCAGTTCGGCGGATTGCTCTGGCGCGCCGCTGCGCCGGCTGCGGTGAGCGAGGAGCTGATCTTGCGCATCGAGGCGCTGCTCGGCCTCGACAACCGCCATGCGCTGCACTATCACGACCGTAAACGCGGCCAGCACCGCAGCATCCTGCTGGAGCACGAAGGCGGCAACCGCATCCTGCGCGGCGTGCTGCTGGCGGGCGACACCCGCGCCGAGGCGTGGATCAAGACCCTGCTGCAGGACGAGTTGCCGGCGCAGAGCTACGGCCGGGCCCTGCTGGCCGGCAGCGAGAAGCCGCCGGTGGCGGTCGAGGGGCGCGGCAAGCAGATCTGCACCTGCTTCAACGTCACCGAGCCGCAGATCAACGCGACGCTCGCCACCTGTCAGGGTTCCAACGACGAGCGCCTGGCGCAGCTGCAAGGTGCACTCAAATGCGGCACCAACTGCGGCTCGTGCCTGCCGGTGTTGCGGGGGATGGTGAAGGCACGCGCGTTGCAACCGGCCTGAGCCGGCACGGGCCGCTGCTGGCCCGCCGCGTCACACGATGCTCAGGCTCCGCACCGCGCCGGTGGCGCTGCCGTTGCCATTGCGCACGCGGGTTCTGAGCTTGACGGCCTGACCGGCGCTGAAGGGGCCGATGGCGTTGCCGCTGGGATCGACCCGGGCGGTGCGGGAGAAGTCGGCGTCGACGCCGGCGATCTGCCATTCCAGCGTGCTGTCGGCCTTGCCGTCCACGCTGGCGGGGTCGTAGGCCACCAGCACGTGCAGGTGGTCTTCGCCGCCCTGCAGCACGTCCTTGATGCTGAGCGTAGCGGGCAGGTTGGGCGCGCCGGTGTCGATCTGCGCCATGGCCCGTGCCAGCGCCGGGTTGGCGCGGGCCTGAGCCTGCAGGCGGGCGTAGAAGCGCTTGTTCAGGCGGTCCAGCGCAACGGCGGCTTCGCGCAGATCCACGCGGGCGTGGTTGATGCGCGCGCTGCCGTTGGCCAGCGTCTGCGCCAGCGCGGTCTGGGTCTCCATGGCGGCGTTGAGTTCGGCCAGACCCTTGGCATCGTTGACGATGCCGGCGCGGGGTGGCTGCAGTGCGGCCAGATAGGCGTTGATGCGTTCCAGCGCGCTGGCCAGCTTGTGGCCGCGGCTGAGTGCCGCTTCGGTGGTGCGCGGCTTGATGGCGTAGGCCGGCGCGAGCAGGTCGATGAGCGCACTTTCATCGTGCACCTGATCGTCCAGCTCGGCCTCCACCACCTTGGGCAGCGTCATGACCAGATGCTGCAGATCCAGCAGGCCGCGCCGCTCGGCGTTGTTGGCGCCGTCGTAGTCGGCCAGCGCATGGTCGCGCTCCTGCGCCAGCCGTTCCAGCGCCAAGCCCTGCGCGGCCAGCCCGGCCACATCGACCCCGGCCACCGAGAGGCCGGCTGCAAAGCTGCTGATCACCGCCACCGTCTGCGTCGTACGGCTCTGGATGCTCTGATGGAATTCCATGATGCCCTCTCCAAGGGTGTTATCGGTCCACTCGGCCGCCACCCCATCCCGAGGCAGCGCCCTGGATCCGTAATCCACTATATAGGGATTACCCGCAGTCATTTACCCTTAGCAGAAAGGCGTTACATCAGTTCCAAGCGGTTGCTCAGATTCGGTTGCAAGGTTGGTCTACACGCCACAACTGGACCTCGCCGACACCCAACGCGGTGACGCCACGACTGCGTCAGTCGATGTCGTCGAACGGTGCTTTGGGATGGATGCGGCGAGAACGGTCGGCGGCAATTCATGGACTGAAGTGCGGAGGGTGCGGTCGATCGCGCGCCCCTGACCAGAGGACTGCTGTCGGCCAGGAACAGCTGTTCGTCGCGGCAGCCATAGTGACTGCTTCAGACTGATCTGAGTCGGTAGGAAGTCGGAATGCATCGACCGCTATCCGCCCCACTGCTGCCGGCGAAGCAGACCGAGTCACCGACGACGTGGACTGCCCCTGTTCGGGTAGACGCCCTGTCCCTATACGATTGACGGCCGTAGTAATGGCAGTATCGTCTGAGCGCATCGCAGCAGAATCGGTCCGATGACAATCACAAGTAGGGAGGCGCCATGAAGCTCACTCGGATCTACATCAGCAATTTCCGCAACTTTCGCGAGATCGATGTCGCGCTGGACGGCAATCTAGTCATCGTCGGCGAAAACCGTGTCGGTAAGAGCAACCTGCTATCTGCTTTGCGTCTGATCTTCGATCCCAGCTTGCCAGACAGCGCGCGGCAATTGGGGCAAGGTGACTTCTGGGATGGGCTAGGCGAACCGCTAGAGGACGAGAAGATCACCGTGTTCGTCGAACTCCGGGAGTTCCAAGACGACCTGGACCTGCTGGCCGCGCTTACGGACTTTAGGCTCGACGACGATCCGAACACCGTGCGGCTGAGCTACGAGTTCCGGCCGACCGCAGGCCTCGACGGGGTGCTGCGGTCCGACGATGACTACGAGTTTCTCTGCTACGGCGGCGAGGGCGAAACCAAGCGGTTCGGGCATGACCTCAGACAGCGCATCGCCATGGATCTACTGCCTGCTCTTCGCGATGCTGAGGGCGACCTGGCCACCTGGCGCCGTTCTCCCCTGCGGCCCTTGCTCGGGCGTGCGTTCGCGAGCGTGGCGAGCCAGGACCTGGCGGAAGTGCGCGACGCCGTTCAGGCGGCCACCGGTCAACTGGCGACGTTCCCGTCCGTGCAGCGCCTGGAGCAGGGCCTACAAGAGCTGTTCGCGTCGATGAGCGGACCCAAGCAAGACATCCAGCCTAGCCTGGGCTTCGGCACGACCGACGTGACGAGGCTGTTTCGCAACCTTCGCTTGTTGATCGACGGGGGTTTGCGCACCATCAGTGAGGCCAGCCTGGGCTCTGCCAACGTCGCCTTCCTCACGTTGAAGGTCTTGGAACTGCGGCAGCTGATGGCCGAGAACCGGCGCGACCACACACTGCTGGCAATCGAGGAACCCGAAGCACACCTGCACCCACATCTGCAACGCTCCGTGTACCGCCAACTTTTCGAAGGCCTCGCCGGCGAAGAGGCGGGCCATCCGCTGTCACTGCTGCTGACGACCCACTCGCCGCACATCGCGAGTGTCGCTCCGCTGCGCTCCCTGGTGCTGCTGCGCGACAGCGCGAATAACGGGTCCGTCGCCACGTCGGCTGCTTCGATAGAACTCGGCGACGACGAAGAGGACGACCTCGCGCGCTACCTGGACGTGACGCGAGCCGAGATGCTGTTCGCGCGCGGCATCGTCCTGGTCGAAGGGGATGCCGAGAAGTTCCTGCTGCCGACGTTCGCCGCCTCGATGGGGCACGACCTCGACCATCTCGGCATCACTGTGTGCTCGGTGGCCGGCACAAACTTCACGCCCTATGTGAAGTTTCTGGCGGCGCTGGGCATCCCGTTCTCGATCGTGACCGACTGGGATCCGCAGGGAGAGTGCACGCCGCTCGGATACAACCGGTCTTGGCGCCTCGTGAAGGTCATCGAGGAAGTGCGCACCGGCGAGGATCAGAATGAACTCGTCCAGGAGATCAAGAAGATCGACGACTTCAACGAGTTTTCAGAACGCTGCGAGGCGTACGGCGTTTTCACAAATACGAATACGCTGGAGATTGATGTATTCCGCGATAAGGACTTTACGGAAGCCGTGATTGAGACGCTCCGAGAGCAACGTCTTAGCGAGGAGCGGCGGGGCTGGGTGGACCAGTGGGAAGCGGACCCCGAAACCTTGGATGCTGTGAATTACCTCAAGTTGATCGAAGCCGTCGGTAAAGGGCGGTTTGCGCAGCGCCTGGCCTCGCGCATCGAAGGCATCGAGCCGCCGGTCTACATCGCTGGCGCCATTACCTTCGTGGTCGAACGTGTCTGATCCCGCAGCCTACTTGCAGGCCGCGTCGCAGCTCCGGCGAAATCCAGGGCAATGGGCAGCCTACGAGTCCCGCGGCCATTGCGTCGTGCTGGCCGGGCCTGGCAGTGGCAAGACCAAGACACTCACGACCAAGATGGCGCGCATGCTTGCAGAGGACGTACAGGAGCCGCGAGGAGTGGCCTGCATCACATACAACAACGAGTGCGCGCGCGAGCTGGAAGATCGGCTGGCAGCCCTGGGAGTGGAGCCCGGCGGACGCGTGTTCATCGGCACAGTGCACTCTTTCTCGCTTACTCAGATCGTTCTGCCCTATGCCAAGGTCGCGGGGCTGGGGCTGCCGGAGGGTTTCGGCGTGGCGACACGGGTCGAACGTCAGGCAGCACTGGCCGAGACCGTCGCCCGCACGGTGGGCGGAAGAGGCAACCCCCAGGACTGGGACTTTCGGCTCGGCCACCATCGCCGTTCGATCTTGAACCGCGACAGCGCGGAGTGGCGCCAGACCGATCCGGAACTCTCGGAGCTGGCAGAGGCCTACGAGAACGAACTGCGGCGGCGCGGCTTGATCGACTTCGACGACATGCCGCTATTGGCCGTGCGGGCGCTGCGTGACAACCCGTGGCTGCAACAGGCGTTGCTCGCCAAATATCCGATCCTCGTCGTCGACGAGTACCAGGACCTTGGTGTGGCGCTGCACCGCATGGTGATGGGGTTGTGCTTTCGCGCGGGGATGCAGCTGCTCGCCGTGGGCGACATCGACCAGTCGATCTACGGCTTCACCGGGGCACGTCCCGACCTGCTGCGCCGGCTGTCCGAACGTGAGGACGTAGAGACCGTGCGCCTGCGGCTGAACTACCGCAGTGGCAATAGCATCGTCACGGCTGCGGGCGTGGCCTTGGGAGAGGTGCGCGACTACGAGGCGGCCGACGCTGAGGCGCAAGGGACGGTATTCATCCATCCGCTGGGCGGCACGTACGAGCAGCAGGCGGCGCGACTCGTGGGGGACCTGCTGCCTCAGGCATTGGCGCGCCATCCGCGACTTCGCTACCGCGACGTGGCGGTGCTGTATCCAGCTGCCTGGATCGGCGACGCGGTAGCCGCCGCAGCTCAGGCCGCCGGCATCCCGATCCTGCGCACCGACGGCAACGCGCTGTACCCGCGTTCCAGCCGTCTCATGCAGTGGCTGGAGTTGTGCGGCCAATGGTGCTGCGGGGGATGGCGCACAGCTAAGCCGCGCTTCACGCGGCTGGTGAGGGAGGGGCGGCGGCTGTTCGCCGAGGCACTCCACAATGACGAACGGCACGTGGACCTTCATCGCCGGCTGATCGCTGTCCTGTGGGACCGCCGGGACGCCGGCCTTCGCTTGCATACCTGGCTGGAAGCGCTGCAGGCCGAAGTGATCGAACCCTTCGCTTTGGAGTGCGTCGCGCTGCGCGATGATCTTGAGACGCTCGCCACGTTTGCGGCACGAGTGGCACCCTCGGGTGACCGCGCCGACATGGTTCTGGGCGAACTAGCCGGCGACGGCGAGCACCTCGACCGCTTGATCCTGTCGACGCTGCACAGCTCGAAGGGCCGCGAGTTCGGGGTGGTGTTCATGTTTGGCATGGACGTCGGCCGCTTGCCGCGCAACGGTGCCAGTCGCCAGCAGCTCGCGGAGGCCCGCAGGCTCTTCTATGTAGGGTTCACGCGGGCGAAAGCTGAGGTTCACATGGTCCACACCGCCAGGCGAGCATCGCCGTTCGTCGACGATATCGAGCAGCACTTGGCAGACGAGGAGTAACACGGTGGGTGGCAGCGCCGTGCAGGCGAAGGGCCACGAAGATTGCTTACCAGGCGTGGCGACTGTGTGCTGAGGCGTCGGAGTGGCCGTTAGCACCACCTTGTTTAACCGTTAGCAATGACTTTTTTGGAGAGATGGCGATGCCGATGCCCAGTACTCGATACCTAACCGAAGCCTGGCGGGAGTGGGTTCGATGAGGCTTGTTCACACCTCCGATTGGCATCTGGGCCACACCCTGCACGAGATTTCGCGGCGGACCGAGCACCTGGCCTTCTTCAACTGGCTGCTCGGCCGGCTGGAAGCGCTCGCGGCCGACGCGCTGCTTATCGCTGGCGACATCTTCGATACCTCGAATCCGTCTGCCGAAGCGCAGGCCGACTTCTACGAATTCCTTGCCACGGCGCGCAGGCGCGTGCCATGTCTCGACATCGTGCTCATCGGCGGCAACCACGACTCGGCGTCGCGTCTTGATGCACCAGAACCGCTGCTGCATGCGTTCGGCGTTCGCGTAGTCGGGGGCATGCCGCGCAGCGACGGCGGAGGCATCGACTACGCGAAGCTGATCGTGCCGCTCAAGGACAAGGCGGGCATTGAAGTGGCCAAGGTCGTCGCAATGCCCTTTCTCCGCCCTGCCGACCTGCCGGTGATCAAGGACGAAGGCGTCGATGCGCTGGTCGAAGGGGTGCGGCGGGTGTATGCGGAAGTCATCGCGCATGCCGAGGGCATGCAGGCCCCGGGCCAAGCCCTACTGGCCATGGGCCACCTGTACATGACCGGCACCGCGATCTCGGAGCTTTCGGAGCGAAAGATCCTCGGTGGCAATCAGCACGCGCTTCCGACCGATCTGTTTCCCGAGTCGCTGGCCTACGTCGCGCTCGGCCACTTGCACCTGGCGCAAGCGGTCACGCGGGAGTCGATCCGCTACTCCGGCTCGCCGATTCCACTGTCGATGGCCGAGATCAACTATCCGCACCAGATCTGCGTCGTGGACATCGACGACGGGAAGCTTGTGTCGGTTGCGAGCGAATCCATTCCCCGAAAGGTGGAGCTGTTGCGGGTGCCGACCGACGCCAGCCCGCTAGCAGAAGTGGAGGTCGCCCTCTTGGCCATGGCCAGCCGCGCCCATCTTTCGCCGGACGAGCGGCCGATCATCGAAGTGCCGGTCTTGCTGGAGCAGCCGGAGCCCGCGTTGCGCTCGAAGATCGAGAAGGCCCTGGAGGGCAAGGGCGTGCGACTCGCGCGCATCTCCACCCGGTACACCGGGACCGGCCAGGCGCTGGCCGACGCGTTGCCGAAGGCATCCTTGAACGACCTGCAGCCCGAAGATGTGCTGCGCCAGCGTTGGGCCCGCGAACACGAAGGCGAGCCGCCGGCGGATCTGCTGGCCGCCTTCCACCACTTGCTTGGCGAGGCGCAGGCCGACCCGGAAGCCGCATGAAGATTCTCCAAATCCGTGGACGCAACCTCGCCAGCCTGGCCGGCGATTTCAACCTCGACTTCGAGCACGGCCCCCTCGCCGAGGTGGGCCTTTTCGCCATTGCCGGCCCCACCGGCGCAGGCAAGAGCACGCTGCTCGATGCGCTGAGCCTGGCGCTCTACGACCGAACGCCCCGCCTGGAGTCGAACTCCGGCTACCAGATCCCCGACGGGCCGGACGAGTCGCTGGGCGTGCACGACCCGCGCAACCTGCTGCGTCGGTGCACAGCCGACGGCCTGGCCGAGGTCCGATTCATCGGCACCGATGGACGCCGCTACCGCGCGAACTGGTCAGTCCGGCGCGCGCGCAACAAGGTGGGCGGCAAGCTCCAGCAGTCGGAGATCCAACTGTTCGACGACGAGTCGGGCCAATCGCTGGGCCGCACCAAGACAGAAGTGGTCGCAGCAACCGAGCGCGCCGTCGGCCTGACCTTCGACCAATTCCGACGCTCTATTCTGCTCGCGCAAGGCGACTTCGCGGCCTTCCTCAAAGCCAAGAGCGATGAGCGCTCCGAACTGCTGGAACGCATGACCGGCACGGAGCTCTACAGCGCGATCTCGAAGCGCGCCTACGCCAAGGCCAAGGAGATCGAGGAGTCGCTTCGGCTTCAAGAAGAAGCGGCGAAAGCACTTCCGATCCTGGACGCCGAAGCGCGGGCGGCATTGGTGGCGAACGTTGACGAACTGGAGAAGACCGTCGCCAGCACCGCCAGCCGGCTCGGTGTGCTGCGCGAGCAGAAGGCATGGTGGACCAAGGCCATGGATCTCGGGCACAAGCTGGCCCAGGCGCGCGAGAGGCTAGCTGCCGTCACGCAGCAGTGGACCGACGCAGGGCCGCGCCGCGAAGCGCTGGCTGACATCGAACGAGTACAACCACTGCGCGCCATTGACAAGGAAGCGACGCGAACGGCCGCTGAACTCGATGCTGCCGAGAAGCAGATCAAGGCTGCCGAAAGCGCCTTGGCGCAGGCCCGGGGCGACGACGATCGCTCGGCCTCGGCGCTCACGCAGGCGTCGAAGGACCAGGGGCAGCGCCGCACCGAGGCGGAATCGACCAAGCCGCAAATCGACAAGGCCAAGTCTCTGGACCAGGCGATCGTCGAGAAGACGAAGGCTGTCGATGCCCTGGACAAGAAGCTGGCAGACGCCGACGACGGGCTTGCCGCGCTGACGAAGAAAGGGCAGGTTCTGGGCGAACAGCGCGCGACCGTTGGCGCGGCACAGGAGAAGCTGTCGCGCTGGGTCGAGGCGAACGGCGCATTGGTCGCACTTGCCAAAGGCTGGAGCGAGGGCGTTGCACCGCAGTTGCAGGCCTTCGAAAAGACGCATGGCAGCTGGAAGGTCCAGTGCGCGGCCTTGCCTGCCCTGCAGGTGGCCCACGAGAAAGCAGTCGCTGCGCAGGTACAGGCGCAGCAGGACTTGGCCAGTATCGAAGCAGCGGCCAAGGCGGCGCAGGAGCGCGTTCGCGCGGCCGAGGCCGCCGAAGCGGCGCATCCGGCCGGCATCCTTGCCGAGCGAAGAGCCGCACTCGATGCCCTGCGTACCCGTCTCACGACGCTCCAGCAACAGCGCGAACAGGCTGTGAGGGTCGACAAGGAGTGTCAGGATCGCCAGGCCGAGGCGGCGAAGGCCAAGAAGGAGGCAGCGGAGGCAGAGACTCAGGCCGGCCAAGCGGCGGCGGCCCGAAGCGAGGTCGCGCAGCAGTTGGCTGGCACCGAACGCCTGCTCGTCCAACTGGGCCTGGATGCACACCGCGCCCAACTCGTCGATGGTGAGCCTTGCCCCTTGTGCGGATCGACGCACCACCCTGGCACGGGTCCGATCGAAACGACGGTTGCGGTTCTGGAAGCACAGAAGCGCCAGCAATCCGAGCGCCACGCCGAACTGCAGAAGCGCGAGACCACCGAGAAGACGCGCGCCGAGGCACGTAACAGCCGTGCGCTTGAATTGGCGAAGGAAATCGAGCGCTGGCAAGGTGAGTTAGGCGTTGCGGCAGCGCAGTGGCAATCGGTGGGCGGTGCAGGTGATCCCTTGGGCACCGACGCCAAAGGCTGGCTAGATGCGCAAGCGCTCGAGGTGAATGCGGAGTCCAAGGCCATTGCCGAGCAGGATCAAGCCTTGGCGCAGCTTCGCAGGGCGGCCGCCGACGCTCGCAAGTCGCACGAAGAAGTGGCAGTCCGCGCCGACAAGGCGCGCAGCTCGCTCAAGGCAGCCGAGAGCGTCGTGGCATCGGTGATCGAGAAGCGCAACGGCGCCGCCGCCGATGTGGCTGCCCACCGCAAAGTGCTCGACGCAACGATCGAGAACCTCGCTCATGCGTTTGCGGAGGTCGATGGCTGGCAGGACGAGCTCGAGGCAGACCCGAAGGCCTTCGTTGCGAAGTGGTCCGCACGGGTTGAGGAGGCCCGGCAGAGCACGCAGACCCACGAGAGCAGCAGCAAGCAACTGGCCGACATCGACACGCAATTGGAAGTGCAGGCCAACGCGCTGAAGCAATCGACGCAGCAGCGAGAGGCGCTCGATATCGAGCGCAAGCAGCAAGCTTCCGAGCTGGACGCACTGCTGGCGCAGCGGCAAGAGGTTCTTCAGGGCAGGCCGGCTGCGGAGGTCGAGGCGACGTTGCAAGCGGCGTTTAAGGCTTCCGAGCAGGCACACGCTGCCGCCGCTGAGCGGTCCAAGCGGACTCGGGAAGATGCCGCCAAGAAGGGTGAAGCGCACAAGATCGCGGCGCAGGAGGTCACCAAGTGCACCCAGGCTAAGGAGCTTGCGGCGAAGGCACTTGCCGAGGCTCTTGCGGCGGCAGGGCTCGACGCCGCGACACTGCGCGTCCGCCTCGCCCACGAGGAGCATTGGGTCCGTCAGGAGCGGGCGGCACTGACCGAAATCGATCGCCTGCATTCCAGCGAATCAAAGGCCGTTGAAGAACGGCACAAGGACCTCTCGGCGCACGAAGCGCAACCAGCGCCCGCGCTGCCTTTGGCTGACATCGAATCTAGCCTCGCAAGCCTGGAGCCGCAACACGGCGAACAGGGCCAACAGCTCGGCGCGGCGAAGCAGAGACTCGAACAGGACAACCAGAACCACGCAACCGGCGAGGCCAAGGCCCGAGAGCTGGAGCAGGCGCGCAAGGAGGCAAAGGTCTGGCAACAGCTCGATGCGCTGATCGGGTCTGCCGACGGCAGGAAGTTCCGCAAGTTCGCCCAGAGCATGACAATGGAAATGCTGCTTGCGCATGCCAACGCCGAACTGGCCAGCCTCGCACCGCGATATGCGTTGCAACGCGTGAAGGCCCAGGACCTGGAACTTCAGGTCGTCGATCGCGACATGGGCGACGAGATTCGCTCGACCTCATCGCTTTCTGGCGGCGAGACCTTTCTTGTTTCGCTGGCCCTGGCGCTGGGTTTGTCCTCGCTGGCCTCCGAGAAGGTCCGAATCGAATCGCTCTTCATCGACGAGGGCTTTGGGTCGCTGGATCCGAAGACGCTGGAGACGGCGCTATCGACGCTCGATTCGCTCCAGTCCGCTGGACGCAAAGTTGGGCTGATCTCACATGTTCCCGGCTTGGCCGAGCGCATTGGCGTACAGGTGCTGGTCGAACGTCAGGGCCAGGGTGCGAGCACAGTGCGGGTCGTTGCCGGCGGGGGATAGCTGCGCCACACACAACGGACTACTTGCCGCGTCACTAGGCAGCTTGTGGCTGGTTGATCTCGCACACAAAGACGTTGTCTAGATCGATGCAGTACCTCGGAATACCATGGCTCGAACGTGCACCGGCCGCCGAACTGACTGACTGCTTAGTGGTAGACAGCGTGAGTACACCAACTGGCGGCCACCGATAGCAACCGCTGCAGTGTAGACATCCAGTCCGGCAGACCGAACGGCAGTTCAGGGTCAATAGCAGCCGCCCCCGTGGCTCAATGGCCCTCAACCTGCCAAGACAAGCAGGCTCTCCGCGTATTTGCTCGCCAAAGACCGCCTCCCGCCACGCGCCCCCTGCGTCAACGGCAGCTTGCCGCATGAAGAGCACGGCGAGTTGCAAACGCCGCAACGGTAGCGTGGTCCGGGGCGCCGTATTCGATCACTTTCATAGGTGTCCTGGCCAGCCAAAGCGAATGCTCCAGGGGCTTTCGGTCGGGAAAGTGATGCAACCCGACCTGAAGCTGGAACGCCAGGTCGTTGAGCGATCCCACGATGCGCCGATTCGCCGTCTTGCCGATGACCCAATCCTGCATGGCGGCGCGCTCGGCGGCGATTTCGTCTGCTGGCACATCGAGTGAAACCAGCAGAGGGTCCAGGGCTTCGGCAAGCCGCTGCACAAGGGATCGGCTGTCTCTGGCAGGCAGCACGACCGGCAGCAAGGTTCGCTCGCTGACGGCCAGCACGACCTGAGTTCGTCCAGCCCGGACCAGATTGGCATACCAGTCACCCAGAGTGGTATCAGGCAACGCAGTTTCCAGGACTGGCTTGGCGTTGAGCCGGTCCAGAAGCTTCTGGGTGGAGCGGAATGTGAACACAGCGATGGAAGGAGGTTGAGACAGTCTAAGGTTTGCCTTTGACGATCTGCGCAAGCAACCTTGTGGGATCGATCGAGCTCCGCCCGCAGCGTCCACTACGCATGGTGGAAGCCGACAGACGGCAAAGGAAACCACGGCGGCGCCATGCACAAGCGTTCCCGCAGCACAGAGCACGGTTCCCGCAGCGCACAGCATGGTTCCTGCGGCGCCAAACATCGTTCCAGCAAGGCAGCAACGGGTTCCGCGCGTGCAGGCGATCGTTCCCGGCGCGTGCGCCATCGTTCCCGCGAGCCGGCAGAGGGTTCCCGATGCGGCCGGCATCGTTCCCGCATGGCGGATACACGGTTCCCGGACGCCCGGCGCTGGTTCCCGAAGGCCGGGGCACGGTTCCCGATGGGGCGGCAACGGTGCCCGCGCGACATGAAGCGGTGCCCGCATGGCATGAAGCTGTGCCCGCGCAGCGCGTGACGGTCCCCGGGTGGCGTGGGATGGTGCCCGCGCAGCGTGGGATGGTGGCCGGGTGGCGCAAGGGCGTTCCGGCATCGCCTGGGTCGGTTCCCCGACTGCAGCAGGCTGTGGCGGCTACGGAAAGTGGCGGGGCCGCAGGGCCAACGGCCGTGACGCCGGCTCAGGCCACTGCGGCGGGATGCGCGGCAGGGATGGCGCGAGCGTCATGCACAGTGCCCGTCATCACCACCGCGTGATACCGGCTCAGGGTGTCGGTGCAGAAGCCGGCGACGCCAGCGGCTTGCCCTTTTCAACCACGTAGACGCCGACCAGGCGGGTGGCAGTGCTGCCGTGGTTGTGCGCGGCGTGCACCACACCGGTGGGAATCACGAAGCTTTCGCCCGCCTTGACGCTGCGCGGCTCCTGGCCGGCGACCAGCAGTTGCACTTCACCTTCGGTGATGTAGCTGATTTCATCGCCAGGATGGGTGTGCCAGCCGACCATCGCGCCCGGCGCCACTTCAACGCGTGCCACCACCGCCTCACGGCCCGGCACCGACACGTCGCCCTTGCCCACCACGGTACGCGTGATGCCAGGCGCCTGCGCCATCGCCACCCCAGCCAGCGTTGCCAGAACCACGCCAACCAGACCGGCCTTCAGGGAAAGTTTCTTCATCT
The DNA here is from genome assembly GCA_041083665.1 of Leptothrix sp. (in: b-proteobacteria). Classification (GTDB taxonomy): domain Bacteria; phylum Pseudomonadota; class Gammaproteobacteria; order Burkholderiales; family Burkholderiaceae_C; genus Sphaerotilus. The sequence continues at coordinate 69,754 of JBFPGZ010000002.1, forward strand.
TGATATCCTCGCTGCAATAAAAAGGGAACCCAAGGAACAGCCCGGGGCTCGGGGCGGCAGTCTAGCGGCACACCTGCGCCAGCAGACACGCACCCGCTCGGTTGACAATGCGCCCCATCGCGAACCCTTGCACTGACTTACCCATGAGCATCGCCCCCTACCTCAAGATCATCGGCCGTGGCAAGGACGGCGCCCGGCCGCTCACGCGCGAGCAGGCCGAAGACCTGATGGCCCGCATCATGGACGGCCGCGTCAGCGACCTGGAGCTGGGCGGCTTCGCGCTGGCGATGCGCATCAAGGGCGAGTCGGCCGACGAGCTGGCCGGCTTTGTGGCCGCAACGATGCTGCACACGCTGCCATTGACACCGCCCGCCGGCTTGCCGGTCGTCGTGCTGGCCAGCTACAACGGCGCGCGCAAGCTGCCCAACTTCACGCCGTTGCTGGCCTTGCTGCTGGCCCGGCGCGGCGTGCCGGTGCTGGTGCACGGGCCGCTGACGGATGCCGGCCGCACCACCAGCGCCGAGATCTTCAATGAGCTGGGTCTGCCGCCGGTGGCTGATGCGGCGCAGGCCACCGAGCGCTGGGCGCTGGGCGAGCCGGTGTTCATGCCACTCGAAGTGCTGAACCGCCCGCTGGCCCAGCTGCTGGCGATCCGCAAGGTGCTCGGGCTGCGCAACAGCGGCCACACCATCGCCAAGATCATGCCGGTGCTGCCGGGGGCGCTGCGCGTCATCAACCACACCCACCCGGAATACGCCATCAGCCTGGCGCAGCACCTGCGCGAGAGCCTCGCCAACGCCGTGCTGATGCGCGGCACCGAGGGCGAGCCGGTGGCCGACGCACGCCGCCAGCCCAAGCTCGACGTCTACCTGGGCGGCGTGCTGAACAGCGAGCTGTCGATCGCGCCGCAGGACGGCGTGCTGACCAGCGTGCCGGAGCTGCCCGCAGGCATCGACGCCGCCAGCACGGCCGCGCACATCCGTGCCGTGCTGGCGGGCCAAGCCGAACTGCCGGCGCCGATCGCGCGCCAGGTCGAGCTGCTCTGCGCCGTGTCGCAGGCGATGCAGGCCTGAACCACACCGCCGTCTCGGCCATCGACATGTCCGCCGCAGCCACGGCGGCGACAGCCTACGATCGTCCTTGCCTGCCGGCCGCAAGCGACCGGTGTTCACCGAGGAGATCACCATGGCTCATGTCATCGATCGTCTTCACTCTCATACGCCCCTGCCCCATGTGCGCCACGTCGCGGCGGCCCAGCCACAGGTCTGGCTGAGTCGCGGCTATGCCGACCTGAAACAGGTGCCGGCCGTCAGCCTGGGTTACGGCGCACTGGTCACCGGCTTTGGCGTCCTGCTGCTGATCAGCGCCTGGCAAGCCACTTATCTGGTGCCGGTGCTGATCGGCGGTTTCCTGCTGGTCGCGCCGTTCCTGGCGATCGTGTTCTACAAGCTGTCGCAGCAGCTGGAACGCGGCGAGCCGACCGACGGCCGCACGCTGCTGGAGGCCTGGCGCCACAACGCCGGCTCGATCGCGCTGTTCGGCCTGATGCTGGCGGTGGCGCTGATCGCCTGGGAACGCTTGGCAGCCATCATCTTTGCGCTGTTCTACGGCGGCACGGTGCCCGATCTGGCGCATCTGGTCAGCGATGTGCTGTTCTCGGGCCAGTACACCGGCTTGGCAATGGCGTTCATCGGCACCGGTGCCCTGCTGGCAGCGGTCGTGTTTGCTTTCAGCGTGGTCACGGCCCCGCTGCTGATGGACCGCGAGCTGGACGTCGTCAGCGCCGCGCTGGTCAGCCTGCAGTGCTGCGCTGCAAACCCGCGCGCCATGCTGCGGTGGGCCGCGCTGATCGCGGTGCTGACCGCGTTCGGCTTTGCGACCCTGATGCTCGGCCTGGTGGTGATCTTCCCGCTGCTCGGCCACGCCAGCTGGCATGCCTATCGCGACATGGTCGAGTGAGCACCACCCGGCGCATCCAGCGCCTCAAGCAGCCTGGATGCGCACCACGCTGCGGCCACGGAAGCGCCCGGCCATGATGGCCTCGGCGCGGCGGAACACGGCGTCGCCGAGGGCAATCTCGTCGGTCATGCGTTCCAGCAGCGTCGGGTCCAGATCGGCGGCCAGGCGGTCCCAGGCGCGCTGACGCTTGGCACGCGGCGCCATCACGCTGTCCACGCCGAGCAGCGCCACGCTGCGCAGGATGAACGGCGCCACGCTGGACGGCAGATCCATGCCCTGCGCCAGACCACAAGCGGCCACGGCGCCGCCGTAACGGGTCTGGGCGCAGGCGTTGGCCAGCGTGTGGCTGCCCAGGGTGTCGATCACGCCAGCCCAGCGTTCTTTCTGCAGCGGCTTGCCGGGTGCGGTCAGCTCGGCGCGGTCGATCACCGCCGAGGCGCCGAGCGCCTGCAGATAGTCGGCTTCCTCGGCCTTGCCGGTGGCAGCCACGACGCGGTGACCGAGCTTGGCAAGCAAGGCCACCGCCACACTGCCGACGCCGCCGGTGGCGCCGGTGACCAGCACACCACCCGATCCCGGTGTCAGACCGTGGTCCTCCAGCGCCAGCACGCACAGCATGGCGGTGTAGCCGGCCGTGCCGATCGCCGCCGCTTGCCGGGTGCTGAACGCGGCCGGCAGCCGCACCAGCCAATCGCCCTTCAGGCGAGCGCGCTCGGCCAGACAGCCCCAATGGGTTTCGCCGACGCCCCAGCCGTTGTGCACCACCCGGTCGCCGGGCTGCCAGTCGGGGTGGCTGCTCTGCAGCACCGTGCCGGCGCCGTCGATGCCCGGCACCATCGGCCAGTTGCGCACCACCGGACCCTTGTTGGTGAGCGCCAGCGCGTCCTTGTAGTTGAGGGTCGAATACTCGACCGCCAGCAGCACATCGGCGTCCGGCAGCCGGCTCTCGTCCAGCGTGGTGAGGCCGGCATGAAAGCCCTGCTCGTTTTTTTCCAGCAGGATGGCGTGCAACATGGTGGCTCCTTGAATCGCGGTAGGGGGATGGGCCGTCAGCCTAGCATCGCGAGCCGGGGCTGGCAGTCACCTCGGTGATGCCCGCAGCACCCCGAGGTGGATCAAAAAGAATCGCATCAAGCGGCGGCGCACCTTGTCCAGCCTTCTAAACTGGCTGCCGATGAGCCTTTGTGAGCCACCGGCCTCCAACCCATGAACACCACCCACCGCCCCTCGCACCTGCTGGCCTTTGAGGACGAACGCAGCATGGCCGACGCCCTGGCCAGCGCCCTCGGCGTGCCGCTGGCACTGATCAGCCGGCATCGCTTTCCCGACGGCGAACTCAAGCTGCGCCTGCCCGCGCAGCTGAGCGGCACGGTGGTGCTGCTGCGCAGCCTGCATCAGCCGAACGAGAAGCTGGTCGAGCTGCTGATCAGCGCCCCGGCCGCCCGCGAGCTGGGCGCGCAGCGCGTCTTGCTGGCCTGTCCGTACCTGGCCTACATGCGCCAGGACAGCGCCTTTCAGCCCGGCGAAGCGGTCAGCCAGCGCCACATCGCGCATCTGCTGGCGCAGTGCTTCGACGCGGTGGTCACCGTCGACCCGCACCTGCACCGCATCAGCTCGCTCGACGAGGTCATGCCGGGCTCGCGCGGGGTGGCGCTGTCGGCGGCCCGGCTGGTCGGCGCCTGGGTGGCGCAGCAAGTTGATCACCCGCTGCTGCTCGGCCCGGACGAGGAGTCAGCGCAATGGGTGCGCGAGGCCGCTCAAGCCAGCGTGGCGCAGCAGTTGCCGCCGCTGGAGCACGCCTGGTGCCTGAAACACCGCCGTGGCGACCACGACGTGACGGTGCGCCTGCCGCCCGACTTGGCGCTGCGGGGTCGCGCCGTGGTGCTGATCGACGACATGGCCAGCACCGGCCGCACCCTGGTCGCCGCCGCGCAGTTGTGCCTGGCGGCGGGCGCGGCCTCGGTGGACGTGGCGGTGAGCCACGCGCTGTTCGTCGGTGACGCCATCGCGCAGCTGCAAGCCACCGGCGTGCGCCATGTCTGGAGCACCGACTGCGTGCCGCACCCGAGCAATGCCATCAGCGTGGTGCCGCTGCTGGCCAAGGCCCTGCTCGACCTGTGAGGGCGGCGGCCTCAACTGCCACAATCCCGAAAATCGTTCATCACGGGAGGTGATGTCATGACACGCGGATGGAAAAAGTTCTGCTGGCTGGTGCTGCTGCTGTGCAGCTTCAGCTTGGGCGCCGCAGCGGCAGCGCTGTCCGAACAGGAACGGCAACAGGTCTTCGCCGAAGCCGACAAGGCCGCCAAGGACGGCCCGCAGGACATCGAGCTGGCCGGCCAGGCGCTGCTGCATCTGCCGGCCAAGCATCGCTTCGTGCCGCAGCCGCAGGCCACCCGGGTGCTCAACGCGATGGGCAATCCGGGCGAGGATCCGCAGCTGCAGGGCCTGATCTTCCCGGCCGATGACGCCGGCTGGTTCATGACGGTGCGCTTCGAGCCGGCCGGCTTCGTGAAAGACGACGACGCGCACGACTGGAAGGCCGACGAGCTGCTCCAGAGCTACCGCGACGGCACCGAAGCCGCCAACGCCGAGCGCGAGAAGATGGGCGAGCCAGCGCTGGAGATCATCGGCTGGGCCGAAAAACCCGCCTACGACGCCAGCACGCACCGGCTGGTCTGGGCCATGTCGTCGCGCCACAAGGGCGCCGCCGCCGACGAGCCGCAGGGCGTCAACTACAACACCTACGCGCTCGGCCGGGAAGGCTATTTCAGCCTGAACCTGATCACCGCGCTGGCCGATCTGCCGACCCACAAGCCAGCCGCCAGCACGCTGCTGGCCGCGCTCGACTACCAACCGGGCAAGCGCTACGCCGATTTCAACGCCTCGACCGACCATGTGGCCGAGTACGGCCTGGCCGCGCTGGTGGTCGGCGTGGCGGCCAAGAAGCTGGGGTTCCTGGCCATCGCGCTGGCCTTTTTGCTCAAGTTCGCCAAGGTCGGGCTGATCGCCGCAGCAGCCTTTGGTGGCACCTTCGTCAAGTTCTTCAAGCGTCGCAAGGCCGATACCAACGCGCCCGCAGCCCCGACCTCGGCCAGCGCCCCAGCCGCCAGCGCCACCACACCACCGGGCGAGCCGCCTGCGGCCGGCTGACACGCCATGGGCAAGCTGCTTTTGTTGCTGCTGTCGGGTGCCAAGCTCGGCAAGCTGCTCACCACTGGCGGCACCATGCTGCTGTCGATCGCGGTGTATGCGCCGATCTTCGGCTGGCGCTACGCGGTGGGTTTCGTGCTGCTGCTGTTCGTGCATGAGCTCGGCCACTACATCGCGGCACGCCAGCGCCGGCTCAACGTCGGCGCGCCCACCTTCATCCCCTTCGTCGGCGCCTGGATCCAGCTGAAAGACCAGCCGCACGACGCCGAGACCGAGGCCTATGTCGGCCTGGGCGGGCCGCTGCTCGGCACGCTCGGCGCGCTGCTCTGCTACTTCCTGGCGCGCAGCTACGACGCCACCTGGCTGCTGGCAGTGGCCTATGCGAGCTTCTTCCTCAACCTGTTCAACCTGATCCCGCTCTCGCCGCTGGACGGCGGCCGCATCACTGCGGTGCTGTCACCGCGCCTGTGGCTGCTCGGTGTGCCGGCGCTCGGCGCGCTGTTCTGGTACCGGCCGAGCCCGATGCTGCTGCTCATCGCCGTGATCGCCGCGCCGCAGGTCTGGAAGGCGCTGACCTTCCGCGCCGACAGTCTTGAAGCGCAGACCTACTACGCGGCCAGCGCCACGACCCGGCTCGAATATGGCCTGTACTACGTCAGCCTGACCGCCTTCCTGGCCGTCATGACCTACGAGGTGCATGACATGCTGGAAGGCATGCGGCGGGTGGCGGGTGGCTGATCAGCCCTTCCCCCTCGGTTCCAGGTAGACCGGCGCGATGTCGGTCGAGCTGCACCGGCCCACGTCGGCCAGGTGCTCGACCAGCCAGCGTGTTGCGGCGGCGCGGCCCAGCTCGAACAGTTGCTGCAGCAGGCGCGGATCGGTGTTGCTCTTGCTGCTGGCGTCGAAAGGCGCCAGACCCTCCTCGTCGGCGATGCGGTGCACATGCAGGTGCTTGTAGTCGGCCAGATCGAGCTTGCCTTGCTTGATCAGCTTCTTCACGAACGCGATGGCGCGCATTTCAGCCACGAGACTCGCGTTGAAGGTGATCTCGTTGACACGGTCGGCAATGTCCGCCGCCGTTCTCGGCACGCCGGTGCGCACCAGCGGGTTGATCTGCACCAGCAGCACGTCGCTAGCCCCGGTGTCGTAGATGAGCGGCCAGATGGCCGGGTTGCCGGCAAAACCGCCGTCCCAGAATGACTCGGGCTGGCCGTCAGGGCCCAGCTCGCCGGCGATCTGCACCGACTGAAACAGCTGCGGCAGGCAGGCCGACGCGAGCAGCGCGTCCACGCTCAGCTGGTGAGCGCTGAACACGTGCGGCTGCCCGGTGCTCACCGCCGTGGCGGTGACGAAGACCCTGAGCGGCCCGCTTCGTAGCGCGGCAAGATCGACATGCCGCTCCAGCAGCGTGCGCAGCGGGTTGAGATTGAGCGGATTGAACTGGTAGGGCGACAGGCTGCGCCAGAACGAATCGAACAAGCTGTAAAGCGGCCACTGGTCGAGGTTGAACATCCATGCCGGCCACATCGGCATCGCCAGGCCCTGGCTCGCAAACGGTGACGCCCCTGGCCAGGCAAACGGTGCCGCCACACCCGCACTGGCCGACGCTGTGGCCGCAGCCGCCACCGGCACCCCGAACGACTGTGCACCGCCCAGACAGCCCGGCGTGCCGCTGATCTCGCGCCAGAACTCGCGCAGCGCCTGCCGTGCACCCTCGCGGCCGCCGCGCGCATAGCCGCTGGCCAGCACAGCAGCGTTCATCGCCCCGGCACTGGTGCCCGAGACGCCGTCGAAGTCGAGCCGCCCATCTTCAAGCAGCGCATCGAGCACGCCCCAGGTGAAGGCGCCGTGTGATCCGCCACCCTGCAGGGCGAGGTCGATGCGTGGCACGACACCCTGGGAGCGCGCCGCCGTTGAAGCCTTGACGGCCGGGCGCCGACGCCGTGGCGGCGGAGATGATGAAGTGCTGTCGCTCGTCATGGGTCTCTTTCACTGGCAACGGTTACGGCCGTCGATCTTGCCAGTTTCATCGATCCGCAGAGCGCGGCACCAGCGGCCGGGTTCAGCCCCAGAACCAGCGCGCCAGCAGCGGCATCAGGATCGAGGCGAGCAGTGCTTGCAGGCTCAGCGCCAAACCAGCGTAGGCGCCCGCGTCGGGGTTGACTTGCATGGCGCGAGCAGCGCCGATGCCGTGCGCGGCGGTACCGAGCGCAAAGCCGCGCACGCGCCAGTCGCGGATGCGCAGCGCATCGAGCACGTATTTGCCGATCAGCGCACCGACGATGCCGGTGATGAGCACGAAAGCCGCCGCCAGCGCCGGGATGCCGCCGAGGTGTTCGGCAATGCCCATCGCGACCGGCGCGGTGACCGATTTGGGCGCGAGCGAGCGCAGCACCTGGCCGTCGAGCCCGAACAAGGCGCCGATCAGCACCGCGCTGAGCGAGGCCGCCGCGCCACCCAGCAAGGCGGCGATGAGCAGATAAGGCCCGCGCTGACGCAACTCGGCACGGCGCTGCCAGAGCGGCCAGCCCATCACCACCACCGCCGGCCCGAGCAGCACATGCACGAACTGCGCGCCAGCGAAATAGGTGCGGTAAGGGGTGTGGGTCAGCGTCAGCAGGGCGACCAGGATCAGCACTGCGCCGAGCACCGGATTGGCCCATGGCGGTGAACCCAGCCGCATGAACACGGCGTGCGCCACCACGTAGGCAACCAGCGTCGCGCTGAGCCCGAACAGCGGGCTCGACGCCAGATAGATCCAGAGTTGGGTGACTTCAGTCATTCAGCGTCCTGCGGTGGCCAGCGTTGCAGCAACAGGTGCAGCACCCCGGCCGTGACGGCAATGCCGACCACCGTGGACAACACGATGGTCAACACCAGTTGCAGCCCGTACTGCGCCAGCAGCCCGGTGTGCAGGATGATGCCGGCCCCGACCGGCACGAACAGCAGCGACAGATGCTGCAGCAGCACTTGCGCCGCCGCTTCGATCGGGGCGCGCAGCGGCGCCCAGAACAGCGCCGCAAACAGCAACATCAAACCCAGCACCGGGCCAGGAATGAGCCAGCCGAAGGCGTGCGTCAGCACCTCTCCGAGCGTCTGCAGCACCAACAACAGGGCAAATCCGCGCAAGGCAGGCATGGGTCGTGTCGAACAGGGTTGATGAAACAGGATCGGCGGATTATCCCGTGTCGATCACGCGCAGCCGGGCAAAAAAATGCCAGTCGGCAGAACACCGACTGGCATGGACTTGGGCGGAACCGGGAACTGACCCCGGATTCAGCGCATCACTTGGTCGTGACCAGATCCTTGATCTGCATGAGCGCGGCCGGATCTTCCATCGTGGTCAGGTCGCCGGCATCGCGGCCTTCGCAGACGGCCTGGATGGCGCGGCGCAGCACCTTGCCGGAACGGGTCTTGGGCAGCACGGTGACGAAGCGCACCGAGGCCGGACGCGCCACGGCGCCGAGCTGGTTGTCGACGACCTTCATGATCTCGGCTTCCAGCGCCTTGGCTTCGGCGGGGCCGGCGGCCTTGCTCGGATCCTTCAGCACCGCGAACGCCACCGCGACCTGGCCCTTGAGCTGGTCGGCCACGCCCACCACGGCCACTTCGGCGACGTTGGCGTGGCTGGAGATGCTTTCCTCGATCTCGCGCGTGCCCAGGCGGTGGCCAGCGACGTTGATGACGTCATCGGTGCGGCCGAGGATGAAGAAGTAGCCGTCGGCGTCCTTCACACCCCAGTCGAAGGTCGAATACATGACCTTGTTGTGGATGCTGGTCCAGTAGGTGCTCACAAAGCGCTTGTCGTCGCCCCAGACGGTCTGCAGGCAGCCGGGAGGCAGCGGACCATTGACGGCGATGACGCCCTTCTTGTTCGGCTCGTTGATTTCCTCGCCGGTGACCTCGTCGATCAGCTTGACGTCGTAGCCATAGACCGCCTTGCCGGGCGAACCGAACTTGGTCGGTGCCGGCTCGACGCCGTTGCAGATGGCCATGATCGGCCAGCCGGTTTCGGTCTGCCAGTAGTTGTCGATGATCGGCTTGTTGAGCGCGCCGCCGATCCAGGTGGCGGTCGGCTCGTCGAGCGGCTCGCCGGCCAGGAACAGCGCCTTCAGGCTGCTCAGGTCGTACTTGGTCAGGAAGGCCGGATCCTGCTTCTTGAGCACGCGCGCGGCGGTCGGGGCCGAGAACATCACCGTGACCTTGTACTTCTCGACCAGGCTCCACCAGACGCCGGCGTCCGGACGAGTCGGCAGGCCTTCGTACATGATGGTGGCCATGCCGTTGATCAGCGGGCCGTAGATGATGTAGCTGTGGCCGACGACCCAGCCGATGTCCGACGTGCTGAAGTAGGTCTCGCCCGGGTTGCCCATGTAGATGTGCTTCATCGACGCGGCCAGCGCGACGGTGTAGCCGGCGGTGTCACGCTGCACGCCCTTGGGCTTGCCGGTGGTGCCCGAGGTGTAGAGGATGTAGCTCGGGTGGGTGGAGTCGACCCACTCGCACGGCACCACGGTGTCCATGTGCTGCGCGCGCAGTTCGGCGTAGTCGACGTCACGGCCTTCGGTCTTGGCGAACTCGGCCAGACCGCGATTGACCATCAGCACCTTGGCCGGCTTGTTGGCCGACAGGTTGATCGCCTCATCGAGCAGGTGCTTGTACGGCACCGACTTGCCGCCGCGCATGCCGGCGTCGGCGCTGACGATGACCTTCGGCTGGGCGTCGTCGATGCGGCTGGCCAGCGAGTGGCTGGCGAAACCGCCGAACACCACCGAGTGGATCGCGCCGATGCGCACGCAGGCCAGCATCGCAAACGCGGCCTCGGCAATCATCGGCATGTAGATCAGGACGCGGTCGCCCTTGCTCACGCCGAGCGACTGCAGGATCGCGGCCATGCGCTGCACTTCGGCGTGCAGTTCGCGGAAGCTGTAGGCCTTCTCGACGTTGGTCTCGGTCGAGACAAAGATCAGCGCGTTCTGGTCGGCACGATCCTTCAGGTGACGGTCAACGGCGTTGTGGCAGAGGTTGGTCTCACCACCGGCAAACCACTTGGCGAACGGCGGGTTGCTGTAGTCGCAAACTTGGTCAAACGGCTTGTGCCAATCGATCAGCTGGGCCTGCTCGCCCCAGAAACCGTCACGGTCTTCGATGGAACGGCGGTGAAATTCGGCGTAACTGGTCATCTACTGTCTCCTGGGGAACGGGATCACTTTGGTGAATTCATAATTCAAAATGATGCGGCTGACGAGCCGCTGTCAATTTGGCTCTTCTCGCATTTAAACCTGTCGGATGGCGCAGCACCTGCAGCAGCGGCGCCAGCCGTGCCGAGCCACGACGGCGCGCGTCGTGCACGAACGAAGAAGCCCGCGTCCAAGGGTACGCCCAGCCAGACGGGGCCTGAACAGACTGCAGCGGCCGGCCAGAGCAAAGCAGCGGCTCATCAAAGGAAAGCAGCAGCCCGGCGGAGGAAAACACCGGGCCATCCGTGGAAAGCAGCGGCCCGCTGGAGAGAACCACCGAACCATCAGAGGAAAGCATCGTCTCGTCCGAGGAAAACACTGGCCCGGTCGAGGAAAACACCGAACCATCCGTGGAAAGCAACGGCCCGTCAGAGGAAAACATGGAGCCATCCGAGGAAAGCAGAGTCCCATCAGAAGAAAGCAATAGCCCGACACTGCCAAGCTGGCCCACCAGCGAACGATGTCAGTCACTGGCACTGTGTTGGTCATCAGCCAGCCCAGCAACTGCGCCAGCCTCAAGGGGAGTGTCGGTATTTTTGTGTGCGAGGCGGGACCGGACTTCCAAGGCATGCGGTGGACAAATCGGTGGTGGATATTACGCTGCCACACGGTTGAATCGATCGCCGTAGGCGATGGCGAACTGATTC
>JBFPGZ010000001.1:0-262978 GCA_041083665.1 Leptothrix sp. (in: b-proteobacteria)
CAGCGACATGCCGTGCTGAAACTGGATGCGGTTCATCACCATGATCAGGCTCCTGCTGTGTCGCTGGCTTTCCACCTTACTCCGGTCACTCCAACACGGGTTTGCGGAGGATCATTGCTAATCAGGATCATTTTTGACCGCCATTTTTCATAATTTTCTAGCTCATTAATTTGAAGACTGGGGTGGATTTCTTGAATGACATGAGTGTGATCATTTTTTTCCAGTGAAGAATGCCAAAAATACGTCGCAAATCCAATAGCATCAACAAGATAATCTGAGGCACGATCTTTCGATATGTACTCATCAAAAACAATGGCGATCATGTTTGCCGTCCAAAGCAAGCGCGAAGGGGGCGCGGGATGTGATCCGACAAAACCAAAAGCAGGCCTAGATTTTGAACATTTATTTGAATGATCCTCCAAAATAAAGAAAATTAACGCCACAGAAACCATGAAAATCCATAAATTCCTAATGCTAATTTCGCACCCATTGGCATCACTTTTGGTGAATGTATGCGCACTGAATTTTATTGCATCATAGTCGGCAGCCAATTCAATAACAAACGAAGCGAGGATTACATCTTCATCATCACTAATATCCGCGTCAATTTCGGTACTGATACAAACTGAGTTATGATTAACACCAATACCAAGGCAATTTTTAATTTTATGATGCGACTGCCTCAAATGACCCAATTCATGCCCAAGTATGAATGACATCGCCATATCAAACATAACATAGTGGTCTTCCTTACATTCTCCAGGCTTATTTATTTGCGACAAGAGAACGGCTCTCCACCCCAATGGTTTTCTTTGTTTAAATTTTTGTACTATTGACGCCTCGAAATTATCCGTGATAAATGAAATTCTCTGCTGAAGCTCTTGTGTGATACCGAATTTAAGGCACTTTGGATTACTGGAATCTGCGAATGCATTATAACAATTCCTCTTTATCAATAACTGATAAGACAACTCAACATCCGGAATGAGTTTTGTTGCAACGGCAGTTAACCGAGTGACAACATTTTTTGTTCGTTCATCACTGGTAAAATTCTGAAACTCAGTCATAATGATTTGGTAAGCTATTTCTTGAACACACCAGCACAATGATACCCAGGAGCTGATTGCCGAGCTGCTGTAGACACCAACAGGCTGGCTATGACATCCGCATGGTGCAGGAGCTGCAGGCCATGCGGATGCTAAAAACACGCAATGATTACTGCGCCACACAATCCACATAATACCGATGCTTGCCACCGCCGAGGTCTTCCTCGACCAGGCCGTGCACGTCGGTGTGGAAGCCGGGGAAGCGGTCGTTGAACTCGCGGGCAAAGCGCAGGTAATCAACAATCTTCTTGTTGAAGCGTTCGCCCGGAATCAGCAGCGGGATGCCCGGCGGATACGGCGTGAGCAGCGCGGTGGTGATGCGGCCTTCCAGCTGGTCGATTTCAACCCGCTCGGTCTTGCGATGCGCAATGTGCGCATAAGCCTCGCTGGGTTTCATGGCGGGTTGCAGGTCTGACAAATACATTTCGGTGGTCAGACGGGCAATGTCATGCTGCGCGTAGGTTTCATGGATTTGCTGGCAAAGGTCACGCAGGCCCATGCGTTCATACTGCGGGTGTTGCTGGGCAAACTCGGGCAGGATGCGCCAGATGGGCTGGTTGCGGTCGTAGTCGTCCTTGAACTGCTGCAGCGCGGTCAGCATGGTGTTCCAGCGGCCCTTGGTGATGCCGATGGTGAACATGATGAAGAAACTGTACAGGCCGGTCTTTTCAACCACCACGCCATGCTCAGCCAGGAATTTGGTGACGATCGAGGCCGGAATACCAGTCTTGTCAAACGAGCCGGACATGTCCAGCCCCGGCGTGATGATGGTGGACTTGATCGGGTCCAGCATATTGAAGCCGGGTGCGAGGTCGCCAAAGCCGTGCCATTTTTCATCGGCCTGCAAAACCCAGCCGTTGGCGCGGCCCATGCCTTCGGGGGCCAGCGCTTCCGGGCCCCAGACCTTGAACCACCAGTCGTGGCCGAAATCGCTTTCAACCTTGCGCATGGCGCGGCGGAAATCCAGCGCTTCCTTGATGCTTTCTTCCACCAGGGCCGGGCCGCCCGGCTCGTCCATCATGGCCGCCGCCACATCGCAACTGGCGATGATGGCGTATTGCGGGCTGGTGGAGCTGTGCATCAAATAGGCTTCGTTGAACAGATGCCGATCGAGCTTGCGGGTTTGCGAATCCTGCACCAGCACCTGCGAGGCCTGGCTCAAACCTGCCAGCAGTTTGTGGGTCGATTGGGTCGCGTAAACAATCGCTTCCTTGGGGCGCACCCGGTTCTTGCCCATCGCATGATAGGTGCCATAGAAACGGTGGAACGCCGCGTGGGGCAGCCAGGCTTCGTCGAAATGGATGGTATCGATCCAGCCGTCGAGCATGTCCTTGATGGTTTCGGTGTTGTAGAGCACGCCGTCGTAGGTGCTCTGCGTCAGGGTCATGATGCGCGGCTTGACGCTACTCGGATCAACGCCAGCCAGCAGCGGATTCCTGGCAATCTTGCGCTCGATGGCTTCGCGCGTGAATTCGCTCTGCGGAATCGGGCCGATGATGCCGTAATGGTTGCGCGTCGGCGTCATGAACACCGGAATGGCGCCGGTCATGATGATGGCGTGCAATATCGACTTGTGGCAGTTGCGGTCCACCACCACCACGTCATCGGGCGCCACCGTGTGGTGCCAGACCATCTTGTTGGAGGTGCTGGTGCCGTTGGTGACAAAGAAACAATGGTCGGCATTGAAAATGCGCGCCGCGTTGCGCTCACTCTGCGCCACCGGGCCGGTGTGGTCGAGCAGCTGGCCGAGTTCTTCCACCGCGTTGCACACGTCAGCGCGCAGCATGTTTTCACCAAAGAACTGGTGGAACATCTGCCCGACCGGGCTTTTCAGGAAAGCCACGCCGCCGGAGTGTCCGGGGCAATGCCAAGAATACGAGCCGTCTTGCGCATATTCCATCAGCTGCTTGAAGAACGGCGGTGCCAGCCCGTCAAGATAACTCTTGGATTCACGGATGATGTGGCGCGCCACAAACTCCGGCGTGTCCTCGAACATGTGGATGAAACCGTGCAGCTCGCGCAGGATATCGTTCGGGATATGCTGGCTGGTGCGGGTTTCACCGTAGATGTAGATCGGAATCTCGGCGTTGCGGAAACGGATTTCCTCGATGAACTTGCGCAGGTTCAGCACTGCCGGATCCAGCTCCGGGCCGGGGGTGAATTCTTCATCGTCGATCGACAGGATGAAGGCGCCAGCCCGGCTTTGCTGCTGGGCAAACTGGCTCAGGTCGCCGTAGCTGGTGGCGCCCAGCACTTCAAAGCCTTCCTTTTCGATGGCCTGCGCCAGCGCACGAATGCCCAGACCCGAGGTGTTCTCGGAACGGAAGTCCTCATCGATGATGACGATGGGGAAATGAAAGCGCTGCATGCGGCCACTCCGGGAAAGCGAGGATCAAAAAACGAAGCGCGAAGTGTAGAGCGTGCGCGTGACAATTCGGCGGTTTTATGCGCGCCCACCAAGAACCGTACACTGACCTTCGTTCCTCACCGCCAGGAGTCAAGGAATGAGTGCAAGCACGTTGTGGTGGATCGCCGCCGCTCTGGCTGTCGCAGCCGAGCTGGCCAGCGGCACCTTCTATTTGTTGATGCTGGCGCTCGGGCTGGCCGCCGGAGCGATTGCCGCGCATCTGGGCGCCACGCTGGCGTTGCAGCTGCTGAGTGCGGCGCTGGTGGGCGGTGGCGCGGTGGCGCTGTGGTCCCTCTATCGCAGCCGTCAGCCGGCAGCGCTGCCGGCGGCGTCCAACCCGGATGTGAACCTCGACATCGGCCAGCAGGTGCATGTGAGCCGCTGGGCCAGCGATGGCAGCGCGCATGTGCACTACCGTGGCGCCGACTGGACCGTGCGCTGGCACGGCGGCGCCGAGCAACCAGCGCCAGCGCCGGGCACCTACGTGATCCGCGCGCTGCAAGGCAATTACCTGATCGTCGGACCGTAACAAGGAAAACTCATGGACATCGTCGCTCTGGCCCTGCTGATCATTGCCGGGTTGTTTATTTTTCGGACCATCAAGGTGGTGCCGCAACAGCACGCCTGGGTGGTGGAACGCCTGGGCAAGTACCACGCCACGCTCACGCCGGGGCTGAACTTCCTGGTGCCGTTCGTCGATCGGCTGGCCTACCAGCATTCGCTGAAGGAGATCCCGCTCGACGTGCCGAGCCAGGTCTGCATCACGCGTGACAACACCCAGCTGCAGGTCGACGGCATCATCTATTTCCAGGTCACCGACGCCCGGCTGGCCAGCTACGGCTCATCGAACTACATGATGGCGATCACCCAGCTGGCGCAGACCACGCTGCGCAGCGTGATCGGCAAGATGGAACTCGACAAGACCTTCGAGGAGCGCGAGCTGATCAATGCGGCAGTGGTGTCAGCGCTGGACGAGGCGGCGCTGAACTGGGGCGTCAAGGTGCTGCGCTACGAGATCAAGGACTTGACGCCACCGGCCGAGATCCTGCACGCCATGCAGGCACAGATCACCGCCGAGCGCGGCAAGCGCGCGCTGATCGCGGCCTCGGAAGGCCGGCGCCAGGAGCAGATCAACATCGCCACCGGCGAGCGCGAGGCCTTCATCGCCCGCTCGGAAGGCCAGAAGATGGCCGAGATCAACAAGGCGCAGGGCGAAGCGGCCGCCATCCTGGCGGTGGCCGAAGCGACCGCCGAAGCGATCCGCAAGGTCGCCGCCGCGATCGAACAGCCTGGCGGCGCGCAGGCGGTGCAGCTCAAGGTGGCCGAGAAAGCCGTCGATGCCTACGCCCACCTGGCGCAGAAGAACAACACCATGATCGTGCCCGGCAACATGAGCGAGGTGGCCGGGCTGATCGGCACGGCGATGGCGCTCATGAAAGGCGCAGCACCGACCAGCAGCGCCAGCAAATAAGGGCACTCAAGGGCCGGTGGCGGGCACTCAGTCGTCCGCTACCGGGTCCATGGCGGGAAACAGCACCTCGGTGTAACCGAAACGGCTGAAATCGCGCACCCGCATCGGGTAGAGCTTGCCGATCAGGTGATCGCATTCGTGCTGCACGACGCGGGCATGGAAGCATTCGGCCTCGCGCACGATCGGGCGACCCTGCGGATCGACGCCCTCGTAGCGGATGCGGCTGAAACGCGGCACCAGGCCGCGCAGGCCCGGCACCGACAGGCAGCCTTCCCAGCCGTCTTCTTCGGCGTCGCCAAGCGGCGTGATGGACGGATTGAGCAGGATGGTCTGCGGCACGGCGGGCGCATCGGGATAACGCGTGCTGCGCTCGACGCCAAAGATCACCAGCGCCAGATCGACGCCGATCTGCGGTGCGGCCAGACCGACACCTTGCGCGTCGGCCATGGTGTCGAACATGTCAGCGATCAGCGCGTGCAGCTCGGGGGTGTCGAACTGCTGCACCGGCTTGGCGACGCGCAGCAGGCGCGCATCGCCCATCTTCAGGATCTCTCGTACAGCCAAAGCGGGCTCCGGTGATGGTGAGCGCCTATTGTCGCCAAGTGCGCTGCGCCGCCACACGACCAGATGCGAGGGCGTGAGAATGACAAAAAGCCCGGACCTTGCGGCACCGGGCTTTTTTACGGACGTCCGTCACGCGGCCTGCCGAAGCAGGCCGCCTGCGTCAGACCGATCTCAGTGGAACTGTTCTTCTTCGGTCGAGCCCGTCAGAGCCTTGACCGACGACGAACCACCTTGGATCACGGTGGTGACTTCGTCGAAGTAGCCGGTACCGACTTCCTGCTGGTGCGACACGAAGGTGTAGCCTTGTTCGCGAGCAGCGAATTCCGGCTCTTGCACCATTTCAACGTAGTGCTTCATGCCTTCGCCGCCAGCGTAGGCCTTGGCGAACTTGAAGGTGTTGTACCAGTTGACGTGGATGCCAGCCAGGGTGATGAACTGGTACTTGTAGCCCAGCGCGCTCAGCTCTTCCTGGAAGGCAGCGATCTGGCTGTCGTTCAGGTTCTTCTTCCAGTTGAACGACGGCGAGCAGTTGTAGCTCAGCAGCTTGCCCGGGCAGGCGGCTTGAACGGCTTGCGCGAATTCGCGAGCGAAGCCGATGTCCGGCACGCCGGTTTCGCACCACACCAGGTCAGCGTACGGCGCGTAGGCGACGCCACGGCTGATGGACTGCTCCAGACCGTTGCGGACGCGGTAGAAACCTTCCTGGGTGCGCTCGCCGGTCAGGAACGACTTGTCGTTGGCGTCGTAGTCCGAGGTGATCAGGTTGGCGGCTTCGGCGTCGGTACGGGCCAGGATCAGGGTCGGCACGCCCAGCACGTCGGCGGCGAAACGAGCGGAGATCAGCTTTTCGACGGCTTCGCGGGTCGGAACCAGCACCTTGCCACCCATGTGACCGCACTTCTTGGCAGCGGCCAGCTGGTCTTCGAAGTGCACGCCGGCAGCGCCGGACGTGATCATGTTCTTCATCAGTTCGAAGGCGTTCAGCACGCCGCCGAAACCGGCTTCCGCGTCAGCGACGATCGGCAGGAAGTAGTCGATGAAGCCTTCGTCACCGGGGTTCACGCCACGGCTCCACTGGATTTCGTCAGCGCGCTTGAAGGTGTTGTTGATGCGGCGGACCATGGTCGGCACCGAGTCGTAGGCGTACAGCGACTGGTCCGGGTACATGGTTTCGGAGGTGTTGCCGTCAGCGGCGACTTGCCAGCCCGACAGGTACACGGCTTCCAGGCCAGCCTTGGCCTGCTGCATGGCTTGACCGGCGGTGATCGCGCCGAAAGCGTTGACGTAGCCCTTCTTGGCGCCGCCGTTGACCTTGTCCCACAGAACCTTGGCACCGCGCTGGGCCAGGGTGTACTCAGGCTGCAGGCTGCCGCGCAGACGCACAACGTCAGCGGCGCTGTAGCCACGCTTCACCAGCTTCCAGCGGGGGTTTTCAGCCCAGTCTTTTTCCAGGGCGGCGATTTGTTGTTCACGGGTCAGGTTCGTCATGAAACTCTCCGGTCAGCAGGTGATTGAAAGGGGTCGGTAGATGGCTCATAGCTTAGCCGGACCCTGGGTAAACGAGAAGACTTATGTCTTATATAAGACCAAAAACAAAATTCAATAAAATCAATGAGTTAAGTACAAAATTTCATGATACGAAAATTTGTCTTCCACAATGAAAAATTATGCGGCGTCGCAACAATGCCAATTTTCACAATGTGAAATCGACTTCAATCTCGTGAAAGCGAGCCTTGCAACCGCCCGCCCGGAGCCAGCCGGCGCGGATGGTCGAAAATCCGCAGACGATGAGCCAGTTCGCCTTTCTCTCCAATCACAGCTTCCTCAAGGTGCCGCAGCAGCAAGCTGACCGGCCGTTTGCGATTGCCGGCATCGCCTGGGACGGCGCCGTCACGCATCGGCCTGGCGCCCGCTTCGGCCCCAGCGCGATCCGCGCCGCCAGCCACATGCTGTGCGACGGCATCCACCACTTCTTCGATTGCACGCCCGTAGACGTGCTGACCGATCTGGGCGATTTCGCCCTGCCCAACACCAGCCTGGATGCGATGCGCGCCGCGCTGCAGCCGCAAGCCGCTGCCGCGCTGGCCCGGCATCACATGGCCTGGCTGGGCGGCGACCACTCGATCACGCTGTGCTTGCTGCGCGCCTATCGGGCGCACTACGGCCAACCGCTCGCGGTGCTGCATTTCGATGCTCACTGCGACACCTGGACCGACCATTTCGGCGAACCGAGCGGCCACGGCACCTGGGTCTATGAAGCGCTGCAGGAAGGTTTGGTGCGACCGGACTGCTTCTTCCAAGTCGGCCTCCGCTCATCGGGCCACCGCGAGGCACGCGACTACGTGCGTGACCAGGGCGGACTGATCTGGAGCGCGCGCGATCTGCGCGGACTCGACCGCCCGGCCGATCTGGCGCCGCTGCTGACCGCCATGCGCCAGCGCCTGCAGGCGGCCGGCATGCCGCCGCTCTATCTGAGCCTGGACATCGATTGCCTGGACCCGGCCTTTGCGCCCGGCACCGGCACGCCCGAGCCGGGCGGCCTGAGCACGCACCAGGTACTGACGCTGCTGGAAGACAGCGCCGACCTGCCCTTTGTCGGCATGGATTGCGTCGAAGTGGCCCCGCCCTACGACCACGCCGAGCTGAGCAGCCAGGCGGCTGCGCACTTTGTCTGGACCTATCTGTGCGCCCGGCTTACAGCGCCAGCACCATCTCGACGTGAGTGATGCCGGCTTCCTCGAACTGCGGCCCGTGCTCGACAAAACCGGCCCGCTGATAGAAACCCGCCGCTGACATCTGCGCGTGCAGGATCACCTCGTGGTCACCGCGCGCACGCGCAGCCTGCACCAGCGCATCCAGCACGGCACAGCCCAAGTGGCTGCCACGCATCGACGCTCGAACCGCCATGCGGCCGATGCGCCCGATACCGGGCCCATGCTGTAGCAGCCGGCCGGTCGCCAGCGGCAGGCTGAGGCGGTCGTAGGCCACGGCGTGCAGACAGGTCTGATCGGCCTCGTCCCACTCCATCTCGGCCGGGATCTGCTGCTCCTGCACGAACACCTCGGTGCGAATCGCCGCCGCGTGCTCACCCAGTTCGCGCCACGGACCGAGGCGCACCTCGACCAGCGCCGCACCGGCGACTTCAGGCGTTTCACGGGCCGCGCTCAAGTTGGCGAGGGAACTGCCGTTGATAGGTGGCATTGAATGGTCGTCTTGTTTCTGATGGCTTTGCATTGAAGCACCCAGTCGTTGAAGAGCCCAGCGTATCCGCGCGACCGCACCTCAGCGTCGAACACCCCTACTGGCGCCCCGGTTCAGGCACATCCCGATACTGGCACCCAGAACACATGCCGCCGCGTTGACCACTCCACCACCGGATGAACAACCAAGACAGGCTTGCCCAGCGAGCGCTCACCGAGTCTGCGATTGTCACCTTGCAGCTGCTCGGCGTCGCGATCGCCTACTACCTTGCGGCGCGACTCGGCCTGCTGATCCCCTATGTCGGCACGCATGTCTCGCTGGTGTGGCTGCCCACCGGTATCGCGATCGCCGCCTATCTGCGCTGGGGCGGCCTCATGTCGGCCAGCGTCTTCGCCGCCGCCTTTGCGGTCAATGTCCAGATCGGCGGGCCCGTCTGGATGGGCCTGGGCATCGCCGTCGGCAACACGCTCGGACCGGGGCTGGCGGTGCTGATGCTGCGCCGCTCGGGCTTCGATCCGGCACTGACACGCCGACGCGACCTCGGTGTCTATCTGGTCGCAGTGATGGCCGGCATGATCGTTACGGCGAGCAACGGCACGCTCTGGTTGCGCCTGGCAGAACTGCTCCCAGCGTCGATGTGGGGTTCAGCCTGGATGACCTGGTGGGTCGGTGATGCGGTGGGCGCGCTGCTCGGCGGGATACCGCTGGTGGCCATGAGCAGCAGCACCGTTCGGGCAACCTTCGGCGGCCGACGTGGCCTGGGCAACGCCGCGCTGCTCGGGGTGGTGCTGGGCTGCGGGGTCTGGAGCTTTTCGCCCTGGTCCAGCCCGGCGCTGCTGTTTCCGCTGCTGTCGGTGCCGCTGTTCGTGACGGCGGTGCTCGCGCTGCGCGCCGGGGTGCTGGCGGCATCGCTGTCGGTGCTGCTGCTGTCAGGGGCAATGGCCTGGGGCACCGCCCAGGGCATCGGCCCGTTCGCCGGTCACGATGCCCACGCCGGGCTGCTCGCACTGTGGAGCTACATCACCGCGCAGGCCTGCACCAGCGTGCTGATCTGCGGACTGGCCGCCGAGCGCAAGGATGCGCAGGCGCGACTGGCCATCAGCGAGCAACGCCTGCGCCTGATCACGAACAACGTGCCGGCGCTGATCGCCTACCTCGACCGCGAGCACCGCTTCGTGTTTGCCAACGAAACGTACGCGGACTGGTTCGGCATACGCACCGACAGCCTGCTCGGCAAGACCTTCGGTGACTGTTTCGGCGCGGCGTTCTACGCGGCCCGCCAACCCCACATGGATGCAGCCCTGCGCACCGGACACCGCCAGACCCTGGAGGTCGTGTCAGACCTGGGCGGGCGCCAGCGCCAGCTGCGCAGCACCTATGTGCCGGACCTGCGCAGCGATGGCTCGGTGGCCGGTCTGTACATGCTGAGCATGGACATTTCCGAGTTGAAGGCGGTCGAGGCCCAGCTGACACGGCTCGCCCGCTTTGATCACCTGACCGGTCTGGCCAACCGCATGCAATTCGATGACAGGCTGCAGGAAGCGCTCGCGCGCTCGCGACGCACCGAGCTGGCGATGGCGCTGCTGTACATCGACATCGACCACTTCAAGACCATCAACGACACCCAGGGCCACGCCGCTGGCGACGCGGTGCTGACCGAGTTCGCGCGCCGATTGAAGGCCTCGGTGCGCGCCACCGACACCGTCGCACGCCTGGGCGGCGACGAATTCGTCGTCGTGATCGAGCAGCTGCACCATGACGACGAGGCCACACTGGTCGCGCGCAAGATTGCTGCGCTCATGCAGACACCGATCGCCCTGGCGAATGGCGCCATGGCCGTCACCGCAAGCATCGGTGTGGGCCTGTTGAATGGCGGCGCGCAAGCCTCGACCGCCGGCGAGATCATGGCCACCGCCGACCGGGCGCTGTACGACGCCAAGCACGCCGGGCGCAACACTTATCGTGTCCGCGTCTGCGGCGAACTGCGTGACGAGTCCTGATCGGGTTGCGATCGCTGCCGCAGCAGCTGCAGCATGAGTTCGATGCGTGCCTGCACCGGCGTGCAGGCGCCCGCGCCCGGAAAAGTCACGGCGGCGCCCGGCAATGCGACGTTCTGCGCCGCGCAGTCCGACTCGACCACCGCGCCGAAAGCACAGCGGCTGGCACGCCAGATCAGCACGCCCTCAGCCGCGACCGCTTGCAAGGCGGCATCGAGCGCCTGATGCACGGTGCCGTTGCCGGTGCCGGCCACGACGATGCCGGCCACACCATGCCGGCGCAGCGCATCGATCTGCGCCGCTGCCAGTTCAGCGTCCATGCCGGCGTGGCTCAGCAGCAGCGCCACGCGCGGCCACTGCGCCACCGGCGCATTGATCAGCGCCAACCCCAGCGCGGCAGGAGCATCGGCTTCAGCGCCAGGCCAGGGACGAAAGCGCCGCAACCGGCCCTGCTCGATCAACGCGATCGGGCCAGCATCGCCCGAACCAAAGGCATCAAGCCGATAGGTGTGCAGCTTGCGCAGATCGGCCGCGCTGTGCACCGCACCCGCCAATACCGCCAGCACGCCACACGCGCCCGGTGTGGCGGCGAGCGTGACGGCATCGAGCAGGTTCTGCGGCCCGTCGGCCTGCAAGGCGGTGGCCGGCCGCATCGCCGCCGTCAGCACCACCGGCTTGGTTGGCGCCAGCACCCGGTGCAGGAAATAGGCGGTTTCTTCGAGCGTGTCGGTGCCGTGCGTGATCACGACGCCCGCCACTTCGGGCCGGGCCAGCTGGTGCGCCACGGCCTGCGCCAGCGGCTGCCAGACGGCATGGCTCATGTCCTTGCTGTCGAGCTGGCCGATCTGTTCTGTCTCCAGCCGCCAGGCCGACAGCGCCGGCACGGCCGCCACCAGCTGCGCCACACCCAACTGGGCGGCGCGGTAGCCGACATGATCATCCTGACGTGTGGCGGTGCCGGCAATCGTGCCGCCGGTACCCAGCAGCACCACACAAGGGCCGCTCAATTGAAGGGTGGGACTTGTCATCAAGGGTCAACTGGATAAAAATACAGTGCCTGTATAAATCAACAGCCATGAGAGGTGTGCCGTGACCCTGCCCTTAGACCCCAGCCCCAAGCTGACTGCGCGTCAGCAGCAAATCCTGGAGCTGATCCAGAGCACGATCGAGCGCACCGGGGCACCGCCGACGCGCGCTGAAATCGCCGCTGAGCTGGGATTTCGCTCACCCAACGCCGCCGAAGAGCATCTGCAGGCGCTGGCCCGCAAAGGGGTGATCGAGCTGCTGGGCGGCACCTCACGGGGCATCCGGCTCAAGTCTGACACATTGCGTTCGCTCAACGAGTCGCGCCTGAAAGGCATCGGCCAGCAGTACCAGCTCGGGCTGCCGAACCTGGCCCAGCTCAGTCTGCCACTGGTCGGGCGCGTGGCCGCCGGCAGTCCGATCCTGGCGCAGGAGCACATCGATCAGAGTTACATGGTCGAGTCGCACCTGTTCCCGCGCAAGCCCGATTTCCTGCTCAAGGTGCGGGGCATGAGCATGCGCGACGCCGGCATCCTCGATGGCGATCTGCTGGCAGTACAAAAAAGCGCCGAGGCCAAGAATGGTCAGATCGTCGTGGCGCGTCTGGGTGATGAGGTCACGGTGAAACGCTTTCGGCGCACCAAGGCAGGTGTCGAATTGATCCCGGAAAACCCCGATTTTGAAATCATTCACGTCTCCAACGAGGCCACAGACTTCAGCCTCGAAGGATTGGCCGTAGGCCTGATCCGCAACACCATGCTGATGTAGCGTCAGACACCACCATGCGTCGCTTTCTGGCATCGATCCTGGACTCCCGGCGAGCCGCTGCGGCAGGCCGGTTTTTCACTGTGTGGCGCGAAAAATCAGATCGCGACACGCTCTCGCATCAAATCGGCGCCGCTCAGGTACCGGCGATGGCTGCGTCGGTGCCGGAAAGCGCAGCACTCGGTCTGAGCCTGCCAAGCCTGCCAGTCACCGACACCTCTGGCACGGCAACGGTGCCAAACCTGAGCGCCGCTGCCACCACCAACCACCATCCCGTACTTGGCTGCGATGCCGCCTTGTCTGCGGTTGGCCGAAGCAGCTTGCGCATGCGCACCGAACCGGGCGACATCCGGCACGCCGTCATCTCCGGCCGACTCAGCGAGGTCTGCGCGCTACTGGAGCAGCTGGTGGCCGAGCAGGCCAGCAATCACGATTTCGCCGCCACCATGCATTGAATGAAAAATGCACCAAGGCATGACACCTTGGTGCATTTTTTATCTGTCACGAATGACAGCTGCGGCCGCGCAGGCCACAGCCATCGTTCATGGCATCAGCCCATGTGCAGGCCGCCGTTGCAGCTGAAATCAGCGCCGGTCGTGAAACCAGAATCTTCACCGGCCAGCCAGGCGACGATCGAACCGATTTCGTCCGGCGTACCCAGACGCTTGACGGGAATCGTGGCGACAATCTTTTCCAGCACTTCAGGCTTGATCGCGCGAACCATGTCGGTGCCGATATAACCCGGGCTGACGGTATTCACGGTCACGCCCTTGTTGGCCATTTCCTGCGCCAGAGCCATCGTGAAACCGTGCATGCCAGCCTTGGCAGCCGAATAGTTGGTCTGACCCGATTGGCCCTTTTCGCCGTTCACCGACGAAATCTGGATGATGCGGCCGAAACCCTTTTCGACCATGCCCGGCACCACTTGCTTGGTGACGTTGAACATCGACGTCAGGTTGGTGCTGATGACGGCGTCCCAATCGTCGCGGGTCATCTTCAGGAACATGCGGTCCTTGGTGATACCGGCGTTGTTCACCAGCACATCGATCGGGCCGTGTTCAGCGGTGGCCTTGGCAAAGGCATCCACCGTGGACTGCCAGTCGGCGACGTTACCAACCGAGGCGTAGAAGGTATAGCCGTCGGCCTTTTGCTCGTCGAGCCATTTGTCGAAATCGCGGGTCGGACCGCAACCAGCGATGACCTTGAAGCCTTCTTTGTGCAGACGGCGGCAGATCGACGTACCGATGCCACCCATACCACCCGTGACGTAAGCGACTTTTTGCGACATGAATCTATCTCCTTGGTTGATGTCCGTGTATGGACACGATATCTGCGGGCTGCCTGAAAACCATCAGGGGCAGCCCTGCTTGTGCTCTGTCAGATCAACGTTCGATCGTCAGTGCCACGCCCATGCCGCCGCCGATGCACAGCGAGGCGATGCCCTTCTTGGCATCACGGCGCTGCATTTCATGCAGCAGCGTCACCAGAATGCGGCAGCCGGACGCGCCGATCGGGTGACCGATGGCGATGGCGCCACCATTGACGTTGACCTTGCTGGTATCCCAGCCCATTTCCTGATGCACGGCACAGGCTTGGGCGGCGAAGGCTTCGTTGATTTCCAGCAGATCCAGATCCTGCGACTTCCAGCCAGCGCGCTCCAGCGCCTTGCGCGCGGCAGGCACCGGGCCCATGCCCATGTAGGCCGGGTCCAGACCAGCGCTGGCGTAAGAAGCGATGCGGCCCAGCGGCGTCAGGCCGAGTTCAGCGGCCCGCTTGGCGCTCATCAGCACCACGCCGGCAGCGCCGTCGTTGATGCCTGAAGCGTTGCCAGCGGTGACGCTGCCCGCCTTGTCGAAGGCCGGACGCAAACCTGCCAGCACTTCAGCGGTACTCTTGCGGTTGACGAATTCGTCGGTGTTGAACAGCACCGGATCGCCCTTCTTCTGCGGAATCGTCACACCAACGATTTCGTCCGCGAAGCGGCCCGCGTCTTGCGCGGCAGCAGCCTTCTGCTGCGAAGCCAGCGCCAGTGCGTCCTGCATTTCACGCGTCACGCCG
Source organism: Leptothrix sp. (in: b-proteobacteria) (assembly GCA_041083665.1). GTDB lineage: Bacteria > Pseudomonadota > Gammaproteobacteria > Burkholderiales > Burkholderiaceae_C > Sphaerotilus. Next base: position 14,593 of record JBFPGZ010000001.1, read on the forward strand.
TACTTCTTGGCGACGTTTTCAGCCGTGATGCCCATGTGGTACTGGTTGTAGACGTCCCACAGGCCGTCGACGATCATGGTGTCGATCAGCTTGCCGTCGCCCATGCGCAGGCCGTCGCGCGAACCCGGCATGACGTGCGGGCTGGCGCTCATGTTTTCCTGGCCGCCCGCGATGACGATGTCGGAATCGCCATCACGGATGGCTTGGGTGCCCAGCATCACGGCCTTCAGGCCGGAGCCGCAGACCTTGTTGATCGTGAACGCCGGCACGCCCTGCGGCAGACCGGACTTGATGACGCTCTGACGCGCCGGGTTCTGGCCAGCACCGGCTTGCAGCACTTGGCCCAGGATCACTTCGCTGATTTGCTCGCCCTGCAGATTGGCGCGACGCAGCAACTCACGGATCACGGTAGCGCCCAGCTCAGGCGCCGGGATCTTGGCCAGAGTACCGCCAAACTTGCCCACAGCAGTGCGGGCAGCGGCAACGATGACGATATCGCTCATTCGGATTTCCTATCAGTAAAAACGGGCATTCATGACACGAAACTGACACGAGATGCGGGCACGCAGAATATCACGTCGCCCGCATCCATCGGCCTTGTCAACCAGCCTTTTGCTTGACGTAGCTGCCCGGCGCCGGCTCGAGAGCCTTGTATTTCTTGTTGCCGTAGGCTTTGGGCGCGGCCTTGCTCTTGCCGGCATGCTGCTGCAGCCATGCGGCCCAGTCCGGCCACCAGCTACCGACGTGTTCGGTGGCACCGGCCAGCCATTCCTGCGAAGTGGCAGGGATGGCGTCGTTGGTCCAGTAGCAGCGCTTTTTCTTGGCCGGCGGATTGATCACGCCGGCAATATGGCCTGAGGCCCCCAGCACAAACCGGCGCTCGCTCTTGACCGCCTCGTTGTTGAAATAGGCCGAATCCCACGGCACGATATGGTCTTCGCGCGAGGCATAGAAATAGAACGGCGCCTCGATCGCGCTCAGATCAAGCTTCTCACCGCAGACGGTGAGTGCACCCGGCACCTTCAGCTTGTCTTCCAGATAAGTGTGGCGCAGATACCAGCAATACATCGGCCCCGGCAGATTGGTGCTGTCGGAGTTCCAGTACAGCAGGTCGAACGGCGGCGGCATCTCACCCTTCAGGTAATTGCCGATGACGTAATTCCAGACCAGATCGTTCGGACGCAGGAAACTGAAGGTGGTGGCCAGTTCCTTGCCCTTGAGCAGACCGGGGCCGGTCGGTGCTTCAGCACCAATGGTCATTTCACGCAGACGCACGGCAGCTTCGTCGATGAAGATATCGAGGATGCCGGTGGCGCGGAAATCAAGGAAGGTGGTCAGCAGCGTGACGCTGGCGGCCGGCTGCTGGCCGCGCGCGGCCAGCACCGCCAGTGCGGTGGTCAGAATGGTGCCGCCAACACAGAAACCCAGCGTGTCGATGGTCTTGCTGCCACCAATTTCCTGCACGATACCGATGGCGCGAATCACGGCGTCTTCGATGTAATCGTCCCAGGTCTTGTTGACCAGGCTGTCATCGACATTGCGCCAACTCACCACAAACAGGCGGTGGCCTTGCTCGACCGTGTAGCGGATCAGCGAGTTATCCGGCTGCAGGTCCATGATGTAGTACTTGTTGATGCACGGCGGCACAAACAACATCGGACGCTCGTAGACCTGCGTGGTCAGCGGCTTGTACTCGATCAGCTGGAACAGCTCGTGCTCGTAAACCACCGCACCTTCGGTGGTCGCGACATTGCGACCCACTTCGAAGACGCTTTCGTCGGTTTGCGACACATGACCTTGCTGCAAATCGCGCAGCATGATCTGCAGACCCTGGGAAATGCTTTCGCCCTTGGTGTCAACGGCTTTTTTCTGCGCTTCCGGATTGAGCGCCAGATAGTTGGACGGTGCGGCCGCATCGATCCATTGCTGCACCGAGAAGCGCACGCGCTGGCGGGTTTTTTCGTCGCCCTCAACCGCATCCGCCAATTGCATCAACGTGCGCGCATTGAGCAGGTAATTGGCAGCCAGGAATCCGGAAACCGGATTTTCGGTCCATGCCGCGTTGGCAAAACGCCGATCTTTCATGGCCGGCTTGGCTCCGGTACCGTTCGACACGGCGTTGTTCCAGAGCTGCGCGGCTTCGTGCAGGTACTCGTTCTGGATGCGCGTGAGCTCGGCAGGGGCGAGCTTCAGGTGCGCAAATGATTGCATCGTGTTGCCAAAGCTTGATCCGAACGAGCGCATCTGTGCTCCGGTGTCGGTCAGCGGCGATGGCATCTGAAGATTCCAGACCTGACGCAGCACGTCTTCGACATTCAAGCCACCTGTCAAGCCCGTTGCGGGCTGTTCGCGTGTATTCATAGTCTCCTGCATACCTATGGATGTGATGACAACAACTGCGTGTCGTGGTTCACTTCAGTGCACCAGATGCGCGGCATTATGGCGGCCGTAGCTTGCATGAGACTGTAAACGCGCACTATTGCCGCAAACCAGACCTGTGTACCGCCCGTCCTGCGTTGTTTTTGTGAACTCTCAAGGTGTCTAGATGTATCTGGTTGCAATCGGCTGGCTCTATGTGGCGGTCATGATGGCCGTGGTCGAGGCCAACGCTTCGAATGGCACGCTCCTCGGGGCCGTGTTCACCTTCTTGCTGTACGGACTCGGGCCGGTGGCGCTGGTGACCTATGTGATGGCCACGCCGATGCGGCGGCGCGCACGCAAGGCTGCCGAAGCGGCGGCCGAATCCAGCTCAAGCGCGCAGCCAGACCAGCGCGGACATGCGCCCGCTGATGCGCTCGCGGCGGAACGAAAAGAACCGTGACGGGTTGCTCACCGTGCACCACGCCAGACTGCCGTCGTTGCCCTGCACCTGCGTGACCCCAGCGGCGGCGAGCCGGTCGCGTGCCAGGCCGCTCAGATGAGCCAGCCACTTGCCCGGTGCTTGAGCGGCCACGAAGCGCGGCCCCGGCTGCTGCGCGCTGGCACCGAAAGCCTGCAGCACATCGGCACCGACCTCGAACTGGCTCGCGCCGATGCAGGCCCCCAACCAGACTTCGATGTCCTGCGGCGGTGCTGCACAAGCCGCACAGAGCTGCGCCAAAGTGTGCTCGACGATGCCGGCCGCCAAGCCACGCCAGCCGGCATGCGCCGCCGCCACGCCGCGACCACCGCGATGCGCCAACAGCACCGGCAGGCAATCGGCCACTTGCACCTCGCAGGCCACGCCGGGCATGGTGCTGAGGCTGGCATCGGCCTGCGGCAAAGCACCCGCACGGCTGGCTTGCAGCAGCGCAGCGTCAAGCACGACCAGCTCGCGCCCGTGCACCTGATCCAGCCGCACCGACTCCACACCAGCCGCCACCACGAGCCGGCGGCGGTTTTCAGCCACGGCGAGCGGATCGTCACCCACTTCGGGGCGCAGATTCAGGCTGTCGAAGGGCGGCAAGCTGACACCGCCGGCACGGGTGCTCATCAGCGCGCCGACGTTCGGTGCTGAAAACTGCGGCAGCAGCGGCGAAAGTGTCAACAGATCCATGGCCGATGCAGATGTCAGGCGGTTGGGAAAGACACGCGATGGCGTTGGCACAAGTGCATGCAACTCTGTGTTTCGGAAGGCTGGGTTGATGATGCCACGCCGGTCCTGCACGCTACACTGGCCGGATGCTTTTCTCGCGTCGCATCAAGCACTGCCGCGAATGCGGCGCCACCGTGCAGTACCAGGTTCCGGCGGACGACAACCGCGAGCGGGCGATCTGCTCTGCCTGCGCCACGGTGCACTATGAAAATCCGCTCAACGTGGTCGGTACGGTCCCCATCTGGGAAGACCAGGTGCTGCTGTGCCGGCGCAACATCGAGCCGCGCCGGGGCCTGTGGACCCTGCCCGCCGGTTTCATGGAGCTGGGCGAGTCCACCGCCGACGGCGCCCGGCGCGAAACCGTCGAGGAAGCCGGTGCCAGCTTCGAGCTGCTGGAGCTGTTTTCAGTCATGAACGTGCTGAAGGTGGGCCAGGTGCATCTGTACTACCGCGCCCAGCTGCTGCACACCCGTTTCGATCCCGGCCCCGAAACGATCGAGGCGCAGCTGTTCCGCGAGGAGCAGATTCCCTGGGACGAACTGGCCTTCCGTACCGTGCGTCTGACGCTGGAACATTACTTCGAAGACCGCCGCAGCGGCCATTACGGCGTCCATTGCGCCGATATCGACTAGGTCGCGGCCCTCAACGGCCGGCCCATCCATGAACGACACGTTTCGCCCTCAACGCATCGACCCCACCCTGTCCAGCCTTGATGATCCCCCGGACACCAGCGCCAAACCAGCCGCCGAGCCCATCGCCGAGTTCGAAGCCGATCCGGCGGTGCAGGCCCCACCCGGGCTGCGCGAAGACCTGATTCACACCGACCCGCTGCTCGACTGCCTGCTGGAAGTCTGCCGGCTGCATGGCGTTGGCACCTCACGCGCCTCGCTGTCGGCCGGTCTGCCGCTGCAGGAAGGCAAGCTCACGCTCAGCCTGGCCGAGCGCGCCGCCAGCCGGGTCGGCATGTTCACCAAGCTGCAGCGCATCAAGCCGACCCGCATCGACACCGCCACGCTGCCAGCGATCCTGATCCTGAAAGACAACTCGGCCTGCGTGCTGCAGGGCTGGACCCAGGCCGGCGACGCCCGCGTGCTGCTGCCCGAGACCGGTCAGGGCGCGGTGGTGATGGCGCGCGCTGCGCTGGCGCAGAGCTACACCGGTGTCACGCTGTTCGTGCGGCCGCACTTCCGCTTCGATGAGCGCACGCCCGAGGTGCGCGCCACTCGCGCCGGCCACTGGTTCTGGAGCGCCATTGCCGGCCAGCGCGGCGTCTACCGCGACGTGCTGTGGGCGGCGTTCCTGATCAACCTGTTCGCGCTGGCGTTCCCGATCTTCACGATGAACGTCTACGACCGCGTCGTGCCGAACCACGCGGTCGAGACGCTCTGGGCCCTGGCGATCGGTCTGCTGCTGGCACTCGGCGCCGATTTCTACATCCGCTTGCTGCGCAGCCACTTTCTGGACGAGGCCAGCGCCCGCATCGACGTGCAGCTCTCGGCCTCGCTGATGGAGCGTGTGCTGGGCATGCGGCTCGAAAAACGCCCGGCCTCAGTCGGCTCGTTCGCCTCCAACCTGCGCGGCTTCGAACAGGTGCGCGACTTCATCGCCTCCAGCACCGTGACGGCGCTGATCGATTTGCCCTTTGCGCTGCTGTTCATCGGCGTGCTGGCTTGGATTTCGCCGTGGATGGTGCTGCCGGTACTGACCGCCTTCGTGCTGGTGCTGGTGATCGGCTTCATCCTGCAGCACCGCCTGCATGAGCTGGCGCAGACCACCTATCAAGCCAGCGCACAGCGCAACGCCACGCTGGTCGAGGCGCTGACCGGCATCGAGACCATCAAGACCCAGGCGGCCGAGAGCGTGATCCAGGCCCGTTGGGAGCGCACCAACCAGCATCTGGCGGCCACGCAGGTGCAGATGCGCGCCCTGTCGGCCAAGGCCAACTACGGCACCAGCACGCTGAGCCAGATGGTGTCGCTCTCTATCATCCTGATCGGCGTCTACCTGATCACGCAGCGCGAGCTGACGATGGGCGCGCTGATCGCCTGCACCACGCTCGGCAGCCGGGCGCTGGCGCCAGCCGGACAGATCGTCGGCCTGCTGATGCAGTACCAGGGCGCGCGCACCGCGCTGGAGTCGCTCGACAAGACCATGGCGCTGCCGGTCGAACGCGAGAACGAGCAAGGCGAGCAAGCCTTCTTGCACCGGCGCGAACTGAAGGGCGAGGTCGAGTTCCGCAACGTCCGCTTTGCCTATCCGGGCCGCAAGGACAACGTGCTGGAAGGCGTGAGCTTTCGCATCCAGCCGGGCGAGCGCGTCGCGCTGATCGGCCGGGTCGGCTCGGGCAAGACCACGCTGCAGAAACTCATCATGGGCCTGTACCAGCCCTTCGAGGGCGCGGTGCTGCTGGATGGCATCGACCTGCGCCAGCTCGACCCGGCCGACGTGCGCCGCAACCTCGGCTATGTCTCGCAGGACGTGACGCTGTTCTACGGCTCGCTGCGCGAGAACATCGCCTTCGGCATGCCCTACGCCGACGAGCAGGCCATCCTGGCCGCCGCCGAGACGGCCGGCCTGCTGGATTTCGTCAACCGGCATCCGAGCGGCTTTGACATGCCGGTCGGCGAGCGCGGCGAGCTGCTCTCGGGCGGCCAGCGCCAGAGCGTCGGCATCGCGCGCGCGCTGCTGCACAACGCCCCGCTGCTGCTGCTCGACGAGCCGACCAGCGCGATGGACTTCTCGACCGAAGCACAGATCACCCGCCGCATCAGCGAATTCGCCCAAGGCAAGACGGTGGTGCTGGTGACGCACCGCACCTCGATGCTGGCGATGGTCAACCGCGTGATCGTGATCGACGGCGGCCGCGTGGTGGCCGACGGCCCGCGTGACCGCATCATGGAGGCCCTGCAGTCGGGCCGGATTGCGAAGGCAGCATGAATACCACCCTGATGCGCCTGGGCCGTGGCCTGGTGGGCCTGCTGGAACGTGTCCGGCTTGGCCTGGCACCGCTGAGCAACCGCTTCTTTGGCACGACCGCCCATGCCACCACCAGCGCGGCAGGTGGCATCGGCGCTGTGGCAGGCAACGAACTGCACGGCATGGGCGCCTTTGAATTCGAGGCCGACACGCTGATGTCGCACCAGCGCACTGCGCGCGCCCAGCACATCGTGCGCGCCGCCGTGGTCGTGATCGTGCTGCTGATCGTCTGGGCCGCGTTTGCCGCGATCGACGAAGTCACGCGCGGCGACGGCAAGGTGATTCCGTCGCGCCAGCTGCAGGTGGTGCAGTCGCTTGACGGCGGCATCGTCTCGGAGATCCTGGTGCGCGAAGGCCAGGAGGTCGAGGCCGGCCAGCTGCTGCTCAAGATCGACGAAACCCGCGCCACCTCGGGCGTGCGTGAAAGTGCGGTGCAGATGTTTGCCCTCAAGGTCAAGCTGGCGCGCCTGAAGGCGCTGGCCGAGAACCAGGCGGTGCAGCCGCCAACGCCCGCCGCCGGTGACCTGGAGCAGCAGCGCATCCTCGACGAAGAGCGCAACCTCTACCAGTCGCGCATGTCGGAGCTGCAAGCCATGCTGGCCGTGAACCGCCAGCAGCTCACGCAGCGCGAGCAGGAGCTCTCCGAAGCGCAGGCCCGGCGCGACTCGGCGCAGCGCGCCATCACCATCTCGCAGCGCGAGCTGGTCAAGACCAAACCGCTGCTGGCCTCGGGCGCCATCTCCGAAGTGGAAATCATGCGCATGGAGCGCGACATCTCCCGCAATCGGGGGGAGATCGAGCAGGCCAGCGCGCAGGTCGGCCGACTGCAAGCGGCCATCCAGGAAGCGCGCCGCAAGAGCCAGGAAGTCGAGCTGACCTTCCGCAACGAGGCCCGCAAGGAGCTCTCCGACGTGCTGGCGCGCCTGAATGCACTGACCGAAGGCGCGGTGGTGCTGACCGACAAGGTCAACAAGTCACAGGTCAAGTCGCCGGTGCGCGGCCGGGTGCAGCGCCTGCTGGCCAACACGGTCGGCGGCGTGCTGCAGCCGGGCAAGGACATCCTGGAGATCGTGCCGCTCGACGACGCGCTGGTGCTGGAGGCGAAGGTGCAGCCGAAGGACATCGCCTTCATCCATCCCGGCCAGGCGGCGACAGTGAAGTTCACCGCCTACGACTTCTCGATCTACGGCGGGCTCGACGCCAAGGTCGACAACATCAGCCCCGACACCCAGGTCGATGAACATGGCAACGCCTTCTATCTGGTGCGCGTTCACACCGACCGGCCCAACTTCGGCGAGCAGTTACCCATCATCCCCGGCATGACCGCCGAAGTGGATATCTTGACCGGCAAGAAAACGGTGCTGTCGTATCTGCTCAAACCGGTTCTGAAAGCACGTGCTTACGCGCTGCGCGAGCGCTGACAGCGCCGCCCAGCCCTTATCGGCACGGGCCGAAAACGCTATCCTCACACCATGGCACGCGCCATCCAAGACAGGCAGTGAAAGAGGTTTCTCATGGCAACGAAAATCGTCCACCATGCCGCTCCGGCCGCATCCAAGCCAGCGGTCCAGCCCACCGGCATCTCGGCCACTGACCTGCCGGGGCTGAAGTCGGTTTTCATCAAGCCGGACTACACACCGGCGCGGCTGCCGGCCGGCACGGTGCTGGCGATTCAGGGTCAGGCCATCGTGCGCACGCCGGAAGGCGAATTGCACCAGTTGCAGGTCGGCGAGGAGTTGCACAAGGGCGACATGCTGCTGACCTCGCAGAATGGCTATGTGCAGATCGAGGCACCCGGCACCCGGATGGCGCGCCTGCCGTTCGAATCCGGCATCGTTGCCCTGCCTGAAATCGATCAGGCCCTGGCAGAAATGAGCATGCTGGATGCGGCTCCTGCCGCCGGTCTCGGTGATGGCGATCCCGGCAATCTGACGCCTGGGGCACAGGTTGAACGGTTGATCGAGATTGTCTCGCCGTCGGAGTATGCGTTTGATCCGGCCAGCGCCGCCAACGGCCCGATCGCGCCCTTTGTAAATACCGAACTAGCGCCTGTCATCATCACGGTCGCAGTCACTGCCACACCTTTGGCGGTTGGCATGGGTCCGGGCAATACCTATCTCGAAAAGAACGAGCCTCAGCCGCAGTTCAGTATCACCCTGAGTGCCCCGGCAGCCACCGATACCCAGGTGACATTGCACGTGGACCCTGGCAAGACCAGCGCGGGAGACTTCAAGAATAATGATGCAACCCATCTGGAAGTGCTCGACGCCAGCGGCCAGTGGGTACCAGTGACGAATGGCATCGTGACCATTCCCGCTGGGCAGACCGAAATTCAGGTTCGCACCCCCCAGATCCAGAACGATGGTGTGTATGAGGGTCCAGAATCGTTCAGTGTGAGCGCAACCATCACCAGCGCCGGCCATACCAGCACCGCGATCGCCGCTGCGACGATCACGGATGATGAAGATAAGCCCACGCTGAGCGTAGCGGATATCACCGTCAATGAAGGCGCCGGCACCGCCACCTTCACCGTCACTCTGGCTGGTCAAACCAATCTCGACACCACGATCAATTTCGCCACCCATGATGGCACTGCCCTCGCCGGCAGCGACTACACCGCAGTCAATGGCTTGCTGACGTTCGCGCCTGGTGAAACCACCAAAACCGTCACGGTCCCGATCCTGAACGATACGATTTTTGAAGGCCCCGAATCCTTCAATCTGGTGCTCAGCAATCCTGCCAATGCCACCCTGATCAGGGATACCGCAGCGGCTACCATTCTTGACGATGGCACTGGCCCCGGTGGCACCGACGATGACCGTCCCACCGCCAGCATCAGTGCCGAGACTCCCGTCATCAACGAGGGCGCCGGCACTGCCACCTTCACCGTGACTCTGTCCGGAACCGCCAGCCGACCCATCACGATCGACTATCACACCGCTGACGGCACCGCGACCGCCGGCTCCGACTACACCGCCCAGAACGCCCAGCTCATCTTCGCCCCGGGCGAGACGACCAAGACCATCACGGTCCCGATCCTCAATGACACCGGCGCTCCCGTCTTCGAAGGCCCGGAGAACTTCACCGTCAGCATCACCAACCCCAGCGGCGTCACCGACACCAAGATCGGCACCGGCGTGGCCACCCAGACCATCGTCGATGACGGCACCGGTGCTGGCGGCACCGACGATGACCGTCCCACCGTGACCATCACGGCCGACCACCCCATCGTCAACGAGGGCGCCGGCACCGCCACCTTCACCGTCACGCTCTCTGGCTCGTCGACGGTGCCTGTCAGCATCGATTACCACACCGTTGACGGCACCGCCAGCGCCGGCTCCGACTACACCGCCCAGAACGCCCAGCTCATCTTTGCCCCGGGCGAGACGACCAAGACCATCACGGTTCCCGTCCTCAATGACACGGTCTTCGAGGGCGCCGAAACCTTCAACGTCGTCATCGCCAATCCGGCTGGCGTCAACAACGCCAAGATCGGTGCCGGCACTCCGACCTCGACCGCCCAGGCCACCGAAACCATCACCGACGACGGCACCGGCGCTGGCGGCACCGACGATGACCGTCCCACCGTGACCATCACGGCCGACCACCCCATCGTCAACGAGGGCGCCGGCACCGCCACCTTCACCGTCACGCTCTCTGGCTCGTCGGCCGTGCCCGTCAGCATCGACTACCACACCCTTGACGGTACCGCCAGCGCCGGCTCCGACTACACCGCCACCACCGGTCAGCTCACCTTCGCCAAGGGCGAGACGACCAAGACCATCACCGTTCCCATCCTCAACGACACCGTCTTTGAAGGCAACGAGGCTTTCAGCGTCGTCATCGCCAACCCGACCGGCGTCAACAACGCCAAGATCGGTGCCGGCACCGCCACCTCCACCGCCCAAGCCACCGAGACCATCGCCGATGACGGCACCGGCTTCGGCGGCACCGACGACGACCGCCCCACGGTGACGATCACGGCCGACAACGGCAGCGGCGGCCAGATCCTGGAAGGCGACCCGGGCCAGCCGCAGAACTACGCGGTGTTCCACATCAACATGGACAAGGTCTCGGCCCTGCCCACCAGTTTCAACTTGGCGTTGACACCTGGAACCGCCCTGACACCGTCCGATTTCAGCAATTCCATCGAAGTACTGATCAACGGCACTTGGACGGCAGCGAGCGCGGCAACCATCCAAGCCGGCAGCACGGCGGTGCAGGTGCGCGTCCCGATCACGGCCGATAACCTGCAAGAACCAGACGAATCGTTCACGCTGACCGCGAGCCTGGCTACCGGCGTGATTGCCAACCCCAGCACAAACATTGTCGCAACCGCCACCATCATCAATGATGACTTTGCCCCGGTAGTGACAGCCGGAACAGCCAGTCTGACCGAGGTGGCGCTGGGCAGCACCGGTGTGTCGAGCGCACTCACTGCACTCGCCATCACTGATGCGGATACTCCGCTATCCCAGATCATCACGACGTTTGCGGGTGCGCCGTCTGGCACCTTCAAGTCAGGTGGCCAGACGATTCAATGGGACACGACGGATCCGCACAAGCTCATCGGCTATACCAGCAGCGCCAGCAACCCGCTGCTCTTGGTGACGCTCGCTAATGACGGCACCTACAGCGTCGCCATCCACGGTCCGTTGGACAACACGAACAACCAGCCGATTATCATGACACTGCCAGTGCAAGTCACTGATGGTATTGATCCGACACTGAATAATATTGTCACATCCAACCTGACCCTCTCGATTACTGACGGCTCACCCAGTGGCAACGGTGGCACGCTTTCTTATGTCCTGAACAATACCAATCCGAATATTGGCCAGTTGCCGACCAGTTTTGGTCCGGATGGTGGACATATCGAGGCATTCAAGTACGTCGACAGCACCACGGGCACCACTCAGACCATCAATTATGACCATGTCAACCTGGCCAATAACCAACTCTCGCTCCACCTCGGGCGTGACGCAGGCAGTTTTGAGTTAGCCGGAACATTGAACATCAATCTCGACACCGGCGCGTACAGTTACACACCGCCATCAATTTCATCAATACCTGCAATACCTGCTGAGACAACCATCGTTCTGACGGCCGTTGATGCGGACGGCTCCACCAAGACTGTCGGGTTCAAGTTCTCACCTTCCGGTGACCTTCATTTCACCAACCCTGGCGAAAACTACGTCGGCACATATTTGTCTGACACGGTCATCGGCAGCACGGGTAATGAAACGCTCGCAGGGGGACAGGGCAATGATATTCTGACCGGCGGACTTGGTGCCGACACATTCGCATGGCATCTCGGTGATGCCAGCACACAGGGCGGTGGCCTTGCAACGGACACGATCACTGATTTCAGTATTTCAGACGGTGATACGCTCAACCTGAAGGATCTGCTGGTTGGTGAGCACGACGGCACGACGGCAGGGGTCGCCAGCAATCTTGCCCAGTATCTCGAAGTCACTACCGTCGGCACGACCACAACCTTGCACGTCAGTTCATCGGGTCAATTCAACGGCAGCAATACAAGCGCAGTCCAAGATCAGGTCATCGTGTTGCAGGGCACTGACCTGCACACCCTGGCTGGACTGACAGCCACCTCGACAAGCGACCAAATCATCAAGGCGCTGATCGATCAGCAAAAGCTGGTCGTGGATCACTGAAAACAAAGGGCACTCCGAGGAGTGCCCTTGTTATTGGCAACAGAACTGCAGGCCTCAGCGGCGGTTCTTGTTGCGACGCACCAGAGCGCCAATAACGCCCAGCCCAACCACCAGCATGGCGGCAGTTTCCGGCTCTGGAACGGCCGGCGTCGGTGTCAGATTGCCTGGCGTGTATGTCAGGTTGCCGTTCACGCCACCAAGTCCACTCCCATGCACGGCGAGTGTGTGATTGCCGCCACCCAAACCAAGTGACTGGATGATCCAGTCACCGTTCACCAGCGCTCCGGCCAAGTCGTTATCCACATAGACATTACTGATGAGAAAATAGGGCGTGCTGCTGATGGTAGCGGAGAAGTTTCCCGGGCCACCAACAGAAAATGACTGGAAGAAATCACCATTCAATTTTTGACTGAAACTAACTTCTACTGCTTGAGCCTCCCAAGTACTCAGTAGCACCGCACAACAAGCAAGATATTTCAACATTTTTTACTTCCCCTGAAATCTGCAGCTTGACGCAGGCGATACCCAGCCACACCCGCACGCAAACCACCCTACCAACTGCACATATTCTCAGGTTATTACACCTCATTACCAGCAGGAACCCCCGGTTTGCGGGATGCACTCCGGGGCTTGCCCGTGCCACCAAAATATGGCAGGCCGCAAGCCGATCGGCGCAGTCTGCCCGATATCCATCAGTGCACCGCCCGCACCACCGGCCCGGTCGCCCCATCCAAGCCGCAAGCCCACAGCACTTTCAGATCCGCCGGATCGTCAATGCCCTCGGCGTAGACGCGCAAACCCAGGCCATGCAGCATTGAGGTCGTGCCGCGCACCAGGGCAGTTCGTGAGGTATCGGTGCTGATGCCGGCCACAAAGCTGCGATCCAGTTTCACATAATCGAGTCCCGACTCCAGCACCGAGCCCAGTGTCGACAGGCGTTCACCGGCGTGCTCCAGACCGATGCGCACACCGAGCGGGCGCAGTTGGCGGCACAGCTCGATCAGCGCACCGGCTTGGGTGGCCGCAGCCACTTCGTCGATCTCGATCGACAAGCGCTGCGCGGCCTGCGGCACCCGGCTGACGCGTTGGCGCAAACGGGTGATCAAACCGACATCGAGCAGCGACGCCGCCGCCATGTTGATGCCGCGCGGCTGAGCATCGGTGGCAATTGCACCCATGGCCAGATCGAGCGCCTCTTCGTCGATGGTGGCGGTCATGCGGGTGCGAATCGCATACGGCAGCCAGACCGCCGCGCTTTCGTACGGACCATCAGGCTTGAACTGCAGGCGCAGCGGGCATTCGCGGTGTACCAATTTCCCGTCCGGATCGACCAGCGGGAACTCTTCGAGCCGGGTGCGCTGCTCTTTGAGCGCACTGGTCAGACTGCGCCGCCAGCCTTCCTCGCCACCCGCGCCTACATCGGCGCTGGCGGCCGGCTGGATATCGAATGAAAAATCACCGCGTGATTCGGCCCGGGCCAGCGCGGCATCAGCCGAGGACAGCAACTGCGCCACGGTGTCGCCACGCCGCCAAGCCACCGCCGACGCCACGATCGCCACACCGGCGGCCCCCGACAGAGCCGCTTGCACCCGCTGCAGCAACTCACGCAAATCGGCCTGGCTGTCGGTCGTACTGAGCAGCAGGGCCGAAAAATCCGCCCCATTCAGACGCCCGACGGCATCGGGTGCGCCGCCGCCATGCAGCGGCAAGGTCAGCGAGCGGGCCAGCCGGCGCAGCAGCACATCGGCACGGACATGCCCGAGCGTCCGATTGGTCTGAGCCAGCCGCATGAAGCGCACCATCACCAGCCAACCTTGGCCGACGCTGTCATCGCGCTGCAGCTGGGTTTCGAGCTGCGACAGAAAGTGCCGCCGATGCGACACCCCGGTCAGCGGATCGCAATTGGCGTCGCGGCGCAGTTGCTCGACCTGTTGTGCCTGCTCGCCAAACATGTCTTTCACGCGCCCGACCATGCTGTTCATGGCTTGCGTGACACGCTTGAGCTCAGGCGTGGGTGGTTCTTTGACGCTGATGAAGCGCCGCTCGGTCAAGGCTTGAGCCTGTTCGACCACCGCATCAAGATGCTGCCCCAGTCGGCGCACGGCCCAATGTCCGATCGCCGCACCGATCAACCCGAGCACCAGCAGACAAGCGGCGATGCGCAGCGTGCCCGACCAGAGATCGGCATAGGCAAAACCAGGCTGGCTGATCACTTCGACCGAACCGAGCGCCTTCCAGCCACTGGTGATCTGCGCCACGCCGGGGTGTGGCTCGATCGGCACCAGCCGGACAAACCAGGTCGGCGCATTGATCTCGACCGTATCCGCATGCTGCTCGGTCAGCACCTTGCCGTTCGGTGCCAGCCAGCGGATCGACTGGTAGTAGCCGGTATCGAACTGGGCTGACAGCACCAGCTCGCTGAGCGACTTGTTGCCACCCTGCTGAGTCAGGGTCAGCGCCAAAGATTGCGCGTTGTCGTTGTTCTTGAGCGCAAGTTGCGTCTCCAGATAGGTGCGTGCAGTCCAGACCGACACGACGATGCTGCCGACACAGGCCGACACAATGATGCCGACCACCAGCAACCACACCTGACGAATCAGGGACATGAGTAATCTCCGTTGTGCACCTGCGTGCTTGTCACAAAAAACCTTGCTCGTGCGCCTTGAGCAGCACCTGGCGCCAGCGCGACAGACGCACCGACGGATCACCGGCCCCGGCACCGTTCGTACCGAGCCACAAGCCGTCGGCGTTGAAGCTGAACACCGGCGTGAGGTCGGGACGGCGCGATGCCGGTCGGATCTCACTCACCAAGTTGTCCAGAATGAACGGCTCGGCGTCCGGCGCAGGATAGTAGGCAAGCACCATGTGGGCCTGCGGCACGCCATCCGGCCCGCCGATCATGGCGCGCACATACACCATGCGCAGCTTGGCCGGCGACGTGCCGCTGGCCAGCAGGCTGAAGTACTTGCCAATCGCGTAATCTTCACAGTCTCCAGCGCCTTTGTTCAGCATTTCGAGCGGACTGGCCCAGTAATCTGGCAGTCCCCAGGTGTCGATATCGCTTCGAAACAGGATGCGGCTGTTAAAAAACTGGTTGATGTTGACCAACCGCTCCAGATCGTCCATGCGCGCAGCTTGGGCAATCGTCGCTTCCAGCCCGCGCGCACGGGCTAACGTCTGCGGCCCAAGGCGTGCGGCCGACTGCAGCCAACGATCGGCATCCCAGGCCTGCGAGCCGGCAAACCATGTCAACACCAGACCCAGCAAGCTGCTGCGCACCAGCCAACCCAGGCAGCGATTAAACATAGGCATACCCGCCGGCCCGCAACGCGTTGCGGGGGTGTGGGCATGCGGAACCACAGGCGACTCGAATGAACATACTGCACAAGGCATTGACACGATATACGGCATAGTTGCCGCATCTTCAGTACGTCAACAACGACGTAGACTATGGACGGGCGGCCCCGATTTTTAGCCAGTTTTCCTTGTTTGGCCAACTGAATCTGTGGAATACTGTATCGAGGTATTCCATGCGGACGATGCGCGTGATGGGCAACACACTTGCTTAACACAGCCATGTGCCATTTTGGGAACGCGACAGCGGTCGGAGAGGCCTGTCGGACAGCAGCAGGAAACATGCAACGATGAAGAAGGTCACTACGCATATCATGGGCCTGATCGCCTTGGCAGCCAGCCAGGTGGTGTTCGCTCAATCGACTGACCCATTGAAAGATGCGGCGCAGCGCGCTATCTCCACCAACCCGGAGGTCACGGCCAAATTCAATGCGTTCAGGGCTGCCGTCGATGAAGTCGATGTCGCTCGTGGCGGCTACCTTCCTCGTGTCGATCTGAGCGCTGAAGCTTCGCGCACACGCGACAGGGTCACATCGAACACTCCACCTGATCAGACCTCCAGCTCGACGGGTGTTGCCCTGTCGGCAACCCAGTTGCTGTGGGATGGTTTTGCCACCCAAAGCCAGGTCGAACGGCTTGATCATGCTCGCATGACGCGCTACTTCGAATTTCTGGAAGCCAGTGAGCAGACGGCCCTGGAGACGGTACGAGCTTTTGTCGACGTAGCCCGGTCACGCCAGCTGGTCAAGCTGGCCGAAGACAACTACGTACGACATCGCCAAGTCTACGAGTTGATGCAATCCAGGACCAAAGCGGGCGTCGGCAAGGGTGTCGACCTGGAGCAGGCGAATGCCCGCCTTGCTTTGGCCGAGTCCAATCTGACGACTGAAACCGCCAATTTGCACGATGTTACCGAGCGATATCGACGCATTGTTGGCACTGCCCCACCGGCAACGCTGCCCATGCCACGCACGCTTGATCAGGGCACACCCAGTTCCATCACCACGCTGCTGGACACAACGGCCAAGCGCAACACAAGCATTGCGGCTGCGGTAGAAAACCTACGTGCAGCTCAATCACAAGCCAAGGAACGTGACAGCCTCTTCCAGCCCAAGGTGGAAGCGCGGGTGCGCAGTGGCATCGGCAATAACCTGGATGGTGTTGCCAACCAGAAACGCGACACCACCGCTTCGCTGATGATGAACTGGAACCTCTACAACGGCGGAGCTGACACGGCGCGCGTGCGCCAAAGCACCAGCCAGTTGAACCTGGCCAGCGATGCGCGCGACAAGGCTTGCCGGGATGCCCGACAGACAGCCGCCGTGTCGTTCAACGATGTGCGCAAGCTCAATGAGCAGTTGGTCTATCTGGACCGCAATGTGCTGTCATCGGAAAAGGCGCGCGACGCTTATCGCCAGCAGTTCGACAACGGCATCGACAAACGCACCCTGCTGGATGTGCTGAACGCCGAAAACGAACTCTATACGGCGCGGCGCACCTACACAGCCGCCGAACATGACTTGGTGATCGCCAAAGCGCGTACACAAGCATCGATCAGCGCCCTGGTCGCTGCACTCGGTTTGTCGCGCACCGGCACCGCCGACAGCACGCCGGACATCAGCGGCTGGGCGGCCGGAGAGGACTCGGCAGCGCGCTGCCCGCTTACCCCCACCGAGTTGACCCTGACCTCGAAGGGGGATCTCGACGCCAGGGCACACCAGCAATTGCCACTTTCGGTCGCTGCGCCGATGGAACCGGCCATGCTGGTACTGCCGTCACCAGTGGTCGCACTGGCCACACCGCAAACCGCCAAGATGGCAGCAGCGGTGCCAGTCGTCAAGAATCCGCCGATCACATCACCGGTTTCGCAGCGCCTGATTGACTGGTCTGCCGCTTGGTCGAACAAGGATGTGACACGCTACCTGAGCTTCTATGACGCCAGCTTCAAGCCGAAGAACACCTCACGCTCAAATTGGTTCGCAAACCGTACCAAGCTGCTCAAGCGTGAAGGTCCGATCGACTTGAAGATCAGCAACGTACAGCGCAAGACCTTGTCGCCCAATGTGGTCGAAACCACTTTCGATCAGGTTTACACCTCGAAAGGCTTCAAAGATAAAGTTCAGAAAACCTTGACTTGGAAACGAGTCGGTACCGAGTGGTACATCGTCAAGGAAAGTAACCGGTAATGCCGTGCCACTGGGAACAGTGGCTGGCAAGTCAATGAAAAACGCCACCTATCTAGGTGGCGTTTTTCATTGTATGGCCCCGAAGAATATACGCCAGCGACGATACCTGATCTGAAACACCCAATAAAAAAGCCCCTGGTCAAGGGGCTTTTTTATTTCTGTCATGCGTGGCGGAGAGAGCGGGATTCGAACCCGCGGTGGGGATTAACCCACACACGCTTTCCAGGCGTGCGACTTAAACCGCTCATCCATCTCTCCGAAGCCCTGCATTGTAGCAGGGTTTCAAGCCCTCAATCAGCGCACCACAGCGAGTTGTTCGCGGCTGCCACCCTTGTAGGTGTAGAGCGTCAAGGCACCGTTCTTGATATCACCCTTTTCATCAAAGCTGATGATGCCGGTCACACCCTTGTAGCCACTGGTCTTGGCCAGCACCGGCAGGTACTTGGCCGGATCGCTGGAGCCTGCCTTCACCATGGCCGCAGCCATGACGTTGACGGCGTCATAGACATAAGGTGCATAGATCTGCACATCAGCGTTGAACTTGGCCTTGAACTTGGTCTTGAACTCTTCCAGACCCTTCTTCTGTTCGCCTTCCACGCCGCCGGCTTCAGCGCAATAGGCCTGGCTGTCTTCCATCGCACCACCGGCGAGCTTGGGCAGCTCGGCCGTGCAGATGCCATCACCGCCGACAAACTTGGCCTTGATGCCCAGTTGCTTGGCTTGGCGAATCAGCGGACCCGCCACCGCGTCCATGCCGCCGAAGAAGATCACGTCCGGCTTCTTGCCCTTCAGCGTGGTCAGGATGGCGGTGAAGTCAGTGGCCTTGTCGTTGGTGAACTCACGGCCAACCGTCTTGCCGCCAGCGCCCTTGACACCCTTTTCGAACTCGTCAGCCACACCCTGGCCGTAGGCGGTGCGGTCATCGATCACCGCAATCGACTTACCCTTGAGTTCCTTGACGGCATAACGGCCCAGCGTGCCGCCCAGATGGACGTCATCGGCAACGACGCGGAAGGCCGTCTTGAAGCCCTGGCGGGTGTACTTCGGGTTGGTGGCCGACGGGGAAATCTGCGGAATCCCAGCGTCGCTGTACAGCTTGGAGGCAGGAATCGTGGTGCCCGAATTCAGGTGACCGACCACGCCTGAAACCTTGGCGTCGACCAGCTTCTGAGCGGCTGCCGTGCCCTGCTTCGGGTCGGCGCCATCGTCTTCAGCCAGCAGCTCGAACTTGACTTTCTTGCCGCCGATGCTCACGCCCTTGGCATTGAGCTCGTCAATCGCCATGCGCGCGCCGTTTTCATTGTCCTTGCCCAAATGCGCGATCTGACCGCTGGTCGGGCCCACATGGCCGATCTTCACCACCTCTTGGGCGAACACTGAACCAGTCAGGGCGAGTGCGAGAGCACCAATCACGACATTGAATTTGTGATGCATGAAGAAGACTCCTGTTAAACCGAACGTTGAGCAGAGCAAATAACTCTCAACAGCGCGAACTTACCCCAAAAAGTGCACACACTCCAAGCTGGAAGAACCTAGGTGACTTGCACACAAGTTCAGTCGTTGCCCGATACCGACACGATTTCCAGCCCGAAGCACGGCCCGGAGGTCAGCACATGCAATAACAGTGCCGCAGCAAGAATGGTCCGCTGCACTCAACGGGTGCGTTGACGTGACAGCTCTTGGGTCACGGCGCGCTTGACCACATCGCGCAGCGTCGACGACAACTCCTCACGCACTTCACGCACCAGGTTGTCGGCCAGCCGCACCAGCAGTGGCGAGAGCGTTTCACGCAGCCGATATTCGAACATCAGATCGACCTGACGCTGCAGATCGGCCAGGACACGCTGCGCAATCAGATCTTCGGTCAAGTTCAGATCACGCAAGGTCAGTGCGAGTTCAGCATTGGCTCGGCGACCATCAAAGTCAGACACCACGACAGGGTTCGCCGGTGCGTCAAAACCGATGATCTCGGTCAAGGTTGGCACCTCGATGGGCGGCAGACGGGCTTCGCTCATGACTTCACCTCGTGGCGCTCGATCGTCAAGCCGCGCGCGCTGTAATCGCGCCAACGCGAACGCGCCCCACCCCGTTCGCGCTCGTCACGCCCGACCACTTCGATGACGCGCTCGAAGGCTTCGAAACCCGGCACCAGAGCCTCGCCCAGATTGACCAGCACCGTGTACCCGACGGCGGTACGTGCCTCCTGGATCAGCACGATCGGCGTGGCAGCCAGGCGCGGTGGCAGCGCCGTGGCCGCCTGGCCGCGCCAGTGCGGCACGAACTCCAGCGGCTCGAAAGTCCACAACAGCCGGTCCAGCTCGGCCAGCAGCACCGAATCGCCCGTCACCGCCACCCGCGCGCCGGCACGGTAGGCCTTGCGCAGCAAGCGGCAGGTGTAGAGGCGCCGATCCGGCACATTGAAATGAAACGCCACCGCCGTCATGGCCACTCACACGGCTTGCGACAGCACAAAATGGGTCAGCAGACCGACCGGCCGACCGGTGGCGCCCTTGGCCGCGCCGCTTTTCCAGGCCGTGCCGGCGATGTCCAGATGCGCCCAGCGGTAGGCACCGGTGTAGCGCTTCAGAAACATTGCCGCCGTGGTGGCGCCGCCCGGACGCGGGCCGGTATTGCCCATGTCGGCAAAGTTGCTCTTGAGCGCCTCGTCGTATTCGGCGTCGAGCGGCATGCGCCAAGCCGAGTCCTGCGCACTGCGACCCGCCTCCAGCAAGGCGCTGGCCAGCGCCTCATCGGCCGAGAACAACCCCGTGTGATGGTGGCCCAGCGCGATCACGCAAGCACCGGTCAGCGTGGCGATATCGACCACCGCCGCCGGCTTGAACCGCTCGGCGTAGGTCAGCGCGTCGCACAGCACCAGGCGGCCTTCGGCATCGGTGTTGAGCACCTCGATGGTCTTGCCCGACAGGCTGGTGATCACGTCACCTGGCTTGGTGGCACGCCCGCTGGGCATGTTCTCGCAAGCGGGGATCAGGCCGATCAGGTTGATCTTGGGTTTCAGTTCGGCCACGGCGCGGAAGGTGCCCAGCACGCTGGCCGCACCACACATGTCGAACTTCATCTCGTCCATCTCGGCGGCAGCCTTGATCGAGATGCCGCCGCTGTCGAAAGTGATGCCCTTGCCGACCAGCACCACTGGTGCATCCTTCTTGCCGGCGCCTTCGTAGCGCAGCACGATGAAGCGCAGCGGCTCGTCCGAGCCCTTGGCCACTGCCAGGAAGGCACCCATGCCGAGCTTCTCGACCTCTTGCTGGTCGAGCACCTTGACCTTGAGGCCGAACTCCTTGGCAAGCAGCTTGGCCTGCTCGGCCAGATAGGTCGGTGTGGCGTGGTTGCCGGGCCGGTTGGCACATTCACGCGCCAGCGTCACACCTGCGGCCACCGCTTGACCGCGCTGCACGCCGATCTGCACCGCCGCCGCCTCGGACGGCGCACACACCAGCTGCAAATGGCGCAGCTCGAACTCCACTGGCGCAGTCGGTTTGGTGTGGCGATAGACGTACATGGCCTCGCTCACCGCCGTGACAGTCAGCGCGGCCAGCGTCTGGTCGAGCACCATGTCACCGCCGCTGGCGATCGCAGCGCTCTTGGCACCCGAATTCTTCAGCACGCCGACCGCCGCTTGCACCGCACTGCGCCAAGCCTTGGGCGAGGCATCGCCCAACACGGCGACAATCAGCCGGGCCGCTGCCAAGCCAGCCGGACGCAGCAGACTGAGCGTGCGGCCGCTTTTCAGCACCAGATCGCCCTGCACGACCAGGTCGTCGAGCAAGCCGGTCAGTTCAGCACCCACATGCCAATGCTGCCGATCAATCGGCAGCAACAGCAGCAAAGCCTCCGCGTTGATGGCTGAAAATTCATCGGGTGCGGCCAGCAAAGTCTGAACGTCCATAATTCCGTTGTGATTTAAAACACACTGATGTTATTCGATTCCTCGTTACGCAAAGAGCTTGCGCGCAGCTTCGGCGGCACCCTGGTGATCATCCTCACGATCGTGCTGACGATGATGCTGATCCGCACCGTCAGCATGGCGGCCGGCGGTGAAGTGTCCCCACAGGATGTAGCGCTGCTGCTGGGTTACAGCGCCCTCGGCCACTTGCCGACCATGCTCTGCCTGTCGTTGTTTTTTGCCATCGTCTCGACCCTGACGCGGCTCTATCACGACAGCGAAATGGCGGTCTGGCTGGTCAGCGGCGTGTCGCTGCTGCGTTTTCTGCCGCCACTGCTGCGCTTTGCCACGCCGATCTGGCTGCTGCTGGTGCTGCTCGGGCTGGTGGTCTGGCCGTGGTCGAACCGGCAGGTCGTCGATTTGCGCGACCGCTATGAGCAGCGCTCCGACCTGTCGCGGGTGGCGCCGGGCCAGTTCCAGATCTCGGGCAACGGCCGGCGGGTGTTCTTCATCGACAGCCAGTCGACCGAGGTCGGCAACAGCCACAACATCTTCGTGCTTGACACGCAGCCGCAGCGCGAGTCGGTCACCACCGCGCGCGCCGGCCGGCTCGAAACCAGCCTTGATGGCACTCGCACGCTGGTGCTGGAGCAAGGCAGCCGCGCCGATCTGGATCTGAAATCCGGCGACCGCACGCTCGCCAACTTCGGCGAGCAACGCCTGGTGATCAGCGAAAAGGCCCTGACGCGCCTGGACGATCTGCCGCCCAAGGTGCGCGGCTCGCTGGAGCTGCTCGCCAGCCCCTTGCCTGGCATGCGTGCCGAGCTGGCGTGGCGGCTCGGCCTGGTGCTGAGCGCCATCAACCTGCTGCTGCTGGCGGTCGGGCTGGCGGCCGGCAACCCGCGCCGTGGCAACAGCTGGACGCTGCTGCTGGCCCTCCTGACTTTCACGGTGTACCTGAACATGCTCAATCTCTCGCAGGCCTGGGTGGCCTCCTCCCGGCTGACCCTGGGCGGCGCCCTGGCCGGACTGCACGGCAGCGTGCTGGTGCTGGCGTTGCTGCTGCTGTGGTGGCGCGACCGTGGCTCGGCTTGGCTGGGCGTGCGCGTGCAGCGCCAGCGTTGAAGCGGGAGCCGACACCGATGCGCACCGTCCGCCGCCTGCTCTACCGCGAGATCCTCGGTTCGACCGCCTTTGTGATGGCGGCCTTCCTGGGTCTGTTCTTTTTCATCGATCTGGTCAGCAGCATCGACAAGGTCGGCCGTGACGGCGTCACGATCGGCCATGTGCTGACGCAGTGCCTGCTGCAGATGCCTGGCCACATCTACGAGCTGATGCCGATCACGCTGCTGATCGGCGCCATCTACGCGCTGGCACGGCTGGCGCAGTCGTCCGAATACACCATCTTGCGCACCGGCGGGCTGGGGCCCGGGCGGGCGCTGAGCCTGCTGGCCTTGCTGGGGCTTGGGTTCGCGCTGTTCACCTTCGTGGTGGGCGACGTGGTCGCGCCCTGGAGCGAAACCCGCGCCACGCTGCTGGAAGCTGGCCGCTCGGGCAACCTGGATGTGGGCCGCATGGGCGCCTGGATGCGCGGCAGCATGGACCGCAACGACGGCGAGCACCGCTACACCGTCAACGTCGGCGTGGCGCGCTCGGACGGCGAGGTCGAGCAGGTGCGCATCTTTGAATTCGGCCCGCAGGGCGCTCTGCTCAACCGCATGGTGGCGCAGCGCGCCCTGATCGACCCCGACAGCAGCACCTGGCAGCTCGAAGAGGTGCACATCACGCACTGGCAAGCCAGCAACGGCCACGCTGCGTCAGCCACCACGGGCGAGCTGTCGCTGCCAGCCGAGCCCGAATATCACGCCCGACTCAGCTGGGACGGCGGCCTGACGCGCAGCGTGGTGGCCGCCGCCGTGCTGCCGCTCAGCACCATGACCACCGCCGCGCTCTACACCTACATGAGCCACCTCTCGGAGCACGAGCAGGCGGCGCAGCGCTACGAGATCCAGTTCTGGAAAAAAGCCCTCTACCCGCTCGCCTGCCTGGTGATGATGGCGCTGGCGCTGCCCTTCGCCTATCTGCACGGCCGCAGCGGCGGCATCAGCTACAAGGTGTTTGGCGGCATCATGCTGGGCATCAGCTTCGTGCTGCTGAACAACGTCTCCGGCCACCTCGGCCTGCTGCGCAACTGGACGCCCTGGATCGCCGCCAGTGCGCCGAGCGCCATCTACCTGCTGCTGTCGCTCGGCGCCTTCAGCTGGCTGGTGCGCTACCGCTAACAAGGATTTGACCCCATGCACGGCACCCTGCTGTTTGCCCACGGCGCACGTGACGCCGCCTGGGCGCGTCCGTTTGAAGCCATCGCGCAACAGATGCAGGCGCTGCGCCCCGATCAGCCCCTGGCGCTGGCCTATCTGGAGCTGATGCAGCCCGACATCGGCAGCGCCGCCGCCACGCTGATTGCCGCTGGCTGCCGCCACATCACGGTGGTGCCGTTGTTTCTCGGCGCGGGCGGCCATGTGCGGCGCGACCTGCCCGAGCGGCTGGCCGAGCTGAGCGCGCGCCATCCCGAGGTGCAGTTCAGCGCCACGCTGGCCATCGGCGAAGCGCCGCAGATCGTGCAGGCCATCGCCACCGCCGCCGTGCAACTGGTGGATGCCGCTCGATGAACCTGCACCAGTTCCGTTTCGTGCAGGAAGCGGCGCGCCGCAACCTCAACCTGACCGAAACCGCCAAGGCGCTGCACACCTCGCAGCCGGGCATCTCGAAAGCCATCCTGGAGCTGGAGCAAGAGCTCGGCGTGGACATCTTTGCCCGCCACGGCAAGCGCATCAAGCGCATCACCGAGCCAGGGCTGCAGGTGCTGCGCTCGGTCGAGATCATCATGCGCGAGGTCGCCAACCTGCGTCGCATCGGCGAGGAATACTCGGAGCAGGATGCCGGCACGCTCTCGATCGCCGCCACCCACACCCAGGCCCGCTACGTGCTGCCGGCCCATGTGGCGGCGCTGCGCAAGCGCTATCCGAAGGTGCTGATCAGCCTGCACCAGGGCACGCCCGAGCAGGTCGCGCGCATGGTGCTGGACGACGCCGCCGAGGTCGGCCTGGCCACCGAGCACATCGCGCAGATGGAAGATCTCGTCACCCTGCCCTGCTACGAATGGCGCCACGTCGCGGTGGTGCCGGTCGGGCATGCGCTGGCCGGCGTCGAGCGGCTCACGCTGGAAGACCTGGCGCTGCAGCCGCTGATCTCGTACCACCCGTCGTTCACCGGGCGCGGCCGCATCGATGCAGCCTTTGCGCAGCGCGGCCTCAAACCCCAGTTCGTGCTGGAAGCGATCGACTCCGACGTCATCAAGACCTATGTGCGCCTGGGCCTGGGCGTCGGCCTGGTGACCGAGCTGGCGGTGCAGGATGACCCGGCTTGCGCGCCGGGCGGCGACCTGGTCGCCCTGCCGGTCGGCCATCTGTTCGGCCAGAACGTCGCGCGCATCGCCTTCAAGCGCGGCGCCTACCTGCGCAACTTCGTCTACACATTCGCCGAGCTGCTCTCGCCACGGCTGACGCGCAGCCTGCTGACCCGCGCCATGGCCGGCCCGGCCGACCACGACAACAATCTCTACGACCTCTGAACCTCGCCGCTGCCATGACCGCTGACCTGCACGCCGCCACGCCCGACCTCAGCCTGCCCTGCACGCCGCAACCCGTCAGCCGCCTGCCGGCGGTCGGCACCACCATCTTCACGCTGATGTCGGCGCTGGCGCAGGAGTGCGGTGCGGTCAACCTCGGCCAGGGCTTCCCGGACTTCAACGGCGACCCCCAGCTGCTCGACGCCGTGACCGACGCGATGCGCGCCGGCCACAACCAGTACCCGCCGATGGCCGGCGTGCCGACGCTGCGCGAAGCCATCGCCGCCAAGATCGAGGCGCTCTACGGCCGCCGCTACGACGCGGGCAGCGAGATCACCGTCACCGCTGGCGCCACGCAAGCCATCCTCACCGCCGTGCTGGCCCTGGTGCACCCGGGCGACGAGGTGATCGTGCTGGAGCCGGCCTACGACAGCTACGAGCCCAGTATCGAACTGGCCGGCGCCACGCCGGTGCGCGTACCGCTCACGCCCGGCAGCTTCCGGCCCGACTTTGCCCGCATCGCGGCAGCGCTGAGCCCGCGCACCCGCGCCATCCTGATCAACAGCCCGCACAACCCGAGCGGCACGGTCTGGAGCGCTGACGAGATGGCGCAGCTCGCCGCGCTGCTCGCGCCCACCGACGTGATCGTGCTCAGCGACGAGGTCTACGAGCACATGGTGTTTGACGGCGTGGCGCACCAGAGCGTGGCGCGCCATGCGCAACTGGCGGCGCGCAGCGTGCTGATTTCCAGCTTCGGCAAGACCTATCACGTCACCGGCTGGAAAGTGGCTTATGTGGCGGCACCCGCCGCGCTGATGGCGGAGTTTCGCAAGGTGCACCAGTTCAACGTCTTCACGGTCAACACGCCGATGCAGCACGCGCTGGCGCATTACATGGCTGACCCGGCGCCGTATCTGGACCTGCCGACGTTTTATCAGCGCAAGCGCGACCTGTTCCGCACCGGCCTGCAGCAGACCAAACTCACGCTGCTGCCTTGCGAAGGCACCTATTTCCAATCCGTCAGCTATGCCGGCCTGGCGCCAGAACTGAGCGCACTGCCCGAAGCCGAATTCTGCCGCTGGCTGACCCGCGAAGTCGGCGTGGCCGCCATTCCGCTCTCGGCCTTTTATCGCGATGGTTTCAACCAGCAGATTGCCCGGCTGTGTTTTGCCAAGCGGGATGAGACGCTGCAGGCGGCGCTGACGCGGCTGCAACACAAACTCTGACCACCGCCTCCCACAAGACCCCATGTCCGCCCAACTCCTGACCGAACGCCACGGCACCACCCTGGTGCTGACTCTCAGCGATCCCGCCACCCGCAACGCGCTGTCGCCCGAGCTTTACGCGGCGGGCTTTGAAGCGCTGGCCAGCGCCGAGTCCAACCCCGAGATCCGCGCCGTCGTGCTGACCGGCGCGGCCGGGCACTTCTGCGGCGGCGGCAACCTCGGCCAGCTCGCGCTGGTGCGCGGTCAGCCGGAGCAGCAAGCGGCGCGGGTTGATGCGCTGCACGCCTGGGTCGAGGCGATCCGCAGCCATCCCAAGCCGGTGATCGCTGCGGTCGAAGGTGCCGCAGCCGGCGCCGGTTGCTCACTGGCGCTGGCCTGCGATCTGCTGGTGGCGAGCAGCGCGGCGCGCTTCGGGCTGGCCTACGGCAAGCTCGGTTTCACCTCGGACGGCGGCGCCACCCATCATCTGGCGCACGGTCTGCCGCGCGCCCAGGCGCTGGAGTGGCTCTGGCTGGCGCAGACGCGCAGCACCGCCGAGCTGGACCGGCTCGGCCTGGTCAATCGCGTCACCGAGCCGGGCGCGGCGCTGGCCGAGGCACTGCTGCTGGCCGAGCAGCTGGGCCGCATGGCGCCCAATGCGCTGGCCTCGGCCAAGCAGCTGCTCAATCAGGCAGCCACCAGCACGCTGGCCGAGCATCTGCCGCGCGAGCGCGACGCCTTCGTCGCCAACGTCAACCACGCCAACGGCGGCGAGGGCCTGGCCGCCTGGCGCGACAAGCGCGAGCCCCGTTTCGAATAAGCTGCCTCAGCCCCGCGCTGGCCGGCGCCCCGCAGCGGGCGGCGCGAGCGCGGCCTGTCGCCCCAGAGACACGCCATGACCACGCCCATCCTTACCATCGACGAGCGACTACAGATCGACTCCGGCTCATGGTTCTCCAAGCTCTCCCCGGCCCTGCGCAACGACATCCTGGCGCGCGCGCTGGTGCGGCGTTATCCCGACGGCATCCAGATCACCTCGCGCGGCACGGCGCCGCAGGAGTGGGTCGGCGTGGCCAGCGGTGCGGTGCGGGTCAGCTCGGTGTCGCTGTCGGGCAAGCAGATCACGCTGACCTATGTCGAGCCCGGCACCTGGTTCGGCGACATCTCGTTGTTCGACGGCCTGCCACGCACCCACGATGCCACCACGCACGGCCCGACCACGCTCTTGATCGTACGCAAGCCCGATTTCAACGAGCTGCTCAAGCACCACACCGAGCTCTACGAAGCGCTGCTGCGCCTGAACTGCCGGCGCCTGCGGCTGATGTTCGCCAGCTTCGAGGAGCTCAACACCAAGCCGCTCGCCGCGCGGCTGGCCAAGCAGCTGCTGCTGCTGGCGCGCAGCTACGGCATCAACCAGGGCGAGGAGATCCGCATCGGCCTGCAGCTGGCGCAGGAAGATCTGGCACAGCTGGTCGGCGCCTCGCGCCAGCGCGTCAACCAGGAGCTGAAGGGCTTCGAGCGCGACGGCGCGGTGCGCATCGAGCCGACCCGGCTGATCGTGCTGTCGCGCGACAAGCTGTTGGTGATCGCCGATCGCTGAGCCGCGCGCTGAGCCGCCCATCCACCCCGACGCAGCCAGCCGCGCTGCGTCCGACATTTTCAGGAACCCGCCCGCATGACGACTGCTGATCAACCCCGCACGCCGGCCGCCGGCCTGAGCGACCGCAACGCCGGCACCCGGCCGGTGAGCGACTCGCATGCCTTTGATGTCGCGGCGCTGGACCGCTTTCTGCTCGCCAAGCTGCCCGGTTACGCCGGCCCGCTGACGGTCGAGCAGTTCAAGGGCGGCCAGTCGAACCCGACCTACCAGCTCATCACGCCCGGCGCCACTTACGTGATGCGCAGCAAGCCCGGTCCGACGGCCAAACTGCTGCCCTCGGCGCACGCGATCGAGCGCGAATACACCGTGATGCGCGCGCTGGCCGACACCGATGTGCCGGTGGCGCGCATGCTGCTGCTGTGCGAGGACGAGGCCGTGATCGGCCGCGCCTTCTACCTGATGGAATTCGTCGCCGGCCGGGTCTTCTGGGACCAGACGCTACCCGGCATGAGCGGCCCCGAGCGCACTGCGATCTACAACGAGATGAACCGCGTCATCGCCGCGCTGCATTCGGTCGATGTGGCGGCCGTCGGCCTGAGCAGCTACGGCAAGCCGGGCAACTACTTCGAGCGCCAGATCGGGCGCTGGAGCAAGCAGTATCTGGCCTCGATCACCGAGCCGATTCCAGCCATGGACGCGCTGATCGAATGGCTGCCGGCGCACCTGCCGGCCAGCGCACGCGACACCAGCCGGGTCTCGGTGGTGCACGGCGACTTCCGGCTCGACAACCTGATGTTCCACCCGACCGAGCCACGCGTGCTGGCCGTGCTGGACTGGGAGCTCTCGACCCTGGGCCATCCGCTGGCCGACTTCAGCTACCACTGCATGGCCTGGCACATTCCGCCCGGCACCTTCCGTGGCATCGGCGGCGTGGACCTGGCCGCGCTCGGCATTCCCGATGAAGCGACCACCATCGCCCGCTATTGCGAGCGCATGAACGCCAGCCTGCAGGCCCGCGCGGCGGCCAGTGGCGCGGCAGTCGGCCCGCTGCTCGACCCGGAGGCACTGCGCGCCGACTGGAACTTCTACCTCGCCTACAACATGTTCCGCATCGCCGCGATTCTGCAAGGCATCGCCCGGCGGGTGGTGGACGGCACGGCGTCGAGCGCGCAGGCGCGTGAAGCCGGTGCCGGTGCGCGGCCGATGGCCGAGCTGGCTTGGCGTTACGCGCAGCAGGCCTGAGCCGCGCGACTCAAACCAACGGGTCGAGGTCGGTCGTCGTGCTGGTAGCGACCTGCACCGGGTGGCGGCGCAGATCCAGCAGCACGGCGCGCAGCATGGCTGCCTCGGCCAGGCTGCGCATGCCGTCGAGCAGCGGCTCGTCGAGCACATCGGCTTCGGTGCGCAGGTAGATGCGGCCGTTCAGCAGCATCAGCACCAGCGGCGCGGTCGGGCCGAGCCAGCTGGTGATGGAGCGGCCCAGCCGGCTCGCCACTTCGCCCTCCAGCCAGCGCTGCGCCTGGGTCGGCATCGAGCTGACCACCACAAAATGCGGCGTCAACATCGGCCACTCCTGCAGTGGCAGCTGGCGCAAGCTGGCCAACCAGCGCACCTCTTCGGGCAGGTCAAAGCTGAGCTCGGTCTGCTGGCCTTGCACCAGCCGCTCATAGGCTTGCACTTCGAGGCGCTCGGCCAGCGCCTTGCTCACCACCATGATTTCGGTGGTTTCGGGCATGCTGGACTGGATGCGCACCCGCAGCTCCTGCTCGTGCAGGTAATGGCGCTGCGACGGCCCCCATTCGACGCGCAAGTCATTCACGCCGCAATGACCTTGCACCACGTAGCCGGTGCCGTCACGCGCGCGCTTGAACACCTCACCGTGTTGCTGTGCCCACGCATGCAGCACCCGACCTTGCGGGTCAGGCGGCAGGTAGCGGCGCATCCAGCGGTTCAGTGAGGCGAGCATGACGACGGTGGTTCCACTAAGCACCCCCGGGCGAGCGCGCGGACAGGGCTGACTGGCTTATCGACCGATCCTGATGATGATTGAACTCCTTTGCCGAGCGAGGCGCTACCGCACAAAGTCCACATCGCCCGAATTACACCGCACGCACCTCGACCTGCACCTCCATGGTCTCGGCGCCACCGCCTGAGCGCACTCCCACCACCGGCGGGCAGGCGGCATAGTCCGGCCCGACCGCCAGACGCACATGGCGCTCGTCGATCAGGCAGGCATGCGTCACATCAATGCTGAGCCAGCGCCGCGCGACCTCGTCGATGCAGACCTCGGCCCAGGCGTGGCTGGCCAGCCGGGGCGCATCGGGCGCGTGGAAATAGCCGCTCACATAGCGCGCCGCCAAGCCGAGGCTGCGGCAGACCGCAATGAAGACATGCGCATGGTCCTGGCAGACGCCCTGCCCGGCATGCAGCGCTTGCAAGGCGCTGGTGTTGGCATCGGTCTGGCCGCCACCGTAGCGCACCGCGTCTGTCACGGCCTGCGCCAGCGCGAGCAGATCGCCCTGTTGTGGTGCATGTCGATCGACCCGTGACGACTGCCCCAGCGCCGCATCGGCCAGCGCCAGCAGCTCCGGATGACTGGTGGCCAGCGCCGAATCGCGCCGGTACAGCATCGGCGGCGGGCCGTTCGGATCGATCAGCTCGGCGCACGTCCGCGTCTCGACGATGCCTTGCGATTCGGACCGCAGCCACAGCGTCGGCCGCTCACAGGTCAGCAGATGGCTCGGATTGCCCCAGGTGTCCTGGTGCGCCTGCAAGACCCCGCTGGCCCGCAACTGCCAGGACAGCACCTGCTGATGCGCACTGTCGCCGGGCGAGAGGCGCAAGGTCTGCACCGCCCGCCGTGGCGCGCTGCCGTAGCGGTAAATGGTTCGATGCAAAATTTCGAGTTTCACACGCCATTTGGTGCAAGAAACGCGCCGCGATTCGCCTCAGTCGTTCATGGCACTGGACAGCACCGTCCAGGCCTCGGTCAGCGGGTCATGCCCGCCGGCCGGCCAGACCCAGGGTTCCACCGTCACCGCCACTTGCGGCACCGCCTGACCGCCGCCACGGATGACGCCACGCAGCGGCGCCACATCGCCATAGTCACGGCCCCAGGCCAGCGTGACGTGATCAAGCGCGGCCGGCACCGCATTGGTCGGATCGAGCGCGATCCAGCCCAGTTGCGGACACCAGACCGACACCCAGGCGTGCGAGGCGTCAGCCCCGACCAGGCGCGGCTGGCCCGGCGGCGGCTGGGTCAGCAGATAGCCGCTGACATAGCGCGCCGCCAAGCCGAGCGAACGCAGCGCACCGATCATCACGTGAGCAAAGTCCTGGCAAACGCCCTGGCGCTTGGCCAGCGCATCGAGCGCGCGGGTCGCCACCGAGGTCGAGAGCGGCCGGTACTCGAAGCTGCGGTAGACCCGCTGCATCAGCGCCAGCGCGGCTTCGGCCAGCGGCCGGCCGGGGGGAAAGTCGGGCGCAGCAAACCGAGCCAGCGCCGCATCGCGCGGCGCGTAGGGCGAGCCGAGCGTGAATTCGACCGCATCGTCAAAAGGGGCCTTGGCGTGGTAGCGCAAGCGCTCGGCCACCAGCTCCCAGGGCGGGCTGTCGTGAACCAGCAGCGGCTCGGGCTCGGTCAGCTCGGCCAGGAAGTCGGACGACACCAGCAGCTCGTTGTGCACCCGGCTGTGCGAAAAGCAGGCGCGCCAGTTGCCCCACGGATCCTGGCTCTGATGCACCAGGCCCGACTCGCCATCGGGCTCCGGCTCGACCGCCAGGCTCCAGCCGTGGATGTGCTGCAGCGGCGTCGTGCGCGGGCGCAAGTGCCCCAGATGGTGCGCCAGCTCGACCGGGGCATCGTGCTTGTAGCGGGTGTCGTGGCGCACATGCAGCCAGCGTTTCACAGGCTCGTTCATTGCCATACCGTGCGTTCGGCCGGACCGACGTGCGAAAACAGGCGCCGGCTCAGCTCATGTGACAAGGTCTGGGCCGCGCGACTGCATTCGTCCAGCGCGACCATCAACGCAGCATAACCACCCTTCTCGTCACGAGCACTGAGGACTTCAAGTGACCAGTGCTCCGGCACCGGCAACGGCCGGATCACGCTATCGACCCAGGTCGGGTCATGGCGGGCCAGCTTGCGCAGGCGCTCGCGCATGGTGCGCGCCACCCAGGCCAGCGAGCGCGGGTTGTCGGGATCCAGCACCAGCAGGTGCAGCAGCGGTGGCACCTCGCGCCGGGCCTGGAACTGGGCCCGGTAGGTGATGGTGCTGTCGAACAAGCCGAGCAGCAGCGCAAAACCATCGTCCAGCTCGGGCAGACCGGCCTCGAAACCCAGCCCCAGCGCATGCGCGAGCATGTCGAGCCGCTCGACCATGCGCCCGACGCTGAGCAGGCGCCAGCCGTCGTCGCGCGTCATGCGGTCGGTCTGCGCGCCGGTGATGGCCGACAGCTGGGTGGTCACGCGCCCCAGCACCGCCAGCACATCGGAGAGCGGCTCGCTGGTTTCGGCGTTGGCCAGCACCCCGAGCATCTCGCGCGAGAACTGCTCGCCGACCTGATCGATCAAGGTCCAGTGCTCGGGCGAGAGCCGCTCGCGCAACGCCTCGGCGCACTGCTTGAGCGAGCGCAGGTTGTAGGCCACGCTGGTCGAGCCTTGCAGATCGGCCAGCGAACGCACCAGCGTGCGCTCGAACAGGCGCGCCGCATGCAGCGAGGTGGCCGAGTCGGTTTGCACCGGCGCCGGCACCCCCAGCCCGATCAAACCATGCCGTATGCATAGCCGGTGCAGCACACCCAGCGTCGCCGGCGCGGCGCTGGTGAGCCCTTCCAGCGTCAGGCGCGCCAGCCGCACGGTGTTTTCAGCGCGTTCGGTGTAGCGGCCGAGCCAGAACAGGTTCTCGGCGGCCCGGCTGGTGATGGCGCGATGCCAGCCCACCAGGTCGGACGGCGCCAATGGTCGCGGCAGCAAGCTGATGGCATCGACGTTGCCGCTGGTCAGCACCCAGGTGTCGGCACTGGCGCTGCCTCGCTGCATCGACAGATAGGCGTCGGTGCCGCTGCTGCCCGAGCTGCTGCTGCCGACCCGGGTCAGCCCGCCGGGCAGCACCCGCCAGTCGCCCGAACCGTCGGCGACTGCATAGACCCGCACCACCGCAGTACGCGGCGCCAGTTGGCCTTCGTCCCAGACCGGCATCTCGGACGGCCGCACCCGTGCCAGCAAGGTGTAGGCGGCCGGATCGGCATCGATGCGGGCTTCCAGCGCCTTCAACGCCTCAGGCGCCAGCGAGCCGGCCAGCACCGGCTCGAAACCACGCGCACTGGCGTGGCCCGGGAAGGTCGGCGCCACCACGTAGTCGGCCAGCTTGGCCCGATTGGCGCGCCAGACCGTTTCCTCGCCGCACCACCAGCTGGTGGTGGCGGGCAGCACCAGGTTTTCACCCAGCAGCCGGCGTGCCACGGCGGGCCAGAAGCCGCGCAGTCCGGGGCTTTCCAGCACGCCGGCGCCGGGCGCGTTGGCCACCACCACTTCACCGGCACGCATCGCCTGCAGCAGCCCCGGCACGCCGAGCGCCGAGTCGGAGCGCAGCTCCAGCGGGTCGAGCCATTCGTCATCGACCCGGCGCAGCAGCACGTGCACGCGCTCCAGGCCGTGCATGGTCTTGAGGTAGAGGCGCTGATCGCGCACCGTCAGGTCGCTGCCTTCGACCAGACTGAGGCCCAGATAGCGGGCCAGGAAGACATGCTCGAAATAGGTTTCGTTGCGCGGCCCCGGCGTCAGCAAGGCCACCCGCGAGCGCTCACGCGCCGGGCTGGCGCGCAGCAGCCCGTCCATCAGGGCCTGAAACGCGCCGGCCACGCGCTGCACACGCAGTTCTCGGAAGGCATCCGAGAACTGCTGCGCCACCACGAGCCGGTTCTCCAGCAGATAACCGAGCCCCGACGGCGCCTGGGTGCGGTAACCGACCACCCACCAGTGGCCGTCCGGCGCCCGCGCCAGATCGACCGCCAGCACATGCAGCCAGGTGCCGCCCACCGGCTTGACGCCGTGCATCGGCCGCAGGTATTGCGGATGGCCGTAGATCAGCGAGGGCGGCAGCAGCCCTTCCTGCAGCAGTTTCTGTTCGCCGTAGATGTCGGCCAGCACCGTGTTGAGCAGCCGGGCCCGCTGGCGCACACCGCGTTCGATGTGAGCCCATTCGGGCTCGTCGATCAGAAACGGCAGCAGCTTGAGCGGCCAGCTGTGCGCGCCGTTGCCGCCATCGGCGTAGACGTTGTAGGTGGCACCGTCTTCGCGCACGCGCCGCTGGACCCGCGCT
Organism: Leptothrix sp. (in: b-proteobacteria); assembly: GCA_041083665.1. Lineage (GTDB taxonomy): Bacteria > Pseudomonadota > Gammaproteobacteria > Burkholderiales > Burkholderiaceae_C > Sphaerotilus. The sequence goes on from JBFPGZ010000001.1 coordinate 49,024, forward strand.
TGCCGGGTGGCGAAGTCGTGCCAGCCGGCCGTGCCGACGGTGTCGAAAAAACGGCCCCACAGCGGCGCCACCGCAGCGGGTGGTTCCGCCGTGTTGGTCAGCGCGCCGTGCAGCTCGTCATGATGGCCGGGAGTGCCAGGCACTGCCGCCTCAGCGGCCAGGCTGGCAGCGTCCGGCAAGGATTCACGCAGAGTTGTTTGCATGGCGTGATCATGCCCTGACTGAGCGGCCGCCTGAATCGGGATCGGCCCGTCACCGGTTTCGGGTGATTTGGAAACCACGCCGGGCGCTGGTTCGTCACCAGCGCCCGGCGTGCTTGGCTCGGCTACGGTCATGCGGTCAGCTCAGGCCGGCCGCAGGCGTTCACGAACGACGCAGGTCGAGCGTGAACGGGAACTCCAGGCTGCGCACCGGCTCGCCCGCCTCGATCTTGCCGATGCTGTGACCCATCGCGAAGAAACGCGCCAGACGCCGGCTTTCGGCCTCGAAGGAGTTGATCGGGAAGGTCTCGTAGTTGCGACCGCCCGGATGCGCGACGTGGTACTGGCATCCGCCCAGCGAGCGCTGCATCCAGCCGTCCACCAGATCGATGGTGAGCGGTGCATGCACGCCGATGGTCGGGTGCAGCGCCGACGGCGGCTGCCAGGCGCGGTAACGCACGCCCGCCACGTACTCGCCGACCCGGCCGGTCGGCTGCAGCGGCACCGGCACGCCATTGACCGTGACGACGTGGCGCGGATTGACCAGCCCCGTCACCTTGATCTCGATGCGCTCCAGCGACGAATCGACATAGCGCACCGTGCCGCCGATGGCACCTTCCTCGCCCATCACATGCCACGGCTCCAGCGCGTTGCGCAGCGTCATGTGCACGCCCTTGGCCGCGACTTCGCCGACCTTCGGGAAACGGAACTCGAAGTGCGGTGCAAACCAGGCGGCGTCGAAGGCGTAGCCGGCCAGATTCATCTCCTCCATCACGTCGTCGAAGTCCATCTGGATGAAGGTCGGCAGCAGGAAGCGGTCGTGCAGCTCGGTGCCCCAGCGCACCAGCGGCGCGCGGTAGGGCTCCTTCCAGAAACGCGCCAGCAGCGCGCGCAGCAGCAGCTGCTGCACGATCGACATGCGCGCATGCGGCGGCATCTCGAAGGCGCGCAGCTCCAGCAGGCCCAGGCGGCCGGTCGAGCTGTCCGGCGAGTAGAGCTTGTCGATGCAGAACTCGCTGCGGTGCGTGTTGCCGGTGACGTCGATCAGCACGTTGCGCAGCGTGCGGTCCACCAGCCAGGGCGGCATGTCATCGCCGTAGATGGCCTTGTTGCGCTCGATCTCGGCCAGCGCGATTTCCAGCTCATAGACCTGGTCGTTGCGCGCTTCATCGACACGCGGCGCCTGGCTGGTCGGGCCGATGAACAGGCCCGAGAACAGGTAGCTCAAGCTCGGATGGTTGTGCCAGAAGGTCAGCAACGAAGCGAGCAGATCGGGCCGGCGCAGGAACGGTGAATCGGCCGGCGTGGCGCCGCCCATCACCATGTGGTTGCCGCCGCCGGTGCCGGTGTGGCGGCCGTCGAGCATGAACTTCTCAGTCGACAGGCGCGACTGCCAGGCCGCGTCGTAGAGGAATTCGGTGTGCTCGACCAGATCGGCCCAGTTGTGCGCCGGGTGGATGTTGACCTCGATGACGCCCGGATCAGGCGTGACCTGCAGCAGCTTCAGGCGCGGATCGCGCGGCGGCGGGTAGCCTTCCAGCACGATCTTCATGCCCAGCTGGGCCGCCGTGGCTTCAACGGCGGTGAGCAGGTCGAGGTAGTCTTCCAGAGCGGCCAGCGGCGGCATGAAGACGTAGAGCACGCCGGTGGCGCTGCCGACCAGTTCAGCCTTCGGGCCGTTGGCGCGGCGCGGGTCACGCGCTTCGACGCACAGCGCCGTGCGAGTGATCCAGTGCGCCGACTCGAAGCGGCTCGGATGGCGCGCCAGTTCTTGCTCGCTCAGCGCGCGCAGCGCCTGGCTGCGGCTGTTGCGGTCAGCCGCGCGACCGTCACCGGCCGCATCACCGGCAGCAGCAGCCGCCGCCGCAGTCCCGGCAACACCGGCCGCAGCAGCGCCCACCGCACCCAGAGCGCCCGTGCCGACGGCAGCGCCAGCAAAGGTGCCAGCGGTGGCAGCATCAAAGCCAGACTCAAAGGAGCCGTCGCTCAGACCGGCCTGCACACCAACCACGCCGCCTTCGGCGAAACCGCCGCCGGCCACATGCGGCGCGTACTGCGTGCGCAGGGCCGGCCCTTGCGGCAGCGCATCGCGCGGCGCGAACGGATCGTGTTCCAGGTGGTACGGATAGTCGCGCTTGGCCACCCAGGGCAGCGAGTCGAGCGGCAGGCGGTAGCCCATCGGCGAATCACCCGGGATCAGGTACATGCGCTCGTCGCGGAAGAACCACGGGCCGGTGACCCAGCGGTTGCCGCCCAGACGCGGACCTTCGCACTTGATCGGCAGCACATAGCCGATCTCGGCCTCCAGGCCCTGGTCGAAGACGCGGCGCAGGCGGATGCGCTCCAGCTCGTCGTCCAGACGGCTGTCGAACGGATCGACGTTGACCGGCAGGCGGCGTTCGCGCCACAGGTAGTACCAGGTGTCCTCGTAGCCGGTCTGGATGTACTTGTCGGTCAGGCCGAGCTTGCCAGAGAGGGTCTGGATGAACAGCTTGGCATCTTCAGCGCTGTACTGGTGCGGATCGCGCTCGTCGGCGAACAGGCTCGGGTCGGTCCAGCAAGGCTGGCCATCCTCGCGCCAGTAGATCGACAACGCCCAACGCGGCAGCTGCTCGCCCGGATACCACTTGCCCTGGCCGTAGTGCAGGAAGCCACCGGCGCCGTAGTGGTCGCGCAGACGCTGGGTCAGGTCTTGCGCGTAGAGACGTTTGGTAGGGCCGAGCGCGTCGGTGTTCCATTCGGCGCCGTCACGGTCATCGACCGAAACGAAGGTCGGCTCGCCGCCCATCGTCAGGCGCACATCGCCCGCCACCAGCTCGGCATCGACCGCTTCGCCGAGCTTGAGCACATCGCCCCACTGCGCTTCGGTGTACGGCTTGGTGACGCGCGGCGACTCGAAGATGCGCGTGATCTGCATCGAGTGCTCGAACTCGACCTCGCACTCATCGATCGCACCGCTGATCGGCGCGGCGCTGGACGGCTGCGGCGTGCACGCCACCGGAATGTGGCCTTCGCCCGCCAGCAGACCGGAGGTCGGATCGAAGCCGATCCAGCCGGCGCCGGGCAGATAGACCTCGCACCAGGCGTGCAGGTCGGTGAAATCGACTTCGGTGCCGCTCGGGCCGTCGAGCGCCTTGACGTCGGACTTGAGCTGAATCAGGTAGCCGGAGACAAAACGCGCCGCCAGGCCCAGATGCCGCAGCGTCTCGACCAGCAGCCAGCCGGTGTCACGGCAGGAGCCGAGCGCCTTGGTGAGCGTTTCTTCCGGCGTCTGCACGCCCGGTTCCAGACGGATCGTGTACTTGATCTCGTTCTGCAGGCGCTGGTTCAGGCCGACCAGGAAGTCGATGGTGCGGACTTGCCGAAGGTCGATCGAGTCGATGAAGGCTTTGAACGCCGGCGTGGCCGGCTCGGTGACCATGTACGGAGCCAACTCGGCCGACAGCGATTCGTCGTAGCTGAACGGGAAATTCTCGGCGCTCGGCTCCAGGAAGAAGTCGAACGGGTTGTAGACCGACATCTCGGCCACCAGATCGACGCTGACCTTGAACTCGGTCATCTCGTCCGGAAACACCAGCCGGGCCAGGTAGTTCGAGAACGGATCCTGCTGCCAGTTGATGAAATGGCCTTCGGGCTCGACCCTGAGCGAGTACGACAGGATCGAGGTGCGGCAATGCGGGGCCGGGCGCAGTCGCACGATCTGCGGCGACATGCCAACGCGGCGGTCGTACTTGTAATGGGTAACGTGACTCAGTGCAACGTGAATGGACACGGCTTAGTCCTGTGGTGAGGGAGAAAACAAAGGCCGACCGGGCCGTGAGGCGAGGTCGGCACTAGGCTGGAATATCGGTTCAGGCGCGAGCGAGCTCGGCGTCAGTGCACCGCTACCAGGAAGTCGCGGCTGATGCCGACGCCCAGATCACCGACGCGGTCGAGGAACTGGGTCAGGAAGGCATGCAGGCCGGTGGCCAGGATCTCGTCGATGCGGCCGTAGTCCAGATCGGCCTTGAGGCGGCCGGCGCGGCGCAGCGTCTCGGAGCTCGGATCGCTGGCGACCAGCGCCAGATTGGCCACCACCTCGTGGGTGCACGCCGCCAGCGAGCGCGGCATGTCCGGACGCAGGATCAAGAGCTCAGCCACCTTCTCGGGCTGGATCACGTTGCGGTAGACCTTGCGGTAGACCTCGAAACCCGACACCGAGCGCAGGATCGCCGACCAGTGATAGAAGTCGTACTCCTGATCACGCGCGTCGGCCGCGCCGTAGAAATCGCTCTCGACCGCGTGGAACTTGACGTCGAGCAACCGTGCGGTGTTGTCGGCACGCTCCAGGAAGGTGCCGATGCGCACGAAATGCAGCGCCTCATCCTGGAGCATGGTGCCGACCTGCACACCACGCGACAGGTGCGAGCGGAACTTGACCCACTCGAACAAGGCGGCAGGATCGCGCTCGAAGGCACCGTCGCTCAGCATGCGGTTGAACTCCAGCCAGGTCTGGTTGGTGGTTTCCCAGACCTCGGTGGTCAGCGCGCCGCGCACCGCACGGGCGTTTTCACGCGCCGCGCGCAGGCAGGCGTGGATGCTCGACATGTTGGCTTCATCACGCACCATGAACTGCATGACCTTGCGCGCATCGATCGCGCCGTAGTTCTCCTGGAAGGCCGTGCTGAGCTCGGAAATGCTCAGCAAACCGCGCCAACCCAGCTCCGACACCGCCGCCGATTGCGGCAGCAGCGAGGTCTGGTAATTGACATCCAGCATGCGCGCCGTGTTCTCGGCCCGCTCCATGTAACGCGCCATCCAAAACAGGTGGTCCGCCGTTCTTGACAGCATGTTCAGTCCTCCATAACCCAGGTGTCTTTGGTGCCGCCGCCCTGCGACGAATTGACGACGAGCGAGCCTTCTTTCAGCGCCACCCGTGTCAGTCCGCCCGGCACCAGCTGCACTTCCTTGCCCGACAGCACGAACGGCCGCAGGTCGATGTGGCGCGGCGCGATGCCCTTTTCCACAAAGGTCGGGCAGGTCGACAGGCTCAGCGTCGGCTGTGCGATGTAGTTGCTCGGGTTGGCCAGCAGGTGCTCGCGGAAATCGGCGATCTCGGCCTTGGTCGCGGCCGGGCCGACCAGCATGCCGTAGCCGCCCGCGCCGTGCACTTCCTTCACCACCAGCTCGGACAGGTGATCGAGCACGTACTTCAGATCATCCTTGTCGCGGCAAAGATGGGTCGGCACGTTGTTCAGGATGGGTTTTTCGCCCAGGTAGAACTCGATCATCTTCGGCACGTAGGCATAGATCGACTTGTCGTCGGCCACGCCGGTACCGATGGCGTTGGACAGCGTCACGTTGCCGGCGCGGTAGACCGACAGCAGGCCGGGGCAGCCCAGCGTCGTGTCCGGGCGGAACACCAGCGGATCGAGGAAATCGTCGTCCAGGCGGCGGTAGATCACGTCGACCCGCTTCGGGCCGCGCGTGGTGCGCATGAAGACGAAGTTGTCCTTGACGAACAGATCCTGGCCTTCGACCAGCTCGACGCCCATCTGCTGCGCCAGGAAGGCGTGCTCGAAGTAGGCCGAGTTGTACATGCCGGGCGTCAGCACCACCACGGTCGGGTCGTTCACGCCATTCGGCGCCACCGAGCGCAGGGTTTCGAGCAGCAGATCGGGGTAATGCGCCACCGGTGCGATGCGGTGTGCGGCAAACAGGTCCGGAAACAGCCGCATCATCATCTTGCGGTTTTCCAGCATGTAGCTCACGCCACTGGGCACACGCAGGTTGTCTTCGAGCACGTAGTAGCTGCCCGAGCCGTCCGGATTGGCCGCACGCACGATGTCGATGCCTGAGATGTGTGAATACACCCCGCCCGGCACGTCGACACCGATCATCTCGGGCCGGAACTGCGCGTTGCGCATGATCTGGTCCGCCGGCACGATGCCCGCCTTGATGATCTCCTGGTCGTGGTAGACATCATGGATGAAGCGGTTCAGGGCTGAGACCCGCTGGCGCAGGCCCTTTTCCATCTCGCGCCACTCGTGGGCCGGGATCACGCGGGGAATCAGGTCGAAGGGGATCAGCCGTTCGGTGCCCTCGCCGGAATCCTTGTCGCCATACACCGCAAAGGTGATGCCGACCCGGCGAAAGATCATTTCGGCCTCTTCACGCCGAGCCCGCATCACCTCCCCGGGCTGTTCTTGCAACCAGCGAGCATAGGCGCGGTAATGGTCCCGAGCCTTTCCGCCGGCATCGTTCATCTCGTCGAACATCATTGTCATGGTTGGTTGTCGATGAATGAAAAAATCTTAGCAAGTTCAGGGCCATCGCCCTGAAGCGGAGCATGCCAATAGCGACCACTCCGCATGCGCTCGCACCAATAGGCCGCACTCGCACTATTCCAGTGCCAGGCGCCGCATGTATCAGTGCGAATCACCCCAACAGCGTGCATTCGATACCGATCCAAGACCATCGGTGAAGGATGCCCGTAGCGGTTGAGGTACCCCGATTGGACCACCGCAACCGATGGCGCGACACTGCTCAGCCATTCTGCCGTCGAGGAAGTGCGACTGCCATGGTGTGGCACCAACAAGACATCGGATCGCAGCCTTGTCGCTTGTGTTTCGAGCAAGATCAACTCCTGTTCACGCTCGATGTCCCCAGCCAGCAAAATCGACGGACCACTCGCGCCAGCCTCATTCGGTCGGCTGGCACTGATGCGCAGCACGCAGGACAAACCGTTGGTGCGCAGCTCGCCACGGGCCGCACGCAGGTAGTCAACAGGCCGGGGATGCAGCACTTCAAAGCGCACGCCATCCCAGACCCAGCTCTGGCCAACTTGGCAAGGCTGAAATGGCGCCAGCTCACGCAGTCGATGCCCCGCCTCCAGCGAACCCATGACACGCCAGGCACCGACACCGCGCAGCACGGCGGCAGCACCGCCGACATGGTCCTGGTCGCGGTGCGACAGCACCAGCAGGTCCAGCCTGACAATGCCGAGCGCGTGCAGCAGCGGCACCAGCACCCGCTCGCCCGCATCGCTGTCACGCGAATACTGCGGCCCGGTGTCGTAGAGCAGCGTGTGCTGGCGGGTGCGCACCAGCACGGCATTGCCCTGCCCGATGTCCGCTGCCAGCACCGTGAACTGCCCCTCGGGCGGCAGCGCCAAGGGCGCATCCAGCAGCGGCAGCATCAGCGGCAGGCCGAGCAGCCGCAGCCGCCTTGGCAGCGGCAGCGCCAGCACGCCGCCCCCCAGCAGTCCGACGCAAACAGCCCAGATCGGCGCCGCCGGGGCCTGCCAGCTCGCCAGCGGCCAGGCCGCCAGCACCGCCAAAAACTGCATCAACAGGCTCACCAGCCAGGCGGCGAGCGACCACAGCGGCGCCAGCAGCACACCAAGCAGTGCCAACGGCGTCACCAGCAGCGTGATCCACGGAATCGCCACCAGATTGGCCAGCAGACCGACCAGCGACATCTGATGAAAAAACAGCAGCGTCAGCGGCGCCAAGCCCAGCGTCATCAGCAGTTGGGTGCGCAGACCTTCCCGCGCGGCAGCATGCGTGAGCTGCATGACGGCCCGGACATGCCTGGCGAGCCAGCCCTCAGCAACTGCATCAGGTACGTCTGCAACGGGGTGCTTGGCCGGTTGGGGGACGCCAGCGTCCTGCACGAACAGCATCGCCACCGCCACAAAAGAGAGCCAGAAACCAGGCTGCAACAAAGCCCATGGGTCCAGCAAAGTCACCACCAACGCAGCCAAGCCGAGCACGGCAAACCATGGCCAACGCCACCCCACTGCGCGCACCATGGTGGTGGCTGCCAACATGAAAACGGTGCGCTGCGACGGCACACCCCAGCCCGCCAGCAGCGCATACGCAGCCGCACAACCGAGCCCGCCCCAGCGCCCGGCTTGCCCGGCCGGCAACGCCAGCATCAAGCGCCGGCTGCGCCGCCAGCCGAACGCCACCAGCGCGCCCGCCACCCAGGCGAACATCGTCACATGCAAGCCGCTGATCGCCACCAGATGCGCCACGCCGGTGCTGCGGAACACGTCCCAGTCGGCCTGATCAATGGCCGCCTGGTCGCCGATCACCAGCGCCGCCAGCACACCGGCGGCTGGCGTATCGCCGAGCTGCTGATACAGCGCATCACGCAACTGCTGGCGCCACCGGTCGATCTGATAGCCCAGCCGCGCCAGCCCGGTACCGGCCGCATCCACCAGCAGTTCGGCAGGCGTGGCGTGGGCGCTGCGAACCGACCCGGTGGCCCGCACGCCCTGCTCGAACAACCACAGCTCGTAATCGAAGCCATCCGGATTGAGCGTGCCATGCGGGCGCTTCAACCGCACCACCAGGCGCCAGCGTTGCCCCGGCCGCAGCTGTTGCATGGGTTCGATCAGCAAGGCGCCTTCCTGCCAGCCAAGATACCAGCCGAGCGCCAACCGGCGCGGCAACACCACCGCAGCGCCGGTGTCGAGGCGCCGCGCCGAATCGACGTCGAACTGAAAGCGCACGCCCTCGATGCGCCGCACCGGCAGGCTCGCCACCACGCCGATCACCTCCAGATCGCGCAGCTCCAGCTCGGCCGGCAATGACTCGGCCAACCGCACCTGGGCGCGCCAGCCAGCCTGCCCGACACCCAGCGCCAGCCCGGCCAGCAGCGCCAGCATGGCTGCCAGCCACGGCCAGCGGCGAGACCGCCACCCGGCAAGACCAGTCAGTGCCAGACCCGTCCCGACCAGTCCGGGATAAGCGAGGCTGTGCCACAACTCGGCCTGCTGCAATTGCAGCGCCGTGCCAAGCAAGACACCCAGTACGCCAGTGAGCAAACCCAGACCGTGACGCATACGAGCCTGAAATCCAGACGAAGTTGATGGCACCGATCATTCCCCAGCAAACGCCCCGGTCGGCTCACCCTGAAGAGGGAGACGAGGTGACCTTGCCACACGTCAGACCTCACCTGCAGTGATTGTCTGCAATGGAATGGCTTTGAACGCTCTTTCTGGCCCTGCGTCAGGGTGCTTACTGGTAGACTGAGGCCATAAAAATGGCGATATTGGTGCGCGGCCAAATCTGAAAGTAAGCCAGCATTTAAAGACTCATAGGGAATATATGGAAGCCAATGCAAACGAAACTACGGTAGATCTACGTCAGCCCCTGATCGAAATCGTCATTGAAAGTTGGCGTATGGCCAAACTCTTTCATCGGTTACTCGGCAAGCTTGAAGTAACTGATTCCAGCCGATACATCAATCAAATCCGCTACTTCCAAAAACGTGTCGATGACACGCTTGCTGTGGCGGGCCTACGTCTAGTCAGCCTTGAGGGGTATCCCTATGACCCTGGCATGGCCGTCACCCCATTGAATATTTCCGACTTTGGACCCGAAGACACCTTGGTGGTAGAGCAAATGCTGGAACCCATCCTCATGGGGCCCGACGGTGTCGTCAAATCCGGGACCATACTATTGAAGCTGGCAGAGTAATCATGAAGACCTATGTAGGAATCGACCTTGGGACCACCAACAGCGCAATTTCGACGTTTGATGGTGAGGAAATCAAAACATATAAGGACACGGAACAAAACGACGTCACACCTTCGGCGATTTTCATCGATCGACGTAAAAATAAATTTATCGGAAAGCGTGCCTATGACAACGCAGCGCGCAGCCCTGAGAATGCCGCCACCGGTTTCAAACGATTTATGGGTACCAAGACACCCATCAAGCTCTCTGCGGCTGATGTTGTGATGACCCCCGAAGACTGCTCGGCAGAGATTCTTCAAGTCCTTTACGCCTACCTTCCCGAGGAAATCCGCAACGATCCAGATACTGGAACGGTCATCACGGTGCCTGCAGCATTTAATCAAATGCAGAAGGACGCTACCAAGGCAGCCGCTGAGAGTGCAGGTCTTGGAAAAATTGCCCTCATGCAGGAGCCCGTGGCTGCGGTCATGAGCGTGATGCGAAAACGCAAGACCGACGGCATCTTCTTGGTATTCGATCTAGGTGGCGGCACACTGGATATCGCAATTGCCCAGAGCACCAGTGGGCGAGTCAGCCTTCTAGCCCACGGTGGTATCGCCATGTGCGGAGGACGCGACTTTGACCGCATTCTAATGGATAATGTTGTTAGCCCATGGCTGCGCAAAAACTTCGACTTGCCTGAAGACTTTATCATCGACAAGCAATATTCTACGCTTCGTTCCATGGCCATGTGGGCTACAGAGAAAGCCAAGATCACCCTGTCCTCCAGGGATGAGGCCGTTATCAGCATGGATGATACTGAATTACGGGTAAGAGATCGCGCAAGTAAAGATATTTACCTAGATATTCCATTGTCAAAAGCGCGTCTGAATGAGCTCATTTCCGAGAAGCTCAATGAAGCCATCACTGCGACACGCGGCACTATAGAAAAAGCCGGGCTAAGCGCTGACTCCATTGAGCGGATGGTTTTTGTAGGTGGCCCTACACAATATCCACCTTTGCGCGAGAAAATTTCCTTCGAATTAGGCATCCCATTTTCCAATGACGTTAACCCCATGACAGCGGTGGCAGAAGGAGCCGCCGTATTTGCCGAGTCTATCGACTGGTCCAACGAAAGCCGTGGTCGCAAGAGTGTACGGGGCACGATCGCGGCCAGCGGAGTACTCAATATTGGTTTCAACTACGTCGCCCGCACTACCGACACCAAAGCCAAGATCGTGACAAGGATTGGTGGCGAGGTATTGGAAGGATCCACCTTTCAGATTGACAGCATTGACGTAGGCACCAATTCTGGAAAAATTCCATTGAAGAATGGTGCACATTATGAAGCCACACTGACAAAGCCCGGAGAAAACAAGTTCAAAATTTACGTGTTTGACCCCACTGGCGGTTCCATCACCATTGCGGAAAGCGTAATCGTCATCACACGCACAGCCGCTCAGGTCGATGCCATCCCAGCGTCCCACTCCATTGGTGTGGAAGCCCGTGAAAAGTTGGGGGGGCCGTTTGTTCTGGACTATCTGGTCAAGGAGGGTGATTCTCTGCCAAAAAAGGGTACCCGCACCTATCGCTCAGATGAAATGCTCAAGGCCGGATCACCTGGGTCAATCAACTTCAAGCTCTGGGAAGGCAGCATTGAAGATCCCATTCGCGACAATCAGTTCGTGGGCATCTTTGAAATTCGGGGTTCACATTTTTCTGCGGGCGTCATTCCCAAGGGGGCTGAACTGCAGATGGAATACGAAGTGCTCGACTCGGGCAATATATTCATCAACATCAATGTACCTTGCATTCAAGGCACCTTTGAGAGCGGACGTACCTTCTACACACGCGAAGTGGGCGAAGTCGATTACAGCAATGTATCCAAACGAATACTGGAAGAGACCGAGGAGATTTCGGGCCGGATCGACGCCATCTCCGACAGGATTGATGATCCACGCCTTGATGAGGCCCGTGAGCGTTTAAATCGTGCGGATGCCAATAATATTGCGGTGGACCCCGAAACTGCCGGGCATGCCATGGCCGACATTCAGGAAGCAAAGAAACTGCTCGCCCTAGCACGCAAGTCCCACCTCAAAGTCATTCGGCAGATGGATCTCGACACGTGTGTTAACTTTTTCAACGAAACCGTGCGCAAACATGCACGCCCCATCGAAGCCTCATTCTTTGATAAATTAGTCATCACGGCACGAAATTGCATCGACAACAACAAGACTGATTTTGAAAACCATCTGCGCGATTTACGAAACCGCAATTGGGAAGTTTTGTTCCGGCTGGATTGGTTTGTGATCGATCGATTCAATTGGATGACTCAAAGTCCTCATCTATTTTTAGATACCACCGAATTTGCAGAGCTATGTCACCTTGGAAAACAGGCCCTCGCTGCAGACGACATTGACAAGCTGCGTTTGATCATGGATCACATGGACACTGTGCGTATTCGTATGGGCGGTGATGACCGAATTTTTTCCGGTGCAAACATATTGTTGGGATAAATTATGGCAATTGAAACCTGGCTGCCCTTTGGATACAAACTACCGGACGATGCGGTGTGCCGACGCGCACGTCATGGAGACGTCTCTTGGCAAATAGTGGACACCGATGGTGGTGGCCGCGCACTGCTCATTAATGGTGACCTCTATGAGCGTTGGCTCAGACTTAGACTTATTAGTGAAGGCAGTCTAACCAAGTTCTCCTTTGGCCCCAACGAATTCCATATGATGTCTTCTGGCCCCAACTCGGTGATTGAGCCGGTCCATGAGGGGCGATCTCCCAACTCGTATGCCGAAGCAATGGCGTTTGCCAACGCTCTCAAGGCGACTCGCAAGGTAGATCCCGATTCAGCACTTCAAGATGCCCTCTATGTGGAAGACTTAGGGAAGCTTTTGCCAATATTCTCCATTTCGACTCCTGCTACTGACGATCTGGTCCTCGGGTATTGGCTCACCGGAGGTGCACAAGTCTCGGTGAAGTCCGCGCGAAGAATCAATAAAATGATGAGCTGGCTGACCCCAAAAGGGGTCACGGACGTAATTTCAGCCGCTGGCATGGCTCAGTTGACCCAGTCAAAATTTCAAACTGAAGAAGGCACTGATCTCAAAGAGACTGGCACTGCTAAAGCGACAAACTCCGGTGATCAGCAAAGCTCAAAATTGGATCGTGACATTCCGTTCACGTTGCCCGAACGCAAGATCTTAGAAGATTTTTTCAATGAGCATGTGATCGACATCGTGCGCAGCAAGGCACAGTATGCCAATCTTGGGATTGGCTTTCCTTCCGCCATCGTACTTCACGGTCCACCCGGCTGCGGCAAGACGTTTGCCATCGAGCAATTGGTTGAGTATTTGGGCTGGCCCAGCTTTCAGGTTGATGCATCCAGTGTCGCGAGTCCTTTCATCCACGACACCAGCAAAAAAATCGCCGAGATCTTTGATAAGGCCATGAAAAACTCTCCCTCTGTCTTGATCATTGACGAGATGGAGGCATTTCTTGCAGACCGTGAGTCCGGCAATGGGTCGAACGCTCACCGTATTGAAGAAGTCGCCGAGTTTCTGCGGCGTATTCCTAATGCCACCAAGAACGAAGTGTTGGTGATCGGCATGACTAACCGGATTGAACTCATTGATTCAGCCATCTTGCGACGCGGTCGATTTGACTATGTGATCGAGGTGAATCCGGCGACCGAAGAAGAGGTCAAAGCACTTCTCCAGAAAGAGATTGCCAAACTTCCTTGCGACAAGGATGTGGATTTGATGGTATTAGCCAAAAAACTCTCGGGGCGCCCGCTCTCGGATGTGGCATTCGTGATTCGAGAAGGGGCACGCCTATGCGTGCGTTCGGGTTCGAATCACATATCACAAAAATTCTTGATGGAAGCATTGGAATCTACCCCCGAGCGAACAGGCAGTGCTACCGGGCACCGTATCGGTTTCGTTTAAAGTTGCGTTCGATCGGTGCCACACGAACCGACAGCCCCCATAAGATTCGCAGGTCTTGACAACCTGGCAAGAGGGATTTATATCGCAAAATCCAAGCCGAAGACTTGAGGGCAAGCGGATGTGTGCAATGTCGGAGGTCAATGGTAGGTGAACCTTAATAATAGAAAGGCCTTGTGAGCATGGAGAACATCATTCGACGCAACGATCCGCCGAGTCAAAGTGCTCTGCATCGCACCGCATTTGGTTTGCTGGGCGCAACAACGCGCGACAAAAAACAGCGTATTTTGATTCTGGAAGAAGAGCAAAGCCTTTTACTCGACCCAGATCAATGTGCCAAAGCCCGACAAGATCTAACCAACCCGCGCAGTCGACTGGCGTGCGAGCTCGAATGGTTGCCCAGTCTATCCCCCAAACGTGCGACGGACTATTGCAATCTGATCGACCAAGATCTAAAGGCCTACTTCAAACAGGCCGAATCGGAAATCGGTTTGGTTCGTGCGAACCTGGTAGCCGCTGGATTGGAGATGCTCGGCGATGACACTTCCGTCAGCAACTGGGTGAAGCAAATTCTTGTGCTGGTGAAAACTTCTGACGATATTGATCCTGCCGCCCTGATGGTTATTCTGAATGAGGATCGTGCCTTGGCTGAATGCCCCTTGATTCAGTCAAAAGAAACCGTTGAAAACGGTTTATCAATAAGGATAATACTCTTTAGGGACGCTATCCGTACCGCTCTGGACCGTATCGAAACTACCCAGATGTTGCGCGTCGTCTTCAAGGTGGTCGATGTGGCTACAGCGTCTGGTGAGCACCGTGCGCCGGTATTGCTCGACGAATTGATCGATGCCTATGGACTCGATGCCAGAGCATTTTTAGAGAAAGAGGCTGACAATATTACTAAGCTGGTCGAGGCCTCCAAAGCAGCATGTGAACAACCGGCCAATCTCAAGATTTTACTGGACAAACTCGAAAAGGTGATAACCAACTGGACTCTTGTGGCCAAGCCCATCCAGATGAGCATGAAAGCCAGGGGGTTGGTGCATGACCTGAGCAGCCGGGTAGGCTACCCCATCCGGAGCTTGGTGCTGGAACTGGTTCGTGGGGCTGACGATATTGACTCTGCACAGCGCGTAGCCAAGATGCTGCAAGCGCACTTTGCTCAATTTCCTGAACTTGCTGAACTGGTCGATAATGACCTGAAGCAACTCGATGAAATCGCTCGTAAAAAATCTTATGGCAATTTACTGGCACCCATTCGAAACCTGTGCAACGAGGCGGTCACAGCAGCTGGAAATGATCCAACCCGTGCAGATAGCCAAGGCCAGCACATTATTTCCATGGTTCCGGGATTGCTTAATATGGCCGAGCGTAGCGGTGTGACCCCTGACGTCATCCGGGGCGTCAAAGATGAGGTGGCTTATGCGATCTGTTCGTGTGCGATTGACTACGGCAACAAAACTGCCAAATGGTCAGTGTGCTTGACCATGCTGGAAGGGGCCAACATTTTTGCCAACGGTCCCGAAGCCATGGAGCGGGTTCAAAAAAATCTGGAAATCGTGCGACGCAACGTGCGAATTTATGGCGACCTCACCCAGATTGATTCAGCTCCGTCACTCTACACTATCAATGGCTGTGGCGTTACATTGTACGGCAATACGGACCACGATCCGGATTCGGGTTCTTACATGGCAACCTATTACTTCGTTTTGATCTTCATCCCTATTTTCCCGATCTGTCGGTATCGCGTGATCTCTACAGACGAGAAAAACTATCGATTCCTAGGTAAAGGGAAGCTGCGAACGTTTGACAAATGGCATTTGGCCATTTCAGCCCTCACCATCCTCTTGATGTTTTTGCAGAGGTAATTATCCAACCCTCAGCATGGAGAAATAACCATGAGCCATAAAAATGGCAAGAAATCAATTACCAAGATCAATCATGAGTAACAATTCGCAGAAACCAAGAGGCTTTGCCGGTCTTGAGGACATGGCATCAGAGATCGATATTCCTGATTCTATCCATCGCACCCCCAATCCAGTACCCACGCAGAAATCAGATGCACCACAATCTGCTTCATCTAACCATCGACCGTTTGAAGTTGATGAAAGCCGCATGAAGCAACCAAAACCAAAAGAAACATCTTCCCCAAAGAAATGGATTATCGGCGGCAGCATCTTTTTGGCCCTGGTAATTATTATAAATCTTATCAACAAAAACCCATCAAATAACTACTCTGCACCGACAATTTATGAAGAAATGCCAACACCTGGCTCCGGGGTGGTTTTAAACGATGACCAGATTCGGTATTGCCTCGCGCAAAATATTCGGTTGAATTCATGGGAATCTGCTGTGGACAAATACTCCCGGACGGCCCTTGACGCCTTCAATGCAGCAGTTGGGGACTACAACAATCGATGCGCCAATTACAAATATCGGCGGGGTGCTCTTGAGCGAGTGCGCTCTGAAGTGGAAAGTCGCCGAGGTTCATTGCAGTCCGAAGGTGTGTCAAAAGCCTCGACCTATCGCTGAGACTTGAGGATTTCATGGATGCTCCGACATTGCAGGCAAAGTCGTGGGCTGTCAAAACGCACAGATACGCATGCACAGCGCTTGGTCGCATCGGGTCGAGAACCAAGCCCGGGGCGGCGCCCCGAATCCGAACATCTGGAACTATGCCGAGATCCTGGTCGTGCTGAGCCGCATCGGCGCCGACACCAGCGGTTCGCTGAACCTCGGTGATGCTGCCTTCGGACATTGGCAGCAACCCCTACTGCTCGTCCGAGCCGTTGCCGCAAACCGGCCCGCCGTAGTTCTATGCGGTCCGGTGTACGATCGCCCGTCCCGGTTTTCTCGCTGATTTCCCCATGAGCATCGCCCAACGACTTCAAGACCTCGGCATCACGCTGCCGCCCGTGGCCATTCCGGCGGCCTCTTATGTGCCGTTCGTGCGCAGCGGCGCGCTGGTGTTCCTGTCCGGCCACATCGCCAAGCGCGATGGCAAGGTCTGGGCCGGTCAGCTGGGCAAGGACATCAGCACCGCCGAAGGCAAGGAAGCCGCCCGCGCAGTCGCGATCGACCTGCTCGGCACGCTGCAAGCGGCGGTGGGTGATCTGGAAAAAGTGGTTCGCATCGTCAAGGTGATGAGCCTGGTGAACAGCACGGCTGATTTCACCGAGCAACACCTGGTCACCAATGGCGCGTCCGAATTGCTCGGTGCGGTGTTCGGCCCCGAGAAGGGCGCACATGCGCGCAGCGCGTTTGGCGTGGCGCAGATTCCGCTTGGCGCCTGCGTCGAGATCGAGCTGATCGCCGAAGTGGCATGAAGCTGCCAGTCTCCCCGCGCGCCGGGTTGGCGCTGATCGGACTGGCTTGCGCCGCTTCGGTAGTGGCGGCGTCGGTGGGACAGCACCGCTTCGGCATGCAACCGTGCCCGTGGTGCATCCTGCAGCGCATCCTGTTCATCATGATCGCACTGCTGGGGCTGCTGGGCAGCGTGCTCGATGTGCGTGCGCTGCGGATCGGCACCGCAGTGCTGATGGTGCCAACCGCCTTGGCGGGTACGGCTGCAGCGCTCTACCAGAATCTGGTCGCGTCCAAGCTACCGTCGTGCGATCTGACGCTGGCTGACAAGATCATCTCCGGCCTGGGGCTGGACGCCTGGCAGCCAGAGTTGTTCGAAGTGCGGGCGTCCTGCGCCGACGCAGCAGTCAAGCTGTTCGGAGTGCCGTTCGAGCTGTGGAGCTTGCTGCTGTTCGTCGCGGTCGGGGCTGGTGCTGCGCTGCTGGCGCGTGCGGCCTGGCAGGCGCGCTGAGCACCACTCACCCCGGCGCAGACCGGACTCAGAAACCGAAGGCGGTGCAGTCGTCTTCGCTGCTGCCGGGCTCGGCATCGATGGCCTGGTCATAGGCATCGACATCACCGGCGTGCGGGATCAGCGGTTTGTCGAGCGGTCGGCAGATGCGGCTTTGCAAGCGCTGCAAACGCTCCGAGCGCTCAATGGCCTGGAACACCGCTTGCGGGTTCATCATCAGATCAAACGGGTTGAACGGGCTGACGATTTGGGTTTCCATCTCTGCACTCCTAAAGGATCGCTGTTGATGGGTCCATCGTAGTCACATCAGTCGATTTATGGCAGTCCGCATAATTGGAAAAATCGTGTCGGAATCTATCCGACACGATGTAGGGTTCGCACAGCCGGCAGATCAGCGGCGTGAATCGGCAAGAAGTCGCAGCTTCAGCGCCAGCCCGGCTGTGACAGCCCCGCAACGCGGCGAGTTGGCCTGCCCGCCGTAGCGTTCAGACGCTGGCCGGCGCCGGAATGCCAAACAAGACCCGGAAATTACGGCTGGTCTGCTCGGCCACCTCGACCACATCACGGCCTTGCAGCCGGGCCAGCTCGGCGGCCACATACGGCACGTAGGCCGGCGTGTTGAGCTTGCCCCGGTACGGCGTCGGTGCCAGATAGGGGCTGTCGGTCTCGATCAGGCAACGCTCCAGCGGCACCTGGCGCGCCACCTCGTGCAATTCCTTGGCGCTCTTGAAGGTCAGGATGCCGGAAAACGAGATGTAGAAGCCCATGTCGAGCGCAGCGCGTGCCACGTCCATCGACTCGGTGAAGCAGTGAAACACGCCGCCGGCCTGCTCTGCACCCTCTTCGCGCAGGATCGCCAGCGTGTCGGCCGCCGCGCTGCGGGTATGGATCACCAGCGGCTTGGCCACGGCCCGGGCGGCGCGCACATGGGTGCGCAGCCGCTCGCGCTGCCATTCCATCTCGGCCACCGTGCGGGTGCCCAGGCGGTAGTAGTCGAGCCCGGTTTCGCCGATCGCGACCACCCGCTCCCGGCCCGCCAGCTGCACCAGCTCGGCGAGCGTCGGCTCGTGCACATCCTCGTTGTCGGGATGCACGCCGACGGTAGCCCAGAAGTTGTCGTGCTGCAGCGCCAGCTGGTGCACGCTGTCGAAATCCTCGATCGTGGTGCAGATGCACAGCGCTTGCGTGACCTTGGCCTCGGCCATGCGGATGCGGATCTCAGGCAGCTGCGCCTGCAGCTCGGGGAAGTTCAGATGGCAATGGGAATCGACGTACATTCAGATCGTCTGGGTCGGCTTGGATGACTGGATCGAGGTGCCGAGCATCTCTTCGATGCGCATGCGCAGCGCGCGGGTCTTTTCATCGACCGGAAAGCGCACGCCCACGCCCTGGGTGCGACCGCCCGAAGCGTTCGCTGGCGTGATCCAGGCCACCTTGCCGGCGACCGGATAACGCTGCGGATCGTCGGGCAAGGTCAGCAGCAGGTAGACATCCTCGCCCAGGCGGTATTCGCGCGGCGTCGGCACGAACAAGCCACCCTCGGAGAACAGGGGGATGTAGGCGGCGTACAGGGCACCCTTCTCGCGGAACACCAACTGAATGACGCTGGGCCGCGCCCCAGCCGGGCCCAAGGGAGCACTACGGGTGATAGGTTCGCTCATGCCCGTGAGTGTATCGGCTGCGCTGGTCCCGACCCAGCCTGACGCGCCTGCAGCATCAAGGCTTCGACCGTCAAACCCATGTGCCAGGGGTGATCGGCCTGGGCCGCCATGCGCCGCAACTGGGCCGCCCAGGCCGTCAACCGAGCCAGATCAGCGCCGGCTGGCAGCGCCAGCGCCTTGAAATAACGCGGCGGCGCACCGACCCGCAGCAGCAGCTGGTCATGACAGAGTTTTTGCAGCGCCGCCACCAGCACCGGCAGCGGCCAGGTCGCCACGGCGGCGGCCCGCCCTTGCGCGACCCACTGCGGAAAGTCGCGCCAGGCGGCGGCGTCCAGACCGGCTCGCGCCAGCTCAAGCGCCGCCAGCGGCTGCCCGCCACAGGCGTCGAGCACCACCTCGGCGTCCGGCACGCCCTGCCCGGCCAGCCAAACCACCGCCAGCTCATGCGGCGGCAGGCCGAGCCGGACGCTCTGGCAGCGGCTGCGGATGGTCGGCAGCAGTGCTTGCGGCGCGCCGCAGCTCAGCACAAAGCGCAACGCACCGGGCGGCTCTTCGAGAGTTTTGAGCAGCGCGTTGGCGGCCACATCGTTGACCTGCTCGGCCGGATGCAGCACCACCACCTTGAAGCGGGCCCGGCCCGCCGTCAGCTCGCTGAAGTCGAGCGCGCTGCGGATCTGATCGACCTTGATCTCGCGGCTCGGTTTGCGCTTCTTGCCTTCGTCGTCGGTGCCAGCCTCATCGCCGGCCAGACCGGCTTCGGCGCGCAGCACTTCCGGCACCACCAGACGCAAATCAGGGTGGCTGCGCGCCGCCACCAGCCGGCAGCTGGCGCAATGGCCGCAGGCGCGGCCCTCGGGTCGCTCTGACTCCGACGTTTCGCACAACCAGGCGGCGGCCAGCGCCAGCGCAAACTCGAACTGCCCGACGCCTTGTGGCCCATGCACCAGCAAGGCGTGGGCGCGCTGCACGCGCAGCGCCTCGGTCAATGGTCCGGCCAGCCAGGGCAGCTCGGGGCGGGCACTGGCCGCGCCAAGCGCTGCCGGGGTGTCATCACCGGCAGCGCTCGGGCGGCCTCGGGCCGGGCTGCGGGGCGTTGCGCTCACCATCCGCGCTGCTCCAGCCCGGCGACGATCTGCGCTGCCACCTGCGCCGGCGTGCCGGCCGCGTCGATGCGCAGCCAGCGCGCCGGATCGGCCTCGAAACGCAGCCGATAGCCATCGGCCACCCGCGTGAAGAACGCCACCTGCTCCTGCTCGAATCGATCGGGTTCGCGGGCGGCGGCGCGACGCGCGGCCGCCACTTCGGGTGGCAGATCGAACCACAGCGTCAGATCGGGCTGGCGGCCCTGCTGGACCCAGCGCTCCAGCTGCCCCAGCACGCAGACATCAAACCCGCGCCCAGCGCCCTGGTAGGCGAAAGTGGCATCGGTATAGCGGTCGCACAGCACCACCGCGCCACGCGCGAGCGCCGGCTCGATGACCTGCTGCAGATGATCCCGCCGGGCTGCGAACACCAGCAGCGCCTCGGTCATGGCGTCCATCGCCTGGTGCAGCAGCAGCTCGCGCAGCGCCTCGGCCAGCGGTGTGCCGCCAGGCTCGCGAGTGCGCACCACCTCCAGGCCGCGCGCGCGCCAGCGTTCGGCCAAGGATTCGACGTGGGTGGTCTTGCCGGCACCATCGATGCCCTCGACGGTGACGAAGCAGCCCGCAGGCGACGCACCCGATCCGGGCAGGGAAAAGCTCATGCTCACTGGCCTCGCTGGTATTTGTTGACGGCCCGATTGTGGTCGGCCAGGTTGTCGCTGAACTCGCTGGTGCCGTCGCCACGGGCGACGAAGTAGAGCGCGCGCGTCTGCGCCGGCCGCAGCACCGCCAGCAGCGATTCGCGCCCCGGCAGCGCGATCGGCGTCGGCGGCAGGCCGGCGCGGGTGTAGGTGTTGTAGGGCGTGTCGCGCTGCAAGTCGCTGCGGCGCAAATTGCCATCAAAGGCCTCACCCAGACCGTAGATCACCGTCGGATCGGTCTGCAGCGGCATGCCGATGCGCAGCCGGTTGATGAAGACACCGGCGATCTGCGGCCGATCCGAGGCGCGGCCGGTTTCTTTCTCGACGATCGAGGCCAGCGTCAGCAGCTGCTCGGGCTGCAGCAAGGGCGAATCGACCGGCCGCTCGGTCCAGAGCGCATCCAGGCGGCGCTGCATGGCCCGGTAGGCGCGCTTGAGCACCGCCAGATCCGAGCTGCCACGGGCGTAGGTGTAGGTGTCGGGGAAGAAGTGCCCTTCGGGCTGAACGGCGGAGGCACCGATCGCCGCCATCAGATCGGCCGGGCTGAGCTTGGCGCTGTCGGCCTTCAGGCCGGGCGCACGGGCCAGTTCGGCACGCACCTGGCGGAAGGTCCAGCCTTCGATGAACCGCACCCGCGCCAGCGTTTCATCGCCCGCCACCAGCTTGCGCAGCAAGGTCTGCGGCGTGGTGCCGGTGCTGATTTCATAGCTGCCGGCACGGATGCGCCGCGCCTGCCCCGACCAGCGAAACCACTCGTAGAGCAGCCAGGGCTCGACCTGCACGCCTGCCGCCACCCAGCCCTGCGCCACCTCGCGCGGTGATTGACCGGACTCGATCGAATACTCGACCGACGGCGTCTGCAAGCGCAGAGGCCGGTGCAACCAGAAATAGAGCGAGGTCGCGGTGGTGCCTGCCGTGAACAGCAGGATCAGCACGACCAGCATCAGCACCTGTTTCCAGGCCGGTTTTTTGACTTGTTTGACTCGTTTCACCTGATCGCAACCTACAAAGCCACTGCGGCACTCCGGCGCGGAGTGCGTTGACGTGCGGGCGCTGATCATAATGAGCTCATGAACCAAGCCGCCAATTTCGGTCCCGGAGGGGCCACCCGTCTGACGCACTGGGGTGTGATTCGCGCTGAAGGCGCCGACGCCGCCAGTTTTCTGCACGGTCAGCTCAGCAACGACTTCAGCCGTCTCGACGCCCGCCACGCTCGCTTGGCCGCCTACTGCACCGCGCAGGGCCGCATGCTGGCCAGCCTGATCGGCTGCAAGCACAGCCCGGACGACATCTGGCTGGCCTGCAGTGCCGACGTGCTGCCCGCCACCCTGAAGCGCCTGAGCATGTTCGTGCTGCGCGCCAAGGCCCGCTTGAGCGATGCCAGCAGCACGCTGCTCGCCATCGGCCTGGCCGGCAGCAGCGCCAGCGCCTGGCTGGGCAGCGAGGCGCCGGCCGCTGCCTGGGACAAGGCCGAGCGCGACGGCGCCTCGATCGTGCGCCTGCCCGACGCCGAAGGCCAGCCGCGCTGGCTCTGGCTCGGCCCGGCTGAAGCGGCGGATGCCGTGCTGGCGGCCCTGCCGGCGCTCACGCCCGAGCTGTGGCGCTGGCTGGAGGTGCGCTCCGGCGTGGCTCACATCGTGGCCGCCACCAGCGGCCAGCTGGTGCCGCAGATGCTCAACTACGAGCTGGTCGGCGGGGTGGATTTCAAGAAAGGCTGCTATCCCGGCCAGGAAGTGGTGGCACGCAGCCAGTACCTGGGCAAGCTGAAACGGCGCGCTTTCCTGCTCAGCGCCGAAGCCGAGCTGCAGCCCGGCCAGGAGGTGGTCTGGAGCGAAGATCCGGGCCAACCGGCCGGCGTGATCGCGCTCTCGGCGCCGAATCCGACCGATGGCTGGTCCGCGCTGGCCGAGCTGAAGCTCAGTGCCACGGCGGGCGGCAGCCTGCATCTGGGCAGCGCCGAGGGCGCCACGCTGAGTCTGCAGCCGCTGCCCTACGCGCTGCCGCACGAAGCCAGCAGCGCCTGACGCCAGCCAAGCTCAGCACGCATGGCCGGCCGCGAACTCTACGTCTACTACCGCGTGCCGGCCGAGGCCGCACTGGCAGCCCTGGCTGAAGTGCAAGCGGCCCAAAACCGCCTGCGCCAAGCGCTGCCTGGGCTGGAAACCCGGCTGCTAAAGCGCCCGGAAGTCAAGGATGGCTTGCAGACCTGGATGGAAATCTACCGCCATCCCCACGGCTTGGATGGCGCACAGCAGCTGCTGCTGCAAACCCAGCTCGCCGCGCTGCCATCGCAGCGCGCCAGCGAACGTCATGTGGAATGCTTTGACTCGCTGGCGCCAGAGCAGCGCTAAACCACGTCCGCTTCACACCACCGCACGGCCAGCGTGACGGCCTCGGCCAGCCGCGCTTGCGCCACCTCACTCAACGCTGCGCCCAGCTCGAACTGCTCGCCCTCGATGGCGAGCAACCAGACCGGCGGCACCGCCCCGGCCGCTGGATGCAGTTCGACGCACAGCTGCAGCAGCGCCGCCGGGCTGAGCGCGTGGCTGCTCCAGCTGTGGTCATGCTGCGGCTGCAGGCGCTGCAGTTGCACGCCGCAAGTGCTGCCGGGCTGCGCGGCATCGACGATCAGCACCGCCGGATGCTGCGCCAGGTCGAGCGCGTGCTCGGGCTGCAGCTGGTAGACGCACATCAGCTCGGCGGCGGCGCCGGCCTCTTCCAGCGCCTCGACCAGCCGGGGGCCGAGTGCGTCATCACCCCGGCTCAGGTTGCCGATGCCGATCACCAGCGGCGCCAGCGCCTTCAACGGCGCACCGCCCGTTCGATGCGGCCGTCGCTGTGGCGCCAGAGCTGGTCGCGCAGACTGCCGTCGGCGGCTTGCAGATTCACCTCCAGCGGCATCTGGCCGATCGCGTGGGTGGCGCAGGACAGGCACGGGTCGTAGGCGCGGATCGCCACTTCGATGCGGTTCAGCAACCCTTCGGTCAGCTCGCGGCCGTCGAAGTATTCAGCCGCCACCGAGCGCACCGCCTCGTTCATGGCCTGGTTGTTGTGGGTGGTCGAGACGATCAGGTTGCACTGCGTGATCAGATCGTCGGCGCCGATGCGGTAGTGGTGGATCAGCGTGCCGCGCGGCGCCTCGATGATGCCGACACCTTCGCGATCCGGCGAGCCCGGCTCGGCGCGCGGCAGCGGCACCGACAGCGCACCTGCCAGCAGCGGCGCGTCGTTCACCAGCTGGTTGAGCAAATCGGCCACCACTTCGAGCGAATGCAGCATCTCGATCATGCGAGCCCAGTGCGTCGCCAGCACGGCGTGCACCACCGGCTGACCCCAACGGGCCCGGAAGACCTGGCGGCGCGCCTCGGCGAGCAGCGTCGGAATGCGATCGACGTTCTGCAGCCGCGCCAGCGGGCCGACGCGGTACCAGCCGTCATCCGGGCCCAGCGAGCGCAGGTGCGGGAACTTCATGTAGCTCCACGGCCGCACTTCTTCGTCGATGACGTCGAGGTAGCTGGCGACCGGCACTTGGTCGAGCAGCAGCTGTCCGCTCGCGTCGCGCCAGCGCAGCGCGCCGTCGTAAAGATCCATCGCGCCGTCCGGCGCCACCAGCGACAGCATCGCGGCCGGCACATCGGCAAAGTGGTCGTAGAGCGCCGGATCGCTTTCGTGCAGGCGCTGCACCAGATCGACCGCGCCTTCGGCCCAGGCCAGCAGCTGCGGCACCTCGGCCAGCAAGGCCTGGCAGGCCGCCCGCTCGGGGCGCAGGTTCACGCCGCCGGGAATCGCGCCGGTGCCGTGGATGCGCTTGCCGGCAGTCAGCTCGATGACTTGCTGGCCGAAACGGCGCAGCAGCACGCCCTGGCGCGCCACCTCGGGGTGCTCCTTGGCGACCGCCATGATGTTGCGCCGGGTCGGCTCGGCGTCGAAGCCGAACAGCAGATCCGGCGACGAGAGATGGAAGAAATGCAGCGCATGCGACTGGAAGATCTGGCCGTAGTGCATCAGCCGGCGCAGGGTCTCAGCCAGCGGCGGCAGCCGGCCGGCCAGGCCGAGCGCGGCGTCGATCGCCTTGTTGGCGGCCAGATGGTGCGACACCGGGCAGATGCCGCACAGGCGCTGCACCATCACCGGCACTTCCCAGTAGGGCCGGCCTTCGATGAAGCGCTCGAAGCCACGGAACTCGACGATGTGCAGCCGGGCCTGCTGCACGACGCCTTGTTCATCGAGCAGCAGCGTGACCTTGCCGTGGCCTTCGACACGGCTGACCGGGTCGATCACGACACGGCGCAGGCCTTCAGGATGGGCAGCGGTTTCCAGATTCATGGCGGTGGATGTGTTTTCAGTCATAACGCAGCGCGTCGCGGCTCAGGGTCGGGGTGCGACCGGCCAGCAGTGCGGTGAGCAGTTGCCAGATCGCCTCGGCCGAGGGCGGGCAGCCGGGCAGCACATGGTCGATGCGGACCACTTCGTGCAGCGGATGCACGCGCGCCAGCGGCAGCGGCAGCTCGGGGTCGTTGGGAA
Source organism: Leptothrix sp. (in: b-proteobacteria) (assembly GCA_041083665.1). Lineage (GTDB taxonomy): Bacteria > Pseudomonadota > Gammaproteobacteria > Burkholderiales > Burkholderiaceae_C > Sphaerotilus. The sequence continues at coordinate 74,408 of JBFPGZ010000001.1, forward strand.
TCTGCGAGCCGGCCATCAGCCCCGGCCCGGTCTGGTAGACCGCGCGCAGGATGTCCTGCACATCCATCGAGTTGCGCTGCGCCGGCAGGCCGCCGTTGACGGCGCAGGCGCCCACCGCCACCAGCACCTTGCAGCGGGCGCGGAACTCGCGCAGCACCTCGACGTTCTCGGCGTTGCACAGCCCGCCCTCGATCAGGCCGACATCGCAGTCGCCCAACACCTTGATGTCGGTGAGCGGCGAGCGATCCAGCTCGATCACATCGACCAGCGCCAGCAGCCGCTCGTCGATGTCGAGCAGCGACATGTGGCAGCCGAAGCAGCCCGCCAGCGAGACGGTGGCAATGCGCGCCTTGCGCGGCGCGGTGGTCGCCGTGGTACCCGTGTTATCGGTTGCAGCGTCGTTCATGCGCCCTCCCCGTTCGATTCAGTGGTGACCGGTGCCGCGACGACATCGAAGGGCCGCGACCCGATCGGCACCGCAAAACCGACCCGCTTGGGCAGAATCGCGCCGACCGGGCAGATGCGGGCGGCGCAGTCGTCCTTGCTGATGGCGCTATCGCCCAGCTTGCCGCTCGGCGAGTTGACGATCAGATGCGACTCGATGCCGTGGCCGCCGATCTCGAAGACGTTCTTGCCGTCACTCTCGCGGCTGGCGCGCACGCACAGGCCGCACAGGATGCAGCGATTCAGATCGAGCAGCAGATCGGGATGGCTGGCATCGACCGGCCGATCGGGATAGAACTCTTCCCAGTGCGGCCCTTTCATGCCGACCGCGTAGGCGGCACCTTGCAACTGGCAGGCGCCGCTCTTCTCGCACGAGGGGCAGAAATGGTTGCCCTCGACGAACAGCATCTGCAGCAGCGCCTTGCGACTGGCCTGGATGTCGGGCACCTCGCTCTCGACCACCTGGCCGGCAGCGGCCCGGGTCGAGCAAGACGCCACCGTCCGGCCGTTGACCCGCACGACGCAGAGCCGGCACGAGGCATGCGCCGGCAGCCCTTCCTTCCAGCACAGATGGGGAATCGGGCGGCCGGCACGCGCGGCGGCCTGCATCAGCGTATCGCCCTCGGTATAGGGCAGCTCGACGCCATCGAGTAGCACATGGTTGGCAGTCATTCAGCGTTCCTTCAGATGAGCATGGGCGTCGTCACGGCCGGTGGCTTGCCGGGCAGGCGCCAGCTCGGCGTCCAGGCTGAAGGCCGGACCGAAGCCGCCGTCTTGCAGGCGCCGCTCGTAGGCGGGCCGGAAACGCAGCAGCGTGTCGCGCAGCGGGTTGGTGGCGGTCGCGCCCAGGCCGCAGTGGGTGGCGCTGTGCAGCAGCGCTTCCAGCTCGGCCAGCTCGTCGGTATCGGGCACGGCGCCACGGCCGGCGGCGAGCTTGTCCATGCGCCGCCGCACCAGCTCAGTGCCGACCCGGCACGGCGTGCACAGGCCACAGCTCTCGTGCGCAAAGAACTGCGCGTAGCCACGCGCCACCTCGAACATGTCGCGGCTCTCGTCGAAGATCGTGAAGGCGCCGGCGGTCGGCACGTCCTCGAAACCGATGCGACGCTCGAACTCGTGCGCCGCCAGGCACAGCCCCGACGGCCCGCCGACCTGCACCGCCTGGGTGTGCTCGGCGCCGCAGGCCTGCAGAATCTCGCGCACCGTCACGCCGAACGGAAACTCGTAGACACCCGGCCGGGCACAGTCGCCCGCCACCGAATGCAGCTTGCTGCCGCTCGACTCGGCCGTGCCCAACCCGGCCCACCAGGCGCCGCCGCGCAGCATGATGTGCGCCGCCGCGACGAAGGTCTCGACGTTGTTGACCACGGTCGGCTGGCCCAGGTAGCCCGATTCAACCGGAAACGGCGGGCGGATGCGCGGCGTGCCACGCTTGCCTTCGAGCGATTCGATCAGCGCCGACTCCTCGCCGCAGACGTAGGCGCCAGCGCCGAGGTGGATCTCGACCTCGAAGTCGAAGCCGGCCACGCCGAGGATGTTGGCACCCAGCAGCCCGGCGGCGCGACGGCGTGCCAGCACGGCCAGCAGGTCGTCGAGCAGCACGCGGTATTCACCGCGCAGGTAGATGAAGCCGCGCGTGGCGCCCAGCGTCAGCGCGGCCAGCGTCATGCCGTCGAGCAGCGCGTCGGGCTCGGTCAGCAGCAGCACACGGTCCTTGAAGGTGCCGGGTTCGCCCTCGTCGGCATTGCAGACCACCACGCGGCTGCCGCCCGTTGGCATCAGAACCTGGCGCGCCAGCCGCCATTTGGTGGCAGTGGCAAAACCGGCACCGCCGCGACCGCGCAGCCTGGCAGCCTGCAGCTCGGCCAGCACACCGTCCGGGCCACAGGCCACGGCAGCGCGCACGGCACTGCCCGGCGCGTAGACGGTCGGCCGCGCTGCATCAGCCGCGCCGTAGTTCGCTGCGAACCCGCTCAAGGCGCCCGGCTCGGCGGCGTCCGGCGCACCGAGCAGCACGCCACGCTGGCGGATCTGCGGCTGGAGGTCGAACCACTCGGCCGGCCACTGCGTCAGCGGCACATCGTTGCTGATCAGCTCGGCCAGCTGCACCACTCGCGCCCGGTCCATGCGCGTCAGCACCCGATGCTGATTGACCAGCAGCGCCGGGCCCTGGTCGGGCCAGCCGGTGCAGGAGGCGAAATCGACCGAAACCCGGCCGTCCTCGCTGACGCGGCCCGGCTCCAGCCAGAGCAGGCGGCAGAGTTCATGCGCCAGCTCGCGACTGCCCAACTGGCGGTCGCTCGGCGCATCGCTCCAGAGCAGGTGCAGTCGGCCGACCGGCTTCAGATAGAAAAATCGGTAAAAACTGGCCACTGCCTCGACATGGGCCAGTGTGCATCGCAGCCCCTCGGCGATGTGCGCGAGCACCGCGCGCGGCAACCAGTGGCTGTCGGACTGCACCTCCCGCAGGATCTGCACCAACTGCTCGGGCCGGGCCTGATGGCGGGCCAGCACCGCGTCGATCGCGGTCTGCTGGGCCGGGGTCAAAGACTGGGCATCACTCATGGAAACAGCTGCTGGAGTGTCGATGTGGCTGATTGTGCCGGCCGACTGTGACGCTGCACCCGGCAGAGGCCTCACTCTTGACATGCCGCAAGCTTGGGGCGGTTTGAGCACTTTGAGTCACAGCACGGCGCGGCTGATCGACGGACAGAACTCGCCCTGCTCAGGCGCGCCTTCATTGTCTACACAAATACCCTGCCCCTGGAATCAGGGGGATGTTCACAACCGATTCACAGTACCTCTCCCGGCTTGGAAGAAGTTCACTTCGACACCAGAAATGAGAGTTATCTAGCCGGTTTTGCACCGTTTATTCGATCGATTCAACGCTCCATCCCTCATTAATCTTTACCCCATCGACGAGCAGCCAGTGTGGCAGACCCCTTTGAACAAGGGGTTGTCGTGAAAATGGCAAATCCACACAATTCGCTGCGCGCACCTTGAGTGCGATCAATTTTCACCGGAGATTCCAATGATTAAGCTGTCACATATCTGTGCAACCGCTGCGATTTTTCTCGGCCTTATTTATTCTGTGCCAGCCTCTGCCGGTATTCGATTTGATACGGCACCTGAAGCTGGTATCCGTTTCGACACGGCGCCCGATCAAGGCATCCGTTTTGATACCAATCCGGCAGCGGGCATTCGTTTTGACACGGCGCCTGATCAAGGCATCCGCTTTGATACCGCGCCGACCGCCGGCATTCGCTTCGACACCTGAAATCAGTTCGCTCAATCGTCGTTGGCGGCATCGACGCCGCCACGTTCAATGCGATTGGCAAAACCGGTTCGGCCCAGCGCCACAAGGCTGGCGGCTTGCGCATGGGCGACCCGCAGCAACGTTTGGGCATCACGGCCATGTTCGGCGTGACGGGCCAGTCCCGCACTGACCGCCACGCTCAGTTGCTCGCCGGCCACGCTGTAGGGCCGCTGCAGGGCCGCCACCAGTTTTTCGGCCACACGCTCGCTCGCAGCGGGCGTGTCCAGCCACGACAGCAGCACCGCATACGCATCCGTTCCGAGCGCGCCAACCAGATCGCTGGCCCGCAAGGATGAGCGCAGCCGCACCGCGATCTTTCGCTGCAGCGAATTCGCCGCCGTGACACTGAGGCGCGCCTGCACGGTCGCCAGCCCCTCGACACGCAGCACCACCACCGCCATGGCCGCCGGCTCACGCTCACGCAGGGCGCACAGCTGCGACAAGTGATCGAGCCACTGCTGGCGGGTCGGCAAGCCGGTGGCCAGATCAATCGAGCCGCCCTTGCGCTGCAACTCTTCCAGGCGTTTGCGCGCCACCGCCAGCATCACGCAGCGTGCCAACGCACCGGCCACCAGTTCATCGACCGGCAGCACATCCTGCACGCCACGCTGCACCAGCCGCAACGCCAACTGCGCATCGGCGTGCGGCAACAGCGCCAGCACTGCAGCATCCTGAACCGCCTGCGACAACGCCGGCCAGTGTTCCAGCGCTTGTGCCCCAGCCTCGTCGGCGGCGTGCAGCAGCACTGCATCGAAGGTGCGCTGCGCCAGCAGGGCGGCTGCCTGAGCCAGCGTCGGACAGGGCTCAATGACCCAGTCGTCCGCACCGGACAGCGCCACCGGCGCCGTGGCGCCGACCTCAAGAATCTGCAGTGATGTAGAGCTCATGACGTTGATTTTGACACCCTCTGAATCCGAACAGGTGGTTGACGCGGTACTCAGCCGCACTGCCTGCAACTCGCGCCCGGCCGCATCAAGCTGCAATCACCTCGTGACCATCTACCCAGTCGGTTCATCGGTGCATGGACGTGCCAGTATGTCCGGCGCGTCTATTTGTCGATATCAGTATTACCCTGCAGATGTTTGTTATTTCGTGGTGCACATTTGATGCCCGGCCGTCACGTTCAACCAATATTCTGATATTTTGTTTTTACAGTGCGGCCAAGTGAGATACTTTTCATCCAGCCATGGCGGTCTCAGCCAGGAAATTTCTGCTACGTCAACAGGGCCCCTGATCCACGCAGTGTGGTCGCGCCGACCTTGGGCAATAAACCGCTCATGCCGAACACGCATCACAGCATCGAAGCTGCCCGGCACCGGCGGAGTCGGCTACTTCGCAGCTCTTGGCTTCAAGCTGGGATGCTTTTCGTGGATCGCTGCGGTCAGTGCCGACAGATCAGCAACCGGCACGCTTCCCGACATTCTTTCAGGCAGCCATCCCGACTAATCAGGTTACTGTGGAAGTTACTGAAAAAGGTCGTGGATGACGCCAGCTCTGCCTTGCCTCTGCAGGCACAAAAAAGCCCGTCCACATAGAGAGGTGACGGGCTTGATGGGCTTCCTTGGACCTCAGCGGACGCTGAAGTGGAGCGGGCGATGGGAATCGAACCCACGTCATGAGCTTGGGAAGCTCAGGTCCTGCCATTGAACGACGCCCGCGAAAAGCTGGCCATTATAAGCAGTGATGGGCCCGGCTCTGCGGCAAAATCGCACTGATCGATCCTGTCCTGGATCCTCGCTCGCCATTTGCATCGCATGACCACTTCGACCGATTCCTCCGCACCTGCCACTGAGTTCGACGCTACGGACAGCCACACCCCAGACATCGACACGGCACTGCCCTCATCGGCGCCGCAACGTGCCATCCGCAGCTATGTGCTGCGCGCCGGGCGCATGGGCACCGGCCAGCAGCGCGCGCTCGACGAGCTCGGTCCGCAGTACGTGCTGCCGTTCCAGGCGCAGCCGCTTGATCTGACGGCCGCCTTCGGCCGCACCGCCCTGACCGTGCTGGAAATCGGTTTCGGCATGGGCGACGCCACTGCCCAGATCGCCGCGCTCAAGCCCGAGCTGAACTTTCTCGGTGTCGAGGTGCACACCCCTGGTGTGGGCGCGCTGCTCAAGCGCATCGGCGAAGACCAGTTGCACAACCTGCGCATCGTGCAGTTCGATGCCGTGCAGGTGCTGGAGCAGATGCTGACGCCCGGCGCACTGGCTGGCGTACACATCTTCTTTCCCGATCCGTGGCACAAGAAGAAGCACAACAAGCGCCGCCTGATCCAACCGGCGCTGGTGGCCCAACTGGTGACCCGACTCGCGCCGGGCGGCTATCTGCACTGCGCCACCGACTGGGAGCCCTACGCGCAGCAGATGCTGGAAGTGCTGTCAGCCGAGCCGGGTCTGGAGAACACCGCCGACCCCGCCATCGGCTACGCCGAGCGGCCAGACTATCGCCCGCTCACCAAGTTCGAAGCGCGTGGCCTGCGACTCGGCCACGGCGTGTGGGATCTGGTGTTCCGCCGCCGCGCCGGCTGACCCGCGCCGCGCCGGGTGGCGCGGCTGGATCCGCTCAATCCTGCCAGACGATCACGCCGGTGTAGGCGGTGATCAGCACGACGATGCCGAAGGCAATGCGGTACCAGGCGAACGGCACGAAGTTGTGCGTCGCCACGTACTTCAGCAGCCAGCGCACGCACAGCCAGGCCGCGATGAACGACAGCACCAGGCCGACACCGAACAGCGGCACATCGGCCATCGAGAGCAGCGCCCGGTCTTTCCAGAGGCTGTAGACACCGGCGCCGATCAAGGTCGGGATGGCCAGGAAGAAGCTGAAATCGGTCGCGGCCTGGCGTGACAGGCCCAGCAACATGCCGCCGATGATGGTGGCACCCGAACGGCTGGTGCCCGGCACCATGGCCAGGCATTGCACAAAGCCGACCTTGAGCGCATCGAGCGGGGTCAGCTCATCGACCGTCGCCACCCGCACCGGGCTGGCTGCAGCGGCAGGCTGAGCCTTGCGCGCTGGCGCGGCGTTACCCCAGGGAATATCAACCTTCGCGGCAGCAACCGGTTTGACGGCCTTGTTGCGGCCCTCGACCCAGAGAATGATGAGTCCGCCCAGGATGAAGGTCGATGCCACCACCATCGGGGTGAACAGATAGGCCTTGATCAACTTGTTGAACAGCAGCCCCAGCACCGCCGCAGGCAAGAAACCGACCAGGACATTGAGTGCAAACCGTCGCGCTTTCGCATCCGAACCCAGACCGACGACGGTGTCGCGCAGGCGCTGCCAGTAGACCAGGATCACGGCGAAGATCGCCCCGGTCTGGATCGCGATGTCGAACACCTTGCCCCGGTCATCATCAAAACCACCCAGCAGCGAGCCGGTCAGGATGAGGTGGCCGGTGCTGGAGATCGGCAGGAACTCGGTCAGCCCCTCGACGATGCCCATCACGGCAGCCTTGATCAGCAAGATGTTGTCCACGCGTATGCTTCCTTGGTGTGTTTGGTTCGGACAAAAAAAGACCCCGCAACGGGGTGTCTTATGGTGGCCGGTGACGATAGCACAGGCCCCAGGGTTGACCCCAGGCCCGTTCAGACTCACACGCCGGAAAGATGTTCGCCGTGCAATAAGTGGGTGCTGCGCACCAGCTGCAGCGCCTCGGCGGCCGCGACCATGCCGAAGGTGGCGGTGACGGTGACGCTGGAGCCGTAGCCGTGGCAGTTCAGCGTGCCGTCCACCGCGCACTCGCCCGCAGCTGGTGGTGTGATCGGCTCGCGTGAAAACACGCAGCGCACACCGATCGAGCCGCTGCGCGGCGCGCCCAGCTTGCGCAGGCGCTGACGCAGCGTGGCGAGCAGCGGGTCATGCGTGACGGCAGCCAGATCATCGACCTCGACCTGCTGCGGTGCCGACTTGCCGCCGGCCGCGCCGACACAGACCAGCCGGTGCCCGCCTCGGCAAGCCCATTCAGCCATCGCCAGCTTGGCACGCGCCTGGTCGCAGGCGTCGATCACCACATCGACCGGCCCCGGCAGCAGCGCCGGCCAGTTGTCGGGCTCGACAAACTCCTCGATCGTCTCGACCGCGCAGCCGGGGTGGATGTCGGCGATGCGTTCGCGCAGCGCCTGCACCTTGGCGGCACCCAGCGTCTGCCCGAGCGCCTGCACCTGGCGGTTGATGTTGGACTCGGCGACGTGGTCCAGATCGATCAGCACCAGTTGCGCCACGCCGGAGCGTGCCAGCGCCTCGGCCGCCCACGAACCGACGCCGCCCACCCCGACCACCGCGATGCGGGCCGCACGCACCCGGGCGTAGGCCGCGTCACCCCAGAGCCGGCGCAGGCCGCCGAAACGCCGCTCGGTATCGGCCTCAGCCGCCTGTCCGCGATCCATCACGGCTTGAGCTTGGCGACGCGCTCGCGCCCGGCCTTGGCGGCTTCGGACTGCGGAAAGGCCTTGATCAAGTCATCCACCGTTTTGCGCGCTGCCTTGTTGTCCTTCAGCTCGATCTGGCAGTTGGCCATCGCCAGCATCGCCTCAGGTGCCTGCGGGTGCTGCGGAAACGCGCTGATCAGATCCTTGAAGGTGGCCAGCGCCTCCTTGACGTCGCCCTTGCCGTACAGCGCATTGCCCAGCCAGTACTGCGCCTGGCCGCGATAGGCGCTGCCCGGATAGCGTTTCAGAAACGCCTGCAGGGTATTGGCGGCCACATTGAAGTCGCCCTGGCGCAAGGTGGCCATGGCGGCGTCGTAGCTGCGTTTCTCGTCCTGATCGACCACCACCTCGTGACCATCGACCGTGACCCGCTGCGGCTCCAGCTTGCGCAACCGCTCTTCGAAGGCCGTCAGCTGATCCTTCAGCCGGCGCTGCGTCTCGGCCACATCACGCGCCACTTCCTTGGTCTGGAAGCCGGTCTGCTCGTCCTGACCGCGCAGCTTGGCCAGCTCGCCGCGCAGCAGTTCAAGCTGGTTGTTCAGATCGAGCAAACCACGCCGGAGCTGGTCGATCTGCGCCAGCTGGGCCGCCTGCTGCTCGTTGAGCTGAGTCTGCTGTGCCTCGAAACTCTGCTGCGAGCGCAGGTTGCGATCGATCTGGGAGCGAATGTCGAGGATGGCCTTGCGCGCTTCATCGTCGTCAAACAGACCAGCGTGGGCCGGCCCGACCCAGCAGCAGGCGAGCAACGCGGCCGCGCACAGGGCATGCAATTTGCGATTCATCACCGATCCTTCAATTCAACCCGGCGGTTCTTGGCCCAGACGGCCTCACCGCTGCCGGCCATGGCCGGACGTTCCTTGCCGTAGCTGACCGCTTCGATCTGGGCGTCCTTGACGCCGAGCAGGGTCAGTGCCCGGCTGACCGATTCGGCCCGCTTCTGGCCCAGCGCCAGGTTGTATTCGCTGCCGCCCTGCGAGTCGGTGTGGCCTTCGATCAGCATGCCGCGCCGGCGGTCAGCGTTGAGCCATTTGGCGTTGGCGTCGATCACGCCGCGATCGTCGTCCCGGACCACGTAGCTGTCGAAATCGAAATACACCACGCGGCCGTTGCCAGCCAGCGCCGCCTTGCCGGCGCCAGCGCCTTGGCCGGCGCCCGCACCACCTTGCGCGGCCAGATCAACCCCGGCCACGCGCGACTGATTGGTGCCACCCAGTTGCGCCGCGCCATTGCCAGCCGTGGCAGAGCCGTTGCCGGATGGATTGAGGCGATCTTCCACCGGTGCCGGCGCATCGAGCCGCACCTTCGAGGCACAACCAGCCAGCGCCAGCGCCAGCAACACCATCGACGCGGCTCGGCCACAGTGGCGCAGCAAACCGCTCATTCCTGATTGCGTCATGCAGATACTCCGTTCAAATCGATCAACGGCCATAAGGCCCCCAGACCGGCTCGCGCACATCGGCCTGCGGTGAACCCAGCTTGGCTTTGATGCGGCCGTCCAGCGTGGTCGTCATCAGCACATCACGGCCGCCCGACTTGCTGGCGTAGATGATCAGGCGCCCGTTCGGCGAGAAGCTCGGGCTTTCGTCGTCATTGGTATCGGTCAGGCCGGTGATGGTTCCGCCGGCCAGGTCTTGCAGCATCAACTTGAAGGCATTGCCGCTGCGGGTGATGTAGGCCAGATAACGACCGTCCGGGCTGAGCGCCGGGCTGATGTTGTAGCTGCCCTGAAAGCTGATGCGCTCGGCATTGCCGCCCGCCACCGGCATGCGGTAGATCTGCGGGCTGCCGCCCCGGTCGCTGACGAAATACAGGTTCTGGCCATCGGCCGACCAGGCCGCTTCGGTATCGATGCCGCTGCTGTTGCTCAGGCGGCGCAGGTTCTCGCCGTTGCGGCCCATCACGTAGAGCTGCGACGAGCCATCGCGGGTCAGCGTCACCGCCAGCTGCGAGCCATCGGGCGACCAGGCCGGGGCGCTGTTGGTGCCGCGATAGTTGGCCACCGTGCGGCGTTTGCCGGTCGAAACGTCCTGCACATAGACCACCGCCTTGTGCGACTCGAACGACACGTAGGCCAGCTCGCGCCCGTCCGGCGACCAGGCCGGCGAGATGATCGGCTCCGGCCCGGCCACCGCGACCTGCGCCAGGTCGCCGTCGGCATCCGCCACCCACAGCGTGAAGCGCCCGGCCGCCTTCGAGACATAGGCGATGCGGGTCGAGAACACGCCGCGCTCGCCGGTCAGCTTCTGGTAGATCTCGTCGGCGATGCGGTGCGCCGCCAGCCGCAGATCGTCGCGCGAGACCGGCAAGGCCTGCGCCGTCAGCTCGGTGCCGCGCACCACGTCCCAGAGCCGGAACCGCACGTCAAAGCGACCATCGGCGAGCCGCGTCACCGAGCCGAGCGTCAGCGCGTCGGCGCCACGCGAGCGCCAGTCGGACAGCACCGGCCGCGCCGTTTCGTCCTGCCCGGGCGGGCCGGCATCGACCATCGAGAACAGCCCGCTGCGCTCCAGGTCGGCGCGCACGATCGCGGAGACCGCCTGCGGCCCCTTGTCCTCGTCACGGAAAGTGCCGATCGCGATCGGCACCTGCGTCGCACCGACGCCGGAAATCTCGACACGGAACTGGGCCGCCGCGAACAGCGGCAGGCACGCCAGCGCCAGGCCGCACAGCAGCGTGCGGCGCTTCGCAGACATCACAAGAAAAGAGTGGGCAGTCATGGGCAACAGATTGATAGACGGCGGCATCAGGCCGGATCAGGCTCGTCGAGCCACATCTTGAGATAGCGATAGTAGGATGCCTCGGCATTGTGAACGGCCAGCACGAAGCCGAGCCGGCCGTCCAGGAAACCGCGCCGCAGCACCCAGGTGCGCACGAAGGCCCACAGGCCGTGGCCGATCGCCCGGCCCAGCCCGCCGCGCCGGCCGCGCTGGCGCAGATCGCGCGCCCGGCCACTGGAGTAGCGATTCATCTTGTCGAGCGCCATGTCGAGCCGGGGCATGCTCTCGTGCAGCAGGTCACCCTGCAGCTGGCCGACCGGACCTTCGGTGAGCAGGCGCTCATGCACCAGATCGTCGCTGAAGCGGGCCTGGCCACGCTCGAACAGCCGCACCACCCGATCCGGATACCAGCCACTGTGGCGCATCCATTGGCCGCAGAACGACGACAGCCGGTTCATGCCCCAGATGCGCGGCGCCGTGGCCGCCTCGGCATCGAGCACCTGCCGGATCGAGGCGGCCAGCGCCGGCTCCAGCCATTCATCGGCGTCCAGGCTCAGCACCCAGCGGCCGGTGGCGGCGGCCAGAGCGCGATTTTTCTGCAGGCCGAAGCCGGGCCAGTCGGCGGTCTCGATGACGCGGGCGCCGAGCTCGCGCGCCAGCGCCTGGGTGCCATCGGTCGAGCCGCTGTCGACCACCACGATCTCATCGGCAAAGGGCACTGACTCCAGACAGCGCCGCAGGCGGGCCACCTCATTGCGGGTGATGACGATGACCGACAAGAGCGGCGTGACTGACATGAATGGCGCGTGGGCAAGTGGGGCAGAAGCCGCCCTGCGGGGCGACGAGCGAGCGCATTGTAGGCAGTCACGCAACACCGCGAGCCATCAAGCTGATGCAAAGCCTGCGGCGGCAGGCTCGGGCGAAACGATAATCGCCACCCCACTCTATCGCCCGACCCGCGCCCGACATGACCGACAAAAAAGCATGGATGCACGGCCTGCGCCAGCGGCTCGCCCGCATCTGGCCGCACTTTCACGGCACCCAGCAGGCCTTTATCGTCGCGGCGATCTGCACCGTGATCGTGGCGGGCTGCGAGCCACTGGTGCCACAACTACTCAAGTACCTGCTCGACGTCGGCTTCAAGAGCGGCGTGCCGCTCTGGCAGGTGCCCGCTGCAGTGATCGGGCTGTTTTTCGTGCGCGGCCTGGCCGGCTACATCGGTCAGTACGCGCTGGCCTGGGCCGCCTACCGAGGCACGCAGCAGATGCGTCAGGTGCTGTTCCAGCGCCTGATGGACTCGCACCCGAGCCTGTACGCCAACCACTCGGCCAGCATGCTGACCAACATGGTCGCGCACGAGGTGCAGGCCGGGGCGCTGCAGCTGTCCAACTCGGGCCAGTCGCTGGTGCGCGACCTGCTCACGCTGGTGGCGCTGCTGGTGTCGCTGCTGTGGATGAACTGGCAGCTGACGATGTTCGTCGCGGTGCTGTTCCCGGCCCTGGCTTTCGTGATGCGCACCCTGAGTCGGCGTCTGCATCGCCTGACCCACCAAGGCCAGCACGCCGCCGACGAGCTGGCTTATACGGTCGAGGAAAACGTGCAGGCCTGGAAGGTGGTGCGGCTGCACGGCGCCCAGGCGCACCAGACCGAACGCTTCGAGCTGATGAGCGACAAGATCCGCCGCCTGTCGCTCAAGTCGGTCGCGGCCGCCGCGACCATGACGCCGCTGACGCAGATCCTGGCGGCAATGGCGCTCTCGGCGGTGATCGTCACCGCGCTGTGGCAAAGCAGCCGCGACGCGCAAACGGTCGGCAGCTTCGTCGCCTTCATCACCACCATGCTGATGCTGGTCAGCCCGATCAAGAAGCTCTCCGAAGTAGCCGTGCCGATCACGCGCGGGCTGGCCTCGCTGGACCGCGCGCTCGACCTGATCGAGCAGGTGCCGCAGGAGCAAGGCGGCAGCCACGCGCCAGCGCGCACGCCAGGCGCGATCCGGCTCGACGGCGTGAGCCTGAGTTATGCGCAGGAGCCGCGCCCGGCCCTCGACGACATCAACCTCGACATCCCGGCCGGTCAGGTGGTGGCGCTGGTCGGGCCATCCGGCGCCGGCAAGACCACGCTCATCAACCTGCTGCCGCGCTTTGTCGAGGCCAGCCGTGGCCGCATCGAGATCGATGGCGTGGCGCTGGGCGACTGGCAGATCGACGCGCTGCGGCGCCAGTTCGCGCTGGTGAGCCAGGAGGTGGTGCTGTTCAACGACAGCGTCGCCGCCAACGTGTCACTCGGCCTGCCGCTGGACCGCGAGCGCGTGCAGCAGGCGCTGGAAGCCGCCAACCTGCACCAGTTCGTCGCCGGCCTGCCCGACGGCATCGACACCAACATCGGCCACAACGGCCAGCGCCTGTCGGGCGGCCAGCGTCAGCGGCTGGCGATTGCGCGCGCGATCTACAAGGACGCGCCGATCCTGATCCTCGACGAAGCCACCTCCGCGCTCGACTCCGAATCCGAGCGGCTGGTGCAGACCGCGCTGGAGCGTCTCATGGCCGGGCGCACCGCGATCGTGATCGCGCATCGGCTCTCGACCATCGAGGGCGCCGACCGCGTCATCGTGCTGGAGGGCGGCCGGGTCGCCGAACAGGGCACGCACGCCGAGCTGCTGGCGCGCGGCGGCCTGTTCGCACGGCTGCATGCGCTGCAGTTCCAGAGCTGATTGGCGACCTGTCAACCCCGCTTGCACCGGTGCACGGGCGCCAACGCCTAGAATTTCACGCCAAATAAGGGCTGCATGTTCTCCATCATCATTCCGACCTGGAACAACCTGGCGTTCCTGAAGCTGGCGGTCGACACGATCCGGCGCCACTCGGCGCACACGCACGAGATCCTGGTGCACGTCAACGACGGCTCGGACGGCACGCTGGCCTGGGTGCGCGAGCAGGGTCTGGCGCACACCAGCAGCCCCGACAACATCGGCATCTGCCACGCCGTGAACCGGGTCGCGACGCTGGCCACCCAGCCCTACCTCGTCTACATCAACGACGACATGGCGGTGCTGCCGGGCTGGGATACGCGGCTGCTGGAAGTGGCCGAGCGGCTCGACGGCCAGCGCTTCATGATCTCCTCGACCATGATCGAGCCGGGCAGCGCCAACAACCGCTGCACCGTCGCAGCCGACTACGGCCGCCGCCCGGAAGAGTTCCGCGAACAGGAGCTGCTCGCCGCGCTGCCGACGCTCAAGCGCAGCCACTGGCTCGGCTCGACCTGGCCGCCGACGCTGCTACCACGCTGGATGTGGCACGAGGTGGGCGGCTACAGCGTCGAGCTGGCGCCCGGCATGAGCAGTGACAACGACCTGTCGATCAAGCTCTGGCACGCCGGCTGCCGCATCTTCGTCGGCCTGGGCGACAGTCTGGTCTACCACTTCGCCTGCGCCTCAACCGGGCGCATCGTCAAGAACGACGGCCGACTGCAGTTCCTGCACAAGTGGGGCATCAGCCAGCGCGACTTCGACCGCATCTGCCTGCATCGCGGCGAGACAGCGCCAGATCTGGATCAGGCGCTGGCCGGCCGCCAGCTCGATGCGACCGAACTCGATCTGCTCAAGCGCGCCAGACAGCGCGCCTGGTGGTCGCTCAAGCTGAAACGGCCGGTGCAGATCCGGCTGGAACCCTGAGCCGCGCGCCCGACCGATCGATGACAGCACCGCTTCAGCAACCTGCCCTGGTGTTCAGCAACCACGGCTTGCGCCCTTCCGGCGGCATCGAGCGTTATGCGCTGACGCTGGTGCGCGGCCTGCACGAGCGCGGCCTGCACCCGATTTTCGTCGCCAAGCGCTTCGACCGCAGCCTGCCCGAATACGCCTGGGTCGACCCGATCGAGGTGCCGGTCGGGCTGGTGCCGGGCAAGCTGCGCGACCTCTGGTTCGACTGGCGGCTGCGCCAGCTCAAGCGCCGCCATGGCTGGTTTCCGCTCATCGCCCTGAACCAGACCGGCGCGGCTGACATCGCCATCTGCGGCAGCAACCACCCGGCGCACCTCGAAGCGATGGGCCTGCCGACCCGGCGCGCCGACCGCTGGAAGATCGATCTGGAGCGGCGCCACCTGGAAAACAGCTGCATCATCGTGGCCCACTCGCAGCTGCTGGCGCAGCAGGTGCAGCAGCACTACGGCATTGCGGCCGACAAGATCAGGCTCGCCTACCCGCCGGTGGACACGCAACGCTTCCATCCGGTCGATGCCGAGCGGCGTGCGCAGCTGCGCCAGCAGTTCGGTTTTCCGGACGACCGCGCGGTGTTCCTGCTGGCCTCGACCGGGCACGCCCGCAAGGGGCTGGATCTGGCCGTGCAGGCGCTGGGGCATGGCAGCAAGCCGGCCCTGCTGGTCGTGGCCGGCCGCCCGCCAGGTATCACGGCACCCAACCTGCGCTATCTCGGCTACCGCACCGACATCGAAGATGTCTACCGCACCGTCGATTGCACCCTGGTCGCCTCGCGCTACGAGCCCTTCGGGCTGGTCGGCATCGAATCGGTGCTGTGCGGCACGCCGATCATCGCGGCGCAGCAGGTGGGTTGCGCCGAGGTGATTTCGGCAAACGCTGCGCTCCGATTCGAGATCGATCAGCCGGGCAGCCTCGATGCAGCCATCGACCAGATCTTGGCGCGATGGTTCAACCACACCGCCCGGCTGCCGGAAAACCACAGCGAACTGCGCTACGACCCCTCAGTCCAGAATCACCTGACAACGCTTTTAGCCCTTCGCGACGAAGTGGCAGGCCTGCACCTGGCCTAGCCGATCAGACTCCACCCATGCATCCGAAAATACTGGCATTTGTCTTGCCGCAGTTCCACGCCATTCCTGAAAACGACGCCTGGTGGGGTCAGGGCTTCACCGAATGGGTCAATACGAAGCGTGCCCGACCGCTGTTCAAGGGCCATTACCAGCCACGGATCCCGGCCAATGGCAATTACTATGACCTGACCGATCCAGCCACCCAGGACTGGCAGGCTCAGCTGGCAAGGTCACACGGTATCGACGGCTTCTGCTATTACCATTATTGGTTCAACGGCAAACGCCTGCTCGAACAGCCGGTGAATCTTCTGCTGGAACGCCGTGAACCGGACTTTCCATTCTGCCTGGCCTGGGCCAATGAACCCTGGACTCGTAGCTGGGACGGTGGTGACAAGCAAATTTTGATGCCACAGGAATATGGCGACAAGCCGGACTGGGAGCTGCACTTTTCGGAGCTCTTGCGTGCGTTCCAGGATCCGCGTTATATCCGGGTCGATGGCAAACCCGTATTTCTGATCTACCGCAGCAGCAGCATTGAGCGCTGCCCCGAAATGTTCGCCTGCTGGCGACAATTGGCCCTGGACGCTGGCTTGCCCGGACTTCATCTTGTCCAGATGCGAACCGCCTTCCCAGTGGACACCCGCCCTGGACTCTTTGATGCATCAATGGATTTTGAGCCGATGCACACCATCTATCACTGGATGTCCGATCTGGACCGAAAGCGCGAAAAACTCGCACGCCATCGCCGCAAACTCATCAAGTGGTTCACTGGAAATGCCGGCCATGCGCCGAACAGCTTCAACTACAGCGGCCTGTGGCACAACATCGCGAGTCGGCCGATTGCCGCACAGCACTACCCTGGCGCATTTGTCGACTGGGACAACAGTCCACGGCGGGAACTGAAGCGGGCTATTATTTTTAGAAACTTCTCCCGGAAAGCGTTCCACGACGGCTTCGAGCGGCAATACGCAAAAGCCTGCCAGGCAGGTAGCGAATTCCTGTTCATCAACGCCTGGAACGAATGGGCCGAAGGCACCTATCTTGAACCGGATGAGGGCCGTGGTCTATTTTTCCTGGAAACCATCAAGAAAATCGTCGAAGCGTCATCTGAGCATGCCCAACGCTAGCCTGCCAAAAGTCTCTCTGCTGCTGATTGCATACAACCAGCAGAGCACCATCGCCGCCGCCGTGCAAAGTGCACTAGCCCAAACATACGCGTCGCTGGAAATCCTGATATCTGACGATGCTTCGCAAGATGGCACTTTTGGTGTCATGCAGGCCTTGGTTGATGGATACTGCGGCGACCATGCTGTGCGGCTTTTTCGGAATCATACGAACCTCGGCATCGGCGCCCATATCAGCCAGCTCGCCCAGCAAGCAAGTGGAGAGTTGCTCGTCATCGCAGCCGGAGACGACATCGCATTGCCAGAGCGCTGCGAACGCATGGCTCAAGCCTGGATCGACAGTGGCCGACAACTCGATTTGATTGCCTGCAGCTTGGCCAACCTCGACGCCGATGGAGAGAAAACCAGCGGCAAAATCACACCCTCACAACTCGCAGACTACCGAACCGTGCAAGACTGGATGCGCCAGCCGCCCTATGTCATTGGCGCTGGACAGGCTTGGACCAAGAGGCTTTTCGATCGATTCGGACCACTTGCCAGCGGAGTTATCGCCGAAGATTTGGTCATGGTCTTCAGAGCCATCTGCAGCGGCGGCGCCAAAACCGTGGACGAGATCCTAGTTCATTACAGGCAAGGTGGCATCTCACGCAAACGCCGAGCATACACGGTCGACAGCGTCACTGGCGCCTGGCTGAAAAACAGCAAGCACACCCTGGTTGAATATCACCAGCTACTCCAAGATGCCCACACGGCCGGCTGTGCCAGTCAGTTGGATGAATGGCTGGCACCGCGTGTTCAGCATGAAGAAACCATAACAAAACTATTTTCCCCAGACAGTACGCAAAAAAATATTACCACCCTTTTAATGGCCAACCGGATACCGTGGCAGAGAAGACTGCGACTTGCCATTTATGCATTCGCGCCATCCATCCTGCGGCCTTTATTTTTGTTGAAGAGGGTTCTTGCCAGAACATCTACGCTCTAAAAATACACCTTCACACACGTGCGTACTAGCATATCATTCACACCCGACATTTAAGTCGACGATCAAATAACATCACATTTCAAAAATCAAAAAACTCAGATTTCAGATTTCAGATTTCAGATTTCATTTTCTCCATCTCACTCATCAAATCACGCTCACTTCTGGAAATCATTTCATTATAATGTGAATTTTGAGCATTACCCCAAAGGGTTGAATTGAGATCATCTTTATGCCCTACCAAAAAAGGAAACACTGTGACAATCGACAAATCACCGCACGACTCGATATATCGATCAATTGTATTTGATTGAACAATACGATCATTTTCATCCCATTGCATCAACTTATCAAAAGCCCGCACCCCATAAATATTAAACACCATACCAGTCATTTTATCAACTTCAATAAAATTTTCATTTAAAAAACAATCGATCCGCCGAATACTGGTCTCGGCATGAAAATCAGTAAGCAGGCCACAAAACAAATCCCAGCCCTGTGCACGATGATTCAGATACGATCTGACATTTTTAAATCGCTCCATCCAACCGGACTTCAAAAAAACATCATCCTCACAGATAGCCAATGTCGACAACCCTCTCTTTTTTGATATATTTGCCAAGTATTTGTAACTCAAGCCACAACCAACCCACCCAAGGCCATGTCTAATACCCGGAAAATATCCAAATCCCATTGAATTATCACGATCAAACGATTCTTTCCGCTTAATCGACTCGGGCAAACCCAAACACAATACATCAAAATTTAAATTAATTTGATGTTCAGTTTGATCAACAAACTCTGCAAATGACATCAAATCATGTGCCAGTAAAAATCTATAAAAATAGTAATCAAACAAATTTCCACCAACAACACTATTGGCGCTATTTATGCCATATTCAGTACTCACTTCCCCATTTAGAACTTGCCTGACTTTGGCAGTCATAGCAACAACATTATCAATTGGCGTGAAGTGAATACGCCCAAGAAGATGAGGGTACTCACCCATGTTGGACGACTCCTCCGATACAACACTCACACCCAAGGAGAGGCACTCATAAATTCTAGTTGTTTCGAGTAATGCATTTTCATAGTAATGCACATTAACCACAACTTTAGCACTCAACAATTCACGATGCAACTCTTCGCCAAATAAATTTGTAACGACCTTGACATCAAATTCTTTGCTTAATTCCCCTAAAAATCGTTTACGACGCTCATTGCTGGCGTCACCATAAAATAACACGTCATACTTCTTTTCATCGCAACAAACCCCAAAAGATTTACGATTTCTCACATCAATAGGTACATAGTATATTTTATTATAAGAAAATCCATTTTCTTCGAGGAATGAAATATTTCTAACAGAATAATCAAGAACAGCGGTGGCTTTTTTTAGAATATCAAAATATTGCGGAGTAAACCATCGATGATGAACAGACTGCTCCATTTGGAAAGCCACATATTGCCCAGGCAATTTAGGAAACATTTGTGGACATATAACAAAATGAAACGATTTCGAAAAGCCATTCGCAGGTTCGTCTGTAATAACAGACACTGTCCGGCCAATTCGCTCCAGAGCATCCTTAATTAAATAAGCCACATGAAGACAATGTCGAGTTGTCAATACAACGAATTTTCCATCATTCGGAATATTTACTGGCTCCAAAAGCACTTTTTGATTATGCCTTCTATCCAAACGGCGTCGATTCCATTTGGAAACACTTTTAATAAACTTAGCTACGCTTTTGATTTCCATGATTCCTCCAAAAAAACTCAGCTCAGAAACATCAGGCGGTGCACATTCGACGATACCATCTCGCTGAACACCTCCAGCTCTCGCGCTGACCGCCACTTCACTGTTGATTTGTTTTTTTACAAACCGACGCCACCATTTACGCTCAAGTGATTAGCGTAGTCTGCCGTACCCCATCTTTTCACAAACATCCGAAATAAAACCAATAAATTAATTTCCTCGTCTTTTGGAAAATTAGGAGGTTTCATATGGTGAGTAAAGCCATACTATTAATATTTATTTTGGAGTTATTTTACTCAGAACAAAACCCTGCCAATTCATTTGTTTGATGACATAGCAAGATACTGCCTCACTTCAAAGAGACGTTCTCTTCTAAGCTCTGCGCGCGAACCATCGATGCATAGACTCTGCCATCCGCAATCAATGAGCGATGTGAACCCGACTCGATCAGCTGTCCGCCGCTGAACACATAGATGCAGTCGGCTCGCCGCACAGTGCTGAGTCGGTGCGCAATCAGTATAATCGTCTTATTACCAGCCAATTGCTCAATAGATTGCTGGACAACCTGCTCAGACTCCGCGTCGAGCGCCGAGGTTGCCTCGTCAAAAATCCAGATAGCACTGTTTTTATAGAGTGCACGAGCAATTGCCAGGCGCTGACGCTGACCACCTGACAACCGGTTGCCATTGACCCCGATTGAGGTATTGATTCCATCAGACTGCTGCTCGACAAAGGCAGCGAGATTGGCTGCTTTCAGGCAGGCTAGTACGCGCTCATCGTCGCGGGCTTGGGCATAACTGACATTGTCGGCAATCGATCCGTCAAACAGCACGATATCCTGCGAAACCACTGCAAAATGCCGTCGCAGTGATGGTCGGCGAATATTCTGAATCGATACACCATCCAGCAATATCTCCCCGGAACTGGGCTGCACGAAGCCCAGCAAGGTGCTGACCATCGTGGTCTTGCCCGCTCCGGATGCACCAACAAAGGCAACAGTCTGGCCCGGGCTGATTTGCAGTGAAACATGTCCGATGGCGGGCTGAGGACTGTCCGGATAAGTCACCTCAAGCGCACGGATATCGATGTTTCCTTTGCACTCAGTCAGGTCCAGCACGCCTGGATCAGGTTCCTCGGGAGCATCGATCAGGTCGAAGGCGCCACGCAGGCCGATCAGACTATAGAGGAAGGACTGGGAAACGTCGGTGAGCTGCTTGAGCGGCGAAATGGTCATCAGCAGCGCAGTCAGAAACGCCACAAAATCACCCACGCTGGCTTGGCCGTGGCGAGCCTGCCAAAGTGCTAGTGACAGAATGATGGACACTGCCAGCGCCGAAACCACCTGGGTAGCCGGCGTCAATAGGGAGCTGCTGGCGATTCGCTTGAGCATCAGCCGGCGCAGGTGTGCAGATTCGCGCTCGAAACGCCCCTGCTCGAAGGCCCGCGCATCGAAAGTCCGCACGATTCGCCAAGCACGCGCGACGTCATCGACGATATTGACCAGGCGCTGCTGCGATTCATATTCCCGGCTGCCAACATCGGCGACGCGCTTGTGGAGCCGCCGCACCACAAAAATCATCAACGGCACCGTCACCATGGCCAGCAAGGTGAGCTGGAAATTCAGATAAAAAAGATAACCCAGCAGAAACAGAAAGGTCGAGGCCGAACGCAACAGTGAGTTGAAACCGCTCGACAGACCAGTGATGGAGGATTGCGTATCAGCAATGGTCTTGCTGACCGCCAAGCCGGGCGTCAGCCAGCCAAAAACCTTGGCATCGACCGTCAGCAGCGAGCCGATCAGGTCCTGACGCACGTCGTAGACCACGCGCGAGGTCGCATCGCTCATCAGATAGGTGCCGGCAAACGTTGTGAGCCCCCGCACCCCAAACAGCCCGATGACCACCACCGGGACGATCCAGATCGGAAAACTGTCGGCTACCTGAAAACCGCTATCAAGCAATTTCTTGAACAAGGCCGGGATGGCCGGCTCGATGGCCGAAGTGATCAGCAACGCCACGATGGCAGCGATGAAGCGTACGCTGTGACGCCGCAGATAGACCTTCAGCAGGCGTTTGGCAGTAGCTGTATGAATATTCTCTACCGCACCACTCATCAGCCGCCACCATGAAACCACGACGCGCACGCGCCAGCCTGATCAAATAGGGAATCCACACTCACGACATCTTGCCGGGCATCTGCCGAAGCGTCGCGATTCAGGCTCAGCCGAGCGGCGTCTGAACTAGATAAAATAGGCTTGAATGACATGGTGTGACAGTCGGTCGAGATCGACATGACAAGCCGCCAATTCAATTCTGCTGGCCTGCCCGGAGGGACTCGAACCCCCGACCTGCTGCTTAGAAGGCAGCTGCTCTATCCAGTTGAGCTACGGGCAGTCAGGAGGAGACACTTCGAACGGCCAAGGTGGCCGTGCATGGATATGAATGGTCGGGGTGAAAGGATTCGAACCTTCGACCCACTGCTCCCAAAGCAGTTGCGCTACCAGGCTGCGCTACACCCCGACTAATTTCGCCGCAGTATCGTCGTACTGCTCAAGCCCAAGATTGTAGTACAGAACCAGCCGCTTTCCGAACCGGCTGGTTCTGAAACTTTTCCTGCCGCTCAGCCGAGCGCCGGCAGCTCGGCGCGGCGTGGCAAGTCAGGGCCGCGCCGGGTGCAGGTGATCGCAGCGGCCTGGGCGGCAAAACGAGCCACCTGCTCGACCTGCGCCAGCGTCAGGCTCGCCACGCCAGCGGGGCTGAGCAGGCCCAGTTCAGCCAGCGCCGTCAGCGTCGCGGCCTGGAAGGTGTCGCCAGCGCCGACGGTGTCTTGCACCGGCACCTTGGGCGCACTCACCTCGACGCGGCCCGCAGCGGTCCAGGCCAACGCACCGTCACCGCCACGGGTCAGCATGACCAGCTTGACGCCCGAAGCCAGCCAGGCCGCCGCTTGCGCATCAGGCACGATGTCA
This sequence comes from Leptothrix sp. (in: b-proteobacteria), assembly GCA_041083665.1. Lineage (GTDB taxonomy): Bacteria > Pseudomonadota > Gammaproteobacteria > Burkholderiales > Burkholderiaceae_C > Sphaerotilus. The sequence continues at coordinate 96,933 of JBFPGZ010000001.1, forward strand.
GGGTAGAGGCGCTCGAAATCTTCGTCACTGAGCTTGAGCACATGGGTGCGCGAAGCCATCCGGGCGACGTTGGCCCGCCAGACCGCCAGATCGGGCTCGACATTGAGCCGCACGTTCGGGTCATACGAGATCACCGCGCCCTGATACCGGGCTTCGACCAGCGCCCGGATGGTCGAGGCGATCGGTTCGGCCACGCAGGCATACGAGCCGAAGTGCAGCGCGTCGATCTGCGCCGGCAGCACGCCGAGGTGCTCGGCCCGCAATTGGCGATCCGCACCGCCGCTGCCATAGAAGCGATAGCTGGGTTGCCCGGCCGCGTCCACACCGACCAGGCTGAGCGTGGTCGGCGCATCGCAGCGCACCAGCGCATCGGTGCGGATGCCTTCGGCGCGGATGGTGCGTTCGATGCGCGCGCCCAGGAAGTCGGTCGAGACGGCACCAAAGAACACCGCGTCCTGGCCGAGCCGGGCCAGCCCCATCGCCACGTTGAGCGGCGAGCCGCCAACCACGGCGTCGAGCGCCAACCCGGTGGGTGTCTCGCCATTGCCGAACACATCCAGCAGCGATTCGCCGCAGACAACGATGGTCTTGATCTGGTTCATGACGATCCTCTGATTGATCAATTGAATGGATTTAGGAGGGTACAACCCCTGACGGTGGCGATGCTGTCACCACAGAAATACGATTTGCACTAGGGAAAACCTTTAAATCAATCTTGTTGATTTAATACGGGGTCAGCCTTACGATTCGTTTCGTGGTCGGCAAAAAAACAGCGTGCGGTGCACGCACCGCCGCAACCGCACCACCCTCACTTTCTGTGCCCTCGGCGGCACTATTCAGGAGACAACATGAAGCGTCTTTCCACTCTCGGTCTTGCTGCTGTTCTGGCTTGCATTGCCAGCTCATCCTTCGCCGCTGACAAGCCCGTCATCGGCCTGATCACCAAGACCGAAACCAACCCGTTCTTCGTCAAGATGAAGGAAGGCGCTGAAGCTGAAGCCAAGAAACTGGGTGCCGAGCTGCGATCGGCTGCCGGCAAGCAAGACGGCGACACCGCCGGCCAGATCACCGCGATGGAAAACATGGTCGCCGCCGGCGCCAAGACCATCCTGATCACGTCGTCGGGCGACGCCATCGTGCCGACCATCAAGAAGATCAAGGCCCAGGGCGTGCAGGTCATCGCCCTTGACAGCCCGGTGCCGGAAGCTGACGCGCTGTTCGCCACCAACAACTACAAGGCCGGCGAGCTGATCGGCGCCTACGCCAAGGCGACGCTGGGCGGCAAGAAGCCTGTCATCGCCACGATGGACCTGTTCCCCGGCCACCCGGTGGGTGCGCAGCGCCACAACGGCTTCCTGGCCGGCATGGGCCTGAAGACCCTGCCCGCCGAGAGCAACGAGCTGGCCCAGCCGGCTGAAGTGGCCTGCATGGCCGACAGCTTCGGTGACGCCGCCAAGGGCCAGACCGGCATGGAAAACTGCCTGCAGAAAAACGCCCACATCAACGTGGTGTACGCCATCAACGAACCCGCTGCCGCCGGTGCCTACAAGGCGCTGAAGGCCGCCGGCAAGGAAAAGGACGTTGTCATCCTGGGCGTGGACGGCATGTGCTCGAACGGTGTCGGCAACGTCGAGAAGGGCGTGATCGCCGCCACCAGCATGCAGTACCCGCTGAAGATGGCTGCGATGGGCGTGGCCGCTGGCGTCAAGTACGCCAAGGACGGCAAGCGTCAGGTCGGCTACACCGACACCGGTGTCGACCTGGTGGCCGCCAAGGCTGTCGCCGGCGTGAAGAGCATCGACACCAAGACCGCCCGTGCTCAGTGCTGGGGTGACTGATCTGGCACCAAGCCAGGTCCGTCAGGATCTCTGATCGCACAACAGGGGCGATCACTCGGTCGCCCCTGCCCTGAAAGCCCCGCAGTCACGGGGCTTTCTTGTCTCATCGTGCGCGACGCCGGCCCGTCCGGTCGATCGATGCATGCTACCAGCGAGCCATTCCATGAATTCGCTCAAAGCCAAGCTTCCCCCGATCGGGACACTGGGCCCGGCCATCGCGCTGATCCTGGCCTGTGGCTTCTTCTCGTTCCAGCACGAACGCTTTCTCACGCTGCAGAACTTCTCGCTGATCCTGCAGCAGGTCATGGTGGTGGGCACCATCGCCATCGGCCAGACCCTGATCATCCTCACTGCGGGCATCGACCTGTCCTGCGGCATGGTGATGGCGCTGGGTTCCATCGTGATGACCAAGGTCGCCGCCGACTACGGCCTGAACGCGCCGCTGGCCATCCTGTGCGGCGTCGCCGTGACGACCCTGTTCGGCCTGATCAACGGCCTGCTGGTCACCCGCATCAAGCTGCCGCCCTTCATCGTCACGCTGGGCACGCTGAACATCGCCTTCGCGGTGACGCAGCTCTATTCGCACGCGCAGACGATCACCCAGATCCCCGACGGCATGAACCTGCTGGGCGAGACCTTCGGCCTGGGCGGCGCCCGCGTCGCCTACGGCACCGTCCTGATGCTCGCGCTGTACGTCGGCACCTGGCTCTGGCTGCGCGAGACCGCACCGGGCCGCCACGTCTACGCCGTGGGCAACAACCCCGAGGCGACCCGCCTGACCGGCATCCCGACCGACCGCGTGCTGGTGACCGTCTACGCGCTGGCCGGTGTGTTCTACGGCATCGCCTCGATGCTGGCGGTGGCCCGCACCGGCGCTGGCGACCCGAACGCCGGCCAGACCGAGAACCTCGACGCCATCACGGCCGTCGTGCTGGGTGGCACCAGCCTGTTCGGCGGCCGAGGCATCCTGCTGGGCACGCTGGTGGGCGCGATGATCGTCGGCGTGTTCCGCAACGGCCTGACGCTGATGGGTGTGTCGTCGGTCTACCAGATCCTGGTGACCGGCATCCTGGTGATCCTGGCGGTGGCCACGGATCAGATGTCTCGCAAGGGAGGTCGCTGACATGAGCGCACAACTGCAATCCACGACGCCGCAGATCGTGATGAAGGCCACCGGCCTGGTGAAACGCTACGGCCAGGTCACCGCCATCGACGGCGCCGACTTCGAGTTGCGCGCCGGGGAAATCCTGGCGGTGATCGGTGACAACGGCGCGGGCAAGTCCTCGCTGATCAAGTGCCTGTCGGGTGCCACCATCCCCGACGAAGGCGAGATCTGGCTGGACGGCAAGCCGATCCACTTCAAGAGCCCGATCGACGCGCGCCGCGTCGGCATCGAGACGGTCTACCAGGACCTCGCGGTGGCCCCGGCCATGACGATCGCCGAGAACCTCTTCCTCGGTCGCGAGCTGCTGCGCCCCGGATTTGCCGGCAAGGTGCTGCGCATGATCGACAAGAAGAAGATGCTGGAGCAGAGCATCTCGCGCATGAACGACCTGAAGGTCGGCATCCGCTCCATGACGCAGGCGGTCGAGACGCTCTCGGGCGGCCAGCGCCAGTGCGTCGCGGTGGCGCGTGCCGCCGCCTTCGCCGAACACGTGGTCATTCTTGACGAACCGACCGCAGCGCTCGGTGTCAAGGAAGGCAACATGGTGCTGGAGCTGATCCGCCGGGTGCGCGACAAGGGCCTGCCGGTGATCCTGATCTCGCACAACATGCCGCATGTCTTCGAGATCGCCGACCGCATCCACGTCGCCCGACTCGGCAAGCGCGCTGCGGTGCTCAATCCGAAGAAGATCAGCATGAGCGACACGGTGGCCGTCATGACCGGTGCCATGTCGGCAGACCAGATCCCGGACGAGTGCCTGGCCCACTGAACCAACAAGGAAGATGACATGCTCAAGGGCATCGATCCGCTGCTGACACCTGATCTGCTCAATGTGCTGGCCGAGATGGGCCACGGCGACGAGATCATCATCGCCGACGCCAACTTCACCGCCGCCAGCTTGAGCATCGGTGCCGATGGTCAGCGCAAACCGCTGATTCATCTGCCCGGTGCCGGGGTGCTGCGCGCCTCGCAGGCGGTGCTTTCGCTGCTGCCGCTGGATACGGGCGTGGCCCAACCGGTGGCGTACATGCAGGTCAGCGACACGCCGGCCGGCTACCGCAGCCGGCTGCAGCGTGACGTGATTGCCATGCTGGCCGCGCAAGGGCACGCCCGGAGCGCGCAATGCGAGGCCGTCGAGCGTTTCGCCTTTTATGATCGGGTCCGCCAGGCCTTTGCGATCGTGCTGACCAGCGATCTGCAGCCCTACGGCAACTTCCTGTTCAAGAAAGGTGTGCTCGGCGAGCCACTGGACGCCTGAGACTCGCTTGTCGGGTCGCCCCTTCTGACCCGACCTGATGCTGTACTGCTGTGGCCTACGACAAGCACCTTCCGCCCGAACCGATGAGCCCCCCCACTCGCGCAGCTGTCCCGGCCCAGCCGCAGCTCAGGCCACGGGGCTCGAATCATGTCGGCATGCGCCAGTACAACGAGCGCGTCGTGCTGCAGGCGATCCGGCTGCACGGCGAGCTGCCCAAGGCCGATCTGGCGCGGCTGACGCACCTGAGCACGCAGACCGTCTCGCTGATCGTCAACAAGCTGCTCGACGATCAGCTGCTCATCAAGCTTGAGCCGCTGCGCGGCCGCATCGGCCAGCCGTCGGTGCCGATCGCGCTCAATCCGCAAGGCGCGTTCTCGATCGGCGTCAAGATCGGCCGACGCAGCATGGACGTGCTGCTGATCGACTTCACCGGCGCGGTGCGCCAGCGCTCCAGCGTGCGCTACGACTTTCCCGACCCGCTCACGCTGTTCGATGAACTGCAACGCCTGCTCGATGCCGCCGTGCTGTCGCTGGGCGATCAGGCCGACCGGCTCACCGGCGTGGGCGTGGCCGCGCCCTTGTCGCTGGGCGGCTGGCAGAGTCTGCTCGGCGTGCGGCCTGAGCAGGCGCAGCGCTGGAACGAAGTCGATCTGCCGGCCCGACTGGCCAGCATGACCGAGCTGCCCGCGCACATGATCAAGGACACGGCCGCCGCCTGCGTGGCCGAGCTGGTGGCCGGGCGTGGCCGCAGCATGAAGAGCTTTCTGTACCTGTTCGTCGATACCTTCGTCGGCGGCGGGCTGGTGATCGACAGCCATCTCTACGGCGGCGCCAGCGGCAATGCCGGCGCCATCGGCTCGATGCCGCTGCACGCGGCCAGCCAGGGCGGTGTGCCGCCGCAGGTGCTGAGCGCGGCGTCGCTGTTCGGTCTGCAGCGCCTCTACGAATCGGCCGGACTCGACACCGAAGCGGCGGTGGACGAGCGCGCGCTGGAGCCACCGTGGGCCAGCCACACCCGGGTCTGGCTCAAGAACGCCGCCCAAGCCATGGCGCTGGCCATTGCCAATGCGGCCTGCCTGCTCGACTTGAATGACGTGATCGTCGATGGCGTGTTCAGCCGCGACTTGCTGTCACGACTGATCGCGCACATCGAGGAAGCGCTCGACGCGCACAGCTGGGAAGGCGTGAATCGCCCGGCCGTGCGTGCCGGCACCATCGGCTCGGACGCCCGCGCGCTGGGCGGCGCACTGTTGCCGCTCTACGCCGCCTTTGCGCCCGACCCGGAGGTGTTTCTGAAGGCCGACCAGAGCGCCGCCAGCCAGGCCTGACGCCGCGCCGTCAATGCAGCGACATCGGCGCTGCGCTCGCCCGTAGCGCATGGAAATTGCCGCCGGAGAGCGGCTGGCTGAACAGATAGCCTTGGCCTTCCAGGCACCCCATGTCCATCAGCGAGCTGCGCTGAGCTTCGGTTTCAACGCCTTCGGCCGTCATCTGCAGGCGCAAGGCGCTCGCCAGATGGACGATGGCGTGGGTGATCTGCTCATCGAGCGGTGCGCCCGGCAGGTCAATCACAAACGAGCGGTCGATCTTGATGCGGTCGATCGCCAGATGCTTGAGCAGCGACAGCGATGAGAAACCGGTGCCGAAGTCGTCGAGCGCCATCTTGACCCCGAGATGCCGGAAGCGGCCCAGCATGCTGCGGCTGTCGGCCATCGACTGCAAGGTGCTTTCGGTGATCTCCAGTTCCAGCTGCTGCGGCGGAAAACCAGTCTCGCGCAGCACCTGCGCCACGTCCTCGACAAAATGGTCGTTCTGCATCTGCCGGACTGAAACGTTCACCGCCAGCCGCAACGGCGGCGCCCCGGCTGCCAGCCAGCTGACCCCCTGTCGACACGCCTCCCGCAGCACCCAAAGCCCGAGCGGCACGATCAGGCCGCTGTCTTCCGCGATCTGGATGAAGCGCGTCGGCCCGACCCGGCCCCACTGCGGGTGGTCCCAGCGCACCAGCGCTTCGGCGCCGGTGATCTGACCGGCGGCCAGATTCACCACCGGCTGAAACTCCAGCTGCAACTCGTGCCGCTGCGGCTGCTGTTCGAGCGCCCGGCGCAGCCCCTGCTCGACCTGCAGGCGCTCGCGGGTGGTTTCGGCCATGTCGGCCGAAAAATAGGCGTAGCGGTGCCGGCCACGCGCCTTGGCCACGTACATCGCACTGTCGGCCGATTGCATCAGCGCCTCGGCGTTGTCGCCGTCGTCGGGATGAATGGCGATGCCGACGCAAGCGCCGACCTGAATCGTTTCGCCTTTGACGATCAGCGGCTGGTGGATGCCTTCGAGCAGCTTCTCGGCGATCAGCGCGGCATCTTCGATGCGCGGCAAGTCCGGCACGATGATGACGAACTGGTCGCCGCCCAGCCGTACCGCCAGATCGCTGCCACGCAGATGGGCCGTGACGCGCTGCGCCACGGTGCTGATCAGCGCGTCGCCAGCGGCGTGGCCGTGGGCATCGTTGATGAACTTGAAGTTGTCCAGATCGACAAACAGCAAGGCCAGCGGCCGGCCGGTGCGGCTGGCGCGGTGGATTTCCTCCTCCAGCCGGCCGCGCAGCATGTGGCGATTGCCCAGCCCGGTCAGCGCGTCGTGAAACGCCAGGTGGTGGATGTGCGCCTCGGCGCTGCGGATCAGGCTGATGTCGGAAAAGGTCAGCACATAGTGCGTGACCTGGCCGGCCTGATCGCGCACCGGACAGACATGCTGCCAGGCTGGAAAGGTGATGGCGTCGGCCCGGCGGATATCGATCTCGCCTTGCCAGTACGCCACCGGGGCATCGTCGAGCAAGCGATAGAAGTCGGCACTGTGGCCGCGCAGATGCAGGAAATCATCCGGATGCCGGCCCAGCACCGCCTCGGCGGCATGGCCGGTCAAGGTTGTGAAAGCCGGATTGACCGAGGTGATCAGGCCGTCATGGTCGAGGATGGCAATCCCCTCGGCCATGGTCTGAAACACCGCATTGGCCTGGCGCTGCTGTTGTTCATGGAGAGGCCGGCTCGCCTCGGCGCGCGCCTGCGTTTCCGGCTCGGCATAAGCGGTCAGATAGACCACCGGGATGCGCAGCTGCTCCAGGATCTCCCGGCCAGCCACGGTGCCATCGATGGCGCCGTCGAGATGAATGTCCATCAGCACCACGTCCGGCCGATGCTCGCGCGCCATCCGCACCGCATCGGCAGCACTGGCCACCATGCCGACCACCTCATAGCCCAGATGTTCGAGCCCATGGGCCAGGTCGAGTGCCACGATGCGCTCGTCCTCGACCACCAATATCTTTGCGCTCATGGTGTGCCTTTACGGTCCAGATGCAGGGTGATGTCGAAGCGGGTGCCGCCGGCTTGAGTGAGCTGCCACTCGGCCCCGAGCTGATTGACCAGCAAGGGCACGAGCTGAAAACCGAGCGTCTGCGTCCGGCCCGGGCGCACATCGGGCGGCAGGTGGCAAGGACTCTGGCTGCTCATTCAGCGCAGGGCGCGCGAGCCCGGAAAACTGCGGCGACACCATGCGGACCATTGTGCTACCGCAACAAAACCCCCACGATTGCCGCGCCGCGTGCCGTCAGCGCCCGAGCTGCTCCCAGACCTTGTCGAGCCTTTTCACGCTGACCGGCTGCGGCGTGCGCAGCTCCTGGGCGAAAAAGCTCACCCGCAGCTCCTCCAGCAGCCAGCGGTATTCGGCCAACCGCGTGTCACCGACGCCTTTCAGGTCCGCCAGACGCCGGGTGTAGCGCTGCTCCAGCGGCCGCAGCTCGGCCAGCTTGAGCGCGTCACGGGCCGCATCAGTGCGCAGCTTGTCGAGCCGCAGCGTCACCGCTTTCAGGTAACGCGGCAGATGCTGCAGCTGCGCCCAAGGCGTGAGCACCACGAAGCGCTTCGGCACCAGGCGCTGCAGCTGCGCCGTGATGTCGTCGCTGACCTCCTTGGCCGCGCCACGCGTGTCCTTGAGCTTGCGCACGGCCGCCGCGTAGTCGAGCAGGATCAGCCCGGCGTTGCGCGCCACCTCCTGCGCGATCAGGTTCAGGCGCGCGCGGCCTTCCTGCAGGCGCCGGTCGAAATCGAAGCGATCGGTCGGCAGGGGATCCACCAGAAAGGCGCGGTCCAGCGCCACGTCGATGATCTGCTCGCGCAGCTCTTCCTGCGTGCCCAGCGGCATGTAGGCCACCGCCATCTTCTGCAGGTCCGGAATGTTCTTTTCCAGGTACTTGAGCGGCTCCTTGATCTGCAGCGCCACCAGCCGGCGCAGGCCGGCGCGGTGCTTGGCGGCAGCGATGTCGGGCTCGTCGAAGACCTCGATCTCGACGTGCGCGCCCCGGTCGATCAGGGCCGGAAAGCCGATCAGCGTCTGGCCTGCCTTGCGGATTTCCATCAGCTCGGGCAGCTCGCCGAAAGTCCAGGCGGTGTAGGTCGGGGGCGTTGGCCCCTCTCCCCGGCCCTCCCCCACGAGGGGGGGAGGGAGTGAGCCAGGCGCACCGGCACCAGCACCGCCCTTGCCCGGCGCCTGACCGCCTTGGCTCCCTCTCCCCCCCGTGGGAGAGGGCTGGGGAGAGGGCTGGGGAGAGGGGGCCGGCGTCACCGTGCTCGCCACTTTCAGCGCCGCCAGCGCCTGGAACGCCGAACGCGCCTGGCCGCCCAGTTCGGCCTTCAGCGTCGCCAGGTGCCGGCCCATGCCGAGCTGGCGGCCGTGCTCATCGACGACGCGGAAATTCATGAACAGGTGCGGCTGCAACTGCTCGGGCTTGAAGTCGTTGCGCTGCACGGCGATCTGGCTGCGCTCGCGCACTGCCTTCAGCAGCACGTCGAGCAGATTGCCTTGCGCAAAGTCGTGCAGCTCAATGAATTCGGCGACGTAATCGGGCAGCGGCACCAGCCGCGAGCGCGGCCGCTGGTGCAGCGTCTTGAGCAGCGCCAGCAGCTTGGCGTCCAGCATGCCGGGCACCAGCCAGTCGCAGCGCTCCTCGCTGACCTGATTGAGCGCGTAGATCGGCACCGTCACCGTCACGCCGTCCTTGTGGTCGCCGGGCTCGTGCAGATAGGTGGCGGCGCAATCGATGCCGCCCAGGCGGATCGTCTTCGGGAACGCGGCGGTGGTGATGCCGGCCGCCTCGTGGCGCATCAGCTCGTCGCGGGTCAGGTGCAGCAGTTTCGGGTTGTTCTTCTGCTCGTGGCGGTACCAGCGCTCGAAGGTGGCGCCGCTCACCACATCGGCGGGCAGTTGCGCGTCGTAGTAGGCGTGGATCAGCTCGTCATCGACCAGCACGTCCTGGCGGCGCGACTTGTGCTCCAGCTCCTCGACCTGCGCGATCATCTTGCGGTTGTGCGCCAGGAACGGCAGGCGCGTGTCCCACTCGCCGTTCACCAGCGCCTCGCGGATGAAGATCTCGCGCGCAGCGGCCGCATCGACCTGGCCGAAGTTGACGCGCCGGTTGCTGTAGATCACCAGCCCGTACAGCGTGGCGCGCTCCAGCGCGATCACCTCGGCGGCCTTCTTTTCCCAGTGCGGCTCCAGCAGCTGGATCTTGAGTAGATGGCCGGCGATGCCCGGAATCCACTGCGGCTCGATGGCGGCCAGGCCACGTCCGAACAGGCGCGTGGTCTCGACCAGCTCGGCCGTCACCATCCAGCGGCCCGGCTTCTTGCTCAGATGCGCGCCCGGATGACGCCAGAACTTGATGCCGCGTGCGCCGAGGTACCAGTCCTCGTCGTCCGACTTGCAGCCGATGTTGCCGAGCAGGCCGGCCAGCATCGCCAGATGGATCTGCTCGTAGGTGGCCGGGCTGCCGTTCAGGCGCCAGCCGTGTTCGGCCACCACCGTGTGCAGCTGGCTGTAGATGTCGCGCCACTCGCGCACCCGACGCGGGTTGACGAAGCTCTCGCGCAGGCGCTGTTCCTGCTGGCGGTTTGAGAGTTTGTGCGTCGCATGGTGGGCGGCAGCGGGCCGTCCTCCCTCTCCCCCCGTGGGAGAGGGCCGGGGAGAGGGGCCATCCGCGTGGCCGCGCCCTTCCTCGATCCACTTCCACAGCTTCAGATAGCCCATGAACTCCGAGCGCTCGTCGTCGAACTTCTTGTGCTTCTCGTCGGCGGCCTGCTGCGCGTCCATCGGCCGGTCGCGCACATCCTGCACGCTCAAGGCGCTGGCGATGATCAGCACCTCGTTAAGCGCCTGCCGCTCGCGCGCCTCCAGGATCATGCGGCCGACGCGCGGATCGAGCGGCAGCTTGGCCAGCTCGTGGCCAATCGGCGTGAGCTCGTTGGCGTCATCGACGGCGTTGAGTTCACCCAGCAGCGCGTAGCCGTCGGCGATGGCCTTGCGCGGCGGCGGCTCGATGAACGGAAAGTCTTCCACCAGCCCGAGCCGCAGCGCCTTCATGCGCAGGATCACGCCGGCCAGGCTGCTGCGCAGGATTTCCGGATCGGTGAAACGCGGCCGGCCGGCGAAGTCCTTCTCGTCATACAGGCGGATGCAGATGCCGTTCGCGACCCGGCCGCAGCGCCCGGCGCGCTGATTGGCCGCCGCCTGCGCGATCGGCTCGATCTGCAGCTGCTCGACCTTGGTGCGGTAGCTGTAACGCTTGACACGCGCCAGACCCGAGTCGATCACGTAGCGGATGCCCGGCACCGTGAGGGACGTTTCGGCGACGTTGGTCGCCAGCACGATGCGCCGGCCGTTGCCGCTCTCGAACACGCGGTCCTGCTCGGCTTGAGACAGGCGCGCGAACAGCGGCAGGATCTCGGCGTCGCGGTGCAGCGGCTGGTGCGCCAGGTGCTTGCGCAGGTGGTCGGCAGCTTCGCGGATCTCGCGCTCGCCGGGCAGAAAGATCAGGATGTCACCGCTGCCCGCGCCGCGCCAGAGCTCGTCCACCGCATCGGCGATGGCGTCGTTGAGGTCGAACTCGCGCGTTTCCTCGAAAGCGTGCCAGCGCTGCTCGACCGGAAAGAGCCGGCCGCTGACCATGATGACCGGCGCTGGTCCCTTCGCACTGGCAAAGTGCTGCGCAAAGCGGTCCGCGTCGATGGTGGCCGAAGTGACAACGATCTTGAGATCGGGCCGGCGCGGCAGGATCTGGCGCAGGTAGCCGAGCAGGAAATCGATGTTGAGGCTGCGTTCGTGCGCCTCGTCGATGATGATCGTGTCGTAGGCGCGCAGCAGCGGATCGGTCTGCGTCTCGGCCAGCAGGATGCCGTCGGTCATCAGCTTGACGCTGGCGCCGGGCTGCAGCCGATCCTGGAAACGCACCTTGTAGCCGACCACGTCGCCGAGCGGCGACTTCAGCTCATCGGCGATGCGCTTGGCCACCGAGCTGGCGGCAATCCGGCGCGGCTGCGTGTGGCCGATCAGGCCGTGGCCACCGGCGCCCCAGCCGCGCCCGAGTTCGAGCGCGATCTTCGGCAGCTGCGTGGTCTTGCCCGAACCGGTCTCGCCGCAAACGATGATGACCTGATGCTCACGCATCGCCCGGGCGATTTCCTCGCGCCGGGCCGAGACCGGCAGCGCTTCGGGAAACTCGATCGGCGGAATCGGTGTGGCCGGCCGGCGCGGCGACCGAGGCGGCGGCGCCCCGGCACCCTGGGGCCGTGCGGAGTGGGGGCCGGACGCGCTGGATGCGCCGGAACGGGGCGCGCCGCTCACACGCGGCGCCAAGGGGGAAGGATCAGATTTCACGAGGCGCGGATTATCGACGCCTGCTGGCGGACGCGCCGGATCGCGTGGCTTGTTCAAGCCGGCTGATCGTAGGCAATCACGCTGAAAACAGCACCTTGGGAATCCTGCAGCACCGCAAACCGCCCGACCGAGCCCAGGTCGGTCGGCGCCAGCAAGACCTTGCCGCCCAGCATCAGACAGCGCTCGGCGGTGTCATCGACATCGTCCACCGTGATGTAACAGCCCCACCCTTTGGGCACGCCGGCCATCTCGGGACCGGCTTTCAAGATACCCGCCACCGCCTCATCGTCCAGGCGGGCCACGCGGTAGCTGGCCTCGCCGTCGGGCACCGTATCAAATTCCCAGCCCAGCAAGGTGCCATAGAACCTCGCTGCAGCCTCCGGATCAGCGGTCAGCAGTTCTGCCCAGCTGAATGCACCCGGGGTGGAAAATGGATCCAAAGTTTTCTCCTTCTAGGGTCTTCTCACCGAGGCGCGACTTTGCGCGTTACGGACCTTGCGGTCAACCGCCCAGGTCAGCTGCGGCACAATCACCGCAATCAACGAACCCCCATCCATGAGCGCCGTCTTTCGTCATACTTTTGTTCCATGGTTTCGTGCCGTGGCACCTTACATCCATGCCTATCACGGCAAGACCTTTGTGGTTGCCATGGCGGGCGAGCTGGTCGCCGCCGGCAAGCTCAATGCCTTTGCGCAGGATCTCGCCATCCTGCACGCGATGGGCATCAAGCTGGTGCTGGTGCATGGTTTCAGACCGCAGGTGAATGAACAGCTGCTGGCCAAGGGCCATACTTCGCGGTTTTCACACGGCCGGCGCATCACCGATCCGATGGCGCTCGACTGCGCTCAGGAAGCCGCCGGCCAATTGCGGTTTGAAATCGAAGCCGCTTTTTCGCAAGGTCTGCCCAACACGCCGATGGCGAACGCCACCGTGCGAGTGGTTTCAGGTAATTTCCTCACCGCGCGGCCGGTCGGCATCGTCGATGGGGTGGATTTCATGCACAGCGGCGTGGTGCGCAAGGTCGATGGCGCAGCAATACGTCGCGCCATCGATACCGGCGCCATCGTGCTGCTGTCGCCATTCGGGTTTTCGCCAACAGGCGAAGCTTTCAACCTGACCATGGAAGATGTCGCCACCGGCACTGCCATATCACTGCAGGCCGACAAACTTCTTTTCCTGACCGAAACCACCGGGATACGCGAAGACCAGAACGATCCCGACAGTCCGATCGATACCGAATTGGCCCTGGCCGATGCCGAGCGGCTGCTCGCCGCCCTGCCGACACCCACCCAGCCCACCGATACTGCGTTTTATCTGAACCATTGCGTGAAAGCCTGCCACGGTGGCGTGGAGCGCTCGCACATCCTGCCTTTCAGCGTCGATGGCGCCTTGCTGATGGAAGTGTTCACCCACGACGGCATCGGCACGATGGTGGTGGATGAAAAGCTCGAAAGCCTGCGTGAAGCGTCGGCCGATGATGTCGGCGGCATTTTGCAATTGATCGAACCGTTCGAGCGTGACGGCACGCTGGTCAGGCGCGGCCGCACTGAAATCGAACGCGACATCGCCAACTACACCGTCATCGAGCACGATGGCGTCATCTTCGGTTGTGCCGCGCTTTATCCTTATCCAGAGGCCCGCACCGCAGAAATGGCGGCGCTGACCATATCGCCGCAAGTGCAGAGCCAAGGCGACGGCGAGCGCATTCTCAAGCGCATCGAACAGCGCGCCAAGGCGCAGGGACTCGACAGCATCTTCGTGCTGACCACCCGCACGATGCACTGGTTCATCAAACGGGGGTTTCAGTCGGTCGATCCCGACTGGCTGCCCGAAGCACGCAAGCGCAAATACAACTGGGACCGGCGCTCGCAGGTCCTGGTCAAGCGGCTGGCCTGAGCCAGCCACTCGTTTTCACTCAGTCCCCATCTCTCTGGAGTATCGCCATGGCACGAACCATTCAATGTGTATTGCTGAAAAAAGAAGCCGACGGTCTCGACTTCGCCCCTTACCCGGGCGAACTGGGCAAGCGCATCTATGAACAAGTCAGCAAGGAAGCCTGGCAACAGTGGTTGCGCCATCAGACCATGCTGGTCAACGAGAACCGTCTGAACCTCGCCGACCAACGGGCCCGTCAGTACCTGGCGCGGCAGATGGAACGTTTCTTGTTCGGTGAGGGTGCAGATCAACCGGCCGGCTTTGTGCCCCCTTCGGCGAGCTGATCAATCACCCACAAAAATGCGCATGATTGCCCTTGGTTAAACATCCGGCATTCAAGCCCTACTCGGGACAGGTGCACTGCAGGCATTGAACCGCTGGCACCTGTCCAACCTCTCAAATACAGCGCGTGGCACCGCCACATTCCCGCCGCACTGACTTGCATTCGCGTGCTTGCCTACCGCAAGCGGCCTGTCAAGCGTGAAGACGCGGGATTTATCAAAATTTGCCAAACAGCATCCGGCCCGCACCCAAAGGCGGCCCCACGGGCCAAGTCAGATTCTTCTGCCTGCGCTGATTCGAAATCAGGTAAAAATTCAGCCTCGGCAAGACTTGATTGACTTCAATTAACTCGTCGTCCATCCAGAATGCTTTACAGCACAGGTGATCTGTCTATAGAATCCCCACCAGCGCAACCCTGATGAGGAATACAAATGTCCGCCTACCAAGATCTTCTGGCTCAAAAAGCTGCCCTTGAAAAGCAACAAGCTGACCTTGAAAAGCAAATCAATGACACCCTGCGTGCAGAGCGCGCTGGTGTCATCAGCCAAATCAAGTCGCTGATGGCCGAACACGGTGTCACTTTGGCTGATCTGGGCACCAAGCCCGGTCGTGCACCTAAAGCAGCTCCGGTTGCTGGCGCACCTGCAACCCGCAAGGTTGCTCCGAAGTTCCGTGATCCGTCGACCGGCGAAACTTGGTCGGGTCGTGGTCTGCAACCCAAGTGGTTGAAGGCTGCACTCGAAACTGGCCGTAGCCTGGAAGAGTTTGCCGTCTGAATTTGGCCTGAAGGCTCGTTAATTCAACGAGTGTTCTGACCAGCAATTCAAACTGCCTCGTAAAGAGCCACCTTCGGGTGGCTCTTTACGTTCTGATATCGAACAGACCACAACAGGCGGTTACGGATATGCCAACCTGACGGCGGCCGTCCACATATCATTGCGCACCTCGCCGCGCACCCGGTAAATCGCCTGCTTGACAGCCCGCGCGCACCGGGCATTACCCCTCAGTCTGACAACTTGCGGCGATTACGGGTTGACACACTTGTTTGTGCTCGCCTATCCTCGGGTCCGTGCAAAGTTCACACATTACAACGCAAGGCAAGATCTTGTTACAACTAGTCCGTCTGGTTTGTGCAGGCGTCTTTTGCGCCGCGCTCTCTTTTTCCTGCCACGCCGCCCCCCAGAGCGGTGATCCGGTGAGTCGTTTCCTGCAAGACAGCGGTCTGCTGGAAAGCGGCACAGCGGGTGCAGCGCCTGCGCCGGGCATGCTGGGTCAGATGCGCAACAAGGCCTCCGACCTCGTGCTCGACGCGATGGATTTCCTCGGCGTGCCCTATCGCCGGGGTGGCACGTCGGTTGAAACCGGCTTCGACTGCAGCGGCTTCACGCGTCACGTGTTCGAAAGCAGCGTCGGTCTGTTGCTGCCACGGCGCTCTTCCGAGCAAGCCGGCGCCACTGACCTGCAATCGGTCAAGCGCGACGAGCTCAAGCCGGGCGACCTGGTGTTCTTCAACACGATGCGCAAGGCGTTCTCGCATGTGGGCATCTACGTCGGCGACGGCAAGTTCGTGCACGCACCGCGCACCGGCAGCCAGGTCCGCGTCGAAGACATGCGCGAGGCCTACTGGACCAAACGCTTCAACGGCGCACGGCGGGTGCCGGGCCTGAATACCCAGGCACTCAGCAGCAGCTTGCAAAGCTTTACCGGTGGCGCACTGACCGGTGAGAGCTCTGAGCGCCAGACGCCCTGAATGGCCGCATTGACCGGGATTCTCATGAACCCGGTCAATGATGGTGGATTCGCAGCCGGGCACAATCCGGCTCATGTCTGAACGCAACATCATCCCGATCGCCGATCAGCGCAGCCCGCGCTTGCTGCCGCGTGTGCCGGAGCAGGGATCGGCACCGCCCTCCGGCTTGCTGAGCGACCGGCTGAGCCGCCCCTTGCGCGATCTGCGCATCTCGGTGACCGATCGCTGCAACTTCCGCTGCAGCTACTGCATGCCCAAGGAAGTGTTCGACAAGAACTACCCCTTCCTGCCACACAGCGCGCTGCTCAGTTTCGAGGAAATCACCCGGCTGGCGCGCGTGTTCGCGGCCTGCGGCGTGCGCAAGATCCGTCTCACCGGCGGCGAGCCGTTGCTGCGCAAGAACCTCGAAGTCCTGATCAGCCAGCTCGCCGAGCTGCGCACGCCGGATGGTGCCCCGCTCGACCTCACGCTGACCACCAACGGCTCGCTGCTGGCCCGCAAGGCTGCCGCGCTCAAGGCCGCCGGCCTGCAGCGTGTCACCGTCAGCCTGGACGCGATGGACGACACCATCTTCCGGCGCATGAATGATGTCGATTTCCCGGTCGCCGACGTGCTGGCCGGCATCGAGGCAGCGCAGGCAGTGGGTCTCGGGCCGATCAAGGTCAACATGGTGGTCAAGCGCGGCACCAACGACCACGAAATCATCCCGATGGCACGCCACTTCCGTGGCAGCGGCGTGGTGCTGCGTTTCATCGAATACATGGACGTGGGCGCCACCAACGGCTGGCGCATGGACGAGGTGCTGCCCTCGGCGCAAGTGATGCAGCGCATCGACGCCGAATGGCCGCTGCAGGCGCTCGACGCCGCCGCCCCCGGTGAAACCGCCGAGCGCTGGGCCTACCGCGACGGCGGCGGCGAAGTGGGTTTCATCTCCAGCGTGACGCAGGCCTTCTGCCACGACTGCAACCGCGCCCGGCTCTCGACTGAGGGCCAACTGTATCTGTGCCTGTTCGCGGCGCAGGGCCACGATCTGCGCACCCTGCTGCGCGGTGAGCATGGTCTGGCGCCCTGCAGCGATGAGCAGATCGCCGCTGCGCTGGGGCTGATCTGGCAACAGCGCGGTGATCGCTACTCGGAGCTGCGCAGCCAGCTGCCCGCCAGCACCGGCCCGAGCGTGCGCCGGGTCGAGATGAGCTACATCGGCGGCTGATCGCACCCGCAGCCGGCCGCCGCCTCAGCCGCGCACCAGCAGGCAGACCGCGCGCGCCTCGATCGACTCGCCACGGCCCACCGGGCCCATGCGCTCGGCCGTCTTGGCCTTGATGTTGACCTGCTCCGGCGTAACCCCGAGCGCCTCGGCCACGCACGAGCGCATCGCGTCCATGTAAGGCGCCAGCTTGGGCGCCTGCGCAATCACGGTGCTGTCCACGTTGACGATCTGCCAGCCAGCGGCACGCACCCGGCGCACCGCCTCCTGCAGCAGCCGGACCGAGTCGGCGCCCTTGAACTCGACCGCCGTGTCGGGGAAGTGCCGGCCGATATCGCCCAGCCCGGCCGCGCCGAACAGCGCGTCGGTGAGCGCGTGCAGCAGCGCGTCAGCGTCCGAGTGGCCGAGCAGGCCGTGGCTGTGCGGGATGGTCACACCGCCGAGCACCAGCGCCCGGCCCGGCACCAGCGCGTGGGTGTCCCAGCCTTCACCAATGCGCAAGGAAGCGGAGTTCATCGCCATCTCCTTCAGACCGCGCGGGCCGTACGCTGCCGGCGCTGCCGCACCGCCTGCGCCAGCTCCTCCAGCACCGGCCGGGTTTGTCCCCAACCGATGCAGGCGTCGGTGATCGACACGCCGTGGCGCAGCGCCACGCCGGGTGTCAGATCCTGGCGACCTTCTTCGAGATGGCTCTCGATCATCACGCCGGTGATGCGCGCATCGCCCGCTGCGATCTGCGCCGCCACGTCATGGCCGACGTCGATCTGGCGCCGGTGCTGCTTCTCGGAATTGGCATGCGAGAAGTCGATCATGACCTGCTCGCGCAAGCCAGAGGCACGCAGCGCGGCGCAGGTCTGCTCGACATGCGCGGCTGAATAGTTGGGCGCCTTGCCGCCGCGCAGGATCACGTGGCAATCGGCATTGCCGCGCGTCTCGAAGATCGCGGCCTGGCCCATCTTGGTCATGCCCATGAACGCATGGCTGGCACCGGCTGCAACGATCGCGTCGGCCGCGACCTTGATGCCACCGTCAGTGCCATTCTTGAAACCGACCGGGCAGCTCAGGCCCGAGGCGAGCTGGCGATGGCTCTGACTCTCGGTGGTGCGTGCGCCGATGGCGCCCCAGCTCACCAGATCGGCCACGTACTGCGGGCTCAGCAGGTCGAGGAACTCGGTGCCGGCCGGCAGTCCCAGCTCGGCGACGTCGAGCAGCAGCTGGCGCGCGCGGCGCAGGCCTTCGTTGATGCGGAAGCTGCCGTCCAGGCGCGGGTCGTTGATGTAGCCCTTCCAGCCGACCGTGGTGCGCGGCTTCTCGAAGTAGACCCGCATCACCACCAGCAGCTCGCCCTGCAGCGCGTCGGCGGCGGCCTTCAGCTCGGCGGCGTAGGCCAGCGCCTGGTCGTGGTCGTGGATCGAGCAGGGGCCGACCACCACGATCAGCCGGTCGTCCTGGCCGTGCAGCACCGCCGCCATGTCGCGGCGGGCGCGCTCGACCAGCGCCTCGGAGTCGGCCGGCAGCGGCATCTCATCAAGCAGCACGGCCGGCGAGATCAGCGGGCGCACCACGCCGATGCGCACATCGTCGACGCGGGTGCTGTCGTTGGTGGAGGGGCTGCGCGCGCCGACCTCGTGGTCGTGGCGCCAATCGTCGGGGGCTGTCACATGGAACTCCTGTGTGGGCATGGATCGGGCGGCATTATCGGCGGCGCACGCAGCCGTCAGACCTGGCGGCGCCAGCTGCTGACACCCGGGCGACGGCACAACCAGCCAGCTGTGGCTATGCTCGCGCCACCCCGGCCGATCCTGGCGCCGGGACTGGAGACTTGCCCATGCCGTCTTTGCGACGCGTACAGGTGCTGGCGGGCGGCGTGAGCGGACTGATCCTCACGCTCGGCATCGCCCGCTTTGCCTACACCCCGCTGCTGCCCTTGATGCAGCAGCAAACCTGGCTGAACGACGCCGCCGGCGGCTGGCTCGCCACCTTCAACTACCTCGGCTACATGAGCGGCGCGCTGCTGGCAGCCAACATCTCGTCGCTGCAACTCAAGTTCAAGCTCTACCGCATCGGACTGGTGATTGCGATCCTGAGCACGCTCGGCATGGCCTTCACCACCGACGCGGTGCTGTGGACGCTGTTGCGCTACCTTGCCGGACTCAGCTCGGCGGCCGGCATGCTGCTGTCTTCCGGCCTGGTGCTGAACTGGTTGATGCGCAACGGCCACCGCGCCGAGCTGGGCGTGCACTTCGGTGGCATCGGCCTGGGCATCCTGGCCTCGGGCCTGGCGGTGATGGCAATGCTGGGCCGGCTCGATTGGGACGCACAGTGGCTGGTGCTGGGTGCCGCAGGCGTGCTGTTTGCCGCGCCAGCCTGGGCCTGGGTGCCACCACCGGCACCGGCCGCAGCTGCAGCGTCACCGAGTGCCTCAAACGGCCCTGCAGCCGCCTCAACACCCACCTCGGGCGCAGCGCGCTTCATCGCACCGCCGCCGCCCTCGGCGCGCTGGATGCGACTATTGATCGCCTCGTACTTCTGCGCCGGCTTCGGCTTTGTGGTGAGCGCCACCTTCATCGTCGCGATGGCTGCCAAGCAACCGGCGCTGGCCAGCACCGGCGGACTGGCCTGGGTGCTGGTCGGGCTGGCCGCCGTGCCGGCCTGTTTCGGCTGGGACCACCTGGCGCGCCGCATGGGCGAGTTGCCGGCGCTACTGCTGGCCTACCTGGCGCAGATCATCTCGATCGTGCTGCCCGCACTGAGCGACACCGCCGGCATGTTCGTGCTGGCGGCGATGCTGTACGGCGCCACCTTCATCGGCATCGTCAGCCTGACGCTGGCCCTGGTCGGCCGCGCCTTTCCGGCCAATCCGGCCAAGGCGATGGCCAGGCTGACATTGAGCTACGGCGTGGCGCAGGTGCTGGCACCGGCACTGTGCGGCCAGATGGCGCAAGCCAGCGGCAACTACCGTGGTGCGCTGTGGCTGACCGCCGCCGTGATGCTGGTCGGCGCCGTGCTGCTGGCGGCCTTGATGCGCGAGCAAGCAACAAATCAGCCGCCACGCTCTTGAACTCATTCATCTCAGAGCCATCTAAAGGTGCGACAGTGCGGGCCGTTGACAAGCGCATCAGAATTCACTGATGCCGCCGCACCGCCGAGGAATCCACTTGAAGAAACTGCTGCTCACGCTCTCCATCGCCTGCACCGTGCTGGGCATGGCACTGGCCCCGATTGATGCCGACGCCAAACGCCTGGGTGGCGGCAGACCTGCGGGCATGCAACGGCAGATGCCGGCCCAACCTGCCAACGCCGCACCGCATGCCCCTGCCGCGCCCGCGCAAAACAACGCTGCGGCACCGGCCAACAGCCCGGCCGCCGTGCCCCCTGCAGCCGCACCGGCTGGCAAACGCTCCTGGCTCGGCCCGCTCGCGGGCTTGGCGGCAGGTCTGGGCATCGCGGCCCTGGCCAGCCATTTCGGCTTTGGCGAAGCGCTCTCCAACATGATGATGATGGGGCTGCTGGCGGTCGCTGCCGTGTTTGTGATCGGCTGGCTGATGCGCCGGTTCGGCCCTGGCAAGAACCAGAGCAACAGTGGTCTGGCAATGGCTGGCGCCAGCGCCGGCTCCAGCCAGGCACCGGCATGGTCGGCGCCCAGTCCGGCCGCTGCACCGGCTGCCAATCCGGTCTGGCAGCGCAATGAATTCACGGCCGCTCCGGTTGGAGCGGGTGCCGATCTGAGCCATCCGGGGTTGCCTGCCGTCACGCCCAGCGCCAGCAATGTCACCAGCCTGACGCTGCCGCCGAACTTTGATGCCGCCGCCTTTGACCGCATCGCCAAGATGATCTTCATCCGCATGCAAGCGGCCAATGACGCCGGCCAGATCGAAGACTTGCGCAAGTTCACCACGCCGGAGCTGTTTGCCTCGCTGCGCATGGATCTGATGGAGCGGGGGCAACAGCCGCAGCACACCGATGTGCAGGAGCTGCATGCCGAGGTGCTCGACACCGCGCGCCAGAACGATCAGTGGCTCATCACGGTGCGCTTCCACGGCCGCATCGTTGAAGACGCCCAGACCGGCGTTCAGCCCTTCGATGAGCTCTGGCACCTGGTGCAGCCGGTCGATGGCAGCCGCGATTGGGCCATCGCTGGTATTCAGCAACGCCAATAAACGGGAAACGGGCCGCTCGGGCCCGTTCTTGTCTCCCGGCCTGCGGTGCTTGCACCCCAGGCCGGTTTCACACTCAGAAGAACAACACGCCACCGACGGCCACGCCGTCCAGCTTGGCCTCAAGGCCGCTAGCGGAACGCGACTTGGTCTGGCTCACTTCACCCGTCAGCGTCAGGCTCTTGGTCAGGTTGTGATACACGCCCAGGGTCAGGCTGCTGTTCGACTCCAGACCTGCACCGACCGCATTCTTGAGCTTGCTCTGACCCACGCTCAAGCCGGCCTTGGTGCTGCCTGTCACCGCATAAGTCGCCTGGATCAGCGCGTTGGTCTGATCGACATTGCCTGAATCGGCATCCGCCAGCACGCCCAGCGCCTTGCCAGACTGCAGGTTCGCCAGCAGGCCCAGGCCACCCAGCGTCAGGCTGCCGCCGACTTCCACACCGCTCATCGTGAAGTCAGGGCTGGCCTTGAAGGACTGGGTCTTGGCGCCCAGCCACGCAGCGGCGCCGCCGGCACTCCACTTCACTTGCGCCTGCAGCTGCGGCTGGCTCTGAGCCGTGGCCGTCGCGCTGCCATTGATCGGGCTGTACAGACCGGCCGACACCGTCACATCGCCAGCGGCGGGTGCGGTATAGGTGATCTGGCCATAGTGGCCCGGGTAGGTGTAACCAGCACCGATATGACCGAGCGAGACCCGATTGGCCTGGGTCGCATTCACGGGCGCACCGACGCCGATCAGAGTCATGTCACCCAGCACGGCGTTGAGGCCGAAGCTGCCGTAGTCACGCCCCAGCTTGACCGTGCCGAAGTCTTTCTTGCCGAAGGTCATGAAACCCTGGCGCACGTCGACGTTGTTGTTGTTGCCGATCGCGCTGTCCGACGCCACGGCTGAGCCGATCATCATCGTGGCGCTCAAGTCCCAATCGCCTTCATGGGTCTTGGCGGTGGTCACCAGCCCGTTGGGCAACAGGCCGTTGCCGATGGTGGTGCTGGAGTCCTTGCCGCCGCAGCCCAGGGCCGAGCTGCCCAACGCCAGCCCGGTGATGGCGCTGCTGCCCGAGCAGGAAGTGTGGGTGTAGAAGGCATTGATGAAGCCCCCCACCGACAGATCCCATTCACCAGCCTTGAAGCCAGCGGCGTGTGCGGACGTGGAACCAAGCACCACCAGCGTGGCGGCGGCGATCATGTGGCGTGAGAACGAATGCATGTTGTCTCCTCTTCGGGGTTGATACAAAACCGCTGCTGCGGCCGATCAGCCCAGAGCAATGGCCATGCCACTGCCGAGTCGATGCGCGATTGCGCTGAAGCGAGACAAATAACGATCCTTGCCGGCACATGTCGGCAAATGGCGCGTACCAACCTCCAAAAAGGCTCAGACATTGTGTCTGCCGAGCCCGGCACTGGCTGCCCAAGCCTGGCACAAGGCTTCGGGCAAGCCCGCAGTCCCGCTCCCCGCCAACGCCACACGATGCCCGGGGAAACCTTGCTCGTCCACATCGAGTCGGCGCCACACCATGGCCGCTGACACGTTACAGTTGCTCATCGGTCGATGAGGACTCAATGTGACGATGCTTTTGCTCAGGCTGGTGGCGAATCAGGTGAAAGTGGGTGTGCCGCTGCCTTTCGGTGTTCGCAATGAACAGGGCGCCTTGCTGCTCGGTGCCGGTCAGATCGTCAACAGCGACACGCAACTGGAGACACTGCTCGAACGGGGCCTGTACGCCGACCTGGAGGAAATCAAGGCGCTGAAAGCTCGGTTGGCACAGGAAGCGGCGGCACGGCGCGCCCATGAGTCACCTGCGGTAGCGACCCGCCGGGCCACCATCTTCGACCTCTGGGAACAGGCGCTCTGGCGTCTGCAGCGGCTCTACGAAAGCGCCATTCAGACCAATGATTTTGCGCAGCAGTGCAGCGAATTTGCCGCCCAGCTGATCACGCTGGTGCGGCGCGATCCGGACGTCGGCATCTATCTGTCGATGCGCCAGGACGAACGGCGCCTCAACCTGTATGGCATCACCCACAGCCTGCACACCGCGCTGGTCTGTCAGTTGATGGCCACTCGGCTCGGCTGGCCTGAAGAGCGCATCCTGACGCTGGTGCAGGCCGCGCTGACGATGAACATCTCGATCTACGAGCTGCAGGGCCGCCTGGCCGCACTCGGACGCCCGACCGAGAGCCAGCGGGTGCAGATCCACACCCATCCTGCGCAAAGTGTGCTGCTGCTGCAGGCCGCTGGCGTGAGCGATCCGGACTGGCTGCAGGCGGTGGCCTTGCACCACGAACGCCCGGATGGCTCCGGCTATCCGCAAGGCATCAAGAATGTCGATGAACTGGCCCTCTCGCTTGAGCTGGCCGACATCTTCATGGCCAAGATCAGCCCGCGCGCGCAACGCGCGCCACTGCCGATCCAGGACGCCGCACGCCAGATGTATACCGAGTCACACGGCAGCCCGGCCGCTGCGGCGATCATCAAGGAATATGGCATCTACCCGCCCGGCGATTTCGTGCAACTGGCCTCCGGTGAACAGGCGGTGGTGATCCGCCGAGGCGCCACTGCGCACACGCCGGTGGCTGCGGCCATCACCGACCGCAGGGGCCTGCCGGTCATCAGTACGGTGCGGCGCGACACCTCCCACTCCACCTACGCGATCGTCGGACCGGCTGCCGACAAGCGGCTGGTCGTGCGAGTACCACCCGAACGGCTGTTCGGCCTGCTCGAATAGCGCCTTGCCTGCGAACGATCAACGGCTCAGCCGGCCTTGCACATACGCACCGGCAAAGATGCCGGCCAGGGCCCACAACAACGCCCAGTTACCGGTGCCAAGCCCGGCGATGGCCGGCCCCGGGCAGACCCCGCACAAGCCCCAGCCGATGCCGAAAATCGCCGCCCCGACCAGGGTGTCGCGGTTCAGCACCGACACATGGGCCTGGAAACTGCCGCCCAGCAGCGGCGTACGCAGCCATCGTGGCGCCAACTGATAGGCGAGCAGGGTCACCGCCACCGCGCCACCCATCACCAGCATCAGACCGAAGTCGTGCAGGCGCAGAAACGACAACACCACTTCGGGTGAAATCATGGTCGAGACCGCCAGACCAAAGCCGAACAAGGCGCCAGCCAACAGCACCGCCAGAAAATTTGCGAGCTTCATCGGGTTCATCCTTTCAGGAAAACCGTCACCAGGCTGGCGGTGACGATGCCGCAGGCCATGAAGGTCAGCACCGCCAGCAGTGACGGCAAGCGCAGCGACGACAAGCCGCAGATGCCGTGTCCCGAAGTACAGCCATTGCTGAGCCTGGCACCGTAGCCGACCAGCACGCCACCGATCAGCAATTGCCACCACGGCACCGCCGTGCCGAGCGGCCCGGTCGGCCCGCGCCAGACCCACCACAGGGCCGCACCGAGCACCAGGCCGAGTGCATACACCAACCGCCACGACCGGCTTTGCACAAAACGCGCCTGCTGAAAATACGGCCAGCGCGACACCAGTGACCAGGTCGAGCTGAAAAATGTCGACATGCCGCCCACCAGCCCGGTGGCCACAAACAGCAGCGCCACCCCGGCACCGATGAACAAGCCACCGACCAGGTAATGCGCCCAGCCGAGCGGGAAAAGTGTCATCTCTATCGTTGACATCGTGCGCAGCTTCCTTTTTGCATCGAATCGAAATCGGCCGCGAGCGTAGCAGCTCGGCTTAGGATGTGATGCATGAATCGCCCCGATACCAGCTCATCCACCCCCAACCCACCGGCCGCGCTGGAGCCGACAGCGTCTGCCCTGCCGGCCGGCCCGCACCGCTCGCGTCTGGACCTGGCGTTGCTCGACTTGCTGCACAACCGCCGCATCGCGGCACTCGGCACGCTGCAAGCCGACGGCGCGCCTTTTGTCTCGATGGTGCCGTATGCGCTGCATCCCGATCACCCCGTCTTGATATTGCATGTCAGTGCGCTGGCCGCGCACCGCCGGCAGATGGAAGCCGATGCCCGGGTCTCGCTGCTGGTGTGTGCCGCCCAGGACGAGCAAACCCCGACCCAGGCGCTCGGCCGCGTCACCTTGAACGGCCAAGCGCAAATCCTGGCCCCCGGCAGCGCCGACTGGCAGCTGTGCCGCGACGCTTATCTGCAGCGTTATCCGCAGGCCGAGCCGATCACCGCGCTGCCTGACTTTGCGTTTGTCGCCATCGAGCTGCACGAGGCACGTCAGGTGGCTGGCTTTGGCGCCGCCCGTTCGCTCAGTTCAACCGATCTGCAAGCCTTGTGGGCAGCGCCACCACATCTGGCCGCCTGTTGACGCAAAATTCAGCATTCCAAACCAGTATTCCACGCAAGCCGCACTGGCCTGAACCAGCAAATAAGCAACAATCGGAAAGTTTGCATGCAATGGGCTGGTCGCTGCGCATGCAAACCGTTGCTGCCATGCGCCCTCGGGTTGTTTCAGATTTTCATGCGCTTGCCTTTTTTGCACCTCCTGCTCACTGCCTGGCTGCTGCTTGCCTGTCAGATGGGCAGCGCCGCGACACATCCGGCCGAGGTGCTGGTGGCCGCCGGGGTGCGAGCGCTGCAAGCCAATCCGGAAGAAGGCCGCCGGCTGGCGGAAGAAGCGCTCACGCTGCTGGCCAGTACACCCGATGCCGACCTGGAAGTGCGAGCACGGCTGCTGCTGTGTGACTACGCCTCCGAGCGCGACCCGCTGCGCGCCCGCGAGGAACTCAAGGCGATGCAAAAGCAGGTCGCGGCGCTGCAGCGCACCGGCCTGCGCGCTGGTGTCATCACCTGCGAGGGCGAGCTGTTTGAATATGCGGGCGACAGCGCCCAAGCCCAGGCCCGTTACCAACAGGCGGTCAGCATCGCCGAAACCGCCCACGACCAGGAGATGCTGGCGCAGTCGCTCTACCTGCGCGGTTATCTGCGCGGGGTGCATGGCGAGTTTGCCGATGGCCTGTCGGATCTGCGCCGCGCCTACAGCCTGTTCGAGAGCGTGCACCTGAACGACCACGCGCTGACCACCCTCAACAGCCTGGCGATTCTGTACAGCCGCATGGGCGACTACGCCCAGGCACGCCAGTTCTACGAACGCCTGCTGCAGGAAAAAGAAAAATCCGGCCTGCAGCGCGAGCTGGCGGTGACCAACTACAACCTGGGTCGCGTGCACGAGCAGATGGCCGACTGGAGCGCCGCACAGCAGACCTTCGTGAAGGCGCTGGCACTCAGCCGCGAGATCAGCTACGCCCGTGGCGAAGCGCATGCGCTGCGTGGCCTCGCGGCCGTGCGCAATGCCATGGATGACCCCCGTGGTGCGCTCGACCTCATCCAGGAGTCCGAGTCGCTGATGAAACGCTTCGGCCCCGATGCACGCCTGCAGGGCCAGATCCTGCTGCAGCGTGGTCAGGCGCTGCGGCTGCTGCACCGCCACACCGACAGCCTGCAGGCCCTCAACACCGCGCTCGACATCTTCCGGCGCGCCGATTCGGTCACCGAAATCGCCACCACCCACGAAGCGCTCTCGAAGCTCTATGGCGAGATGGGCAACTGGCATGCGGCCTATGAGCATCTGCAGCGCCATGAAGAAAGCACCGAGCACGTCCTGCATCAGCAGCTCGACCAGCGCTTCCTGGCCATGAAGGTCGAGTTCAACACCAGCGCCAAGGAGCAGGAAAATGCCGCACTGCGCCGCGAGCGCACCGCCACTGAAAAAGCCCTGCAGCAAGAGCGCGAGGCCAATCGGCTGCGCGTCCTGACCGCCGTGCTGAGCATCGGCATGGCGCTGCTGCTGGCGGTCTGGGCCTGGCTGCAGCGACGCGCCCGGGTGCGCATGGAATATCTGGCGCTGACCGATGAGCTCACCGGCCTGGCCAATCGCCGCCATGTGATCGACCACCTTGAACAACAGATGCGCACGGCCGAGGGCAGCAGTTGCGCCGCCATGATCATCGACGTCGATCTGTTCAAGTCGATCAACGATCGCCACGGCCACGGTGTCGGCGATGCGGTCCTGCGCGAGATCGCCAACACCATGGCCAGCCATGTGCGTGACCCGGTGCTGCTGGGCCGCATGGGCGGCGAAGAATTCCTGGTCGTGCTGCCCGACACCCATCCGGCCACCGCACTGCATGTGGCAGAGCGCTTGCGTGAAGCCGTCGAGCAGATCGACACCAGCCGCTGGTTCACCGATCGCGGCATCAGCATCAGCATCGGTGTGACGCTGTCACGCCCGGGTCGCGACACCGCCTCCAGCTTGCTGCACCGCGCCGACAGCGCCCTCTATGAAGCCAAGAACACCGGCCGCAATCGCGTGGTGATGCGCGTCCTGACCCCCGACGACTCGATCGATAGCGTCGTCGCGCTGCCCAGCATCGGCCGGAAGTAGTACCTCAGGGCGCAGCCATCGATGCCCCAAGCCGGCGCTGCCAACGCTCGCGCACATACTCGATGTGCTGCTGTGCCGCCCGGCGCGCCCGCGCCGGATCGTGCGCGCTGATGGCAGCCCAGAGCGCCGCGTGCTGACGCGCCAGTTGGTGCGCCTCGGCTGAGTCGGGCGCCAGATCGGCAATGCTCATGTGCACGTGTTCGTGCAGCAGCTCCAGCAGCGTCGCCACCAGATACGAGAACACCGGGTTGCGGGTGGCCTGGGCGATGGCACCGTGAAACGCCACGTCGGCGCGCACCTGCACCGGCCGGTCGCTGCCGGCGTAGGCCGCCGCCACGGCAGCGTGGCGCTCGGCCAGCAGCGCCAGATCGGCGGCGTCAGCGCGCTCGGCCGCCAGCTCGGCGCAGCGCAGCTCCAGCATTTCGCGAAATTCGAGCAAGTCGCCCTGCATCAGCGGCTGACGCTGCAGCAGCTGGGTCCACGGGTCGGCGCGGCGCTCGTCGGGCCGCTCGGTCACGTAAGTGCCGGCGCCGTGCCGACGCCGCACCAGGCCGCGCTCGACCAGCTGGCCGAGTGCCTCGCGCAGGGCCGGGCGCGACACGCCGAGCTGCGCCGCCCAGAGCCGCTCGGCCGGCAGCCGCTCGCCCGGAAGGTATTCACGCGCCAGAATGGCCCGCTCCAGCTGCAAGGCGAGCTGATCCGGCAGCTTGGCGGCAAGGGTGTGCTTCATCGGCGGGACTCCGGCGGATCATTGCTTCGATCTAAATTGGTCCGACCAGTGTAGAGCTGCTACCGGCTCGGCGCACCATCGCGGCGAGACGCCCGCTGCTCGCCGGCACCATCACGATCCGCTTGAAGCCCACCCGCCATGTCACAGACCGCCGCCACCTCCGTCCGTCCCCGCCCGGCCCAGCGACCGGCGCGGGTCTACTTCTTTGCCACCTGCGTGGTGGACATGATGGCGCCACAGGCCGGCATGGACGTGATCCAGCTGATCCGCGCCGCCGGCATCGAGGTCGAGTTCCCCGAGGCGCAGAGCTGCTGCGGCCAGCCGGCCTACACCAGCGGCTACACCGACGAGGCGCGCCAGGTCGCCAGCGCGCAGCTGGGGCTGTTTCCCGAACCCTGGCCGATCGTGGTGCCCTCGGGCTCGTGTGCCGGCATGCTGGTGCACCACTGGCCGCGCCTGTTTGCCGACGAGCCTGCCAAGGCTGAGCAGGCGCGCCAGATCGGCGCCCGGATCGTCGAATTCAGTGCCTTCGCCCGCGATGTACTCGGTCTGGCCGATGCGCCCGCCGCCGCCAAGCCGGCGCCGACCCTGGCCAACGCACCGGTGACGCGCCCGATCAAGGTGGCGCTGCACACCTCGTGCTCGGCGCGGCGCGAGATGGGCTCGCATCTGCCGAGCCGCGCGCTGCTGGAGGCGCTGCCCGGCGTCGAGATCGTGCAGCAGGCGCGCGAGGCCGAATGCTGCGGTTTCGGCGGCACCTTCTCGGCGCGCCATCCGGCCATTTCCGGCGCGATGGTGCAGGACAAGCTGCAGAGCGTGCAGGACGCCGGCGCCGAGGTGCTGGTCAGCGCCGACTGCGGCTGCCTGCTCAACCTGCACCATGCGGCGCAAAAGCAGGGTGGTTGCGCCGCCGGCCTGCCGCGCTGCGTGCATCTGGGCAGCTTCCTGCGCGAGCGTCTGGGTGCGACCGACGCCGCGCAGCAAGTGACTGACTGAACCCGCCGTCACGTCACGGCCAAACGCCCCGCACCGTGCCGCGCCCGCAACCATTCGCCTCAGCCCCATGACTTCACCCACCCTGCCCGACCGCCACGCCGCCCGCGCCGCCATCCTCGGCGCGCTGCGCCGTGCGCCACAGACCGCTGTGCTGCCCTCCCCATCGATCACGCCTTATCTGGCCGGCCCCTACGGCCGTGGCAGCCAGGGCGAAGTGATCGACCCCGCCACGCTGATCGCGCCGTTCGAGGCCGCCGCGCGCGGCTGGCGCGCCGACGTGCAACACGCCACATCCGCCAGCTGGCCCGACGTGGTGCAGCAGGCGCTGCGCCAGCGTGGCTGCCAGCGCATCGCGATCGGCGCCGCCAGCGAGCTCGACGCCGGCTTCGCGGTGGCGCTGGCCGGCCTGGCGCCGCGCCGCTACACCGAGGCCATCGAGACCTGGAAAACCGAGCTGTTCGACGGCATCGACGCCGGCCTCACCAGTTCTGATGCCGGCCTGGCCGACACCGGCACGCTGCTGCTGCGCCCCGGCGCGCACGAGCCGCGCACCCTGTCGCTGGTGCCGCCCGTGCATGTGGCGGTGCTGCGCGCCAGCCGCCTGCACGCCAGCCTGCCCGCCGCGATGCTGGCGCTGCAGCCGCAGGCCGACCTGCCGACCAATCTGGTGCTGATCACCGGCCCGTCCAAGACCTCCGACATCCAGCAGACCCTGGCTTATGGCGCACACGGCCCGAAGGAACTGGTCATCGTGCTGGTGAATGATCTTGAATCCCCGCGCCCGGAGCTGCCGCAATGAGCACTCAGAATACCGCCGGCCATGCCGTCACCGAATCCCCGCTGCAGTTTGTCGATCCGCGCCAGTTCAAGGCCAATACCCGCGTCGCGGTCGATGACGCGCATCTGCGTCGCAGTTTCCGGGGCGCGATGGATTTTCTGCAGACCCGCCGCGCCGCCCATTTCAATGACCGCGCCGCGTTTGAACATCTGCGCGGCGTCGGCGAGGCGATCCGCCAATACAGCCTGTCGAAACTGCCCGAACTGCTGGAGTTATTGGAAACCCGCCTGACCGAGCGCGGCGTGCAGGTGCATTGGGCGCAGACCCCGGCAGATGCCAACGCCATTTTCCTGGCCATCGCGCAGCAGCACGATGCCAAAGGCATGATCAAGGGCAAGTCGATGGTCAGCGAGGAAATCGAGCTGAATCACCGCATGGCCGAACACGGCATCAGTTGCCTCGAATCCGACATGGGCGAATACATCGTCCAGCTGGCCGGCGAGCGGCCCAGCCACATCATCATGCCGGCGATCCACAAGACCAAGCAGCAGATCGCGCAGCTGTTTGAAGACCATATTCCCGACACGCCGTATACCGAAGATGTCGATGAACTGATCGCCACTGGTAGAAGAGTTTTGCGACACCAGTTTCGTGATGCCAAGATCGGCGTATCGGGCGTGAATTTTCTGGTCGCTGAAACCGGCTCGCTGGTGCTGGTCGAGAATGAAGGCAATGGCCGCATGTGCACCAGCGTGCCCGAGGTACATATTGCCATCACCGGCATTGAAAAGGTGGTGGAGCAATTCGAGCATGTGCTGCCGCTCTACAGCCTGCTGACCCGCTCAGCCACTGGTCAGGCCATCACAACTTATCTGAACGTGATCACCGGCCCGCGCCGTCCGGGTGAACTCGACGGCCCGAAAGAGCTGCATCTGGTGCTGCTCGACAACGGCCGCAGCCAGGCGTATGCCGATCTGGATTTCCGCCCGACGCTGCAATGCATCCGCTGCGGCGCCTGCATGAATCATTGCCCGGTGTATGCACGCATCGGCGGACTGGCTTATGGCACCACTTATCCGGGCCCGATCGGCTCGATCATTTCGCCGCACCTGCTCGGCCTGGAACCGACGCAGGATTTACCCACCGCCAGCAGCCTGTGCGGCGCCTGCGCCGAAGTCTGCCCGGTCGGAATTCCGATTCCTGATCTGTTGATGCAGTTGCGCCACGCCGCCAAGCACGACGCCAAACCCGGCCATGCGCCGCTCGCCGGTCAAGCCAGCGCGAAAGACTGGAAAGAGGCGCTGGCCTGGAAAACCTGGGCCAAGGTCAACAGCAGCCCGGCGCTGTATGGTTTCTTTGTCGGTGCGGCCAGAAAACTGCGCGCTTTCACGCCGCCGTGGCAAGCCGGCTGGACGGCCCATCGCACGCCGATGAAACCAGCCGCCAAAGGTTTGCGGGAGCGGCTGAAGGATTTGAAACCCATCGCTCACACCTCGCCATGACTCAACCATTACCTCTCACGCCGCTGCCGTCTGCCGCACTGGCCCGAATCGACGCTCTGCTGGCGGGCGACCAGCGCCGCCTGCTGGGCTTGGTCGGCCCGCCCGGCGCGGGTAAATCGACGCTGGCCGCCGCGCTGCACGCCGCCTGCGAAGCCCGTGCGCCCGGCAGTTGCCAGATCGTGCCGATGGACGGTTATCACCTCGCCAATATCGAGTTGGCGCGCCTGGGGCGTGCGGGCCGCAAAGGCGCCCCCGATACCTTTGACGCCGCCGGTTATGCCGCGCTGCTGCGCCGACTGCGCACGCAAGGCGCCGATGAAATCATCTACGCTCCGGAATTTCGGCGCGAAATCGAAGAACCGATTGCGAACGCCATTCCGGTGTTTGCCGATACCCGGCTTGTCATCACCGAAGGCAATTATCTGTTGCTGCCCGACGGTCACTGGGCCGGCGTGCATGCCCTGCTTGACGAAGTCTGGTACGTCGAAATCGACCACAGCCTGCGGCACGACCGGCTGGTGCAACGCCATCAGCGCTACGGCCGCGACCTGGACGCGGCACACGACTGGGTCGCCAACACCGATGAGCCCAATGCGCGGTTGATTGAAAGCACCCGAGCGCGGGCCGATTGGATATTCCAGTGGTAATGAAATGCTGCGCCAGCCATCCTCACGGGTTTGTGGTGGGTGATGCCTCGCCAACCTGCGGCGCTGGTTGATCAATAACTACGGGATGCATCCCTGAGGCCCGTTCAACCCGCGCTACGCGCAATTCAAACCCGGCATACCAGGCGGCCCGACCCGCCTGCTGCGCGCCCTGGTGCTCCAGGTTCATTTTCCAGGCGGCGATGTCATCCAGCGTCGCCCAATAAGACACCGTGATGCCAAAACCCTGTGCATCACGCACGCTCTCGACCCCCAGAAAACCCGGCTGCTGCGCCGCCAGCGCCACCATCCGGTCGGCCATGTCGCCATAACCCTGATCACCCGGCGTGCGCTGGTTGGTGAAAATCACCGCGTAATACGGTGGCTCGGGGGTGCGGGCAAAAGCGGGGCTGGCGGTGGACATGGCGATGCGGGCAGTGGTTGATGAAAAAGCCATTGTCCACGCAATACCGAACTGGCGAGCGACCTCGACCCGTCTTACGCCAGACGATTTTCCAGCACCTCCACCCAATGCCGCACCGGCGTCTGGCAGCCCGACTGCAGATGCGTGATGCAGCCGATGTTGGCCGAGACAATCACATCCGCCTGCAGCGGGGCGATGTTGGCGAGTTTGCGATCGCGCAGCTGTTTCGATAACTCCGGCTGCAGCACCGAATAAGTGCCGGCCGAGCCGCAGCAGAGGTGGCTCTCGGCCGGCAGGCTGACCTCGAAACCGAGTTCGCGCAAGGCTGCTTCCAGGCCGCCGCGCAGTTTCTGCGCATGCTGCAGCGTGCAGGGCGGATGCAGCGCGAGTTTGGGCAGCGGGCCGTTCTGGCGCGCGGCTGATTCAGCCAGCCGGGTTTTCAGGGTT
This sequence comes from Leptothrix sp. (in: b-proteobacteria), assembly GCA_041083665.1. Classification (GTDB taxonomy): domain Bacteria; phylum Pseudomonadota; class Gammaproteobacteria; order Burkholderiales; family Burkholderiaceae_C; genus Sphaerotilus. Next base: position 130,117 of record JBFPGZ010000001.1, read on the forward strand.
GGCAGCAGCTCGGGCAGCAATTCACTCAAGTCGCGGGTCAGCGCGCTGACGCGAGCGGCCTTGGCGGCGTAGGCCGGATCGTCGGCCAGATGGTGGCCGTAATCCTTGACGGTGGCGCCGCAGCCCGACGCGTTCATCACCAGCGCCTCGACCGGGCGTGCGCCATCAGTGGGTTCGATCAGCGGCCACCAGGCGTCGATGTTGCGGCGCATGTCGGCCAGGCCGCCGTGGTGGTCGTTCAGGTGCGCGCGGATCGCGCCGCAGCAGCCGGCGTCAGCGGCGATGACCGGCTGGATGCCGCAGGCGTCGAGCACACGCGCCGTCGCCAGGTTGATGTTCGGGCTCATCGACGGCTGCACGCAACCGGCCAGCATCAGCATCTGGCGTGCATGCGTCCGGGTCGGCCAGGCGCCGGATGCAGCGGCGGACGCCGGCACTTTGGCCTTGAGCGCCGGCGGCAGCAGTGGCCGCACCAGCTTGCCGAGCGTCATGGCCGGCGCGAACAGCGGCGAGGTCACACCTTCCTTGAGCAGCCAGCGCTGCACCTTTTCCATGGTCGGGCGCTCGACCCGCTCATCGACGATGCGCCGCCCCAGGTCGATCAGCTCGCCGTACTGGACGCCGGACGGACAGGTGGTCTCGCAGTTCCGGCAGGTCAGGCAGCGGTCCAGGTGCTGCTGCACGCTGCGTGTGGCCGGCTCGCCTTCCAGCACCTGCTTGATCTGGTAGATGCGGCCGCGCGGGCCGTCCAGTTCATCGCCGAGCAGCTGGTAGGTCGGGCAGGTGGCGGTGCAGAAGCCGCAGTGCACACACTTGCGCAGCAGCGCCTGCGCCGCCAGGCCGTCGGGCGTGCCGGCAAATTCAGGGGAAAGTTCGGTTTGCATGGCGGTTCACAGGCCCTGGACCAGCCGGCCCGGATTGAAGAGGTGGTGCGGATCGAAGGCATCCTTGATCTGGCGATGCAGCCGCTCCAGCACCGGCGCGAGCGCCGCAGGCTGCCGCTCGGCCGCCACGCGGCTGCGGTAAACGCTGGCGTGGCCGCCGGCCTGGGCGGCTGCGGCGCGCACCTGCTCGGGTGCCGCGCTGCTGAGCAGCCAGCGCAGGCCGCCGCTCCATTCGATCAGCCAGTCACCCGGCAGCGCCAATGCGGGTGCATGCGGCGGCACCGAGACACGCCAGAGCCGCAGACCCGGCTGCCGCTGGGTGTCCGGCTGATGCAGCGACTGCTGCGCGGCGGTAAAAAACGCATGGCGCTGATCGCGCACGCTGTCCCAGAAGGCGGCGGCCACGTCGGCAGGCAGCGTGTCGCCACCGAGCGCCTGGCGCGCCGCCTCGACTGCCGCGCGCGCGCCGCTCAGGCGCAGCAGCAGCTGGCCGTCCAGCCAGACGCTGGCGTTGAGCGGCAGCGCCTGGCGCGACCAGCGCCGCAGATATTCCAGCGCCTCGACCTGACTCAGCGCAAAACGCAGCGTCGCGGTCGCCACCGGCTGCGGCAACACCTTGAGCGAGACCTCGCAGATCACGCCCAGCACGCCTTGCGAGCCGGCCAGCAGGCGCGACAGGTCGTAGCCGGCGACGTTCTTCATCACCTGGCCGCCAAAACTGAGCAGCTCGGCACGACCGTTGATCATCGAGGCGCCGAGCACGAAGTCGCGCACGCTGCCGACGCAGGCCCGGCTCGGTCCGGCTAGGCCTGCGGCAACCATGCCGCCGACCGTACCGCCCAGTTGGCCATCACGGCCGGTGAAACGTGGCGGCTCGAACGCCAGGAACTGGCCCTGTTCAGCGAGCGCCGCTTCCAGCTCAAGCAGCGGCGTGCCGGCGCGCACCGTCACCACCAGCTCGGTCGGCTCGTAGGCGCTGATGCCGCACAATTCGGTCATGTCGAGCGGCCGGCCGCACGGCGCCGGCGCGCCGGGGCGCAGAAAATCCTTGCTGCCGTGACCGCGAATTTCCAGCGGCGTGCACTGGGCCAGCGCCGCGCGGATCTGTTCCAGCAGGCGCTCAAGCGCCAGATCGTTTTGCATCGTCATGGCGTCAGAACCTCGGCAGATCAGGGAACGGCAGCAGGCCGCGACTCACGTGCATGCGGCCGTATTCGGCGCAGCGGTGCAGGGTCGGGATCACCTTGCCGGGATTGAGCAGGCCGCTGGGGTCGAAGGCGGTTTTCAGCGCCAGCATCTGGGCACGCTCCTCCGGCGAGAACTGCACGCACATCGAGTTGAGCTTCTCGACGCCGACGCCGTGCTCGCCCGTCACCGTACCGCCGAAGCGCACGCTGGTTTCCAGGATGTCGGCGCCGAACTGCTCGCAGCGCTGCAGCTGGTCCGGGTCGCTGGCGTCGAACATGATGAGCGGATGCAGGTTGCCGTCGCCGGCGTGGAAGACGTTGGCGCAGCGCAGGCCGTATTGCGTTTCCATCTGCTCGATGGCGCGCAGGATGTCGGCCAGGCGCTTGCGCGGGATGGTCGAGTCCATGCACATGTAGTCCGGGCTGATGCGGCCCGACGCGGGGAATGCGTTCTTGCGCCCGCTCCAGAAGGTCAGGCGCTGCGCCTCGTTCTGGCTCACCTCGATGCGGCTGGCGCCGCAGCGCTGCAGCACGGCACTCATGCGGCCAATTTCTTCCTCGACTTCTTCCGGTGTGCCGTCGCTCTCGCACAGCAGGATGGCGGCAGCGTCGAGGTCGTAGCCGGCGTGCACGAAGTCCTCGACTGCCGCCGTCATGCGCTTGTCCATCATCTCCAGCCCGGCCGGGATGATGCCGGCGCCGATCACCTCGGCCACCGCCAGACCGGCCGCCTCGACAGTCGCGAAGCTGGCCATGATGCAGCGCGCCAGCGTGGGCTTGGGCACCAGCTTGACCGTAACCTCGGTGATCACCGCCAGCATGCCCTCGCTGCCGACCAGCACGCTCAGCAGGTCCAGCCCCGGCGTGTCGAACGCCAGCGAGCCGAACTCGACCGCCTCGCCCTCGGCGGTGTAGCCCTTCACCGCCAGCACGTTGTGCAGCGTCAGGCCGTACTTGAGGCAGTGCACGCCGCCGGAGTTCTCGGCCACGTTGCCGCCGATGGTGCAGGCGATCTGGCTCGACGGATCGGGCGCGTAATACAGGCCGTGCGGCGCCGCCGCCTCGCTGATCGCCAGGTTGCGCACGCCGCACTGCACCACCGCCAGGCCCGCTTCGGCATCCAGCTTGAGGATCTTGTTGAAGCGCGCCAGCGAGAGCGTCACGCCGAGCTGGTGCGGCATCGCCCCGCCGGACAGGCCGGTGCCCGCGCCACGCGCCACCACCGGCACGGCCAGCGCGTGGCACAGGCGCAGCACGGCAGCGACCTGCGCGTCGGTCTCGGGCAGCGCGACGACCAGCGGGCGTTCGCGGTAGGCGGTCAGGCCGTCACATTCGTAGGGCGTGGTCTCGGCCGAGCGCCAGAGCAGGCTGCTGGCCGGCAGCACCTGGCTCAGACGGGCCACGACCTCGGCTTGGCGGCGGTCGCGCAGCGCGGCATCCGCCGCCGACGGCGTTGGGGTAAGCATTGTCTTGTCTCCTCGCCGGGCAGAGCGGCTGAGGGCGAATCTTGACGGCGCACGCCCTTCAGCAGCGTGAGACTTGTTGTGGCTGGATATGAATAAATTTCATCCAGCAGCACCGATCCAGAGCGCTCGCACTGCCCATGGCACAGCGCGGTCTTGCGTGGCTGCCTACAATCGACCGATGTCTTCTCCATCTGCCAGCCTGAACGCCGACCTGCACAGCCACTCCACGGTCTCCGACGGCACGCTCAGCCCCGAATCGCTCGCCCTGCGCGCGCATGCCAACGGTGTCGAGCTGTGGGCCTTGACCGATCACGACGAGGTGGGCGGCCAGCAGCGCGCTCGCACCGCCGCCCAGACGCTCGGCATGGACTGGTTGAGCGGCACCGAGATTTCGGTCACCTTCGCAGGCGTGACGGTGCACATCGTCGGCCTGGGCTTCGATCCGGAACACCCGGCGATCGTTGGCGGCCTGGCGCAGGTGCGCGGTGGCCGCGAGCAGCGCGCCCATGAAATGGCCGCCGAGCTGGCGCGGGTCGGTATCCCGGGCGCGTTTGAAGGTGCACTCAAGTACGTCGGCAACTCGGACCTGATCTCGCGCACCCACTTCGCGCGTTATCTGGTCGAGATCGGCGCCTGCAGCGACACCAACGAGGTGTTCCGCCATTACCTCGGCGACGGCAAGCCCGGTTTCGTGCCACACCGCTGGGCCGGCCTGGGCGACGCAGTGCGCTGGATCACGGCCGCAGGCGGCGCCGCCGTGATCGCCCACCCGGGCCGCTACCGCTACACGCCGACCGAGGAATACGCGCTCTTCACCGAATTCAAGGCGCATGGCGGCAGCGGCGTCGAAGTGGTGACCGGCAGCCACACGCCGGCCGAATACCTCAAGTACGCCGACATGGCGCAGGAATTTGATCTGCTCGCCTCGCGCGGCAGCGATTTCCATTCGCCCGGCGAAAGCCGCACCGATCTGGGCAACCTGCCCGCCCTGCCCCGGAACCTGCGCCCGGTCTGGGACGCGCTGGCGCACCGCGTGCAACGGGCCGCCTGAACGGCCGCCCAACCCGCCAGCGCTGCAGCTTGCGGGCAACACCGACGCGGCGGCGCCAGTTGTGCACGTGCACAATTGACGCATGGCCCAGTATTTTGAAGTCCATCCGGACAACCCTCAGCAACGACTGCTGAAGCAGGCGGCGCAGATCATCCAGAGCGGTGGTATTGCCGCGATCCCGACCGATTCGAGCTATGCCTTTGTCTGCCGCCTCGACGACAAGACAGCGGCGGAAGCGCTGCGGCGCGTTCGCGGTGTCGATGACAAGCACCACCTGACGCTGCTGTGCCGCGACCTGAGCGAACTGGCCAACTATGCGCGGGTCGATAACCGCCAGTACCGCCTCATCAAGAGCGTCACGCCGGGGCCGTACACCTTCATTCTGGAAGCGACCAAGGAAGTGCCGCGCCGCCTGTCGCACCCGTCGCGGCGCACCATCGGCCTGCGCGTGCCGGACCACCGCGTCACGCAAGAGCTGCTCGGCTTGCTCGGCCAGCCGCTGCTCGGCACCACCCTGATCGCCCCCGGCGACACCGAGCCGATGAACGAAGCCGAACTGATCCGTGAGCGTTTCGAACGCCAGATCCAGGCCGTTGTCGATGCCGGCGCCTGCCCGATGCAGCCGACCTCGGTGATCGACCTGAGCGGCGACGGCGCCGTGGTGATCCGCGAAGGCCGTGGCCGCCTGGACGCGCTCGGCCTGGCCTGAGCTGGCGTCAAACCACCGCCGCCAGCCGAACTACGGCGCAGCCCGCAGCGCAGCGGCAACCCGCTCGGCATCAAAACCAAGCTGAACCTGCTGGCGCACCAGCACGGTGGGCGTGCCACGCGCGCCTTGCGCCAGGTACTCAGCCTGGCAAGCGCTGTCGCGCTCGATCAGGCATTCGTCAAAGGCAATCTGGTGCTCGGTCAGCCACTCGCGGGCGCGGGCGCAAAAGAAGCAGCTGACGGAAGAAATCATGCGGATATCGCCCGGCCGAGCGCGCTGACGCAGCTCGGTGGCGATCTGCGCGTCGGACTGCGCGTGCAGCCATGAGCTGCCGAGCCAGGTCGCGCCCACCACCAACGCCAGTGACAGCAAGCCCGTGCGCCGCAACGCCGCCCAGGCCGGCTCCAGCGCGCCGCGCAGGCTCACGGCGAGGCCCAGCGATTGTCGTCCTCGTCTTCTTCGCTGACCGGATCAGGCAGCGCTGCCGTGGCAACGATTTCGATCTTCCAGCCTGGCTGGGTCAGCTTGGCTTGCACGGTGGCACGCGGCGGCGCCTCGCCTTCGGGCACCCAGGCATCCCAGACCTGATTCATGCCGTACAAGTCAGACAGATCAGCCAGAAAGATCTGCACCATCAGCAAATGGCGCTTGTCGGTGCCGACCCTGGCCAGCAGGTGGTCGATGTGATTCAGGACTTGGGCGGTCTGCATGGCAATGTCGCCATGCGGATCATCAGGCACTTGTCCGGCCAGATACACCACCCCGGCATGCACCGCCATGTCCGACAAACGCGGACCGACATCGAATCGCTGCACCATTTCAATGTCCTTTTTTCTTGCCGTGGTGGCCGTGCGCGTGCCCGTGACCATGGGCAGCGTGGCTGTGAGCCGCAGCACCGATGGGTGGTGCAGTCGGCACAGCCGCCTTCTGGCCGATTCTGCTCTCGGTGCCGGCGAGCAATTTGTTGATGTTGGCGCTGTGACGCCAGATCAGCAGCGCGCACATGACAGCGATCGCCACGGTGGCACCGTTCGGTCCCCAGACCAGCGCGTGACAGAGCGGTGCCGCCAGCGCCGCCAGCAGCGCCGCCAGCGATGAGTAGCGGGAGAAGTAGGCCACGATCAGCCAGACCAGCAACGTGACCAGGCCCAGCCAGCCGTTCAGGCCGAGCAGCACGCCGGCCGCAGTGGCCACGCCCTTGCCGCCCTGGAAGCGGAAAAACACCGGCCACAAGTGACCCAGGAACGCCGCCAGCCCGATCAGCGCCACGCCGACCTCGTCGATGCCGAAGCGCTCGCCATACAGATTCACCAGCAACACCGGCACCAGGCCCTTGAGCAGGTCGAACAGCAAGGTCAGCACCGCCGCCTTCTTGTTGCCCGAGCGCAGCACATTGGTCGCGCCCGGGTTGCCCGAGCCGTAGCTGCGTGGATCGTTCAACCCCATGGTGCGGCTGACGATCACCGCAAACGACAGCGAACCGATCAAATAGGCCAGCACCACGCCAGCCAGAGTCCAGAGCATGTTCATCGCACGAGCAGCCGGCTTGCATGCCGGCTTGAAGAATCAAGACAGCCGGTCAGTGTAGCGGCACGAAAAAGATCGATTTCTCGCGCACGACCTTGGCGGCCTCGGCTGCGGTGCCGGCCTGCGTTACCTCGAACAGGATCTGGTTCGAGCGGCCCTGCACCGGCGCGGCCGCTTCAGGCGGCAGCTGCAGGCGGATCGACACCGAGCCGATCTGCGCCGCCGGCACGCTGAAGGTACTCGGCCCGATCGTCTCCAGGCCCGCCAGGCCGCTGACGCGCACCTGGTACTGCTGGGCCCGTTCGGTGCTGTTCATGATCTGCAGACGGTAGACGTTCTCGATCCGGCCATCCTCGACCATGCGTGCCAGCGTGTTGCGATCCTTGATCACATCCAGATGGAAGGGGCTGCGCAGCGCCAGGCTGAGCGCAAAGGCAGCGCTGAGCGCCGTCAGCACCAGGCCGTAGATCAGCACCCGTGGCCGCAGCGCGCGCCTGAACATCTGCAGCCGCGACCAGTGGTTGACGACGCCGTTCTCGGTCGAGTAACGGATCAGGCCGGGCGCGTAGCCCATCTTGTCCATCACGCCGTTGCAGACGTCGATGCAGGCCGCGCAGCCGATGCACTCGTTCTGCAGGCCGTGGCGGATGTCGATGCCGGTCGGGCAGACCTGCACGCACAGGGTGCAGTCGATGCAGTCACCCAGGCCGAGCTGGCCGACATCGGCCTTGCGCGAGCGCGAGCCGCGCGGCTCGCCGCGCCCGAGGTCGTAGGTGATGATCATCGAGTCCTTGTCGATCAAGGCACTCTGGAAGCGCGCGTAGGGGCAGATGTACTTGCAGACCTGCTCGCGCATGTAGCCGGCGTTGCCGTAGGTCGCAAAGCCGTAGAACAGCACCCAGAACAGCTGCCAGGGCGAGATGTTCAGCTGCGCCAGCTCCAGCGTCAGGGCGCGGATCGGCGTGAAGTAGCCGACAAAGGTGAAGCCGGTGAGCAGCGCGATCACCACCCAGACCAGCTGCTTGGCGCCCTTGCGCCACAGCTTGTCGAGCCCCCACGGCGCCCGATCAAGCCGCATGCGCGCCAGCCGATCACCTTCGATGCGATGCTCGACCCACAGGAAGATCTCGGTGTAGACCGTCTGCGGACAGGCATAGCCGCACCACAGTCGCCCGGCCAACGCGGTGAAGAAGAACAGCCCGAGCGCCGCGATGACCAGCAGCGCCGTCAGGTAGATGAAGTCCTGCGGATAGAGCACCAGCCCGAACACGAAGAAGCGCCGCTCGTCGAGGTCGAACAGCATCGCCTGGCGGCCGTTCCATGCCAGCCAGGGCAGGCCATAGAACACCAGCTGGGTCAGCCAGACCAGCACCCAGCGCCAGCGCGCGAACCAGCCGCGCACCGCGCGCGGATAGATCTTGACCTGCTTTTCGTAGAGCGACATCGCAGCGTTGCTCTCGGCGGCAGCACCGGCTGGCGCCGGTCGGATCGGGATGATGGGGGGAGGTGTTTGGCGCAAGATTGTCTCGATGAGCCTACCGCGCCAGCAACTGCACCGGCTCGGCCGCTGCCGGGTCGGACGACACAGGCAACAGATCGGCCAGGGTGTAGCCGTCCAGGTGCTGCAGAAAACTCTGCAGCGCGCCGCTGAACACTTGCGCCAGACGGCATTGCCGGGTCAGTACGCAGTGGTTGCCGCTCGAAAAACACTCGACCAGGCAGAAATCCGACTCGACGCTGCGCACCACGGCGCCGAGATTGATGTCGGCCGGCGCGCGCGCCAGCCGCATGCCACCGCCCTTGCCGCGCACGGTCTCGATCCAGCCGCCGAGGCCGAGCTGATGGGTGATCTTCATCAGGTGCGCTTCCGAGATGGCGTAAGCCTGCGCTACCTCGGCGATGGTGCACAGCCGCTGCGGATGCTGACCGACGTGCATCAGCAGGCGCAGCGAATAGTCAGTCATGGTCGTCAGGCGCATCGGCGCAATCCCTCTTTTGTTGTGAAACGCCAGTGCAGCGCGGCTGCGACCACGGTCAAGGCGAACCAGACGATGGCCACCACATTGAGCGCAGCACCGATGCTGCGCCAGGACGGTTCCAGCGCGCCCATCGCCAGCCGCAACAGCAAACCCAGATGCAGCAGCGCCAACGGCAAGTAGAACGGCCAGCCGAAGCTCAGCTTGAGGCGCGCGATGGCCGGCAGGATCACCGGCGCATGGCCCATGATCATGCTGAAGATGAAGCCCAGCCCGAGCGCATGCAGCGCGGCATCACGCGCCGGCCAGCCCACTGCGGTGGCGGCCCAGGCCAGACCGGCCAGCGCCAGCCAGGCATAACCACCGAGCAGGCAGACCGCCATGTAGCGGCTCAGGCCATGCGCGTGCAGCGTCAGGCGGGCGATGTCGAACACGCCCAGCCAGATCGCCAGCAGCAACAGCGCCGCACCGTAGAGCAGACCGCCTGCGCTCGGCGCCACGGCAGACACGCCGATCGCCAGCAGCAGCGCGGCCAGGATGACAAAGAAGAGCAGCTGCGCGCCGCGCCGGCGCCGCAGCAGCCGGGTCATTTCAAGCCGCTCGGCGGCGATCGTCATGGCTTGGCCAACCAGCGCTTCGCTCGGCCCGATCGGCAATGCCACGCCAGCGCGCAGCAGGCCGCCGGCCATGCCGGACAGCAGCAGGCTGGCCACCAGCAGGGCCGCAACGCCCCGGCCGACCCGGACCAGCGGCCCGGCCCGCCATGCGGCAGCACGCGGGCGCGGTGCGGCGACGGACGTCATGCTCGACTCACCACTTCATGAAGCGCCGGGCGCTGTCGCTCATGCGCGCCGGCGTCCAGGGCGGCTCTCAGCACAACTCGACCTGGATCGCCATCTCGACCGGCAGCACCCGGTCGAGCTCGGTCTCGACATCGGCGACGATCACATCGGTGACTGGGCAGGCCGCCGAGGTCATCGTCATCAGCACATGCACCAGATCCGGCTCGACCCGGACGCTGTAGATCAGCCCGACATCGACGATCGACAGCGCCACCTCCGGATCGACCACCTGGCGCAGTGCCGCCAGAATCGGCTCGCACCAAGCCTCGTCACCCGCGTAATCGAACGGCAACTCGGCCTTCATGGTGTGCTCCTGCAGGACAAAGGCAGTGTCAGCCACCGCCGCAGTTGCCCTTCGGCGGCAGCCTGGTGATCTGCACGCGCCAGACGTCCGGGCCGACACTGGCGCTGGAAACTTCGGAGAGGGCAATTCCTGTCACTGGGCATTTAAAGATCCATATTTTATGAATCTATTCTAGATGCGGCCGATGTCGGTGAGTGCAGTTGGCCATGCGGCAGCTTGCTTTTTATGCCCTCCAAACCCGATCTGGCGGCATCTGGCTGCTTTTAGCTTATGCTGACGGTCACCCTCGCCGTGTCATTCACATGACGGCGCGCGAGATCATTTCCCCCGTTTCCGGAGCACCGTTTGGCAACCCCGAATTATTCCTACGAAAAAAGACAGCGCGAACTGGCCAAGAAGCGTAAGACCGAGGAAAAGCGCCAGCGCAAGAGCCATCCTTCTCAAGATGGCTCAGGGCAGCAAGATCAGCAAGGTCCGGATGGCAACCCGGCCAGTTCCAACCTGCCGGGCAACCGCGACACTTCCGCGACCTGATCGTCCGGGATCAGCCGCACAGACATGTCTGTGCTGATCCTGTGCCATGCCGAGCGCCTTTGTCATCACCCTGCTGGGTGCCGCCGGCACCGGCAAGACCACCCTCGCGGTGGCGCTGGTCCAGGCGCTGCGTGAACAAAACCTGCGCACAGCCCACGTACCAGCACCCGAGCTGGAGCTGATCGATGCAGCGGCTGATGCGCCCGCGCTGGCTGCCGCCGCTGCCCGGCAGACCGATCTGACCAACGCGGCTCGCCACGGCCATGACTGTGTGGTCGTCAATGGCTCGGCGCTGCAATTCGCGGCGGCCTGTGAGCAGCGATTCCAGCCCTGCACCGATCGGCTCAGCCTCTACACCGAGGCGCTTGCGGCCCAGCGGCGCATCGATTTGACACTGCTGATGGCGCTTGATCTGCCGACCGATGCGTCCGCACTCGCGCCCGGTTCCGAGCAGCGCCAGTTGGACCGCCTGCTGCGCGCAGCACTGCTGGCCGGCGGCATCGACTGGAGCGTGGTGGCCGGCCACGGCCCGGCCCGTCTGGCCGCAGCACTCGCGGCCCGGCAAGGCGAACTGCGGCGCCGCACCAGCACTTCGTCGCAACGCAGCCTCTGGCGGCACGCCTGCGGGCGCTGTGGCGACCCGGACTGCGAGCGCCATCTGCTGGCGCGCTGAGCAACCACCACCGCTCAGGACGGCTTCAGCATCGCCCCTGGTCCGAGCAGCCACTGCTCCAGTTCACTGCTCGGCAGCGCCCGACTGAACAGAAAGCCCTGGCTGTAGTCGCACTGCAACTGCCGCAGCACCTGCAGCTGCTCGGACGTCTCGACCCCTTCGGCGAGAGTGCGGATGCCCAGCGTATGCGCCATGGTGATGGTGGCGCGCACGATGGCCTGATCGCTGCGATCGACCGGCAGCCCGTCGATGAAGCTGCGATCGATCTTGAGCTTGTGGATCGGAAACCGCTTCAGATAGGCCAGCGACGAGTAGCCGGTACCGAAGTCGTCGATCGACAGCTGCACGCCCAGCGAACGCAAGCCGCGCAGCGTCTCGATGGCCGCCTCGGGGCGTTCCATGATGACGCTCTCGGTGATCTCCAGCTCCAGATGCGAGGCCGGCAGGCCGGTCTCGGCCAGCACACCACGCACCTTCTCGACCAGATCGATCTGCAAGAACTGCCGCGCTGACAGATTCACCGCCACCGTCAGCGCTTGACCAGCGTCGAGCCAGGTTCTGGCCTGGCGGCAAGCGGTGCGCAGCACCCAGTCGCCCAGCGGCAGGATCAGGCCGGTTTCTTCGGCCAGGGCGATGAAACGGGCCGGCGCCACCAGACCTTGCTGCGGATGCTGCCAGCGCAGCAGCGCTTCGACCGCCACCGTGCCGCTGCCCTGGATGTCGATCAGCGGCTGGTAATGCAGCACGAACTCTTCCTGCTGCAAGGCGCGGCGCATCTGCAGCTCCAAGGCGAGCCGCTCGTGCGCATGGCGGGTCAGCGCTTCGGTGTAGAAGCGGAAAGTGTTGCGACCCTGCGCCTTGGCCTGGTACATGGCCGTGTCGGCGTGCTGGATCAGCTCGTCGGCATCCAGGCCGTCTTCCGGATACAGACTCAAGCCCACGCTGGCCGAGACATAGATCTCCTGGCCCGAGTCGAGCGTGAAGGGTGTCTCCAGCGTTTCCAGCAGCGACTGCGCCACCATCGCAGCGTCGTCGGGATGCTCCAGATCTTCCAGGATCAGCAAGAACTCGTCGCCACCCAGCCGTGCCAGCGTGTCAGCCTCACGCAGGCGCTTGGTCGCGCGGGCGGCAAAACCAGCCAGCAACTGGTCACCCGCCGGGTGCCCCAGGCTGTCGTTGACGGTCTTGAAGCGGTCCAGATCGATGAACAGCACCGCCAGCAGGCCGTTCTTGCGCACCGCCTGCTCCAGCGCATGGCGCAGGCGCGAATTCGCCAGCAGCCGGTTCGGCAGCCCGGTGAGCGGGTCGTAGTGCGCCAGCTGCTGCAGGCGCTGCTCGGAATGCTTGATCTGGCTGATGTCGGTGCAGACGCCCACGTAGTGGCTCGGCTCGCCACGGTCGTCATGCACCGTGCTGATGGTGACCCACTGCGGGTAGATGTGGCCGTTCTTGCGCCGATTCCAGATCTCGCCCTGCCAGTGGCCGGTGTTGCCGAGATGGCGCCACATGGCCTGGTAGAACGCCTGGTCATGTCGTCCGGAGCGCAGCAGGGATGGGCGCTGCCCGATCAACTCGGCCTCGCTGTAGCCGGCCATTTCGCAATAGGCCCGGTTGACGCTGACGATGCTCGCCGTCAAGTCGGTCACGACCACGCCGTCGTGGGTCGACTCCAGCACCGCCGCCGCCTGACGCAAGGCGGTACCGGCCCGCACGCGCTGCTCGGCCAGCGAGGCCAGGCGGCAAAACTCGCTGATCAGGCTCAGCTCGGCGGCACTGGGCAGCCCAGGCGCGTCCTTGTAGACGGCAAAACTGCCACGCACCACCCCGCCATCGTCCTTGAACGGCACCGACCAGCAGGCTCGCAGACCCAGGCGCTGCACCACCTCGCCAAAGGCTTGCCAGTTCGGATCGGACCGCAGATCGCCGGCCAGCACCGACTCACCCAGATGGATGGCCGTGCCGCACGAGCCGACCTGGGGCCCCGGCTGCAGCTGATCGACCAAGGCGCAATACCAGGCTGGCAGGCTGGGCGCGGCAGCGGTGCGCAGCTGGCGGGAGCGTGGATCGACCAGCACGATCGACACCCGCCAATCGGGGTGCACCGCTTCCAGCCGCGCGGCAATCTCGGCCAGCACCGTATCGACCTCGGCGGTGTGCACGATGCGGTCGAGCACCGCCAAGCGGGTCTGCTGCACCAGGTTGGCCTGCTTGCGCTCGGAAATATCGGTGAAGGTGCCGACCATGCGCTGCGGCAAGCCGTCACCACCGGCCTCGATCACCTTGGCGCGCACCTGCATCCAGGCATAGCTGCCATCCTTGCGGCGCAGGCGCTGATCGCAGGAGTAGTTGCCGGTCTCGCCTTGCAGATGGCGCTGCAGCTCGGCCTGCACCATCGACACATCGTCGGGATGGATCCGGCCGAACCAGCTCTGCAGCTGGTTGTCGAGTTCGTTGTCCCGAAAGCCGAGCAAGCCTTTCCACTTCGGCGAGAAATACACTTCATCGGTGTCGATGTGCCAGTCCCAGACGCCACGGTCGGTCGCTTCGATGGCGTATTCCCAGCGCTCGTTGGCGGCTCGCAGCGCCGCCGAGGTGCGACGGTGCTGCTCCAGACTGCGCACCACCCCGACGGTGTGGTCACCGCAGGCGCCCGGCACATAGCTCAGGCTGACCTCGACCGGCACCAAATGGCCGTCCTTGGCGCGGTGCACCGTCTCGAACACCACCCGACCCTTGGCGCGGTATTGCTGCACCCGTTGCTGCCAGGGCATGGCGTCGTAGACGGCCGAGATCTGCATCACCGTCATGCTGAGCAGCTCGGCCATCGAATAGCCGAGCAGCCGCACGCCCTGCTCGTTGGCGTAGACGATGCGCCCGTCGCTCACCCGCGACGCAAAAAACGCCTCGCTCGAATGCTCCAGGAAAACGCGCAGCAAATGCGATTCCTGCTCCGGCACTGCCGGATCGGCGTGGCCGCTGGTGCCGGCATCGCCCCCGGCCACGTCGGGCATCAGGCAGTCAGTCAGGGCCAAAGAGGTGGGCACAAGAAGTCAATCCGCACAGCCGAAAAATGGAAAATCAACAGCAGATTGTCGTTCAGCGACATCACCAAGTCGATCACGGTGTGAATATTTACCGTTTTTGTATCTTTTTGTATTCAAAACCACTTGCACAGCACGCGGCAACCGTCTCACAGCGCCGCACATCACCACCCGGGCGTTTCAAGATAGGCAATTTCTTCGGCGCTGAAACCAGCCCGGCGGCGTGCCTCAAGGTTGAACGGCGGCTTCAGCTTGGAAGCCTGATACCGCTCCAGCAGTTGAGGGTAGAGCGCCAACGGGTCGAGCCCGGCCCGCCCGCAGGCCCAGCGATACCAGTGGTTGCCGATCGCGACATGGCCGACTTCGTCGCGCAAGATCACGTCGAGAATCTCGACCGCGCGCGCATCGCCGGCCCGCGTCAGCTTGGCCTGGATCAGCGGCGTGGCGTCGAGCCCGCGCGCTTCCAGGGTGCGCGGCACCAGCGCCATGCGGGCGATCAAGTCCTCGCGCGTTTTCCAGGTCATGGTCCACAGACCATCGTGGGCGTCGAAGTCGCCGTAGGCGTGGCCCAGCGTGGCCAGATGGTCGGCCAGCAAGGTGAAATGCTCGGCCTCCTCGGCCGCGACCCGCAGCCAGTCGAGGTAGAACTGGGGCGGCAGACCGGGAAAGCGCCAGACCGCGTCCAGGCCGAGATTGATCGCGTTGAACTCGATGTGCACAATCGCGTGCAGCAGCGCCGCACGCCCGGCCAGCGTGAAGGGCGAGCGCTGCGGCACACTGCCCGGCGGCACCAGCAGCGGCCTTGCGGGGCGACCCGGCACGCCGGCTGGCTCGACCAGCACCGCCGCCACATCGAGCGCCAGCACCTCGCGCCGGGCCCACAGCGCACGCAGCGCAGCCACCTTCTCGGATGGATCGTTCAGGCACAAGGCCTGTAATGCCAGTTGTCTCAGCTCCATCTTTACAATTTTGCCTTTGCTCCACCTGCCGCGACGTGCGGCGGTGTGGTCATTTGAGATCGATCAGAGGAGCCTTGATGGCCATCTATCAGCTTGGCGACGACACGCCACAGATCCACCCGAGCGCTTTTGTGGCCGACAGCGCCCAAGTCATCGGCAAGGTCCATCTGGCCGAAGACGCCAGCGTCTGGTTTGGCACCGTGGTACGCGGCGACACCGATCACATCCGCATCGGCCGGGGCAGCAACATCCAGGACAACTCGGTGCTGCACACCGACGAGGGCATCGAGCTGGTGATCGGCGACAACGTCACCGTCGGCCATCAGGTCATGCTGCACGGCTGCACGATCGGCGACCACTCGCTGATCGGCATCGGCGCGATCGTGCTGAACGGCGCCCGGATCGGCCGCCACAGCATCGTCGGCGCAGGCGCGCTGGTCACCGAGGGCAAGGAGTTTCCGGATTATTCGATGATCCTGGGCAGCCCCGCCAAGGTGGTCAAGACGCTCACGCCCGAGCAGGCGGAACGCTTCGCGCAGGGTGCCTCGCACTACGTCGCGAACGCGCAGCGCTACCAGCAAACCCTCCGAAAGGTCAGCTGATGGGCCGCGCCACCCCTCCGGCCGGCTCGGCCAGCGCTCTGCTGCAAGGCGGCGAGCTGCACAAGTTCCTGTTCGAAGGCCTGCCGGTGCGCGGCATGCTGGTGCGCCTGACCGGCGCCTGGACCGAGATGCTGGCGCGCCGCGAAACCGCCGGCGGCTATCCCGAGCCGGTGCGCCAGCTGATCGGCGAGATGAGTGCCGCCGCCGCGCTGATGCAGGCCAACATCAAGTTCAACGGCGCGCTGATCCTGCAGATGCACGGCGACGGCCCGGTCAAGCTGGCGGTGGCCGAAGTGCTGCCCGATCTGACGCTGCGCGCCACCGCCAAGGTGGTCGGCGAGGTGCCGGAGGGCGCCCGGCTCGAAGCGATGCTCAACGTGCACGGCAAGGGCCGCTGCGCCATCACGCTCGACCCGAAAGACCGCATGCCGGGTCAGCAGCCCTACCAGGGCATCGTGCCGCTGCACGGCGACCATCACGAGCCGCTGCAGAAACTCAGCGAGGTGCTGGAGCACTACATGCTGCAGTCCGAGCAGCTCGACACCAAGCTGGTGCTGGCCGCCAACGACGAGGTGGCCTGCGGCCTGCTGATCCAGCGCCTGCCGCTGCAGGGCGACGCCAACCTGGCCGGCAGCAGCCATGCGGTGCAGAACGAGGACGAGATCGGCCGCAACGATGCCTACAACCGCATCGCCATGCTGGCCGCCACGCTGAGCCGGGACGAGCTGCTGAGCCTCGACACCGACACCATCCTGCGCCGGCTGTTCTGGGAAGAAGACCTGCGCCGCTTCGAGCCGCAGACGCCGCGCTTTGGCTGCAGCTGCGCACGCGAGCGGGTCGGCCGCATGCTGGTGGGCCTGGGCCGCAAGGAGATCGACAGCGTGGTGGCCGAGCGTGGCGAGATCGAGGTCGGCTGCGACTTCTGCGGCGCGCAGTACCACTTCGATGCCGTCGATGTGGGTGAGCTGTTCACGCCGACCGTCGATCACGTGCCGGGCTCGGGTCTGGTGCAGTAGGGCTCGCGGGTGTGACGCCTGTCACACCCTGGGCCGACCCTCGGTCCAAAACCACGCACTGCGCCATGCAGCGGCGCGGGTAATTCCGTGTCGCTGAAGGCAACGTCGCGCCATGGCGCAAGGGCCAGCCCTTGTCTCGGCCGGCTTTCGCGCCGGCTCGGCCAGCGCCAGCGTGGTGGCACCAGACTTGCTGTTTGTGATGCTGCGGGTGGCAACTGGATGTTGGCGTGCCCCCGAGTGAGGGGCACGCACACGACAGTGGTCGATCCAGACCGCCTGGCGGGCCCCTCAGTTCACTTGCAATAAGACTGAGGAGACAAGCAATGAGTCTGTTAATCGCTTTGGCCATTTCGATCGGGCTGCTGGCCGTCGTCGCCACCTGGCTGTTCCTGGGGCCGCTGGCCGTGTTGAACATGCAGATCTGGCAAGCCTTCATCGCCTGGGCCTGCTTCTTCAACAACGGCGGCAAAACGCCCGGCTTGAAGAACACCGTGATCTGCATGCTGTTCGGCGCCGCCGTCGGCGTGGTGTCGGTGCTGCTGATCGGCCCGCTGGGCATGCTCGGCGCCCTGGCGGCTCCGGTCGCGGTCGGGCTGGGCGCGGCCGTGATCGTGCTGGCTGCGCATCTGCCGGCCCTGTCGGTCATTCCGGCCAGCGTCTACGGCTTTGCTTCGGTGGCCGGGCTGATCCTGCTCAAGGGCACAGCGCCGATGGACGCCCTGCTGCCCACGGCCCTGTCGATCGTGGCGGGTGCGCTGTTCGGCTGGGCCTCCGAGCAACTGGCCGGCAAGCTGGTGGCCAAGAGCTGAGCGGATCCCGCTCAGCGCAACTCGGGCGGGTGTCTGCAGCGCAGCACCCGCCCGAGTTTGCATGGGGCGACAACGCCACACTGGCTCGCTGTCTGCGCCGGATCGTGTCCGTGCCGCGTCGGGCGGCTTACACTTGTAATTCCGAGCCCGATGCGGGCTTTTTTCGCACTTTCCCGACCAAGGATTCCCATGACTTGCTGGACCACCCGTCGTTTCCTGAAAACCTCTGGCCTGCTGCTCGCCGGCCTGGCGCTGGTTGCCTGCGGCAAGAAGGAAGATGCCGCCCCTGCAGCTGCGGCGGCTTCAGCCGTTGCTTCGGCGCCGCCGCCGGCCAAGGTCTATGTGGTCGGCACTGACGCCGCTTACGCGCCGTTCGAGTCGCAGAACGACAAGGGTGAGATCGTCGGCTTCGACATCGACGTGGTCAGCGCCATCGCCAAGAAGGCGGGCATCGAAGTCAAGTTCGTCAACACGCCGTGGGAAGGCATCTTCAATGCCGTGGCGCAAGGCGACCGCGACCTGCTGGTCTCGGCCATCACGATCACCGACGAGCGCAAGCAGACGCTCGACTTCACCTCGCCCTACTTCGACGCCCAGCAGCTGATCGCCGTCAAGGCCGACTCCAAGATCGCCAAGTTCGCCGATCTGAAGAAGCTGAAAGTCGGCGTGCAGACCGGCACCACCGGCGACGAAGTCGTCAGCAAGCTGCTCGGCAAGACCAGCACCTCGGTCAAGCGCTTCGAGTCGACCCCGCTGGCGCTGAAAGAGCTGGAATCGGGCGGCGTCGATGCCGTGGTGGCCGACAACGGCGTGGTGATCCATTACGTCGCCAACAACGCCGGCTCCAAGTTCAAGACCGTGAGCGACTCGACCTCGTTCGCGCCCGAGCAATACGGCATCGCCGTCAAGAAGGGCAACGCCGAACTGCTGGAAAAGCTCAACAAGGGCCTGGCTGAGGTGAAGGCTGACGGCAGCTACGACGCGATCTACACCAAGTACTTCGGTGCGGCCCCGGCGGCTGCTGCGGCTTCGAAGTAACCCTCTGCTGAAAGAGCACCGTGGATCTGCGCTGGGAGATTCTGGCGGGCTACGGCCCGCTGTTCGTGAGCGGCCTGCTGATGACCATCGAGCTGACGCTGGTGGCCATCGTCGCCGGGCTGGCGTTGGGCGTGTTGTTCGGGCTGATCAGCAGCTCGCGCGATGCGCCGCCGCCGCGCTCGGCCGCCTGGGGCGTGGCGCTGAAGGTGTTGCGAGCCATCACTACCGGCTACGTGACCTTCTTTCGCGGCACGCCACTGTTTGTGCAGATCCTGCTGGTGCACTTTGCGCTGATGCCGGCCCTGATCCATCCGGATCACGGCTGGCTGATGGCGGGTGAAGCGGCGCGCACCTTCCGCCAAGAGCACGGTGCGTTTTTCTCGGGTTGCCTGGCGCTGAGCCTGAACGCGGGCGCCTACATCTCGGAGATCTTCCGCGCCGGCATCCAGAGCATCCACCTCGGCCAGACTCAGGCGGCCTACAGCCTGGGCCTGACGCATGAGCAGAGCATGCGGTTCATCGTGCTGCCGCAGGCGTTCCGGCGCATGGTGCCGGCGCTGGTGAACGAGGCGGTCACGCTGATCAAGGATTCATCGCTGGTCTCGGCGATCGGTCTGGGTGAGCTGGCCCTGGCCGCGCGCACCGTGGCAGGCGCCTATTCGCGCTACTGGGAACCGTACCTGACCATCTCGCTGCTGTACCTGGTCCTGACGCTGATCCTGTCGACGCTGGCCAAGCGGCTGGAAGCGCCAGCGCATTTGCGCGGGCGCTGATCTTCTGAACCTGCGCGCGGCCTCCCTTCGCGCAAGCCTCACAGATCGCCGAGAAAGTAGCGCTTCAGCCCGGCCAGGATCATCTCGACCGCGATCGCGGTCAGCACCAGGCCCATCAGCTTTTCAAGTGCGCTCACCACCGATTCGCCCAGCAAGCGGCGAATCCGGTCGGCCGCCAGCAGCACCAGGCCGCTGACCGCCATCGCCGCGCTCAGCGCGCCCAGCCAGTCGAACATGCGCTCGGGCTGGCGCGAGGCCAGCAGCAGCACGGTCGCCATCGCCGACGGCCCGGCCATCAACGGCACCGCCAGCGGAAAGATGAAGGGCTCGCGCTCGCCGTTCACCGGGTACATCTCGCCAGCGGTGGCGAAGATCATGCGGATCGCGATGATCAGCAGAATCACGCCGCCCGCCACTTCGAGCGAACGCTCCGACAGCCGCATCAGTGTCAGGAAGCCCTGGCCCGAATACATGAAGACGGCCAGCACGCCGAAGGCGATCGCCACCTCGCGCAGCACCACACGAGTACGCCGCTCGGGCCGGACGTCGTGCAGCACCGAGATGAACACCGGCAGGCTGCCGAACGGGTCCAGCACCAGCAGCAAGAGCACGAAGGCAGAGGCAAAGGTGTGATCCATCGCGGGTCAGTCGAGCTTGAGCTTCTGCTGCTCGACCACGCGCTTGTAGATCTCGAACTCGGCCTTGATCTGCGCCGCGAACTGCTCGGGCGTGTTGGCGATGATCACCGAGCCGGTGTCTTCGATGCGTTTCTTGACCTCCGGCAGCTCCAGCGCCTTCTGCACCGCGCTGTGCACCTTCTCGACCACCTCCTTCGGCAAGCCTTTCGGGCCGTAGATGCCGTAGAAGGCCATCCGGTTGACCGGCTCCAGCCCGACTTCCTTGAAGGTCGGCACGTTCGGCAACACCGCCAGCCGCTGCGGCGCCGCCACCACGATCGGGATCAGCCGGCCGTCCTTGATGAAGGGCAGCGCCGAAGGCAGGTTGTCGAAGATCATCGGCACCTGACCGGCCACCGTGTCGTTGAGCGCCGGACCGGCGCCACGGTACGGGATGTGCGTGACGAACACGCCGGTCAGATTCTTGTACAGCTCCATCTGCAGGTGGCCGATGCCGCCGGTGCCCGAGCTGGCGAAGCTGTAGCGCCCGGGCGCTTTTTTCAGCACCTCCAGGAAGGTCTTGTAGTCGCGCGCCGGAAAGCTCGGATGCACCGCGATCACGTTCGGCGTGGCCGCCACGTTGATGATCGGCGTGAAGTCGGTCAGCGGGTTGTAGGGCGTGCGCGGGTTGATGGCCGGATTGGCCGCCGTGGTCGAGACCGTCGCCATGCCCAGCGTGTAGCCGTCGGCGGCTGAGCGCGCCACTTCGCTGGCGCCCACGATGCCGCCGCCGCCCGCCTTGTTATCGACCAGCATGGTCTGGCCGAGCAACGGGCCGATCTTGTCCGACACCACCCGCGCCACGATGTCGGTCGTGCCCCCGGCCGCAAACGGCACCACCAGCCGCACCGGCTTGGCCGGGTAGGTCTGCGCCCAGCCGAGCATCGGCACGCCGGCCAACAAAACCAGGGCAGTGGCGACCAAGGTGGTGCGTCGTTTCATGAAAGCTTTCCGAGGGTGATTCAGGCGGGGCAAGGGCTCGCAGTCATCCTAACCCGACCCCTGCAGGACACAGGCTGCGGGTTTACCTCGGGAATCAGCGCGGCTGGCTGTGGATTCTGCGTAGACGCGGCCGGGTTACGCTCCCGGGCATGCTCGACCATGCGCTGCTGCTCTTCCCCGACTTCCTGCTGATCGCCTGCGGCTTTCTGATCTGCCGCTACACCGCGCTCGACCGCAGCGTCTGGGGTGCGGCCGAGCGGCTGGTCTACTGGCTGCTGTTTCCGGTGCTGCTGTTCGGCTCGATCGTCAAGAGCCCGCTCTCGGTCGGCGCGACGGCGCGGCTGGGTCTGGGTGGCTTGCTGGTGATCGGCAGCGGCTTTGTGCTCGTCACGCTGCTGCGCCATGTGCCGGGCGTCGACATGCATCGCCAGGCCTCCGGCGCGCAGATCGCCTTCCGCTTCAATTCGTACGTGGCGCTGGCCCTGGCCGAGCGCATCGGTGGTGCGCAGTCGGTGGCCTGGATCGCGCTGCTGATCGCCCTGTGCGTGCCGCTGTGCAATGCCGGCGCGGTCTGGTCGCTGGCGCGTCACGGTGGCCAGAGCACGCTGCGCGAGATCACCCGCAACCCGCTCATCATCGCCACCGTGGCGGGGCTGCTGGCCAATCTGCTGGGTGCCAAGTTTCCGGCGCCGGTCGAGCTGACCCTGAGCCGGATCGGCTCGGCCGCGCTGCCGCTCGGGCTGATGGCGGTTGGCGCCGGCCTGCAGCTCGGCGGCCTGGCCGGCGCGCCAAAGCTTGCCGCAGCGATCCTGGCCATTCGCCATCTGGTGCTGCCGGCGGTGGGCCTCGGACTGGGCGTGCTGCTCGGCCTGCCGCCCGGCCAGGCGCTGATCCTGGCCGCCTTTGCCGCCCTGCCGACCGCCTCCAGCTGCTACGTGCTGGCGGCCCGCA
Organism: Leptothrix sp. (in: b-proteobacteria); assembly: GCA_041083665.1. Lineage (GTDB taxonomy): Bacteria > Pseudomonadota > Gammaproteobacteria > Burkholderiales > Burkholderiaceae_C > Sphaerotilus. The sequence continues at coordinate 152,078 of JBFPGZ010000001.1, forward strand.
TGGGCGGCGACGGCCCCTATGTGGCCGGGCTGGTGACCGCCTCGACCCTGCTCGGCATGCTCAGCGTGCCAGCGGTGCTGATGGCCTTTGCAGCGCTGCACGGCTGAGCACCGGCCCTCATTGCGACAGCGCCCAGCCAATATGGTCCGTCAGTGATTCAGACGCTCCGGCCCGGCCCGCCTGCAGCGCCTCGGCATGGCGCACATCACCGGTGTCGCGCCAGGCGTTGCCCAGCGCCACCGCCAGATTCCTGCGCCAGCGCTCGAAGCCGATGCGCCGGATCGGGCTGCCTTCGGTGCGGCGCAGAAACTCGGCTTCGTCCCAGGCCCACAGCTGCAGCAGCGTGGCACGGTCAAGGTCACCGCGCACGTCGAAATCAGCCAGCACGCTGGTCTGCGCGAACTTGTTCCACGGGCAGGCCAGCTGGCAGTCGTCGCAGCCGTAGATGCGGTTGCCGAGCAGCGGACGCATTTCTTCGGGAATCGGGCCGTCGTGTTCGATGGTCAGGTAGCTGATGCAGCGCCGCGCGTCCAGCCGATATGGCGCGACGATGGCGCCGGTCGGGCAGGCGTCGATGCAGGCACGGCAGCTGCCGCAGTGCGGCGCGACGGCGGCGGTGAGCGGCAGCGCCAGATCGATGTAGATCTCGCCCAGGAAGAACATCGAGCCCGCCTCGCGGCTCAGGATCAGCGTGTGCTTGCCGCGCCAGCCCTGGCCGCTGCGGCTGGCCAGCTCGGCTTCCAGCACTGGCGCCGAGTCGCAGAACACCCGATGCCCGAACGGGCCGACCTCGGCGGCGAGCTGCTCGGTGAGCTTTTGCAGCCGGCTGCGCAGCACCTTGTGATAGTCGCGGCCCCGGGCGTAGACCGAGATCACTGCCTCGCCGGGCTGCAGTTGGCGCGCCACCTCACGCTCGCGCCAATCGGGAGGCGTGTCACGCGGCAGGTAAGCCATGCGCGCGGTGATGACGCGCACCGAGCCCGGCACCAGCTCGGCCGGGCGGGCGCGCTTCAGGCCGTGCGCCGCCATGTAGCCCATGCCACCGTGAAAACCGGCCGCCAGCCAGGCGGCAAGACCCGGCTCGGCCGAGGCCAGCTGCACGTCGGCGACCCCGATCTGGGAGAATCCGAGCGCTTTGGCCCAGCGGCGCAGTTGCTCCAGCAGCCGCTGCCCATCGATGATGGCCTTCGTTTCCGGGCCCAACTGTTTTTCCTGCATCCGGTGATTCTAGAAACTCGCACGCTCACTTGGCCCGACGAAGCGGCCTGCCTGGCCACCGCCCAGCATCTGGCGCGCCAACCGGCCATCCGCCACGCCTGCATCGAGCTGGAAGGCAACCTCGGCGCCGGCAAGACCACCTTCGTACGCCATCTGCTGCGCGCGCTGGGGGTCACCGGCCGCATCAAGAGCCCGAGCTACGCCATCGTCGAGCCCTACGAATTGCCCGAGCTGGCGGCCTGGCATTTTGATTTCTACCGTTTCACCGACCCGCGCGAGTGGGAAGATGCCGGCTTTCGCGAGCTGTTCAGCAGCCCCGGCCTGAAGCTGGTGGAATGGCCCGACAAGGCGCGTGGCATGTTGCCGACTCCGGATCTGCGCCTCATCATCACGGCTCAGGCCGACACCAGCCGCACGCTGTGCCTGCAGGCGTGCAGCCCGCTCGGCCTCACCTTGCTGCCATGAACCGCCCGCCGCCCACCGATTCCGCTCTGCCTGACCACAGTCGCCGCCGCTGGCTGCAACGCAGCAGCGCGCTGACGCTGGGCGCCGCCCAACCGGCCGCCCTGCTGCTGCTCACCGCGCCGCAGATCGCCCATGGCGCCAGCATCGTGGCGGTGCGGGTCTGGCCGGCAGCCGACTACACCCGCGTCACGATCGAGTCAGACGGCGCACTGCCAGCGCAGCACTTCACCACCGAGGATCCGCCACGGCTGGTGATCGACATCGCCGGCATGGAGCTGAGCCCGCAACTGCGCGAACTGGCGGCCAAGGTGCGTGGCGACGACCCGCACATCGCCCGTGTGCGGGTGGGCCAGAACCAGCCGAACCGGGTCCGGCTGGTGCTCGACCTGAAACAGAGCAGCACGCCACAGGTATTTGCGCTGGCACCAGTGGCACCGTACCGCTACCGGCTGGTGTTCGATCTGTACCCGAGCCAGCCGCCCGATCCGCTGCTGTTGCTGGTGCGCGAGCGCGAAAACGCGCTGCGCAACGCCAGCGCGACCGCCACTGAGAGCACCGGCGCCACCAATTCCAGCAACGCCGCCAGTGCCGTCAACGATGCGCTGGGCGAGTTCATCGGCCAGGTGCGCCGCCCTTCCGACGAGCCGGCCGAGGCAGCAGCGCCCACGCCGCCACCGGCCAGCGACAGCAGTTCTCCCATGTTCCAGCGGCTGCCCGAGCCGGCATTGCGCGGCGATCGACCGGGGCCACGCGCCACCGACACCGAACGCAGCGCTTCAGCCCGGAGCAACCCGGACAGCGGCACCAGCCGTCCCGCCGCCGCCGAAGCCCAGACCGAGGCGGCCCCACCCACCGGCCAGGCTGGCATCAACCGGTTGATCATCGTCGCCCTCGACCCCGGCCACGGTGGCGAAGACCCCGGCGCAATCGGCCCGACCGGCCTGCGCGAAAAGGATGTGGTGCTGTCGATCGCGCTGCAGCTGGCCGAGCGCATCAACGCCCACCCCGGCATGCGCGCCATGCTGACGCGCGACAACGACTACTTCGTGCCGCTGCAGGAGCGGGTCCACAAGGCGCGCCAGGTGCAGGCCGATCTGTTCATCTCGATCCACGCCGACGCGTTCCTCACGCCGAAGGCGCACGGTGCCTCGGTGTTTGCGCTGTCGGACTCGGGTGCCACCAGCACCACCGCGCGCTGGATGGCGCGGCGCGAAAACGCCTCGGACGCCATCGGCGGCATCAACATCGCCGCCAAGGACAGCCATGTGCTGCGCGCGCTGCTCGACATGAGCACCACGCGCCAGATCAAGGACAGCCTGAAGCTGGGCTCCGAGGTGCTGGGTCACATCGGCCAGATCGGCAAACTGCACCGAGGTCAGGTCGAGCAGGCCGGCTTTGCGGTGCTGAAGGCGCCGGACATTCCGTCCATCCTGGTCGAGACCGCCTTCATCTCGAACCCGGATGAGGAAACCAAGCTGCGCAGTGCCACCTACCAGGCCCGCATGGTGCGGGCATTGATGAGCGGCATTCAACGCTATTTCGCCAAGAACCCGCCGCTGACACGCAACCGCATGCTCTGACGGCCACTCGGTCGAGGGCGCTTCAGCGCGCCGCCGCCGGACCGGCCTTGCGTGAGCGCAGCGCGCCAATCAGCGCCAGTGCGCCGGGGATCAAGATCATCGCCCAGATGATCTTTTCCAGGTTGTGCTGCACCCAGGGGATGTTGCCGAACAGGTAACCGGCCATCACCAGGCTGCCGACCCACAGCGCGCCGCCACTGACGTCGAACAGCGTGAAGCGGGCGCGGGTCATCTGCGCCACGCCGGCCACAAAGGGCGCGAAGGTGCGCACGAACGGCATGAAGCGGGCCAGGATCAGCGTCAGGCCGCCCCAGCGTTCATAGAAGGCGTGCGCCTGCTCGAACGCCTGCTTGTTGAACAAGCGCGAGTTCTCCCACTTGAACACGCGCGGGCCGAAGTGGCGCCCGATGGTGTAGTTGGTCTGGTTGCCCGCCACCGCAGCGGCCAGCAGCAGCCCGAGGGTGAGCGGCAGGCTCATCAGATCAGTGCCGCACATGGCACCAGCCACGAACAGCAGCGAGTCGCCCGGCAGAAACGGCATCACGACCAGGCCGGTCTCGACAAAGATGATCGCAAACAGCAGGGCGTAGACCCAGACGCCGTAACTGACCACGAACTGGGCCAGGTGTTTGTCGACATGCAAAACAAAATCAAAAAGGGTAGGCAGCAGTTCCATGGCCGGGCATTATCCGGGCCGATCAGGCAACTGCTCATCAATGGTGCGGCAATCTTGCCGGATATGGCAAATGTGCTGCTATCGTCGCGCCTTACGATTTCTCACAGGATCTCACATGCGTAGGAGAAAGCTCGTTCTGGCCCTTGCGGGGGCTGGCATTGGCGCATCCAGCTTGCCGGCCAACGCCGGTTGGCTGAGCTCACTGTTCGGCTTTGGCAGCAGCCCGGCCGCGCCCGCATCGGCACCGCCGGCCGCACCCGTCCGTGCGGCGTCAGCGCCGCCACGGGCCAGCACGGCGGCGGCATCGGCAACATCGGCACCGATGCCACCGCTCGGTGAGCTGCTGTTCGGCCAAAGTGCGGTGCTCTCCGGCCCCTTGGGCGAGCCGCTGCTGGCCTTCAATGCCGGCGCACAACTGGTGTTTGACGACGTCAACGCCCGTGGCGGCGTGCTGGGTCGGCGCATCCGGTTGATCTCGATCGACGACCAGTTGCAGCCCGACAAGGCCGTGGCGGCTTATCAGAGCCTGCTGAAAGATCACAAGGTGTTCGGGTTTTTCGGCTGCACCGGCTCGGCCACCACCGCCGCCGTTGAGCCACTGCTGCGCGAGAGCGGTGCGCCAGCCTTCGGCGGTTATGCCGTCTCGGATTCAGCCCGGCTGCGCAGCCGTGGGGCGGCCTATTTTGTGCGGGCCACCTACGGCCGCGAAGCGCAGACGCTGGTGCAGCACCTGACCACCATCGGCGTGACCCGCATCGGCGTGGCCTATCTGGCCCATCCGGGCGGCGAGGAAGTGCTCAAGCTGATAAGCGCCGCGCTGGCCGAACGCAAGCTGGAGCCGGCTGTCTCGGCTGCGGTGGCGTTGGACGGCACCAATCTGGCCGCCGCCGCCCGCAAGCTGATCGGGATGGAGCCGCAAGCCATCATCATGTTCCTGGGCGGCGCCTTGGCGGGCGACCTGATGAGCCAGATCGGCCAGCGGCGCCAGCACACCAGCTTCTACGGCATGTCGATCATCGGCGGCGAGATGGCGGTACAGCGCCTGGGCGAGCGCGCGCGCGGTCTGGCGGTGGCGGAGGTCATGCCCTACCCCTGGAACCAGTCCGACCCCAGCACCAAGGAGTACCGCCGTCTGGCCGAAGCCGCCAAAGTGCCGGTCGGCTATTTCAGCTTCGAAGGCTATGTGAACGCCCAGGTGCTGATCGAGGCGCTGCGCCGCAGCGGCGGCCTTGAGCCGAGCCGGGCCCGCCTGCACGCCGTGCTGCGCACCTTGCAGGTGCGCATTGCCGGGCTGGACCTGGACTTCAGCGTCGATGGCCACACCGGCTCACGCTTTGTCGAGCTGGTGCAGGTCGCAGAGGGCGGGCGCTTCATCCGCTGAAGCGGGCCAGCTCGGCATACACCGCATCGGCGTGGCCGGCGAAATCGGCGTCACGCTGCGTCAAGCCGCCTTGGTCGTGGCTGGTCAGCGTGACGGCGACGCGGTTGTAGGTGTTGCGCCAGTCCGGATGGTGGTTGTGCTTCTCAGCGTAGAGCGCCAATCGGGTCATGAAGGCAAAGGCCTGCGCGAAGTCGGTGAACACGAAGTCGCGCTGGATGGCGCCACGTTGCGGATCATGTTGCCAGGCGGCCAGGGCATCGGTCAGCAGACGCTGGATGCGGTCCGGATCAAGCTTGTCCATGGAGAAACTCCTCACTGCGGCTGCAGTGCCGCCGTGCAAAGCCCAGCCTATCGCTTTGCACAAGCCTGCGTCGGGACCGGCACTTTCTACAATGCGCCCGGATGAATCTGCCCATGAACGCTCCGCCACCTGTCGCCCCGCCGCATCGCGCCATCCTTGAGCTGCCCGACGAGCTGATCAGCCAGATCGCCGCCGGCGAGGTGGTGGAACGCCCGGCCTCGGTGGTGCGCGAGCTGCTCGACAACGCGCTCGATGCCGGCGCGACCCAGATCACGCTGCGGCTGCACTCGGGCGGCGTGCGCGCCATCGTGGTCGAGGACAACGGCAGCGGCATCCCGGCGCCTGAACTCACGCTCGCACTCAAGCGCCACGCCACCAGCAAGATCCGCTCGCTGGCCGAGCTGGAACAGGTCGGCACGATGGGCTTCCGGGGCGAGGCGCTGGCCGCCATCAGCTCGGTGGCCGATGTCTCGCTGGTGAGCCGCCATCTGGACGCGCCACACGCGCAGCGGCTCGACGCCCGTTCCGGCGAGCTGAGCCCGGCGGCGCGCGCCACCGGCACCACCATCGAGGTGCGCGAGCTGTTCTTCTCCACGCCGGCGCGGCGCAAGTTCCTCAAGACCGACGCCACCGAGCTGGCGCATTGCCTGGACGCCGTGAAGCGCCACGCGCTGGCCCGGCCCGATGTCGGCTTCGCGGTCTGGAACGAAGGCCGGCTGGTCGAGCAGTGGCGTGCCGCCCCGATCGAGCAGCGCCTGCGCGATGTGCTCGGCGCGGACTTTGTCAGCAACAGCCGGCCGGTGCAGGCGCAGGTCGGCCCGCTCATGGTGAGCGGCCGTGCCGGCCTGCCCGAAGCGGCCCGCGCGCGCGCCGATCTGCAATACGCCTACGTGAACGGCCGCTATGTGCGCGACCGCCTCATCAGCCACGGCCTGCGCGCCGCCTACGAGGACGTGCTGCACGGCCACCGCCAGCCCAGCTTCGTGCTGTTCCTGCAGATCGCGCCGGAACGCGTCGATGTGAACGTGCACCCGACCAAGATCGAGGTGCGCTTCCGCGATTCGCGCGAGGTGCACCAGGCGGTGCGTCACGCGGTGGAAGCCGCGCTGGCACCGCCACGGGTCGCGCAGGCTGAAGGCGCCGGGCCCGCCGCACCTGCAGATGAGGACATCACGCTGCGGATCGGCGCGGCCACGCCCGCCGCCAGCGCCGCGCCGTTGCCGTTCAGCAGCAGCACCAGCAGCGCGCGCCCGGCTTCCACAGCTTCCAGAGCGTTCCCGCCGCATCACACGCCCCGGCCCGCGCAAGGCGCGCTGGCACTGCAGCATGCGGCGATGCTCTACGCCCGCGAACCCTCACCGCCGTGGCAGAGCCGCCCGGCTGAGCCAGCCGACAGGTCGCTCCGGCCAGACGAGCGCGCCCCGCTGATCGAGCCCACCGGCCGCAGCACGCCACAGCCTGACCCCGGCGCCAGCCAGACCTGGCCGCTCGGCCGCGCGCTGGCGCAGGTGCACGGCATCTACATCCTGGCCGAGAACGCCCAGGGCCTGGTGATCGTGGACATGCACGCCGCGCACGAGCGCATCGTCTACGAGCGCCTGAAAGCCAGCCTCGGCCAGGCGCAGGCCGGCCGCGCGCTGCCGAGCCAGCCGCTGCTGATCCCCAGCACCTTTGCGGCTTCAGCGGCCGAGATCGCCACCGCCGAGGCGCAGCTGGAAGCCATCACCCAGCTCGGCATGGACATCGCGCCGCTCTCACCCGGCGTGCTGGCGGTGCGCGCCCTGCCCGCCGCGCTGCGCGGTGCCGACGCCGTGGCGCTGGCGCGCGCGGTGCTGGCCGAGCTGGCCGAGGTGGACGCCAGCACCGTGGTGCAACGCGCCCACGACGAGATCCTGGCCACGATGGCTTGCCACGGCGCGGTGCGCGCCAGCCGGCGCCTGAGCATCGAAGAGATGAACGCGCTGCTGCGCGACATGGAAGCCACCGAGCGCGCCGACCAATGCAACCACGGCCGGCCGACCTGGCGCCAGCTGTCGATGAAAGAGCTGGACGGCTTGTTCCTGCGCGGGCGCTGAAAGCCCGGCCGCCACCGCTCAAGCAGTCGGCTTGTCGCGCTTGGGCTTGGTGGCAGCGGCAGCAGCTGCCGCCAGGGCGATGTACTCGCGGATATTTTTCTTGAACACGTCCTGACCGCCTTCCAACTTGATGTGGCGGCGCTTGGCACCCTCGCCTTCCAGCACATGGTGCTTGTCGGGCAGAGCCGCGCCCCGGCTGAACTCCAGCGCCACATGCTGCGGGTACGAAAAGATCGCGCAGAACGGCGAGCCGGCCGAGTACAACAGACCGCCGTATTTCACTTCCTCCGCCACCTTCGGATGCGCCGCCAGCACCAGCCGCCTCACGCGCTGCACCAGCGTGTAGCGCTCGCCGTCCAGACGGTAAAGGTCGTCGAGGTAGGCCTCAACACGCTCATAGGGCGTGGAATTTTTCAAAGTCATCGTGTCTTGGTTCGGAAGGGAATGCGCCGATCTTGCCACCGTTGTTGCACCGGGCTCAGATCTGCGGCCCGCCCAGGCCACCGCCCCCGTCACGCCAGCCTGGCTCACGAAACCTGATCGACCTCATCCGCAATGTACGGATTGAGCGGCATGGCCGGCGATTCCCATCAGTTTCCAGGGGAAGCTTGGGCCACTTTGGCAGCAGAATAAAAGATATGCCGACCGATCTGCTGAATCTTGGTCACGGCTTCTTTCCAATAAGGCTTGACGTAGCTGGCGTGATAATAGATCGCCTTTTTCAAGGATTCCACGCGTTGCCCCTTGATGACATTGCGGGCGGCTTTGCGGCTTTCATCCCATGAAATGCCAGCGGGTTTTGCGAGCCGCCGGCTGGATGTCCAGGAGAACTGCGAATTGGCGTACACCACCGCACAGATACTGTCGCCCCATCTGCCGGTATTGAGCCGATTGAGCGTGACGTGTGCAATGGCGATCTTGCCGATTTCCTGCTCGATCCCGGCCTCGTAGTAGACATTGAGCGCCAGACAGTTTTCTTCGGTAGCGGCCACTTGCAGCGCCGGTGCTTCATAGCTGATTTTTGGCGGAGCTTCCTTGCGCACCGGACCTTTGGGTATTTTTACCAGCGGGCCGGTGTTGTTCTTGATCTGATCATCGGCGGGAAAACTGGGCGGGGCTGGATCAGCGTTTGCGGGGTTGATCTTGATTCCGGCACAGCCGGCGCAGGTTACCGCGATGGCAACAATAATCAGCAGCGATGAAATTTTCATTCAACAGGGCCTGATGATTTGTCACATGGATTCCCTGTTGATATGTCTTTGCCAATCAGCCACAGCGCGGCTTGACCGCTGCGAGCGCAGTGGCCTGTCACACATCAGTGTTTTCCTGATTAGGAGCCGCGTCGCCTGACGGGTTCCATCTTCAGCGCGGCATGGCGGCGCCAATCGCTCAAATAACCCCGGTATTCGGGGTGTTGGCGGGCGATCGCTGCGTCACCACCACCCGGCACGGCGCACCGCTGGTGCCGACCAGCGCCAGCGGCAGCGCAGCAATCTGGCCACCCGGCCGGACCTGACTCGCGGCAGCGCGGTCCAGATCCTCGACCAGATAACGCCCGGCCCCGGCCAGCCGGCGCTGGAAGGCAAACGCTGGCGCGTCGCTCACTTCAATCTCGCCGCTCAGCACCCAGACGGGTGCCGGCAAGGCCAGCAGCAATTCCAACGCGGCGGCCGGCATGCGCGCTGCCTGCTGCAGTGGTGCCCGCAGAAACAAGATCGCTTCGCCGGCCCAGGCCTGGCACAGCGCCGCCACTGCCTCGACACCAGCCACGGCCGGCAGATCGATCAGCGCATACGGCCCGACCAGCCGCTCGACCGGCAGCGCCTCCAGCGTGGCGCCCGCCGCATCGAAATGCGCCGGTGCGTCGATGTGCGTGCCGGTTTGCGTGCCGAGCCGCAACGCCGAGACCCGATAACCCTGCGTCGCCACCGAGCACCATTCGGTGCATTCGTAGGGCGGGTCGGCATAACCCGGCTCGGCGTAGATCTCGATGGCCGGGGAGATCGGTTTGCTCAGGTCGAGGATGCGGCGCATCTCACCTCACCCGCGCTTGGCCACCAGCGTCAGGATGTCGTAGCTCGCCACCAGTTCGCCGTGCTGGTTGCTGACTTCCACATCCCAGGCCACCACGCCCTGGCCGACGCCGTTGGCATCGACCTTGTTGCGGTCGATCTTGCGCTTGGCGGTCAGGCGCGCCTGGATGGTGTCGCCGATCGGCACCGGCTTGACGAAGCGCAGCGTGTCGAGCCCGTAGTTGGCCAGCACCGGCCCCGGCGCGGGGCTGACGAACAGCCCGGCCGCCGCCGACAGCACGAAGTAGCCGTGCGCGATGCGCTGGCCGAACTGCGTGTCCTTGGCGGCGATGGCGTCAAAGTGCATGTAGAAATAGTCACCCGAGACGCCGCCGAAGTTGACCAGGTCGGCCTCGGTGACGGTGCGGCGGTGCGTCAGCAGGCTCTCGCCGATCTGCAGATCCTCGAAGTGACGCCGGAACGGGTGCACCTCGGTCTCGATCACCTTGGCGCCGCGCACATGCTCGCGCGTCACGGCCGCCAGCATGGTCGGCGAGCCCTGCACCGCCGCGCGCTGCAGGTAGTGCTTGACGGCGCGCAGGCCGCCGAGCTCCTCGCCACCACCGGCACGGCCCGGGCCGCCGTGCTTGAGCTGCGGCAAGGGTGAACCGTGGCCGGTCGATTCGACCGCCGCCTCGCGGTCCAGCACCAGGAAGCGGCCGTGCCAGGCGGCCAGCTGCGGAATCGCCTGCGCGGCGATCTGCGGGCTGCGCGTCACCAGCGTGCCGACCAGGCTGCCCCGGCCGCGCGCGGCGAGCTGCACCGCTTCATCCAGCTCGTCATACGGCATCAGCGTACTGACCGGGCCGAAGGCCTCGACGTCATGCACGGCGGCGGTGCCGTGCGGATCGCGGCACAGCAGCAGCGTCGGCGCGAAGAACGCGCCCGCCTCCGTGCCCTGCCCCAGCGGCATGAAACCGCCCTCGCCGCCGAGCTGGCCGCCGCAGACCAGCTCGGCCGACTCGCGCAGCAGTGCCACGCGCTCGGCCACATCGCGCTGCTGATCGCGCGAGGCCAGCGCGCCCATGCGCACACCCTCGACCGACGGATCGCCCACCGCCACCTTGGCCAGCCGGGCGCGCAGCTTCTCGGCCAACGCATCGATGTGGCGGCGCGGCACGATGGCGCGGCGGATCGCGGTGCACTTCTGGCCGGCCTTGGTGGTCATCTCGCGCGCCACTTCCTTGACGAAGAGATCGAACTCCTCGTCATCCGGGGTGACGTCGGGCGCCAGGATGGCGCAGTTGAGTGAATCGGCCTCGGCGTTGAACGGCACCGACTGACGCACCAGGTTCGGCTGCACGCGCAGCCGCGCCGCCGTGTCGGCCGAACCGGTGAAGGTGACGATGTCCGGACCGTCGAGCCGGTCGAGCAGGTCGCCGGTACCGCCGATGATGAGCTGCAGGGCGCCGGCCGGCAGGATGTGGCTCTGCTCGATCAAGCGCATCGCCGCTTCGGCCAGGTAGCTGGTCGCGCTGGCCGGCTTGACGATGCAGGGCATGCCGGCCAGAAAGCTCGGAGCGAACTTCTCCAGCAGGCCCCAGATGGGGAAGTTGAAGGCATTGATGTGCACCGCCACGCCGCCGCGCGGCACCAGGATGTGGGTGCCCGCAAAGCCGCCCTTCTTGCCGAGCGGCATCGCCGGGCCTTCATGCAGCACGTTGCCGGAAGGCAGCTCGTTGCTGCCGATGCTGGCGTAGGCGAACAGGGTGCCGGCGCCGCCTTCGATGTCGATCCAGCTGTCGGCGCGCGTGGCGCCGGTGTGGGCCGAGACGGCGTAGAGCGCTTCCTTGTGCGCCATCAGGTACTTGGCCAGCGCCTTGAGCGCGCCCGAGCGCTGCTGGAAATCCAGCGCCAGCAGCCCGGCCCGACCCTGGCGACGCGCAAAGGCCAGCGCCTCGGCAAAATCGGGCAGCTCGGCATGCGTGTGCGCGACGTGCTCGCCGTTGACGGCGCTGCGCAGGCTCGTGCCCGGCGTCTGGCCGATCCAGCAGCCGGCGATGAAGCTCTGCAGGGTAAACGGGGTGGCGAGGGTCATCTCAAGTGTCTTTCAGCGGTTCAGAAGGCGCGGCGGGCGCGCGCACGCCGGGCACGCCGGCAAAGAACAGATCGGCCACGATCGGCGCCATCGCTGCGTGCGACAGCTCGCCGTCGGGCTTCATCCAGGTGAACATCCAGTTGATCATGCCGAACAGCAGCATCGTCAGCGGCTTGGTCAGGCCCGCTTGCGCCTGCTGCGGCTGCCAGGCGGCGATCGCCTCGGCGTAGCCGGCCACCACGCGGCGCTCCTTGTCGAGGATGCGCTCACGATCCTCCGGCTCCAGGAAGCGCACGTCCTCGGTGAGCACGCGGTGCGCGTCCTGGGCGTCGGCGTATTCCTCGATGATGCGCAGGATCAGCTGGCGCACCCGCGCGTCCGGCGCCAGCCCTTCGGCCTCGACCTCGCCGACCAGCGCCCCGAGCCGCGACACATGGCCGTCGGCGATCTGCACCAGCAGCGCGTACTTGTCCTTGTAATAGTGATACAGCGAGGCTTTCGACAGCCCCGCCGCATCCGCCACCTGGTTCATCGAGGTGCCGACATAGCCGCGCCGCGCGAACAGATGCGCGGCGTGCTGCAGGATCATGTCGCGCTGGTCGTCGTAGCCGGCAGAACGCTTGCGTGCCATGGGTCAACGCTCGTCGAACGACAGCACCACCCGCTCGGTCAGCGGGTGCGACTGGCAGGTCAGCACGAAGCCGGCCGCCACCTCGGCCTTGTCGAGCGCGAAGTTGCGGTCCATGCGCACCTGACCTTCGACCAGCTTGGCGCGGCAGGTGCCGCACACACCCGAGGTGCACGAGAACGGCACTTCCAGCCCGGCCGCCGAGGCGCAATCGAGGATGCTGGGCTGATCCTTTCGGTAGACGATCTCGCGGCGCAGGCCGTCGCGCACGATGGTCACGCGGGCCTGCTCGGCGTCGCCCGGCTTCGATTCGTGCAGCACCGCGCCGACGCTCTCGGCGGAACCAGCCGTCGCGCCCGGCACGCCCGGTGCCAGCGCCACGCCGAAGCGTTCGATGTGGATGCGCTCTTCGGCCACACCGGCCGCCAGCAGGGCCGCCTCGGCCTCATCGTTCATCTGGAACGGGCCGCAGATGTAAGCGTGGTCGATGCTCGCCGCCGGCAGCACGCTGCCCAGGAAATCGCCGAGCTTGGCGCGGTTCATCAGACCCATGTTGAGCGGCGCGTCGGTGTCCTCGTCCGAGAACACGTAGTGCAGCACCAGCCGGGTGAGGTAGCGGTTCTTCAGATCCTCCAGCTCTTCCTTGAACATGGTGGACTGCAGCGTGCGGTTGGCGTAGATCAGCGTGACGCTGCTGTGCGGCTCGCGTGCCAGCACCGTCTTCATGATGGACAGGATCGGCGTGATGCCGCTGCCGCCGGCGATGCCGACGTGGTGACGCCGCGCTTGCGGGTCGAGCGGCACATGGAAACGGCCCTGCGGCGCCATCACCTGCAGCGTGTCGCCGACCTGGAGGTGCGCGTTGATCCAGTTCGAGAACACGCCGCCCTTGACCTTGCGCACGCCGACCCGGAGCTCGTTGTCATCGACACCGGCACAGATCGAGTACGAGCGGCGCAGATCCTGGCCGTCGATGGTCTGGCGCAGCGTCAGGTACTGGCCCTGGATGAAGCCGAAGCGGTCGCGCAGCTCGGGCGGCACCTCGAAGGAGACGACCACCGCCTCGGCGGTATCGGGCTCGATGCTGCGCACGCGCAGCGGATGGAACATCGTGGTCATGGGCTGACTCGCTGGTTGCTCAGATCGGCTTGAAGTGTTCGAAGGGTTCGCGGCAGGCCAGGCAGCGATACAGCGCCTTGCAGGCGGTCGAGCCGAAGGCCGAGAGGCGCTCGGTGTCCAGGCTGGTGCAGCGCGGGCAGGCGATCGGCGCGGGCGCCGCTCGGTTGCCGGGGCGCGTGAAGCGGATCGGCACCGCCGCACCGGCCGGCAGCAGCCCCGGCGGCGCGATGCCGTATTCGCGCAGCTTGCGCCGGCCGTCGGCACTCATCCAGTCGCTGCTCCAGGCCGGAGCACGCTGCAGCCGGGCGCGCGCCGGGCCCAGGCCGGCCGCCTCGATGGCGTCGAGCACGCTGCGCTCGATCACCTCGGTGGCCGGGCAGCCGGAGTAGGTCGGTGTCAGCACGATCTCCAGCGCACCGTCAGCGGCCGGCTCGACCGCGCGCACGATGCCCAGATCGCATACCGACAGCGCCGGCACCTCCGGGTCGAGCACCTCGTTCAGCACCGCCCAGGCGCGCGCGCAACGCGCGGCGCTGGCCTGCTCAAGGCTGGTGAGCGTGCTCACCACACGCCGCCCGGAAAGGCGCGTTGCAGATACTGCAGCTCGCTGAGGATGTAGCCCAGATGCTCGCTGTGCACGCCCTGACGGCCGGTGCTGCGAAACGGCGTCGGGCTCGGCACGCTCAGGCCCGCCTCGTCCAGGATCGCCGTCATCTCGGCCAGCCAGGGCTCGTGCAGATCGCCGGCGCGCGGGCCCAGGCCACTGGCGGCGGCCGCCTCGTCGGTCGCGTCCGATTCGAACAGCTCGGGCGTGTAGCGCCACAGAGCCGCCAGCGCGGCCAGCATGCGGCGGCGCGATTCCTCGCTGCCGTCGCCCAGGCGCACCACCCAGTCGGCAGCGTGCTGCTGGTGGTAGCGCGCTTCCTTGACGGCCTTGCCGGCGATGGCGGCCAGTTCGGCGTCGCTGGAATCGGCCAAGCGCTCCCAGAGCAGCTTCAGCCAGGTGGCGATCACGGTGTTGCGCAGCACGGTAAAGGCGAAGTCGCCGCGCGGCAGCTCGACCAGCGTCGGGTTCAGGTAGCCGCGCTCCTCGCGCAGGAAGGCGAGCTGGTCCTCGTCGAACACGGTGCCGCCGTGCTGGCCGTTCAACTGGCCGGCGTGGCTGAGCAGCGCGCGCGACTGGCCGATCAGGTCGAGCGCCATGTTGGTCAGCGCGATGTCTTCTTCAAGGATCGGCGCGTGGCCGCACCATTCGGCGATGCGCTGGCCCAGGATCAGGCAGGCGTCACCCAGGCGCAGCACGTAGCGCACGGCAGGCGCGGCGCTCACGCTGATCGAGGCGGAGGCAGAAGTCGATGTCGTCATGGCCGGCTGCCTCACATGTGGTTGACGGAGTCGGGCAGCTGATAGAAGGTCGGGTGGCGGTAGACCTTGTCTTCCATCGGATCGAAGTACATGTCCTTGTCGCCCGGATCGCTGGCGACGATCTGATCAGAGCGCACCACCCAGACGCTGGTGCCTTCCTGGCGGCGCGTGTAGACGTCGCGCGCCATCTGGATCGCCATCTTGGCGTCAACGGCGTGCAGGCTGCCGCAGTGCTTGTGGTCGAGGCCGGCCTTGCTGCGCACGAAGATTTCCCACAAGGGCCATTCATTGGCCGGGGCAGCGGTGTTGACGTCGTTGGGATTTGGCGTGTTGCTCATGATGTGTGTCTCCAGATCGATTCCAGCTCAGGCGGCCTGCTGTGCGGGGCTGCTGTGCTTGCGGGCGTGCGCCAGCGCGGCGTCGCGCACCCAGGCGCCGTCTTCCCAGGCCTGCACCCGCGCGGCCAGACGTTCGTGGTTGAGCGGGCCGTTGCCGTTGACGACGCGCCAGAACTCGGACCAGTCGATCGCGCCGAAGTCGTGGTGCTCGCGCTCGGCGTTCCATTTCAGATCGGGGTCGGGCAGCGTGACGCCCAGCACCTTGGCCTGCTCGACGGTGGCGTCGACAAAGCGCTGGCGCAGATCGTCATTGCTGACGCGCTTGATGCCCCAGCGCATGCTCTGCGCGGTGTTGGGGCTCTGGTCGTCGGGCGGGCCGAACATCATCAGACACGGCCACCACCAGCGGTTCACGGCGTCCTGCACCATGGCTTTCTGCGCCTCGGTGCCGCCTTGCATCATCACCAGCAGGCTGTCGTAGCCCTGGCGCTGGTGGAAGCTCTCCTCGCGGCAGATGCGGATCATGGCGCGCGCATAGGGCGCGTACGAGCAGCGGCAGATCGGCACCTGATTCATGATCGCCGCGCCATCGACCAGCCAGCCGATCACGCCCATGTCGGCCCAGGTCAGCGTCGGGTAGTTGAAGATCGAGCTGTACTTGGCGCGGCCAGCGTGCAGCGCGCCGAGCAGTTGGTCGCGGCTGGTGCCGAGCGTCTCGGCGGCGGCGTACAGATAGAGACCGTGGCCGCCCTCGTCCTGGATCTTGGCGAGCAGGATGGCCTTGCGCTTCAGCGTCGGCGCGCGCGTCACCCAGTTGCCTTCCGGCAGCATGCCGACGATCTCGGAATGCGCGTGCTGGCTGATCTGGCGGATCAGGGTGCGGCGGTAGTTCTCGGGCATCCAGTCCTTCGCCTCGATGAAACCGCCTTCGTCGATGCGGGCGTCGAAGCGCTGTTGCAGCACCTGCTCTTCGACCGAGCGCAGCGGCTTGACCGCCTCGCCTTCGTCGCGGCCCTGGGTGTCCATGGCTTGGGTGTACATGCTGGGAATCCTTTCAGTTCACTTGGGCCGCTTGTCGAAGACGCGCCGGGCCTTGCCGGTCAGGGTGCGTTCCAGCGTGCCGGTTGACGAGACCTCGACCCGCGTCGAGATGCCGACCATCGTCTTGATGCGGTGCTGCAGCCAGCGCGCCAGCTCGTGCTCGTCGTCGAGCGACAGCGCACTCACGCCCGGCTGCAGCTCGCAACGCACCAGCACCTCGTCGAGGTGGCCGTCGCGCGTCACCACGATCTGGTACTGACCCGACAGCTTCGGGTGCTGCAGCACGATCTCCTCGATCTGGGTCGGGAAGACGTTCACGCCACGGATGATCAGCATGTCGTCCGAGCGTCCCACGATCTTGCCGATGCGCCGGAAGCTGCGCGAGGTCGGCGGCAGCAGGCGCGTCAGATCGCGGGTGCGGTAGCGGATGATCGGCAGCGCTTCCTTGGACAGCGAGGTGAACACCAGCTCGCCCTCCGCCGTGCCCTTGGCTGGGTCGTAGGGCAACACCTCGCCGGTTTCGGGGTGGATGATCTCCGCCAGGAAATGGTCTTCCCAGAGCACCGGGCCGTCCTTCGACTCGATGCATTCGCAGGCCACGCCCGGGCCCATCACTTCCGACAGGCCGTAGATGTCCACCGCATCGAGGCCGGCCTTGCCCTCGATCTCGCGACGCATCGCCTCGGTCCACGGCTCGGCGCCGAAGATGCCCACTTTGAGCGAACACGCCGCCGGATCGAGCCCCTGGCGCGCGAACTCCTCGATGATCACCTGCATGTAGCTGGGCGTGACCATGATGATGTCGGGCTTGAAATCCTGGATCAGCTGGACCTGCTTCTCGGTCTGGCCGCCCGACATCGGGATCACGGTGCAGCCGAGCTTCTCGGCGCCGTAGTGCGCGCCCAGGCCGCCGGTGAACAGGCCGTAGCCGTAAGCCACATGCACGATGTCGCCGGCCCGGCCGCCCGCAGCGCGGATCGAGCGCGCCACCAGATCGGCCCAGGTGTCGATGTCGTTCTTGGTGTAGCCGACCACGGTCGGCTTGCCGGTGGTGCCCGACGAGGCGTGGATGCGCGCCACCTGGCTGCGCGGCACTGCGAACAGGCCGAAGGGATAGTTGTCGCGCAGATCCTTCTTGGTCGTGAAGGGAAACTTGGCCAGATCGCCGAGCTGCTTCAGATCATCAGGGTGTACACCCTTGGCATTGAAGGCCTTGCGGTAATGCGGCACATGGTCATAGGCGTGCTTGAGCGTCCAGCGCAGGCGCTGCAGCTGCAGCGCGTCGATCTCGTCGCGGCTGGCGGTTTCGATGGCATCCAGCTCGCCGGCTTGCGGGCGTTGCACAGGCATGGGCTTGTCTCCGTTGTTCGCTTGATTCAGGGCGTGCGCTTCAGAGCGGCGGCCTCACTCGTGCACCGCCGGCTTGCCCTTCAGGGTGTACGAGCGGCCCCGGAACACCGCCAGCCGCTCGCCGCGCTGGTTGACGATCTCGGTGTCGTAGACGCCGGTGCGGCCCGCCTTCGACACTTCCGCGCAGCGCGCCGTCAGCAGATCGCCCAGCCGCCCGGGCGCGATGAAGTCGATCGAGAAGCCCGAGGCCACCGTCAGCTCGTTGTACGAGTTGCAGGCAAAGGCGAAGGTCGAATCAGCCAGCGCCGACAAAAAACCGCCGTGGCAGGTCTGGTGGCCGTTCAGCATGTCCTTGCGCACCGTCATCTGCAGCGTGGCGTGGCCGGGCGACATCTCGATCACCGCCATGCCCAGCGCCTGGGTGGCGTGGTCCTTGGCGTACATGCCCACCCGCACCAGATCGGCGGTTTCCTGCGGCGTGCGTTCAAGCATCAAAGCGTTCCTTTGCAAAATCAACCATTGACCGACCGTTCGGTCAATTCTAGTGTTCGACTCGAACCTGATGCAAGTCAATGTGACCAGGGTCTTACCCTAAGTTCGACAAGCGCTCAAAGCGCGGCTGGATCAAGCGGCGCGCGGCCCATCAGCGCCACAACGAGCCCGGCGCAAGTGGCCAGCGACATCTCGAATAACCCCAAGAAAAATAGCGTGACGAAGGGCACTTTTGTCCTCCGGCCTTCAAGTTGATGCTGGCGCAGAGTCATCTCACTTGTTGCAGGAGACCAATATGGCCTACGCCATCCAGCCCCACAATATCAAGGCCGCCGCCACTTGGGATGCCGGCGGACAGGATTACGACAAAATCAGCCAGACTATCGCTGACTCGATTGAACATTGCATCATTCGCCTCGCGCCAAAGCCAGGCGAGCGCATTCTTGACATCGCCACCGGCACTGGCTGGACCGCGCGTCGGGTGGCCGCTCGCGGCGCCACTGTCACGGGCATTGATCTGGGCGCCAATCTCATTGCGGCTGCCAAATCTGCCGCCGCTGAAGCGCGGCTGAGCATCAACTTTCAAATTGGTGATGCCGAGAAACTCGATTTCGACGATCGGAGTTTCGACGCCGTCATTTCAACCTGCGGGGTCATGTTCGTTCGAGACCCGCAGGCGGCGGTGGCTGAACTGGCGCGGGTTTGCAAGAAAGGTGGCCGACTGGGTTTGACGACCTGGCCAGCTGACGGCGCCATTGCCGGCCTGTTCAAGGTGATGAAGCCCTACATGCCGGAACCTCCGGCACCGCCGCCGCCATCGCCCTTCGCGTGGGGCAGCCAAGAAAACGTGCGCCAACTCCTCAGTTCAACCTTCGACTTGCACTTCGAGACTGGCACGACCGTGCTGCGCGAGCCCAGCGGCCTCGCGGTCTGGGAATTAATGGCAAAGGGATACGGCCCGACCAAATCACTGGCAGCAAATCTGGATCCCGAGCGTCTCGCCGCCTTCAAGCACGATTTCATTGCCTACCATGATGGCTTCAGGACTGACTTGGGCATTGCCATGCCGCGCGAGTACCTGGTCACGATCGGCATTCGAAAGTAGCAGGTACGTGGGAGTAATCCCGAACCACCGCACCTGGGCAATTCGAGCTCAATGTGAAAATAAAATCCAAGTCGATTGCAATTCAGCCCCCTGCCTGCGGGGTACCGTCCGCTATGTGCGCCAGCAGACAGACGATGCAGTCAGGTGCGGCTAGGGTGACAGGACTGCGCTAAAAGCATGCTTGCTTTCCGGAAAAGCATACATGGCAGCGGCAAATAAAGTCAGACTTTAATAACGCCATGCACCAGAATCTTCCGTCCGAAGGTCGGGTTGGTCAGGGTTTGCAGGGAGCAGCCGTCATATCAGCAGTCAATCCATGGGGAGTGGATCATGCACGACACACTGATGAAATATTTCTCGTACTTCATCATACTGGCCGCAATCACTTTGGCGTCCGCGCTGGCACCCACCAATGCAGACACACTGACCTGCGATATGCAGCCGGCAGCAGAGTCAATGCAGCCCAATTGCAGCGAGCAGCGGCCTGATCCAGGAGGTTGAGCATCCTGAGTAAAACTTGGGTGGCATGAGATTTAAGTGCCACAAAGCACAGCGGGTCAGTTCTTTGTGAGAACTGACCCGCTGTTTTATTTGGTGCCGGAGAGATGAATCGAACACCCGACCTTCTCATTACGAATGAGCTGCTCTACCAACTGAGCTACACCGGCGAAGAAGTCTATTGTAGCAAAGCAAAATCAAAGATGGAAGAACTGTGTTCGCAACTTTTTGTGAACTGCTACTCGATTGAATTGGGCCCGTTCGGTGGCGCATCTCTGCGGTTAGACGGCTTCAGTCCTTTGGCACGCTGCCGATAACGCGTTAGAGGAAGTGGTCATGCGGCATTGGTTCCTGCATGGACGTGATGCGGTGTGGGCCTCGCAGCCCCCTGCTTCCACTTCCGGAACACCACCAGGACAAGCCCTATGACCTCGATCGTCACCGCTCTGACCACCGCACAGATTGCCACGCTCTCGACCAGCTCGATCGCAGCACTGACGACGGACGACTGGTCAAACTTCAGCACAGCACAAATCGCAGCGCTGACCTCGACACAAATGGCCGCGATGGAGACCGCCGATCTTGCGGTGCTGTCCACCAGCAACATCGCCGCCATCGGAACGACTGACCTGCGAGCGCTCACTACCACGCAGCTGCACGCACTCACCACCACGCAGATCGATGCCCTGACCACCGCACAAGCCGCCGCATTGAGCACCGTGCAAGTGGCGGCACTGAGCACCGCCCAAGTGGTGGCACTGACCACCGCCGATCTGGCCGCCTTCACCACCAGCCAGATCGGCGCGCTCGGCACCAGCCAGATTGGCGCGCTGACCACCAGCCAGATTGACGCCATGGGCACGGCCCAGATCGCCGCGCTCAACACCCGTCAGCTGGCGGCGTTCAACACTGCGCAGATTGCCGCCCTGCAAACCGCCGACATCGTGGCGCTCAGCAGCATGCAAGTTGCAGCGCTGAGCTCGGCCCAGGTCGCCGCACTGAGCACCGCTCAATTCGGCGCCCTGGAAACGCAAGATCTCAAGGCCTTGAGCACCACGGCGATCCGTGCCCTCAGCACCGACGACATCGTGGCCCTCAGCACAGCTCAGGCCGCTGTACTCAGCAGCACCCAGATCAGCGCGCTCAGCACCACCCAGATGGCGGCCTTCGCCACCGATGATCTGGCCGCCCTGACATCGGCACAGATTGCCGCGCTGAGCTCGGCCCAAGTGGCCGCCCTCACCACCGACGGTCTGGCCGCACTGACGACCGTCCAAGCCGCCGCGCTGGGTTCAGCCCAGGTCGCTGCGCTCAACACGGCCCAGGTCGCCGCGCTGACGACGCAAGACTTGCGGGCGATGAGCACCGCCGCGATTCGCGCCCTTACCACCGCCGACATCGACGCCCTGACCACCGCGCAAGCGGCGGCCCTGAGCACCGCGCAAGTGGCCGCCTTGAGCACCGCGCAAGTCGCGGCGCTGGCTACCGATGATTTCGCCGCGCTCAGCACTGCGCAGATTGCCGCGTTCGGCACCGCCGCCATCCGCGCGCTGTCCACCGCCGACATCGACGCCTTCACCACGGTGCAAGCCGCTGCGCTGAGCACCACCCAAGTGGCCGCGCTCGGCACCACGCAATTGGCCGCGCTCGCCACCGATGATCTGGCCGCGCTGAGCACCGCCCAGATCAACGCGCTGGGCACCGCAGGCATCCGTGCGCTCTCGACGGCCGACATCGACGCGCTCACCACCACGCAAGCCGCAGCGCTGAGCACCGCGCAGATCGCCGCGCTCAGCACCACGCAAATCGCGGCGATGGCCACCGATGACTTGGCGGCACTCACCACCGCGCAGATGGCTGCACTCGGTTCAAGCCAGGTCGCCGCATTCACCACCGCCCAAGTCGCCGCATTGGAGACCCAGGATCTTCGGGCCCTGAACACCACCGCGCTGCGCTCGCTCACCACCGCCGACATCGACGCGCTCACCACCGCGCAAACTGCCGCACTCAGCACTACCCAGATCGCCGCGCTCAGCACCACGCAAGTGGCGGCCTTCGCCACCGATGACCTGGCCGCGCTCACCACCGCGCAGGCCGCCGCCTTGGGTTCAGCCCAGGTCGCCGCGCTGAGCACCGCGCAGGTCGCGGCCATGACCACCCAGGATGTCAACGCGCTGAACACCACCGCGCTGCGCTCGCTCACCACCGCCGACATCGACGCGCTCACCACCGCGCAAGCAGCGGCGCTCAGCACCACGCAGATTGCCGCGCTGACGACGGCGCAGGTTGCCGCTTTCGCGACCGATGACCTGGCGGCGCTGACCACCGCCCAGATCAGCGCACTGACCAGCAGCCAACTCGCGGGGCTGAGCACCAACCAGATCGTCGCGCTCGACACGACACAGATCGCCGCACTGAACACGCGCCAGCTCAGCACCCTGAGCACCAGCCAGGTCGCCGCACTGGAAACAGCTGACATCGTCGCGCTGAGCAGCACCCAAGCCGCCGCGCTCAGCTCGGCCCAGGTCGGCGCGCTCAGCACGGCGCAAGTGGCGGTGCTGGAAACGCAAGACTTGAAGGCGCTGAGTACCGCCGCGATCCGCGCCCTGACCACGGCCGACATCGACGCGCTGACCACCGCGCAAGCCGCCGCACTCAGCACCGCGCAAGTCGCCGCGCTCAGCACGACGCAAGTCGCCGCGCTGGCCACCGATGACTTTGCCGCCCTGAGTACGACGCAGATCGCCGCGCTCGGCACTGCCTCGATTCGCGCCTTGAGCACCGCCGACATCGACGCTTTCACCACCGCGCAAGCAGCGGCGCTGAGCACCGCGCAGATTGCGGCGCTGAGCACGACGCAAATCGCCGCCATGGCCACCGATGATCTGGCGGCCCTCACCACCACGGAAGCTGGCGCGCTCGGCTCGGCCCAGATCGCGGCGCTCAGCACTGCGCAAGTCGCGGCGATGACGACGCAAGACTTGCGGGCCCTGAACACCACCGCGCTGCGCTCGCTCACCACCGCCGACATCGATGCGCTGACCACCGCGCAGGCCGCCGCACTCAGCACCGCGCAAGTCGCAGCCTTGAGCACGACGCAAGTCGCGGCGCTGGCCACCGATGATTTCGCGGCCCTGAGCACGGCGCAGATCGCGGCGCTCGGCACCGCCTCGATCCGGGCGCTCTCGACCGCCGACATCGACGCTTTCACGACGGCGCAAGCCGCCGCACTCAGCACCACCCAGGTCGCGGCGCTCAGCACGACGCAAATCGCCGCCTTCGCCACCGATGACCTGGCGGCGCTCACCACCGCGCAAGTCGCCGCGCTGGGTTCCGCCCAGGTCGCCGCGCTCAGCACCGCGCAAGTCGCCGCACTGGAGACGCAGGATCTGCGCGCCATGAGCACGGCGGCGATCCGCGCCCTCACCACCGCTGACATCGACGCGCTGACCACCGCACAAGCGGCGGCGCTCAGCACCGCACAGATCGCCGCACTCGGGACCGATCAGGTGGCCGCCTTCGCCACCGATGACCTGGCCGCCCTGACCACCGCCCAAGTGGCGGCCTTCAGCTCGGCCCAAGTCGCCGCGCTGAGCACCGCGCAGGTCGTCGCCATGACGACGCAAGATCTGCGGGCACTGAGTACCGCCGCGATCCGCGCCATGACCACCGCCGACATCGACGCGCTGACCACCGCGCAAGCGGCGGCGCTCGGCACCGCGCAAGTCGCGGCCTTGAGCACCACGCAAGTCGCGGCGCTCACCACCGATGACTTCGCGGCCTTGAGCACCGCCCAGATCCTGGCGCTCGGCACCGCAGCGATCCGGGCACTCTCGACCGCCAACATCGACGCGCTCACCACCGCGCAAGCCGCCGCGCTCAGCACCACCCAGATCGCCGCGCTCAGCACGACCCAGATCGCCGCCTTCGCCACCGATGACCTGGCGGCCCTGACCACCGCGCAGGCAGCGACCCTGAGTTCCAGCCAAGTGGCCGCGCTGAGCACCGCGCAGGTCGCGGCCATGACGACGCAGGATCTCAAGGCGCTCAACACCACCGCGCTGCGCTCGCTCACCACCGCCGACATCGACGCGCTCACCACGGCACAAGCGGCAGCACTCAGCACGGCGCAGATTGCCGCGCTCAGCACGACACAAGTCGCGGCCTTTGCCACCGACGATTTGGCGGCGCTCACCACCACACAAGCCGCCGCGCTGGGTTCGGCGCAGGTCGCCGCGCTCAGCACCAGCCAAGTCGCGGCGCTGACGACGCAAGACTTGAAGGCGCTGAGCACCGCCGCGATCCGCGCCCTGACCACGGCCGACATCGACGCGCTGACCACCGCGCAAGCCGCCGCACTCAGCACCGCACAAGTCGCCGCGCTCAGCACGACGCAAGTCGCGGCGCTGGCCACCGATGACTTTGCCGCCCTGAGTACGACGCAGATCGCCGCGCTCGGCACTGCCTCGATTCGCGCCTTGAGCACCGCCGACATCGACGCTTTCACCACCGCGCAAGCAGCGGCGCTGAGCACCGCGCAGATTGCGGCGCTGAGCACGACGCAAATCGCCGCCATGGCCACCGATGATCTGGCGGCCCTCACCACCACGGAAGCTGGCGCGCTCGGCTCGGCCCAGATCGCGGCGCTCAGCACTGCGCAAGTCGCGGCGATGACGACGCAAGACTTGCGGGCCCTGAACACCACCGCGCTGCGCTCGCTCACCACCGCCGACATCGATGCGCTGACCACCGCGCAGGCCGCCGCACTCAGCACCGCGCAAGTCGCAGCCTTGAGCACGACGCAAGTCGCGGCGCTGGCCACCGATGATTTCGCGGCCCTGAGCACGGCGCAGATCGCGGCGCTCGGCACCGCCTCGATCCGGGCGCTCTCGACCGCCGACATCGACGCTTTCACGACGGCGCAAGCCGCCGCACTCAGCACCACCCAGGTCGCGGCGCTCAGCACGACGCAAATCGCCGCCTTCGCCACCGATGACCTGGCGGCGCTCACCACCGCGCAAGTCGCCGCGCTGGGTTCCGCCCAGGTCGCCGCGCTCAGCACCGCGCAAGTCGCCGCACTGGAGACGCAGGATCTGCGCGCCATGAGCACGGCGGCGATCCGCTCGCTCACCACCGCTGACATCGACGCGCTGACCACCGCACAAGCGGCGGCGCTCAGCACCACGCAGATCGCCGCGCTCAGCACCACGCAAGTGGCGGCCTTCGCGACCGATGACCTGGCGGCGCTAACCACCGCCCAGATCGCCGCCTTCGGCTCGGTCCAGGTGGCGGCGCTGAGCACCGCGCAGGTCGCCGCGCTGAGCACGCAGGAAGTGGTGGCGCTCAACACCACCGCGCTGCGGGCTCTGACCACCGCCGACATCGACGCCCTGACCACCGCGCAAACGGCAGCACTGAGCACCGCGCAAATGGCCGCGCTCAGCACCACGCAAGTGGCGGCCTTCGCCACCGATGACCTCGTTGCGCTCAGCACCGCGCAGCTGGCCGCCTTGAGCACCACCCAGCTGGGCGCGCTCAGCACCAGCCAGATCGGCGTGCTGGAAACGCAGGATCTGGTCGCCTTCAGCAGCACCCAGATCGCGGCACTCAGCTCGACCCAGGTCGGCGCGCTGACCACGGCGCAGGTGGCCGCGCTGGAAACGCAGGATCTCCGCGCGCTCGGCACCACCGCGATCCAGGCGCTCAACACCGCCGACATCGACGCGCTGAGCACCGCGCAAGCGGCCGCGCTGACCACGACGCAGATCGCGGCGCTGACCACCACCCAGGTAGCAGCCTTCGCCACCGATGACCTGGCCGCGCTCTCGAGCAGCCAGGTGGCGGTGCTCAGCTCGACCCAGGTCGCCGCGCTCACCACCGCGCAGGTGGTGGCGCTGGAGACGCAAGATCTGCATGCGCTCAGCACCACGGCACTGCGCGCCTTGACCACCGCCGACATCGATGCCCTCACCACCGCGCAGATCGTGTCGCTCAGCTCGGTGCAGATCGCGGCGCTGACGACCACCCAGATGGCGGCCCTCGCCACCGACGACCTGGCGGTGTTCACCACCAGCCAGATCGGCGCGCTCGGCACCAGCCAGCTGGCGGCACTCGGCACCGATCAGATCGGCGCCATGACCACCGTCGAGATCGCGGCGCTGAGCACCACCCAGCTGCATGCGTTCAGCACCAGCCAGATCAGTGCGCTGAGCACCGACGACATCGTCGCCCTGCACACCAGCCACATCGCCTCGCTCAGCACCGCGCAACTGGCGGCGCTCACCACCAGCCAGGTGCAGGCCCTGAGCACTGCCGACATCGTGGCGCTGACCACCGCCCATGCGGCAGCGCTCACCACCGATCAGATCGTCGCGCTGACCACGGCGCAGGTCGTGGCACTGGAGACGACCGACATCGCCCACATGAGCATGACGCAGGTGGCGGCGTTCGAGACCGCTGACCTGGCGGTGATGAGCGGCGCGCAGCTCAACTCGCTGATCTCGGTCTCGCCGATCGTGCTCGACCTGAACGGGGACGGCGTGCACACGCTGGCCGCCGCCCACGGCGTGCAGTTCGACCTGACCGGCACCGGCGTGCAGCACCAGGTCGGCTGGGCCTCGGCGCTCGATGGTCTGCTGGTGCGCGACATCAACCACGACGGCAAGATCAACAACGGCACCGAGCTGTTCGGCACCGCCACGCTGCTTGCAAACGGCCAGCGGGCCGGCGATGGCTACAACGCCCTGCGTGATCTGGACAGCAACCATGACGGCAAGCTCAGCGCCGCCGACGCCCACTTCAGCGAGCTGAAGGTCTGGGTCGACGCCAACTCGAACGGCGTGGCGGACGCTGGCGAGCTCAAGAGCCTGGCCGAGCTGGGCATCGTCTCGATGGATCTGCACGCCCAAGCCGGCACCGGCGTGGACAACGGCAACCTGCTGGCCAAGACCTCCAGCTACCAGACCGCTGATGGTGCCAACCACCAGATGGCCGACGTCTGGTTCAGCAAGGACAGCAGCACTGCCGCCACCAGCGCCAGCTCTGCGGCAGGCCAAGCGAGCCCGCCCGCCGCCGACCACCCCGCAACGACGACCGCCGACGCGGGACACGCCACCGCTACGGCTACGGCTACCGCCGCCGCAGGCACCGGCAGCGCAGCGGCGCACCCGCAGGTGTCCTTGCACGACTTGCTGGTCGATGCGCCGAGTGCCCCGCTGGTCGAGACGGCACATGCCGCCACCGCTCCGGCCGACGTGCATGCGGCGCATGCCGGGGTGATGACGATGGCGCTGACGGCCAGCCAGGCCTCGGCCCTTGATGAGCTGCTGCGCAACCAGCCGCTGATCTGACGCTGTTCAGCAGCGCCCCACTCCGGTGGGGCGCCTTGCTGGCACCGGGTAAAGCGCAGAAATGCGCCCGGCTTGCCTTGCGCTTTCTGCGACTTCGTGTGGCGAATCGCGCCGACCATGGCTGCATCGAACCTCCGTTCAAACGCAACCGTCCATGGCCATGACCGCACAGCCGCACATCGCTTCGAACCCGCCGAGCAGCCCGGCACCCGAGCCGAGCGACCCGGCACTGGCTGATCGCTCGATGCTGGTGCAGGCCGTCAAGCTGCAGAACCAGGGCCACATCGGCCAGGCCGAACGGCTGTTCCAGATCTACCTCGACCATCATCCGGACGACCCAGCGGCGCTCTATTCGCTGGCGGTGATCCTGCTCAAGCGGCCCGATCTGGAGCGCGCCATCCGTCTGCTGGAGCGCGCCGTGCAGGTGGCAGCCGGCTTTGCGCCGCTCTGGTTTGCACACGCCACCGCCATGCAAGGCGCCGGCCGGCGCGACGAGGCGCTGCGCAGCTACCAGCGCGCCATCGACCTGAAGCCCGACTACACCGAAGCGCTGCTCAACAGCGGCGTGCTGCTGCGCGAAATGCTGCAGCACGCCCTGGCGCTGGAGCGCTTCCAGCGTGTGCTGGGCCTGCAGCCGGAGCATCAGGCCGCGCTGGCCAACTGCGCCACCTTGCTGACCGAGTTCAAGCGCAGCCCGGAAGCGATCGCGATGCTGGAGCGTCTGCTGGCACTCAACCCGGACTACGACTTCGGCGTCGGCATGCTCTGCTACGAAAAGCTGCATGCCTGCGACTGGAGCGATTTCGATCAACTCGCCGAATGGGTCGTCAGCAACCTGCGCGCCGGCAAGCGCAGCAGCAAGTCGCTCGGACTGATGGCGATTTCCGACTCGGCCGCCGATCACCAGCGCTGCGCACAGCTGTTTGCGGCGCAGCGCTATCCGGCCGCCCCGGTGCCGCTGTGGCGTGGCGAGCGCTACCGCCACGACCGCATCCGCCTGGCTTATGTGTCGCCCGACCTGCGCGAGCATCCGGTCGGCCATCTGATGGCGGGCGTGTTCGAGCGGCACGACCGCAGCCGCTTCGAAACCGTCGCCATCTCGCTCGGCGTCGATGACGGCAGCCGGCTGCGCAGCCGCATGCAGGCGTCCTTTGATCGTTTCATCGACGCACGCGCCATGAGCTCGCTGCAGATCGCCGCGCTGATGCGCGAGCTGGAGATCGACGTGGCAGTCGATCTGGCCGGCTACACCGCCGACTCGCGCAGCGACATCTTCGGCCACCGCCCGGCGCCGGTGCAGGTCAATTACCTGGGCTACCCGGGCACGCTGGGCACGTCGTACATGGACTACCTCATTGCCGACCAGCATGTGATTCCGCCCAAGCACCAGCGCTACTACAACGAGCAGGTGGTCTATCTGCCCGACGCCTATCTGCCGATCGCCTCAGGGCTGCAGATCGCCGAGCGCACCCCGAGCCGAGCCGACTGCGGCCTGCCCGAGACCGGCGTGGTGTTCTGCTCGTTCAACCACGACTACAAGATTTCGCCGCACGTCTTCGCGGTCTGGATGCGGCTGCTGCGCCAGGTGCCGGGCAGCGTGCTGTGGCTGATGTCGCGCAGCGAGCTGTCGCAGACCAACCTGCGCGCCACCGCCCGCGCGCAAGGCGTGGCACCCGAGCGGCTGATCTTTGCCGGACGCGTGCCGCGCGTCGAGGACCATCTGGCGCGCTACCGCCAGGCCGATCTGTTCCTCGACACCCATCCCTACAACGCCCATACCACCGCCGCCGACGCGCTGCTGGCCGGCCTGCCGGTGCTGACCTACTCCGGCCAGGCCTTCCCGGCCCGAGTGGCCGGCAGCCTGCTGCATGCCGCCGGGCTGCCCGAGCTGATCACGCACAGCCTGGCCGACTACGAAGCACTCGCGCTGCAGCTCGCCACCGAACCGGCCCGACTGGCCCGGCTGCGCGCCAAGCTGGCCGCCCAACGCGACAGCTCGGCGCTGCTCGATGCCGACGGCTTCTGCCGCAACCTGGAAACCATCTATCTGTCGATGTGGCGCGACCGCCAACTCGGCCAGGCGCGCGATGCGCTGAGCGCCCGCACGCACCTCGTCTGATTCCTCGGGAGACACCCATGCATGTACTGATCGTCGGGGCCGGTTTTGCCGGCGCCACCTGTGCGCGGCGCCTGGCCGATGACGGCCACCAGGTGCTGCTGATCGACCAGCGGCCCCACATCGGCGGCAATGCCTTCGACCAGCCGGACCGGCACGGCGTGCTGGTGCATCGCTACGGGCCGCACATCTTCCACACCAACAGCGACAAGGTGGTGGCGTTCCTGTCGCGCTTCACCGACTGGCGCCCCTACGAACACCGGGTGCTGGCGATGGTGGATGGCCAGGCCTACCCGATCCCGATCAACCGCAGCACCATCAACCGGCTCTACGGCCTGGACCTGGACGAAGCCGGCGTGCAAGCCTATTTCGAGCAGGTGCGCGAACCGCGCTCACCGCTGCGCAGCAGCGAAGATGTGGTGCTCAATTCGGTCGGCCATGACCTGTGCGAGAAGTTCTTCCGTGGCTACACCCGCAAGCAATGGGGCCTCGATCTGTCCGAGCTGTCGGCCGGGGTGGCGGCGCGCATCCCGACCCGCTGCAACGACGACGACCGCTATTTCACCGACCGCTTCCAGGCCATGCCGGCGCAGGGCTACACCCGCATGTTCGAGCGCATGCTGGCGCACCCGAACATCACGCTGCGCACCGGCATCGATTTCAAGACGCTCAAGAGCGAGCCGAGCCGGCACGCGCCCGATCTGACCATCTACACCGGCCCGATCGACGAGTACTTCGAGCATTGCCTGGGCCGCCTGCCCTACCGCTCGCTGCGCTTCGAGCACGAGCATCTGGCCGAGGTGGCGCAGCACCAGCCGGTCGGCACGGTCAACTACCCGAACGAGCACGCCTACACCCGCGTCACCGAGTTCCGCCACCTGACCGGGCAGCCACACAGTGGCACCTCGATCGTGCGCGAGATCCCTTGCGCCGAGGGTGAGCCCTATTACCCGGTGCCGGCGCCCGCCAACGAAGCGCTCTACCAGCGCTACGAAACGCTGGCGGCCCAGGAGCGCGACACCGTCTTCATCGGCCGACTGGCCCAGTACCGCTACTACAACATGGACCAGGTGGTGGCCGCCGCGCTGCACCTGTGCGACGGCATCCCGGCCACCCGTGCCGTCGAGGAGGCGCTGGCATGAAAGTGCATGTACTTTGCCCGGCCGGCCTGGTGACCGGCGGCCCGGAGGCGCTGCATCAGCTGGTCGATGCCGGCCAGCAGCTCGGCTACGACATGGCAATGGTCTACGCCCCCGCGCATCACCCTGACCCGACCCCGGCGCCGTTCCGGGTCTACCAGCCGCGCATCAGCCGCCAGGTGGCCGACACGCCCGACAGCGTCGTGATCGCGGCCGAGACCAGCGTGCTGAGCCTGCTCGATGTGCGGCACGCCCAGCGGGCGGTCTACTGGCTCAGCGTCGATCACTACCAGCTGCAGTCCGAGCACACCCGGCTGCAAAGCGGCCAGCGCAGCCCGCACGACCTGGTGCTCGATCCGGCCTGCCGCTGCCTGCATCTGGCGCAGTCCGACTACGCGCGGCGCTTTGTCGAGCAGCGCGGCCAGTCGGCGCTGATGCTGACTGACTACATCCGTGACGAGATCGTGGCGCGCGCCGCCACGGTGCGCCACCTCGGCAAGGAAGACATCGTCGCCTTCAATCCGAAGAAGGGCCTGGAGTTCACGCGCCAGCTGATGGCGGCCACGCCGGCCTCGATCCGCTGGGTGCCGATCCAGAACATGACGCCGGTCGAAGTGGCCAGCCTGCTCGGGCGCGCCAAGGTCTACGTGGACTTCGGCTCGCACCCGGGGCGTGACCGCATTCCGCGCGAAGCGGCGCTGTGCGGCTGCGTCGTCATCACCGGCACGCAGGGCAGCGCCGGCAGCGAGATCGACCTGCCGCTGCCGGCCGGCTTCAAGTTTGACGAGCGCCAGACCCTGGCAGTGCCGCTGGTGCTGGACCGCATCCAACAGGCGATGCGCGACTACGCGCCGCTCAGCGCCCGGTTCGAGCCCTACCGGGCCTGGATTGCCGGCCAGCGCGCGGTGTTCTTCGACGAGGTGTTTGCCGCCCTGGCCACGCTGGAAGCGGCCATCGCCCGTCAGCAGCGCCAGATGGCCTGACACCCGCAGCACCCCAAAGATCCAAGGAGCCCACACCATGCAGGCAGCCCATCTGTGCATCATCCAGCCGGCCGGCCAGAAACAGGCGCTGGCTTATCTCGACCCGGCGCTGCTGCTGCGCCAGGTGCTGCGCGCCGCCGGCGTGCCGGTGACGCTGGGCAAGAACCGGCTGCGCCACGATGTCGTCAACTTCGTGTTCGGCGCGCACCTGGCGATCGATGCCGAAGCGCTGGAGCGCCATCCCTGCGTGCTGGTCAATCTGGAGCCGCTCGGTGACGCAGCGGCCGAACTGCCACCGCAATACCTGAAGCTGCTCGAATACCTGCCGGTGGTCGATGCCGACGCCGCCAATCTGCCGGCCTATCGCCGCGCTGCCGACAGCCATGTGCCGGTGCTGCACCTCGGCGCGCTGGCACATGCCGTCGATGCCACCCCGAGCCGGCCCCTGGCGGAACGGCCGATCGAACTGCTGCTGATCGGCGCGCTGACACCGCGCCGCACCGCGCTGCTGCAACGCATCCAGGCGCAGGGCGTGCAGGTCGCACGGCTGGACGCGCCGCTCTACGGCCCCGAGCGCGACGAGCTGGTGCGCAACGCCCGTGCCGTGCTGCTGCTCAACGCCGGGGAGCACAGCCGCTTCGACGTGCTGAGCGCCGCCGCCGTGCTGGCCGCCGGCACGCCGGTGATCGCCGAAACCGTGCGCGGCACGCCGCCCGATGCGGTCTACAGCGAAGCGGTGCAGTGGCTGAACCCGGAGCACATCGAGACCTTCTTTGGCCACCATTTCCGCTCGGACCGGTTCGGCACCGAAGCCGCGCAGGCGCTGCAGCACCACGCCCGGCAGGGCCTGCGCCATGAGCTGGACGCCCTGCTGGCGCTCGGCCAGAGCGTGCGGCAAAACGCCCCACCCGCCACACCGCTGAGCCGGCTGAATGCCGACCTCGCCGCGTCGGGTTACCGCACCGGCTGGTTGAACGTCGCCGCTGCCGCCTGGCAGGCGCCGGATGCGCAGCTTGATCTGAGCACCGCCCAACTGGCCGATACGCCGTTGCAGCCGCGCCTGGGCTCGTTCGAGCTGATCCACGCCGCGCCGGTAGCGCTCGGCACGCCGCAAGCGGCGCAACTGCTCGGCAATGCGCTGGCGCTGCTGCGGCCGGCCGGTCGGCTGGTGCTGCACGTCGCGCTGCCAGCCGGCCAGACCGATGCCCAGGCCTGGGCGCAGCAGGCGCTGGCCGATGTCAGCCACGAGTTCTGGCGCAGCGGCGGCTTCATGCACCGCTTCAGCCTGACGCATGCCGGCGGCCTGGACGCTGCGGCGCTGCCGGCCTGCGGCGCGGCGATCCGGCAGCTGCGGCTGGTGCTGAGCAAGGTCGAATGCAGCCTGACCGAGCGGACCCAGGCCCGCCTGGCGCGCGAAGACTTCGCCCTGCCGGCCTGACCCCATCGGAGCAGAAGCCAGCCATGAGCACGATCTGGATCGAGGAATGCCGCACGCCGATCTACCAGCGCATCGCCCAGGCGCTGGCGCATGAACTGGCCCGCAACGGCCACCAGCTCATGCTGGTCAAGCCGACCGGTTTCGACCTGGCCAGCTTCGAGGCCTTTGTGGCCACGCCGCGCGCCGGCGTCTACCTCACGACCAACGAGTCGAACGCGATCCAGATGCTGTCGCGTGACGGCGTGCGCTACTTTTTTGAGCTCTATCCGGGCCCGGTGGTGTTTGTGCACCAAGACTCGATCATCGGCCGGGGCGACTACGCCACGGTGCTGAAAAAGCTGGAGGCCTACCAGCGCATCAAGGATCGCTCTTGCCACCTCTGCATCGAAGCCGGCAACGTCGAGCTGCTGCGCTCGGTCGGCATCGAAGCGGCGCAACTGGTGGCGCACGCCACCGAGATCAGCGCCACCGAGCCCCGGCTGGACGGCTGGACCGAGCCGGCCTCGTTTGTCGGCCATGTGCTGCCGCGCATGCCGCTCGACACGCAGCTCGACGCGGCGCTGGAGCAGCGCCTGCAGGCGCTGGTCGAGCAGCGGGTGCAGACACCGGCGCTGCGGCTGGCGCCGGAGCTGCAGCAGCTGAGCCACAGCGCGATCGGCTGGTTCGCCCGGCGGGACAGCCAGCAACTGCCCTTGGCCGCCCACACGCTGTGGCTGCGCGGCCAGATCCACCAGCATTCGCTCATCGCGCGCGGCAGCCTGCTGGCAGCGGCCGGGCTGGAGGCGCTGACCATCTACGGCGGGGATCCGGCCTATCTGCACGGCGTGGCGCAGTCGGTGCGGCTGGCGTTGCCGGGCCTGCACCATGCGCCGCCGGTCTACGAGCTGAGCGCGCTGCGGCAGATCTATGCCGGCTCGGCCGTCAGCCTGAACATCACCGCGCTGCAGTTCGACGACGCGCTGATCAACCGCTTTCACGATGTCGTGATGGCCGGCGGCCTGTGCCTGACCGATGCCAAGCGCGGCCTGGCCGAGCTGACGCGCCACCACGAGCAGGTCTCGTACCGCTCGCCGGCCGAGCTGGCCGAGCGGGTCGCCTACTTTGCCGATCCACGCCATGCCCGCGAGCGCGCGCTGCTGATCAAGAGCATCCAGCAGGAGATTGCCGCGCACGCGACCTACGCCAACCTGGCGCAGGCGGTCGAACACGCCGCCGCCGGGTTGCCACGCCTTGCCTGATGGGCTAGCCCAGTCGCCACCGCCCTCCTGGAGCCCGGCTTGCAAACCCACAAACTCTCCCCTGACCCGGCGGCGATGCCGCCTGCCGGCCACAGCGCCACCGCCGCCGACCCGCTGCTCGCCGCCGTGCTGTGGCTGTGCCGCCATCACGGCATCGAGCGCAGCCGCGCCTCGCTGCTGGCACCGCTCGGCATCGCCCAGCGGCTGACCGCGCCGCTGGCCTTGCGGGTGCTGCACGAAGCCGGTTTCCAGGCCACGCTGGTCGAGCGCGCGCCGGACCAGATCCTGGCGCTGCTGCTGCCGGCCCTGCTGCTGCTCAAGAACGGCGAAGCCTGCGTGCTGCTCAGCCGCGAGCTGCACGCCGGTGCGCTGCGTTTTCGGGTGCTGCTGCCGGCCCGACCGGGCGAAGCGCCGGTCGAGCGGCGTCTGAACGAAGCCACGCTGCTGGCCGAATACACCGGTCAGGTGCTGATCGCCACGCCGCGCCTGGCGGCCGAGCCAGCCGCCACCAGCGACGACGCCCTGAGCGGCGAGCACTGGCTCTGGAGCACGCTCAAGCGCTTCATGCCCTACTACCGTGGCGCCATGCTGGCAGCACTGCTCAGCAACGTGCTGATGCTGTTCACCGGCCTGTTCACCTCGGTGGTTTATGACCGGGTGATTCCGCACCAGGCGCTGGTGACGCTGTGGTCGCTGGCGATCGGCGCCTTCATCGCCATCGGCTTCGATCTGGTGGCGCGCCAGCTGCGCAGCCATCTGATCGATCAGGCCGGCAAGAAAGCCGACCTGGCGCTGGGCGCGCTGCTGTTTCGCAAGTCGCTGTCGATCCGGCTGGAGCACCGGCCCGATTCGTCCGGCTCGTTTGCGCACCACATGGCGCAACTGGAAGTGGTGCGCGAGTTCTCGACCTCGGCCACCATGTCGGCGCTGAGCGATCTGCCGTTCGTGCTGCTCTTCATCGGCATGACCTGGCTGATGGCGGGCGAGCTGGTGGTCGTGCTGCTGCTGGCGGTGCCGCTGATCCTGCTGCTGACGGTCGGCGTGCAGCAGTTGCTGCGCCGCGCCATGACCGCGCAGCAGCGCCAGCAAGCCGACATGCACGGCCTGGTGGTCGAGACGGTCGATGGCATCGAGACCATCCGCGCGGCCGGCGCACAAGGCTATTTCCAGCAGCAGTACGAACAGGCCAACGCCCAGGCGGCGCAGTCGGCGCTGCGCTCGCGCGCGCTGTCGAGCTGGGTCAACAACGTCACGATGGTGTCGCAGCAGCTGATCACGGTGATCCTGCTGGTCTGGGGCGTGCACCTGATCCAGGCCGGCACGCTGACCGGCGGCGCGCTGATCTCGGCGGTGATGTTTGCCGGCCGTGCCATCGCGCCGCTCGGCAGCGTGGTCTCGCTGGCCTCGCGTTACCAGGGCGCGCGGGCGGCGCTGCGCATGCTCGACCACCTGATGGCGCAGCCGAGCGAACGCGAGCCCGGCCGGCGCTATCTGCCACAGCCGCAGATGCACGGCGCGCTGGGCTTGCGCGAAGTCAGCTTTGCCTACAGCCACATCGAACACGCGCCGCAGGTGCTCAAGAACCTGCAGCTGCGCATCCAGGCCGGTGAACGCGTGGCCATTCTGGGCAAGATCGGCAGCGGCAAATCGACCGTGCTGCGGCTGCTGGCCGGGCTGTACCAGCCGACCCAGGGCTACACCGAGGTCGATGGCATCGACCTGCGCCAGATCGACCCGACCGACTACCGCGTGCAGATCGGCTTTGTCGAGCAGGAGCCGCGCCTGTTTCGCGGCAGCCTGCGCGACAACGTGCTGCTCGGGCGCGACCTGGCCGGCGCCGACGCGCTCGGCGAGGTGCTGCGCCTGACCGGGCTGGACCACATCGCCGCCGCGCATCCGCAGGGCCTGGACCTGCCGGTCGGTGAAGGCGGCGCGCTGCTCTCGGGCGGCCAGCGCCAGCTGGTGGCGCTGGCGCGCTGCCTGGTGACGCAGCCGCGCATCCTGCTGATGGACGAGCCGACCAGCTCGATGGACGCACAGACCGAACAGCAATTCATCCAGCAGCTCAAGCCGCTGCTGGCCGCACGCACGCTGGTGGTGGTGACGCACCGGCCGGCGATGCTCGAGCTGGTCGATCGGATCGTGGTGATCGAGGCCGGCAAGATCATCATCGACGGCCCCAAGCAGGCGGTGCTGATGGCGCTGGCCGGGCAGCGCCAGGCGCCGGCCGCGATGCCGGCCAGCCCGGCCGCCGGCCCGGTGTCGGTGCGGCAGCCACTCAGCGTGGTGCATTGAGGCAAACCAGATGGACACGACTGCAACCCCTGCCACCGCCTCACCGGGCCGTTTTGTGTCCGGCGACGAGCAATTCCTGAGCGGCACGCGCCAGGCCAGCCTGGTCGAGCCGATGCCGCAGGCGCTCTGGACGCTCTACCTGCTGGGCCTGATCGTGGTGGCGGCGCTGGTCTGGGCCTCGCTGGCGCAGGTCGATGTGATCACGCGTGCGCAGGGCAAGGTGGTGCCGGACGGCCGCGAACAGGTCATCGCCAGCCTGGAAGGCGGCATTCTGCGCAGCCTGCCGGTGCATGAGGGCGAGCTGGTCGAGGCTGGCGCCGAGCTGGCGCAGCTCGATCCGACCCGCTTTGCGGCGCAGCAGAACGAAGGCCAGGCGCGCCAGCTCGCGCTGCTCGGCACGGCCGCAAGGCTCTCGGCCGAAGCGAGCGGACGGGCGCTGCACTTTCCGGCCGAGCTGCGCCAGGCCGGCGCCATCGTCGCGGCCGAGACCGATTCATTCCAGGCGCGGCGGCAAGCGCTCGATGAAGCCATCACCGTGACGCACCGCAACATGGCGCTGCTGGAGCGTGAACTGGCCACCGCACGCCAGATGTCGGCCAGCGGGCTGATGTCGGATGTCGAAGTGATGCGGCTCGACCGTCAGCGCAACGATCTGCTGCTGCAGGTGCAGGAGCGCGTCAATCGCTTCCGCCAGGACGCCACCAACGAGCTGGTGCGGGTCCAGAACGAGCTGGCCCAGCTCGGCGAGCAGCAGGTGGCCAAGGCCGACGCCTTGCAGCGCACCACGCTCAAGTCGCCGGTGCGCGGCATCGTCAAGAACATCCGCATCGCCACCATCGGCGGTGTGGTCGGAGGCGGCGCACCGATCATGGAAATCGTGCCGCTCGGCCCGCGCGTGCTGGTCGAGGCCCGCATCGCTCCGGCCGACATCGGCTTCGTGCACGTCGGCCTGCCGGTCACCGTCAAGCTGAGCACCTACGACTTCTACACCTACGGCGGCCTGCACGGCACGATCGAATACCTCAGCCCGGACGCGCTCGGCGAAGACAGCAAGGTCGGCGCCGCGCAGGACACCACCTACTACCGCGCCCGCATCCGCACCGATGCCGCCGACCTGCACGCCAGCCCGGGCAAGCCGCCGCTGATGGTGCTGCCAGGCATGACGGCCTCGATCGAGATCCGGACCGGCGCGCGCAGCGTGCTGCAATTCCTGGTCTCGCCCATGCTCAAGGGCCGCGAAGCCTTCCGCGAACGCTGATCAACCGGAGCCGTCTGATGTGCCGTTCCCTGTCCGCACCCCGCCCATCACGCCTGATGCTGCTGCTCGGCGCCTGCGTGCTGCCGCTGCTGGCCGCCGCTTACTGCGAAGACGCCGTGCCGGACAGCCCGGCCGTCAGCGACAGCCGCGCGCCCGCCGACGCCAGCCCCGACAGTGGCCGCCAGCAGCTGGCCGCCCTGGCGCGCGAAGCCGTCAACCAGAGCGCCGATGTGCGCGGCGCCCAGCACGGCAGCCAGGCGGCTCGCTTCGATCTGCAGCAGACCAGCGCCGGCAGCGCGGCCAACATCAGCCTGGGCGGCAGCGCTGGCGTCGGCCAGACGGCGGTGGAGCGCGTCACCCAGAGCAGAGAAGGCACCGGCGCACTCTCGCTCAACCTGTCGGCGCCGCTCTATGACGGCGGGCGCCAGGATGAGCTGACGCGCTACCGCGAACGCCTGATCGATGCCAGCGACCTGAGCGTCGGCGCGGCGCGTGAACGGGTGGTGCGCGACGCCGTCGCCACCGTGCTGGAGCGCAACCGCTTCCGCCAGCAGCTGCGCGTCTACCAGCAATACGTCGCCAAGATGAGCTGCCTGGCGCACTCGCTGGAACAGATCGTCAGCCTGGACCGTGGCCGCAGCAGCGAACTGCTGCAAGCCCGCAAAGGCCAGCGCCAGGCCGAACTCGCACGCGAAGACGCGCTGACGTCGCTGCGCCAGGCCGATGCGCGGCTGCGCCGACTGGTCGGCGACAACGTCGCGCCGTGGGGCGCAGTCGGCCAGCCGCTGCAGACCGTGCCCGAGCTGGCCCGCGTCATCGACGAGATCGCCGCCAGCCCGGACGTGCGCCAGCTGCACCTGCAAGCCGAGGCGCTCGACAACTACGCCCGCGCCAGCCGGGCCGAAGGCGCGCCGCAACTGCGCTGGCAGGTCGGCACCGGGGCTTCGCACGCGGCGCATGTCACCAGCGCCAACTGGAACGCCGGCG
Source organism: Leptothrix sp. (in: b-proteobacteria) (assembly GCA_041083665.1). Lineage (GTDB taxonomy): Bacteria > Pseudomonadota > Gammaproteobacteria > Burkholderiales > Burkholderiaceae_C > Sphaerotilus. The sequence continues at coordinate 190,623 of JBFPGZ010000001.1, forward strand.
TCACGCTCAACGTCACGCTGAGCGATGGCGGCGCCGTCTCGGCCGCCAGCAGTGCGGCGGTTGAACGCGCCCAGGCGGCGCGGCGCCAGGAAGAAGCCCAGGTGCAGGAACGCATCCGCCAGGTCGGCACCCTGCACGACGCCGCCCGCAGCGCCTACGCCCGCGCGCTGCACGTCACCGAAGTGCTGAAGGACAGCGATCAAGTCCGCAACGCCACCTACGAGCAATGGGCCAAACTGGGCCGGCGCTCACTGTTCGATCTGATGTCGGCCGAAACCGAGCATTACCAGCTGCGCATCGCCCACGTGAACGCGCTGCACGACGGTTATGCGGCGGTCGCGCAACTGCGCAGTGCCGGCGCCGGCCTGCTGCCGTGGATTGCGCCGGAGCTGGTGGTGGTGACGGTGGCGCGGTGAGATGGGGCTGTGCTACGGCCAGCAATCTCACTGGACTCCGGGTTGACAAGCGCGCATCCAAAAACCAAAATGGTTCCATTTCGGATGGAGATCGCGATGCCGACCACCTTGACCTTGAAAAACATCCCTGACGAGCTCTACGGTCGTCTGAAAACCGCCGCTGAAATGCACCGTCGCAGCATCAACAGTGAGGTGCTGGTGTGTCTGGAGTCTGTCTTGCTGCCGCAAAGATTGTCGGTGCAAGACCGGCTGACGCGCGCCCGAGAGCTGCGCCAAGCCCTGCCCGCCGGGAAATTCAACGCCGAGGACATCACCCTGTTGCGTGAAGAGGGCCGCGCATGATCGTGGTTGACTCGAATATCCTGGCCTACCTCTACCTGCCCGGAAATTTCACAGCGCAAGCCGAACAGTTACTCGAACAAGACCCGGACTGGGCCGCGCCAGTTCTATGGCGCAGCGAGTTCAGAAACATCCTGGCTGGCTATATCAGACGTGGCACTTTGACTTTAAACCAGGCCTACGCACTGCAGTTGGAGGCAGAAAGCCTGCTCACCGCCAGGGAATATGAGGTTGACTCACTGGATGTGCTTGAACTGGTCAAAACCAGCGAATGCTCAGCCTATGACTGCGAATTTGTAGCGCTCGCCAAGAAACTCGGCATCAAGCTTGCCACGATGGACAAGAAGGTATTGCGAAACTTCCCGGAATGGGCGTTCTCAATTGAAAATCTGACACACTGATTTCTGGCGAGGGGCTATCGGTGCATAGCCAAGGTACGGCGAAACCTCTGTCAGCCTGAGAGAATTGAGCGGGCGAGCCTCCCGGCCAGCCCGCTCCGAGGTTTACTTGGCCTCGGCACCTTCGCGGTGATAGTCGGTCACGCGCTGCACTTCGTTTTTCGAGCCGAGCATGACGCTGACGCGTTCATGCAGTTTGGACGGCATGATGTCCATGATGCGTTGCGAGCCGTTGGTGGCCAGGCCGCCGGCTTGCTCGACCAGGAAAGCCATCGGGTTGGCTTCGTACATCAGGCGCAGCTTGCCGGGTTTGCCGGGTTCGCGCTGGTCCCACGGGTACAGGAACACGCCACCACGGGTCAGGATGCGATGCACGTCGGCCACCATCGAGGCAACCCAGCGCATGTTGAAATCCTTAGCCCTAGGGCCTTCCGTGCCGGCCAGGCATTCGTCGATATAGCGTTTCACCGGCGGCGCCCAGTGGCGCATGTTCGACATATTGATGGCAAATTCCTTGGTGTCGTCCGGAATCTGGACGTGTTCGCTGGTCAGCACCCAGGAGCCGGTTTCGCGGTCGAGCGTGAACATCGCCACGCCGTCGCCCACGGTCAGCACCAGCGTGGTTTGCGGGCCGTAGACGCAATAACCGGCCGCCGCCTGGAATTTGCCCGGCTGCAGGAAATCGGCTTCGGTCACGCCCTGGCTGTGGCCGATCTTGCGCAGCACCGAGAAAATGGTGCCGATGCTGACGTTGACGTCGATGTTGCTGGAGCCGTCGAGCGGATCGAACAGCAGCATGTATTCGCCTTGCGGATAGCGGTTCGGCACGACGTGGATGTCGTCCATTTCTTCCGACGCCATCGCGGCGAGGTGGCCGCCCCATTCGTTGGCCTCGATCAGCACCTCGTTGGAGATGATGTCGAGCTTTTTCTGCACCTCGCCCTGCACGTTCTCGCTGCCGGCCGAGCCCAGCACTTCGCCGAGCGCGCCCTTGTTGACGGCGATGGCGATGCGCTTGCAGGCGCGCGCGACCACTTCGATCAGCAGGCGCAGCTGGCCGGGGATGTGGCCGTGTTCGCGTTGCTGTTCGACCAGGTATTGGGTGAGACTGATGCGTTTGCTCATGAGCATTGCCTTTGAAAAATTTGCGGGATCGTAGAGGCATCCGGCCGCGTTGAGACCATCACGCGGCGGGATGCCAGACCCGCCCGCCGCATTTGTTCACGCCAGCGGCGGCTGACTCAACCGGCCAGCGCGCGGCTGACGATTTCGCGCACGTCCGGCGACAGCTCGGGCCGTGCCGCAACACGGCTGATGGCCTCGTGCGCCGCCGTGCGGTAGGGCTCGGCCAGGGCGCGCCAGCGGTCCAGCGCCCGCGTCAGGCGGGCCGCCAGTTGCGGGTTGAAGGCGTCGATCTCGATCACCTTCTCGGCCCAGAACACGTAGCCGGCCGCGTCGATGCGGTGGAAGGCGGCCGGGTTCTGCGTTAGCGCCATCAGCAGGCTGCGGGCACGGTTCGGGTTCTTGATCAGGAAGTCCGGGTGCTTGGCCAGCAGCTTGACGCGGGCAAACACCTCGCCGTCCTGCTCGCTAGCGCCGGCCTGCAGCGCAAACCACTTGTCGATCACCAGCGGCTCGGCCAGGAACTGGATGTGGAAACGCTCCAGCGCCGGTGCCGTCAGCGCGGCATGCGCCTGCACCAGGGCCGAGAGCGCGCCCAGGCGGTCAGTCATGTTGGTGGCGTCCTTGCAGCGCTGGTAGGCGCGGCCGGGCCAGAGCGGATCGTGGCGCCGGGTGGCGTCCAGCACCAGATGGGCCAGCGCCAGATTGGCCAGCGCACGCCGGCCGCTCGACACCGGGTCGGGCGAGTAGCCGCCGGTGTTGGCATTGGCCTCCCAGGCCGCGACCCAGTCGTCGTGCAGCGCGTGCGCCAGCTGGGCGCGCAGCGATTCGCGCGCGGTGTGGATCTTCTGCGGATCGACCGGCACACCGAGTTCGGCCAGCCGCTCGGCCACATACCCTTCGCTCGGCAGCGTCAGCACGAGTTCCTTGAAGGCGGCGTCGAGTCGGCTGTCGCGCAGCGTGGCGCGCATCGCTTCCTGGTAAGCCGCGTCCAGATGCAGCGAGCCGTCACCTTGCACGGCCGCGAGCAGGCGTGCCAGCGCCAGACTCTGGCCGGCTTCCCAGCGGTTGAAGGCGTCGTGATCGTGCCCGAGCAGCGTGAACAGCTGCGCCTCGCTGGCCGGCCACTGCAGCACCACCGGCGCCGAGAAACCGCGCAGCAGCGACGGCACCGGTTCGGCGTCCACCTCGACGAAGGTGTAGCTCTGCGTCGCTTCTTCCAGCACCAGCACCCGCTCGGTGCCGGCGGCGGCCTCTTCGCCGTCGAGCTGCAGTGCCAGCGCGCGACCGTCGGCGCTCAGCAGGCCGACCGCGACCGGAATCACGAACGGCAGTTTGACCGGTTGGTTCGGCGTGGCCGGGCAGGTCTGGCTGAGCGTCAGCGTGTAGCGGCGGGTCTCGGCGTCATAGGCGCCGCTGGCGGCGACACGCGGCGTGCCGGCCTGCGCATACCAGCGCTTGAATGATTCAAGCCGCGTGGCCAGCGCGCTGCCCGGATTGGCGTCGGCAATCGCCTGCGCAAAATCGTCGCAGGTCACGGCCTGGCCGTCATGGCGCTCGAAATAGAGCGTCATGCCACGCGCAAAACCTTCCCGGCCGACGAGGGTGTGCATCATGCGCACCACTTCCGCGCCCTTGTCGTAGACCGTCGCGGTATAGAAGTTGTCGATCGCCTGATAACTGTCGGGCCGCACCGGATGTGCCATCGGGCCGGCGTCTTCCGGGAATTGCAGCTGGCGCAAAGACCGCACATCCTCGATGCGCTTGACCGCGCGTGCCGACGCTTCGCCCGCCATGTCCTGGCTGAATTCCTGGTCGCGGAAAACCGTCAGGCCTTCTTTCAGGCTGAGCTGGAACCAGTCGCGGCAGGTCACGCGGTTGCCGGTCCAGTTATGGAAATACTCGTGGCCGACCACACTTTCGATATTGCCGAAATCGACATCGGTGGCGGTCGCCGGGCTGGCCAGCACAAACTTCGTGTTGAAGATGTTCAGGCCCTTGTTTTCCATCGCGCCCATGTTGAAGTCGCTCACCGCGACAATCATGAAGCGCTCCAGATCAAGCGGCAGCTTGAAACGGGCCTCGTCCCAGACGATCGAGGCGATGAGCGAATTCATCGCATGCTCGGTCTTGTCCAGATCACCGGCGCGCACATAGATCTGCAGCAGATGCTCCTTGCCGGAGCGGGTGCGGATTTTCTGCTCGCGTGCCACCAGATTGGCCGCCACCAGCGCAAACAGATAACTCGGCTTCGGGAACGGGTCGTGCCAGACGGCGTAATGGCGGCCCTTGGGCAACTCGCCCTGCTCGACCAGATTGCCGTTCGACAGCAGCACCGGATAGTTTTTCTTGTCGGCGCGCAGCGTGACCTTGAAGACGCTCATCACGTCGGGCCGGTCGGTGAAATAGGTGATGCGGCGGAAACCCTGCGCCTCGCACTGCGTGAAAAACCCGCCGCCCGAGGTATAGAGACCGCTCAGATGGGTATTTTTCTCCGGCGCGCAGGTATTGCGGATTTCCAGCGCAAAGGGTTCTTGCGGCAGGTTATCGAGCACCAGCTGATCGGCCTCGATGCGGAATGAAATGCTTTCGCCGTTCACCAGCACGCGGGTGAGCGTGATGTCCTCGCCGTCCAGGCGCAGCGCTTCGCCGGGGCGAGCCGAGTTGGGCTCGACCTGCATGCGGCTGATCACCAGCGTCTTGGCTGGATCCAGCTCAAAACTCAGCTCGACCGAACGAATCCAGTGGGCGGGGGCGGCGTAATCCTCGCGCCGAACCAGGGTGGCAGTGCCTTCACGCATGGTGTGTCTCTTGCTCCAGGGCGGGTGGAAGCTGATAAGCAGTGAAATCCGGCAACGTCGCGATGACGTTCGGATAGGGGGCAAATTCAGCGGCCGGCAGCGTGGTGGTCAGGGCCACCGCGTCCATGCCAGCGCGCCACGCGGCTTCAATGCCGAGCGGCGCATCTTCAAAAACCAGACAGTGTTCAGGCGCAACGCCGAGGCGCTCAGCCGCAGCCAGAAAAATATCCGGGTGCGGTTTGCCACGCAAGCCATCCGACGGGCTGGCCACCGTGTCGAACAGGCCGTCAAACCCGAAGCGCTCGAACGCCACCGCGATATTGGCCGGCGGTGCGGCCGTGCAGATGGCGATCTTCAGGCCCTGCGCCTTGGCTTGCGCGCACACCGCCGCAGCACCGGCAATCAGCGTCAGCTCCAGCGCGGCGATCTCGCGGTAGAGCACTTCCTTGCGCTCGGCCAGTGGCAGCAGCTCACCCTGCGGCCGGCCGGGCCACATGTCGAGCAGGATCTCCATGTTGGTGCGGCCGGCGGTGGCAGCAAAGAAGCTCGGCTCGTCGTAGGCCAAGCCGAGCTCGGCATGCCACAGCGCCCACGACCGGGCGTGCAGCGGCATGCTGTCGATCAGCGTGCCGTCCATGTCAAAGAGCAGTGCGGCAAACTTTTTCAATGGCGGTCTCGGCGGTTGGCGGGTGATGGCTCGGCCGGGGTCTGGCTCAGAGGCCGGATTTCAGGCTGGCTTCGATGAAGGCATCCAGATCGCCGTCCAGCACCTTCTGGGTGTTGGAGATTTCGACGTTGGTGCGCAGATCCTTGATGCGGCTGTTGTCCAGCACGTACGAGCGGATCTGGTGGCCCCAGCCGACGTCGGTCTTGGTGTCTTCGAGCTTCTGCTGCTCTTCCATGCGCTTGCGCATTTCAAAGTCGTACAGGCGCGAACGCAGCCGCTTCCAGGCGACATCGCGGTTGCTGTGCTGGCTGCGACCATCCTGGCACTGCACCACGATGCCGGTCGGGATGTGCGTCAGGCGCACCGCCGAGTCGGTCTTGTTGATGTGCTGGCCGCCCGCGCCCGAGGCGCGGAAGGTGTCGGTGCGCACGTCAGACGGGTTGATGTCGATCTCGATCGAGTCATCCACTTCCGGGTAGACGAACAGCGAGGCAAAGCTGGTGTGGCGGCCGCCGGACGAGTCGAACGGACTCTTGCGCACCAGGCGGTGCACGCCGGTTTCGGTGCGCAGGTGGCCGAAAGCGTAGTCACCTTCGACCTTGATGGTGGCGTTCTTGATGCCGGCGGTGTCGCCGTCGGTGAGGTCTTCGACCGTGGCCGTGAAGCCCTTGCGCTCGCAGTACTTCAGGTACTGGCGCAGCAGCATGCTGGCCCAGTCGCAGGCCTCGGTGCCACCGGCGCCGGCCTGGATGTCGACGAAGCAGTTGAGCGGATCGGCCGGATTGCTGAACATGCGGCGGAATTCGAGCTTCTCGATCATCGCCTGCAGCGCCGCAGCCTCGGCTTCGATGGTTTCGAGCGACTCGAAATCATCCTCGGCCTTGGTCATGTCGTACAGCTCGGTGTTGTCACCCAGCTGGCTCGTCAGGTGGTTGATGGTGCCCACCACGTCTTCGAGCGATTTCTTCTCGCGGCCCAGCTCCTGGGCGCGCTTGGGGTCGTTCCAGATGGCGGGGTTTTCCAGCGCCGCTTCGACTTCCGTTAACCGACGTGACTTGTGGTCGTAGTCAAAGATACCCCCTTAGCGCATGAGTGCGCTCGGTGAGGTCAGCCAGCGTCGTGCCGATGGCGTTGATGCGTTCGATGTCCATGGATCGGATTCCTTGCGAATCCGCGATTTTCTCACGCTCCGGTGTCAGGCTTGTGCCGGGTCCAGAAACTCTGCCAGGTGCTGCGCCAGCGCCTCGGGCTGGTCGTGGTGCAGCATGTGGCCGCAGGGGCTGAGCAGCTCGCGCTGCAGCTGCGGCACCGCCGCCAGCCGGGCCTCGAAATCGCTGCGCGGATAGCTGTTGCCCCACCACTTGCTGACATCGGTGCGGTCGCCCTCGACCCACAGCACCGGCGCGCTGATACGCTGCCAGCAGGCCATCACCTCGTCCTTGCGATACAGCACCGGGTTGATGTGCTTGTGCGCCGGGTCGCCCAGGATGTGCCAGAAACCGTCGTCGCGCGCTTCAGCCCAATGCGCGCTCAGCCAGGCGGCCTTGTCGGGCGCCAGCAGCGGATTGTTCTGGCACAGCCGGTCCGCCACCGCCGCCTGGCTGGTGTAGCGACGCATGGAGAGCGGTTTTTTCAGGTCGTCGAGCCAGCGCACGTAGCGCTGCGGCGCCTGCGCCGGCCGACACTCCGGCATGCCAAAGCCTTCCAGGTTGACGAGCCGGCGGATGCGCTCGGGCCGCACGCCGGCGTAGATCATCGCGATGTTGCCGCCCATGCTGTGGCCGAGCAGATCCACGCTCTGCCCCGGCAGCAGCGCGTCGAGCAGTGCATCCAGATCGGCCAGATAGTCGGGAAACCAGAAGCCGTCGGTGCCGGGCGCGGCACGCGTCAGGCCGAAGCCGCGCCAGTCCGGCGCGATCACGTAGCGCTCAGTGCCCAGCGCCTGCAACGCATCGACCATGAACTGGAACGACGCCGCCACATCCATCCAGCCGTGCAGCAGCACCAGCGCGGGCCGCTCGGGCGTGACGGCGGCGGCATCGCCCCAGCTCAGCACATGGTAGTCAAGCCCACGCAGCGCGATGAACTCGCGCCGCGCCGGGTGCGCAGCGACATAAGGCGCCACGGTGGCGGCAACAGGCGGGAGCAAAGGGGTCAGCATGGCCGCACTTTAGCCGGGTCGGTGCCGCACCAGCGTCGTGCTGGCGACACACGGCTCAAGCGGCCGGTGGATCCTGGAAGCCACCGGCCCGGTAGGTGATGACCAGCGTGTCGCGCTGGCCGCCGCTGCCGCCCTCACCCTCGGGCTGGATCGGCGTGCTTTCGTGGATGACGCGGTCATCGTCGATCAGCAGCGCGCTCCAGGGCTGATCAAGCGTGAAGCGCACCCCGTGCGGGCCGTGGGCCTCGAAAACGCGCGACTCACCGCCGACCACTTGCTGGCGGCTCACCAGCAGCACCGCCACGAAATTGACGCCGTCACGGTGCGCGCCCTCGGGGGTCGGCCGGCCGACGCCGCCGGTGGTGTCGATGCGGAAGGGATGCACTTCGATGTACCAGCGGCCATCGAAGGGCGGCTCGGTCGCGGTCGGATGCGCGGCGGCAGCAAACACCCGGCCGAGCGCCTGAATCAGCGCCAGCAAGACGGCGGACTCGGCCATCGCCGGCGCCAGGGGCTCGAACCAGCGCAGCATGCCGCCGTGCAGCGCGTTGTAGGTGGTGGGTTGCCAGTGCGCGCGATGCGGCACCGCAGCCAAGCTGTGCGTCGCCACATCCTGCACATAACTGCCATGACGGCGGCGGCGATAGCGGCCACCGTCTTTCAGATGGGCATCGGGCGGCAGATCAAGCCAGTACGGGCCAAGCGTGGCGAGCTGCGCGGGGCTTTGTTCGGTCAGACCGGCCAGAGCCTGCGGACTCAGGCGCACAAAGCCCTGACCACGCAGTCGCTCGGCGGCATTTCCAGGCAAGCCGTGTTCCAGCGGCTCCGGGTGGGGGAAGGTGGGAAGCATGCCCGGAATGGTACCGCTGCCGTACCGCCGGGAAGTCCCCGGTGCGGCGGCCGGCGTCGCCGCCTAAGCTGTGCCGCATGAACCCCGCCGAAGACCACTACGAGGCCCTGCACGCCGCCTGGCGCTGGCAGGTGCCGGCGCGCTACAACATCGCCGACGTCTGCTGCCGGCGCTGGGCCAGCGCCACGCCCGATGCGGTCGCCATCCGCGAGCGCTTGCCCGACGGCCAGAACCGCACCTATACCTACGCCGAGCTGCAGCTGGCCGCCGACCAGCTGGCGCACGCGCTGGCCGGGCTTGGCGTGGCGCGCGGCGAGTGTGTCGCCATCGTCATGCCGCAGCGCTTCGAGACCGCCGTGGCGCACATGGCCGTCTACCAGCTCGGCGCGGTGGCGATGCCGCTCACCCAGCTGTTCGGCCCCGAGGCGCTCGAATACCGCCTGAACGACAGCGCCGCCCACGTCGCCATCGTCGATGAGTCGGCCATCGCGGCGCTGCGGGCGGCGCGGACGCAGTGTCCGCAGCTGGCGACCGTGCTGTCGGTGGGCGCGGCTGCCGGGCAAGGCGACCTCGACTGGTCGGCGGCGCTGGCCGGCCATGAGGCGCCGTTCGAGCCAGTGAATACCGCCGCCGACGACCCGGCGGTGCTGATCTACACCAGCGGCACCACCGGCGCGCCCAAAGGCGCACTGATCCCGCACCGCGCGCTGCTCGGCAACCTGAGCGGCTTCGTCTGCAGCCAGAACGGTTACCCGCAGCACCCGGACGGCGCCACGCCGTGCGTCTTCTGGAGCCCGGCCGACTGGGCCTGGACCGGCGGCCTGATGGACGCGCTGCTGCCGGTGCTGCACTTCGGCGGCGAGATCGTCGCCTGGCGCGGCCGCTTCGACCCGACGGCGGCGTTCACGCTGCTGCAGGACTGCGCCGTCACGCACACCTTCCTGTTCCCGACCGCGCTGAAGGCGATGATGAAAGCCTGCCCGGCGCCGCGCGAGCGCTACCGGCTCGGCCTGCAGGCGCTCATGAGCGCGGGCGAGGCGGTCGGCGACGCGGTGTTCGAGTGGTGCCGCAGCCAGCTCGGCGTGCCGGTGAACGAGATGTTCGGCCAGACCGAGATCAACTACATCGTCGGCAACTGCGTGCGGGTGCAGGGCGCCGACGGCCGCTGGCAGCCCGGCTGGCCGGCGCGACCCGGCAGCATGGGCCGCGCCTACCCGGGCCACCGCGTCGCCGTGATCGACGACGACGGCCAGCCCTGCCCACCCGGCACGCCCGGCGAGGTGGCGGTGCACCGGCTGGACCGCCACGGCGAGCCCGACCCGGTGTTCTTCCTCGGCTACTGGCACAACGACGCCGCCACGCGCGCCAAGTTCACCGGCGACCCGGCCAGCAGCTGGTGCCGCACCGGCGACATGGCGCTGATGGATGTCGATGGCTACCTCTGGTACCAGGGCCGCGCCGACGATATGTTCAAGGCCGCCGGCTACCGCATCGGCCCGGGCGAGATCGAGAACTGCCTGGTGCGCCACCCGGCGGTCGTGAACGCCGCCGTCGTGCCCAAGCCGGACGCCGAACGCGGCGCCGTCATCAAGGCCTACGTGGTGCTGGCGCCGGGCGTGACCGGCGATGCCGCACTGATCGAAGAACTGCAGCAGCACGTGCGCGGCCGGCTCGCGCCCTACGAGTATCCGAAGGAAATCGAATTCATCGACGCCCTGCCAATGACGACGACCGGCAAGGTGCAGCGGCGGGTGCTGCGGCTGCGTGAGGAGGAGCGTGCGGGCTGCACGACGACAGACGCACGTCGCCTTGCGGTGTAACTACAGTGTAGTTACACTGACTCCTACCTGTAGAGGTGTCATATGCGCAAAGAGTACGACTTCTCGGCTGCAAAGAAGAACCCTTATGCAGCGCAACTCAAGAAGCAAATCACCATTCGGCTCGATGAGGAGTCCATCATGTACTTCAAGGCAATTTCTGAAGATGTCGGCATTCCATACCAGAGCCTCATCAATCTTTACTTGCGCGATTGCGCAGCCTCCCAGCGCAAACTCGATCTCAACTGGAAGTAGCTGCAGCACCCCACCAGTTGCGCCGTCGTCAAGGCTTTCGTAGTGCTGGCGCCGGGCGTGACCGTTGATAACGCGCTGGTCGAGGAACTGCAGCCGCATGTGCGCGGCCGGCTCGCGCCCTACGAATACCCGAAGGAGATCGAGTTCATCGATGCGCTGCCGATGACGACGACCGGCAAGGTGCAGCGGCGGGTGTTGCGGTTGCGTGAACAGGAGCGTGTGAGAGGTGGCGGCTGATTTACCCACAGCCGGATTGCTCGGCACCAGCCGACCCAGTTCTTCCAGCCCACTTCTGGAGCACCTATCTCGCGCGGATAGCGCAGCCCATGCTAGCCGGATGAGCTGCTTGGCCCAGTAGACGTATGACTCTTGAGTGCGTAAGCTGTAATGCAAATATCACAAACACTCGACCAGTTGCCCGAGCAGCCGCGATGAACCCTGAGGAGGTTGCTGTATGTCCACTTTGACTCTCCCTGCAACACTGGATGAATCACCGGTGTTCTGCCTAAAAGTGCTGCTGTTAAGCGGACTTGGCGCGACCCCGTCCCGGACCTTGTCCAGTTCTGACCTGTGTAGCAGGAAAATGTAACTGGAGTCAATAACACGTTGCCCTCTGAGGTACACCTATGGATACGAAGATTTTTGAATCGCAGGTAAAGAAGACCGGCTTCGTGCTTGAGAACGAGGTTGCCCAATCGCTTAAAGCAAATGGATGGACCGTCATCAGCAATAAGTATTATGTTGATGACTTTGAAGATAGCGTGAGAGAAATTGACTTGATCGCGTATCAAGTCAAAAAAGTTCAGCCCTTTGACTTGTATACGGTGCTGGTCATAAGCTGCAAAAAAAGCGAATCCAATGTTTGGGGGTTGCTCGCGCGAGATGCAAACATAAAAGATCCAAACACCGATTGGTGGCCTCTACATGCGTGGTCTAACGACAAGGCCATTGACTTTCAGTTAAGAGAGCCAGGCATTGCCAAGAACTTTCATGAGCGAGCAGCAGTTGCTGGCGTAAAAGAAGTGGTCGCCCAACCTCAAGTCGAAGTGTTTGCATTCCAAGAGATGGACAAAAAAAGTGGCGCCCCACAGAATGATAAACCCATATTTTCTGCCATTACATCCCTGATGAAGGCTCAAGCCTATGAACTTGGAGCTTTGCCACTCAGAAAAAAGGCCCCGTCAGTCTATCAATTTAACCTTATTTCTGTTGTGGACACCGAGCTTATTAGACTCATGTTCAAAGATGGCGAAATATCCGGATCAGTTGTGCCATCAGAGCATTACCTTGCCAGATATATCATAAAGAAGAAAGAAACCTTCTCTCGAATTCGCTTCATCCAATCAAAAGAGTTTAGAGGCGCATTAGCTGACTATGAAAGGCTGCACAAAGCAAGTGCGGCGTGGTTCGAATCACAGTATAGCGCTTTTTACAGGGATATCGTCAAAGACTATCGGCGCATAAAAGTATTGGCAGAAGATTTTAAAAAAGAAATTACATGGCATATAAATCTATACACAAAGCATCAGCTAGAAATTGATGTCAACGTAAAATCATTTTGGTTCAACTGGACCGAAAAAGAAAATATTCTAAAAATTGAGATTGACGCCAGCGAAGATATCGTTGAATTTATCAACAACCATGCAACGATCCGCCAAAGAACTAAAGCCGCGCTTGAGTCAATCTACAAATACCATGGACCATTTTCGTTTGCCGTTAACGATATTCCGTTCTAACCAATTTACAAGGATTCCCAAGTAAATCTCAACACATCAATGCACGATAAACCCACATCAATACCAGGAACAGACTGCGCACCGGCGCCCGCCCCACACAGCGGCGACAGCATGGAACTCGTGACCCTTGGCCGCAGCGCGCTGCGCGTCAGCCCGCAGCACTGCGTCGGTCGGCGGGGCCCTTCCACATCAGCCCATTGATCCAGCAGATATCGGGTTGAGCGATTTCATGATGTCCATCCCCACCGCCTCGGCCACCTCGATGCCGTCCACCCCGGCTGACATGATGCCGCCCGCGTAGCCCGCACCTTCGCCGGCCGGGTACAGGCCGCGCACGTTCAGGCTCTGGAAATCACGCCCGCGCGTGATACGCAGCGGCGACGAGGTGCGCGTTTCCACGCCGGTCAGCACGGCGTCGGCCATCGAGAAGCCCTTGATCTGGCGCTCGAACGCGGGCAGCGCCTCGCGGATCGCGTCGAGCGCGTAGACGGGCAGCGAGCCGTGGTCTTTCTGCGCCAGATCGGTCATGCGCACGCCGGGTTTGTACGAGGGCATGACGCTGCCGAGCGCCGTGCTGCGCTGGCGCTTGATGAAGTCGCCAACGAGCTGGCCCGGCGCCTGGTAGCCGCCTTCGCCGAGTTCGTAGGCGCGCGATTCCCAGATGCGCTGGAACGCCATGCCGTCCAGCGGGTTGACCGGGCCGGTGCCGCCGGGGTCGCGGCGGTAGTCCTCGGGCGCGATGCCGACGACGATGCCGGCGTTGGCGTTGCGCTCGTTGCGCGAATACTGGCTCATGCCGTTCGTGACGACGCGCTCGGGCTCCGAGGTCGCCGCCACCACCGTGCCGCCCGGGCACATGCAGAAGCTGTAGACCGAGCGGCCGTTCCTGGCGTGGTGCACCAGCTTGTAGTCGGCCGCGCCGAGGATCGGATGGCCCGCGTTCGGGCCGAAGCGGGCGCGGTCGATCACGCTCTGCGGGTGCTCGATGCGGTAGCCGATCGAGAAGGGTTTGGCCTCCATGTAGACGCCGCGCTCGTGCAGCATCGTGAAGGTGTCGCGCGCGCTGTGGCCGAGCGCGAGCACGACGTGGTCGGCGCGGATCTCCTCGCCCGAGGCCAGCGTCACGCCACGGATGTGCTGCGTGCCGCTGGCGTCCGGCGCGATCAGCACGTCGGTCACGCGCTGCTCGAAGCGGATCTCGCCGCCCAGCGCGGTGATGTCGGCGCGCATCTTCTCGACCATGCTGACGAGCCGGAAGGTGCCGATGTGCGGCTTGGCGACGAACAGGATCTCTTCCGGCGCGCCGGCCTTGACGAACTCGGTCAGCACCTTGCGCGTCAGGTGGCGCGGGTCGCTGATCTGGCTCCAGAGCTTGCCGTCGGAGAAGGTGCCGGCGCCGCCCTCGCCGAACTGCACGTTCGACTCCGGGTTCAGCTCGCGCTGGCGCCACAGGCCCCAGGTGTCCTTGGTGCGTTCGCGCACCGCCTTGCCGCGTTCCAGCACGATGGGCCTCAGCCCCATCTGGGCCAGGATCAGCGCCGCGAAGATGCCGCACGGCCCGAAGCCGATCACCAGCGGGCGCAGCCGCTCGCCGCTGGTGGCGAAGTCGGCCGGCGCGTGGCCGACGAAGTGGTAGCTGGTGTCGGGCGCCGGGCGCACCTGCGGGTCGCCCTTGCACCTGGCCAGCACGGCGGCTTCGTCGCGCACGGTGCAGTCGAGGGTGTAGATCAGCACGATGGCCGTCTTCTTGCGGGCGTCGTAGGCGCGCTTGAAGACGGTGAACGCGGCGAGGTCGGCGGCGTCGTCCAGGCCGAGCCGGGCGACGATGGCCGGGCGCAGTGCGTCCTCGACGTGGTTCAGCGGGAGGCGGAGTTCGGTGATTCGGAGCATGGGCGAGATTGTCGCTGCGCGCCGCGTCGGCCTGCACGGCGCGCGGCGATGCGGCACACTGGCGCCCGATTCACACGGAGGCAACCGCATGGAACTCGTGACCCTTGGCCGCAGCGCGCTGCGCGTCAGCCCGATCTGCCTGGGCACCATGACCTTTGGCGAGCAGGTCGATTCAGCGACCGCGCACGCCATCCTGGACCGCGCGCTAGCGCGTGGCGTCAACTTCCTCGACACCGCCGAGATGTACGCGGTGCCGCCCAGGCGCGAAACCTTCGGCGCGACCGAGACCATCCTCGGCCACTGGTTCGCCAGCCGGCCGGGCGCGCGCGCCAAGGTGGTGCTGGCGACCAAGGTCGCCGGCCCGTCGCGCGGCATGGACTGGATCCGGGGCGGCAGCCCGAACCTGACGGCCGACGACATCGTCGCCGCCTGCGAAGGCTCGCTGCGCCGCCTGCAGACCGACGTCATCGACCTCTACCAGATCCACTGGCCGGTGCGGCCAGTGCCGATGTTCGGTGCGCTCTACTTCGACGCCGAGCGCGACCGCAAGCTGCGCGGCAGCTTCAGCACGATCGAGCAGCAGCTCGAAGCGCTGCAGCGTCTCGTGCAGGCCGGCAAGGTGCGCGCAGTCGGCCTGTCGAACGAGACGCCCTACGGCGTGGCCGAGTTCATCCGCATCGCCGAGCAGGCCGGCCTGCCGCGCATCGCCACGGTGCAGAACCCGTACTGCCTGATCAACCGCACGGTCGAGAACGGCCTCGACGAGGTCATGTACCAGCACGACGTGTCGCTGCTGCCGTACTCGCCGCTCGGTTTCGGCCTCTTGACCGGCAAGTACGACGCGCTCGGCCTCGACGACCCGGCCAAGCCCGGCCGCATGGCGCTGTTCGACTCGATGAAGAAGCAGCGCTGGGGCCGCCCCGAGGCACTCGAAGCGGCGCGCCGCTACAACGATCTGGCGCGCCAGCACGGCTTGACACCGACCCGCCTGGCGCTGGCCTGGTGTTATGCCAAGTCGCAGGTCGCCAGCACCATCATCGGCGTGACCAGCGTGGCGCAGCTCGACGAGGATCTGGACGCCTGGAGCACGCCGCTCGCGCCCGAACTGCTGGCCGAGATCGACAAGATTCGCTGGCAGCTGCGCGACCCGGCGCAGTAAACCGACATCACCCAACCGACTTGTCACACGATGGCGAAGAAAACCGCCCATGTCAGCGAAACCCCGGCGACGCAGTATCTGCGCGCGCAAGGGGTTTCCTTTACCGAGCATCCCTACGATTATGTCGATCACGGCGGCACCGCTGAATCAGCGCGCCAGCTGGGCGTTGATGAGCATGCCGTCGTCAAGACACTGGTGATGCAGGATCAGGACGCCAAACCGCTGCTGGTACTGATGCACGGCGATGCCCAAGTCAGCACCAAGAATCTGGCGCGCCAGATCAGCGTCAAGAAGGTCGAGCCCTGCAAACCCGAAGTGGCGCAGCGTCACAGTGGTTATCTGGTCGGCGGCACCTCGCCGTTTGGTTTCAGGAAAGCGGTGCCCGTTTATGTCGAAGCGGGTATCTTGCAGCTGCCGAAAATCTATATCAACGGCGGCCGCCGGGGTTATCTGGTCGGCATCGATCCCGCCGTGCTGACACACCAACTTGGTGCCGTTGCGGTGACGGTGAGCGATGCAGCGTAACACTGCGCCGCACGGCTCTGATGGAGCTTCACGACACAGTCACCGAACTTGATATAGCGCAAACCGCCGTGCTGCAACGCGACAAGACAATGGCCCATCGCCCCAGCCGGGGTCATTCACCAGGAGATCGCCATGCCCGTGACCGAAGCGCAAGTGTCGGATGCCGTTGTGTCTGCTGCACCCGCCTTGCTACCCGAATTTGTTGCCCTGGACGCCTGCCATCAGGAGGTGCTGGTGACGTTGCAGTTGAGCTCCCGGCTGGTCGAGCACCTCGACAACCAAGGCGTCGATGCTGCTGCGCGCCAGATGGCGGCGCAGGTCGTCGAGTTTTTCTCCACCAAGGCACGTCAGCATCACGCCGAAGAAGAACAGGTGGTGTTCCCGCCGCTGCTGACCGGCGACAACGCTGAACTGGTGCACCATGTGCAGCGCCTGCAGCAAGACCACGGCTGGCTGGAAGAAGATTGGCTCGTACTCGCGCCACAGCTCCAGGCCGTCGCCGAAGGTTATAGCTGGTACGAACTCGACGCCCTGCGCGCCGGCCTGAACGTCTTCACCGAGCTGTATCTGGACCACATCGATCTGGAAGAGTCGCTGATCTATCCGGAAGCCAAACGCGTGCTGAGCCAGCGTGCCCAAGCCGGGACCGGCCGGCAGCTGTCGCAAGAGCGGCGTGCGGCGCAAGCCTCCTGAGCCAACCAGAAACGTGCATCGAATCGATTCCGGGGCGGTGCGGCACAGCGCTACAGTCTGCCCAGACTGGCAGACTTTGCCACGCAGCCCCGGAGCTTTTTTGATGACACAGCCGCAGGATCACTCACCCTCGCTTGACGCGTTCTGGATGCCGTTCACCGCGAACCGGCAGTTCAAGAAGACACCACGCATGCTGGTGCGCGCCGAGGGCATGCATTACTGGACCGACGACGGCCGCCAGATCCTGGACGGCGTGGCGGGTCTGTGGTGCGTCAACGCCGGCCACGCCCGGCCGCAAATCGTGCAGGCCATTCAGGCCCAGGCCGCCGAGCTGGATTACGCGCCGCCGTTCCAGATGGGCCACCCGAAAGCCTTCGAGCTGGCCGAGGCGCTGACCCGGCTCACGCCGCCGGACCTGAATCGCGTCTTTTTCACCAACTCGGGCTCCGAGGCGGTCGAGACCGCACTGAAGATCGCGCTGGCCTACCACCGCCTGCGTGGTGACGGCGCCCGCACCCGGCTGATCGGCCGCGAACGCGGCTACCACGGCGTCAACTTCGGCGGCATCTCGGTGGGCGGCATCGTCACGAACCGCAAGATGTTCGGTCCGCTGCTGGGCGGCGTCGATCACATCCGCCACACCCATGACCCGGCGCGCAACGCCTTCAGCATCGGCCAGCCCGAGCACGGCATCGAGCTGGCCGACGATCTGGAGCGGCTCATCGCGCTGCACGACGCCTCGACCATCGCGGCGGTGATCGTCGAGCCGGTGGCCGGCTCGACCGGCGTGCTGCTGCCGCCGCAAGGCTACCTGCAGCGGCTGCGCCAGATCTGCGACCAGCACGGCATCCTGCTGATCTTCGACGAGGTGATCACCGGTTTCGGCCGCACCGGCCAGCCATTCGCGGCGCAGACCTTCGGCGTCACGCCGGACCTGATGACGGTGGCCAAGGGCATCACGAACGGCTGCGTGCCGATGGGTGCGGTGTTCGCCAGGCAAGCCATCCACGACGCCTTCATGCAGGGGCCGGAGCATGTCATCGAGCTGTTCCACGGCTACACCTACTCGGCGCATCCGCTGGCCTGTGCGGCGGCGCTGGGCACGCTGGCCACCTACGCCGACGAGGGCCTGCTGACGCGAGCCAGCGAGCTGCAGACTTACTTTGGCGCAGCGCTGCATGCGCTCAAGGGCCTGCCGCATGTGATCGACATCCGCAACATCGGCCTGGTCGGCGGCATCGAGCTGGCCAGCCGCCCCGGCGAGCCCGGCAAGCGCGCCTTCGATGCTTTCCTCGACTGCTTCGAGCACGGCCTCCTGATCCGCACCACCGGCGACACCATCGCGCTGTCGCCACCGCTGATCATCGAACGCGGCCAGATTGATCAACTCGTTGGCGGCATCGCCGCTGCGCTCAGGCGCTTGGCCTGATACTGTCCGCATGACCTTGCTGCGGACCGATCAGGAACTGGCGCTTCAATCCTATTACGCGGCGACCACCGCGCGGCCACAGAGCTTTGCGCCACTCGAAGGTGACCAACAAGCCGATGTGGCCATCATCGGCGGCGGCTTGGCTGGCCTGTCAGCCGCGATCGAACTGGCCGAGCGGGGCCGGTCGGTGATCCTGCTGGAGGCGAACCAGATCGGCTGGGGTGCCTCGGGGCGCAACGGCGGCCAGGCCATCCACGGCCTGGCTTGCGATCAATCGGTGATCGAAGCCCAGTTGGGCATCGACGACGCCCGGCGCGTCTGGTCCATGACGATCGAGGCGATCACCCTGATCCGCGAGCGCTGTCAGCGCTACGCGATCGATTGCGAATGGCAGTCCGGCCACCTGACCGTGGCCACCAACGAGCACAAGGCCCGGGCGCTGCTGGAATGGGCCGACCACATCGAGCGCAGCTACGATTACTTGCTGCGCTGGATCGAGCCGCAAGACATGCCGCGCTGGCTCGCCAGCCCGCGCTATCACAGCGGGTATTTCGATTCGCATTCGGGCCACCTGAATCCGCTCAAGTATTGCCTGGGCCTGGCGCGCGCCGCCAGCGAACTGGGCGTGCGCATCTTTGAGAAATCACCGGTCATCTCGATCAAGCAAGGCCGGCTGGTCGGGCTGCGCACCACGAGCGCCCGCGTGCGAGCCCGCCAAGTATTGCTGGCCGGCAATGTCTATCTGCAAGGGCTGGCGCCGGAACTCGACCAGCGCATCATGCCGGTGGGCACCTACATCGTCTGCTCGCAGCGGCTTGATGCGGGTTTGCTGGAAAACCTGATTCCCTCGCACGCGGCGGTATCGGACAGCAATTTCGTGCTCGATTATTTCCGCCCGACCGCCGACCACCGCCTGATGTATGGCGGCCGGGTCAGCTACAGCACCTTGACACCGCACCATTTGGCGCAGCGCATGCGCACCCGCATGCTGCAAACATTCCCGCAACTCAAGCATGTGCAGGTCGAATATGCCTGGGGTGGCTTTGTCGACATCACCATGAACCGGGCGCCCGATTTCGGGCGGCTGCCTCTGCGTGGTGCAGGCAACGCACCAACCTCCATCTATTACCTGCAAGGTTTCTCTGGCCACGGTCTGGCGCTGACCGGTTTGGCCGGCAAACTCGTGGCTGAAGCCATGACGGGCGACAGCTCGCGTTTCGATGTGTTTGCCAAGCTGCAGCACCGCAATTTCCCCGGCGGCCGTTGGCTGCGCACACCGTCGCTGGTGCTGGGCATGCTGTGGTATCGGCTGCGGGATTTGCTGTGATTCATGCCCATCGCCTCAGGGTTGCCACCCAGGCTAGCGGCGGCCTAGTCTGGCACACTGTATGCAATAGTTGTATACGTTTCATCAGTAAGCCCAGTGCATCGGGTCAACAACCAGGATGCAGCAAGCCCAATGAGTACCTTGACCAAGTCCGCTGCCCACCGCCCGGTGGTGCTGGTGCCGGCCTGCAACCGGATGCTCGGACAGCATCCCTTTCACGTCGCAGGCAAGAAATACATCGACGCGGTGCGTCTGGCCGGCGCTTTGCCGCTGGTGGTGCCGGCCGCGCCCGCCGATGAGCTCGACGCCCTGCTCGATCTGGCCGACGGCGTGCTGCTGACCGGCTCACCGTCGAACGTGCACCCGAGCCATTACGGCGAGGAAGTCTACGACCAGAGCCTGCCGCTCGACCCGGTGCGCGACGACTGGACCTTGCCGTTGATCCCGAAGGCGCTGGCACGTGGCCTGCCGCTGTTCGCGATCTGCCGGGGCTTTCAGGAAGCGAATGTCGCCCTCGGTGGCACCCTGTACCAGGCGGTGCAGGTGGTGCCCGGTCGCCAGGACCATCGCAGCGACCCGACCCAATCGGCCGAAGTTCAATACGCCGCCTCGCACCGCGTGACGGTGCAGCCCGGCGGTGTGCTGGAGCGGCTGCTCGGCGCGGCCGAGTTCAGCGTCAACAGCCTGCACGGCCAGGGTGTCAACCGTCTGGCTGATGGCTTGCGCATTGAGGCCACCGCGCCGGACGGACTGGTCGAGGCCTTTTCGGTCGCGGCCGCACCCGGCTTCAGCCTGTGCCTGCAGTGGCATCCGGAGTGGCAAGCCGCCACCAACCCGGTGTCGCTGCAGCTGCTGCAAGCTTTTGGCGCCGCCTGCCAGGACTATCGCGACACCCATCGCCCACCAAGCCGCTGATCCCGTTGCACCCGACCCGCCCGGCACGGCCCACCGCCGCTGCTGCGGCCCCACAAGCAATGCAAGGGGAAACGACATGACCGCACGCGAACACTTCACGTTCAGCGACATGGAGCAGTGGCTCAACGAGCGCCGCGTCACCGAGATCGAATGCCTGGTGCCCGACCTCACCGGCGTGGCGCGCGGCAAGATCCTGCCGCGCGAAAAATTCACCGAAGACCGTGGCATGCGCCTGCCCGAGGCGGTGGTGGCGATGGGCGTGACGGGCGAGTTCCCGGAGGAAGGGCCCTACTACGACGTCATCAACCCGACCGACCGCGACATGCACCTGCAGCCCGATCCGCGCACGGTGCGCATCGTGCCGTGGGCGACCGACCCGACCGCGCAGGTCATCCACGACTGCTACGACAAGGAAGGCCGCATCGTGCCGTTCGCGCCGCGCTCGGTGCTGCGCCGGGTCTGCGAGCTCTACGACGCCGAAGGCTGGAATCCGGTCGTGGCGCCCGAGCTGGAGTTCTATCTGGTGGCGCGCAACACCGATCCGGACATGCCGCTGAAACCGCCGATCGGGCGCAGCGGCCGCGCCGAGACTTCGCGTCAGGCCTATTCGATCGATGCCGTCAACGAGTTCGATCCGCTGTTCGAGGACGTCTACGACTACTGCAACAAGATGGAGCTGAACGTGGACACGCTGATCCACGAGGTCGGCGCCGGCCAGATGGAGATCAACTTCTTCCACGACCATCCGCTCGGGCTGGCCGACGAGGTGTTCTTCTTCAAGCGCACGGTGCGCGAAGCGGCGATGCGGCACGACATGTTCGCCACCTTCATGGCCAAGCCGATCGCGGGCGAGCCCGGCAGCGCCATGCACATCCACCAGAGCGTGCTGGACCGCGACGGCCAGAACATCTTCAGCAACCCGGACGGCAGCGCCAGCAAGGAGTTCTACTGGTACATCGGCGGGCTGCAGAAGTACATCCCGGCGGCGATGGCGCTGTTCGCGCCGTATGTGAACAGCTACCGCCGGCTGGCGCGCTTCACCGCCGCGCCGATCAACATCCAGTGGGGCACCGACAACCGCACCGTCGGCATCCGCTCGCCGGTGGCGACGCCGGCGGCGCGCCGCATCGAGAACCGCGTCATCGGCGCCGACGCCAATCCTTATGTGGCCCTGGCCGCCACGCTGGCCTGCGGCTACCTCGGCATCAAGAACCGCATCGAGCCCAGCTCCGAATGCAAGGGCGACGCCTACCTGGGCGACTACCAGCTGCCGCGCAGCCTGGGCGAAGCACTTGAGAAGCTGCGCGCCGAGAAAGCCCTGGCCGAAGTGCTCGGCGAGTCCTTCATCACCGTCTACACCGAGGTCAAGGAGATCGAGCACGCCGAGTTCATGAAGGTTATCTCGCCGTGGGAGCGCGAACACCTACTGCTGCACGTCTGAGACGGCGCGCCGGCCAACTGGGTTGGCGCCAGCGGATGAACTGCCTGACATTGCTAGACAAAGACTTCCGCCATGCCTATGCTTCAGCATCCCTTGTCCGGTTCTGATCTGTGTAGCAGAGCAATTTAACTGGACGTCCGGTTAGCATTGACAACAAGGTTGGTGTTTTCCATGTCCCCACAAGATGTCAAAGACATTGTTGAATCAGCAATGAATCAGGGCATGGGCTTCCCTTGGTGGAGCTACGTTCTTGCATTTTCGCTTTCTCTGGTGGGAGCCTATTTTGGCTCGTACATAAAGAGGAAGGCTGAAGATCGTGCAAACCAAGAGAACTTCGATAGGCTCAGGGAGCAACTCCGAAAGACGACACAAGACACTGAAGAAATAAAAACCACCCTGCTTCGTAGGAGTTGGCTTACGCAGCAACAGTGGGCCATTCGTGAGCAGCACTACATGAACTTGCTTTCTCACCTCATGAAGTTGAAGCTTTCCCTCGAAGACCGTGATTCATACTTCCTAGAGCCAGGATCAGACTACAACGATAATCTCTCGAAGGGCGAGCATTTTATGAACTTAGCAAAGATAGGCCACGATTCGTATCAGACAATTCGCGAACTAATTGGCCCAGCTTCGATATTTCTATCCAGCAAAGCAATAAAATCCCTTGAGCATCTCGTTCGAGATTATTGGAGCACTGCTGAATTCAGTTTGTGTACAGCAGAGTACATTTCCGTGGCGCTCAAACTGGTTGAGGAAGCGCAGTCAGCCGTTCTATCAGAGGCAAGAAATGAACTATCTCAATCTCTATCAGCCACCTAATCAATGAAATGGAAGCCCCACCCGATGCAGTGAAATCCGCGACGTGCCATAGCCATCAAATCGCCACTACGGATAGCCAGGAGTAGTGCATGAAGATCAAGAAAATCGGCATAGGTCTGGCAAAGCCAGGGACAGCAAATCGCGAGTTATTGAGTTTTTCTGATGCTTTTCTGACCTATAGTGAGCGCAGCAAGTTATGTATCACGCGCTACACGGAAGGTAGGGCCGGTGACTTTGAACGGTTAAAAAACCCAACCCCTGACGGTGCACGCATCGGTCTGCGCCAAGCTCGCCTTTCTCGAGCAGCGCCCCTGCTATTGGCACTGAGCTTGCTCCTTCAACTTCCTGCGGCGGTCCAGAGCCTCTTCGCAGGTTCATAGGCGCCAGATTACTATGGCAACGTTGGAATGGGTGTTGTATGGCGCAGTTACCATGATAGTTGGGCCACCACTTATCGAGGATGTTCGCGACATGGCCGCAGAACGTGACACGCCGCTTCGCAGGTTTGTCGTTCGAATCTGCGAAATCGTGTTGTGGCCATGCTCATGGCTCCTTATCGTCGCCATTGGTGGCCCAGTACTCATAGGTATGGTGCTCCTTGTGCTCGGGCTGGCAGGAATCGTTTTGTATGGCATTTACACCGGCATTGTTTCATTGCCAACTAGTGCTGCCATCGTAATCGGGGCCATAATCATCGCCGTAGCCATCCGAGGAAGGCGCCATTGAATTCCTTGCCGAGTCGGACCCGAGGCCCAACCCTTTGGATACTTTCTTGTGCGATGATTCACTTAACCAGAAAATGGAGATCGCTATGGAATTCGACTATATTGTCGTGGGTGCCGGGTCGGCAGGTTGTGTAATCGCCAATCGCCTCAGTGAGGAAGGCGACGTCTCCGTGCTGCTTTTGGAGGCAGGTGCTGAGGATACCAAGCCGGAGATCCACGAGCCCTCCAAATGGCAGTTGTTGCTGGGCAGCGCGGTGGACTGGGGATACCAGACTGTGGCGGAACCAGGGTTTGCCGGACGTCAGATCAACTGCAATCGCGGCAAGGTTCTCGGAGGATCGAGCGCTATTAACGCCATGATCTATATTCGTGGTAACCGCTGGGATTATGACCACTGGGGCGAGCTTGGTTGTTCCGGCTGGGCATTCAACGAAGTTCTCCCGTATTTCATCAAATCGGAGCATCAAGAGCGCGGCGAGTCAGCGTTTCACGGCGTGGGTGGTCTACTGAATGTCAGCGATGTGGGCAAGGTCCATCCGCTCAATTCAGCCATGATTGAGGGAGCAGTAGAAATCGGTTGCCCACGCAACCCAGACTTCAACGGCGAGCGTCAGGAAGGGGTTGGAATTTACCAATTCACGATCAGAGATGGGAAACGGGAGAGTACCGCGACAGCCTTCCTCCGCCCCGCGATGGAACGACCTAACCTTACCATTGCAACGTCAGCCTTGACAGACCGAATATTGTTTGATGGGACCCGTGCAATCGGAGTTTCATTCCTGCAGAACAGCGAGCAGCGGCAAGCAATGGCGCGGCGAGAGGTCATCATTTGCGGTGGAACGATCAATTCACCGCAGCTGCTGCAGCTCTCCGGGATTGGGCCGGCTGAAGATTTGACTGCTTTCGGCATTCCGATCATCAAGGATCTTCCAGGCGTAGGAAGGAACTTGCACGATCATCCATTCGTTTCCATACGGTACGCTGCGTTCTATCCGAACAGCGTGCCATGCGACTATGCCATGGGTGGGTTGTTTCTTTATTCGGGGATCGACCCAGACGAACCGGCCCCCGATCTGCAATTCCTCTTTGCGCCAGACCTTGATGAGAACAGCAGGGTCATAACATGCAGTATTGACATAGCACTACTGCGGCCACAGAGCCGTGGCCAACTTCGGCTCCGCTCGACAAACGCGGGCGATGCGCCAGCAATCCTGGTCAATTATCTGAACGATCCCGATGATATGAAGCGTCTGGTTGCTGGAGTAAAAATTGCCCGCCGAATGGGCCAGGGAAAAGCCCTGGCAGAATTTCTGCGAGAAGAGCTGGATCCTGGCCTGAGCGTACAGCACGACAGCGAAATCGAAGCCTTTATTGGCAATAATGGCCGGTCGATTTGGCACCCGGTCGGAACCTGCAAGATGGGAAATGATCGGTTTGCGGTGGTAGATCCGCAGTTAAAGGTGCATGGAATTCAGGGGCTACGCGTGGCAGATGCCTCGGTTATGCCGACGGTCACTTCTGGCAATACAAATGCACCCACCATCATGATTGGCGAAAAGGCAGCAGAGATGATAAAGAAGAGTTGGCGCTAGTTTAGTTGCAGTCACATTTCGCCCATTCCCGCCATCACACCAACTCTCCTTTTCTACTAGGCCACGCGCCCAACCCGGCATTGCAGCGGACCGCTCGGGCCGGTCCTGGCCGTTGGCGCGTGGTTATCCTTGCGATCATCCGAGCGGCCGCTGGCCGGTACTGCTCAACCCAACAGGAAAGAACTGCCCGTGAACGTCTCTGTGTCCCAAAGCGTGCAAGCTGCCGCCAGCCACACCACTGCCGAATGGCAGGCGCTGGACGCGGCCCACTTCCTGCACCCCTTCACCGACTTCCAGGCGCTGGCCAGGAAGGGCTCGCGCATCATCACCAAGGCCGACAACATCTACCTCTGGGACAGCGACGGCCACAAGCTGTTCGACGCCATGAGCGGCCTGTGGTGCGTCAATGTGGGCTACGGCCAGCAAGCATTGATCGACGCCGCCACCCGGCAGATGAGCGAGCTGCCGTTCTACAACAGCTTCTTCCAGACCACCACGCCGCCGGCGGTCGAGCTGGCCGAGCTGCTGGCCGAAGTGACACCACCGCAGTTCAAGCATGTGTTCTACGCCGGCTCGGGCTCGGAGGGCAACGACACCGTCGTGCGCATGGTGCGGCGCTACTGGCAGCTGCAGGGTCAGCCGGAGCGCCAGGTCATCATCAGCCGCTGGAACGGCTACCACGGCTCGACCATGGCCGGCGCCTCGCTCGGCGGCATGAAGTACATGCACGAGCAAGGCGGCCTGCCGATCCCGAACATCACCCACATCGATCAGCCGCATTGGCTGCAGCATGGCGCAGGCTTGAGCCGCGAGGAGTTCGGCCTGGTCGCGGCGGGCTGGCTGGAAGCCAAGATCCTGGAGGTCGGCGCCGACAAGGTGGCCGCCTTCATCGGCGAGCCGGTGCAGGGCGCCGGTGGCGTGATCGTGCCACCGAGCACCTACTGGCCCGAGATCCAGCGCATCTGCGACCAGTACGGCATCCTGCTGGTCAGCGATGAGGTGATCTGCGGTTTCGGCCGCACCGGCCAATGGTTCGGCTGCGAGACGATGGGCTTCCAGCCCGATCTGATGACCTTCGCCAAGGGTGTGACCAGCGGCTACATCCCCTTGGGCGGCGTGATGGTCGGCGAGCGCGTCGCCAAGGCACTGATCGAGCAAGGCGGCGAGTTCGAGCACGGCTACACCTACTCGGGCCACCCGGTAGCGTGCGCGGTGGCGCTGGCCAACATCCGGCTGATCCAGGAGCAGCGCCTGGTCGAGCATGTGCGCGATGAGGTCGGCCCCTATCTGGCCGAGCAGTTCGCCAAGCTGGCCGAGCATCCACTGATCGGCGAGACGCAGACCTGCGGCCTGATGGCCGCCATGCAACTCGCCAAGGCCAAGAGCGGCCCGGGCGGACTGCCGGTGCTGTTCGACCCGAGCCTGGACCTTGGCATGCTGTGTCGCGGCCACTGCTTCGGCAATGGCCTGATCATGCGTGCGGTCGGCGACCGCATGATCATCGCGCCGCCGCTGGTCATCACGCGCTCGCAGGTCGATGAGCTGATGGCGCTGATCCACCGCTGCCTCGACCTGACGCTGGCCGATGTGCAAGCGCGCGGCTGGCTGGCCTGAAGTTTGCTGCAATTAGCGTCGCTGCGGCGCAACACTGGCACATCAAACGCCCGCTGGGCTGGCTCGCCCTGATGGGCGTGCCGCCCTGGCCTGCCTAGACTGCCTCGCTATTCCCTTTGTTTTTGTACGTCGGAGTGTGCTCATGAAATTGATGTCTCTGCGCTCGGTCCTGGCACTTGCCGTGTCGGCCCTGGCCTGTCTGCACCTGCCTGCGCAGGCTCAGGAGGAAGAAAAGATCCTCAACATCTACAACTGGTCGGACTACATCGCCGAAGACACGGTCAAGAACTTCGAGAAGGAGACCGGCATCAAGGTGCGCTACGACAACTTCGACAACAACGAAGTGCTGCACGCCAAGCTGGTGGCCGGCAAGACGGGCTATGACATCGTCGTGCCGGGTTCGCACTGGGCCAAGCTGCAGGCTGAAGCGGGCCTGCTGCGCAAGCTCGACAAGAGCCAGCTGCCGAACCTGAAGAACCTCGACCCGGCCGTGCAGGCGCAGCTCGCCGCGATGGACCCGGGCAACGACTATCTGGTCGACTGGCTGTGGGGCTTCACCACCGTCGGCATCAACGTCGACAAGGTCAAGGCCGCGCTGGGCGGCCTGCCGATGCCCGACAACGCCTGGGACTTGATCTTCAAGCCCGAGTACATCGCCAAGCTGAAGAGCTGCGGCGTCTCGGTGCTCGATTCGGCCACCGAAGTGGTGCCGGCTGCGCTGCACTACCTGGGCAAGCCGTCGTTCAGCAAGAACCCGGCCGACTACGCCGCAGCGGCCACGCTGCTGAAGTCGATCCGGCCGTCGGTGACGCTGTTCAGCGCCTCGGGCTACATCAACGACCTGGCCTCGGGTTCGATCTGCGCCTCGCTGGGCTGGTCGGGCGACATCAACATCGCACGCCAGCGCGCCATCGACGGCAAGACCGGCCACAAGATCGAAGCGCTGGTGCCCAAGACCGGCGGCCTGCTGTTCTTCGACGTCATGGCGATCCCGGCCGACGCCTCGCACCCCGGCAATGCCATGAAGTGGATGAACTACATCATGCGGCCCGAGGTGCATGCGAGCCTGACCAACAAGGTCTTCTACGCCAACCCAAACAAGGAATCGCGCAAGTTCGTCAAGCCCGAAGTGGCCAACAACCCGAGCGTGTTCCTCTCCGAGGCCGACATGAAGAAGATGGTGGCACCCGCCGCGCTCAACAACGATCTGCGCCGCCTGATGACGCGCACCTACACCGGCTTCAAGACCGGCCTCTGACGCTCAAGGACTCCTGACATGAAAATCTGGCAACCCACCCTGCTGGCACTGTCGCTGCTGGCCGCCTTCCCGGCCCTGGCCCAGTCGAACGGCGATCTGCAGAAAGAACTGCAAGCGCTCAAGCAGAAAACCACCGAGCTGGAGCAGCGCCTGCAAGCCCTTGACGCCCAGAGCGGCGAGCAGAAACAAGAGCTCAGCCGCGTCGCCGTCAAGGCCGAAGCGCTCGAAGACGGCCGCGACGCCATGGGCTTCAAGCTGTTCAAGATCAGCGGCTACATGGACCCGAGCTTCATCAGCTCGCGCGCCCGCAACACGGCGGGCTTCCAGTTCCTGAACGGCGTCGGTGACGACGGCTATGCCTTCGACAACTCCAGCTTCGGCGTGCTGGCACTCGACCTGCTCAAGGAAACCGACAGCGGCACCAAGTTCCACGTCACGCTGATCCCGTCGCGCGGCAGCGAATCGATCGCCACCGGCGCCAACCGGCTGCTGCAGGAGGCATCGGTGGCGGTGCCGCTGGGCGATCCGACCACCCTGCTGCTGGCCGGCATGCTGCCCGACTGGTCAGGCTACGAGATGGTCCAGCCGATGCCCAGCGCCGCCGGTACCGGCAACAAGCTCATCACGCACAACCTGCTCTACGACTTCACGCTGCCGGCCTCGTACACCGGCGCGGGCGTGCAGTTCACGGTCGAAGGCTGGACGGTCAAGACCCTGCTGGCCAACATGAACGCATCCAAGCGGACGGCCGGCAACAAGACACCGGTGTTCGCCTACCGGGCCGACTACGCCATCAGCGAATACGCCGGCGTCGGCTTTGCAGGTGTGATCGGCAAGGCGGCCAACTTCCGGGCCACCGAGACCGACACGACGACCGGCACGCTGCTGTACCCCGATGATCAGGGCAAGGACACTGCCGTGCACCTGTTCGAGGTCGATGGCTTCTACACCCGAGGCGATCTGACACTGCAGGGCCAGTTGAGCATCGGCAGCCAGAAGAAGGCAGCCATCACTGCGGCCAGCGGCCAGCTGCGTGATGCCAGCTGGCGCGGCGCCTCGGCCCTCGCTGCCTACAAGTTCACCCCGCGCGTGGAAGGCTCGGTGCGACTCGACTACCTGAACAACCGCAAGAACGGTGGCGGCTTGCTCGGCTATACAGGGGACACGAGCGATCTTCAAAATAACCCCAATCGGACCGACCGCCACAATGGCATAGGACCTGATCCGCAGGGCGACCCCGAAGTCGGCGCCAATCGCAGTGCGCTCGCCTTCGGCGGCTCGTATCAGCTCGACGCCAGCACCCTGCTCAAGGTCGAGTACCGCATCGATCGGGCCACGCTGCCGGTCTTCCAGTACGCCGAGGACGGCGTCTACCGCAAGACCAACCAGCTGTTCGGCGCAGCGGTGGTGGTGAGCTTCTAAGCGCGGAGCAGAGGCCATGGCAGACATCCCATCCATCGACTGGCACCAGCGTGCCCGCGAGCTGACGTTCGACGGCCGCGCCGTCATCGACGGCCAGCGCGTGGCAAGCCGCAGCGGCGCCACCTTCGACAAGCACTCGCCGATCGACGGCCGGCGGCTCGGCGCAGTGGCACGCGGCCAGGCGGCGGATGTGGATGCTGCCGTGGTCGCCGCGCGCGCCGCCTTCGATGACGGCCGCTGGGCGCGCAAGTCGCCGGCCGCGCGCAAGCGTGTGCTGCAGCGCTTTGCCGAGCTGATCCTGGCGGCGCGCGAGGAGCTGGCGCTGCTCGAAACGCTCGACATGGGCAAGCCGATCCAGTACTCGCTCAGCGTCGATGTGCCGTCGGCGGCGCGCACGATCCAGTGGTACGCCGAGGCGATCGACAAGGTCTACGACGAGATCGCGCCGACCGCCGACACAGGCCTGGCGCTCATCACGCGCGAGCCGATGGGCGTGGTCGGCGTGATCGTGCCGTGGAATTACCCGATGATCATGGCGGCCTGGAAGCTGGGGCCCGCGCTGGCCACCGGCAACTCGGTGGTCATGAAACCGAGCGAGAAGTCGCCCTACACCGCGCTGCGCCTGGCCGAGATCGCACTTGAGGCCGGCCTGCCGCCGGGTGTGTTCAACGTCGTGCCGGGTTACGGCCACGAGGCCGGCGAAGCACTGGCGCTGCACATGGACGTCGATGCGATCGGCTTCACCGGCTCGACCCGCACCGGCCGGCGCATGCTCGACTATGCGGCACGCAGCAACCTGAAACGGGTCTACAACGAGCTGGGCGGCAAGTCGGCCTTCATCGTCTTCCCTGATTTCGAGGATCTGCCACGCGCCGCGCGCACCGCTGCCGCCAGCCTGTTCTTCAACCAGGGCGAGTCGTGCAACGCGCCGTCACGGGTGCTGGTGCATGAATCGATCGCCGACGAATTTGTGCGGCGGGTGGCGGCCGAAGCGCCGAAGTACCAACCGGGCGACCCGCTCGACGCCCGCACCGAACTCGGCGCGCTGGTCGATGCGGGTCAGCTGCGCAGCGTGCTGGGTTACATCGAGAGCGGTCGCACGGAAGGCGCGCGCTGCGTCGCGGGCGGCGCGCAAGTGCGGGCCGAGAGCGGCGGCTACTACGTCCAGCCGACCGTGTTCGACCAGGTGCGCAACGACATGGCGATCGCTCGCGAGGAGATCTTCGGCCCGGTCATGTCGGTGCTGCGCTTCTCGACCGAAGCCGAAGCGATTGCGCTGGCCAACGCCAGCCCCTACGGCCTGCAGGCCAGCGTCTGGAGCGATTCACTCAACCGTGCGCACCGCGTCGCGCGCGCCTTGCGCGCCGGCACCGTGCACGTGAACCAGTATGACGAGGACGACATCACCGTGCCCTTCGGCGGCTACAAGCAAAGCGGTAACGGCCGCGACAAGTCGCTGCACGCACTCGACAAGTACACCGAGCTGAAAACCACCTGGATCCGCATTGACCCGGCTTGAACCGAAGCTTGCCGTGTGCTGACCCGACGATTTCCAGCCCGATAATGCGCGCCGTGCTGTGACAGGCCTCACGTTGCCTGTCACCACGAGGTTCTTGCCGAATTCGTTTGACTCGTGCTTTTTGGAGGTGACCATGAAATCCACGTCGTTCCGTCCAGCCGCAGTGCTTGGTGCGATCTCTGCCGCAGCGGTTCTGCTGTGTGCACCGGCATACGCCGAGGAAGAGAAGGTTCTGAACGTCTACAACTGGGCCGACTACATCGCCCCGGACACGATCAAGAACTTCGAGAAAGAAACCGGCATCAAGGTCCGCTACGACAACTTCGACTCCAACGAGGCGCTGCACGCCAAGCTGATGGCCGGCAAGAGCGGTTATGACGTCGTGGTGCCGGGCTCGCACTTTGCCAAACCGCAGATCGAAGCCGGCCTGCTCGCCAAGCTCGACAAGGCCCAGCTGCCGAACCTCAAGAACCTCGATCCGGCCATTCAGGCCCAGCTCGCCAAGATGGACCCGGGCAACCAGCACATCGTCGATTGGCTGTGGGGCTACACCACCGTCGGCATCAACACCGACAAGGTCAAGAAGGCGCTGGGCGACCTGCCGCTGCCCGACAACGCCTGGGATCTGGTCTTCAAGCCCGACTACATCAAGAAGCTCAAGGGCTGCGGCGTGTCGTTCCTGGACACGCCGTCCGAAATCATCCCGATCGCGCTGAAGTACATCGGCAAGGATCCGGCCTCGAAGAACGCCGATGACTACAAGGCGGTGGCCGAGATGCTCAAGGCCGTGCGGCCGTCGGTGACGCGCTTCTCGGGTTCGGGCTCGGACTACATCGACCAGATGGCCAAGGGCCAGCTCTGCGCGGTGGTGGGCTGGTCGGGCGACATCATGATCGCCAAGGACAAATCGACCAAAGCCAAGAAGCCGCAGAACCTCGAAGTGCTGCTGCCCAAGACCGGCGGCCTGCTGTTCTTCGACGTGATGGCGATTCCGGCCGACGCCAAGCACCCCGAGAACGCGCACAAGTGGATCAACTACATCCTGAAGCCCGAGGTGCACGCCTCGCTGACCAACGCGGTGTTCTACGCCAACCCGAACAAGGAAGCGCTCAAGTTCGTCAAGCCGGAACTGGCCAAGGACAAGGCGGTGTTCCCGGACGAGGCGGCGCTGACCACCATGATCCCGCCCGGCACGCCTGACCAGGCCACCCGCAAGCTGATCACGCGCACCTTCACCAACTTCAAAGCCGGCCGCTAAGGCGGCAACGGGGAAAGAGACACCATGGCCAATGCGATGGAGGACAACGCCTTGCTGCGGATCGAAGCCGTGGTGAAGGACTTCGGGGACTTCCGCGCCGTCGATCAGGTCAGCCTGAACGTGGCGAAGGGCGAGATCTTCGCCCTGCTCGGCTCGTCGGGCTGCGGCAAGAGCACGCTGCTGCGCATGCTGGCCGGCTTCGAGGCGCCCACCTCCGGGCGCATCGTGCTCAACGGCGTCGATCTGGCGGGCAAGCCGCCCTACGAGCGGCCGGTGAACATGATGTTCCAGTCCTATGCGCTCTTTCCCCACCTGACGGTCTGGGACAACATCGCCTTCGGCCTGAAGCGCGACGGCATGCCGAAGGCCGATGTCCAGACCCGCGTCGACGAGATGCTGCGCCTGACGCAGCTGGGCAAGTTCGCCAAGAGGAAGCCGCACCAGCTCTCGGGCGGCCAGCAGCAACGCGTCGCGCTGGCGCGCAGCCTGGCCAAGCGGCCGCAGCTGCTGCTGCTCGACGAGCCGCTCGGCGCGCTCGACAAGAAGCTGCGCGAACAGACCCAGATCGAGCTGGTCAACATCATCGAGCAGGTCGGCGTGACCTGCGTCATGGTGACGCACGACCAGGAAGAAGCCATGACGATGGCCAGCCGCATCGCGGTGATGAGCGAAGGCCGCTTCCTGCAGGTCGGCAGCCCGGTCGACATCTACGAGACGCCGACCACCCGCTTCGTGGCCGACTTCATCGGCAACGTCAACCTGATGGATGGCGAGATCACGGTCGACGAGGCCGACCATGTGCATGTGCAGTGCCCCGACGTGCTGCACCACATCGGCCACGGCATCACCGGCTACATGGGCCAGCAGGTCACTGTGGCGGTGCGACCGGAAAAGATCTATCTGAGTCGCGAACGCCCCGCGACCGGCCCGATGAACCTGGTGCAGGGCACCGTCAAGGAGATGTCGTACTTCGGCAGCTTCACGCTCTACCACCTGGAACTGGCCAGTGGCGCACGGCTCAGGGTCAACGTCGAGAACGAGACGCGCAACCACGAGGGCGAGCCGACCTGGGGCGATCAGGTCTGGGCCCACTGGCTGCCGAGCTCGCAAGTCGTGCTGACCCAATAAGGAAGCGCAGCCATGGCCCCCACGACTTCCCGCAGCGGCAGCACCGCTGACTTGCCGGCCTCGGCGCTGCAGCGGCGCCTGCAGCAACTGCGCGGGCTGGCGGCCGGGCGCAATCTGGTCATCGGCACGCCTTATGTCTGGCTGCTGCTGTTCTTCCTGCTGCCGTTCCTGATCGTGTTCCGGATCAGCTTTGCCGAGATGGACGGTGCGCGCATCAGCGACCTGTTCACCTACACCAACGGTGAACTGTTCATGAAGCTCAAGCTGCAGAACTTCGCCACCATCTTTCAGGACGATCTGTACTGGAAGACCTACGGCCAGTCGCTCATGTACGCCAGCGTGACCACGCTGGTCTGCCTGGTGATCGGCTACCCGTTTGCCTATTTCATGGCGCGCGCCGAAGCAGGCCTGCAGCCGCTGCTCTTGATGGGCGTGATGCTGCCGTTCTGGACCAGCTTCCTGCTGCGCGTCTACGCCTGGAAAGGCCTGCTCGACTCGGAGACCGGCTGGGTCGGCATGTTCCTGAAGCACATCCACGCCGATCAGCTGCTGCTGCAGCTCGGGCTGATCCCGGCCGAGGGCCAGTTCATGTACAGCCCCTTCTCGCTGATCCTCGGCATGGTCTACACCTACCTGCCCTTCATGGTGCTGCCGCTCTACGGCACCCTGTCCAAGCTGGACATCCGGCTGCTCGAAGCGGCGCAAGACCTCGGCGCCACGCCCTGGCAAGCCTTCTGGCGCGTCACGGTGCCGCTCTCGAAGGGCGGCATCATCGCCGGTGCCATGCTGGTGTTCATCCCCTGCGTGGGCGAGTACGTGATTCCGGAGCTGCTCGGCGGCCCCGAGACGCTGATGATCGGCCGGGTGCTGTGGGACGAGTTCTTCTCCAACAACGACTGGCCGATGGCGTCGAGCATCGCGGTCGTGATGGTGCTGCTGATCATCGTGCCGCTGGCGATCTTCAACCGCAACCAGGCCAAGGCGAGCCAAACATGATCAGCACCCCCGCCGGCCGCTGGACCAGCCGCATCTGGCTGACGCTGGGCTTTGCCTTTTTGTACCTGCCGATCATCGCGCTGGTGATCTACAGCTTCACCGACTCGCCGGTACCGAACGTCTGGGCTGGCTTCTCGCTGCGCTGGTATGTGAAGCTGATCGGCGACGAGGACATCCGCTCGGCGCTGTTCCTGTCGCTGCAGGTGGCCGGCGCCACCGCGATCGGCTCGGTCATCCTGGGCACGCTGGCAGCGCTGACGCTGGAACGCCATCCGCGCTTCAAGGGCCGCACGCTGTTCACCGGCATGGTCAACGCGCCGCTGGTGATGCCGGAGGTGATCGTCGGCCTGTCCTTGCTGCTGATGCTGGTGTCGGCGCAGCGCCTGTTCGGCTACCCCGAACGCGGCCTGGCGACCATCTGGCTCGGCCACATGCTGGTCGGCATGGCTTACGCCACCGTGGTGATCGCGGCACGACTGCGCGACCTGAACCCGCAGTTCGAGGAAGCCGCGCAAGATCTGGGCGCGCGTCCGGTACAGGTGTTCTTTCTGGTCACGCTGCCGATGATCGCGCAGTCGCTGCTGGCGGCCGGACTGCTGACCTTCACGCTCTCGCTCGACGATGTGGTGATGTCGGCCTTCCTGTCCGGGCCGGGTTCGACCACGCTGCCGCTGGTGATCTTCTCGCGCGCCCGGCTGGGGCTGGATCCGACCGTCAACGCGCTGGCCACCGTCGTGATCAGCGTGGTGGCGGTGTTCGTGGTCGGCTCCAGCTATCTGATCGCGGTGCGTGAACGGCGCCTGTGGCGTGAGCAGCAAGCCGCGCTGAAGAGTTGAGCGCCGCGCTGCCCGCCTGGCTGGCCTACCTCTGCCTGGCCGGCAGCATGGCGCTGGTCGGCAGCTATGTCGGCCTGTCGAAGTGGCTGGTGGCGGTGTTTCCGGTCTTCCTGCTGGCTTGGCTGCGCTTCGGCATCGCGGCGGTCGCGATGCTCGGCTGGGTCCACGCCCAACCCGGCGCCGTGCCGCTGTCACGCCACGACCGCAGCCTGCTGTTCCTGGAGAGCTTCCTCGGCAACTTCCTGTTCTCGGTCTGCATGCTGTACGGCGTGCGACTGAGTACGGCGCTGGCAGCCGGCGTCATCATGGCGGCGCTGCCCGGCGCGGTGGCGCTGCTCTCGCGGCTGTTCTTGCGCGAGAGCTTGAGCAAACGCGTGCTGGCCGGCATCGCCTGCGCAGTGGGCGGCATCGTGCTGGTGTCGCTGACGCGGCCGGCCGCTGACAGCGCCGCCAGCAGTGCCACTCCCGACGCCCTGCTCGGCAACCTGCTGCTGGTCAGTGCGGTGTTCTGCGAAGCCAGCTACGTGGTGATCGGCAAGAAGCTCACCGGCCAGCTCAGCGCCAAGCGCATCAGTGCGCTGGTCAATCTGTGGGGCCTGGCGCTGGTCACGCCGCTCGGGCTGTGGCAGGCGCTCGGCTTTGATTTCAGCGCCGTCCCCACCTCGATCTGGCCGCTGCTGCTGTTCTACGCCCTGGCCGCCAGCATAATCACGGTCTGGCTCTGGATGACCGGCCTGAAACAGGTGCCCGCCAGCCAGGCGGGGATTTTCACGGTGCTGCTGCCGATCGCCGCCGCTGCGGTGGGCGTGGCTTTTCTGGGTGAAGTAGTCACGCCAGCGCAACTCGGCGCCTTTGTGCTGGCCTTGCTGGGGGTGGTATTGGCGACGTGGCCGTGATTTGAAAACTCACGGTGTGGCACCAAACATACGCTGCACATGACCGCGATATTTACAATGCGGACCTTTCATGAGTTTCCGCATCGCCACAACACTGGGCATGCTCGGAGTCGCTCGTATTGACGCTGCAGGCGAATTACTGCCCTGCTGACGCCTTTCAACCCTGCTGGTCACCGCCGTACGTCAGCGTTGCTGACATGTTGGTCTGCGTGCGGCGTGTCACTTCAACAGGATATGAGTTTGACTTCGGAATCTTCCTCGCTCGCGGCACTGGCTCCGGCCTCAGTGGATCTCTCGGCCCGGCCGAATCACATCCTCGCCTGGCTTGAGGCGCTGCGCGGACTGCTGCCGTGCGCCTACGGTGCCCGCGTCGCCATGGGACTGGGCCTGTTCGCCGCCCTGTGGTTGAGCGAACTGGCTCTCAGCAGCCTGACGCCGCCGATGGACAACGTCGAGCAGCTCACCTGGGTGCGTTCGCTGGAGTGGGGCTACTACAAGCACCCGCCCCTGCCCACCTGGTTGCTGTGGCCGGTGGTGCAAGTGCTCGGCCTGAACCCGGCGAGCAGCTACCTGATGGGTGCCGGCGTCACGCTGGCCGCCCTGGGCCTGTTCACGCTGCTGCTGGTGCAGGCGCGCGGGCAGGCTTACGCCAGCATCGCCTTGCTGGCGGCTCTGTGCATCACCTACTACAACGGCCGCCTGCACTTCTATAACCACAACACCCTGCTGATGCTGTTCGTCGCCGCCAGTGCACTGGCTTGCTGGCAGGCGTTGCGCCAGCGCAGTCTGGGCTGGTGGTGTGTTCTGGGGCTGATGCTCGGGCTGGGTGGCCTGAGCAAGTACCAGATTGCGGTGAGCGCACTCAGCGTTGCGGTGGTCTGGCTGCAGCAACGCGGCTGGCGCGACAGCATCCATCGCACCGGCGCCATGCTGGCGGCGCTGACGGCCATGCTGGTGCTGTTGCCGCATCTGGTCTGGCTGGTCAGGCACGATTTCGGGCCGATCCACTACGCCATGAATTCATCACTGGGTGTCGGCATGTCATGGTCCGAACGGCTGGGCAGTGTCCTCAACTGGTTAGCCGATCAATTGCTGAACCGCATGCTGCCCGCCTGGCTCTTGCTTGGCTTCGCCATCGGTTCATGGCAAAGACGCAGCCCCGTCACGCCCGTGCGGTCTGAGCAGGCACCTGAACCGATCGGCGCGCCTGCGAACCTGGCCAGAACGCTGCTGCTGTCATTCGGACTGGTCCCGCTCGTGTTCATGGCGGCGGTCGGACTGGTGTTCGGCTCCGAACTCCAGCTGCAGTGGGGCACCGCCTTTCTACCCTTCACCGTACCCGCCGTGATGGAGTTGCTGGCGATGCGCAAAAAGATACCGCTGCTGCACGTGCGACGCGCAGCCGTGGCGTTTGCCGGCATCCAGATCCTGCTGCTGGGCCTGAACTGGTCGACCTCAGCCAAGGGGCCGCAGCAGTGGCAAAGCGCCCACTGGTGCCATTTCCCGTCCGCGCAACTGGCGCAGATCTTGGCCGACCCGGTTCGGCAGGCGCTGGGAGGGCCGGTGCGCATCATCGACGGCCCGGCCACCTTGGCCGGCACACTCGCGCTCCAATGGCCCGAACGTCCGGTGGTACTGATCGACGGTGACGCCAGCATCAGCCCCTGGGTCTCGGCATCGGCACTGCGCCACTGTCCGATCCTGCAAGTGCGCCAGAGCGACGAAGCGCTTGATTCGACCTGGTCCGCCCTGGAGGCACCATTCGACCATATCCAATGGCGCGTCCTGTTGCCTGACGACAGCACTGAGCCATGCTCATGACATCGAGTGGCCCAAATACCGCATCAGCCAGGCCAACGAGGCGACCCGGCTGACCGACTTGCAAAAAAGGCACCCATAGGGTGCCTTTTTTACTCGCCCGCCTCAATCAAGCAGATGGGTCGGACTCGTTTTGGGTATTCGAGTGTTCCTGGATTTTTTCCTCGATCAGCTTTTCACCTTCGAAGCCAACGATTGCGGCCAAGGTTTTCTTGAGGAATCCGGCCTCCGGATCCAGCTTTTCAAGCGCTTCTTCGGCCACAACGGCACCAATGATTTCGTTCAACAGACCCATGTGAAGCTCCAATTTGCAGTTGTTCCATTGCCCACGGCCACCGAATAATTCATCGGTAGGCCGGCTGGTGTCAAGTAGCGAGATTACTCAGCACCACAGCTCTTGCCATGTTCGACGTGATTGCCTGCAGCCTTGGCGGCGGCTTCGGTCATGTATTGGCCCTGCTTGGTCTTGCCGTAGTACTTGGTGCCAAAGCAGTGGTAGACCTTGGATGAGGCATTAACCCAGACCTGACCGGCGCCACCGCCCGGGGCTTGCGCAACAGCAGCCGCCGATGCCGCAGGGGCTGTTTTTGCAACCGGCGCGGCGACCTTGGCGGCAGGCGCTGGCACCGGTGCCACCGATGAGGCAGCCTGCGACGCCGGTGCCGCTGTCGGGACTTGCGCAAAGGCGCTACCGGCAGCCAGCAAACCCATGGCCAAGGCAATGCGAGAGAGAACGCGGTTCATTGTGACTTTCAAGGATGCTGTTGCCAGCGGGTGAGGGAAACCAAGCTTGTTACGCCGCCGCCTCTTCGGCCTCATCTTCGCTCTTGGGCACGAACACAATCCGGCTGTTGGCGTTGAAATCCATCAGGCCGGCGTAGCGGCCCCAGGCGATCATGGTCTGGAAGATTTTTTCCGGGTTGTCGTACGGCAGTGCACTGGCAATGTCCTTGATGACCCGATCGGCGTCGATTTCCTCGTATTCATGCAGCAACGCCAGGATGATGTGGAACAAGCGCAGCTTGAACACCTGCTCGGCAAAGATCGCGCGCCGGCCAGTGCGGTCGGCGGCAATGAAACGCTTGCCGAGCTCAGTGAAGCACACATTATCCTTGGGGGTATCGACAAACTCCAGAATTTCAGCCGCCTTGACCAGAGAGATGGTTTCACCAAACTCGCGGCCGATTTCATCGGAAATATCGTAGATATTGGCCAACTCGGGCGTGTCGTGCAGCAGACTGAGCAAGCCGAGAATCTGGCCGACCGGCACCAGCGGGATCGATTCCATGCGCGACCGAGCCCGCGAAATCGGCTGGCCGGCCACCGGAGCCTCCGGCGCGATATCCGGCAGCGTGGTGGTGGTGATGCTTTCGTGGATCAGGCTGACCAGCCGCTCGAATTCCGGGCTCTTGGTGTCGCGCGGATACGGCAGCTTGTTTTCCAGCACCAGACCGAGCCGACCGGGACGCGGAAACAGCACGACGATGCGGGTGGCCATCTCGACCGCTTCGGCAATGTTGTGCGTCACCATGAAGATCGAGCTCAAGCCCGTGTCGGGTGCGCGCCACAGGCTGATGAGCTCCTGGCGCAAGTTCTCGGCCGTCAGCACGTCCAGCGCACTGAACGCTTCGTCCAGACACAGCATGCGTGGCCGCGACACCAGCGCCCGGGCAATGCCGACGCGCTGGCGCATGCCACCCGAGATTTCGCGCGGATAGGCGGCGTGGTAGTTGCCGAGGCCGATGAGTTCGATGGCGCGGTCCACGGCGGCGTCGCGCTCGGCCCGGCTGAGATGGCGCGACATCAGGCCCACCGCAACGTTCTGCTCGACCGTCAGCCAGGGATAGAGCGCGAAGGTCTGAAACACCACCGACGCTTCGTCATTGATGCCACGCAAGGTCTTGCCGTTGTGCAGCACGCGCCCCGAGGTCGGCTCGACCAGGCCCGTCAGACAGCGCAGGATGGTCGATTTGCCCGAGCCGGACTGACCGAGCAAGGCCAGTAACTCGCCGTCATGCACGGCGACGTCGATCTGGTCCAGCACCTTCAGTTCGTGTCCGCCGCCGGTGATGTAGGTCTTGTTGACCGCCTGCAACTCGGCAATCGGCGGCAGGGTCGAGT
The DNA here is from genome assembly GCA_041083665.1 of Leptothrix sp. (in: b-proteobacteria). GTDB lineage: Bacteria > Pseudomonadota > Gammaproteobacteria > Burkholderiales > Burkholderiaceae_C > Sphaerotilus. The sequence goes on from JBFPGZ010000001.1 coordinate 230,566, forward strand.
GGCCGTTGGAGGTGTTTGCCATCATGCTTTTCTGGGCCTTCATACGAGATCAATCCAGGCGGAAGCGTCGTTCGGCGTAGCCATAAAGCTGGCGCCAAACCAGTTTGTTCATCAGGACCACGAACAGCGACATGACACCGATGCTGACGATGATGAGCGGGGTCTCGCCACTCTTGGTCACATCGGCAATGAAGGCGCCCAGGCCATCGGCCTTGAGCGTGGTGCTGCCCCAGGTGGCCGCTTCGGCAACGATGCTGGCGTTCCAGGCGCCGCCCGCAGCGGTGCAGGCACCCGTGACCCAGAACGGAAAGATGGCAGGCAGGATCAGCGTGCGCCACAGGTTCCAGCGGCGCAGGCCGTAGACGCGCGCAGCTTCCTTGAGGTCGTTCGGGATCGCCATCGCCCCGGCGATCACGTTGAACAGGATGTACCACTGCGTGCCCATCGCGATGAGCAGGATGCTGCCCCAGTTCATCGTGATGTGACTGGCCACGAAAAAGCCCACCACGATCGGGAACGTCATGTTGACCGGAAACGAGGCACCGATCTGCGCCAGCGGCTGAGCAAAGCGTGCGATGCGCGGCTGCAGACCGATCCACACCCCGATCGGCGTCCAGATCAGCGTGGCCATGACGGTCATCGCCAGCACGCGCAAAGCCGTGAGCAACCCGAGCCAGACGATCTTGCCGAAGGTGGCCCAGCTGAGGGCACCGTGCACGGCGGCAGCGGCGGCGATCAGCGCACTGAGCACCTCGAAGCCGAGCCACAAGGTTGCCAGCAGCACCACGGCGCGCCGCAGCCAAGTCTTGCCGGCCTTGCGCAACGGGGCCGGCCAACGCACCTGCGGGGCAGTGAACTGACGGCTCCAATCCAGCAGCGGTTGCCAGACCCGCTCGTTGGCCCAAGTGAAGACGTAGGCACCACGCAGCAGGTCGTAGACCCAGGAGGTCGGCGGGCTGGCCGATTCGGTCAGCTCGATCTTGAAGCGGTCGGCCCAGGCCAGCAGCGGCCGCCAGACCAGCTGGTCGGTGGCCAGGATCAAGGTGAGCATGGCCACCACGGCCCAGAAGGCGGCCAGGTTGTCGCCATGCTCGATGGCTTGCGCCATGTACGAGCCCAGCCCGGGCAGCTTGATGTCCTTGTTCATGACGCTGATGGCTTCGCTTTGCGCGACGAAGAACCAGCCGCCGCCGAACGACATCACCGAATTCCAGATCAGACTGTGCGCCGACGCTGGCAGCTCGACGGTCCTGAAACGCTGCCAGCGGGTCATGCCGTAGGTGGAGGCGGCCTCCTGCATGTCGGTCGGAATGGTCACCATCGAGTGATAGAAACCAAACGCCATGTTCCAGACCTGACCGGTGAAAATGGCAAAGATGGCGGCGCATTCGACGCCCAACAGGCTGCCCGGAAACATCGCCATGAAACCCGTCACCGTGGCCGACAGAAAACCCAGCACCGGCACCGACTGCAGCACATCCAGCGCCGGCAGGATCACGGTGCGCGCCCGGCGGTCCTTGGCCGCCAGATATCCAGTGCCGACCGCAAACAGCAGCGAGAAAGCAAAGGCGATCCACATCCGCAGCAGCGTGCGGCCGGCGTAGTAAGGAATGGCGCTTGGTGATGGATCAATCGGCGGCATGCTGGCCGGATCAAATTGCACCAGCATGTCCTTGCCGAAATGCATCGCGATCCACAACAGCCCGCCCAGCACCAGCATCACCAGACCATCCACCCAACCCAGCGCGCGTCGTACTTCAGTGATGGCAAGTTGAGGGGCGATGCTTTTCATGTTCTATTTTTACTTCATTGGCGTGACAGCCTGATGGCTGCATCAGGGCGCCGGCATCGTAACGGCTCCATCAGGCCCGAGCATGTCGTTCCCATGTAAAGAAACATGTCTCGTCTGCACGACCCGCCACCCTGATTTTTGTGCTTGGGCGCCAGCTGGCGCGGCCCTTGGAGGGTGTTGGCCCGGTTCTCGGCGACGTGATCGTGCCGCACGCGGCAGGCAGTGTCACTTGCAGGCGCCCTGCCCCAATCAACCCTGCCCGCAGGCTGCGCGAACACCGGCAACCCACCGATCTGGCGCCAGCGGGCATGCCGTGGGTACCAGCTTTTCACGCCACACGTGAACATTCGGCTGATCAATCCTGGTAGGGCTGTCATTTGGTTGCGTGAATGTGGTCGAGTCGGCCACACTACGACCCCAGCCAACAGTACAAATTGCTCATGGCGCAGCGAAGTCGTTCATGGCAGCCACCTTCAATTTTTGGAGCCCCGCTCATGGATACTTCGCCAAATTTTCACACCCTTGCGTGCCCGTGCCCTTGCGCGAGCCATTGCACAGAAATGGAATTTTTCGATTTGTATTAATCACTGACCGCAACGATTCGTAATCGTCGTATTAAAAATGCTTGGATGGTTCCCGACATTTTGTGCCCGGAAATCGCCATTCGCTCACGCCACCAGCACCCTCACTCGCTCGCCCAAGATGCCGCTGCCGCCATGGTTGACACAGTGCACAAGCACCCAGGTGATCTTGGGCCCGAGTCAGTCCGCCATGGCGCACTGTGCTGAGGCGGCAATGGTCACCAGCCTCTGCAGATGAGTTGATCACGCGCGATAGAATGGCACGCGCTTGCCGAAGCTGTGACAAATCGACCGTGCCAAATCTGGAGCGATCAATGAACAACCGAGGAATAGAGATGCTGGTCATCTGTCTGAATTTCGTAACGTTGCGGTCAGCTTCGACTCATCGACCGCATGGTGCCTCACGCATCAGTCATGCTTGCCGATAAAGCAGCGACTGGAGTTCGATAATGTCAATGCGCGGCTTGCTTTACGGTGGTTTGAGACTGGCGCGTTCGGTCACAGGTATCGGTCGGCACAACAATTTCCGTTTCCTCGAAGTGGCCATTGTGCTGCTGCTGCCGGACGAGGTGCATCATCAGATTCATCGCCTGCAACTCGAATTGTTGCGTCGGCATGGCCTGAGCCCGAGTTTATGTGCGCCGCCACATATCACCCTCAAGCTTGGCTTCAAGTGCCAGGACGTCGAGGCCGTGGCTGAGTACCTGGCGGAACTCGCAGCCAGAGTGCCGCCGCTGCCGCTGAGCCTGAAGAATTTCAGCCATTTTGACGAAGGCATCATATTTCTCGATGTTGAAGCCAACCCGGCGCTGGAGCAACTACGGCGAAATCTGCTGCATGATCTGGCCCAGCGCTACCGGGTCGAGCCGCGTCCAATCGAGCAGTCTGGCTACCATTTTCACGTCACGCTCACCTATGGGCTACCACGTCGAATTTTCAATACCGAGCTGGCACGATTTACCAATCTGTCGAAAGTATTCTCTGGCATGGGCGATCGACTGGCGCTGCTGGTCAACGTGGGTGGTCACTGGGTCACTTACAAAAGCTGCGCACTGACCGCAGCCCATGACATCCATTCGACGGTATGAGGCTCTCATGACATCTGTTTCACCCGCCAGTGCCACTGCTGATTCAGCTCAGCTGGAGCGGCTCCATTATCGACGCCAGTTTCTTCTGGGGCCAGAGTTTGTTGCGAACTTCCCGGACTGGATTCGGCTTGAAATTTCGCCCCGCCTGAAATTATCTGCCCATCCCGATCTGGAAGTGGCGCAATTCACGGCGGAAGATGGCTCCATCACGCTGCTGGGCTTTATATTTGATGCCGCCCAGCCACACGCCACTCCGCAGGATATTCTGCAACGACTCTGGCAACTGCGCGAGCAACCTGAAGCTTTGCGACGCCAGACCGATGACCTCGGCGGACGCTGGGTGCTCGTGATTCGCCACGGCCAGCAGTGTTGGCTGGTCCATGACGCCACTGGTGCGCGCCAAGTCTGCCACATGCGCCTGGGCAACGCGCTGATCTGTGCGTCACAGCCGGGTTTGATCGCCGAGCTTCATGAACTGGTCATTGATCCGGCGGCGCAGGATTTCGTGCGGGCCCGTGGCGACAGCGATCTTGATGTTTACTGGTTACCAGGCAACCGCACACTTTATCGTGAGGTGCGCGTATTGCTGCCCAATCATGTGCTTGATTTGCAGAATGGCCAGATTCAGCGGCGCTGGCCGACCGAACCCCTGCCCAAGGGCAACCACGCCGACGTACTGGCACGCAGTCTGGCCACGCTGAAGGGTTTCATGGCCGCAGCGCAGCGGCGCAGGGGTGGGTTATCAGTGCCGATGACAGCCGGTTGGGACAGCCGGCTGGTGCTGGCGATGAGTCGGCCGGCCGCCAGCGATCTTCATTGCTACACGCTGATTTATCCGAACCAGTCGCGCCACAACCGGGACGTTGCTGTTCCAGCCCGGCTGCTGCGCCGGCTCGGGCTGAAGCACGATCTGATCGAGTATCCGCGCAGCGTCGACCCAGCCTTCCGGGCAGTCTGCCAGCGCAGCACCTACTCGGGCCACACGGCGTTTTGCGCTGACAGCCAATCCTTGCGCACACTTTATCCAGCCGAGCGCCTGTGCCTGACGGGTGATGTGGCAGAGATCGTCAAATGCCATTATCGGCTCGGGCCTGAGCATACCGGGCCGCTCACCGCTGCCGACTTGGCAAGACTGTGCGGCCTGCCGCTGCATCCATTTGCGATTGAGGCGCTGGACGAATGGTTGGCAGGCGTACCGACAAACTGTGCCATCGATCCGCTTGATCTATTCTGCTGGGAACAGATGGCAGGACGCTGGCAGGCCTTGATCCGCGCCGAATATGATATCGTGCAAGAGTCATTTGCACCGCTCAACTGCCGGTCGCTGCTGACTGACATGCTCACGCTTGACGAGAGTCTGCGGCGCGCACCGTCCTTTGTGCTGCTGCGAGAACTGATCGAGCAGCTCTGGCCAGAAACCCTTTCAGAGCCCGTCAACCCGCCCGAGAAAACTGGCCTGACGATCAGATTGCTTCGAATTCTTGGCAAATTGAATGTATACCGGTTGATACCTGTTGGCATCAAGGATCGGCTGCGGCGGTTGGTTTTATAAGCGCAGACCGCGCTCTCAGGCGGAGAGTCTGCCTATTCAACGCTTACCCATCAACATGCCATGAACCAAATTTCATCTCCCTCTGCGACCAAAATGACCATGTATCTGATCCGACAGAAACTCTATGAACTGGCAACGCGCATGATGGCGCGCACGACCTTGGTCGAGGGGGTACTGAAGGGTTCGGGCCTGCCATTTCGTTGCCTGTTCGTGCACAACTGCCTGTTCACTGCGGAACTGAGCAAGCGCACTTTTGCGGCCGCACCGAAGGTGATCCGGCAGTCGCGTATTTTTATTCCGATGCTTGGCCAGCATCTGACAGCACATGCTGGCGAATTTGATTTGTGCGTCGCGGTGCTGCCGTCTTTCTATGACTCAATGTTTGGCTCACGCTGCAGTTACCAAGGTCAGGAAGAGGTGCGACAGGTGATTGACACCGACCAGGACTGGGAAAGTCTGCGGCAGAATTTCTCGCGCAAGAAAAGGCAAGTCACCAACGATTTCGCCGAAAAGAATGGCTTGTCATTCAGGATTTCACACGCCACCGAGGACTTCGACTTTTTCTATCACCGCATGCATGTGCCACACATCCGTCGGCGCTATGGCGAATTGGCCGACCTGGATTCATACGACACCATGAAGTCTTTTTTCGAAAAGGGTTATGTGCTGTTTGTGACGAAAAACGATCAGCCTGTTGCGGGAGCCCTTTCGGTGATCGAGGGTGACACCATGATGTTCCGCCGCAGCGGCGTGCTGGATGGCGACGAATCGCATGTCAAGGCCGGGGCACAGACGGCGCTTTACTATTTCCAGTTGCGCTATGCCGTTGAAAATGGCATCAAGGCCGTGGACACCATGAAAACGGCCCCCTTCCTGAATGACGGAGTTTTCAAGCACAAGGCCGACTGGGGTGCCAAGACACTGCGTGATGTCGAGACAACGCGCTCTGTTTACTATTTCACCAACGGTCCGACGGAACAACTGGCCGGGTTTTTCGAGCAGAATCCGCTGGCGATCTGTGTCGGTGACGGGCTGGCCGGACTGGTTGGCTACCGTGCGCCGCAAACGGCGCCCCAGAGCGGTCTGCCGGCATTGACGCAGCAACTTCTGGTGTCGGGGCTGGACAGCCTGGTGCCGGTCACTTGGCCTGCGCAGGTCGGCTTGACCCAGCCGCAGAGTTGAGTTCAGACGCTTGCCGTGCGGCAGGACTCCAGGGCTGTGCCGGTCGTCGCGGTCAATAGGCGGCCATTTGGTAAATTCGGCCAAATGATGGTCGTCCCGATTGAATCATGCCCGTTCACTCGTTGATGCCTGCCAGTCAGGCTTGGCATTTGCTGACCCGTCTCGGTGAGGCCCAGATCCTGCTGCCAGCGATGGGGATTGCGCTGCTGTGGCTGGTTGCGCATGCGCCATCGCGGCCGCTGGCCTGGCGCTGGGCCAGCGGCACGCTGCTGGCCGCCGCGCTGACCGCCCTGACCAAAGTGGCCTTCATAGGCTTCGGGGTCGGCATGGCCGGCATCGACTTCACCGGACTGTCCGGTCACGCGATGTTCTCCGCAGCGATCCTGCCCTGGCTGCTGAATCTGCTGTTACGGGGACGCCGCCAGAGCGTGCCGGGCATTGATCTGCTGCCCGGTGCCGTCTTGGCGCTGCTAATCGCGATCTCACGCGTGCATGTCGGGGCGCATTCCTGGAGTGAGGCGCTGCTCGGTTATGCGCTCGGCGGTGCAGTCACGTTGTGGCTCTGGTCAGTGCCTGAAACGATGCAGCGCATTCAGAGCTTTCCGCTGACGGCCTCATGGCTGCTCGGCACTTGGCTGCTGCTGGTGCCCTTGCATGCACCGCCATCACACAGCCACAGCTTGGTCATTGCACTGTCACTGCGGGTGTCCGGTCACGATCGGCCTTACACGCGGGAGCGCATGCTGCGCGAGCACCGGCCCCGGCACCACGCCGATGTCGCGCAGGCATGACGGCGCCACGCCAGCGCAGAGCCCTCCAGCACAGCCGCACCGATCAAGACAACAACCGCGCCAATGCATCCGGATGAATGGCCCAGCCGCACAAGCCGGCCAGCCCCATCAAAACGCCAAAACCGGTCGGCACCCAGCACAGCCAGTACAACCACCACAGCTGCGTGAGTGCGGTCACCGCCAGCAGTGAGATCGCGATCGCCAGCAGCGCGTCGGACAGATCAAACTGATCGTCGCGGTAGTTCAGCGCGTCGTAGGTTTTCTGGTCCTGCTCGGCCTGCGCCTTGACCTCGTCCTTTTTCTTGGCTTGCGAGCGGGCCAGCTCGTCATAGCGGGCAATCGCTTCGGCGTAACGCTGTGCCTGCGCCGGAGCTTGACCCACCGCCGCGAGCTGGAGCTGCACCAGCGCAGCTTCGGCGACTTCCTGGCGAATATTGCGGGCCTGGTAGAAATTCCAGTGATCGAGCTTGTCGGCCTGGGCCTGCTGCATGGCTTGGACGATGTTGTCGTCCTTGACCTTGCAGATGCCCATGAAAGTGGCCAGCAGCGCCACCGTGATGGCCACCACGGTATTCAGGCGGGCGCTGCGCGCCTGCGCTGTCGTCTGTGGCTCCTGGGTTGTTTCAACCAGATCGAGAGGGTCGAGGTCCATGTGCTTGCGCTCCTTCCGGCCGCATTGTCGTGGAGTCAGCGCCAGATTCAGCGCTGACTGGCCGCTGGCGTCGGCGGATCAGGCGCGTCCGAGCGCGACGACATGGCGCGCATCAGCGCCTCGACCTCCTCGGCGCTGATCGGCTGCGCAGACGCGTTGGCCTCGGGCGCGGTGCGCAGCCAGTGGGTCAGCCCGGGCTCGGCCAGCACCAGTGCCAGCACCGCCAGCACCGCCATCAGATAAGGCCACAAGGCACGCAGCAGCGCGAGCAGTGGCACGCGCGGCGGGTCCATCGCGCGCGCCAGCACCAGCGCGTAACCGAACGGCGGCAGCAGAAAACCGGCCTGCAGCACCAGCAGCGTGATGGCGGCGATCCAGCCGGCGTCACCAACCTCGGCCAGCAACGCCGGCATGACGATCGGCACGACCAGGAAGATCAGCTCGAAGGCATCGAGCACGAAGGCGCAGGCCAGCAGACCAGTCTCCACCAGCAGCGTGGCGAGCAGCGGCCTGCCGTGCAGCGCCTGCATCGCCTCGGCCACCAGATGGTCGGTGCCGTAGGCGCGCAGCAGCAGCGAAAAACTGGTCGCCGCGACCAGCAGCGCAAACAGCGCGCCGCTCAAGGCCATGGCGTCATCGAGCACCTGGCGCAGCAGCGGCCCCTTGAGCTGCCGCGTCGCCACGCCGTACAGCACCAGCAGCACGCCGGCGCTGGCGGCGGCCTCGACCGCCCGCACCCGCCCGAGCGTGACCAGCACCAGCAGGCTGACGATGACCCCCGGCACCACCGCCACCACCCAGCGTTCCTGGCGCGATAGCGCCGGGCACGCGGCGAGCGATGCATCCGCCGCTGCCGTCGGCTGCAGCACCGGCGCGCGCCACCAGGCCACGCCGAGCCAGACCAGCCAGAGCAGCGCGCCCGGCAGCAAGGCGGCCTGCAGCACGTCCTGCGTGTTGATGACGCGCGCCAGCTCGGCGCCGGCCGCCACGCCGCTCAGCGCTTCGGTGTGGGCGCGCATCAGCGCGTCACCGAGCAGCAGCAACACCAGCGAGGGCGGCACGATCACCCCCAGCGTGCTGATCACCGCGACATGCACGACCCGCTCGGCACCCGCCATGCCGGCACGCTGCCAGTAGACGCTTGCGGTGCGCGACAGCAGCAGCAGGCTGGCCGCCACCGAGCCGTTCATCGGCGCGAACAGGGTGCCCAGACCGAAGCCGGCCAGCGTCTCAGGCGAGCGGCGCGTGCAGCGCGACAGGGCACGAAACAGGCCCCGATAGACGATGTCGGCCAGCGCCAGACGGTGCAGCAGCGCGCCGACCAGCGCGTACAGCACCAGCGCCTGCAGCAGATCGTGTTCGAGCAGCCCGACGATGCGCAGCGGCAGGCTGGCCAGCAAGGGCCAGTCGAACGCGCCGGCCGCCACGCCGCCGAGCGCCGCCACCCAGCTCACGCCGAGCAGAATCGCGTAACTCGGCCAGCCGGTGCTCGTCATGAGCAGCAGCGCCGCGATCAGCATCAGCAAGCCGACGACGCTCATGGCGCCTCGACCGGTACGAGCAGATCCAGCAGCGCCTGCAACACCAGCAGCGCGGCCAGCAGCAGCAAGGCCAGCCGGATCAGAAAATAGCCAGGGTTGAGCGTTTCCGGAAACCGCTCCAGCCCGAGCAGCGCCTGCCAGGCCGGCCCGGCCGAAGTCCACAGCACATAAGCGGCCCACGGCAGCACGCAGACAGCGGCGCCGCGCCGCCGCAGCGCGCCCAGCAGCGCCGCATGCCAGGTGGCGCCCGGCCGGTGCGCCTCGGTGCGCGCCACCAGATGCGCGCCGCGCACCCCGGCGTGGCGCACCGCCAGCGCGACGTAAAGCGCAAACAGCCACTGGGCCAGGTCATTGGCCTGCAGCGCACCCGCGCCGACCAGATCACGCAGCGGCCACTGCAGCCAGAGCAGCAGCGTCACGAGCAGCGCCAGCGGCATGAAGGCGCGGGTCAGCGCGTCCAGCCACCGGCGCAGTCGCTGCATCGCATGAGGTGAATTCATGCGGCGCAAGATAACAGAGCCCCTACCCCTTCACGGTGGCCAAAAACGCGATCAGATCGGCACGGGCCTTCGGATCGGGCAAGCCGTCGTACTTCATCTTGCCGCCCGGCACCGCCTTCTTGGGCAAGGCGAGGTAGGCGTCGAGCTGCTCGGGGCTCCAGACGATGCTGCTGGTCTTGAGCGCATCCGAGTAGCTGACATCGGCCACGCTGGCGGCCTTGCGACCGACGGCGCCGAACAGGGTCGGGCCCTTCTTGTTCTTGCCTTGCTTGAGGCTGTGGCATTCGGCGCAGTGCTCGGCAAACACATCCGAGCCATGCTGGACGTCGCCGTTCGCCGACGCGGCCGCAGGCAGCAGCGCCGCCAGGGCCAGCGCGATCAGGGCATGAGGGTGATGCAGTGTCATTTCAGGCTCCAGCTCAGAACGAGGTCCAGGCAAACAGGAACAAGGTGTTGTTGTCGGAGGCGTTGCGGCCGGCGCCGTCGTAGTTGCTGGCCGCGCCGTTGTACTTCGAGTACATCGTGTACTGCGTGCCCAGGCGCAGATTGGCCCACGGTGCGCCCCACGAGCTTTCCTTGCCGAACGGGGTCCAGTCGAGCTGGATGACGTTGCCGGTGGTGTCGGGCACGTTGCCGGCATTGGCCCCGTACAGGCTGGCGTCGGCATCGCCGGTGGTCCTGAAGTGGCCCAGCGAGGCGCCCCAGGTCTGCCGGAAGTTGTACGACGCGTTGAGCTTGAGCTCGTTCAGGTGCCCGCTCGGATTGGCGGCACCACCGCTGGCGACCCAGGCGTCGCGCTGCTGATGCTCGCGCACCAAACTGCCCTGCAGCGTCACCACATGCTGGCGCGTGCCGAGGAACTGGTACTGGCCGTCCAGGCCGATGTCGGTGAACTGGTTGCTCGGCGAGCCCGGCGTCCGGTCCGGGTGCAGGCTGCTGTTGAAGCCGAACAGGCCCATCGACCAGGCGCGGCTCTTCATGTCCTTGAACCAGGCCAGACGCCAGTAGGCGGTGTGGCCATCGAGCCGACCCGGATCGCTGCTGGGATCGCTATTGACGTCCTGCTGGCCGAGCTTGGTCTGCATGGCGCGTGACAGCGAACGATAGGTGCCCAGTTCGGCATACCAGCTGTTGTCCAGGAAGGCGTAGCCGGTCAGGCCCAGCACGCGCTGGCCGTAGGCGCCGTTGAGCTGGGTGCCGGTTTCCGGGCCGCTGAAACCGAGCGCAGAGCCGACATACGGAAAGCCCCACACCGGCAGCGTGTTGAACGGATCCTGCACGCCGGGGTTGTTGTTGAGCGACAGGCCGAGGATCAGATCCTTGCCCTGCCAGTCGGTGGCATGCGCGAAGCGCACATCCATCTGATCCAGCGCGCTGGTCTTGCCGATGCCGTCGTAGGTCAGCTGCGTGAAGGTGCCGAGCTTGTCGGCCAGCTTGCCGGCCAGAAACAGCGAGGCTTCGTCGAGCGCGGTGTTGTTGTTGGTCTTGTAGCCGGCAGCCGGCGGCGCGTCTTGCGCTTTGCCGGTGCGGGTGTGCGACGCCACCGCCATGCCCGAGAGCGGCACCTGGCCGGTCTGGCCGTTGCTGTCGGTGTAGCCGCCGAGCTTGAACTTGACGCCGAACGGCGTCAGCTGCGGGCCGTAGCCGCCGATGTGGCAGGCGCCGCAGTCCTGGCCGGTCTGGCGGGCAAAACTCGGCACCGCATGGCTGGGCGCGGCACCCAGCAAACCGGCGGCGAGTCCGAACAGCGCAGCGCAGCTGCGCGTGCTTGATTTCAACAACATGGAAGTCCTTGCAAGAGGGTAGAAAAAGGCAGGGGCATCAGGTGCGGCGCAGGCTCGGCCACATCGCCACCAGCACGCCATCGCGCCGCACGCGGTGGTGCCAGAGGGCCGCAGCCATGTGCATGACCACCAGCCCGAGCAGCGCCCAGGCGATCGTTGCGTGCACCAGCTCCAGCGTGTCGGCCAGATCCAGATCACGCGCCAGCAGCACCGGCAGGCTGCCCAGTCCGGGCAGGCTCACCAGCTGGCCGCGCGCGTTGGTGAGCAAGCAGCCCAGCAGCGGCAGCGCCAGCAGCAGCAGATAGACCGCCACATGCACCAGGCCGGCGGCCAGGCGCTGCCAGAGCGGCGTGCCAGCGCCGGTCGGTGCCAGCGCGTAGCGGCTGCGCAGCCCCAACCGGGCGATGGCCAAGGCGCCGACAGCCAAACCGGCGGCGCGGTGGCCGTTGAGCAGGATCGCGCGCAGGGCGTCCTGGTCGAGCAATTCGCGGCCAAGGATCAGGCTGAACACCAGCAGCAGCACGATCACCGTGACCCAGTGCGCAATGATCACCGGGCGTGGATGGGTGGCAGCGGGTCGTTGCCGGGCAGAAGAAGGTGTGTCGGTCATGGGTAGTTGGTGCAGTGCAACAAAGACCCGCAGGCTATGGGCGGCCAGCCTTCAATCCCCTGACGAACCGGCTGACCCTCCATTCCCGGGGGTCAGGGCGGTAATAAGGCGCACCGCCACCGGCAGGGCGGCGTTCAGTCCAGCGGCGTGAACCGGATGCGAACCTGCAAGCCCTTGCCGTTCGGGCCGTCGCCCAGCATCACCTGGCCGGCATGGCGCAGCACCACTTCGCGCACGATCGCCAGCCCCAGACCGCTGCCGCCCTGCACCGCACCGGGCGCCCGGTAGAAGCGATCGAACACCCGGGCTTGCTCGATCAGCGGCAGGCCCGGGCCGTCGTCTTCGACGATCAGCCAGCACCAGCGGTCCGGGCTGGCGCCGCAACGCACCGTCACGCGCCCGCCGGGTGGGCAGTGCCGGATCGCGTTGTCGATCAGGTTGCCGAGCAGCTCCTGCAGCATCCAGGCCGAGCCGCTGATCCAGGTCGGCTCGGTCTCGAAGCCCAGGTCGACCTGGGCGTTGAGCGCAGGGTCGAGCCAGATCGAGGCGGCATCCTCGATCAGCGGCTGCAGGTCGATCGGCTGGAACGATTCGGCCTGCACCGCTTGCGGACCCGAGCGGGCCAGCGCGAGCATCTGATGGGTTGAGCGGCCCATGCGCTGCAGCGCCGCCTGGATGGCGGCCAGCCGCTCGCGCTGCACCGCATCGGCTTCGCGGCTGGCGAGTTCGATCTGGGTCTGGATGCCGGCCAAGGGCGTGCGCAGCTGATGCGCGGCATTCGACAAGAAGGTCTGCTGCGATTCGGCCGAGGCTCTCAAGTGCATCAGCAGCCGATTGAGTGCCTGCACCAGCGGCAGCAGTTCACCGGGCAAGCGGTCGATCGGCACCGGGCTCAGATCTTCCGGGGCCCGGGTCGCCACCGAGGCGCCGAGCTGGTCGAGCGGACGCATCGCCAAGTGCACGCCGATGCGCACCAGGGCCAGCGTCAGCGCCAGCAAGACCATATTGGGCAACACCGTATCGGCCAGCACCAGGCGCGCCTGGGCTTCGCGGCGCTGGGTGGTTTCGGCCACCACCACCGTGACTGGTCCGAGCGGCGACTGGTGCGGATAGGTCACCACGCGCAGCTGGTGGCCGGCCGTTTGGCGATCCGCGTAGGTGGCGGTGTGCAGCGCCGCCGGGTCGGCCAGCGCGACCAGCGTCGCGTCGCCACCGATCAGCGTCTGGTCCTGCAGGCGCACCATGAACGAGAGGCGATCCTGGCCATCTTCGCGCTGCATCGCGACCATGGTGCGACTCAGGTGCGGCCCCAGGTCGTCGTGCGAATCGTCGGCATCGACATCAAGCCGGGACGCCAGCGCAATCGCGACGCGACTCAGCGCCAGATCCTGGTTGTCGCGGGCGCGATCCAGCGCCCGGTAGTAGTCGTAAACGGCACTGAACAGCAGCACCACCAGCAACGGCCAGCCCAGCAGCTGCAGCAGCCGGGCGCGCAAGGTGCCGGAGCGGGTCAAACCGGCCACTCAGAGATCAAGCCGATAACCGATGCCGCGCACGGTCCGGATCGACACCCCGCCCTCGCTCAGCTTGGTGCGCAGCCGCGAGACGTAGATCTCGATGGCGTTGTCGGTGATCTCCTTGTCCCAGCGGCTCAGACTGTCGGCCAGCCGGCGCTTGGCCACCACCTTGGGCGCGGCCAGCATCAACGCCAGCAGCAGATCCCACTCGCGCCCGGTCAACGCCAGCGGCTGATCGGCCAGCAGCGCTTCGTGGGTGGCGATATCGAGCTTGAGCGCGCCGGTCGTGATGCACGAGCTGGCCACCGACTGGCTGCGCCGGATCAGCGCCTGCACCCGCGCCAGCAGCTCGGGCAGCAGAAACGGCTTGATCAGATAGTCGTCGGCGCCGTCGTTCAGGCCGCTGACCCGGTCGGCCAGCCCGTCGCGCGCGGTCAGGATCAGGATCGGCACCTTGTTGCCGGCGCTGCGCACCTGCCGGACCAGGCTCAGACCATCCATGCCCGGCAAGCCGATATCGACGATCGCCAGGTCATAGACACCGTGGCTGAGCGCATCCAGCGCTGGCTCGGCCGCGCCCAGATGGTCCATCTCGTAACCGCCGCGACCCAGCGCTTCGCACAGTCCGGCCGAAAGCAGTTCATCGTCTTCAACCAGCAGCAGGCGCATCGGTGGGTTATCTATAGGTCAACAAGCGCCGGGATTATTGACCGGCCGGCGATGCGGCTACGATTCCCGCATGTCAAGTTTATGCATCTATGCTGGTCCACGGGCCTTTGCGGTGCTGCGCGAGCGCGGACTGCGGCCGCAGGACGTGCGGGCCGTCGCAGCGGCGGCGGGCGGACCGAAGGGATTGGCGTTCATACCGCTCGATCGGTTCCTGTTTGGCCACTGGCTCAGCGGAGCGGGGCCGAGCGTGCATCTGGTCGGGGCCAGCATTGGTGCCTGGCGGCTGGCCTGCGCCATGCGCCACGATGCCGATGCCGCCCTGCAGCAGTTGGCGGCCGACTATATGGCCGAAACCTATACCCCGACCAACGGCGCGCGGCAAAGTGCCCTCAATATCAGCCAGCGTTTTGCCGTGCTGCTGGCCGCCCATTTTGGTGGCCATGAGGCCGAGATACTCAATCACCCGCGCCTGCGTTTGCATGTGGTCACCAGCCGTGGCCGGCGCGGCTTGCTGCAGCGCGAGCATCGGCTGGCCACACCGCTGGGTTATATGGGTGCTTTTGCGACCAACGCCCTCAGCCGCCGCGCCATGGGCATGTGGTTGGAACGGGTGGTATTTTCGGACGCGCGCGAGCCATTGCCCTTCCCGCTGCAGGATTATCCGACGCAGCAAGTTTCCCTCAGCAGCACCAACTTGCAGCCGAGCATCATGGCCTCAGGCTCGATACCTTTCTGGCTGCGTGCCGTGCACGATATTCCCGGCGGCCCGCGCGGCGCTTATTGGGATGGCGGCATCACCGATTACCATCTGCACTGGCCCTGGCACCAGATGCCGGCCAGCGACGCCAGCGCCGGCCTGGTGCTGTATCCGCATTTTCAGCCGGCGCTGATTCCCGGCTGGCTCGACAAGGCCTGGAAACGCCGCCACCACAGCAGCCACTGGCTCGATAACCTGGTGCTGCTCTGCCCCGATCCAGCCTGGGTGGCGAGTTTGCCGGGTGGCAAACTGCCCGATCGGCAGGATTTCAAAACCCTGCCGACCGCCGAGCGAATCCCGCGCTGGCAAGCCGCACTGGTCGAGAGCGAGCGCTTGGCAAGCGACTTTGCGCAGTGGCTGGCGCAAGGTTGCCCGATCGAACAGGTGCGGCCGCTTTAAACCGGCATGAGTTTCTGCACCTTCATGCTCGACTCCAGCACGCGGCCCTTGCGCGCGCGTTTGCCGGCATAGACCGCCAGATTGGTGCCTTTCAGCAATTCGATCTTCGGTTTATTGCCACGCCCCAGACCGTGCACTTCCAGCGCCGCCCCGACGGTGGCAATGGCCAGCAGCGGGTCGGAGGCATCCACATCCATCAGGATCAAACCACGCCCGCCATTGGGCTGGTGTTTCAGCTCGTCCAGCCCGAATACCAGCAGGCGCCCGCTCGGCGCCAGACAGGCCACCTGCTGATGCGCCGCCAGCACCGGCACCAGCGGCAACAGGCGCTCGGTGGCTTCCAGCGTCAAGAATGCCTTGCCGGCCTTGTGCCGGCTGACCATATCGCCGACCTTGGCCAGCAAACCCGTACCACCGGTATGCGTCAGCAGCAGCATCTGCTCGGCCGGAGCCGCCAGATAATGCTGCGGCTGGGTGCCTGATTCGAGTTCGATCAAACTGGTGATCGGCTGGCCATCGCCGCGCGCACCCGGCAAGGCGCTTACCGCCACCGAATAGACCCGGCCATTGCTGCCGAAGACCAGCAGGGTATCGATGGTGCGACATTCAAACGTGCCGTGCAAACCATCGCCAGCCTTGAAGGCAAAACCGGCAGCATCGTGCCCGTGGCCTTGGCGGGCCCGCACCCAGCCCTTGTCACTGATCACCACCGTGACCGGCTCGTCAATCACCTTGATCTCGACCACCGCTTTTTTCTCGGTCTGGATCAGGGTGCGGCGCTCGTCGCCATATTGCTTGGCGTCGGTTTCGATTTCCTTGATGAGGGCACGCTTCAGCACGCCCGGATTGGCCAGAATATCTTCCAGCTTGCTCTGCTCGCCGCGCAGTTGCGCCAGCTCCTGTTCGATCTTGATCGCTTCCAGTCGCGCCAACTGGCGCAGGCGGATTTCCAGAATATCCTCGGCCTGCCGATCACTGAGCCGGAAGCGTTCCATCAGCGCCGGTTTAGGCTCGTCGCTCTCGCGGATGATGTGAATCACCTTGTCGATATTGAGCAGCACCAGCTGCCGGCCTTCCAGCACATGCACGCGGTCCAGCACCTTGGCGAGCCGATGGTCGGTGCGGCGGCGCACGGTGGCCTGGCGATAACCGATCCATTCGGTCAATATCTGGCGCAGGCTTTTCTGCGTCGGCCGGCCGTCCGCGCCGATCATCGTCATGTTGATCGGCGCCGAGGTTTCCAGGCTGGTATGCGCCAGCAGCGCGGTGATCAGATCCTGCTGATCAATGGCGCGGCTCTTCGGCTCGAACACCAGCCGCACCGGCGCATTGCGGCTTGATTCATCGCGTACGGCGTCCAGCACCATCAGCACGCTGGTCTTGAGCTGGGTCTGCTCGGCGCTGAGCGCTTTCTTGCCATTCTTGACCTTGGGATTGGTCAGTTCCTCGATTTCTTCCAGCACCTTTTGCGAGCTGGTGCCGGGCGGCAATTCAGTCACCACCAATTGCCATTGGCCACGCGCCAGATCCTCGATCTTCCAGCGCGCCCGTACCTTCAGCGAACCACGCCCGCTGCGATAGGCTTCGCGAATATCGGCCGGGCTGGAAATGATCTGCGCGCCACCCGGGAAATCCGGCCCCGGCAGCAAACCATACAACTCGTCGTCCGACAAAGCCTCGTCGCGAATCAGCGCCACGGCGGCGGCCGCCACTTCACGCAGGTTATGGCTCGGCACTTCGGTGGCCAAACCGACCGCAATACCGGACGCACCGTTCAGCAGCACGAACGGCAGCCGGGCCGGCAACTGGCGCGGCTCCTCGGTCGAGCCGTCGTAGTTGGGAATGAATTCAACCGTGCCTTCGTCAATCTCGTCGAGCAGCAGGCGCGCAATCGGCGCCAGACGCGCTTCGGTATAACGCATCGCGGCGGCACCATCGCCGTCGCGCGAGCCAAAATTACCCTGGCCGTCGATGAGCGGATAACGCTGCGAAAAATCCTGCGCCATGCGCACCAGTGCGTCG
Source organism: Leptothrix sp. (in: b-proteobacteria) (assembly GCA_041083665.1). Classification (GTDB taxonomy): domain Bacteria; phylum Pseudomonadota; class Gammaproteobacteria; order Burkholderiales; family Burkholderiaceae_C; genus Sphaerotilus. The sequence continues at coordinate 248,003 of JBFPGZ010000001.1, forward strand.
TACGCGGCCTGGTCGCCGTGCGGATGAAAACGGCCCAGCACATCACCGACGACGCGCGCGCTTTTCACCGGCTTGGCACCACTCGGCCCGCTGAGGCTGGCGGCCGTGGTCAGGCCCATGCGCTGCATCGAATACAAAATGCGGCGCTGCACCGGTTTCTGGCCGTCGCAGACATCGGGCAGCGCGCGGCCCTTGACGACCGAGAGCGCATATTCCAGATAAGCGCGCTCGGCGTAATGGACCAGCGTCAGCGCATCGGCGTTCATTTCGACCGCAGTTTCACGCGCATCGTCGGCCGCATCCATCAGATTATTTTCTTCGCTCATTTCAGACATCCACCTCGACGGAATCACCGCGCAGTTCCATCAGTTCACGCCGCGCGGCGGCTTCGCCCTTGCCCATCAGTTTGGTCAACGCATCGGTGGTGGCGCCAAAATCAAAGGCGCCATAATCGACCCGCAGCAGCCGGCGTGTATCCGGATTCAGCGTCGTGTCCCAGAGTTGCTCGGCGCTCATTTCACCCAGGCCCTTGAAACGGCTGATGCTGAGCGAGGCTTCGCGTGCGCCCTCTTTCTTGAGCTTGTCGAGCACCGCCTGCAGCTCGCCTTCGTCCAGGGTATAGATCTTGGCGGCGGGTTTCTTGCCCCGCGCCGGCGCATCGACGCGGAACAGCGGCGGCTTGGCCACATAGACGTGGCCAGTTTCAATCAGCTTGGGGAAATGGCGGAAAAACAGCGTCAGCAGCAGCACCTGAATATGCGAGCCGTCCACGTCGGCATCGCTGAGGATGCAGATCTTGCCGTAACGCAGGCTGCTCAGATCAGGGTTGTCATTGGCGCCGTGCGGATCAACGCCGATCGCCACCGAGATATCGTGGATTTCGTTGTTGGCAAACAGCCGGTCGCGTTCTACTTCCCAGGCATTCAGGATCTTGCCACGCAGCGGCAGAATCGCCTGGGTTTCCTTGTTACGGCCCATCTTGGCGCTGCCGCCGGCTGAATCACCCTCGACCAGAAACAGCTCGTTGTCGAGCAGATCGCGGCTTTCACAATCGGTGAGTTTACCGGGCAGCACCGCGACGCCAGAACCCTTGCGTTTCTCGACCTTCTGGCCGGCCTTCTGGCGCGCCTGGGCCTGCTTGATGACGAGTTCGGCGAGTTTCTTGCCATACTCGACGTGCTGGCCGAGCCACAGCTCGAATGCCGGTTTCACATAGGCGGTGACGAGGCGCAGCGCGTCGCGGCTGTTCAGGCGCTCCTTGGTCTGGCCCTGGAACTGCGGGTCGAGCACCTTGGCAGACAAGACAAAACTGGCGCGGCCAAACACATCATCCGGCATCAGCTTGACGCCCTTGGGCAGCAGCGAATGCATTTCGATGAAACCCTTGATGGCGTTGAACAGGCCATCCTTCAAACCGGCTTCGTGGGTGCCACCCGCCACGGTCGGAATCAGATTGACATAACTTTCGCGCAGATTCTGGCCCTGCTCCAGAAAAGCCACGCACCAGGCCGCACCTTCGCCTTCAGCGAAGTTTTCGGTTTCACCTTCACCGGCGTAATGGGCGCCCTCGAAGAGCGGTATCAGCGGCTCGGCCGTCAGACTTTGCTGCAGATAATCGCGCAAACCACCCTTGTAGAGCCAGGTGAGGGTTTCGTCGGTTTTCTCGATTTTGAGCGTGACGGTCACGCCGGGCATCAGCACCGCCTTGCTGCGCAGCAGGTGGGTGAGTTCCTGGCGCGGCAGCTCGGCGCTCTCGAAATACTTCGGATCGGGCCAGACCCGCACGGCGGTACCACTTCTGCGCTCGTCGCGGCCGGCCGGCCGGATCACCAGCGGCTCGATGACGTCGCCGCCGGAGAACGCCAGGCAGGCGACCTGCTTGTCGCGCCAGACGTTCACCGCCAGCCGGGTCGAGAGCGCGTTGGTGACACTCACGCCGACGCCGTGCAGGCCGCCCGAGAAGCTGTAGGCGCCGCCCGAGCCCTTGTCGAACTTGCCGCCCGCGTGCAGCCGGGTGAAAACGATCTCGACCACCGGCACGCCCTCTTCCGGGTGCAGGCCGAAGGGGATGCCACGGCCGTCGTCCTCGACGTTGACCGAGCCGTCGGCGTGCAAGGTCACGCCGATCAGCTTGCCGAAGCCGGCCAGGGCTTCGTCGGCGGCGTTGTCGATGGCCTCCTGCACGATGTGCAGCGGGTTGTCGGTGCGGGTGTACATGCCGGGCCGCTGCTTGACGGGCTCCAGCCCTTTCAAGACACGGATCGAGGCCTCGCCATAGGCGCCGGCACTGGCAGTAACGGGTAATTTGCTAGACATGGGCGCGGATTGTAGGGAGAGCACCACAGTGCGTCGTGTGACAGCGCCACCAGACGGCGACAGACGTTTGCAAACGTATCGCTGCCGCCCACCCGCCGCAGAGCAGCGGCGCAACAGTGCTAGGCTGGCGCGACTTGTTTGTGTCCTGCCTCACCTTAGGGGGTTTCATGAAGTTCTCCACCACTCGTATCGCTTGTGCCAGCTTGCTGGTTGCTGCCGCTAGCGCCGCTCAGGCGGCTGACATCAACGCCTTGCAACTGCTCAATCAGCATGAATTCCGCCTGCTGAGCGAAGACCTGGGCGCTGCGGTGTCGTACAAGCCGCTGGTGCCGGCCGAGAGCCTGGGCCTGATCGGCTTTGACGTCGGCGTGTCACTGGGCGGCACCAAGCTGGCCAACTTCGACACCTTCAAGAAGGCCACCAACTACGCCAATGTGCCGAGCGTGCTGCCGCTGGCCTCGGTGCGCGCCCACAAGGGCCTGCCGTTCGACATCGACATCGGCGCGGCGGTCGGCGCCCTGCCGGGCACCAATGTGCGCACCTACGGTGGCGAACTGCGCTGGGCCCTGCTGCCGGGCAGCATCGCGCTGCCGGCGGTGGCGATCCGTGGCTCGTTCTCCAACCTGACCGGCGTTGATCAGCTCAAGCTCAGCACCCGCAGCGTGGACCTGTCGATCTCGAAGGGTTTCCTGATGTTCACGCCCTACATCGGCGCCGGCCAGGTCTGGGTCGATTCGGAAGCGGTCGGCGTCAGCACGCTGACAACCGAAAAGTTCAACAAGCCCAAGGTGTTTGCCGGCGTGAACATCAACATGGGCGTGAATCTGGCGTTGGAAACCGACAAGACCGGCGACTCCACCAGCTACGGCGTCAAGCTGGGCCTGCGCTTCTGATTCTCAGCACCTGCCAGCGTGAAACTGCTTGCCCTGCTGTTGCCCATCATGCTGATGCTGGCGGCCATCGCGGTCGCCAGCAAACGCCGCCAGACGCGCGCCGGCAGCGCCGACGGGCCCTGGCCCTATGACGCCCGGCAGGTCATTTCCCGGCCCGAACTGATCCTGCACCGGCACTTGGTGACGGCCCTGCCCGGCCACATCGTGCTGGCGCAGGTGCAGGTTTCGCGCGTGCTGGGGGTCCGCAAGGGCTTCGACTTTCACGCCTGGAACAACCGCATCAACCGGCTCAGCTACGACTTCGTGGTCTGCACGCCCGATGGCAACGTGCTGGCCGCCATCGAGCTGGATGACAAATCCCACGATGCCCCGGATCGGATCGAAGCCGATCAGCGCAAGGATCGCGCCACTGCGGCGGCCGGCATCCCGCTGATCCGCTGGCACGTCAAGGCCATTCCCGACCCCGCCAAGATCCAGGCCCAGTTTGCCGGCCTGCGGCCCCGGCGCGTGAGTCACGACGGCTAGCCGGCCCGCCTGCCAGCACTTGGCCGGCGTGGCATCGCCCTGACACCTCGGCGACCACCGGGAGAAGCCACTTCCGATACATTGCCGGCATGTCGAATTCCCCCTCCCCCGCAGCAGCCAAGCTGTCGATGACGCAGGTGCTGATCTGCGGCGCCATGATCGTGACGCTCTCGATGGGCATCCGCCATGGCTTCGGCCTGTGGCTGGCGCCGATCACCCAAGAGCGCGGCTGGACCCGCGAGACTTTCGCCTTTGCGCTGGCGGTACAGAACCTGTCCTGGGGCCTGGCCGGCCCGTTTGCCGGCATGCTGGCGGACCGCTTCGGCGCGTTCCGGGTGCTGATCGGCGGCGGCCTGCTCTACGCGCTCGGACTGGTGCTGATGGCGCTGGCCACCTCGGGCCTGGCCTTCACCGGCAGCGCCGGGCTGCTGCTCGGGATGGCGCAATCGGGCAGCACCTACGCGGTGATCTACGGCGTGATCGGCCGCAACGTCGATCCTTCCAAGCGCTCCTGGGCGATGGGTGTCGCGGCAGCGGCCGGCTCGTTCGGCCAGTTCCTGATGGTGCCGGTCGAGAACTTCCTGATCAGCTCGGTCGGCTGGCAGCAGGCGCTGATGCTGCTGGGCTGCCTGGCGCTGGCGATCCTGCCGCTGGCTTGGGGCCTGAAGGAACCGCTGCTGGCCAGCGGTGCCGGCCGGCCACAGCAAAGCGTCGGCGCCGCGCTGCGTGAGGCGCTGCGCCACCCGAGTTTTCTGCTGCTGACGGCGGGCTACTTTGTCTGCGGCTTCCAGGTGGTGTTCATCGGCGTGCACATGCCGAGCTTCCTGAAAGACCAGGGGCTGCCGCCGCAGGTCGCGACCACCGCGCTGGCGCTGATCGGCCTGTTCAACGTCTTCGGCACCTACACGGCCGGCTCGCTCGGCCAGCGGCTGCCGAAGCGCTACATCCTGTCGGCCATCTACGCGCTGCGCTCGGTGGCGATCGTGATCTTCCTGGCGGTGCCGATGACGCCGCTGTCGGTCTACGTGTTCGCGGCCGTGATGGGCGTGTTGTGGCTATCCACCGTACCGCCGACCAACGCGGTGGTGGCGCAGATGTTCGGCGTGCAATACATGTCGATGCTGGGCGGCATCGTGTTCCTGAGCCACCAGATCGGCAGCTTCCTGGGCGTCTGGCTGGGCGGCCGGCTCTACGACATGACCGGCAGCTACCAGATCGTCTGGTGGATCTCGATCGCGCTGGGCGTGTTTGCAGCGCTGGTGAACCTGCCGGTGCGTGAAACGGCGGTGCTGCGGCCCGCGCTGGCGCCGGCCACGGCCTGACACCGGCGCGACTTGACACATCAACCGCCTTCATCATGAGCTGGCATCGCCCCTCGCTGCTGCGCGTCACGCTCTGGCTGATCGCCCTGACGGCCCTGGCGCTGGTGTTTGCCAGCTATCTGCGCCCGGAGCTGGTGGTCGATCTGGGCAACCGCTTCTGGAGCTGCTTTTGACGATCCCGATCCACGCTGGCGGCCTGCACGGCACCAATCCGGCCTCGCCCTGGCTGGAGCGCTGGGCCGAGTTGCTGCGACCCGGCATGCGTGCCCTTGACCTGGCTTGCGGCGCCGGCCGGCATGTGCGCTGGCTGAGCGAACGCGGCCTGCACGTCACCGCCGTCGACCGCGACGCCACCGCACTGGCTGAAGTGCAAGCCCTGCAGCGCGACAACGACACGGCCATCGAGCTGCTGGTCGCGGATCTGGAAGCCGGCCCCTGGCCGCTGCCCGAGCGCCAGTTCGATCTGGTGCTGGTCACCAACTACCTCTGGCGGCCACTCTTGCCGCAGATCGTGGCCAGCGTCGCACCCGGCGGCGTGCTGATCTACGAGACCTTTGCCTTGGGCCAGGAAACCGTCGGGCGGCCGCGCAATCCGGAGTTCCTGCTGCAGCCAGGCGAATTGCTCGACTTGGTACGCGGCCAGTTGCGGGTCATCGCCTACGAAGATCGCCAGCTCGCTGCGCCGCCGCGTTTTGTGCAGCGTATCGCCGCCAGGCGCGAGGCCTGAACCGCCCCGAAGCAGCCGCCGTGCGCAGTTAGAATCCGCGCATTCCGAGGACCACATCACATGAATCCGATTCAAGGCAGCATCGTTGCGCTCGTGACGCCGATGCACGACGACGGCAGCGTCGATTACCCCACCATGCGCCGCCTGATCGACTGGCACATCGCTGAAGGCACCGCCTGCATCGGCGTGGTCGGCACGACCGGCGAGTCACCCACCGTCTCGGTGGAAGAACACTGCGAGATCATCCGCGTCGCCGTCGAGCAGACCGCCGGCCGTGTGCCGGTGATGGCTGGCGCCGGTGGCAACTCGACCCGCGAGGCCATCGAGCTGTCGAAGTACGCCAAGGAAGTCGGCGCCGACTGCAGCTTGAGCGTGGTGCCCTACTACAACAAGCCCTCGCAAGAAGGCATCTACCAGCACTTCAAGGCCATCGCCGAAGCGGTCGATCTGCCGATGATGCTGTACAACGTGCCCGGCCGCACCGTCGCGGACATGCTGCCGGAGACCACCCTGCGCTGCGCCCGGCTGCCGGGCGTGTTCGGCGTCAAGGAAGCCACCGGCAACATCGAGCGCGCCTGCTGGCTGATCAAGCAAGCGCCCGAAGGCTTCGGCATCTACTCGGGCGATGACGGCACCGCTGTGGCCATGATGCTGCTGGGCGGCAGCGGCAACGTCAGCGTCACCGCCAACGTCGCACCGCGCGCCATGGCCGATCTGTGCCGCGCCGCGATCGCAGGCGACGCCAAGACCGCGCGCGAGATCCACTTCAAGCTGCTGCCGCTGCACAAGTGGCTGTTTGCCGAGCCGAATCCGGTGCCGGTCAAGTGGGCCATGCAGCGTCTGGGCCTGTGCGGCGGCGCGCTGCGCCTGCCGATGGTGCCGATGTCCGCCAGCCTGGTGCCGACCCTCGAAGCCGCCATGCGCGACAGCGGTCTGCTCTGAGCCTTTGACTCATCGACCCGACTGCGGCCTGCCGCACCGGGTCTTTTCTGACAGCCTGCACGACAGCGGCTTTTGCGCGTGTGCGGCGCTGCCCCGGCCCGAAACGGGCCGGCTTTTCTTTTGCGGAGACTTTCCAACGTGATCCGACGCTGTTGCCCCAAGTCTGGCCTGTCCCTTCCCGTCCAGCGCAGCCTGCTGTGCACGGCGACGCTGGCCGCCCTTGCCAGCCTGAGCGCCTGCTCCTCGGTTTCCGATGCGCTGAGCCCGGCCAAGGTCGACTACCGCACCAGTGCCGTCAAGATTGCGCCATTGGATGTCCCGCCCGACCTGACTCAGCTCACCAACGATCCGCGCTACCAGCCACCGGCCGGCGCCATCGTGAGCGCCACCGCGATGCAAACCAGTGGTGGCAATCGCACTGCGGCAGCAGCCACAGCGGATGTCGCCCCAGCCAAGCTCGGCGCCACACGCATCGAGCGATCTGGCAACCTGCGCTGGCTGGTGACCGCACAGACGCCTGAACAGCTCTGGCCGCAACTGCGCACCTTCTGGACCGCCAGCGGCTTCACGCTCACCATCGACCGGCCCGAGATCGGCGTGATGGAAACCGATTGGGCCGAAGTTCGCGCCAAGTTGCCGCAGAACATCCTGCAACGCACCATCGGCCGGGTGCTGGATGGCCTGACCGACACCGGTGAGCGCGATCTTTATCGCACCCGCATCGAGCGCACCGCCGCCGGCACCGAGATCTACCTCAGCCATCGCGGCGCGATCGAAGCCTACACCGATGCCGACAAGCAATCGACCCGCTGGCAGCCGCGCGCCAACGACCCGCAGCTGGAAGCCGAAATGCTGTCACGGCTGATGCAGCAGATCAGCACGCCGGATCAGCTGGCTGGCAGCGTCAACCTCGCAACGACGCCCACTGCCGCAGTACCGGCCAGTGACACACCAGCTCGGGCACGTGCCCTCAGCGACCGCAGCGGTGCAGCCTTGCAAGTGGATGATGAGTTCGACCGGGCCTGGCGCCGCGTCGGCGCGGCCCTGGACCGCAGCGGCTTCACAGTCGAAGACCGTGACCGCGCGCTCGGCATGTACTACGTGCGTTATGTCGACCCGAAGCTGGCCGGCAAGGAAGAGCCAGGCTTCTTTGCGCGCCTGTTCTCGGACGCCAAGAAAGAAGATCTGCGCGGCGCTCGCTACCAGATCAACGTCAAGGCGGACGGCCGCAGCAGTGTCGTTTCGGTGCTCGACAGTCAGGGGGCGGCGCAGAACAACAGCGCAGCGGTCAGCATCGTGCAGTTGCTGGTCAACGAATTGCGCTGACGGCCAAGGTGCCGCGCACACAAAAAAGCCGCCCGAAGGCGGCTTTTTGCTTCAGCCCGCAGGCTTCGAATTACTTCGAAGCAGCAGAGGCGCCAGCGTCAGCAGCCGAAGCGGCAGCCGGAGCAGCAGAAGCAGCTTCGGAAGCGGCCGGAGCGGCAACGGAAGCAGCGGGAGCAGCAGCAGGAGCTGCTTCTTCCTTCTTGCCGCAAGCGGCAAGAGCCATGGCAGCGATCAGGGAAGCCATCAGAAGCGATTTTTTCATTGCTTATATCCTCAGTCCAAGAGTCGAGCAATTGCCAGCGATTGAGGGCTTTCCGATACAAAACGGCTACTGCCGGCTGTCGTCCAGTCCCACCCAACAGGACATGAAAAGCTCGAGCAGTTTCATGCCTAGCCTTCGATTATACATAGTTTGTATTGCTCGACCTAGCACGCCGGCCATTTTGTTGGTGCATACCCTCGGATCAGCTGTTGAGCCATGTCACCACATGGCTGATCAAGGGTGACAAGACGTCCAATTCTTCACGCCTCGACCGCATGCAACCAGCCGTCTTCGCTCCACTGGTCGAGCAAATCGCGTAGGGCCGGACTGGCTTGACGTACCGTGCGCGCATCGAGGCGGCGCTGATCAGCGAGCTGCTGCAGCATGCGGGCATCGCGCCCGGCGGCACGCCATGACTCGCCATTCAGGAACACATGCCGTTCGTCATAGAGCATGCAGCTGCGCGCGTCCAGCTCGACCGCGCAGCCACCGTCCGGCAGCGGATCCCCGATGCTGTCAAAGCTGACCAGCGCCTTCGGCTCGCTCATGTATTCACCCAGCGCACGGGCCAGCGCACCCGGCTCGGCCATCAGACGCTGCAGGCCCTTGCTTGCGAACGCCAGCAACTCGTCAGGCATGCGGCCCGGCGTGGCGGTGGCCTGCTGACGCGGGTCACGGTAGATGTCGTCACTGGCCTCGTCGTCGATCGCATCGGCCAGGCGCAGCAGCGTCTCGCGAGCCAGCTCGCTGCGATGCGGCGAGCGGAAACCCACCGAGCAGGTCATGCACTCACCGTCGATCGCATCGCCGTCATGCGCCCAGCCAGGCGGCAAGTACAGCATGTCGCCTGGCTCCAACACCAGCTCTTCTTCAAAACGGAAGTTCGAGATGATCTTCAGCGGCACGTCCGGCTGCAACTCGGCGTCATCCATGCGGCCGATGCGCCAGCGCCGACGCCCCTGCACCTGGATCAGGAACACATCGTACGAATCGAAGTGCGGCCCGACGCCGCCGCCTTCGCTGGCCCAGGAGATCATCAGATCATCCAGGCGCGCCTGCGGCACGAAACGAAAGCGCGACAGCAGCTCGTCGGCGGCAGGCACATGCAGATTGAGCCCCTGCACCAGCACGGTCCAACCTTTTTGCGCCAGCGGCGGCAGGCTGCGCCGCACCAGCGGGCCACGATCCAGCGACCAGCGCTGCTCCGGACCCGGTTCGCCGTGCCGCACCACCAGGCGCGACTCGACCGCATCGCTGGCCGCCAGCTGGAACACCTGCGCGCGCGTGATCGGCGGCTTCACGCCCGGCAGAGCCTGGCGCACCAGCATCGGCTTCTTGTGCCAGACCTGCTTCATGAACAGCGCCGGGCTCAAGCCACCCAGCATGGCGGTCGGCTCATCCAGCGGCGGCACGCCCGGGACAGGTTGGGGAGCGGCAGTCGCTGCCGGTTTCTTGCGAGCGGTCGGAGCCGCCGTGGTGGGAGTTTTCTTTGACATCCCGCCATGGTAGCGAGCCACAGGAGTCGATCTGGTCGGATCAGCCCCGGCTTGCCCATGCGATGATTCAGGTCATGCATATTCAAGCCCCCTGCGTCGTCAGCCTGACCTGGCGACTGGAAGACGCCCACGGCCAGTTGATCGACGAACTGCCCGAACCATTGGAATTCTTTGTCGGTGGTGACGACCTGCTTGCCAAGGTCGAGGAAGTCCTGGATGGCCAGGAAACCGGCTTCGAAGCCACCCTGCACCTGGAGCCGGAACACGCCTTCGGCGAGTACGACGCCAACCTGGTGTTCTTCGAAGAGCGCTCGGTACTGCCCGAGCAGGTCGATGTCGGCATGCAGTTCGAGGGTCCGCCCGAAGGCTGCCGCACGCCCGACCTGCCGCGCGAAGCGCTCTACACCGTCACCGAGGTCTACGACACCCACGTCGTGCTCGACGGCAACCACCCGCTGGCCGGCATCGCGCTGGTGCTGCAGTTGCAGGTGCAGGGCGTGCGCGCGGCCACCGAGGAAGAAATCAAGCAGCGCAGCGTCAGCGACCTGCCGTTCAGCGTGCTGGGCAGCGGCAGCTCACAGGGCGAAACGCTGCACTGACACTTGCGCGTGCCAGCACGGCACAGGTCATGCTGGAGCGCCCGGCATGACCAGCGTGGGGTGCCCGAGCTTTTCGTCACCGTAGCTGCGCAGCACCTTGGCGATCACCACCTGGTAGCCATCGAGCCAGTGTTCCTGGCGGGCCTTGGCCTGCAGATGGCGCGGATGGCGCATCAGCTCCTGCAGGCCCATCTCGTCGGCCCAGTAATAGACATTGCAGAGCCGACCGTTCTGCGGATTCTCCCAAGCCTCCTCGCCCAGAAAACCGGTGCTGCGGCGCGCGGCCTCGGCAATCTCGGCGTCGAGGGCGTGAAACTCCTCGTCGAACATCTTCTTGTCGAAGATGAAGGTGGCGCTGTACATGGCATTGCTCCCGAATCCTGAGGTTGAAATCAGCCGCGCCCGGTCGAGCCGAAACCGCCCGCGCCGCGCGCGCTGTCGTCAAACGACTCGACAACCCGGAACGCTGCCTGCACCACCGGCACGATGACCAGTTGCGCCATGCGCTCCATCGGCTGCATCGTGAAGGTGCTGTGGCCACGGTTCCAGCAGCTCACCATCAGCTGGCCCTGGTAGTCGCTGTCGATCAGGCCGACCAGATTGCCCAGCACGATGCCGTGTTTGTGGCCCAGACCGGAGCGCGGCAGGATCAGCGCGGCAAAGCCCGGATCGCCGATGTGGATCGCCAGGCCGGTCGGGATCAGCGCGGTCTGGCCCGGCTCCAGCACCAGCGGCGCGTCCAGACAGGCGCGCAGGTCCAGGCCAGCGGCACCGGGCGTGGCGTAGGCGGGCAGTTGCTCGGCCATGCGGGCGTCGAGCACTTTCAGATCAATCGTGGTCATCGGGGAATCGTGAGTCAGGGGCCGGGCTAACCGATCCAGAAAAAGAAACCGGGCCGCCGTGAGGGTGCCCGGGAATCAAGCGACCTTCAAGCCTGGATGCGCCGGGCGATTTCCTGCACCAGCGCGCGTGCCAGCGTCAGCTTGTCGGCGGCCGAGCCGTCGGCCGGCAGCGGCTGGGCCGAATCGGCATCAACCAGCAGCAGCGCGTTGTCGTCGCGGCCGAAGGTGGCGGGGCCGAGGTTGCCGACAATCAGCGGCAATTTTTTCCGCAGCAGCTTTTCGCGGGCGTGTTCGAGCAGCTTCTCGCTCTCGGCGGCAAAGCCGACGCAGTAGGGCCGATCCGGCAAGGCGGCGACTGCCGCCAGGATGTCGGCGTTTTCGGCCAGCTCGAAGGTCGGCGCCTGCTTCTTGCCGTCCTTCTTGATCTTCTGCGCCGACAGGCTGGCCGGGCGCCAGTCGGCCACGGCTGCGGTGGCGACGAACACGTCGTTGAGCGCCGCACGCGGCAGCACGGCGTCAAACATCTGCTGCGCCGATTGCACGTCGATGCGCGTCACGCCGCGCGGCGTGGCCAGGTGCACCGGACCGGCGATCAGCGTGACCTCGGCGCCAGCTTCGCGCGCCGCGCGGGCCAGCGCGAAACCCATCTTGCCGCTGGAGTGATTGGTGATGCCGCGCACCGGGTCGATCGCCTCGAAGGTCGGGCCGGCGGTGAGCAGCACGCGCTTGCCGGCCAGCGGCTTGGGCGCGAGCTGATTGATCAGCTCCTCGACGATCGCCTCGGCTTCCAGCATGCGGCCGTCGCCGACCTCGCCGCAGGCCTGCGCGCCGCTGTCCACGCCGAGCACCAGCGCACCGTCGGCCACCACCTGCGCGACATTGCGCTGCGTGGCCGGATGCGCCCACATCTCGCGGTTCATGGCGGGTGCGACGATCAGCGGACAGCGCGCCGCGCCGCTGCCCCAGGGGCGCGCCAGGCAGGTGAGGCTGAGCAGATCGTCCGCCCGGCCCTGCGCCAGGCGCGCGATGAAGTCGGCGCTGGCGGGTGCGATCAGGATGGCATCGGCACCGCGCGTCAGGTTGATGTGCGGCATCAGGTTGGGTTCGCGTGCGTCCCAGGTGTCGCGGCAGACTGGCTGGCCTGAGAGCGCCTGCATCGTCTCGGCTGTGATGAAGCGCTCGGCGCCGGCCGTCATCACCACCCGCACCTCGGCGCCGGCTTTCACCAGCAGCCGCACCAGTTCGGCGCTCTTGTAGCAGGCGATGCCGCCGGTCAGGCCCAGTACCAGGCGGCGCCCGGCAAGATCGTGTCGTTCATTCATGATGGGGCGGGAGTCTAACGGTGGGCAGTTTGAACGCCCGCAGCAAGCCCTTCACGTCCCGTTAACACAACACCCGCTGCGCTGACCCAGAATCCCGCTCCATCATGCCCATCACCGCCATTTCTACCGTTCCCGCTGTTCCGGCCCTGACCGGTTTGCAACACAGCACGCTGGCCGCCTGCCTCGGTTTGTTGTGCGCCACGCTCGCCCAGCCTGTCGCCGCGCAGACGGCCGCCACGCCAGCCCCCGCCACCCCACCGAGCACCGCCGCACCAGCGACTGCGGCCGAGCCAGCGGCGCCGACACCCGCGCTGGAGCGGGTCGAGATCCTCGGCGGACGGTCCAGCGACACCGAGGATCGCCGCCAATCCACCGCCAGCAAGATCGTCATCGGCCGCGAGGAGCTGGACCGGCAAGGCGACAGCACCGTGGCCGATGTGCTCAAGCGCCTGCCGGGCGTGACGATCGGCGGCCGGCCAGGGCGCGGCGGCGAAATCCGCATGCGCGGCCTGGGCAGCGGCTACACGCAGATCCTGGTCAACGGCGAGCGCGTGCCGTACGGCTTCTCGCTCGACTCGCTCACGCCCGAGCAGATCGAGCGCATCGAGGTGATGCGCGCACCGACCGCCGAAACCGGCGCCCAAGCCATCGCCGGCACCATCAACATCGTGCTGCGCGAGAACGTCAGCCGGCGCCTCAACAACCTCCAGCTCGGCGCGGCGAGCGAGAACGGCCAGCCGCAGCTGAACGGCGCCTGGACTCGGGCCGACAAGCTCGGCGCCTTCAGCTACAACCTCTCGGCCAGCGTTTACCGTCGCCGCAGCCAGGATCACAGCGACACCGACACCGAGCGCCGGCTGCTGGCTGACCAGAGCCCGGTGCTGCAGCAGCACCAAAGCATCGACAGCCAGGATGTGCACAGCGGCATCCATCTGGGCGGGCGCATGCAGTGGCGGCTTGACGGCGGCGACACGCTGGTGCTGATGCCCTTTCTGATGCATTCGGAAGGCCAGAGCCAGAGCGATTCAGTGCTGACCCAGCCGCTGCTGGTCGGCACGCAGCCCGACGCGGCGACCTACGCCACCAGCCACACCGACACCAGCAGCCGCTTCACGCTGGCGCGCCTGAACGGCCAGTGGCAGACCCGCCTCAACGAAGGCGGCAAGCTCGAAGTGAAAGCCGGCACCAGTCTGGCCCGCAGCCACAGCGGCACCGAACGCCTTGAATTTGACAGCGCTGGCCTGGCCAACAACCACATCGACGACCAGCGCCAGGTGCAGGACACCGGCTGGAGCACCGGCGGCAAATACAGCCACACGCTCGACAGCGAGCACAGCATCGGCCTGGGCTGGGAGGCCGAGCAGAGCCAGCGCACCGAAAGCCGCAACGAACTGCAGAACGGCGTGCCGCAGCAGATCGGTTTTGGCGAGGATCTGAGTGCTCGCACCCGCCGTGGCGCGCTCTGGGCCCAGGACGAATGGAACTTCAATCCGCAGTGGTCAGCCTACGCCGGCCTGCGCTGGGAAGGCATCGGCACCTACAGCGCCTGGGATGCGGGCACAGTCAACAACCAAAGCAGCGTCTGGTCACCGCTGCTACACAGCGCCTGGAAGCTCAACCCGCAGGGCAGCGAGCAGATCCGCGCCAGCCTGACGCGCAGCTACCGCGCGCCCACCTTGAACAATCTGGTCGCGCGCCCGCTGCTGAGCAACAACAACTCGCTCACCGATCCGGACCGGCTCGGCAATCCGCAGCTCAAGCCCGAGCTGGCCACCGGCATCGACCTGGCCTTCGAGCATTACCTCAGCTCAGGCGGACTGATGAGTGCCAGCCTGTTCCACCGCCAGATTGCCGACTACATGCGCACCCTCACCAGCCAAGGCGCCGATGGGCGCTGGGTGGCGCAGCCATTCAACATCGGCAACGCCAGCAGCAGCGGCATCGAACTGGAAGCCAAGTTCCGCGCCAGCGAGCTGCTCGACACCAAGGCCGCCTTTGATGTGCGCACCAACCTGAGCCTGTTCAAGTCGCAGGTCGAGGGCGTGCCGGGGCCGAACAACCGCCTGGACAGCCAACCGCGCGCCAGCGCCAACCTCGGCGCCGATTACCGGCTGCTCAGCCTGCCGCTCACCGTCGGCGGCAATCTGAACTGGACCCCCGGCGATACCCTGCAACTCAGCGACGCCCAGCGCACTGAGCGCAACGCCAAACGCGTCATCGACATTTACGCGCTCTGGGCCTTCAACTCGAATGTGAAACTGCGCGCCAGCGCCGCCAATCTGCTGGCGGCGGATCAGATCATCACCAGCCAGAGCCAGGACGGCAGCACGCTGCAGCAGGTCAGCAGCGTGGCCAGAACCTATCGCACGGCGAGTTTGCGGGTGGAGTGGCGGTTGTAAGGCAG